>FLQS01000059.1 GCA_900078375.1 uncultured Mycobacterium sp. | reverse complement strand
AACTCGCTGGAGTGGGCCACCTCATGCCCGCCGCCGCGGCACAACTTCACCGAACTGCCCCGGATCCGTTCGGAGCGGCCCGCTTTCGAGCTGCATTACCCGCACATGAT
The DNA here is from genome assembly GCA_900078375.1 of uncultured Mycobacterium sp. Classification (GTDB taxonomy): domain Bacteria; phylum Actinomycetota; class Actinomycetes; order Mycobacteriales; family Mycobacteriaceae; genus Mycobacterium. Next base: position 35,128 of record FLQS01000059.1, on the reverse strand, counting down.
CGAGCGGATGCGCGCAGAAGCTCACGTTGGTCGTGCACACGGTCCCGATGACGGTGACGTGACGCGACTCGATGACGAGCACGTCCGTACCTAGCGCGGGATCCGCAACCTTTCAGGTATGACCATGTCCAAGGTGTCGGTGCTGATCACCGTCACCGGCGTCGACCAGCCTGGCGTTACCTCGGCGCTCTTCGAAGTGCTGGCCCGCCATGAGGTGGACCTGCTCAACGTCGAGCAGGTGGTGATCCGGGGGCGGCTGACGCTGGGAGTGCTGGTCTCCGGCGCCGCCGATGTGGCCGACGGCGCCCAATTGCGTGACGACGTCACCGATGCCATCCACCGCGTGGGGCTCGACGTCTCGATCGAGCGAAGCGACGATCTGCCGATCATCCGAGAGCCGTCCACGCACACCATCGTGGTTCTCGGGCGGCCCATCACCGCATCGGCGTTCGGGGTGGTGGCCCGCGGGGCCGCCGCGCTCGGGGTCAACATCGACTTCATCCGCGGCGTCTCCGACTACCCGGTGACGGGTCTGGAGTTGCGGGTGTCGGTGCCCGCGGGCGTCAGCGGTGAACTGAAGACGGTGCTGGCCCGGGTGGCCGCCGACCAAGGTCTGGACATCGCCGTCGAGAACTACAGCCTGGAACGGCGGGCCAAGCGGCTCATCGTGTTCGACGTCGACTCGACCCTGATCCAGGGCGAGGTCATCGAGATGCTGGCCGCCCACGCCGGTGCCGGCGAGGCTGTCGCCGCGATCACCGAAGCGGCGATGCGCGGCGAGCTGGACTTCGCGGAGTCACTGCATCGCCGGGTCGCCACCCTGGCCGGTCTGCCCGCGGAAGTGGTCGACGAGGTCGCCGACCAGATAGAGCTCACTCCCGGGGCGCGCACCACAATTCGCACGCTGCGCCGCTTGGGTTTCCACTGCGGCGTGGTCTCCGGTGGCTTCCGCCAGGTCATCGATCCGCTGGCGCACGAACTGATGCTTGACTTCGTGGCCGCTAACGAACTGGAGATCGTCGACGGCAAGCTGACCGGCCGGGTCGTCGGCGAGGTGGTCGACCGAGCCGGTAAAGCCAAGGCGCTGAGGGATTTTGCGCGACAGGCCGGGGTGCCGATGGATCAGACGGTGGCCGTCGGGGACGGCGCCAACGACATTGACATGCTGGCGGCAGCCGGGCTTGGCGTGGCCTTCAATGCCAAGCCTGCGCTGCGGGAGGTCGCCGATGCCTCGCTGAGTCACCCGTACCTGGATACGGTGTTGTTCATCCTGGGCATCACCCGCGCCGAAATCGAGGCGGCCGACGCCGTCGACGGCACGCTGCGCCGGGTGGCGATCCCCCCGGAGTAGCTCGGCGCCACATGTCATCGAGATTGAACTCACGCAGACAGCTACTCGAACTTTTCCTGCGTCATATCAATCTCGGCGCGAGTACGACGGTCGGAGCAACTGAACGTAACGTCACGGTGGAAATAAGCGCGGATTCTCGCCGTGGCGTTACTGTCGGCGCGGGTGAGTAGTCCGGCGCTAGATCACCACGGCCCTGGCCTCGGGCGCGGCCGATCCGGTGATGCTGCGCCACGCCCGGCCGAGCAGCTCGATGGCTCGCGTCAGCTCTTCTTCGGGCAGCGCGAACGGAATTCGGACGAATCGCTCCAGAGTGCCGTCGACGCCGAAGCGCGGGCCGGGCGGCAATTCGACACCGAGCCGGGATGCCGATGCGCACATCGCCGAACTGACCGGCGCGGGCAGTTGCACCCACATCGACATGCCACCCGTGCCGGGCAGAGGGCGCCAGTCGGGCAGGTGCTCGGCGATCAGGTCGAGCAACAGCGCGCGGCGGCCGCGCAGGATCTCCCGGCGTTCGGGCAACACGTCGTCGGCCCGTTCGGTGAGAAGCCATGCGGCAGCTAGTTGTTCGATCACCGACGTGCCCAGGTCGATGGACGGGCGAACCGCCCGGATAGTCGCCAGCACGTTCGGCTCGGCCCGGATCCAGCCGATCCGCATCCCGCCCCAGAACGACTTCGACATCGAGCCGATCGTGATCAGGAGGTCGGTGCGCGAGCTCATCGACGCGGCCACCGGCGGGGGCACCGGCTCGTCGAGCCACACATCGGTCAAGGTCTCGTCGATCACTGTGCGAGTGCGGGTCTCGGCGATGATGTCGGATAATCGCTTGCGATCGGCGGCCGGCATCGAGAACCCTGTTGGATTGTGATTGTCAGGCACCAGATAGGCCAGAGTTGGGGCGAGTTGGCGCACTGCGGCGTGCACGGCGTCGAGTTCCCAACCGTCGGCGGTCATCGCAACGGGCACCGGCCGGGCCCCGGCAGTCGCGATCGCGGTGAGCACGCCGTGATAGGTGGGTTGCTCGACGAGCACTCGATCGCCGGGCTGAACGTAGGTCGTCAGGATCAACGCGATCGCGTGCTGCGCGCCGCTGGTCACCATGATTTGGTCGGCGGTGGTGGGAAGCCCTCTGGCGCAATAGCGTTCGGCGATCGCGGTACGAAAGGCCAGCACCCCGTGCATGTCATGGCCGGTGTGCTGCAGATAGGAAGCGGACTGGCGGGCCGCCTCGGTGAACGCCTCCTGCACCGCGCTGGCCGGGGCGGCCAGGGCTGCGGCGGCCAGATTGATGACGGCAGGCGCGGCGTCGGGTGCGGCCACGGGACTGCGGGGCAGTGCGATCGTGCTGCGCGCGCCGCGGCGAGCGTGCAGGTAACCGGTGTCACCCAAGTCGGCGTACGCGGCGGTGATCGTGGTGCGGGAAACGCGCAGCACATCGGCCAGCGCGCGCTCGCTGGGCAGACGCGACCCGACCGGCAGCCGGCCGTCGACGATCAGCATCCGCAGTCCATCGGCGAGCGCTTGATACGTGGGTCCACTGCGGCTGGACGTACGCCAGTTCCCCAACTCCCGGGCCAACAGGTCTGGTTCGAGCGCTCTGGTCGCCATCGATGTCGCCATTTGAATGCCAGTATGTGCCAACTGGCTATTGATCTGCAAGCCAGTCGAGCGGAAGCATGTTCGTCATGAGTACCTGGTTCTCCCGAGTGGTCCACCGGCTGTCGGCACTGCTTGACGCCAACTACGGGCCGTGGAATGCGACGACGTCCGGGTGGTCCGGAGGGGATGAGACCGACGCCGACGTCCGCCGACTGCGCGGTGACCTGGACGCCCTGCGCGTCCGGTTCTCCGACCACCGGTGAGGTCGACGCTGCGCGGGGTCGCCCTGCTGGTCGGACTGGCCTGCTACGGCTTCTCGATGGCGATGATGGTGCGCGCCGGACTGGGCTTGGACCCGTGGGACGTGTTCCACCAGGGCCTGACCCGGCACACACCGATGTCCATCGGGGTGGCCTCGGCGGTGGTCGGCGTCGTCGTGCTGCTGGCGTGGATCCCGTTGCGGAACAAGCCGGGCATCGGCACCGTCGCCAACGTCATCGTCATCGCGATCACCGTTGATGCCGGACTGGTCGTGCTGGCCGTCCCGGAATCGATGCCGGCCCGCGTCGCCATGATGCTCGCGGCGGTGGTCCTCAACGCCGTGGCCACCGTGCTGTACGTGGGCGCTGGGCTCGGACCGGGTCCGCGCGACGGGCTGATGACGGGATTGGTTGCGCGGAGCGGCATTTCGGTGCGGCTGGTGCGAACCGCGATCGAGGCCACCGTACTGACCGCAGGCTGGCTGCTCGGTGGAAGCGTCGGCGTCGGGACCGTCATCTACGCGTTCGGGATCGGACCGATGGTGCAACTGGTGTTACGACTGACGCCCAAGCCGATCCTGGCCGTCAGCGGCTGGGCAGACATCATCGGACACACCCGAAATCGCAACGACCCCGTACGTGCGGACCGGGACGAATGCGGCACGATGGTGCAGTGCCCGACGCCGCAGACGAGGTCGACCCCGACCTGCTGATCGACTTCCGGAGAGTATCGCTGCGCCGCGGGGGACAGGTCCTGGTCGGACCGGTCACCTGGCAGGTCGAACTCGACGAACGCTGGGTGGTGATCGGCCCGAACGGCGCGGGCAAGACCTCGCTGCTGCGGATCGCGGCCGCCATGGAGCATCCGTCGTCCGGCACCGCCCACGTGCTAGGCGAGCGCCTAGGCCGCACCGACATGGCCGAATTACGCCAGCGGGTCGGGCTGAGCAGCTCGGCCCTCTCGCAGCGGGTGCCCGACGACGAAGTGGTCCGCGACCTCGTCGTCTCGGCCGGCTACGCCGTACTGGGCCGCTGGCGGGAGACCTACGAGGACGTCGACTACGCCCGGGCCGTCGACACCCTGGAGAGCGTCGGCGCCGAACACCTGGCCGAACGCACCTACGGCACCCTCTCGGAAGGCGAACGCAAGCGCGTGCTCATCGCACGCTCGCTGATGACCGATCCCGAGCTCCTGCTGCTCGACGAACCCGCCGCCGGACTGGACCTGGGCGGCCGCGAGGAATTGGTGTCCCGCCTCGGCGATCTGGCCGCCGACGCCGATGCGCCGGCGCTGGTGCTGGTCACCCACCATGTCGAGGAGATCCCGCCCGGCTTCAGTCACGCCCTGATCCTGTCCGAGGGCCAGGTGGTGGCCAGTGGACTGCTGCATGACACGCTGACAGCGGAGAACCTGTCCACGGCGTTCGGGCAATCGATCGCGCTGGACACTATCGACGGCCGCTACTTCGCCCGGCGCGTGCGCAGTCGCGCGGCCCACAGGAGGCGCTTGTGAGCGACGACAAACCCGAACCGCTGCCGATCCGACCGGCGGCGACGGTCATGTTGGTTCAGGACACCCCGTCTGGGATCTCGGTGTTCCTGATGCGCAGGCACCGCGCGATGGAGTTCGCCGGCGGCGTGATGGTGTTCCCCGGCGGCGGCGTCGACGATCGGGACCGCAACTCCGATATCGCCTGGTATGGCCCAGGACCGGACTGGTGGGCCGAGCGGTTCGGCATCGAGGAGGACCTCGCCGAAGCGCTGGTGTGCGCCGCAGCCCGCGAGACGTTCGAGGAATCCGGCGTGCTGTTCGCCGGACCTGCCGACGATCCCGACGGCATCGTCGCCGACGCCTCGATCTACGGCGACGTCCGTGGGGCCCTGGTCGACCGCAGCCTGTCGTTCTCCGAATTCCTGCGCCGGGAAAACCTGGTGCTGCGAGCCGACCTGCTGCGGCCGTGGGCCAACTGGGTGACACCCGAAGAGGAGCGCACCCGCCGCTACGACACCTACTTCTTCGTCGGCGCACTCCCGGACGGCCAGCGCGCCGACGGCCACAACACCGAATCCGAGCAGGCAGCGTGGACGAGCCCCGAAGAGGCGCTCGAGGATTTCGCCGAGGCTCGCAGTTTCCTCCTTCCCCCGACCTGGACCCAGCTGGACTCGCTGGCCGGGCGCACCGTCGGCGAGGTGCTGGCCCTGGACCGCCAGATCGTGGCTGTGCAACCCAATCTCGCTGTCCACGAGGGCAATTGGGAGATCGAGTTCTTCAACAGCGACCGCTACAACGAGGCTCGCAACCGCCGCGCCCCGCAGGGCTACGGCGGGGACTGACGTGCGCGAGTTCGTCAGCATCCATGTCGGTGAGCAGCATCCCGGCGTCGGGGTGTTGCTGGTGTCACGGCCGCCGACCAACGCGCTGACCCGGCAGACCTACCGGGAGCTGATCTCGGCGGCGGCTGAGCTGGCCGAGCGTGCCGACATCGCCACGGTCATCCTGTTCGGCGGGCACGAGATCTTCTCCGTTGGCGACGACGTCCCCGAACTGCGCACGCTGAATCGCGCCGAAGCCGAAGCCGCCGACCTGCTGCGCCGCGAGGCGATCGACGCGGTCGCGGCGATCCCCAAGCCGACGGTCGCCGCCATCACCGGCTACGCCCTCGGCGCCGGGCTGAGCCTGGCACTGGCCGCCGATTGGCGGGTCAGCGGCGACAACGTCAAGCTCGGCGCCACCGAGATCCTGGCCGGCCTGGTCCCCGGCGGTGGTGGGGCACAACGGCTGGCCCGCGCGGTCGGGTCGGCGCGGGCCAAGGACCTGGCGTTCAGCGGCCGGTTCGTCGACGCCAAGGAAGCGCTGCTGCACGGGCTGATCGACGAGATGGTGGCCCCCGACCATGTCTTCGACGCCGCCGCGGTGTGGGCGGGCCGCTTCGTGGACGTCGCACCGAGCGCGCTGGCCGGTGCCAAGGCACTGATCGACGGCCGGCTCGATGCCGGTGAGCAGGCGCAACGCTACGGCGAGGTCTTCGCCGCAGGCGATAGCAGTTAGGCTGCCCTGCATGAATTCGATCGACCCGGCCCCTCAACCGCATGCCACCGCGGAACAAGTCGAGGCCGCGCTCAAAGACAGCAAGCTGGCCCAGATTCTGTATCACGACTGGGAAGCCGAGAGCTACGACGACAAGTGGTCGATCTCCTACGACAAACGCTGCGTGGACTACGCCCGCAACCTGTTCGACGCCACCGTGCCGCCCGAGGAACTGCGTGAGCTGCCCTACGACCGGGCGCTGGAGCTGGGCTGCGGCAGCGGCTTCTTCCTGCTCAACCTGATCCAGGCCGGGGTGGCCCGGCGCGGCTCGGTGACCGACCTGTCGCCCGGCATGGTCAAGGTCGCCACCCGCAACGGCGAGAACCTGGGCCTGGACATCGACGGCCGGGTCGCCGACGCCGAAGGCGTTCCCTACGAGGACGACACCTTCGACCTGGTCGTCGGCCACGCCGTCCTGCACCACATTCCGGACGTCGAGAAGTCGCTGCGCGAGGTGGTCCGGGTGCTCAAGCCGGGCGGCCGGTTCGTGTTCGCCGGCGAGCCGACGAGCGTAGGCAACACCTACGCCCGGTCGCTGTCGACGCTGACCTGGCGGGTTGCCACCAACGCCACCAAGCTGCCCGGCCTGGAGGGCTGGCGCCGACCCCAGGCCGAACTCGACGAATCGTCGCGCGCCGCGGCGCTGGAAGCGGTCGTCGACCTGCACACCTTCGATCCCGACGACCTCGAGCGGATGGCTCGCAGCGCCGGAGCCGTCGACGTGTCGACGGCGACGACGGAGTTCACTGCCGCGATGCTGGGCTGGCCGCTGCGGACCCTCGAGGCCGCGGTGCCGCCGGGCAAGTTGGGCTGGGGCTGGGCGAAGTTCGCGTTCAACAGCTGGATCGGCCTGAGCTGGGTGGACGACAACCTCTGGCGCCGAGTGGTGCCCAAGGGCTGGTACTACAACGTCATGATCACCGGGGTCAAACCGTCCTGACCTTCGGGCGAGACGACGTCATCTACCTCACCAGTGACGCCGGTGCGGCGGCGCTGGCCGAGGTGGCCCGCTATCCGCTGACCGAGGCCAGCCGACTGGCCGACGTGGCCGCAATCCGCGACCGGTTCGCCGAGCGCAGCACGGCGTTGATCGAAACCACCCTGCTGCGCCGCAAGGCCGTCACCAAGCTCGGCGAGCTGGGTGACGTCTCCGGGTGGCTGTTCACCGACGACGCGCTACAGCAGGCCACGGCGGCACCGGTGGCCCGGCACCGGGCCGCCCGGCTGGCCGGCGCCGCGCGGCAATGACCGTCATGCAACCAATGGTGCCGCCCGGCTGGCCGGCGCGGTGGTGCACGACGCGACCTGCTCGATCGGCACCGAGCTGGCCGCCCTGCGCTCGACCGCGGCCGTCGTGATCGGCAGCGATATCGACGAGGTCCGGCTCGCGATGGCCCGCCACAACGTGCCCGATGTGGCGCTGTGCCGCGCCGACGCGCTGCATCCGGTCAGCCGAGACACTGTGGTGCTGCTCGATCCGGCCCGCCGATCGGGCGGGCGGCGCCGCTTCGACCCACGTGACTACGTCCCGCCACTGGACGGGCTGCTCGACGCCTATCGCGGGCGGGCCACCGTGGTGAAATGCGCGCCGGGGATCGATTTCGACGCCGTCCGCCAACTGGGCTTCGACGGCGAGATCGAGGTGACCTCGGCTGGTGGTTCGGTGCGGGAGGCCTGCCTGTGGTCGCCGGAGCTGGCCGAACCGGGAGTGCGCCGCCGGGCCTGCGTACTGGACCGCGACGAAGTAGTCACCGACGCCGACCCCGACGACTGCTCCGCCGGCCCCGCCGGTCGGTGGATCGTGGACCCCGACGGTGCGATCGTGCGCGCCGGGCTGGTCCGGCACTACGCCGCCCGGCACAAGCTGTGGCAACTTGACCCCGATATCGCCTATCTCAGTGGCGATCACGTGCCTGCCGGAGTCCGTGGTTTTGAGGTGCTCGACGAACTGCCGCTGCGGGAAAAGGTATTGCGGCAAGCGCTCTCGCAGCACGACTGCGGGCAGCTGGAGATCCTGGCGCGCGGTGTCGACGTCGACCCCGACGCCTTGCGGCGGCGGTTGCGCGCGAAAGGGCACACGTCGATATCGCTGGTGATCACCCGGATCGGCTCGGGCGCAGGCGAACGCACGGTGGTCTTTGTGTGCCGACCCGCCGCCGCAGTGCGTTAGCCGCGGGTACGCTGGCGGCGACGGCGCCGGTGCCGTCTTCACAGCGCGAGGACGATCGACGAATGCGCATTCTCACCCTGACCGCACTGCTGGTTGCAGGTGTTCTGCTGGGCGAGCACGACATCGCGGTCGCCGGCGCACAGACCGACTGCGCGGCACTCGGCGGGGTCGTCGAGGCCGACAACATCTGCCATGTGCACAGCAGTGCGTCCAGTTACACGATGGACATGCGGTTCCCCACCAACTTCGCCGATGAGCAGGCCGTCATCGATTACGTGACGCAAAACCGCGACGGATTCACCAACGTCGCGCAGATGCCCGCGGTGCGCAGCATGCCCTACGAAATGGATGTCACCACACAGTCATTCACCTCGGGCCCACCCACCGGCGGTACCCAGAGTGTGGTGCTCAAGTTGTTCCAGGACATCGGTGGTGCGCACCCGACGACCTGGTATAAGGCCTTCAACTACGATGTGGCGCACAAGAAACCGGTCACCTTCGACGCGCTGTTTGCGCCGGATGCCAAGGCCCTCAACGCGATATTCCCGATCGTGCAACGGAATCTGGAGCGTCAGACGGGTCTGACCGGCGCCATCGCCACCAGCGACGGGCTGGACCCGTCGCACTACCAGAATTTCGCCGTCACCGACGACGCGGTGATCTTCTTCTTCAGCCAGGGGGAGTTGCTGCCGTCGGACGCCGGGGCCACCTCGGCCTCGGTGCCGCGCGCGGCGCTGCCGCCGCTGCAACTGAACTAAGCCGGATCGAAGCTGTACAGCTGGCCCGCACTGGTGGCCACCACCACCCGGCGATCCAGACCCACCGACACCCCCACCGGGAAGCCATCAGCCTCCGGGAGCGGGTAGCTGTTGAGGGTGCGGCCGTTGGCGGGATCGAACACCAGCAACGACAGCTCCGACGGCGCGCTGGCGACCACCGTGTAGGCCACCGGGCCGGCCTGACTCGACGAGCTCAGCGGGGTGACGTCGTCACGGCGCCAGGCGATATCGGCGTGGTTACCGGCGTCCTTGAGGGCAACCAGATGGGTGTTCGGACCGCCGCCGACGACGATCAGTCCGTCCGGTGACACCGACGGCGGGGTCTGCGGCAGAAAGTCCAGCGGCACAGACCATTTCACCTTGCCGTCGGAGGTGTTCAACGCCCACAGCTTCTGGTCGCGTCCGGTGACGTACACGGTGGTGCCGTCGGCGGACGACACCGGCGCGGCCAGCACGCCGGCGGCGATGGCATCGGTGGTCCACTCTCTGGTGAGCAGTGGGGTCTGGCCGGGGTGGTACTGCAGGCCGACGAGCGTCGATGCCTTGGCGCCCGGCTGCCATAGGCTCACCACAATCATGCGGGTAGCGGCGGCATATGCCGGTGGCGCCGACACCGGACACTGCGGCAACGCGTGGGCGCAGTCGGTCAGCCCGCGGGTGGAATCGGTCGGGTCGAGTCCCTCGACGAGATCGAGCGGGGTTCCGGTCACGTCGCCGCGATGCGAGTCGAAAACCAACACCTGGCCCAAATGGGTGACTACCAAGAGCTGGCCGCCACCGAGAAACCTTGCGGTGGTGGGCATTCCGATGACATTCTGGCGCCAGCGGATCCATTGCGTGGGCGGGTAGGCCTGCATCGTGCCGGGCTGGCCGATGTAGAGATTGTCGAACTGGTCAAACAGCGGGCTGGTGAAGCCGCCGCCGAGAACCTGGCGGATACACCAGCGTTGCCGGCCGTTGTTGTCGTTCTCCCACACCATGAGCGAACAGCCGCCGGCGGTCTGGCCGTTCACCGCGAGGTAGCCGATGTCTCCCAGTGCGGCTCCGGCACCCAGCTCGCCCTTGACCGATCGGCTCCACTTCAGCCGCAGCGCCGACGCCCCGCCCGTGGGGGTGTAGCTGCTGTTGGCGGCATCGCCGTATTGGGCAGACCAGCCGTGCGCCGCGGTGGAGTCGACCCAGGAGTCGGTGTTGCCACACCCGGCCAAGCCGGTCACGACCAGCGCGGCCGACGCCGACGCCAGCAATCGCCGCAGCACCCGTGTCCTTCCCGTCGCGCAACCAGACAGTACAGGCGAGGGTAACCCGTGCCGCCGCTGGCGTTAGGCTCTCAGCCCATGACGTCGATGTGGGGTTCGCCGATCCACAAGCGGTGGGCGGGCTCGCGCCTGCGTGATCCGCGCCAGGCCAAGTTCCTGACCAAGGAATCACTGCGCTGGGTCATCGCCAATAAGGCGTATACGCCCTGGTACCTGGTGCGCTACTGGCGGCTGCTGAAGTTCAAGCTCGCCAACCCGCACATCATCACCCGCGGCATGGTGTTCCTCGGCAAGAACGTCGAGATCCACGCGACCCCGGAACTAGCGCAGCTGGAGATCGGTCGTTGGGTGCACATCGGCGACAAGAACACCATTCGCGCCCATGAAGGCTCGCTGCGGTTCGGCGACAAGGTGGTGCTGGGCCGCGACAATGTCATCAACTGCTACCTGGACATCGAGCTGGGTGACTCGGCGCTGATGGCCGACTGGTGCTACGTCTGCGACTTCGACCACAAGATGGACAACATCGAGATGCCGATCAAGGACCAGGGCATCGTCAAGGGCCCGGTGCGCATCGGCCCAGACACGTGGATCGCGGCCAAGGTGACTGTGCTGCGGGGCACCACGATCGGGCGCGGTTGCGTGCTCGGGGCCCACGCCGTGGTCAAGGGCGACATCCCGGATTTCTCCATCGCCGTCGGCTCGCCGGCCAAGGTGGTCAAGAACCGCAAGCTGGCCTGGGACACCTCGGCAGCGCAGCGCGCTGAGCTGGCCGCTGCGCTGGCGGATATCGAGCGCAAGAAGGCCTCTCGTCTAGAGGCTTAGGTCACCACAGGGCGGGCCTTTGGGCACTATGATCCGGCGTTTGTCGGGAGTTATGCCAGATGCGTCCATTCACGTCTCCTCGGGGAGGGCCCTGTGACGATCTCAAGAATCATCAAGGCAGTACTGGCCACCGCGGTGAGCATGCTCATCGTGCTGGCGGCCGCACCGTTCTCGGTGGCGGCCGACTATCCCATCGTCGGCAAGCTGGGTAGCCCGCTGACGATGACCGACAGTGTTGGCCAGGTCCCCTTGACCTGGACGGTCAGCGGCCTCAAACCGTCCGATGACGTGATGCCCGGCTACCCGGTCGCCGGCCAGCTCTGGGAGGCGACCGCCACCGTCAACGCCCTCAATGGTCCGGTCACCCCGGCCATTTCGCAGTTCAATGCCGTTGCCCCCAACCAGGCGGCCTACCGGGTGCTGTGGATGGTCGCCGCCCCGTCGAATATCAGCGGCGGAACCATCCCGCCGGGCGCGACGGCGACGGGCAAGATCCACTTCGACGTCACCGGACCGCCGCCGACCACGGTCACCATGAACAACGGCATGCAGGACCTGCTGATCTGGACGCCCTGACCGGCGTGCATGAGGAGGGCGGATAGCTCACCGATTGACGGGGGTTGACAGGAGTCGTCCCGATTCGCGTGCGTGCATTTCGGCTTCGGCGCGGAGGGTGGTGGCGAGGTCTTTGAAGTCATCGAGTGCAGGATTGACTCCGACCAGGCTGAACTCTGACACCACGGTGTTGAGGTTGAGGCCCCAGACGTCAGCGAGGATGCGCTTCATCCACCCTGTGGCGTGGTCCCAGTCGTGCCGGGGGGTGCCCTCGGCGTAGTAGCCGCCGTGAACTGTGATCAGCACAGCTGGTCTGCCGGCGATGGCGGGTGGTTCAGCAGGGTTGAATCGTGGGTCGGTGATGATCATGTCCACCCACGACTTGAAGTGTTGAGACACTCCGTAGTTGTAGAGGGGGACAGCGAACAGGAATGCGTCGGCGGTCAGGAGTTCGTCGGCCAGGGCTGTCGCTAAGCCGACAGCCCGGTGCTGTTCGGGGCTGCGTTGTTCTTCGGGGGTATAGCCTGCCGTGGCGGCGGTGCCCCAGGCGGTCGCTGGGATGGGTTCGGTGCCGACGCTGCGACGAATGATGTCGGCTTCGGGATTGGCTGAGCGCCATTCCCGTTCGGCGATGTCGGCTATTTCGCGGCTGTGGGAGCCTTCGACGCGGATGCTGGCGTCGAGCCGAAACAGTGTCATATCCAATCTCCTTACAAGTCGGGGTTCACGAGGTTGCGTCAACGAGGGTGTAATGCGTCCGTCCGCGGCGTGCAATAACCTAACTTGAACGTACAAGTGATACGGTACTCCTCAAACTTCAATATTCAAGTTGACGCTTGTCCGATAGGCTGTCCCGGTGCAAGCTCTGGGGGCTTATCTCCGCGTCATGCCAGCAGAGGAGTGGTGTTCGCCGTGATCACGGTGCGCCCGTTGGCGACTCGCGGCTAGGCGCCGAACCGCGCTTGAACATGAAAACTGGGCGATGTCGCTGTGGTTGAACCTTCAAGTGCCGATATGATTGGACGATGGAAAGTGATCAGGAAACGCCGGACGAATGGTTGTCTGCCGAACAGCTCCGTGAGTGGGTGTCTCTGATGGCACTGGTCACGATGTTGCCCGCACGCCTGGACGCGCAGTTGAACCGCGATGCGGGGCTGAGTTTGTTCGAGTATCACGTGATGGTGGTGCTGTCTGGGGCACCTGAGCGCACGCGAGTGATGAGCGAGCTGGCGCTTCAAACTCGCGGGTCACTCTCGCGGCTGTCGCACGCGGTATCGCGTCTCGAGTCGGCAGGATGGGTGCAGCGACACTCTTGCGGGGGAGCCGGCCGCCGCACTGAAGCCCAGCTGACTGACGCCGGCGAGGCGAAGCTCAAGCAGTGCGCTCCCGGCCATGTTCGTGAAGCACGTCGCCTCGTCGTCGAGGTGCTCACCGACGACGAACTTGCGCGCCTGGGCCATGCGGCACGCCGCATCGTCGCCGCCATCGATCCGGCCGTGGCTGCCACGCTGGGCGAGGCGGGGGAGAGTGCAGTTGGTTCCCCAGAGGCTCAGCTCTGCAGCGGGCCGACGTGCACGCGCGTGGACCGAGGCGGCCCTGCACGCGAGCCTGACGGCCAACGGGGGTGCTCGTGAAGGCTATCGGGTTCGTCGTCCCGGGAGGCCCGGAAGTGTTGCGGGTCTTCAATATCGACGAACCGACGGTTGGCCAGAATCAGGTCCGGGTGCGCGTGCATGCCGCCGCGGTGAACCCGACCGATCTGGTCACGCGGAGTGGGGTCCTGCGCGATATGTACACCGGCGCGCAACCTCCTTTCATTCCCGGGTGGGACGCGGCCGGCGTCGTCGATGACGCCGATCCCTCGACGGGCTACGTTCCCGGGGATGAGGTGCTGGCCGTCACCGTGCCAGTGGTCGACGGCGGCGGGACATACGCCGAGAAGGTCGTCGTCGGGGCCCAATCGGTAACCAGGCTCCCGCGCGGTCACGATTTCGCCGCTGGCTCAACGATATTGATGAACGGACTCACCGCACTTCAGGTATTGGACAGACTCGACAGTGTCGCAGGCGGCGTGATCGCGGTAACCGGCGGTGCGGGCGCTCTTGGCGGTTACGTCATCGAACTGGCCAAACGTCGCGGGTTTCGTGTGATTGCCGACGCGTCGGCTCACGACCGCTCGCTGTTGGAGACCCTTGGCGTTGACGTCGTCGTCCCCCGCGGCGACGACGTGGCGGCCCAGATTCGGCATCACGCACCCGGCGGCGTCGACGCCGTGGTGGACGCCGCCGTACTCCGCGACATCGTCATACCGGCAATTCGGCCGGGTGGCACCTACGTGGCGGTGCGCCCACCGCAACTAGGCGGCGCGGTGGGTTCCGATCTCGACCTGAAAATTGAGTCGGTGTGGGTGGCCCCGGACATCGCCCGCAAACCGCGATTGGACTACCTGTCCGACCTTGCTGCCACCAACGGGCTGACACTGCGCGTGGCCCACGAACTACCCGCTGACAATGCCGCACAGGCGCATCGCCTACTGGAACGCGGCGGTGTTCGCGGCCGCCTCGTGTTGCGCTTCTAGTCCCTTGCCAAAGCCGCCTACCGAAATCCAGAACCTACCGCTCAGCGCCCGGGCAGGGCGTGCTCGACGATCGGCCGGCGCGGTAGCGGATCGCGTTCGTGGCGTTTGGCGGCCAGGTAGACCTGGGCCGTCTCGGCGGCCACGGTGTGCCAGTCGAAATCGGACGTGAGGCGCTCCCGCGCGGCAGTCGCCCGCTGTTGTGCCGCAACGGGATCGTCGAGGACGCGGCGCACTGCCGCGGCCAGCGCCGCCACGTCGCGCGGTGGGCAGGACACCCCCGTCTCACCGTCGATGACCGCCTCGCCGAGTCCGCCCACGTTGGAGGTGACCAAAGGTGCCCCGGCCGCGGCCGCTTCGAGCGCGGCGATGCCGAACGGTTCGTAATGGCTCGGTAGCACCGCGGCGTCGGTCTGGTGCAGCAGGCGCAGCAGCTCGTCGTGGTCCACCTGGCCGGCGAAGCGAATAGCCTTGAACACCTTGTGCTTTCGTGCCACCTCCACGAGCCAGTCCTGCTGGGTGCCGTCACCGGCGATCGTCAGTGTGGTGCCGGGATGGGTACGTCGGATCCGGGCGAGTGCAGCGATCGCCTCGTGCACGCCCTTCTCGTATTCCAGCCGGCCGATGTACAACAGCTCCGGTGGCCCGGTTCGAGCCTGGCGAAGTGCGAACGGCCAACGGCGCGAGTCGATTCCGTTACGGATGACGACGATCTCGGCCAGGTCGGGGCCGAACAGATCGGAGATCTCCTCCGACATCGACGCCGAGCAGGCGATCAGCGAATCGGACTCCCGGACGAACCAGGACTCGACGGCGTGCACCTGGCGGCTGATCTGCCCGGACACCCAGCCGGAATGCCGGCCGGCCTCGGTGGCATGCACTGTGGAAACCATTGGCACATCGAAGAACTCGGCCAGCGCGATCGCCGGGTGGGCGACCAGCCAGTCGTGGGCGTGCACGACATCGGGCTGCCAGCCCTTCGCCTGCAGGGTCAGCCCGGCGCGCGTCATGGAGTGACCCATGGCCAGCGTCCAGGCCATCAGGTCACGGCCGAAGTCGAACTCGTGCGGGTCTTGCGCGGCGGCGATCACCCGCACGCCCTCGTGGACCTCGTCGGTGGTCGGATGCGTGCTGGGATCGGTGCCCGACGGACGGCGCGACAGCACGACCACGTCGTGTCCATCGGCGGCCAGCGCGGTCGCCAGTTGGTAGACGTGCCGGCCCAGGCCGCCGATGATCACCGGCGGGTACTCCCACGACACCATCAGGATTTTCATGGCAGCCGCCTAGCGTCCAGGGAACCGAACAATCCGTCGGCGCGGTTCCAGCCGGCGGCCAGCCGTTCGGCCGCGTCGCGGCGCCCCGATGCCAGAGCATCGGAGATCTCCCGGGTTGCGTGGGCGTGCAGATGGGCGCGGTAGCGGGCGTAATCGGCCGCGGAATCCTTGCTGACCATGAACGGCCAGTCGCTGGACACGGTCAGCAGTGTCTCGCGCAGGATCTGGTCGGCGACGAAGTCCCGGCTGGGAGCGCTGTGCGCCAGCGCCTTGTCGACCGTCGTCAGTGCGGTGTCGACCACCTCGGTATTGAGCCGGACCAGATCGGCCACCTGCTCACCAGACCACACCTGCCAATCCTTGCCGGATCCCCATGAGCTGGGCGGCAATTCGACAGGTGCGCCGACGAACCCGGCGGCCAGTGCGTCGTTCAGAGTGCCGACTTGCACACCGGCCTCCGGCAGCGCGCGCAGCAGCCGCTCCAGCCAGATCGGCCCCTCGTACCACCAGTGCCCGAACAACTCGGTATCGAACGCGGCCACCACATGGGCGGGCCGACCGATGCGCTCCGACTCGGAGATCAGCCGCTGACGCACCACACCGACGAAGTCGGCGACGTGGGCGTCGATTGCCTTGTCGGCGCGCTGCGGGTCATACGGCGCCTTCGCGTCGGAATCCACATTGCGGCCGGTGACCCGGGCAGGCTTGAGCCCGGTGAGGTGGTCGTAGGTGTGGAAGTCGCGGTAGGCGGCATGTCCGGGGTAGCCCGACTTCGGCGACCACACCCGATAGCTCACCTGTAAGTCGCGGCCGAACGCCACCACATTCGTCGACCCGACCGGCCGGCCGAGCGCGGTGTCACCGTGCAGCGAGGGTCCGTCGACCATGAAGTGTCCGACGCCGGCGGCGGCGTAGTCGTGTTCCATGCCTGGGGCGTAAGCACATTCGGGCGCCCAGATGCCCTTCGGTGTGTGGGCGAAGCGCTGGCCGGCGTCGGCTAGCCCCTCGCGCAGCGCGAATTCGCGCAACCGGGGATTGAGCAGCGGTTGGAACGGATGGGCCAGTGGCCCGCCCAGCAGCTCCACGGTGCCGGCGTCGATCAGCTCGCGCAGTAGCGGGCTGGCGCCGTGTCGCCACAGGGTGCCGAACTCCTCGATCGCCCGCCCGGCCTCGTCGTACTCCCGAATGCCGAACTCGCGCAACGCTTCCGGAGTGGTCGCGGTGCCGGGCTCCGCGCCGGTCGGGGTGCGCAGGGTGGCGGCCTCCAGGGCCCGCAGCTGCCAGTTGGCCAGCCAGCGGTGCATGCCGTCCAAACAGTAGGGATCGTCGAGCTGGGCGGTGACCACCGGCGTCATGCCCAGGGTCAGTACGCCGCGGCGGCCTTCGGCGGCCAACGTGCGCAGCACCCGCATCAGCGGTAGGTAGGCCGCCGACCACGATTGGTACAGCCATTCCTCGCCGACGGGCCAGCGGCCATGATGGGCCAGCCACGGCAGGTGGGTGTGCAGGACCATGGTGAACTGCCCGGGGATCGGACTCGGCGGGCAGGAGCGAAGCGACCCGGGGATCGGACCAGTCATACGCGTACCGCGATCGCCACCAGATCCAGGCTGTCGTCGATATCGCGCTCGCCCTCGTCGAGCAAAGCGAAGTCCTCGCAGCGCACGGCCGCCACATCGGCCAGCAGGTCGTCGGACCACGCGGCGTCGGCCAGCGCCCGCTCGATCTGGGCGTCGATGATCGAGCCGCCGTGGCGCTCGTCCATCGCCACCAAGCCCGAGCCGTGGAATACCCCGCTCATGGAGCGCATCTGGAAGCCGCCGCCGGTCAGCAACTCGGCCAGTTCGGCGGCGTTGAGCTCGCGGGTGTGGAACGGGTTGATCGGGGTGTCGCGGCCGGGGGAGAAGGTGATCCGATTCGGGGTCGACATCAGCAACAAACCGCCCGGTCGCAACACCCTCGCGCATTCGGCGACAAACTGTGGTTGATCCCACAAATGCTCGATGACCTGGAAGTTCACCACAACGTCAGCCGAAGCGTCGGGCAGTGGAAGCGCGGCCAGATTGCCCGCGAGCATGGTCACGCGCGGGTAGCGCGCCTGGACGTGGGCCACGGTTGCTTCGTCGTAGTCCACGGCCACCACCCGGCGAGCCACCGAGGCGATCAAATCGGCTCCGTAGCCTTCGCCGCAGCCGGCCTCGAGCACCTCACGACCTGCGCAAAGGTCCAACAGGCGGCGATATACCACCTCGTGGCGGCGGAACCAGTAGTTCTCTTCCGCCAGCCCGGGGATGGTCCGCTCGCCGGTCAGCGGCAGACCGCTGTCACCTGCGTCAGTCACGAATGCGCTCATTGCAAGGCAGGCTAACCCGAAGTTGGCAGTTCGCGAACTGCTCGGTACCGATGGGCTGCTAGAACACAAACTTCGACCAGCTATGGTGTTCGTGCGAACCACTCTAAGTTACTCATCAGTAACATGATGTGAGTTGCGGAATGACCAAAAGTCTTGCGGCCTTCTCTGGTTGCAGGACGCCTGCCAGGAGGACGTAGAAGACTCATGACGAACATCGTGGTCCTGATCAAACAGGTCCCAGACACGTGGTCCGAGCGCAAGCTGTCCGACGGTGACTTCACGCTCGATCGCGACGCCGCCGATGCCGTGCTGGACGAGATCAACGAGCGCGCCGTCGAAGAAGCCCTGCTGATCAAGGAAAAAGAAGGCGGCGAGGGCACCGTCACGGTGCTGACCGCAGGCCCGGAGCGCGCCACCGAAGCGATCCGCAAGGCGCTGTCGATGGGCGCCGACAAGGCCGTGCATCTGCTCGATGCCGGCCTGCATGGCTCCGACATGGTGCAGACCGGATGGGCACTCGCCCGCGCGCTGGGCGCCATCGAGGGCACCGAGCTGGTCATCGCCGGTAACGAGGCGACCGACGGCACCGGCGGCGCGGTCCCGGCGATCATCGCCGAGTACCTCGGCCTGCCCCAGCTGACGCACCTGCGCAAGGTGACTGTCGAGGGCGGCAAGATCACCGGCGAGCGCGAGACCGACGACGGCGTGTTCACCGTCGAGGCAACGCTCCCCGCGGTCATCAGCGTCACCGAGAAGATCAACGAGCCGCGCTTCCCGTCCTTCAAGGGCATCATGGCCGCCAAGAAGAAGGAAGTGACCACCCTGACGCTGGCCGAGATCGGCGTCGATGGGGACGAGGTCGGCCTGGCCAATGCCGGTACGACGGTGGTGGCGTCGACGCCGAAGCCGCCGAAGACCGCAGGCGAGAAGATCGCTGACGAAGGCGACGGCGGCAAGAAGATCGCCGAGTACCTCGTCGCTCAAAAGATCATCTAGCAAATCATCCCGCTAATTGGACCTGAAAGACTAAGAGGCTAAACAGCTATGGCTGAAGTACTTGTGCTCGTTGAGCACTTCGAAGGTGCGGTGAAGAAAGTCACCGCCGAGCTCATCACTGCCGCCCGCGCGCTGGGCGAGCCCGCCGCCGTCGTGATCGGTGCCCCTGGTACCGCCGCGCCGCTGGTCGACGATCTCAAGGCCGCCGGTGCCGCCAAGATCTACGTCGCCGAGTCGGCCGACGCCGAGGGCTACCTGATCACTCCCTTCGTCGACGTCCTGGCGTCGCTGGTGGAGTCGGCCGCTCCGGCCGCCGTGCTGCTGGCCGCCAACGCCGACGGCAAGGAAATCGCCGGCCGGCTGGCCGCGCGTACCGGTGCGGGTGTGTTGTCCGACGTCGTCGAGGTCAAGGAGGGTGGCAAGGGCATCCACTCGATCTTCGGTGGCGCCTTCACCGTCGAGGCCCAGGCCAACGGTGACACCCCGGTGATAACCCTGCGCCCCGGCGCGGTTGACGCAGCACCTGAAGCCGGCGCCGGCGAGCAGGTCATCGTCGAGGTGCCCGCGCAGGCCGAGAACGCCACCAAGATCACCAAGCGTGAGCCTGCCGTGGCCGGCGACCGCCCGGAGCTCACCGAGGCCAGCGTCGTGGTCTCCGGTGGCCGTGGTGTCGGCAGCGCCGAGAAGTTCTCGGTCGTCGAGGACCTGGCCGACTCGCTGGGTGCCGCCGTCGGTGCCTCGCGTGCCGCCGTCGACTCCGGCTACTACCCGGGCCAGTTCCAGGTGGGCCAGACCGGCAAGACGGTCTCACCGCAGCTGTACATCGCGCTGGGCATCTCCGGGGCGATCCAGCACCGCGCCGGTATGCAGACCTCGAAGACGATCATCGCGGTGAACAAGGACGAGGAAGCGCCGATCTTCGAGATCGCCGATTACGGCATCGTCGGCGACCTGTTCAACGTCGCACCGCAGCTCACCGAGGCGGTCAAGGCCCGCAAGGGTTAATTCGCAGCTCAACGGCTACGGTCCCCGCACGTCATTCTGGCGTGTCGGGGGCCGTCGCTTTTATTGGTCATCGAGAGTGCACGAACACGTCATGCGGGCGTTGACATCCCGCTGATCGCCTCAGCAACCGTTCAGCTATGAGCACTGCCTCCGTACTCATAGCCCCTGACCAGAACGAGACTGCCGCCTTGCGCGGCCCGCGCTACTCGCTACTGCTGTCCACCGACCCCACCCTGATCGAGGCGGCCCAGCGGCTGCGTTATCAGGTGTTCACCACCGAGCCCGGTTACGCGCTGCCCGCCGACGGCGAGGGCCGTGACGCCGACCGGTTCGACGAGTTCTGCGACCATCTCCTGGTTCGTGAGGACCTCTCCGGCGAGGTCGTTGGGTGCTACCGGATGCTGCCGCCGCCTGGTGCGATTGCCGCTGGAAGTCTCTACACCGCAACGGAATTCGACGTCAGCGCACTCGACGCGCTACGGCCGTCGCTGGTGGAGATGGGCCGCGCTGTGGTGCGCGGCGACCACCGCAACGGCGCTGTGGTGCTGCTCATGTGGGCCGGCATCCTGGCCTATCTGGACCGCTGCGGATACGACTACGTCACCGGCTGTGTCTCGGTGCCCACCCACTCAGAAGACCCGGCGGGTGCACCTCCAGGTTCCCAGATCCGCGGGGTGCGCGACTTCGTGCTGCGCCGCCACGCCGCCGCGGCCGAGCACACCGTCTACCCGTACCGCCCGGTTGTTCTGGACGGGGTCGGACTCGACGACATCCCGCCGCCGAGCAGGCCGACCATCCCACCCCTGATGCGTGGCTACCTGCGGCTGGGCGCCCAAGTCTGCGGTGAGCCGGCGCACGATCCCGAGTTCGGCGTCGGCGATTTCCCGGCCCTGCTGGACAAGCGGCGGGCCGATACCCGCTATCTCACCCGGCTGCGGTCGGTCTCGGCGGCCAGTGAGATGGCCGGCGGAATGGGGGAGACGGCATGACCGTCCCGGATCACGCCTGGCTGCCCCGGGCGCTGTGTGACGACAGCTGTGTTCGCGCCGGTGGCGCCCCGCCCTCGCGGCGGGTGATCGCGACGGTGCGCGCCACGCTGCGCATCTCTTCTGCACTGCTGCTGTTGATGATGGTGCCGCTGCTGGCGGTGCCGATGCCCGGCCGGGGACGCATCCAACGGGTGTACTGCCGGACGTTCCTGCGGTGCCTTGGTATACGAATCACCGTGTCGGGTGGCCCTATTCGTAACCTACGGGGCGTCCTGGTGGTCAGCGGTCACGTCTCCTGGATCGACATCTTCGTCATCGGTTCGGTGCTGCCCGGAGCCTTTGTCGCGCGTGCCGACCTGATCGATTGGCCCGCTGTCGGGCTGGCCGCGCGGATCATGAAGGTCATCCCGATCGACCGCGCCAGCCTGCGCCGGCTGCCGCAGGTGGTCGCGCAGGTGGCCGATCGGCTGCGCAACGGGCAGACCGTCGTCGCCTTCCCGGAGGGCACCACCTGGTGCGGGCTGGCCTACGGACAGTTCCGCCCGGCGATGTTCCAGGCTGCCGTCGACTCGGGCCGGCCGGTCCAGCCGCTGCGGCTGACCTATCACCATCGCGACGGGCGGCCTTCGACGGTGGCGGCGTTTGTCGGGGATGACACGCTCTGGCAGTCGCTGAGCCGCACGGTTCGGGCCCGGCTGACCGTCGTCGACGTCGAGGTCACGTCTCTGGAGCTGCCGGGCGCCGACCGGCGCGAACTGGCCGCTCGCTGCGAGGTGGCCGTGCGCGGCCAGATCGCACGGCGCTTCGAGCACACCCACGCACTGGCGGGATAGGCCTCCTGCGGCCGGTATCCTGGTTGGGCTATGAGCCCGACCACCGGTCCGGTGTATCTCGACCACGCTGCCACCACCCCGATGCATCCTGCTGCCATCGAGGCGATGACGGCCGCGCTGGCCACCACCGGTAATGCCTCCTCGCTGCACACTGCGGGCCGCGACGCCCGGCGCCGGATGGAGGAGGCCCGGGAGACCATCGCGGCCCGGCTGGGCGCCCGCCCGTCGGAAGTGATCTTCACCGCCGGTGGCACCGAGAGCGACAACCTCGCGGTGAAGGGCATCTATTGGGCGCGCCGCGACGTCGAGCCGACCCGCCGCCGGATCGTGACCACCGCCGTCGAACACCACGCGGTCCTCGACGCAGTCACCTGGCTGGCCGAGCACGAGGGCGCCGAGGTGACGTTCCTGCCCACCGGGCCCGACGGCTCGGTCACCGCCGGGGCGCTGCGCGACATCCTGCAAGAACACGACGACGTGGCGCTGGTCTCGGTGATGTGGGCCAACAACGAAGTCGGCACGATCATGCCGATCGCCGATCTGGCCGCCGTGGCCGCCGAGTTCGACGTGCCGATCCACA
This sequence comes from uncultured Mycobacterium sp., assembly GCA_900078375.1. Lineage (GTDB taxonomy): Bacteria > Actinomycetota > Actinomycetes > Mycobacteriales > Mycobacteriaceae > Mycobacterium. The sequence goes on along the minus strand of FLQS01000059.1, from coordinate 12,631 downwards.
GCGATGCCGTGCAGGCGATCGGCCACATCCCAGTCGACTTCGCCGGCTCCACCCTGTCCGCCATGAGCGTGACTGCCCACAAATTCGGCGGTCCAACCGGCGTCGGCGCCCTGCTTCTGCGCCGCACCACCGCCTGCGTCCCGCTGTTGCACGGTGGCGGTCAGGAACGCGATATCCGTTCCGGCACACCTGACGTCGCCGGGGCCGTGGCGATGGCGGCCGCAGTCGACGTCGCCGTCGGATCCCTCGACGCCACCGGCGCCCGCCTGCGCACCCTGCGCGAGCGGCTCATCAACGGGGTTTTGGACTCCATCGTTGACACCCAGCTCAACGGAGCAGTCGGCGATCGGCGGCTGCCGGGCAACACACACTTCACCTTCCGCGGCTGTGAGGGCGATTCCCTGCTGATGCTGTTGGACGCCAACGGAATCGAATGCTCTACCGGCTCGGCGTGCACGGCCGGCGTGGCTCAGCCGTCACATGTCCTGCTGGCCATGGGCGCCGATGCCGAAGCCGCCCGCGGCTCGCTGCGATTGTCGTTGGGCCACACCAGCACCCAGGCCGACGTCGACGCGGCGCTTCGGGTGCTGCCCGCCGCCGTCGAGCGGGCCCGGCAGGCCGCACTGGCCAGTTCGGCACTGGGAGCACTGCGATGAGGGTGCTGGCCGCGATGAGCGGCGGCGTCGACTCGTCGGTGGCCGCCGCCCGAATGGTCGACGCCGGTCACGACGTCGTCGGCGTGCACCTGGCACTCTCCCGACAGCCCGGCACCCTGCGTACCGGCTCGCGCGGCTGCTGCTCCAAGGAGGACGCCGGCGACGCCCGACGCGTTGCCGATGTGCTCGGAATTCCGTTCTATGTCTGGGATTTCGCCGACAGGTTCGCCGAGGATGTCATCGACGACTTCGTCTCGTCCTACGAACGCGGCGAGACTCCCAACCCGTGCGTGCGGTGCAACGAGAAGATCAAGTTCTCCGCGCTGGCTGCCAAGGCACTGGCACTGGGCTTCGATGTGGTGGCCACCGGCCACTACGCCCGGCTGTCCGAGGGCCGGCTGCGCCGTGCGGTCGATGTCGACAAGGACCAGTCCTATGTGCTCGGCGTGCTGAGCGCCCAGCAGCTGCGGCACGCCGCCTTCCCCGTCGGTGACACCCCCAAGCCGGCGATCCGCGAGGAGGCCGCCCGCCGCGGACTGTCGGTGGCCGACAAGCCCGACAGCCACGACATCTGCTTCATCCCCTCCGGTGACACCCAGGCCTTTCTCGGCGCCCGGATCGGCGTGCGGCGCGGAACGGTCGTCGACGAAGCCAGCGGCGCCGTGCTCGCCGAGCACGACGGTGTGCACGGGTTCACCATCGGGCAGCGCAAGGGCCTCGGCATCGCCGGGCCCGGCCCCGATGGCCTGCCGCGCTACGTCACCGGCATCGACGCCGACTCGCAGACGGTGCGGGTGGGCAGGGTCGAAGCCCTTCAGGTGCATTCGCTGACCGGAACGCAGCCGGTGTTCACCTCCGGCATCGCGCCGGCGGGCCCGGTGGAGTGCGAGGTCCAGGTACGTGCGCACGGCGGCGTGGTGCCGGCTGTCGCCGAAATCGTCGGCGACGAGCTGAGGGTGGCGCTGCGGACACCGCTGCGCGGTGTCGCGCCGGGCCAGACGTTGGTGCTCTACCGCCCCGATCCGGCCGGTGACGAGGTCATCGGCAGCGCGACGATCCTCAACCGCCCGGAATCTTGTTGACGATGTTCGACATGACGATCTCGGGCACCGACTCGGGATACGTGCAGAACGTCACCTCCACCAGCACCGAGGTTCTCAGCCGGTAGTCACGGCCGCACCGGCCCGGGCGGGTGTGCAGGGAATCGCTATCGGCGTTGACCTCGCCGACCAGATACGACCCCATCGGGCCGTCGGCGCAGCGATGCACCGCGGTAGAGAGTGTGTTGAACGCCTGTCGGGCCGCGGCGTCGTCGCGGTAGGCGGCCGCCCCCTCGGAGATCAGTGCGCGCCGGGCCGGGTGCTGAAAGCTGGTCTTGTGGAAGTCCGCCACGTCGGTGCCGAAGGTGTCGGTCTCGGCGAACAGGAAGCGGCAATCCCGGGGAACCGATTCAGCGAGCTGCTCGACGTCGACCGGTGCTTTGCCGTCCATGGTCGGAATGATGGTCAGGTCCTGGCCGCCGCCGGTGATCGCCTGCATCTGAGCCTGGGTCAGCAGCACCTGGTCGACGTCGACGATCCCCGGCGGGTGGTACGGCGGCTCGCTCAGGGCGCGCAGCGCATCCCCGTCGGCCCACTGAGTACAACCGGTCAGCACGGCCGCCGCTGCGCAACAGGCCAGCCCCGTGCGCACCGTCATATCCACACGTTATGCCCCCGGCTGCATGGTGCGCTCGGGCTGTCCAATACGGTTGGCCGGTGAGTGATTTCGCGGCGGCCACCGGAATGGGTTCGTGGCCGGGCTCAGCGCCGCGGGAAGCCGCCGACATCATCGTCGGAGAGCTGCACCGGCTGCCGCACCTGGTCGAACTACCGGCCCGCGGTGTGGGTGCGGACATGATCGGCCGGGCAGGCGCGCTGCTGGTCGATATCGCGATCGACACCGTCCCGCGCGGCTACCGGATTACCGCCCGGCCGGGCGCGGTGACCCGCCGGGCGAAGAGCCTGCTCGACGAGGACATCGACGCCATCGAGGAAGCCTGGGAGAAGGCCGGCGGGCCCGGTTCGGGGCGGCCGGTCAAGGTCCAGGCGCCGGGCCCGATCACGTTGGCCGCCCAGCTCGAGCTGGCAGGAGGCCACCGAGCGCTCACCGACGCCGGCGCGGTCCGCGACTTGACGTCCTCGTTGGCTGAGGGTGTGGCGCGGCATCGGGCCGAGCTGGCGCGCCGGTTGTCGACGACGGTGGTGGTGCAGTACGACGAGCCCGTCCTGTTTGCCGCGCTGGCCGGCCGGCTGACCGGGGTGACGGCGATGAGCCCGGTGCATCCGGTCGACGAGGCGGTCGCCATCAGCTTGCTCGACGAGTGCGTGGCCGTCGTCGGCACGGAGGTGCTACTGCACAGCTGTTCGGCCGAGCTTCCCTGGAATGTGTTGCAGCGCAGCGCGATCAACGCGGTATCGGTGGACGCGGGCACGCTCGGCGACGCCGACTTCGACGGGCTGGGAGAGTTCCTGGACTCGGGTCGCACGGTGGTCTTCGGCCTGGTGCCGACGAGCGCGCCGGCGAAGCGGCCGTCGGCCGAGGAGATTGCTGCGGCAGCGGTCGCAATCACCGACCGAATTGGCTTCTCCCGCAGTTCGGTTCGCGATCGCGTGGGCATCAGCCCGGCCTGCGGGCTGGCCGACGCCACCGCCGAATGGGCGCGTGTCGCGATCGGCTTGTGTCAGCGGGCCGCCGATGCCGTCGGCGAGGATCCCGAAGCGATCTAGCTGCGTAGTCGCCGGGACCGGAATTCGAGTAGCGGTCTACTCGCACCCCTTTTGAGCTGCGCCCTTAGCGTTCGATCCATGACGATTCTCGGGGAACGCGCTGTGGTGCTGGGAGCGAGCATGGCTGGGATGCTGGCCGCGCGAGTGGCCGCCGAGCACTACCGGGAGGTCGTCGTCGTCGACCGTGATGTACCGCCTGAGCGGCCGTCCAACCGTCGCGGCGTGCCGCAGGCGTGCCACGGCCACGCCTTGCAGGCCGGCGGGGTGGCGGTGCTCGACGAATTGTTCCCCGGCGTCCTCGAAGAGATGGTCGCCGGCGGCGCACCGGTGTGGGGCGACGGTGACCTCTCCCGGGTGATCATCGAGTATGGCGGACACCGATTCCTGCCGTCCGGTCGGCTGCCCAATCCGGTGACTGCCTACATGCCGAGCCGCCCCTTTCTGGATTGGCATGTGATGAACCGACTTTCGGCGCTGCCGAACGTCACTGTGCTCGGTGGCCACGACGTGGTCGACGTGACGTCGTCGGACGACCGCCACCGGGTGACGGGCGTGGTGGTCGCGCGCCGAGAGGCCACCAAAGCCGCCGTGCTGGGCGCGGACTTGGTCGTCGACGCCACCGGCCGCGGATCCCGCACCCCGGTCTTTCTCGACGATCTCGGATACGGTCGCCCCCGCGAAGACGAGCTGGTGATCAACTTGTCCTACACCAGCCAGTGGCTGCGGATCCGTCCGGACGCCATCCGCGAGCACATGGTGGCGACGTTCCCCAAACCGGGCGAGGCGACCACGGTGGCCCTGCTCAACCACGAGAACGACACCTGGTTGATGACCGTAGGCACGATGGGAGAGCAGCCGGCGCGGCACTACGCCGACATGCTGCGGATCGCGCGGCGGCGGGTTCCCCGGCACATTCTGGATGTTCTCGAGGCTGCCGAACCGCTCGGGAAAACGGCGCACTACCGGACTCCGTCCAGCCGTTGGCGCCGCTACGACGAGATGCCCCGCTGGCCCGACGGGTTCGTCGTCATCGGGGACGCGGTGTGCAGCTTCAACCCGATCTACGGACAGGGAATGACGGTGGCGGCCCTGGAGGCGCTGACGTTGCGGCGTTGTCTGCACGGGGGCGACAACGACCTACCGAAGCGGTTCCTCCGGGCCGCCGCCAAGACCGTCCGCGTCGCGTGGCGCAATGCCGTCAGCGCCGATCTCTCATTGCCCGAGATCGCCGGCGAGCGACCCCTGGGAATGCGCATCAACAACCGGTTCGCCGACATGGTGCTCACCGCCGTTGAAACCGACCCGGTGGTCAACAGCCAGTTCTTCCGGGTGCTGGGCATGCTTGATTCGCCCACCCGGCTGATGCGGCCGTCGATCTTGGCTCGGGTGGCGCGAGCCAATCTCGCACGGCCGCAGCAGGTTCGAGAGCCGGAGATGTCGCTGGCCGGTTAGTTATCGAGCAGGCGGATCAATCGCGCCGGCGCTTGCAGCCGAAACGAGGCGTCCACCAGTTCGGCGATTTCATCCCAGTCGACCTTGGCGGCGTCGAAGTCCAGGCCCAGCCAGCCGTACGGACCGAGGTAAGCCGGGTAGAAGAACCGGGCGTCCTGCTGCAGGGCTTGCCGCTCGCTGTCGTCGACCTTGATCAGCAGCGCGTGGTCATATCGCGTATGCGGGCCGTCGGGATTCTTCCGGCTGCCGCCGTAGATCGCGAACATCTTCGGCGCGGAGAACGTCGGCCTGCCGTGCGAGATCTTCTCGGTCGTTTCGGGGAAGGCCAGCGCGATCTTCCGCACCCTGGCCAGGATCGGATCGGCGTCGTCGAACAGCACCGGATGGGGCATGGCTCAAGATTGCCACGTCGGGGGGCTCCGATAACCTGCCAGAGTGGCTTCAGAGACATCCGATCCCGAGGTTGACCCCATCGATCCGGATGTGCGCCGGCGCTGGCAGGACCTCGCCGAAGAGGTGCGTGAGCATCAGTTCCGGTACTACATCAAGGACGCGCCGATCGTCTCCGACGCGGACTTCGACACGCTCTTCAACGAACTGCTGGCCCTCGAGGAGCGCTACCCCGAGCTGAGAGTCCCCGACTCGCCGACCCAGCTGGTCGGCGGCGCCGGCTTCGCGACCGACTTCGCCGAGGCCGCCCACCTGGAGCGGATGCTGTCCCTGGACGACGTGTTCAACACCGACGAATTGGTGGCCTGGTCCAACCGGGTGGAAACCGAGATCGGCCGCGATCCGCAGTACCTGTGTGAGCTCAAGGTCGACGGTGTCGCGATCGCGTTGGTGTACCGCAACGGCCGGTTGGATCGGGCGGCCACCCGCGGTGACGGCCGGGTCGGCGAGGACGTCACCAACAACGCCCGGACCATCGACGACATCCCCGAAACCCTTACCGTTTCAAAGGATTACCCGCTACCCGCGGTCCTCGAGGTGCGTGGTGAGGTCTTCTTCCGCCTCGCTGACTTCGAGAACCTCAACGCCAGCCTGGTCGAGGAGGGCAAGGCGCCGTTCGCCAATCCGCGCAACAGCGCCGCTGGCTCGCTGCGGCAGAAGAATCCGGCGGTCACCGCGCGGCGGCGGCTGCGGATGATCTGTCACGGGCTGGGCCACGCGGAGTACTCGGGGGGCTTTGCCCCCGCAACGCTGCACGACGCCTACTTCGCCCTGAAGGCGTGGGGCCTGCCGGTCTCCGACCACACCACGCGGGTGGCCGGACTGGCCGCCGTCGAGGAGAAGATCGTCTACTGGGGCGAGCGGCGCCACGAGATCGAGCATGAAATCGATGGTGTGGTAGTCAAAGTCGACGATTTTGCCGAACAGCGGCGGCTCGGGGCCACCTCGCGCACCCCGCGCTGGGCGGTGGCCTACAAGTACCCGCCCGAGGAAGCCCAGACCACGCTGCTCGACATCAAGGTCAACGTGGGCCGCACCGGCCGGGTCACCCCGTACGCGGTGATGACCCCGGTGAAGATCGCCGGATCCACCGTGGAAATGGCCACCCTGCACAACGGCTCGGAGGTCAAGCGCAAGGGCGTGCTGATCGGTGACACCGTGATGATCCGCAAGGCCGGCGACGTCATCCCCGAGGTACTGGGACCCGTCGTCGATCTGCGCGACGGCACCGAGCGCACATTCGAAATGCCCACCCACTGCCCGGAATGCGGCACCCCACTGGCCCCGGCCAAGGAGGGCGACGTCGACATCCGCTGCCCGAACGCCCGGTCGTGCCCCGCGCAGCTTCGCGAGCGGGTCTTCCACCTGGCGGGTCGTGGCGGGCTGGACATCGAAGGGCTGGGTTACGAAGCGGCGACCGCGCTGCTGGCCGCCAAGGTCATCGGCGACGAGGGCGACCTGTTCAGCCTCACCAGCGCCGACCTGCTGACCTCGGAGTTCTTCACCACCAAAGATGGCGCGCTGTCGGCCAATGGCGCACGGTTCCTGATCAACCTGCAGCAGGCCAAGGACCGTCCGCTGTGGCGGATCCTGGTGTCGCTGTCCATCCGGCATGTGGGGCCGACCGCGGCGCGGGCACTGGCCGTCGCCTTCGGCAGCCTCGATGCCATCATGGCCGCGACCGAAGAGCAGCTGGCCGATGTCGAGGGTGTCGGGCCGACCATCGCCGCCGCACTCGTCGAGTGGTTCGCCGTCGACTGGCACCGCGCGATCATCGACAAGTGGCGGGCGGCCGGCGTACGGATGGAGGACGTCCGTGATGCCGCGATAACTCCTACGCTGCAAGGGCTTTCGATCGTGGTAACCGGGTCGCTGCCCGGCTTTTCCCGCGATGAGGCCAAGGAGGCCATCATCACCCGCGGCGGCAAGGCGGTCGGCTCGGTGTCGAAGAAGACGTCGTTCGTGGTGGCCGGGGATGCGCCCGGATCGAAGTACGACAAGGCCGTCGAGCTGGGTGTCCCGATCCTCGACGAGGACGGTTTCCGCACCCTGCTCGCGGAAGGGCCACCACCGCAGGAGCAAGAGGCCGAGGAGTGACCTAGCGCAGGATCGTCGCGACGATGCCGGCCAGGTAACCCAGCCGGGCCACTTCGGAGGGGCGGAACAGCGGCCCACCGGGGCGGCCGAGCATGACCGCGGTGTTGGGATCACCCAGCGGTGCGGCGGCCAGCGTGGTGTCCATGTCCCGCCACACCTGCGGCACCCAGTCGGCGGTGCCGTCGAGTGCCTCGGCGTGGGCCAGCGGCAGCCAGGGCGCCGACGTCGCCGGCGTCTCCGGTGCGCCCGAGCTGCCGACGATGCGTCGCAGACCCGACTCGGAGATGCGGGCCACCGTGCACCAGCCCACCCGCAGCACGCGTGGCGCCTCGTCGGCCAGCACCTGCAACCGGTCATCGCTGTCAGCGGCGGCAACGTGGTCGATCAGCTCCAGTTCGCGATGAGCCTCCAGCAGACCGGTGTGCGGCCGGATGGTGTCCACCCGCACTCCCTCGAGCCGCTCTGCGGCCGTGATCAGCGTGTCGGGCATCGCGCCCTGCGGCAGATCGACCACCAGATCGTCGATCGCGTATCCCGATCCCCGCTCGACGACATCGAGCGACAGGATGTCGGCGCCGACCGAGCCCAGGGCGACGGCGAGCGAGCCGAGGCTACCGGGCCGATCGACCAGCTGGACCCGCAGCAGATACGAAGGCACGCCGACACCCTTTCATAGCCGCCTGGACTCAGCATTCCGGCAGGTTCGCAGAGAGGGCGAAACCACACGTCAGAGCGGTCGACGCGATCCGCAGTCTCGGCGCGGAAGGGGAGTCACCTAGGCTTGAGCATCGTGTCCCAGATCTCCCGCGACGACGTCGCCCGGCTGGCCAAGCTGGCCCGGCTGGCGCTGACCGACCACGAACTCGACAGCTTCGCCGGCCAGCTCGACGCCATCCTGGGGTACGTCAGCCAGATCCAGGCCGTCGATACCGGTGACGCGAAGCCGACCGGCAACCCCCTGAAAGACATCAACGTCACCCGGCCCGACGTGGTTCAGCCGTGCCTGACCCAGGAGGAAGCGCTCGCCGAAGCCCCGGCCGCCATCGACGGCCGCTTCGCGGTCCCGCAGATTCTGGGGGAGGCGCAGTGAGCGAGTTGATCCGGCTCGACGCCGCCACGCTCGGGGAAAAGATCGCGGCCAAGGAGATCTCCTCGGTCGAGGTGACCCAGGCCTGCCTGGACCAGATCGCCGCGACCGACGAGCAGTACCACGCCTTTCTGCACGTCGCCGCCGAGGAGGCGCTGGCCAGTGCGGCGCGCACCGACGCCGCCGTCGCCGCCGGGGAGACGCTGCCGTCGCCGCTAGCCGGTGTTCCGTTGGCACTCAAGGACGTATTCACCACCACGGATATGCCGACGACGTGCGGGTCGAAGATCCTCGAAGGCTGGGTGTCGCCCTACGACGCGACGGTGACCACCCGGCTGCGGGCCGCCGGCATCCCGATCCTCGGCAAGACCAACATGGACGAGTTCGCGATGGGCAGCTCGACCGAAAACTCGGCCTACGGGCCGACCCGCAACCCGTGGGACACCGAGCGAGTGCCCGGCGGGTCCGGCGGTGGCAGCGCCGCCGCGCTGGCCGCCTTCCAGGCGCCGCTGGCGATGGGCACCGACACCGGCGGCTCGATCCGCCAGCCCGCGGCGCTGACCGCCACCGTCGGGGTCAAGCCGACCTACGGCACGGTCTCGCGCTACGGCTTGGTGGCCTGCGCGTCGTCGCTGGATCAGGGCGGCCCCTGCGCCCGCACGGTCCTCGACACCGCGCTGCTGCATGCCGTGATCGCCGGGCACGACCCGCGTGACTCCACCTCGGTCGAGGCCCAGGTTCCTGACGTCGTCGCCGCGGCGAAGGCCGGGGCCGGGGGCGATCTGTCCGGGGTGCGGGTCGGTGTGGTCAAGCAGTTGCGCAGCGGCGAGGGTTATCAGCCCGGCGTCCTGGAGTCCTTCAACGCCGCCGTCGAGCAGCTTGCTGCGCTGGGTGCGCAGGTCAGCGAGGTCGACTGCCCGCACCTGGACTACTCGTTGTCCTCCTACTACCTGATCCTGCCGTCGGAGGTGTCGAGCAACCTCGCCCGGTTTGACGCCATGCGCTACGGCCTCCGGGTCGGCGACGATGGCACCCACAGTGCCGAAGAGGTGATGGCGCTGACCCGCGCCGCCGGATTCGGTCCAGAAGTTAAGCGCCGCATCATTATTGGCACCTACGCGTTGTCGGCGGGCTATTACGACGCCTATTACAACCAGGCGCAGAAGGTGCGCACGCTGATCGCGGGCGATCTCGACGCGGCTTACGAAAAGGTCGATGTGCTGGTGTCCCCGGCCACCCCGACCACCGCGTTCCGGTTGGGGGAGAAGGTCGACGATCCGCTGGCGATGTACCTGTTCGACCTGTGCACGCTGCCGCTGAACCTCGCCGGGCACTGCGGAATGTCGGTGCCGTCGGGCCTGTCACCCGACGACAACCTGCCGGTCGGACTGCAGATCATGGCGCCCGCCCTGGCCGATGACCGGCTCTACCGGGTGGGTGCGGCCTACGAGAGTGCGCGCGGTCCGCTGCCAACCGCGATCTGACGAGGCAGGATAGGGCCCATGCGAATCGGAGTGCTCACCGGCGGCGGTGACTGTCCCGGCCTCAACGCTGTGATCCGGGCTGTCGTCCGGACCTGCGACGCCCGTTACGGCTCTTCGGTGGTCGGCTTCCTCGACGGCTGGCGTGGTCTGCTGGAGGACCGCCGGATCCAGCTGCACAACGACGACCGCAACAGTCGGCTGCTGTCGAAGGGCGGCACCATGCTGGGCACCGCCCGCACCAACCCCGACAAGCTGCGCGCCGGGCTCGACGACATCAAACAGACGTTGGAGGACAACGGGATCGACGTGCTGATCCCGATCGGCGGCGAGGGCACGCTGACCGCCGCGCACTGGCTGTCCGAGGAGGGAGTGCCGGTCGTCGGTGTGCCCAAGACGATCGATAACGACATCGACTGCACCGACGTCACCTTCGGCCACGACACCGCACTGCAGATCGCCACTGACGCCATCGACCGGCTGCACAGCACCGCTGAGTCTCATCAGCGGGTGATGGTCGTCGAGGTGATGGGCCGGCACGCCGGCTGGATCGCGCTCAATGCCGGGCTGTCCTCCGGTGCGCACATGACGCTGATCCCCGAGCAGCCCTTCGACGTCGAAGAGGTGTGCCGGCTGGTCAAGAAGCGCTTCCAGCGCGGCGAGTCCAGCTTCATCATCGTGATCGCCGAGGGGGCGAAGCCCGCCGAGGGCTCGATGCAGCTGCGCCAGGGCGGCACCGACGAGTTCGGCCACGAGCGATTCACCGGCGTGGCCCAGCAGCTGGCCGGCGAGGTGGAGAAACGGATCAAGAAGGAAGTCCGCGTCACCGTGCTCGGCCACGTGCAGCGCGGCGGCACTCCGACGGCCTACGACCGGGTGCTGGCCACCCGGTTCGGCGTCAACGCCGCCGACGCCGCCCATGCCGGCGAGTTCGGGGTGATGGTCTCGCTGCGCGGGCAGGACATCGGCCGGGTGCCGCTGGCCGATGCGGTGCGCCAGCTCAAGCTGGTGCCGCAGAGCCGCTACGACGACGCGGCCGCTTTCTTCGGCTGAGTTCTGCTGGGCTCGGTGGGAAAACCGCGCCCACTAGGATTGACGACATGACTGCCGCGACGCAGGCCGACCTGCTCGATTACGACGATGTCGTCGCCCGTTTCGACCCGGTGCTCGGTCTGGAGGTGCACGTCGAGCTGTCGACGGCCACCAAGATGTTCTGCCCCTGCTCGACGACCTTCGGCGCTGAGCCCAATACCCAGGTGTGCCCGGTGTGCCTGGGTCTGCCGGGTGCGTTGCCGGTGCTCAACGAGGCCGCCGTCGAGTCGGCTATCCGTATCGGCTTGGCGCTGAACTGCTCGATTGCGCCGTGGTCGCGATTCGCGCGGAAGAACTACTTCTATCCCGACCAGCCGAAGAACTACCAGATCTCGCAGTACGACGAGCCGATCGCGTTCGACGGCTACCTCGAGGTCCCGCTGGACGACGGCAGCACCTTCCGCGTCGCGATCGAGCGAGCGCACATGGAAGAGGACACCGGCAAGCTCACCCACGTTGGTGGCGACACCGGCCGCATCCACGGTGCGACCACGTCGTTGTTGGACGTCAACCGCGCCGGGGTTCCGCTGATCGAGATCGTCACCAAGCCGATCGAGGGTACCGGTGAGCGGGCCCCCGAGGTCGCCCGCGCCTATGTGACCGCGCTGCGGGATCTGCTGCGCGGACTCGGCGTCTCCGATGTCCGGATGGACCAGGGTTCGCTGCGCTGCGATGCCAACGTATCGCTGCGGCCGATCGGCCAAGCCGAGTTCGGCACCCGCACGGAGACCAAGAATGTCAACTCGCTCAAGAGCGTCGAGGTAGCGGTCCGCTACGAAATGCGCCGCCAGGCAGCCATTCTCGTCGAGGGCGGCAAGATCCACCAGGAAACCCGGCATTTCAACGAGGACGGCTACACCTCGCCCGGCCGCGACAAGGAAACGGCGGAGGACTACCGGTACTTCCCCGAGCCTGATCTGGAGCCGGTGGCGCCGAGTGATGATCTCGTGGCGCGGCTGCGGACCACTATCCCAGAGCTTCCGTGGTTGTCGCGCAAGCGAATTCAGGAAGAGTGGGGTGTCTCCGACGAGGTCATGCGCGACCTGGTCAACGCCGGTGCGGTCGAGTTGGTGACCGCCACCGTCGCCGCCGGCGCATCCAGCGAGCACGCCCGGGCCTGGTGGGGAAACTTCTTGGTGCAGAAGGCTAATGAAGGTGGCGTCGAACTCGATGAGCTGGCGATCACGCCGGCCCAGGTGGCCAAGGTGATCGCCCTGGTCGACGCGGGCAAGCTCTCGAACAAGCTGGCTCGCCAGGTCATCGAAGGCGTGCTGGCCGGTGAGGGTGAGCCCGAGCAGGTGATGGCTGACCGCGGCCTGGCGATGGTGCGCGACGACTCACTGATCCAGACGGCCGTCGACGAGGCGCTGGCCGCCAACCCCGATATCGCCGAGAAGATTCGCGGCGGCAAGGTGCAGGCCGCCGGTGCGATCGTGGGTGCGGTGATGAAGGCCACCAAGGGGCAAGCGGACGCGGCGCGCGTGCGCGAACTCGTCATGGCCGCTTGCGGCCAGGCGGATTAGACCGAGTATGGCCGCTTGCGGCCAG
>FLQS01000047.1 GCA_900078375.1 uncultured Mycobacterium sp. | reverse complement strand
TCCATCACAGACCGCATCCCGGAAAACTGGCCCACGCTGTGCAAGCCCACCATGTCGCTCACCCGCTGGCCGATCCCACCCAAGCCTGCCTGCGCGTGGGGGCCGTACTCGAAGTCGACCTTCTCGCTCCATATCCGGCTGACCGGCGAGGCCAAGTCGTTGAAGTGGTTGCCGACAACGCCCAAGGCATCCGCGGCCACACGTTGGACCTGGTCCCGCATTAGGTCAGACAACGGACTGCCCGCGCCGGTCAGCGCAGATTGCACGCCTGCGGTGATCGCGTTGGTCAACGCCGCGCGGTCGAACTGCGCTGCGTCGTCGGGGGCGTCTTCAGCTTCCTGATCGTCACTCATCCTTGTTGTTCTCCTTCATGTGCACCCCGCACCGGTTCGGCGGGTCTACCTAGAAGGGGTTTCAACAGTCCAAAACGGCAATGGTGTGACACATATCACCAGATTGGCTTCCGTCCAGGTGCGGAGCCCACTCACGCAACAATCGATAAGTGGTACTGATGACCATTATCGCAGTTGGCCCCGACAGTCACGGCGTGTCGCGTGGTGGCCGGTCTGGTGTTTCGCGCCGCAGCGGACTCGGCTTGGCCAACACCGGCGTTGGCCAAATTTCAAAGGGGCTAATGCTCCACTAGCTAGCCAAGCTATCGAGATTCCACTCGAAAATGGCGGATCCGCCATCGTCCGCCATTTTCAAATGGGATCCGCCAACTTTGAGTGGAACCTACATCTGGTCTTGTAGGTTCCACTATCCCGCGGCGGATGACGTCGCCGCTACCAGCGCCTTTCCAAAATTCCACTCAAGATGGCGGACGCCAAATTCCATTTTCGATGGCGGATCCTAGAACCACACGGTTGTCTAGATCTTGATCGCTGTCCTGTAGAGAAACGCATTCCAGGCGACCGCCCGCCGACGTCACGAGCACCCACAAGTTCTTGGTGCGTCACTGCGTTGGCCAGAGAAGAAGGTCTGGGTCCGTCGCTCCGTCGGTTCGGTATCCGATAAGACGTCCGTCATCTGCGATCGCGACGGTGACTATCCCACGTACAGCAGAAGGCGCGCCGCAACGACTGTCAGCAAGACCACCTACACCGCCACCGGATCACCGAATTAAAAGTGCGCACCAGTCTTCCGAGACGGTGGAGACGACATAGTGCTGCGCACATGCGGTGCGGTCGATATGTCGTGTGACGATTGCGCGCGAATAATGCACTGCGGCAGCTTGTTTCGGAACGATTCATAGATAATCTAGATTATCCATGAGTTTGATCTGCATATTGCCTCAGATGAATCAATCCCTCGTGTCCGGTCTCAGTGATGTCGTCACTTTTCGCAGGGAAGTTGTCCTTTTACGGATTAGGGCTGTTTGTCTCATTGTTGTTGTCATCTCCGTTTCGGGTTGGACGTGGTTGGGAAGCAACTGTCGTCAGCGTTGTCGCCAGAACTGTCGTAGGCGCACAGAACGGAACGGTTGATCCACGCACGTTATGACGGAAGTACCGAAACCGACGAGCGGCGCCGCCGCCCACCACGTAGTCACGCTCGCAGCGGCATTGATCAATACTGGTGCCGCGCCATTCGCGTGCCGCCGTGACGGTCGTCCCCGTCGATGGTGAGCTGGGCGGGGACCATTTCACTGGTGACGAGTCCGTGTTCCTCGGTGAGCGTGTCGATGATGTCGAACGAGGCGGCGATGTTTTCCGGGGTGTCGACGACGACGGTAACGACGGGCACGTGTCGGGCGAGCTGAAACAGCTTGTCCCCGTGGGGCTCGTGGTCACCGTGGAAGCCCCAGATCCCCCGCAACACCGTTGCCCCCCTGGAGGCTTTTTGCTCGCGGAGTTGGCGCACGAGTGCCCGGTGGATGGGTTGTCCGCGGTAGCGGGCCGATTCAGAGGTGTAGATCATCAGCTTTTGCCACAGCGGCAGTCCGTGTTCGTCAGTGCCGGGCAGCGCATGAGGGCGTTCGAGCAGTTCGCCGTCTCGTTTGCAGATGCGGACACGCTCGACAGTAATCAGGGGCCGTCTGAGCAGTCCACCGAGTTCGGGTAGTACCTTGCCTATCCGCTCTCCACTTCCGACCGCGATGATCATGACTGGCACGTCGATGTTGCGATCGAAAAACTTTGCACGCGTGCGCAGGCCGTGACTGGTGCCGTCAACACCGAGGAAGACCGAGGCTCCCGCGAGTTGGCGCCGGTACATCAGATCGCACAGGGCGATGTAGGCGGGGACGCCGAAAACGCGTTCTTTGCGGCCAACATACACAGTGAGCTTTGTAGCCTCGTGCAGTTCGTCGGATAGTTCGATTGCGCCGATATCGTCGCGAAGAAGGCGAGCTCGCTCAAGGGTGAGTAGGCCGCGCTTTTTCATCGACATGACCGGATCGAGCAGATCGTTGATGACTGAGGCGGTGTCGACCGCGATGACGGCGACGGGTGGGTCCTCCGACATCGACAGCGACTCATCGGTGCGTAGGTGGTGGCGCAGGCCGAACCCAGCAATGCCCCGCAGCATGATGCTGGAAGCGACTTGACGCTCACCGTAGAGGTCGAGCATCGCCTCGGCCAGAAATCGACCGCCCGACCTCTGTCGTTCGCCGAAGTAGGTAGTGAGCTTGAGACATTCGTCGTTCACAGATGTTCTCCGATGTATTGTCCGAATGCGGCGGCCAGTACTCCGAGGGCGATGCTGGCGCACACGTTGATCGCGGCGAGCCGACGTTGGCGCTCCTCCCCGAGGCGGTGACTCTCGAGCATCCACGTTGAGAAAGTGGTGTACGAACCGACGATTCCGGTGCCGGCGATGAGCGCCAGACTGGCAGGTAGTGCGAGTCCGGCCAATGTCCCAAGGACCAGCGATCCGGTGACGTTCACCGTGAACGTTCCCCACGGGAACGACCCGCCGGTCCTGGACATGACGAATCGGTCGATGGTGAAGCGAAGGACCGCACCGAATCCACCTGCCACCAGCGCGGCAAACCATGGCCATACCGTCATCCGCGCGCACGTATTTTCACCCGGCGGACCAGAGCGCTGGCGAGATACACCGCCAACAGTCCGGCAGCGATGCTGACCACGAGATAGGTTATGGCCAAATCGAACTCGTGGGCTTGCAGCATATGAATTGTCTCCACCTGCATGGTGGAGAACGTGGTCAGTCCGCCGCACAACCCTGTGCCCAATAAGGGGCGCCGATAACTCGACAGCGGCAGCCGCTCCAGCAGGCGAGTCGTGAAATACCCGAGCAAGAATGCGCCGACGACGTTGACGACGAAGGTGGCCCACGGCCAATGTCCTGGCGGCACCGGAAACATTGTGGCCGACGCCGCCCGTAGGCCAGTTCCCACAGCACCTCCGATGAACACCGCGGCCAACTCGCGATTGTCGTGTCCGAACATCGATCTCCATTTCTGTTGTCATGTTCCGCTGCCGTAGAACGGCCCCTTCTTGGCTGCCCGCGCACCGCATTCGGACTAGTGTGGGGATCGCCAGAGATGCTCGGCCGTGGCCGATGGGCAACGGATCGTAATCCGAGATTGATCGACTGAGTGAGAAGGTGCCCTGATGGCCGTGCAATTCTCTTCGATATCGGCGACCGAGGTTCTCGATTCGCGCGGCAGGCCGACAGTGTGGGTACAGGCGACGCTGTCCGATGGGCACACCGTGGAGGCCGGCGTCCCCTCGGGGGCATCGACGGGCAGCCGCGAGGCCGTGGAACTGCGGGACGGTGAGAGCCGGTATCACGGCCTGGGGGTGCAACGTGCGGTCGACAATGTCAACGGCCCGATCGCTGAGGCACTGACCGGACGCAGCTGGTCCAGCCTGCTCGACATCGACACGGCTATGCGGGAACTGGATGCCACACCCACCAAGTCCCGGCTGGGCGCCAACGCGATCGTCGGCGTATCGATCGCGGCAGCACGCGGTTTCGCGCACGAGGCCGGACAACCCCTCTGGCGGTGGCTGGCGCCGACCGAGTCGACACCCCGTCTGCCGGTTCCGCACTTCAATGTGGTCAACGGGGGCGTACACGCACCCAACCCGCTCGACTTTCAGGAATTCATGATTGCACCGTTGGGAGCTTCCTCGATGGCAGAGGCAGTCCGGGCCGGCGCAGAGGTCTACGCCGAGCTGCGAAAAGCACTGGCGCGAAAGGGTTTCTCCACCGGCCTGGGCGACGAGGGCGGCTTCGCACCCGATCTCAGCAAGCCTGAAGACGTACTGGGGCTGCTGCAAACCGCCATCGAGGACGCTGGCTATCGGCCCGGCCGAGAGGGCGTTGCGATCGCGCTGGATCCCGCCGCCAGTGAGTTCTATCGAGATGGTCGCTACAGGGTGGCGGGGGAATCGCTGTCGAGTCAGGACATGATCGAGCGGTTCACCGCGATTGTCGACGATTTTCCGGTGTGGAGCATCGAAGACGGGATGGCCGAAACCGATACGTCCGGGTGGGCTGCTTTGACCGCCGCGTTGGGTGACCGAGTTCAGCTGGTCGGTGACGATAACTTCGTCACCGACCCGGACCTGATCGCTGCAGCAGTCAGAGACAACATCGCCAACGCTGCTTTGATCAAGGTGAACCAGGTGGGAACTGTATCGGAAACCCTTGCCGCACTGCGCGTTTGTCGAGAGTCGGGATATGGCGCGATGATATCGCATCGGTCGGGCGAGACCACTGATACGTTCATCGCCGACCTTGCGGTGGGATCGGGGTGTGGGCAGATCAAGTCCGGTGCACCGGCACGGGGCGAACGCGTGGCCAAGTACAACCGCCTGCTGCAGATCGCCCGTGATACTACGGGTCAGCCGTTTGGGTTGCCGCACTCCTTGTGACATTTGCACCTACCCGCCTCGTCTATGCCGTCGCGATGACCACGGCCAGGACTGCCAAGACGGCCAGCAACATGTAGGCCATGTAGGCATCGAGCCGGCCCGATTGCAGTCGCCTGGCGACCCGCGATAGCCAGAGCACGCCGCGGATCAGTGGTCGGTAGCCGTAGCGTTCCACGATGTCGACAACGTGGACCCGGTAGGTGAACGGGTATCCGACTGCGCCCGAACTCGTTTGGGTGGTGGATTCGCTGAGTTCGGTGCGGGTCAACAGCACCGTGGACAGCACCTGGCGGACCGGGTTGGCATAGGCGAAGGACGTGTACCCCACGCCGCGATCGACGCCGGGCGACGCTGACGACCATGCGGGCGCGCGCCGGGCACGCCAAGGTATTCGGCCGGCGAACAGCGCCGCCACCGCGGTGATGACCACGACCAACGCAGGCAACACGATCCACAGCCAGGTCGGCGAGAGGGCCGAGAAGTCGGCGAACACCGGCTGGAGCACCCATGGCGCGGCGTTGGCTCCGCCTGCCTGGTCTCCGACGATGGGGGTAAGACCGGCAGCGATCATCCGCACCATGAGAGGCGCCAAGGCCGCCGCCCCCAGACAACCTAGAACCAGCAATCCAACCGCAAGCCGATACCACCACTGCTGGTTTAGTTCGCGTCCCTCGCTGCGATAGTGCGGCTCGTTGAGCCGTGCAGGCCCGAACGCGGTAAGCGCGACCAGCCGAACAAAGGTGACGGCGGCCATGCCGATGGTGAGGGCGACCAGAGCGCCGGCCACCGCGGTGGACAGCTGCAGAGCCAGACTTGACACCCGGAACTGCTGCATGAGCGATTCCAGGGTGAACCACTCCGAGGCGAACCCTGCGGTCAGGGGAAGACCCGCGAGCGTGAACGACCCAATGACCAACGCGGTGCCCGCCCAGGGCAGGCGCCGGGTGACGCCTCCGAGGCGATCGAGATCCGTGGTGCCGGTGGCTTCTTCGATCGCGGTGGTGGCGACAAAGAGGGTGGTCTTGCCCAACGCGTGGGCGATCGCCTGCGCGGTCGCCGCAACCAAGCCGGCGGCGATCATCTTGGTGTTGCCCGCCGTGGCGCCCACCAGTGCCGCGCCGAAACCGGCCGTGATCACGCCTGCGTTCTCGACGCTCGACCAGGAGACCAGGCGGGTGAGATCGGGGTTTACCGCTGCATGTGCGATGCCCAGAATCGCGGTCAGCCCGCCGACGATCAGCACGGTGCAGGTGAGCCACGTTGGTGGCGGTCCCATGACGTCCAGGGTGCGCCACATGCCATAGAAGCCGACGTTGACAGCCGCGCCCGCCATGACCGCACGGGCCGGCCCAGGCGCGGCGGAATACCCCGGCGGCATCCACACGTGGGCGGGCACCAGTCCGACTTTGATCGCAAAGCCCAGCAGAAGCATGGCGTATGCCGCCTGTGCGAGCGTGCTGTGTGGGTCCACGCCGTCACGAACGAAGGCAAATGAGTGCGTTCGTCCGGCGAGGAGGAGCGAGCCGATCAGAAGCGCGGCGCCACTGGCGCGACCGAAGAACGCGGTGGTCACCGAGCCGACGTCCCGACCCGCTCTCGTGCGGTCATAACCAGCCAGGAAGTAGAAGGCAACAGTCAGCGCTTCCCAGCCGAACAACAGGACGAAGAAATTGTCCGCGGTGACGATGACCGCCATCGCTGCCAAACCTGCGGCGATCGCCGCGGCCAGTCGGGGGCGGATCAGGTTGGCCGGCGCGGCTGCGGCGATCAGCGCCGGGATCGCGACTCCGAACGCGATCACGAGAAACAGGCCCGACAGTGCATCGATGGTCAAGGTGGCAGGCCCCAGGCCGTCCAGTCCCCGCAATCGGACTTGTTGTGGGTGCCCGGCAAGCGCATATCCCCCGGCGACGAGAAAGGTCGTCGCGGCGGCAATGGTCAGCAGCCACGCTGCGGTGGTCAGGAATCGCGCGATTCGGGCATCGACCACAGCGCTGAACCAGCTGAGCGCGGCCGCCGCGCACAACGCAAGCAGGCCGGCGACGATCACGATCTCTCCCCGTCGATGTCGGGCAGCCGCCCCAAGGCCAACAGGATGGCGTGCATAAGGCTGAAGGGCGTAGCCGGTGCGCCGGGCACCCACACATCGACGTCGGTGATGTCGCCGATACCGGTCCCACCGGTGTAACCACCGCCGATCAACCCACCGCTGATCGCATCCGTTCCCGCCGCGATCACGACAGTCGGTCGCGGCATCGCTTCGAGCGTGCGCCGCAGTGGTTGCACCATCCCATCGGTACCGATTCCGGTGACGAGAAGGATGTCCGCGTGACGGGGGCTTGCAGTGAAGAAGATTCCGAGACGGTGTACGTCGTACACCGGGTTGGTCAACGCGTGAACCTCCCATTCGTCACTACCGTCCGATCCGGCATCGACGTGCCGAATGTGGACCGAGCGGCGCAGTCGCCGCACCCGTCGACGCAAAGCGTGGCGTAATTCGTCGAGCGCTTCGTCGGTTTCCTCGGTTGTACCGACCACGAGCGTTTGACGGTCCAGGACAGCGGTGTCACTTCCGGGTTGTCGGGCGAACACCGCTGGGGCCATGGCCACACACCTTCCGCACAGAATGCACCGCCCCTGGTCGAGAAACACGCCGTCAGACGAAGCGGAAATCGCACCGGTAGGACACGCTTCGGCGGCCCGGCATGTGGTCTCCAGATGAGTTGCACCGGGAAGCACCTCGATGCGGCCCAGGAATCCGGTGAAATAACTGTCGATGCGCTTCGGCCAGGAGGTGGTCAGAATCCCGTGCCGCAGTCCGCGCTGAACCCAGGGCATCTACATCGCCACCCCGGCATAGGAGAGGCCGAAACTTGCCTCGATGAACGGGAAGTCGGTAAATATGTCTCCGCCGAACACGTCGTGGAAGAGCAGCATGTTGTGGAGAGAGGCGCTACGGGCGAAGCAGCGTCCGATGAAGCCGGAACGCATCTCCAGGCCATAGATCACTTCACCTTGAGCCGCCTCCGCCCAACCGATGGTGTAGCCATCGGCGTCATCGGGAACCTCGGTGGCGATCGGAGCATCGGCCAGCGTCAGCAATCGATCACAGGCCTGTCCGATCAGCGCCACGGCACTGTCGATTTCGTCGAAGCGCACCTGCAGGCGCGCCTGGGCATCACCGCGTGTGTCGACAACGACGTCGATGTCGCGGAGTTCGCCATAGCCGTCATAGGAACGCAATCGCGCATCGTCAACACAACCCGAGCCACGACCGACGGGACCGAGGGCGCCGTGTGAGGCGGCCAGGTCGGGATCGAGCCGGCCGGTGCCGCGCACCCGGTCGAGAAAGGTGGAGTCGTTCATCAACGTGCGCCGATCGACGGAGATGCGCTCGGCGATCGATCCCAGCCGGCGCCACGTTTCGGCCGGGTCGACGAGCAGCGGCGACCACACTCCCCCGGCCCGTACTACGTTGCGGCCAAACCTGCTGCCGCACAGCTGAGAGACGAGTCGCATGATCGCTTCCTTGTGCCAGCCGAACCGTGCGGTGGCCACCGCGAGGCCGGCGGCGTCGCACAGTCTGACGACGACATCCAGGTGGTTGGCCACTCGCTCGAGTTCGGCGTGCACCACCCGGATCAGGCGAGCCCTGCGTGGTGGCACGGCCTCGGTGAGGGCCTCGACGGCGTGCGTGAACGCCAATGCGTGGGCAACCGTCGAGACGCCTTCTACCCGCTCGGCGACCAGTATTCCGTCTGGTATGGAACGATTTTCGAAGCGTTTGGCAATACCGCGGTGTTTATAGTGAGGACGGATGTTGAGATGCGGAATGCTCTCACCGGCGGTCTCGATGAGGAACTCGATCGACTCGAACACTCCGGAACGAACCGGCCCCAGCGGCAGACTGAATACGCCACGGCCCAGGACATCCACTGGTCCGTGCTGCTCGGTAGCTCGGGAATGTGCATGTTCATTGAGCGCGGTCATGTCGATCTGACCCGGCCGGGGTGACGATTGGCCAGGGTCACGGGGTAACAGCAGCGGATCGAGTCGGGGGTGGCCCACGGCGATCACATCGGAAAGGTCATAAAGCGCCCGCTCGTACCAGAACGCTGCAGGCACCTGCGGTGTCAGGGACGGGTAGGTCAAGCGGCCCATGCCATCGGGTACCACCACCGCGCGCAGGCACTGGGCACCAGTAGCGTTGACCAGCAACGCATGCACGACAGCAGTGCTGTCCCGATGGCTGCAATACACGCCGGCAAACCGGTCGGTGGTATTGACCCGGTCGACCACCTGCCGACGCCACTCATCGAGCGGCAGATCGATCACTATAAGCCCGGCCGTCGTCGTCATGGCATCACCCCGCCCAGGTCGCCGGCGGCATGACTGAGCAGACCAAGCAGCTGCGCGGGGGGTATGACGCCAAGCATCAACAGCACCAGAGCGCCGATGGCCACCGGCGCGACCATCCAGGCACTGGGCTCACCGGCGTCCAGCGCAGCGACATCCGACTCGTGGTCAATCGGATAGGGCCGGAAGATGATTCGGGTCGTCGCGACCGTCAGACCTAGGAAAGCGACGGTGACCAAGCATACGAGGATGGCCGTGGCTGCGTTGCGGCTCTGGCTCAGACCGCCGGCCACAATCTGAAATTCACTGCGGAACAACCCGAACGGGGGCATCGCAGATAGAGCCAGGACCGCGACCACGAACAGTGGACCCGACCACGGGAGTAGTCGCACACCGTCGGCCATCCGAGCCAGCTCTTTCGTGCCGAACTTGCGGACCAGCACGCCGGCACCCATGAAGGCATTTCCCTTCGCCGCCGCGTGAGCCAGCACGTGCAGCAACACGCCGACCAACGCAATCGGCGCCCCGAAACTCACGCCGATTGCCAAGATGCCCATGTGCTCCACACTGGAGTAGGCCAACAAGCGCTTGATGTCGCGTTG
Organism: uncultured Mycobacterium sp.; assembly: GCA_900078375.1. Taxonomy (GTDB): domain Bacteria; phylum Actinomycetota; class Actinomycetes; order Mycobacteriales; family Mycobacteriaceae; genus Mycobacterium. The sequence continues at coordinate 36,123 of FLQS01000047.1, read as the reverse complement.
CTCCAGCAGGTACAGCGCGGCCAATAGCAGCGAGAGGACGCCGAAGACCAGCAGCACATGCTGCGGGAATCGAGCGCCCAGCGCTAGCACACTGATCTGGTAGTAGCGCAAGATCGCGTAGAAGCTTATCGCCAGAAGCGAACCCGACAGAAGTGCCGATACCGGGGTCGGGGCCTCGGCATGCGCATCCGGCAGCCAGGTATGGACAGGAAAGAGCCCCACCTTGGTTCCATACCCGACCACGGCCAGCACGAACGCCAGCCGAACGGGCGTGTCGGGCAGTCGCGGCGCCGCGGCCAGCAACGGGTCAAAGGCCAGGTCATAGGACGAGCCCAACGCCTGCGAACCTGCGTAGTACATGAAGATCGTCGCCAGCAGCGCAATACCCAATCCCGACGACGCGATGAGGACATACTTCCACGCCGCCTCCGTCGCCCCTTCGGTGTTGTCCAACGCCACCAGCAGAGCCGAAACAACGGTGGTGATCTCGACCGCAATCCACAGCAGCGCCAGCCCATTGACCAACGGAGCACAGATCATCGACCAGGCGAACGCATTAAACCCGATATAGAACAACCGGCTGTGGCGGGCGAACACGGCAGCGCGTTGCGGCTCGGCGAGCGACGGTTGGCGCTCGCCGTCCAAATAACCGATCGAGTAAGCGGCGGTCGCGGCGTACAGGAAGCAGGTTGCCAACAAGAACACCACAGATAACGCATCAGCCCGCAGATAACGCAACGCGGTCTGCGTGTGATCGACAGCTGCGGGGACCAATGCCACTGAGCCGACAAAGGCGGCCAGGCCTGTCAACATCGTCAGCATTGCGGCGGCCCGATGCGGCACAAACACACAGGCCACCGTGATCAGCAGGGGCACAGTGACCAGCAGAATCAAGACGACCGACATCGCTTACCCCCGCAGCTGATCGAGAGTCTCGGTGGAAAGCGACTTGGTGCGCCGATGGTGGGTACGCATCAACACCCCGAACACGACGACGGCCACCAAAAGATCGAACAGAAACGCCACCTCCAAGATCAACGGCATCCCAGCGGCGACCACCAAACTCGCCAGCGACACTCCGTTTTCCAGCGAGAAGAAGCCGATCGCCTGGCTGACGACGTCACGACGCAACACCATGAGAATGAAGGCAACCAGCACCACGGCAACCGACAGACTCAATGCGGCGGTCGGCAAGACATCGGAGTGAATATTGAGGACGCCGACTGCGAAGAATCCGAACGCAGCCACCACAATGGAAATCAACACTTCGCTTGCCACGCCGAGGGCGCCGCTACCGGCGATCTCGGCATTGGCGTCCCGCAGCAGCGAGAGAACCAGCAGTGGTACCACCACAACCTTCAGAATCAACGACAAAGCCGCCAGCACATACAGTTCGGGAACGTGATGGCCGAAGGCAACGACGGCGGCGAGCACGCTGACAGCGAGAGACTGGCCGGCATAGAGCCGGACCTGCGCGCGTAGCAGGGCCGCGCGCAACATCCCGAACTCAAGCAGCAACACCACCAGGGCGAGAGTATTGGCCACCCCGTCGAACACGCTGGGGACGGGCTGCGTTGCGGCAAGCACAGACATCAGCCGCCTCCCAAATAGAGGGTGAACACCGCCAACACCGCCAATAACAAGGCGGCAGAGACGAATTCGGTGATTTTGAACAGCCGGAGTTTGGCGTAGCTGTTGTCGATAACTGCGATGACACAGCTCAGCAGCAATGCCTTTACCACGATCGCCGGGATCGCCAGCGCGACGGACTGCGCCGATGTCGTCGACGCCATCCCCCAGGGGGCGATGAACACGTTGAGCAGGATGACGTAGAGCACGAGCTGTTTGGTTGCCGATCCCCAGTGCAACAGCGCCAGGTCCGGCCCCGAATGCTCGAACAGCCGACCAGACTCGATCATGCCGAATTCGGTAGTACCGGTGTGTGTTTCGACTGGTATCCGACCCGTCTCGAACAAGATGACCATGAACAGTGCCGCCGAGGCCAGCAGATGAGCGGGCCGCACGATCTGCGCGGGCCCACTGCGGACGGTCGCCCCGAGCACATAAGGAAGGTCCGTGGTGGTAATGAGCGCAACAGTAAACACCACCAGAAGCATCACCGGCTCCGTTATGGCAGCGAAGGTCTTGGCCCTGCTGGACGCCAATTGGGCATAGGCATCGCCCGTTTCGGCGGCCGCGGCGGCGACCAAGAAACTGGCGAACGCCAGGATCAATCCGCCACCGAGGATGTCACCCATGTATCCCAGCGGCAACGCATAGCTTGTCAGCACCGGGATCAGCATCGGCACCGTGAGATAGCACGCCATCGACACCACCGGCGCAACACGGAACAGCATGCCTGCGCCGTCCGGAATCACCGTCTCCTTGCTGAAAAGCTTGGCCAGGTCGTAGTACGGCTGAAGGACCCGTGGCCCGCGCCTGCCCTGCAGCCGAGCCTCGAACCAGGCGACGAAGCCGCTGACGCCGGGCGCCGCGCCGGCAACCGTCAACACCTGCAGTAACTGGATGAAGGGCAGGGGCAACGTCACGGACCACCTCGCACGGGTCGCCACAAATTGCCGACGTACCGGCCGATCTGGCCGCGGCCGTGGGCCAAGTCGAACAGAAAGCCCCCGATCGGGGGGCTTAGCGGCAATCGTTTGGCGGTGGGCAGATCCACCCATTGCGGGTCGCGGCCCGGCTCACCCACAAGATGTCGCGAATCGTCGAACCACTCAGCGATGAATACTAATTCGACGATGCGATGGTGGTGGACCGGATCGTTGACCTCCAGTACCAACCCACACTGGTTCGGGTGGACATCCAAGCCGGTTTCCTCGCGCACTTCCCGCCGAGCGCACGACCCCATGTTCTCGTGGGCACGGGGCCGCCCGCCTGGGAGCACCCAATCACCCCGATCATGGCGCTGCACAAGCAGGATCGAATCACCGCGGATTACGGCGACCGCACAGCGCAAGTCGACAGGTGAGTCGTCGTCGACGGTCATGACGACGCCCTGTCAGTCACCTTCGACGGCAAATGTGCATGCGCCACCCGCGACTCCTCAAGTTCGCAGGGGCCATCAGCCTGGTAGGCGGTTCGGAACCTAACGGTTCCCGGCGGGCTTCCATCGCCGGGTCAAGTTAAGCAATGCCGGTTCGGATCGGTCAAGCCAGATCACAGGCGCACCTCCGGCCGAGGTATCCGCTACTGTGGTCGCCAGGGCGATGGATCTCCGCCCAGGCGGCCTAGACCGCCCGAACCGCCGACCCGGCCGACGGCTCCTACACCCCGCAGCACATACGGGAGTGTCGGATGGTATCGACGGATCGCAGCAACGGAGACCGCCCATGGCCGGCGTGACGAGGATCTATCTGGCCAGGCACGGCCGGACGGCGCTCAACGCTGAGGGGCGACTGCGGGGATTGAGCGATCCCCCACTGGACGACGTCGGCACAGCCGAAGTGCGCAGGCTTGCCGCGGTTCTGACCCAGCGCAAACCAGTTGCCGTGATCAGCAGTCCGCTGCAACGCGCGGTCGCCACGGCCGAAGCGATCGCTGGCGCGGCCGGGGTGAGCGCCGTGGTCGACGTGCGCCTCAACGATCGTGACTACGGTCCGATGACCGGTCAGCGTCGCGTCGACGTCGAAGAGCGCTACGGCAGCGTCGACGCTGCGCCCGGTGTGGAGCCGTTCGGGGCGCTGACCGATCGGGCGCGAAGCGCCTTTGCCGAACTCGTGACTGAATATGATTGCGGCCCTCTGGTATTGGTCTCTCACGACGCGTTCAACCAGGCACTCCTGGCCGACATCGACCCGCAGCTGTCCGGAGTCGCCCAGCGGACGGCATGCTGGAATCAGCTCAGCTTGATCGACGGATGCTGGCACGTCGACCTCTACGACCAGAAACCCGCCGAGGGCTGATCGGTGCCGCAGCCCGCAATTATGGAATCTAGGCAGCACCGTCCGGCAGAGCGTAAACTCGGCCGCACGGCGATGGAGCTCGCCGCATGTGCCGCACCGGCTGATGGCTTCTACCTCGTGACGTACCACGATGGAGGTAGGTGAGCAGCCCATGGCAACTTTCAGCGGTATCGTCTTCACCCGCCCACCGGCGAATGGCCCGACTGTCCCAGATTGCTTGCCCGATCTGCACTTGGACCAGGTCATCGCCGTTTTGGCACCCAGCGACGTCGAGGAATCACAGCGGCAACTCTTCTATGCGCGGGCTCGCGACATCGACGAGATCGCCTATCGCCACGAAGTGTTCGCCGACCTTTCCTCCCCGCCGGTCCGCAGTGTGGTGGATTTCTTTGCCGACCAGATCGCAGTAGTGCGTCGACATCTGGCACTGGCAGCCAAACTCTGGCATCCCCTGCAACGACAGGGGTGGGTATTGAATGCGATGCGGGTTTACGCCGAGTCCGTCACGAACCTGCGCAGCGATCTTGACGGTGCCGACCTGGCTTCCAGGGGGCTACGCAGGCTCCGGGAATTCATCGCCGAGTACGTCGACGGCGAAGAGTTCCAGGCACTGAGGCGCGACACCAAGTCGGTGCGAGAAGCGTTGTCGCAGATCCGATACACAGTGCACATCACCGGGTTACACGTCGACGTGGACCGCTTCGCCGACCAGCCTGATTACACCGCGCAGCTGACCGAGCTCTTCGATCGCTTCCGCCAAGACAACGGCCGTGACTACCATGTTCGGATCCCGGATTACCCCGACATGAACCATGTCGAGGAGCAAGTCCTGGACCGCGTCGCCAAGTTGTATCCCGAAAAGTTCGCTGCCCTGGCGGACCACTGTGTGCGCTACGGCGAATTCTTCAGTCCCACCCTGGACCGCTTTCAGCGAGAAATCTACTTCTACCTCTCCTACCTGGATTTCATGGGCCGGTTCACCGCGGCGGGTCTGCGGTTCTGCTACCCCACCATGACGCCCCGTTTCTCGGGTGTGTACGCCGAGGAAGCCTTCGATTTGGCGTTGGCGACTAAACAACTCAGCGACCAAGAGTCGCCGATATGCAACGACTTCCGGCTGTCCGGCGATGAGCGGATCATCATCGTGACCGGGCCCAACCAAGGCGGCAAGACGACATTCGCTCGGTCGATCGGACAAATCTTTTATCTAGCGGCGTTGGGCTGTCCTGTGCCCGCGGCCCGCGCCGCGCTGTTGCTGCCCGATCAGGTATACACACATTTCGAGCGGCAAGAACACATTTCGACCCTGCACGGCAAGCTCGATGACGAATTGGTGCGGATTCACGATGTGCTGTCTCGGGTGACCGACCGCAGCATCATCGTCATGAACGAGAGCTTCTCGTCGACCACCGTCGACGACGCAGTGCAGATCAGCACCGATGTGCTCTATCGCGTCGTCGATACGGGGTGTGCCTGTGTCTACGTCAGTTTCCTGGACGAACTGGCCGATCTGCATCCGGCATGCGTGAGCATGGTGGGCGGAGTGGCGGCCGACGATCCCACAGTGCGCACCTTCCGATTCACTCGGCGTCCCGCCGACGGATTGGCCTACGCCGAAGCTCTCGCCGACAAGTACGGACTCGGTCGGGAGATTCTGCGCAGGAGGGTGATCCGGTGAAAGTCAGACTCTTACACCCCGAGAGAGACGAGCACTGCACGTCGACACTGCCGCCCCGGCTGGCCGACCTGGTCGAAGCCGATCTCGAACTCGGAACCGTCTACACCGCGATGGCCAACGGTGATGATTTTCTGCGCGGCGTCGCGCGCGAGGTTGTGCTGTCGAGTCTGGAGGATCCCTACATCATCGAGTACCGCCAAAATGTGCTCGCCGACTGCGCGGCCAACGAAGAAATCGTTGAGCAGATTTACTGCATCACCGTGGATGCGGGTTTGGCGCAACGCAAGATTTTCCTCGGCGGTTTGCTGACCCGCGACCCCACGTCGATCCTGCGCCGCGCGGTGTCGATACTCGAATTCCTGGTCGAGAATCTCAAACAACTTCGTACCGTGCGCGATGCGCATTCCGCTGCCTTCCAGTCTGACGGATTCAGTCAGTTTTGGGCGATGGTGCGCGATCAACTTGACGACGCGTATTTGGCCACCCTCGACGACGAGTTGGCCGAACTGGAATTGCCGCGCGGAACGCTCCTCAGTGCACAGATTGGCCAGGGAAACAAGGGCCGACAGTTCCGGCTACACCGGTCACTGCGACACCGCTGGTGGGAGAAACTGACCGGTTCCGATCACCCGGGACTCGGCTTCACCCTCGATGACCGTGACCAAGCCGGATCAGAGGCGCTCAGTGAGCTGGCCGGCCGAGCCATCAACGATGCAGCCGATGCAGCCAGTCAGGCGGCTGACCACATCCAGGGGTTCTTCGCACGATTACGCTTCGAGCTCGGGTTCTACCTAAGCTGCCTCAACCTGCAGCACCGGCTCGACCGGCTCGGCGTCCCGACGTGCTATCCGACACCGGCGCCGCTGGGCTCCCTGCAATGGCGTTTCAACGAGCTCAGGGATATCGCCTTGTGCCTGACCACTAAGAACCCCGTTGTCGGCAATACGGTAGCCGCCGACGGCATGCGGCTGGTCGTGGTCACCGGCGCCAATGAGGGAGGCAAGTCGACATTCCTGCGGAGCCTGGGCGCGGCCCAGATGATGCTGCAGGCCGGGATGTTCGTCCCGGCTGAGTCCTTTACCGCCAGCGTGACTGCCGGTGTTTACACGCACTTCAAGCGCGAAGAAGATGCGACGATGACCCACGGCAAGCTGGACGAGGAACTCGCCCGGATGAGCGCGATCGCCGACGCGATTCGTCCCAATTGCCTGCTGCTGTGCAATGAATCGTTTGCGTCGACCAGTGAGCGGGAAGGTTCACAGATCGGTCGTGGCGTCATCGATGCCCTCACGACGGCGAGTATCGGCGTCGTCTCCGTGACCCATATGTTCGATCTCGCTCGCAGCCTCTACGACCGCCGGGATCCAGGCTATCTGTTCCTTAGAGCCGAGCGCCGCGACGACAGCACCCGAACCTACCGGCTCGCCCCAGCAGCACCCGAACCCACCAGTCATGGTTTGGACTCGTTTGCCCGAGTGTTCGGCGAACCCGTCCGCTCCACTGTGGGACGATGATCGCTGCGAGTCACTGTTCGGCAGCCTGCCGTGGCCGCAGCAAGCCAGACGCACAGACCGCCGCGGCCATCCACACCGCGGCGTAGCCGAATGCCGCGGTCGCCGACACCCAGGTGTACAACAAACCGGCGACTACCGTGGCTACCAAATCACCGACCGATTGTACCGCACCCAACACACCGAATCCGCTGCCGCGCAGGCGATCTGGAAGCAGTTGTGACACCACCGCCGATTGCGTCGGTTCGGCGAGCCCAATTCCGGCTCCGGCCAGCGCGAAGGCCAGCAGGACCAGCCCGACGCCGTGCCCACCAAGTCCGAAGAGGCTATAACCAAGCACGTAGACCACAGCGCCGCAGGCGAACACCACCCGAGGCCCAGCGCGGTCGTACCACAGCCCAGCGACCAGAGAGCCGACCGTTGCCAGCACGTTGTGACCGGCGTACAGCAGAATGGCCAACGATGTCGCGGCCGCGACCGACCTCTCCGGGGTGGTCAGCAACTCAGTGGCCCGCAAAATAAGAAGCGTCACAGCGAGATTCCCGAATTCGAACAAGGCCACCGGTAGCAGGGCGCGGACCATACCAGCATCACGCAAAGCACCCAGGTCCAACCGGCGAGCGACGGGCTCCGGCGGCGCCTGGCGCCGCCTGCGACGGGCCTCCCGCGCCGCAATCACGATGGCGATCGCCGCGAACAAGCCTGGGATCGCAGCCAAGTAGAGCGCTGGGCGGACTCCGAGCCAAACTACGAGGCCGGCCGCGAGCAGCGGGCCCACCACCGCACCCAGGTTATCCCCGGCCCGTTCCAGCCCAAAGGCCCTGCCGTGCGCCGATGTTGGCGTCAACGATGACAACAACGCATCCCGCGCAGGCGAACGCAACCCTCTGGATAGCCACGCGAAGGCCCGCAGGGCGCCCGCCTGCCACACCGTCATCGCGGCACCGATCGCCCCGGTGGCCACCGCGGTACCGAGGTAGCCGCCCGATGCGATCCGGGCCCGACGGCCCGGATCATTGGCAAGCGGGCCCCCCACGAGTTTCATTACGCCAGTGAGGGCGTCGCTGAACCCGTCGATCAAACCCAGCGCACCCGCCGAAGCACCCAGCGTTCCAGTGACAAACGCCGGCAGCACCGCGGTGGTGATCTCGTGACCCGAATCGGAGAAGAAACTGGCTGCGCCGACGGCTCCGACTCCCGGGCTCAGCCACCGCTGCTCCCCGGTGTCGGCGGCAGTTGCTGCAGCCGCATCGTCGTGGACATCATCCGATGAAGGACCATTGGTCATAATATTTACATAACCACGGTTAGATCTCTAGTGCAATTCTTACTGCGGATCAGACGTCGGAGGTACGCTCCCGGAACGCTACTCACGCCGCGCCGGGCCGGTTGCCCGCCCCATCTATTGCCCGCCCGGGTAAAAGCGACGGCTCGGGCCTGATCGGGAGCTGACAGGATGCAGTTTTCTCACCCCACGTTGGGCCCGACTTTGATCGTGGTGTGTGCGGCAATGGTGCTCGCCGCCGCGGCGGTCTACTGGTCGACGTCACTCGGTTCCGTGTTGGTCGTGCCGCGCGCCGCCGTGCGTGCAGTTCTGCAATTGGCCGCCGTTGCCGCGATCTTGACGACGGCACTGAGCCGTCTATGGACGTCACTGCTCGTGCTGGTCGTCATGTTCGTCGCAGCGGCCGTCACCGCGGCCCGCCGTAGCCAATCCAACCACTCCTGGCTGCTCGCGTTAGCACTCGCGACCGGCATGTCGGCGGTGCTACCGCTTCTGTTCGGCTCCGGCCTCGTGCCGATCACCGGGGCCGCGATCGTGCCCGTGACAGGAATTGTGTTGGGAAGCACCATGACAGCCACTTCGGTGGCGGCTCGCCGCGCACTGGATGCTCTCACCACCCGAGCGGGCGAGGTCGAGGCGGCGCTGAGCCTCGGCTTCAGCGATCGGCACGCACGGATGGAGATCATCGGCCCAACCGCTACCGATGCCCTACTGCCCAACCTCGACCAGACGAGGACGGTAGGAGTCGTGACACTGCCCGGCGCCTTCGTCGGCGTACTGCTGAGCACCGGTTCAGCGGCACAAGCTGGCGCGGTGCAAATACTGATACTGCTGGCGATATTGCTGGCGCAGACGTGCGCGGTCGCGGTGACACTCGAGATGATCGCCCGCGGCAAAATCAGCCGTACTGGCGGCACCCGAAGGTCTCGCGCCGGCGCGGCCCGCATGACGTAGGTACGCAAAAAACGCTGTGGGAGGCTGCCGATATGCCCGACGTCGGAACACTGGTGTTGTTTCGCCACGGTGAGAGCGAGTGGAACGCGGCAAACCGGCTTACCGGCTGGGTCGACATCGACCTCACCGCCAAAGGCAGGGCCGAGGCGCTACGGGCAGGACAACTACTCGCCGCTCACGGGCTCCTCCCAGACGCCGTGTGCACTTCGCTGCTACGCCGGGCAATCACGAGCGCGCACCTCGCACTCGACATCGCTGATCGGCTGTGGATTCCGGTGAGACGCACCTGGCGCCTGAACGAAAGGCATTATGGCGCACTGCAAGGTCTGGGCAAGGCCGAGATTCGCGAAAGGTTCGGCATCGACCAGTTCGTCGCCTGGCGGCGGAGTTCCGACGCCCCGCCCCCCATCGAACCCGACAGCAGATTCAGCCAGACCGCCGATCCGCGCTACGCGGACATCGGCGGCGGCCCACTGACGGAGTCCCTGGCCGATGTCGGATCGAGGCTGCTGCCGTACTACACCGACCTAATCGTTCCCAACCTACGGGCCGGTAAGACGGTCCTGGTCACGGCACACGGAAACTCCCTGCGCGCGTTGGTCAAACACCTCGACTCGCTGTCTGACAGGGAAGTGGTCGACCTGAACATCCCCACCGGAATACCGCTCCGGTACGACCTCGACGACAACATGAGGCCACGTATCCGGGGAGGGATCTACCTTGATCCGGAAGCAGCTGAGGCCGGGGCGGCCGCGGTAGCGGCGCAAGGCGGGACCTAGGCGGGACGTATGCCCCGTCGTCGCCTGCCGGGATAAAGCACGATGCCTTGGACCGAATAGACAGCACCGCCCAGAATGCTGTGGCGGCAGCTACATCATTTATGTCGCAGACGGTTCATTGCACCTCAACTGCAGCGAGTACGGCCCGCTACGGGGACTGTCAGGCAGGCACCTCGACTCGGGTCGGCACCGAGTCCGATTGCAGGCACGCACAATTCCCCACTTTCGTTGGGCACTGACCCTCACACTCGACGGCAATGCCGTGGGCAGCCTTGACGAGGCCAGGATGCTGATCGGTATGGCACCGTTCAGCGGGATCGACGTTGGTGTCGACCGGGGCCGTCCGGCTTCATGGCCCCCGACGAACGCCACGGTAGCTTCCCGTACTGCGGAAAGCTGCACACGATTACATACCGCCCCGGACAACCCGCCGACTACGACCCCGCGCATCTTCTCCGGGCAACCCACGCCGCCACCCTCATTTACGAGTAGCTCTGGAAATCCGATGACCGCCCGCCGACACGGGTCGAACGCCCGCCTGGGTACGGACGAGGAGTGTGGTCGGTATGGGATGCTGCACTCCGTGGGCAACACAGGACACGACGATCGGTGGTTGTTGCTCGCATACCGGGTTCCCCGCGAGCCCACCAGGCTGCGTGCAACGGTATGGCGACGTATCAAAGCCCTGGGCGCGATCTATGTGCAAAATTCCGTCGCAGCGCTTCCTGACTCAACGGCAAGCGAACGAGCGTTTCGTGCATTGCGCGCCGAGATCAGCGAGCTGGGTGGCACCGCACAGGTGCTCAGAGCGTCAGCTCTGGCCGGCGGCGGTGACCTCGTGGACATGTATAACTCGGCGCGTGACGAGGAATACGAAGAGATTCTTGACAAGTGCCAGGACTTTCTAGCGGAGATTCGCCACGAGACCGAGACGCGGCATTTCACTTACGCCGAGCTTGAAGAGAACGACGAGGATCTCAACAAGCTCCGCAGGTGGTTCGACAAGGTCGCCGACCGAGACACACTGGGCGCCGACCGCCGCGGCGAAGCGAGCACCGCATTGACCGAGTGCGGCACAGCACTCGATGAATTCGCCAACGCCGTGTACCTTGCCGAGGACCACTCACCGTAGCGCCACCCATACCTGTAGTTCCTGCCCGGGGCCGGTTGGCCGCGACAACGACGACGACCGCGAGCCTAAGCATTTAAGCGGGCGACGGGGTTGCGAACGCCGTTGCCGCCGCCGACCTAGGACCGCCGTCGCGGTGTCACCAAGGTAATGGCCACGCGTCGGGATGTTTTGCGGTTTCCTGGCTTTGCGCGGTCGCCTGACGGAAGGCTGCTGGTTTCCGCGATCAGGGCGGACGACCTCTCGATCGATGTGGCGTGTCCCCGCTGTATGGGTCCAGGCGGACCACTACGACGGGCTCAGCTCACCCTCAGCTCGCGGGCCCAAACGCTTGTCGCGAAGGCAACCAGACATGCGGTAGCACCGGCATCGCCTCGAAGTAGCTAGAGGAGCTACGGAATATCCACTCGAAAATGGCGGATCCGCCATCGTCCGCCATTTTGAAATGGAATCCGCCATCTTTCAGTGGAACCTACAACTCGCCGCCGCTGTAGGTTCCACTTTCACATGGCGGTTGCTGTCGCGCCTGCCTGCGCCTTTGTAAAATTCCGCTGATGCTGGCGGACGTCGAATTCCGTTTTCCATGGCGGATCCTAGAACCACACGGTTGTGCAGATCTTGATCAACAGGACTCATGGCTGCGCAGTCTCCGCGACGTGTGACGGTCGCACCTACACCAGGCGCGGAAGCGCCCGTTCCCGCAACGACGATGCATCGCATCTGGTGACGTACCTCCGAAAACCAGGAGCCAGCTGAATGTAGCGGGGCCTCGGTACTAGTTCGCCTGAGCTCGCGCAGTCGCTGCGTTGCGTTTCTTGACGCTTCTACCACCTTGACGCTTGATAACCTGGCCATCGCTCAGGTCTTCGACCAGTTGTCTTGCAGTGCACGGGTTCCCGCGAGCGCTTCCTTGAGCGTTGGCGCTGTCTGGAGTTGGTCGAGCAGGACCCAGAGCCGAGATGAGGGGTAGATGCCGGGACCGTTTGGGATGGGATCGAGCGGGGGGATCCTCGGGCCTAGTTCGTATACGGCGTGTGGTCGGTCGCTGGCGTCTCCTTTCGGAAGGAACGGGAATCGATCGCGGATGGTGGGGATGACGTCTGCTTGCATGATGCGGTGGATGCGTTGCACGGCGCCGGACCACCGGAACGCTATGAAGTTGGGCGGATCGGTCGGCCATCCTCCGACGCCGTATGGATGGAAGTAGCACTGTTCCTCGGTGACGAACTCGCGGAAGGTTGGGGTGCCATCGCCACCGGGGCGTTCTTCGTTGAGTACCACGGAGTAGACCAGGCTGTCGGCCACCGTGCGCATGCGTATCACTTCCGTCAGGTAGATGTGTAGCTCGTCAAGCCAGATGCGTTCTCGACCACGGCATATGGGGCGGGCGGCAGCAATGTCGGACAGGATGTCGCGCCATGGGAGGTGAACAACAGGGACGCCCCGAATTTGCGCCGGTAGTTGTGTTGCCGCCAGTGCGTGGGATGCTTGCGACAGAGATACGAGCGCCCCTGATCCGTATCGATCGATACGCGAGACGTACTGTGCCAGCTGCGGCGTCGTGGGAAGTTGCCAGCCGAGCTTGGCTTCGAAGATCAGCAAGACGGAGCTGGCGGGCAGGCGTACCTCGAGGTCGGTGCGACCGACGTCGGCCCGCACTTCTAAGGCGAAACTGGCGTCCTCGTCGCCGAGGGTCGGCCAGACCCGATTGAGTACAGCGTCGCTGAGCGCCGGGCAGCGCGCCATAGTGAAGCCGAGCGCTGCAGTGAGGTCGTTCTCATCCTGGCCGAGCAGGCTGAACGCAGAACCGACCTCGCATCCGTATCGCGTCAGCGAAGCCATCTTCTCTCCCTCTGTTGGCCCACTTCCGCAGGCCGGGCCATGTCACCGTGCCTGATCGAGGGTGCGCGCAGTTAGATACCGGCATAGCGCGAGTTTGCGCTCGCATCGCTGGGCCGGCTCGTATCATCCGCGCGGACGCCGATTTCCGCACGGACGACGGATCCGAGAACGGCGTCCGTTGCGCGTGTTCTAACTGTCCACGCAAAGGCGCTCGTATACCGCGGGCGTTAGGTCGGTCGTAAGCAGGACGTCGAGCTGGCCAGGTTTGATGCGCTGTTCGTAGGCGGTGATCACAAGTCCCACGCCGCCGGCTGATGGGACCAAGATCGCTTGGACGTGAAGAAACCACGCGGCGTGACCCACCTGTTGGCAAGCGGTCCAGTCGTCGTTGGTCAGATCGGTCGAGTCCAAACCAACGGTGAGTTGCGCTGCAGCGGATCGTAGGTCGAGCACGCTGAGGTCCCTAGCGATGATGTGGTGAAGTTTGTGCGGCGCTCGCAACTTGTTCTGCGGAGTGGTTGCAGCGACCGCCGCCGCGCGTTCAAGTTCAACCATGCACGCTTTCTCTGAGTCGGACAGGTAAATCGCGGAAAACAGTCCGCGCTTGTTCCATCGGCCACCGAAACGCCGCGCCCCCTCGCCCGAGAGAGGATCTCGCATTGCCGACGTGTAGCGATAACAGGTACCTGACCACTGCTGTGTTCCGAGCGAATCGACGCTTTCGACCAGGTCGTCGTCAAGCGCGTCAGTCACACAAACACGCCTTCAGCCATCGCATCGATGAGATCGAGGACGTCCTTGAAGTTCCCTTCGCGAATCAGATCGGCTGGTTTGCGATGGTCGAGCAACCGGTTCGGCGAGAACATCCAGACGTTGGCATGGTCAGCCGGCAGCACTTCAGTGACCGCTTCGGCTACATAGGCCAGTTCCAGCAGTCGTTCCTTATTGAGTCGTTGGGGAACGACGTCCCCCGCGACCCACCGTGCAACCGACCGCGGCGAGGCATCGACGATATCGCCGACCTCTTCATTGGTCAGGCCCAGTCCGTTGATTGCCGCAGAAACTTTATTGGCAAGCGCTCCCGCTCCCTCACGCACGTGTGTCTTCTTTCTGTCGCTTGTCTGTCATGTAGTATGACACGAAACACTGACAGGAGTGATCACGATGGGCGTGGAGTTCCGAGTCGGCCGAAACGACGTGAAACCGATCGAAGATTTTCTCGGACGCCGATCAGATGGCGTAACAGCCGTCAGCCTCGACACGAAGGCCGGCACAACTCACTTCCACGCGGCAGGTGCTGCACGCGAAGCAAATGTTGCGGTGTATTGGGAACCGGGGACCGAGCGGCTCGCAAGTGTCGGCTACAACCACGGCCAGCATCCGTTGTGGCAGGGTGCGCCATTCACCCCCGCGGCGATCGCCGCATCGGCCGATGACAGCAACCGCTTAGTCGCAGCCACAGTTAGCGCCCACCCCGACGGCGTCACTCATGTGACTGCGCCGCACTTTTTCGTCAACGAAGCGATGACAGCGCAGCTGAATGTGGCACTCGCTGAGCGCACCCACAAGATTCAACCCGCAAAACCCACGCGCGCGATCCTGACGATCTCTGCTCGAAACGCTATTCAGCTTGTCGACGAGCTCGACCTCGCCGCCCAGTATGCTCGCGTGGGCGTCGAAGCGATTGAGATTCGCCTCTCCCCGTTTGGCGGAGAAGACGTCAGCCTGTCTCGAATCCGCAACGCGTACGCCGTATTAGACAAATTCCGATCTCATGGCATGCGGGTGACCGTCGGGCATTGCGGGACCATCGGCTTGGTCGCTGTTGCACTTGGGCACGCAGATGCACACTCGGTAGGCGTGGGTTACTTAGAGAAGGTCGACCACTCAGCTGCGATCAGCCGCCAAGCACGACCACCAGCGGCACACGCTGAGCGCCGCGGCCCCACTGCTGGCGTATATCTGGCTCCCATAGCTGCGACAGTACCTCGCAAACTGGCGGCAATGCTTCTCGAAAATCGCGATATTCGTAGCCGACTGGCATGCCGCACTGGAGCCTGCCGTAACAGCATTCTCGAGCCCGTGGATTCCGCACGAACGCATTACGTGCATTCCCGTGCTGCCGAGATGGCCAGCCTCCTCGCACGCCCCAGAGAATGGCGCGCAACACTAGAAACGAACCGATTAGCCGAACGGCTGCAGCTGCGCGAACGAGTCAACGAGCACTGCTTGCCATCGGGAGCATCGAAAATCGAAACACGAACCCTGCGTAGCCTTCTCGATCTTTTTGTGGACCGCCAGCAAGCCGCGTCCTGACGCCGGCGCGGATTCGTAAACACATCGACCATCCGCTGCGTCCACCGCGTGCGCGGTGGTCCGGTCAGTAACAGCCACGGTCAGTCGTCTACCGTCCAACCGTCAACTAGCTAGGTAAGCTATCGAAAATTCGCTCGAAATTGGCGGATCCGCCATCATCCGCCATTTTCGAGCGGAATCCGCCATGTTTGAGCGGAACCTACAGCTCGATTCGAATTGACGTTGCTCAGGAACCCTTCGGGGAACGGCGTGGGTCAGCTTGTTGGATTTTCGCTGCGAGATCCGTTGCGGCCCAAGAAACGTCGTATTTTCGCGTGGCGTAGTTGATGAAAGCGCAGGCTTGGCCGAAGGTGTCGCGGTGGTTCGACGACGTGCCGGGGTCCTGGTAGGCCCGGTACGTGGAGGCGATGAACTGGAACGGTCCCCCGGAGGGGTTTCCGGCCCGCGCATTCGAGTCGTGCGTGTTGACGACGTCACGAAAGTTGGATTCGCGCTGTGCGACCAACATCATGCCGGCTTCCCAGCGGGACCGCGCGGCTGGATCGCGAATCCCCTTGCGGTCCAGGGCAGCCCGAATCGCCGCGCGCACATTCTCAGCGCCTTGGCCGCTGAACGACGAGGGGTAGTTGCCCCCAACGGAATCACCCAATGGACTGGCTCGCCGTGAGTTTTGGCCGTTGAGCATGCCGGGCAGTTTGGAGAACATGCCCATGCCGGGGAATCCGCCGTCACCGCCGCCCATGCCCATCGACGGCGTTCCGCCACCGCCGCCCATGGCGCCACCCATCCCGCGGAACATGCCCGCCTGGGACGCCTGCCCGGCCTGGCGGTAGGCCATCGCCATCTGCCGCATTCGGGTGGCCAGCAGCTGATTTTGCGCCTTGGTGGAGTCGAGCTGACGCTGCATTGCGGCCAGGCGGTCATCCATGTTGGTCACCAGCGTCTTCACCCCGGCCGGTGAACCAGTAGCCGGCGCGATCGCCGCCGCGGCGCTGGCCGCGCTCTGGCGCACACCGGTGGCCCCGGCGCGACCGTTCTGGCCTTCGGCGGCCCCGGCAGCCGAGGTGCCGTTGGTTTGAGCGTCCAGCCCGGTCACTGTGCCCCAGGTGCGTTTGTATCCGTCACCGGCGTTGCCGGCCCCGGCACTTAAGGCTGAATCCGGCGGAGCGGCCGGCACACCAGGACCTTGGCTCTGGACCGACCCCGGACCGCCAGCGGCGGGGAAAACGCCCTGGGCAGCGGCCAACACCCGGTCAACCTGCGCGATATACGCGCCCAAACCCGAGCCGCCCACCCGCTCAAACTAAACCGACACCAACGCCCACAACCACGCCCCAAAACACAGGATTCAAAACCGCCGCATCAGACCAGCGCGGGCGCGCTCACACCCGCGCTGATCGCGGCATACACCACGTCGGCAACGTCACCACTCTGCCAGCACAGCAGCGTCTCCAAACGGCGGCACTGAGCGAAATCGTGCTGATACGCGACCAATTGGTGTGGCTCCTCCACACCCATCAAGCCGGGGCGCTGAGCACCCGCCATGAGCCGATCATTCTCGTACTGGGCGGTCAGCTCGGCCCACTCACGCTCCGAGGGCCACTGCCCCGCGATCACCGCCCGCGCCACCGACATGGCGGCCGTCGACATCTCGGGCCCCGAAAACACCACCTGCTGAGTGAGCTGGCGCGCGTAGCGCTCAGCTTCGTCGACATCGCGCTGCAACCCGACGAACACCGCCGGAGCGATCGTTTCCAAGCGGTGCGAGCGATCCCGCGTCAGCCTCGACGCATCAGCTTCACCAGGCGCTCCCGCAGGCGCGATACCGATCGCGACATCCGGTGTGGCGGAACGAACCTCGTCGGAGTCGTGCGCCCACGTCGTGGCAATCGCCGACACCGCGTCACCACGCATCCGAACTGCCCGCAACACGGTCTCCGCCGGATTGAACCAGCCCAACCAGCGCACATCGAAGTCTGGATCGAAGTGCGCTGCCAACGGCATCGACCGGCGAATGTAGACGCCCGGCGGAATATAGCCAGCACCCTCGTTGGTGGTCACCCACATCTCCGGGAAGCCGGAAGCGCCGCGCGTTACCGCCACCGCCCACTCCAGGCCCGGATAGGCCACGCTCGAGGCCGCCGCGAGATCCGCCACCACCGTGCGAGCCGACTCAAGATCGGTCATCGACACGTCACGACCCACTCGCTGGTTGTTGACCTCACGCAAGCCTGGCAAGAAACCCGGCGCACCCGCCGCAGCAGCGCCTCCCGCCGCAGCTGCAGCGGGAGCCGACGGTACGGAACCGGCAGCGCCGGCAGCGCCGGCAGCTGCGGCCGGCGCCGATGGAGGAAGCACCGACCCGTACGAGGTCATCTGCGGCGCCGCACCCGAGGAACCACCGGCCCCTCCCAGGCCTCCCGCTGGAATGCCGCCCATCCCGCCACCGGCAGAGCCCGCCGCCCCGGTAGGTGTGGCCGAAGCGGGAACGGTCGAAGCCGTGGGTGCCGCCGAACCTGGCGCAGACGCCTGCGCGAGCGGAGCCGCCGATAAAGGTCCTGAAGGAGTTTGTGGCGGCGCCGATGACGCCAGCGGCGGCATCCCGCCCGCCGCGGCGTTGCCCGCCGCCATCCCGCGCCCGAATTCGCTGCCCAGTGACGACGGGCTAGCGCTGGAGGCTGGCCCCTGCAAACCCGAAGCGGGACTGGACATTCCGCTGACACCTTTGGCGCCTCCGGCCATGCCCTGCATACCACCCATTCCGCCACCCAGACTGCTCAGCGGCGACGATCCCCCACCCCCAGAACCGCCACCACTCCCCATCGAGGGCGGCGACGGCATGGACGGCGGTTTGGATGCACCAGCCCCATCTGTCGGAGAAACCCTTTGATAGCCCGTGGCTAGGGGATTCGGGAGTCCAGTGCCCTGACCGGCGTCCGGGCTGCTGGAAGAATCGGTGATGTCCCCCTTGCGGTATCCATCGCTGCTTGGTTTTGGCACATTCGTGGAATCGGCGGGCTGTGTTGAAGGCCCGTCACTGGGATCGGCTCGGTGGTGGCTGTCCTGGTCCTCGGATTCGCCGTTCTGCTTTGGTGATCCTGGTGGTGCTTCGGGGATGCCAAACTTGTTCGTCAGCATCGTGGTCTGCTCGGTCATCCACCCGTGCAGCTCGGTACGGTGCTCTTCGATCAGGGTCCGGTATTTGGTGGTGATAACGGCGATCTTGGCTGTGGGAACGCCGCCGGGGGCATTGAGATACTGCTCGATCTCCTGGTGTGCTGCGTCATGGGCGTCGCGAATGTTGCGCTTCCCCAGCCTGATTAGGTCACTCATTTGGCTTTGGGTTGTGCTCACGCCGTCGAGGACGCTTGCTACCGCCTTGTGTGCCTTCTCTTCGGCCTCGTAGTGCTCGTATGCGGCGTCGGCGCCGGCGCCGTCGCTCCACCAGCCTCCTGGTGAGAACACTTCGTCCTTTGAGCGCTCCGCGGCCGAGGCCGCGTCTTGATGGTGCTCGGACAGCTTCTTGAGTTTGTTTGCGGTTTGGGCCAGTTCGGATTCCGATTCGGTCGGCCACACTCCTGGGCCGACCAAGTAGCCGGTGAACATTCCGGGCTGGAGGTGAATATCGCCGCCGCCGGGCATGCCCAGGCTTGGTACATAGTTATCGGCCGGCGGCTTTGCCGCATTGAAACCTTTCAGCAGCTTGGCTGCCTCCGAGTTGGCCACCCCGGCAGCCGTTTTGACGTGGCCAGCCTCTTTGCTAGCTGCGTCCGCGACGCCGCTGCTCGCATTGGTTGCGGCTGGCATTAGTGCGGCAATCCGCACGCCGATAGTAGGGCGTCGACGGCGCCGTTCGACGCATCGTTCGCCGCCTTGACCTCATTGATATTCGCCTGCCCAAGAGCAGCGTTCATCAAGTCGAGATTCGTTTGGACTACTCGTCGTGCCGGTTCGGCCACATCTGCTGGAGTCGCGGGTACGAGCGCGTTCTGCATCGAAACGGTCCCACTTAGCGTCCGTAACAGCATGGGAATGTTCGGTTGACCGTCGACCCTGGCGCCGCCCTGGCTTGCGATCCCTTTGGACGAGACGTCAAACGCTGAGCACACAGCTTGCTTGGCGGCGGCCTGCTGCGCCACTGTGTACGTGGGTTCGGAAGGCGTGGGCGCTGCGGCTGTTGATGTGCCGGCAGAGTGTGCGATTGCGTAAGTGATGGCGGCTGTTGCAGCGATGGCGATCACCATGAGGACGGCAGTCACCAGGGCCCACAGCCACATCCGAGGGGCACGTGGGGTGCCGCCGTGCTGGGTCGGCACGGGTGCCCCGCCACCTGGCGGCGGAGTCCATCCGTAGGGCGGGACGTTGTGCGGCGGGGTTGGCTGGGGCGGGACGCCACCTGTCGGCGGTGCCCAGGCTGATGTGCCGGTGCTCATGTGTGCCCTCCCTTAGCGCGCTTACGTTGTCAGCGTGGCTGCGTTCGCTTGTTCGGTCGCTTCGTAGGTCGCAACGCTGCACTGTGCGGCGGCCGCCCCGGCAACCGTCAGGCTGGCCAGCTCGGCCAGCCGGGTGGTGATGAGGCTCGCGGCGACGGCGTTCGTTGCGCCCACATACTCGCCCTGCGGGAGCGTGATGTCTGTCCCGGCGATGGCCGTCATGCGATGCTCGGCCACGGCGGCCAGGGCAGCCGCGGTGGCCTGGGTGTCGATGTGTGTTTTCGCGGGCATAAGGCCGATCCTACCTGCGGAGCAGGCCAGATACAGCGCCCGAGAAAAGTACCGCCAATGCCTTCCGGCGGTGTCATCGGCGGGATTCAGCGCAGCAGGGTGGCGAGGCGCGGGTCCTGCCACCACCGCTGCCCCAGCACCGCCGTGGCAGTCCACAGCGATAACAGGGGGACCGCGGGGCCTTGCACCCGCACCGGTGGGTGTCCGGCGTTGGTGGCCAACGTCAGCGTCCAGGTGTCCAGTTCCGGGTAGAAACCTGCGACATCGCCGTACCAGAGGCTTTCCAGTCCAGAGCCGCCGTCCCAGATCAGACGGTCGGTGGTGCTCCACACGTGGATGTTCTGGTGGTCGCGCCAACGGGGCTGGGCATCGCGGCGCGCGGCGACCTTGCGGCGGCGGTTGATGGCGGCGCTCACCGCGAGCGCCCCCACCATCACCGCTGGTCGGCCGACGACGAAGTAGTCGCTTCGCGCGTAGGTCCCATCGCATCCGTAGAGGAAACTCAGGGTCACATCGGCTTCGAGCAGGCCCTGCTCCTCATCGCCGAGGACGGGTCCGAAGATGGCGATCGCCGGCGGATCTTGACCTGCAAGGAAGGCTCTTGCGCTCCTGCGCGCATGGTTCCACCACCACTGCCACGGATCGCTCGTGGACGGCACAGATCCCGGTTGTCCGGTGTGTGCATGGGGCGTGTGCGGTGTCGGCGCAGGTGACGGTGTTGTGGGCAGCACGCAGAGGTCACCGCCTGACCCTGCGGGGCCGTTTCGGAGCTGTTCGTCCCACCACATGTGTTCAGTATTGAGCAGCGGTCCGACAGCTAGCGACGCCTCTACAGTTCGAATCGGCATCTGTCGGTTCCCACCCCAATGGATTGCCGCGCTCGCCGGCAGATGCTCGTATTTGGGCGGTGCAACGCCCTTCGCTGAGCCGTTAACGTTGCTGGGACGGGGCGTAGTCGTGCGCGCCCATGACGTCAGTGGAGGAGGTCGCGGTGGCACAACTGGATATCGATACTGCTGCTGTCACCCAGACGGCTGGTGCAGTCGCGTCGGCGTCGGCGGGGGCTTCGCCGACGGGAGTCACCGTGACGCCGCCGGCCTCGGACCCGGTGTCCGCAGCGGTTGCCGAAACGCTGCAGGCACGGTGCGCGGCCATCAGCGGGTACAGCACGGTCGCCCAGGCGATCAGTCAAGCGCGAGGATCAATGCTGGCCAGCAGCGCGAACACCTACGAGGAGCAGGAACAGCTCAACGCTGCAAGTCTGGGCTCGACCGGCGGGGGCTCCGGGGCGGCCACCGCACCGCCGAGTGTGGTGCCGAGCATCCCGGCACCGACCATTCCGGCCGTCACGGCCCCGCAACTGGGGCCACCTCCGACCAACGGCAAGGACATCGCCACGCTGCTTCACGGAGGGCCGGGACCCGCCGGTCTCTTCAGCGCAGCACAACAAATGCGCACCCATGCCGGTCAGTTGCAGGATGCTGCCCGCCGGCTCCAAAGCGGTAGCACCTCGATCTCCGCCGACTGGCAGTCAAGCGCCGGAGATCAAGCCTCCCAACGGATTACCGAACTCAGTCAGTGGTATGAGCGCCACGGCGAACATGCCACCGCGACCGCCACCGCGCTGGAAACCCACGCCGAGAGCTTCGCTCGGGCGCGAGCCAACACGCCCACGCCCGAACAGTTCGAGGACACCGAGAATCGCCTCAAACGTGCCGCGCAGGCCAACGCCAACCCGGCAAACATGGGCCGCTATGCACCGGTGGTGTCTGCGCTGCAGACCGAACTCGGTGGCTTGCACGCCAAGGCGACCGCGCAGTACGCCGACTATGCGCGCAGCGCCGGCAATCCCTCGCTTGTCGGCGCTCCGCTGGAGCCCCCACCCCGCCCTGCCGCCGGCGGCGTCCAGGCGCTCGACGTGCCACTGTCGCCGGCGCCTGATGATCCGCAGAAGTACTGGCTCGACCTGAGCAAGATGGTCATCCAAGACCCCAAAAAGCTTGGGCCGTACGGGTATCACGAACTGGTCCCCCACTCCGGGGTGTGGTACCCGGACGTCCCCTATGGCCCGGCCGAATCGCCGGTCGACCTCAAGGATATTGTTCAGCTCGCGCCGGGTGCCCTGGGCCCGTCCCGTTACCAGGAACTCATCCCTGGCTCTGGCACTTGGGTACCGGAGCCGCACGCCTTCTACGCTCCCGGTGTGCCGGATAAGCCGCCGGTGTTTCCGATTGATGTTCGCCGCCTGATCCAGGTTCCCGAGGGACAGTTGGCGCCGTTCGATACCAAGCAGATCGGGCCGGGCCTCTGGTATCAGCTGCCCCCGCACCCGCGGTGATCGGTTAGGCGAACGCGGCGACGAAGAGGCGCAATTGTTCGGCCTCGTTGTCGAGGCTCTCGAGTACCGGTGCCATGGCCGGCGACTGCAGGGCGGTGCGGAGCCGCGTGGTGGCCGCGGTCAGTCGGCGGTGCGCGTGGCCCAGCTCCGCGACGCAGATTTCGGTGCTGACTGCGCTGACGACAACGGTGTCGGCGGTTGTCAGGTCGAAGTGCATGACCTTTCGTGCCGGGTCGTCACGCGGGTGGAACAGTCGCGAGGCGCACACGTGATCGGCGTGGATGAGGCTGCGCATTTGGGTCTCCACGGCGGCGGCAAGCAGATAGAGCTGCATCGGCATGCCGCCCAGCGACGGACGCCCGCCACCAGGGGGTCGGCCCAGATCCCCGTAGGTCCGAACGGTCTCGGCGACTTCGTGCAGCTCGTTGATCACCAAAACGACTTCATCGGGATGGCACGCAATCGTCATCGGTACGGCTGCTTCCAGTGATGTTCTAGGCCAACGGTTCTCGGAGTTTGACGAGGAGACCGATAGCCTCGCCGCGTTCATCGTCGCCGAGCCAGGGCATGATCCGCGCGATGGCTTCTTCGGCTTCCCGTGCCGAGTTGGCCATTTCTGTCATCAACGCTTCTCGAGCGTCCGGGCTGATGGCGCGTTTGTGCTCGGACAGGGCTGACCGCAGGGCCAGGATCTGACGGGCCAGAGCGAACCGATCTCCGGTGTCCAGCCGTGCCGCTTCCGCTGGTGTCGGAGCAGGAGGCAGAGGATCGTCTGTGTCAGTGCGGGTTTCGGGCGCAGGGTGGTCACCTAGAGTGGTATCCCTTGCGGGCTTCTTGGCACGGGGAGACTTCGCAATGATGGGTGTCGGGTCGCCGCCGGCCAGGGTGTCTTCGATGCTGCCGGGCTCCCATTCGAGGGCGTCCTCGATCGCGCGAGCGGTGCGCGGATTCACTCGCTTGGGCGTGCGGCGGCGATGCTCGATATTGCGGATCATGTCCACGGAGACACGTCCGGCCGTGGCCACGTCGACCTGTGTCAGGCCCAACTCCGTGCGCCGCGCCCGGACTGCCGCCGCGAGCTGATCCCAAGACATGATGGGCAACATTTTGCCCTAGTGAGCGTGAAAAAACCTGTTCCTGCCACGACAAACCGTGATAAATCACGCAAAGATCGCCTAGTCGGCGGCTTCACCTGCACATTCAGCCCGCGCGGAGCTGCAGCGCGGACACTGCTCAACGTTAGCGGGCGGGCCGCCCCTACCCCTATATGCCGCGCGGACGGCAACGCCATTGACTGTGAAAAATCATACCCTGGCGGCAGCGTGGGGATTTCGGAGAATCGGCGTTGAAATGCGTATATGGCGAGGTACGGGTTACGTCGGAGTGTGTAATTTCCGAGATTTCACGGTCGGAAGGGTTGGGTACCGTGAAAAATCCTGCTACGGTGCAACGGTAAGTGTGAAAAATCATGGTTTCGGCGCAAGAGAGGACACCCCAAAGATGAGCAATCAGACCGCCATCGAGCAGGCATCTTCCGGGGCGCGTTCGGTGGATCGCGGCAGCCAGGTCGGGGTGCGGCTCTACCACACCAGCGAACCCACACCGTGCCAGACAGTTGAGCCGAGCCGGACCCGCAACGGCCAGGAGCTGTGGTTCTCCCAGTTCAAGGACCGCGTCTTGGCAGTCCGGGCATGCCAGGACTGTCCGTTCATCGGCCGATGCGGCTACAACGCCGTCGCCGCACGGGAGGAGTACGGCGTGTGGGGCGGTCTATCCCTGCCCGGCGACAAGAGCGACCCCGAGCTTCTGGGCGCGGCCTACGACTACCTGCTGGCGCAGTTCGAGCGTCGCCGCCACATCGAGCTGCCCGGCCTGCCCGCCCCGGCCATGCCGTCTTCGGCGGTGCGCCGCCGCCGCACCAGCGCCGACGTCCACAGCAGCGCAGCCTGACGCGGGAAAGGCCCGAGAGGGATTCCTCGGACGCGGCCTGCCCAGCACCTTCCCCGCAAGGTGATCGGGTAGGTGTGCTCGGCGATTGGCTGGCCTGCGCGCAACAACTCAATCGACCACCGGCCCGCGGCGCTGGAGCTGGCGATGGAGCGGGCGCGCCTGCGCCATCACGAGGACGAGCGCCGGCCGTTCCGCGCCGAGATGGAAGCCGCACGCATCGCGCGGTGTGCGGCCCAGAGCCGACTGGGCAAGCCAGCGCATCGCGCTGCCCAGCAGGTGGCGGCCGAGATCGCCGCGCGAGGTGCACGCAAGGATGTGGTCGCCGAGGAGGCCGAGCGCCCGGCCCGCGCCGAACTCGTTGCGCGCCTGCGAGGCCAGCGATGATGACCCCGGGTCCCAACGGTCTGCCGCGCGCGCTTCGCACGCTTGCCACTGGCGCGAATGGGGTTACGCATCAGGCTATTTCACCGAGCCACCCGAACTGGATGTCAGTTGTAGAGTGCGTCATGCCCGCTGGACTATCCCGCACCGGCTTGCGCCGATGAGCGTCGTCAGGCATCCGGTGGCGGCGGCGCGATGTAGCGCTCACCGGTGATGTCAGGGTCGAACCGGGGATCGGTGGGAACCAGGTAGGTCACGAACAAGCCGTGCATGTGCTCGGTGAGCTGCTTGCGGGTTTCACGCAGCACCGCGGTGATGAGTTCTTCGAGCTCAACGTTGGTGTAGGTGCTCATTGCCTCGGGCGCGATGTCGAGATCGACGAGGTCGCCGTTACTGTCGAAGCGGGCTCGCACGTCATCGTGCAGCCACGGGATGTTGATCCCCTCCGCGGCGTCGAGGAACGCCTTGTTGCGGGCGCGCATGTGCGCCAGGGCGGCCTCGGCCTGGGCGACGTACTGATCGTCGGTCAGCGTCATGTCTGCTTATCTCTTCTCTCAGAACGGGATTCGCGCGCTTCAACCCTGCCTTTGACCGGTTCGGCATTCGGTGGGGTCGTCAGACGCAGCCGCTTCTCTTCATAGAGCCGCTTGTCATCCTCGCTGCCCCCACCGCCGCGGCCGGGCCCACCCATCATCGGCGGCATCATGCCACCCATCGGTGCGCCCATCCCCGCACCGCCGCCGGTGCTACTCACTGTCGGGGCGCCCGTTCCCACGGTGGGCGCCGGGGCCACTGCTGGCGCGGCAGCTGCTGACGCCGGCGCGGCCGCAAGGCCCCCGTCACCGGCCGACGCAGGCTCTGTATCCCCAGGCTCGGAGCCACCGCCGCCGCCATCGCCCAGCCCGGGATCGCCGGGACCACCGCCCTCCCCTAACGACGGGTCAGACCCACCAGGTTGGCCGCCAGCGAGTCCTTGCAGCGCCGAGGCGCCCCCCTGGGCCAGGCCGCCGACGAGCTGGGAACCGGTCTGCTGAACTTTGTCCGCAACGCCACTGAGCGCCCCGAGCAGTCCGCCGGCCGCGCCGGCCACCACGCCGAGCACCGTCGGCAACAGCGTCTGCATCAGCTCCGCGCCGCCGCCGGTGGGGTCACCCAAGGCGTTGCCGGCCGGACCCGTGCCGTCCGCAGCATCACCGGTAGCGGGCAGCGACCCGTCCTCGGTCCCCGGCGTCGCACCTGGTTGCCCCCGCCCCGGCAACCCAGCTGCCGTAGTGGCTGCGACGCTCGGCTCCAGGGGCTTGGCTTGCAGTTGCCCACCTGCGGTGTAGGTGCTGTAGCTGCTGACCGCTTGTTGGTGGGCCGCAGCCAAGTCGGTCTGCAGCTTGGTGACCGTGGCGGTGTAGCGGCCTCCACTGTTGGCGTTGGCCGCTGCCGCCGCCCGTAGACGCTGCTCCAGTTCGGTGAAGTGTTGCGGGGTGGGGATGTTGGCGCGGGCCTGTCGAAAGTTGTTGGCCTGCCCGGTCGCATCGCGTGACAGTGTGCGCGATTGATCGGCGTGGCGGGTGTAGGCCGACTCCAGCGCGGCCAGGTGTGTGCCGGCTTGGTCGGCGGCCGCGGAGTCCCAGTTTTGCTCGCTGGTCCATCTTGCCGAGCGCACCGACTGTGCGGCCGAATCCAGTTGAGAAGCATGAGCGTTCAACGCCTGCGCGGCGGTCTCCAGAGCTTCGGGCCCCGGCCCGCCGTGCATGAGTGCGGCGATGTCCTTGCCGGACGTTGGCTGCACACCCGGTGTCGGTATCGGGGGCGCTACGAGCGGTGGAGCGGCGATGGATGGGGTAGCACCGACTGGGACGGAAGGAGCGCGGCCCCGGGAGCCGGCGGCAAGGGACGCGGCGTTGGCCTGTTCCTGGTCTTCGTAGGTGGTGGCGCTGCTGGTCATCAGTGAGCTGGCCTCGGCGGTTTTGTGATTGACCGCCATGGTGGCGTTGACCAGCTCACTGATCGACGCCGATAGCGCGTAGGCGATCTTCACCGAGGTCGAGTCTGCCGCGCAGGGCGTAACTGCCGGCGCTGGTGCCGCCGCCTCGGAGCTGGCCCCCGACAGGCCAGCCCCGGCGGCGCGCACACCGTCGGGGTCGATGAAGAGATTTGCGCTACTGGCCATGAAGCAACCTTGATCTACGTCCGCAGCGTCTGCTGGTTCTCGTGCTCTTGATCGGCGTAGGTCTGCAGATTGCGGCGGATATGGTTGGCCACGGCCTGAGCGTTGGCGGCCAGGCGCTGTCCTAGGTCGTGACGAGCGGCCAAGGCGTCGGCGTAGGCCTGCCCGACCGTCGACGAGCCGATCTTGCCGAAGGCATGCCGGGCGGACTCGAGGGTGTCCGGGTCGGTGGCCATGCGTCGAGCTGCCTCCGCGCTCTCGTTATCCCACCAGGAGGCGTGGTCCTCCCAGGCGTCGAAATCCACCCTCAACTGGTTGGCCATAGTTTCGTCCTTTCCGTCGTTGCGTCGTTTTCCCAGCGTAACCCCGGTGCTCGGGGGTTAGCGCGGCCTCAAAAATCCCCATATCGGGCGCGGTAGGCGGCGATCTCGGACTCACTGGGATAGGTGTCGTCCGGTGGCATATCGGCACCGAGTTCGTTCATACGTTGGCGCTGGGCGAAGCGGGCCCGCATCAGCGCCAGCCGGTGCAGGTGCATCAGACGCTCCGACAGGGTCTCTGCCGACCAGGTGGCGTTGACCTCCGGCTCGAGCTGCACCCGTACGACACCACCGGTGCCGTCCAGCTCCACCAGCAGCGCCCCGGTGCGCGATGTCTCGACGTAGGTTCGTTCCTGCGTCTCGGCTTCTGACTGCATCCTGCGGGCTCCCCTATGCCGTGGGGTTACCGGTCGGCGGCGCCGTGGTAACCGAAGCTGATGCCGGTGTGCCGGTTGCTGGCGCCGTCGCCTGCGTCCCGCCCCCAGCTGCCGGCGGTCCGGTCCAGCCTAAGAAGTCCGACGAGCTGGGCAGCGCCGAGACGGGTTTGAGCTGGCCATCTAGCCAGATTTTGCCATTGCCCATGTACATCACCGCGGATTTCGCCTCGAACTGGGCATAGTCGCCGGGTCGCAGACTGTTGCGGTCGACCGGACTCATCACCGGAGAGCCCGCCGGCGGGATCTGATCGCCATAGGCAGCGCTCACCGATGAACCGGCGAGTACGGCCTTCATTGCGCCCGCGCGCTGCGCGTCGGTGGCTGTCACCGAGGTTCCATCGGGCAAAGACACGGTGCGCTGCGGATCGGCCGCCGGTGCCGCCGCCGGTGCGGCCGCCGCCGGGGTATTGGCCGCCGGCTGCACCGTGTTCGGGTCAGCGGGGCCCTTGGCGTCCTGCGTGCCCTTATCGGCCGGTGGGTCATCAGTTTTTCCCTGGTCGTCTTTGAAGGCGTCTTCAGGCTTGTCAGCTTTTCCGTCACCCTTGGTGTCGGAGAACTTATCGTCCGTGCTGGCTGGGTCCTGACCGTTCTTATCGGAGAACTGCGAGGCCAGACCCGGTAGCGCCGAACCCAACCCGCCCAAAGCGCTCCCCACCGAATCCAGCGGCGAACCGCCACCGCCGCCCAGGCCGCCGAGCATGCCCGGCAGCGCTGAGCCCAGCCCGGCCAGCGAGGACATCGGGTCCATGCCCATGCCCCCCATACCCATCGGGCCCATGCCCGCCAGCGGATCGTTTAGAGGATCGGCGCCGGCACCGGGATCAGCCGGGGGCGCACCCGCCCCGGCCCCGGCGTCGGCCGGCGGGGCAGCATCACCGCCACCGCCCGAGGAGTCGCCACCGGATCCGCCCTCACCGCCAGCCGACCCCTTGTCTTCTCCCTCACCGGACTTCGGCCCGTTGGTCCGGTACTCCTGGCCCAGCGCATCCATGATGGCCGCCTGGGTCTTGGCGTCGACCTGCGAATCACTGAGCAACTTTTGGATCTCACCGAACTTCTGATCCATGTACTTCTGGAACGCCATCACCGAGGCCGGGTCACCCATCACTGGTGCGATCTGCTTGGACTTGGCCTGGATGTCGGCAAGGATGGCGTTGACCTTGTCGCGGGCCGCCTGATTGGACTCGAAGATCTGCTTGAGCAGGGTGGCCAGCTTGTCATCGGTCAGCGCAGCGCCGTCGACATGTTTGTTGTACTGATCGCCGGCATTGGTCGCACCATCGTTCAATCCGCCCGCGCTATCGGCTGGCGGGGCCGGCGCCGGCGGGGGTGCCGCCGGCCCCGGCCCGCCCGGCCCGTAGAGCGCAGTGTTGGTGCGCTGCAACGGAGTCTGTGACGGCGGATGGTCGTCGGCGAACACGCGGCCCACCGCGGTCACCACCTTCACCGCGTTCTCGACGGCGGGTTCGAGCACGTCCTGCACAATGTTGGGAAGACTCGGAAGACCGAAAGTCACGAGCGGACGTCCTCTCTGTTCACCACCTCGCTGCTGTCTAAGACGCTAAGCCCGGCTGACCCTCGATAGCTACGGGCATAGGAACTAATTCAGGACGCTCGCGCACCACCTCAGTGGCGGTCTGGCGGATACGAGCGATGACATCGTGGTGGCCGACACCGACCTCCTCCCCGATGGCGCGCAGCGACATTTGTGGGCGCACCTCGAACAGCCGCCACAGCGCCTGGCTCAGCGTGGTTTCGGAGTGATTGGTCAATCGGCCGCGGGTGTGGATCTCACGGGCCAACTCCAGCCACCGCTGGCCCCGGTCATGATCGGCCGGCACTGGCACCTCAACGGTGCGACGCGGCTGTGAGGAGGCCATTTCACGGGAAGGGTTGAAGCGCCACAATATTTGGACCGCGTGCGTGCTCCCCAAAATCCCGGCCGGTGGCACACATGCCACGGCGAACGCCAGGGCGGTCGGCAGCGGCGCTGTGGCCGGCAAGACGGCGTGCAAGGCGTTGCCGCCGACGCTGACCAGCGCTCCCCCGCCGAGCATGGCCCAGAAGAACTGCCTGTTCTTGCGCTGATCCGGGTACGCGGCGGTGGCCAGGATGCCCATCGTCGCCAAAACGATTGCGCCATCGACGATTCCGGGCCACAGATACGGAAGCCAGCCCGTCCAGCTGCCCGTGCGGCGCGCGAGATCACTTAGTGCGGCGAACGACAGAATGAAGCTGGAGACGGCGATCGCCGCGGTGATCGCCACAGCCAAGGCTCGACTCGCCCGCACCAGCGCTGGTACCTCTGCAGTGCCGGTGGTTGGCTCGCCCGTGTCGAACCAGGTGTGAACATCGTCGGGGAGCTGCCCGCCGGTGGCGTCATTGCGATCGCCTTCGGTGAGCGTGATCAATTCGTCGACTGCGGTCATGGGTCTCACTACCTTCAGGGCGAGGTGCTGTCATCACAGGCGTTCACGCGGGGGAACCGGCACTTCCGCCGTGCGGCCGGGCCGTGGCTGCGAAAGCCTGTGTCTCGCCTTCTATCCAACAGCCAAGCATCGCGCCTTCGCGACGCCCCAAACAGATCTGATCGACAAAGCGTTGAAAGGCCGTCAGGGCCGCGGGATCCGCCGGGCCGGAACCGAGCTCGCGATGTTTGGCCGAAATCTCCGCCAGAATGGCCGACACCTTGTCCCGCGCTGCCTGACTGGCGGCGAAGATCTGCTTGAGCTGCGCTGCCAGCTTGTCGTCGGTGCCGGCAGCGGTGGCAACGCTGCCTCTGGTACGTCTCCCCGGCAGCCCCCGCCCCGTCAGTCAAGCCCCCCGATCCCGCCGGCGGCGCCGGCGGGGGGCTCGGTGCCGACGCACCGGGCCCCACCGGCGGGTCGGTGTGGGACGGACTCGCCGGATGATGGCCGGCGAACAACGTTCCCGCGGAAGCCACCACCTCCATCACGTTGTGCACCGCATCCTCGACAACGTTTCGATAAACCCAGGGACTCCGACGCTCACCTGCCGCCCTCCGCCACGTTGGTCCGGGCATCCGGCCCGGCCAGGTCACCATAGGCACGCCCACCGGCGCTCGACTACGGCCGAGACGCGCCAAAAATTGTCGAATTTCGGTGCGGCACTGCGCAGCAGCAGTCCCCTACGGTGAAGGTCATGGCGAGGGACTCACCGGGTCCAACACCAGGACGGCAACGGGAGCCTGACACTGCCGTGACAGATGTGAACAATGTTGCGGCGTGTCACACCCCGAATTGGGGCCGAACTAGGGCATCCTCACCATGAGGTGACGGATATCCGTCACGACCGGCAGGACGGATATCCGTCAGTCTGACACAGACGGGCGGGGCCCTCCGGGCCGGACGGATAGCCGCCACCTCGCTTGAAGACGACGGATATCCGTCACCACTATCCGGACGGATATCCGTCCGGATCGACGCGAAAGGGGCTTGGCCACAACGTCTCCGGGCTGGTTGCCGCCAGCTGCGGCATAACTTCATAGGTCTTGCGAGAGCCCCGGTAAACGCGAAACCCCCGGCCATGACGGCCGAGGGTCGTTGATTCGGGTTGCCGCCCGAATCAGTGGCTTTCGCGCTCGCCCCACTCCAAAGGGATTCGTCATGAAAGACGCATTCCACGGTAGCGCACACACATCGGTCGGTCTAGACCTGGCGTCGCGCCGTGGCCAGCACAACCATGCCCTTCGCCCCTACCACGGATGCACCAAGGCGCGGCCGCGCCGCGGGGTCGCCCACACCGCACCCCAATGGATCGTGCGCGCTGGCGGTCACTGCATCGACCACGTCCCCCGCATTGCGCTCGAGATCGATGTCCCATGGGCGGCGATCCCCTGCTGGAGCGGTCGGGCTCGTCAATGGGCGCACACCACAGTCCCCAACGCCTACAAGGACCGCTACGACACGCACGTACGGCCGGTCATGCCCGGAAATCCGGTGAGCCTCAAGACGTTAGTCGCTGTCGCCGAAGCCCGCGCGTCCTTCGCCGACCACCGCACCGGACGGGACTGCCGGCCCACCAACGCCCGGCTGGCCGAGATGACCGGGCTGTCGGTGCGGACGGTGCAGCGGGCGTCCACGACGCTTCGGCTGTTGGGCGTGGCCACTGAGGTGATGCGCGGCCGGCAGCGCACCCGGGCCGAGCGGTTCGCCAGCTGGCGCGTCGGTGATGGAGGTCGTGGCTGGGCATCGGTATGGGCTTTGCACGACAACCGGTTTCGAACGCTGTCACCCCATCCCGGAGGGTCTCTTTTAGTTCATAAAACCTCATCTAAGGAATCACTCACTACCAACGGCCAGCGCCAAGGCGCTGGTCGCAGCGCCGCTCCGCGGCGCCGAAGCCTCGACAAACAGGGCCTGGCGCTGGCAAACGCCTGGGTGGGTGACCAGCAAAGTCCCCCGTGGGCCCGGCGCTACCGCACAGGAGCGCCGTGGGCGGCGATTCTGGCCGGTCCCGCCCGGCACGGGTGGACGCCACGGGACCTCAACCAGCTGATTACCGACTGGAGGGGTACCGGACACTGGCTTCCGGACAGCCCCCACAAGCCGATCGGGCTGCTCGGCAAGATCCTCGCGACGCACGGCAACCTCGAGGAACGTCCGGCCGCGCTGGACATCGCGCGCGAGCAGGCCGAGCTCGCGGCCGCGCGGCAGCGGGTGCAGCGCCAGTTCGAGGAGCGCGAAATCGCTGACCAAGCACGCGAGTCGGGCCGTGCGGCGTTGGGCGGTTCCGGCCATGCCGCGGCCCGTCATGCGCTCAACGAGATCGCGGCGCGCCGCCGGCGCCGCGGGGGCGGAGCCCAGCGATGAGCCGCACGCTGGGCTCGAGCCCGCGGGTGTCGCCTTGCCCGCCGTGCCACGCCGAGCCCGACCGGTGGTTCGACCGCGAGGACCGCAGCGTCGCGCTACGCGGCTGTCTGGCTTGCCCGGTGCGCGGCTGGTGCGCCCGAGAAGCGTTGCGCACCAGGGCGTGTTGGGGAATGTGGGCCGGGGTGTGGATTGATGGTCAGCATCGCGACGCGATCGGCTACTTGCGGAGCGTGGCTGCCGCCCCGCTGACTCCCGTAGTGCTCCACCGGCCCAACAGCATGGCGGATAAGGTTGCGCCACAACGGCGTTACGCATCCGCGTCACCGCATGCGTTGATTGCCGCACGCTCCAGTGGGCACTGCGAAGTCATGCTCGACGGCTGCCGCTACAGCGGCGATGTCCTCCTCAGCCGCATCACCGGCTTCCCCGAGCCAGACTTGCCCACGGCGGCCCACGGCTTTCTGGCGTGCACCCCGTGTCAGTCGCGGCTGGAACAACCCGCTCGCATCGCCGTGCGCGAACTCGGATACCGGCTGCACTCCCCCACCGAGGCGCTCACCGCGCCGTTCTACTGGCGCCAATCGGGTTGGGCCATCCTGGATCCCGGCGGCCAACTCCACGCCTCCACCGGAGCGCGGCACCGGCGAGCAAGCTGAGTTCCCCGGGTTACCGCGGTACACCGCGGAAACACTCCCCTGCGACCAAGTGCCGGCTAGGACAGCGAGGCACTGCGGCTTCCCCGGCGCACCAGGGCCGCCTCCGGCCAGGTCGCCCGTACCCGCGACGTCGTATCCGGGCGCTGCGCGTGGCGCGTGCACCCTCATCAAACGGTGGGCCTGGCTGGCGCAATTCCCTATCTCGTCCAGACCGAGGCCTGAGCTTTGCGTATCGCACGCGACGCCAACCTCTCAGCCGCTGAATCCCAACGGGGACAGGGCCTTTCCGCCCGACGATCCTGACAAAGTGACTATGACCGTCCCTATGTGGGCGCCGCGCCGAACCCCGGTGATGTTGCACGCCCTTCGAGGATGGACGAAATCCCCACTTGAAGTGTGGTTGCCGACGGATTCTCATCCGGGTGTGTTGGATGTGTTGCGACTACCGACATTGCCAAGGGTGGTGAACTGTAGCCAGCATCTGGCCGCTAATCGCGCTCGAGCAGCTCCACGAGTGTCTTGAGCCGGTCGGCTCCGAGGAACTCGCGGAGGGCACCGGCCAATAAGGCGGGATTGGTGTCGAACTTGCCCAGGGCGGCGGCTACGGCACGCGTCTGTGCCGGGGGCCTCCGCTCCCGCGATGGGTGGTCGGCCGATTCTTCTTTGGCTTTCGCCTTGTCCAGCGCCGCGTTCCACCGCGCCACCTGTTCCCAGTGCGGGACTCGCGCCAACGTGCGGGCTTCGCGGATGGCGAGCTCGCCGCGGCGCAGCGCGGTCTGAAGTTCTGGCGCGAGCTGCAGCAGCGCTCTGCGTTGAGATACCCAAGCGCCGGTCTTGTGCAGCCGCTGGGCGGCGATATCGGCTCGACCACATTCGACGACAAGAGATTCCACCGCCTTGGCTTCTTCGATGACATCGAGGTCTTGGCGGTCGACGTTTTCTGCGATGGCCGCCGAGATCAGAGTGATGCGATCGCGGGCGATCTCGTCGTTGACGACGATGGCAAGGTCGGTGCGCCCGTATCGGTGGGCGGCGGCGAGTCGGCGGCAACCGTTGATGACCACATACCGGGTGTCGATCGCATCATCGGGGTACAGCGCCAGGTAGGCGGTCCGGGTTACGACGGTGGCCGCCTGCAGCTGCAGGTCGGCGATGGACTCGAGATCCTTTAGATCACCGAGGTCATCGCGCGGGTTACGCGGGTTGGGAGTCAGATCGCGCAGCGCAACCGTGCGCGGCGCGGGTGTCGGTGTGGTGATCTTCTCGACCGGCGAGTGGTCTCCGACAGCGCTGGCGAGGTCGGCGAGGCTGGTGCGTTGTCCACGGCTCATGTCAGCGCCCTCCCCCGATGTTGAGCTCGAGCGCGAATCGGTAGAAGTCTTCGCGAGCCTGCAAAGCGACCCGGTTGAGCGGGTATTCGGTGACCACCTGCCCGTCCGCACTGGCCCGCGCGTGCAGCTTGTAATGCCGAATGACGGTTTTAGCCAGAGGCCAACCATTGGCCTTGACGAACTCTTGGGTCTCCCGTAGGTCGCCGTGCCCGTCGCGCGGGTCCCAGTTGTTGATGACAACAAGGTAGGGAATGCCGCGCGGGCGAATGACCTTGTTGATCGTGCGGGCAGTGGGGTCGAAGCTCAGCGGTTCGGTTTCGATGGGCACGATGATCTGATCGGCGACGTCAAGGACGGCGCGCAGCGCGTCGGCCGACGGGCCCCTCCCCAGCGGGTCGTCGCCATCCTCTCCGGCGCTGAGGTCGATCCAGCCGGGGGTATCGATGTACACGTGTTTGATGCCGGGGAGGTTCTTGATGCCGGCGAGGCCCTCGAGGTCATCGTGCGCCTGCACAATATGGAAGGGTAGATCTTTCATGCGGGCCGCCCACCACACCGCCGAGCCTTGTGGATCGACGGACACGGCGGCCACCGGGGAACTCGCCTCAGGATCGTCGTCGTTGAGGACATCGGCGGTGACGGCGGCCAGATTGACGGCGATCGTGCTCTTGCCGACGCCACCTTTTTGGTTCAAAACAACATGAATAGCCATGAATGGCCTTCCGTGTGCTTCCCCCGCACTGCGGGGTACTTCGGATCGGTCGCTGTTGAGAATAGTGGCCACAGCAGGTTTTTGGGGTTTTCAGCGACCGCGACACGCGCGAAGGACGCACCACACTGAACCGCATGTCCGGCTCTTGCCCACGCCTTGTCGTTTGCCACTTAACCGCGGTTAATTGGAAAACGCACCCCAGGTCGGTGAATCCGCAGAAAATTCCAGTGCAATGTAGCCATCGGGGTCTCACTGACCTTTGCTGCGAGGGATCCACCTGTTGCCAGTGCCACCGGTGTTCGGCCTAGCGAGTGCACTCCCCCGGCGTTCTGACGCGCTGCTCACGCCGGCCGTGCCGGGGCTGTCGCACGCCCACTTCGTCGTGAGGCTCAGATGTGCTCACCGTGCCGGTCGCGGGAGATTTCCTGCGCAACGTCGGTGAGGGCCAATCGGCCGACCATCGCCGAAGGTTTCACAGCATGCAAGGCCGGGCAGCGCCGACGGCATGATGGACCCACGGCTGACCTCGGTCCAGCTGAACCTCACCGAGGTCGGCGCCACCGCTGCTGCAGCGATCGCCGATGTCGCAGCCCCGCTGACATCAGCCGGATGGACACCGCGCCTCGCGCTGTCCCCCGCCACCGTTCCGCGATCTACTCTCGTCCTGGCCTCCGGGGTCCA
This sequence comes from uncultured Mycobacterium sp., assembly GCA_900078375.1. Taxonomy (GTDB): domain Bacteria; phylum Actinomycetota; class Actinomycetes; order Mycobacteriales; family Mycobacteriaceae; genus Mycobacterium. The sequence goes on along the minus strand of FLQS01000047.1, from coordinate 183 downwards.
CAACGAACACGCCGGCCTCGGGGTACGGACCACGGACCTAGGTACGGCGTGGCGTGGTGACATGACGACGACCTCCAAGTGCGGCGCGCGGAGGAATGATCAGAACCTGTGGATGAGCCTCGGCGTGGGGGCGTGAAAATGAGCGCACCTTCCCGAGGATGATCATCACGGAATCAGGTATTC
>FLQS01000072.1 GCA_900078375.1 uncultured Mycobacterium sp. | reverse complement strand
GCGATGCGCTGGTACCACTGGGACCCGTTCACGCATATCTCCAAGGAGCAGGCAACGATCGGCGCTCTGCGCAAATCCGCTGAGGGACATGATGTCTCCATCCAGGCGCTGTCGAAGAAGGAGAAGACCGGCGCCAACTTCGCCGACTTCGCGGCGAGTGCCAAGGAGCTGAGCGGCAACAAGGACTGAACAAGTCCGTGACAGCGACAGGGCGCCGGTGCGCAGGCCGATCGCACCGGTGCGTTCGGCTGCGTGCCGTCTACTGAGTAGAGGAGTGGGTGTGTCTTCAGGTATGAGCTTCGAGCTGACCGAAGATCAGGAGCTGATCCGTAAGTCGGTGCGAGAGCTGGCATCACGCTTCGATGACCACTACTGGATGGAGAAGGACCAGGGGCACGAGTTCCCAATAGCGTTCTACGACGCCATCGCCAAGGGCGGCTGGCTGGGGATGACCATCCCGGAGGAGTACGGCGGCCATGGGCTGGGCATTACCGAGGCCACGCTGCTGGCAGAGGAGGTCGCCCGTTCCGGCGGCGCCATGAACGCCGCCAGCGCGATCCACATGTCCATCTTCGGTATGCAGCCGGTGGTGGTGTTCGGCTCCGACGAGATGAAGGCCGCGACGCTGCCGCGGATCGTCAACGGCGACCTGCACGTCTGCTTCGGCGTCACCGAACCCGGTGCCGGACTGGATACTTCGCGCATCACGACGTTCGCCAAGCGCGACGGCGACCATTATGTCGTCAACGGCCGCAAGGTGTGGATATCCAAGGCGCTGGAATCCGAGAAGATCCTGCTACTGACCCGGACCGAGAGTCGCGAGGACGTGGAAAAGCGCGGGGGCAAGCCGACCGACGGCATGTCGCTGTTCCTCACCGATATCGACCGGGATCACGTCGACATCCGGCCCATCAAGAAGATGGGACGCAACGCCGTCAGCTCCAACGAGGTGTTCATCGACGATCTGCGGGTCCCGGTCGCCGACCGGATCGGCGAAGAGGGGAAGGGCTTCTCCTACATCCTGCACGGGCTGAACCCGGAGCGAATGCTCATCGCCGCCGAGGCGCTCGGCATCGGGCGGGTGGCGCTGGACCGGGCGGTGAAATACGCCAACGAGCGCGTGGTGTTCGACCGGCCGATCGGGATGAACCAGGGCATCCAGTTCCCGCTGGCCGACTCGCTGGCGCGCCTGGACGCCGCCGAGCTGATCCTGCGCAAGGCGACCTGGCTCTACGACAACGGAAAGCCCTGCGGCCGGGAAGCCAATATGGCCAAATACCTGTGCGCAGATGCCGGGTTCGCCGCGGCCGACCGTGCGTTGCAGACTCACGGCGGCATGGGCTACTCCGAGGAGTACAACATCTCCCGGTTCTTCCGCGAAGCGCGCCTGATGAAGATCGCCCCCGTCAGTCAGGAGATGATCCTCAACTTCCTCGCCGCCAACGTCCTCGGCCTGCCCAAGAGCTACTAGTGGTCAGCCTCTCGGCCGACCGTATGGTGATCTGATGACTTCTGCGCAAGGACCGGCAGCCCCGCTCGCCGGTATCACTGTCGTGGCCCTGGAGCAGGCGGTGGCGGCGCCGATGTGCTCACGCGTTCTGGCTGATTTCGGCGCTCGCGTGATCAAGGTCGAGAACCCGGCCGGCGGGGACTTCGCCCGGCACTACGACGACGTCGTCAATGGTCCCGGTGGCCTTGCGGCGCACTTTGTTTGGGCCAATCGCAACAAGGAATCCATCGCACTGGACCTCAAGTCGGCCGAGGGTCTCGAGATCCTGCATCGGTTGCTCGACCGCGCCGACGCGCTGGTGTCGAATCTGGCGCCGGGCTCCACCGCCAGGCTCGGCATCTCACCGGACCAGTTGCGCGACCGGCATCCCGACGTTATCGCCGTCGAGATCGACGGATACGGCGCCGGCGGGCCGCTGTCGAACAAGCGCGCCTACGACCTGCTGGCGCAGTCCGAGTCCGGATCATGTGCGGTGACCGGCTATCCCGGCATGCCCGCCAAACCCGGCCCGCCGATCGCCGACATCTCCACCGGGCTGTACTCGGCGTTGTCGATCATGGCCATGCTGATCTCCCGTGGCCAGCGGGAGCGCCGGGGTGCGACGGTCACCGTGAGCCTGTTCGACACGATGATGGACTTGATGGGTTATCCGCTGACGTACGCACAGCACTCGGGAATCGACCAGCAGCCCTTGGGGATGAACTCCCCGGCGGTCGCGCCGTACGGCTCCTTCCAAACCTCGGACAACCAGACGGTCGTGCTGGGCACCACCAATGACCGGGAGTGGCAGCGGCTGGCCCGCGAAATCATCGAGCGGCCGGACCTGGCCGACGACCCGCGGTTCGCCACCAACTCCGATCGGGTGGCCAACCGTGATGTGCTCAATGAGGCCATCCAAACGTGGTGTGCCCAGTACGATCTCGCGCACATCCAGAAGACCGCCGACACCGCGGGCATCGGCAATGCCCGCTACAATCTGCCCAGTGAGGTGCTTGCGCACCCGCAGTTGTCGGACCGCGACCGCTGGCGGACAGTGCAGACCACGGCCGGGCCGATCGAGGCCATCCTGCCGCCGCCGATCATCTCCGATTACGAGCAGCCGATGGGCCCGGTGCCGGGCCTCGGTGAGCACACCGATGCGCTTTTGGCCGAATTAGGCTTGTCCGACAACGAGATCGGCCGCCTGCGCGAGCGGGGAGTCGTCGCGTGAGATTTCGTGAGAACTAACGAGCAGGAGCGGTAATGCGCGAAACGGTGATCGTCGAGGCGGTCCGCACTCCGGTCGGTAAGCGAAACGGCGGACTGTCCGGTATGCACGCCGCCGACCTGTCGGGGTTGGTGCTGAACGCGCTCGCCGAGCGCACCGGACTCGACCCGTCGACGGTCGACGACGTGGTGTGGGGCTGCGTGTCCCAGGTCGGTGACCAGTCCAGCAACATCGGCCGGTTCGCCGTCCTTGCGGCGGGCTGGCCGGAATCCATTCCGGGCACCACGGTCAATCGCGCCTGCGGATCCAGCCAGCAGGCACTTGATTTCGCGGCGCAGGCGGTGATGTCCGGTCAGCAGGACGTGGTCGTCGCCGGTGGTGTCGAGGTGATGAGCCGCGTTCCGCTCGGCTCGGCACGCGCCACCGGCATGCCGTACGGCCCGAAGGTGCTCGAGCGTTACGACGACTTCTCGTTCAACCAAGGGATCTCGGCGGAGATGATCGCCCAGAAGTGGGGTCTCTCCCGCACCGAGCTCGACGAATTCTCGGCGCGCAGCCACGAACTCGCCGCCGCCGCACAGGATCGTGGAGCCTTCACCGACCAGATCGTTCCGGTGGCCACCGAGGGTGGTGTGGTCGACGCCGACGAGGGTATCCGCCGGGGGACCACCGTCGAGAAACTGGCCGGCCTCAAGCCGGCATTCACCGAGGACGGTGTCATCCACGCCGGCAACTCGTCGCAGATCTCCGACGGCGCGGCCGCTCTGCTGGTCACCACCGCCGAACGTGCTGCAGCCCTTGGCTGGCGGCCGCTGGCCCGTTACGTCGCGGGCGCGGTCGCCGGCGCCAACCCGGTGCTGATGCTCACCGGTCCCATCCCGGCGACGCAGAAGGTGCTGGGCAAGACCGGCCTGGGCATCGACGATATCGGGGTGTTCGAGGTCAACGAGGCGTTCGCGCCGGTGCCGCTGGCGTGGGCAGCCGACACCAAAGCTGCGGCCGAGCGGGTCAACCCGCTGGGCGGGGCCATCGCGCTGGGCCACCCGCTCGGCGGCTCGGGCGCAGTGCTCATGACGCGGATGCTGTACCACATGCGCGACAACGGAATTCGCTACGGACTGCAGACGATGTGTGAAGGCGGCGGCACCGCCAACGCCACCGTCGTCGAGCTGATCAACTGACGGGGGCCTGATGCGCCGCGATCTGTTCACCGAAGACCACGAGGCCTTTCGCGAACTCGCTCGAGACTTCATCGAGAAGGAGGTCGTGCCCGCATACCCGCAGTGGGAGAAGGCGGGTCGGATGCCGCGCGAGACATTCGCCAAGCTCGGCGAGACCGGGATCATGGGTATCACGCTGCCCGAGGAGTATGGCGGCGGGGGGCAGGACGACTACCGCTACAACGTCGTGCTGCAGGAGGAAGCGGCGCGCGCCCTGGTGACGCTGTCGACGGTGCGCACCCAGCTCGAGGTGATCCTGCCGTACTTCCTGCACTACGCGAACGAAGAGCAGCGCGCCCGGTGGTTTCCCGGGCTTGCCGCGGGCACGCTGCTCACCGCGGTTGCGATGACCGAACCGGGCACCGGGTCGGACCTGGCCGGGGTCCGCACGACGGCGGTGCGTGACGGTGACGACTACATCGTCAACGGCGCGAAGACGTTCATCACCGGTGGTATGCAGGCGGATCTGGTGGTCGTGGTGGCTCGCACCTCCACCGATCCGGACAACCGTCGCGCCGGGCTGACGCTGCTGGTCGTCGAGGACGGGATGGCGGGCTTCACCCGCGGGCGCGAACTGGAGAAGATGGGCTGCAAGGTGCAGGACACCGCGGAGCTGTCGTTCGTCGACGTGCGGGTGCCCGCCGCCAACGTGCTGGGGGAGGTGGGCCAGGCCTTCAGCTACCTGGGACACAACCTGGCGCAGGAGCGGCTCACCGTGGCGGTCGGATCGGTGGCCCAAGCCCGCTCAGCGATCGCCGCCGCGATCGAATACACCCAGAGCCGCAAGATATTTGGCGCCTCGGTCTCGTCCTTTCAAAACACCAAGTTCGAACTCGCCGCCTGCTCGACGGAGGTGGAGGCCGCCCAGGCGATGCTCGACCGGGCGGTGGCGCTGCATGTCGAGGGCGACCTCAGTGGTGCCGACGCCGCACGGGTCAAACTGTTCTGCACCGAGGTGCAGCAACGGGTGATCGACCGCTGCCTGCAGCTGTTCGGTGGCTACGGCTACATGATGGAGTATCCGATCGCCCGGCTCTACACCGATGCGCGGGTGGCTCGGATCTACGCCGGCACCAGCGAGGTGATGAAGGTGATCATCGCGAAATCGCTGGGCTTGTAGCCCGTGAGATCGACATCATGGCAGCTCGCCGGGACCACTTCGCAGCCCTGACGTCGATCTCGGGCTAAGCGAGCGGCTTACCCAAAACTTTTTCGCTGAGACCCTTGTCACATCAGCCCAAACCAACCTACTGTGTGTTCACTAGGTTGGTCTGGGGAAGGGAGTTCGGTGACGGCATCCGAGACGTCGGCTCTTCGCGCAAGCGCTCATCGCCGTCCGTACGCAACCCTTCTCGCCAAGGGTGAGGACCGTAAGCAGCGCATACTCGACGTCGCGCAGCGGCTGCTGGCGCGCAACGGCTGGCGCAACACCACCCTGGCTCAGATCGCCAGGGAGGCCGGCGTCACCGCTGCCGGGCTGCTGCACCACTTCGAATCCAAGGAACAGCTGCTGCACGCGGTGCTCGACGCCCGCGACGCCGACGACAGTGAGCACGCCGACTACCGGACGGGCGACCTCGTGGAGGGCATCGCCAATGCCGCTGACCGGTTTGACCGGTCACCGCAGCTCGTCGGGACGTTCGCGGTGTTGATGGTGGAGAACATCGCACCGGACGCACCCCTGCACGATCGCCTGGTCGACCGCTACCGGCAGGCGGTCGACATCATCGCGGAGCGCATCCGCAGCGGCCAGGCCGAGGGCCGCTATCGAACAGACGTGAACGCGGCCCGCAAGGCCGTGGAAATCCTGGCATTTGTGAACGGAATGGAGACCTCATGGCTACTCGACCCGTCGATACCGCTGACTCAAGTGTTCAGGGAATACTCCAGGTCGCTGGCGAGCCAGCTGAAACCGGCCGCCGCATCATGAGGTACCGGCTGGATATCGTCGCACCCAGCGTCGCCGAGGCGGTGCAGCATGCCGGCGGCTGGATCTTCGACCGGGTGATGGCCGGTTGGGACGTCAACGTCCTGCTCGCCCAACCCGGTGACACCCGCCCGCTGTCGATCCTCGGGGCTCAGACCGTCGACTTCGAATCCGTGCTCGCGGCCGGCGACGATCAGCCGCACCCGCAGGCACTCGCGGTGGCCGCCGACCTCGTCGACACCGACGCCCGGGTCCGTGAGGGTGTGCTGCGGGCGCTGGATTACGGCATGACCGAGGTGGCGCTGTGGGGCGAGGCGCGGCCGGTCGAACTCGACCGCAATGTGGATTCGGTTGAGCACCGGCTGAGTTCGGCGGCGCGCGTGTTCAAGGCGCAGGCGCTGGCGGCTGCGGCAGTCAGCGATATCTTGGTGGCGCCGACGGAGACCTTCCGAAGCGGCGCGATGAGCTGTCCGCCGATCGGCGCCGACCTGATTCCGGCTAGCTGACCTCGACCGTCCCGGCTCGTGCGGCCTTGCGGGTGAGGTAGTCGACCTGCAGATAGATCGCGTAGAGGACCAGCGGCGGCAGCACGATGAACGGCACGTTCTCGCCGATGAACTTGAACCCGAGGCCGAAGGCGCCCTGACCGATATCGGCGAATCCGGCGCCCACCTCCGCGAGGAAATACACGGCGGTACTACTCATCAGGACGGCCACTCCCACGAAGGCCACCCACAGGCACCGAATCCGGGATTCCAGTGCGAGACTGGGCCGGATCAATCGCGCCCAGGTGACGAACACGGTCACCCCGGTGACGACCCCGACGACTTCGAGTGCGAACGTCCACGGATTGCCGCTGACGTAACGGGTGTCGGCCAGCCCGTACTGCCACCACAGCCACTTCCAGCCGGGATCGGTTGTCGGCGCCCATAATCCGAGCGGATGGCCGATCAGGAACACCAGCTCGTAGCCGATCTGGCTGCCCGCGGTGTAGGGCAGATAGAACAGCGTCAGCTCGGCGGACTTGTCCAGCCGAGTTCGCCTCTCGCCCGGCGCATCCCATCCGATGACGAACGGAAGCAGAATCACCGGGATGCCGAAGGCCAGATTCGCGATCACATCGGCGGTGAACGTCGGCGCGATGAAACCGACGCTCACGCCGATCGTCATGAACACGAACATGGTGGCGGTGAACAATGCGGTGCCGAGGTAGATCCGCTTGCGATGCGGCGCCCACGGCTGGGCGAAGTTGGGTTCGTGTTCGAGCAGTGTCGTCATCCGGGTGGCCCTCCCACGACGCAAGTATCAACTACTTGATATCGTGGCGAAGCTTACCGGCCGACGCCGTCCGTCGAGCGCTATTCCTTGATAGAGATGGCCTGCCGCGGGCACTGGCGCACCGCTTCGCGGATCTGTTCCTCATTCTCCGGCGTCACGTCGTCATTGAGGACGTGCAGGTAGTCCTGATCGTCGAGATCGAACACCTCGGGGATGATCCCCACACAGATCGCGTTGGCCTCGCACAGGCCGAAGTCCACTTCGATCTTCATCGCAGCACCTTAACCGGAACGTGCGAGAAACCCGCGACATTCTGCATGTGGACGCGGCGCAAGCCGTTCCACTGCACTTCGTAGCGCGGCATGAAGTCGAGCAATTTCTCCAGTGCGATGGCACTCTCCATGCGGGCAAGGGCGGCGCCAAGGCAGCTGTGGATGCCATAGCCGAGGCCGAGGTTCTGCGCCTCAGTGCGGTCGCGGTCGATGTCGAAGGTTTCGGCGTCGGTGAAGGCCGCCGAGTCCCGGTTGGCCGACGCCAACAGGAGGAACACCGGCTTGCCGGCCGGAATGGTCCCGCTGGGCAGCGTCGCCTCCCGCAGGGTGTAGCGCACGTTGTACTGCACCGGGCCCTCGTAGCGCAACAGTTCCTCGACCGCCGCGGCGACCTTGTCCCGGTCGTCGAGCAGCTTCTGCCACTGCTCGGGGAAGCGGGCGAAGTTGACCGCCGCGGTCCCCATCAGCTTGGTCACGGTCTCCGCGCCCGCACCGCCGAGAAGCGTTGCGAAACCGCAGATCTCGATATCGTCGAGGCGGCGCAGGTTGCCGTCGTCGTCGGGGATCTCCGCGGCGATCAGGCGGCTGATCATGTCATCCTGCGGATTCTCGCGCCGCTCCTGCACCAGGCCGTAGTAGTACATCGCGGTGTCGATATTGGCCTGCATGCCGGCCTCGCTGTACTCGATCTGCCCGGGTTCCCGGCTCAGGCTGGTGTCGATCCAGTGCCGAACCTGCTGGCGGTACTCCTCGGGCACCCCGGCCATCCGGGTGATGACCTCGACCGGGAAGGGCCCGGAGAAATCCTGGACGACGTCGAACGCGTCCGGGTTGGCCTCGGCGAGATACTTGTCGATCAGTTCGATGACCACGTCCCTTTGCGACTGCACCGCGCGCGGCGTGAACGCCTTGTTCAGCAAGCTGCGCATGTGCCGATGCTCAGGTGGATCCATGAAGATGATCGACTTCTGCGGCGGCTCCTCGCCCTTGACCATGGCCAGATCGCAACCCCGGGACGACGAGAAGCTGTCGTGGTCCTTCAGTGCCGCCGCGACGTCCTCGTGGCGCGAGATCGCGTAGAAGTCCTCTTTGGCGTCGTAGTAGATCGGCGCCTCGTCCCGCATGCGGCGGTAGATGTCGAACGGGTTCTCGAAGTACTCCTGCGAGAACGGGTCGAAGACGAGTTCTGTTTGGGTCATTGCGTTCTCCTCCGAGGCGAGAGCTGAGCCAGAAGCGTTACGGAAGGCTGGTTGATTGTAACGCTAACAGTGGGGGTATCGGGAGAGCGGAAAATGGCCGAATCACCTGACCTTCTCGTGGGAAAGGCCGGCGTCGACCACCTCGTCGAGCAGGCCGAGGTCGCAGCCCAGATCGGCCACCGTCGCTCGCACGACAGCGACGTCTTTGCCGATGAATTCACCGACGGCGCCGATGAATCCGGCGGCCGAGCCGACGCGGGCAATCGAGTCCAGGGCCCGGCTGGAGCCGCTGCCGTGGGGAAGGGCCGTCAAGAGGGTGGCCTCGTCGACGCCGAGCCGGCCGGCCAGTCGCACCGCCTCGGCCACGATCCCGATCTGCGCGGCGAACAGCGTGTTGTTGATGAGCTTGACGCGCTGGCCGAAACCGAGCGGTCCGACATGCAGCACCGGATCGCCGTAGCTCGACAGCAACGGGAGCGCCTGCTGCACCGCCTCGTCGTCGCCGCCGATGTACAACGTCACCGTCCCGGCGGCGATGTCGTGGGGCCCGCCGCTGACCGGCGCGTCGATGACGCCGACGCCGTGCGCACTGGCCTGCTCGGCGATGGCTTCGGCGGTGCGCGGGCTGCCGGTCGTGTGTAAGACCAGCACCGAGCCTGAGGGCATGGCGCCCAACAGGTCATCGGTCAGACACACCTGTCGCACCTGGTCGTCGGTGAACACGCAGACCACCACGGCGTCGGCATCGCAGGCCAGCTCCGCCAGGTTCTCGGCCGGCGCGGCACCCAACTCGGCTGCGACGGCATGCTTTTCGGGCGTGCGGCCCAGCACTGTGACGTCGTGACCGGCGTCGACCAGGCGGCGCACCATGGGTGCGCCCATCCGGCCTGCACCGACGAAGCCGATTTTCACCTGGGGTTGTCCATCAACCTCAACGCCGCGTCGGCTGCATCGAGCACCGCACCGGGCTGGGCGCCGGCGTTCTCGGCGATACCGGCGATCAGGCTGACGTCCTTGTGCAGCAGCCCCGCCGCAACCTGCTTGAGGATGTCGAGGCTGCCGCCGAAGCGGGCCACGCTGCCCAGCGCGAAACTGTTCGCCGAGCCCCGGGTGATCACCTCGGAGAGGTTCTCCGGTGCCACGCCCAGTGCTGCGCCGAGGTCGAGAGCCGTCTTGGCGGTGGCGATGTTCGCCGTGAACAGCAGGTTGTTCAGCAGTTTGGTGACCTGTCCGGCGCCAACGCCACCGAGGTGGACGATCGGGTCGGCGTAGGTGGCGAACACCGGGCGGACCTTCTCGACGGTGTCCTCGTCACCACCGATCATCACCAGAAGCTTGCCTTCCTCGGCTGCCGGGCCGCCACCGCTGACCGGTGCGTCCACGACGGCCACGCCCTGGGCGGCGGCCGTCTCGGCCAGCTGCCGGCAGGTGTCGGGGTGGACCGTGGCGTGCACGGCGATGATGCCGCCGGGCTGCAATCCGGACAGCACCCCGCCGTCGCCGGTGGCGACCTCGAGCACGTCGGCATCGCCGACCACGCAGAGGCAGACCAGGTCACTGCCCTCGGCCAGCTCCGCGGGGGTGGCCGCGACCGTCGCCGCCGTATCGGCGAACGGTTCCAGTGACGCTGCCCGCCTGGCCCACAGTGTGGTGGGGAAGCCGCCCTCGACGATCCGGCGCGCCATGGGCGCGCCCTGGCTGCCCAGCCCGATGAATCCGACGCGCATTAGCCAGCCTCCTGGTTCACATCAGCGGTGATGCATTGGTCCACGAATGAGAAAACGCTCGAATGGTATTGTGCCGCAGCGACACCCAGGCTCAGGTTGTGCCCAGCGCCGTGCTGATGGTGGATCTCGACGTGCGGCGATGTAGCGAACAGCGCGATGATGTCGGCCAGCGCCTGGGGAGTGGAGTCCCACACCCGTTCGTGCTCAGCGGCGGTGAACCGGACCGGCGTGACGACGTGGGCGGCAAGTGCCGGGAAGTCGCGACCGGCCCAGTTGGTCGACACCTCGGCTTCCTGCGGTGGTGCGCCCGCGGATCCGACGGCGTTGACGACGTCGGATGGGTAGAGCTCCTCGGGCGCCCAGATCAGCTCGCGGATGCCCGCGGGCCGGTGGGTGGGGGTGGCCTGCTTGAGAATCGCTGCGGCAGCGGGGTATTGGCGCAGGCCGGTGCCTGCCAACTCGAGACCCAGTAGGTCACGCCCACGCTCGTCGACAGCCATCCGCAACGCAAGTTCACAGCCGTTGGAATGGGCGAGGATGAACAGGCCCGCGCCGCGGTCACGCTCGCCGAGCATCGCATCGGCGGCCCCGTACGCCAGTTCGACCCGGCGTTGCGGATCCCACATCGAGTCTGAGTAGGGGGCCGATGCGCCGTACCCTGGCCGGTCCAACGCCACCGTGGTGAAACCGGCTGCCGCAGCACCCCGTAACAACGACAGGTCCGGATGTCCGGGGCAGTCGAAGTAGGCAGCCGAGGACGCGCCGCCGTGCAGCGCGACGATGACCGCCCGAGGATCGGGGGCTTGCGCGAACAGGCCCGACATCGGGATCCCGTCGACCGGCACCACCCGGCGGGTGGGCACTACGCTCATGCGCGATCCGCCTTCGGCTTCTGGCTCGCCGCGCTAGTCATCGACCCGCATCAGCAGCACCCCGCTCGGCGTCAGCCCGCCGCTACTGGCCACCGCGACTTTGGCATCGGCGACCTGGCGGTCGCCGGCCTCGCCGCGCAGCTGACTGACGGCCTCGTGGATCAGGCCCATGCCATGGGTACGGCCGTGCGAGAGCTGGCCGCCGTGGGTGTTCAGCGGAAGCACGCCGTCCCGGGCGATGTTGGCGCCGCCGTCCAGGAAGTCCTTGGCCTCGCCGATACCGCAGAACCCCAGTGCCTCGATCCACGACAGGCAGTTGAACGAGAATCCGTCGTACAGCTCGGCGACATCGACGTCGCTGGGGCGCAACGATGTTCGGGTCCACATGTGTGCCGACTGGCCGAGCACCTGCGGTTCGTGGGTCAACGTCGTTTGATCCCAGTCGGTGCGTTCGATGATCTGTGTGCCCACCGCCTCGAACAGCACCGGTGGCTTGGGTAGGTCACGCGCGGTTTCCACCGCCGAGACGATCACCGCGATCGCGCCGTCGCAGGGGACGTCGCAGTCGTAGAGCCCGAACGGTGTGGTGATCGGTCGCGCCGACAGATAGTCGTCCATCGTCATCGGGTCGCGGTAGATGGCGGTCGGGTTCAGCGCGGCGTTGGCCCGCTGGTTGAGCGCGATCCAGCCCAGTGTTTCGCGGGTGGTGCCATAGCGCGCGAAGTGGCGTTGGGCGTTGAGCGCCAACGTGTGTGCGGCCGACGTCGCACCGAATGGCATCTGCCAGCTGGTGGTGCGCAGCCCGCCGGGGGGAGCCATCTTGCCCTGCTTGAGTAACTCCTGGAACGTCGACTCCCACAGGGTGCGGAAGCACAGCACGTGCCGGGCCATCCCGGTGGCGACGGCCATCATGGCGGCAATGATCGACCCGCCGGGGCCGAAGGTGTCCATCCCGCCATTGATCCAGGTGGGGCGCAGGCCCAGCGCACCTTCCAGGGCAGTCACCCCGCCTTCGCCCATGCCGGCGATGTCGAGGCCCGGGTAGGTGGACAGCCCGTCGATGTCGGCGAACGTCAATCCGGCGTCGGCCACCGCGGCCTCGCATGCCTCCACGGTCAGCGCCAGCGGGTTGGCCATCAGCCGGCGTCCGAGCCGCGATGCGCCGATACCCGTGATCGCGGAGCGCTCCTCGAACCTGGTAGCGGTCAGCGGCGGCCGGACATGTTTGGCGAAATCCTGCGGGGCGATCTCGTCGGCCGGCGTCTCGGCGATCTGCTTGGGTGTCACCGGACGAAACAGGGGGAGATAGACGTCGTCGTTCTGTTCGAAGACGACCTCGACGAGCTGGCCCAGTTCCAGGTCGTCGGGATCGGCGTCGATGATGTTGGTGGTCAACCGAACTCGCGGGTCCTCGGCGATCGCGACCTGAGCTACCACATACGGCGCGGGCAACCCAGGAATACTGAAACGCTGGTTGACGGTGAACGCCGAGAGCACCGCCTGGCCGCTGACCGGGCGGGCCTTGAGGTCATGGCTGCCGCAGTACCGGCACACCGGTTGCGGTGGGTGGATCAGCGATGTGCAGCCCTGGCACTCCTGGATGCGCAGCATCCCGTCGGCACCGGAGGTCCAGAAGAACTCGTTCTCCGTGGTCAGCTGCGGCAGGGGGGCGCGGCTCACTGGGCGTAGCCCCAGCGGGCTTCAAAGGCCGGAGCCTCGTCGGTCGCTGGCGCCACATCAGGTCGTGCCTCGCCGTCGAATTCGTTGTCGCTGATCTCCACGATCGCGTGCACCGGACAGTCGAACAGCGCCCGCAAGACATCGTCGCGATCGGCCTCCTCGACGGTGCCGTCACCGATCAGGGATGCATAACCCCAGTCGTCGAGCGAGAAGTGCTTCGGTGCGTGCTTGGCGCAGACGCCGAACCCGTCGCATATCGTCCGGTCCAGCCGGATTCGCATCTTCGGACTCATCGCTGGGTCACCGCCTCCACCTCGTAGGGCCGCTGGGCGCTGAACGCAGCCGACCGGCAGGGATCGCAGGCGCCGGCCAGATGCTGTTCGACCATCTGGGGGAAATGCTTGAGCAGGCTCGCTGCGACGTTGGCCGCCCCGTCCAGGGTGGCGCAGGCGCCCCGGCCACGAAGCACGACTGACCAACGTTGCAGGCGGGCCACGTCTTCGGCAGTCGCAGCGCCGTCGCGCAGTGCGCCGGCGACCGCGGCCATCGCCGCCGTGCCGTTGAAGCACGACCCGCACTGCCCGGCATTTTCGCGGTCGAAGTAGGCCAGTACCGACGCGGCCACCGCCACCGGGCAGTCGTCGGTCAGGATCGCGATCGCACCGCAGCCCAGGCCGCAGCCCAACTGGCGGAACGTCTCGTGGTCGAGCGTGGTGGCGAGCACGTCGCGGTTCAGCAGTCCGGCGAAGTACCCGCCCATCAGTGCGCCCTGGACTGAGTCGGACGAAACACCGTGGAGTGCAAGCAGATCAGTGAACGGCAGGCCGTGTGGGACTTCGTAGAGGGCGGGTGGCCGGCCTGCACCGGTGATCGTCATCAGGAAGGTGCCCGGCGACGCCGCCGTGCCCGCCGACCGGAAGGCCGCCGCGCCGTGGCGCTGCAGATACGGCAGGTTGGCCAGGGTTTCGACGTTGCTGACCAGGGTGGGATGCCCGGAGATACCGTGCTGGAACGGTCGCGGCGGTTTGTCGGTCGGTTTGGCCGGCCCGCCGTTGATGGCCCGCACCGCCGCGGTTTCCTCACCGGCCACGTAACCGGGTTCCACGGTCACGATCGAAACATCCAGGCCGCCAAACGTATCGAAGCCGACCTCGCCGAGTGCGGCGTCGATGGCGCGCGCCGCCTCCGGATCGGACACGTAGACGTAGGCCCGCGTCGCACCGACCAGCCGTGCGGCCAGTCGCACGCCGTCGAGCACCAGGTGCGGGCGGTGGCGCAGCAGCCAGCGGTCCTTCACCGAAGCGGGCTCGCCCTCCTCGCCGTTGGCGAGGACCACTGTCTCGTGGCCCCTGGTGTGCGCGGCGCGCACGGTGCGCAGTTTGACCGCCAGCGGGAACGCGGCACCGCCGCGGCCCAGCACACCGGAGTTCTCCACCTCGGCCAGCAGCGTTTCGACATTCTCCAGCAGCTCGTAGCCGCCGGCGGACACGTAGGCGCTGTGCGTCTCCACCGTCGCAGGCAGCCGCAACAACCGGGGCGTGCAGCCGGGTGCGCTGGCGACGGTCAAGGCCGTGCCCGCGGGTGCGGTCGCGTTCATCGCTCACCTCTTCTGGTTCGGGCGCCCGGCACGCGGTCGCTAGGCTGAGACGCATGAGAACGGCTGTGGTTCGTGTCGACGTCGACCCGTCCGGTGAGCTGACGCCGGCGCAGCTCGCCGACGGCGTCGCGGCACTGCGCGTGCTTGCCGAACAGGACGGCGTGACGGTGGTCGACAACAACCTGGCGGCGATGCCGCGTGGCCGGCGGGAAGCCGAACTGTTGATCAGCAACACCGACACAGCCGACCCCGACGGGCTCAAGCGCGGCGCGACCACCCTGTGCGCCAAGGCATTCGGCACTGAGCCGGTGACCGGCGTGGTGACCTATGTCAGCCGTGGCACCGACGAGGACGCACACGGTGTGCTGGCCGGTTTCGGATTGCGCGGCGAGATCGACCGAACCGCCGGTGCCGACGGCTACGACATCATTGTTGTGACGCTGTGCAAGGACGATATGGCCCGGATCCCGGAGAGTCGGGTGCACACCGCACTGGAGGCCGCGACCAACTGCGAGATTCACATCCGCATGGTCTGAGTGGAGCCGGTTGTTCATCGGCCGAGGAAGTCCAGAATGGCCGGGGCGGCCTGCACCCAGGTGTCGAACATGTTGAACCGCTTGACCTTCCCCGATGCCCGGTCCTCGCCGGCGCGTTCCCAGGCGTCCTCCGGCCACGGCGGGTCGATCAGCGTCGAGCCCTTGATGAGACAGTTCACCTCGAGCGAGGTGCGCTTGGGGTGGTCCCAGTCGTTCTCGCCGCCGCGAATGATCAGGGTGGGCACCTTGATATCGCCGAAGAACTCGTCGTCGACGCCGGGGATCGCCTGGCCGGGTTTGGGGACGAACGCGTTGAGCCAGCGCAGCATGACCCGGAGGAACTCGTCGGCGTCCAGCGCGAGGATCCGGTCCTTGTTGACCGCGTTCTCGGCGATTCGTTCTTTCCACTCACCCACCTGCAGAAGGCCTTTGATGCCCAGGCCACGGACCGCGAGGATGCTCGGCACCAGGTAGTACGAGCCCAGCACGAAGCTGCCGTACACGCCGCCGACAATGTTCCACGTCACCAGTTTCGTGACGATCTCGGGGTAGAGGATCGTCGTCAGGATGGAATCCCTGGCACCACCGGAGCCACCGGCGATGATGCACGGACCGATACCGAGGCCGGTGATCAGCCCGTGCAATGTCTCGGCGCGCATGTGGGATTCGCTCTTGCCGTAGAACTGCAGGTCCGATTTTCCGCAGTTGGGGCGGTCCCACAGCAGCACCCGGTAGCCACCCTTGACCAGTTCTTCGGCCAGTGGGCGCAGGCCCTCGATGTCCTTGCTGTATCGGCCACCTGGGGTCAGCGCGATGTAATCGCCGGTTTCACCCAGGATTTCGTACACGACGTTGCCGCCGTTGATTTCGAGGACCTGCTCGTCGTCGCGCAACTGCGGACCGGCGGTTACCGGGGTGCTCATGCGGTCCCCTCGCAGGCTCGGGTGCCGCATGTCCGCTGTTGATTCGCTCCGCAAGCGTCGCTCATGCCGTCACCAGAACGTCGTCGCCCACCACGCGCACCGGGTAGGTGCGGATGCTCCACTCCGGCTTGACCGCCGTGGTGCCTGTTGCCAACTCGAACCCCCATTGGTGCCACGGGCAGTAGATGAATTCCATATCGCGCACCATCACCGCGTCACCGGGGACGTTCTCGTCGACGATATTGCGGCCGCGCGGGCGTCCCGAACATAGCGGACCACCCTCGTGCGGACAGTAGTTCGCGATGGCGTAGAACGTGCCGTTGACGTTGTACACGCCGACTCCGTGCCGGCCGATCGGCACCAGTTTATGTGTGCCGGGCGGGATTTCGGCGACGGTGGCGACCACGTGCTCCCGGCCCTGCGCAAGGCGGGGCTGCTTGTCTGCTTGAGTCATATTCCGCTCAGAACACCCGCGTCTGACCCTCGAGGGCTGGCACGGTATCCGGCAGCTTGTAGGTCTCGATCCCGTTGCGGAACATCACCGCTTCCCTGGCGTGCTCGGGCAGGTGTTTGACCAGCCAGCGCGGATCGTCGAACGTCCAGTGCGGGTAGTCGGAGGAGAAGAGCAGGATCTTCTCGCATTCCATCCATTCGAAGGCCCGCAGCAGTTCGGTCTTGTCCTCGGGATAGTCCAGGGGCTG
>FLQS01000048.1 GCA_900078375.1 uncultured Mycobacterium sp. | reverse complement strand
CAGCCAGCACTAGAGAAGGGACAAATCAATGACTACACCGACCGACACCATCGGAACCCAACTGCCACAGCCCGATCCACGCGGCTGGCTGGTGTTCGACCGCCTGCCGGCCGAGCTCCAGGACGCCGAAGATTCCACCCAGGACAACGACGTGCGCTACCACCGGGAGTCCTGGCACTACCGCGGCCCGACCTATCACCGGGCCGCTACTGCCGCGGAGCGCACGCTGCTGGAGCACTTGGGCTACGTACTGCCCGACGACCTGCGCACCCGCGTGCAGTTCGTGACTGACAACGTCCGCAACCGGCGCTGGCCAGCGCTGGAATTGCAGAACCCCACCACAGGAGGAGAGTAACCATGTCCGAAACAACCATCACCGCAGGCGAAGTCACCGCCGCCGAAATAGCCGACGACGAAGTAGACGAGACCACGCCGCCGAACCCGACCGACGACGGCGACGGCGAGCCCAAGAAGGTCGGCGTGCGCCAGAAGCTGGCCGACGTCGAAGACGAACGCGATGCGCTGCAGGCCCGCTTGGATGGCTTCTACGACAGCGTCCTGACCCGCGAGGCCGAAGCCATCGGTCTCAAACCAGCGCTGCTAAAGGCGGTTGGCGTGTCGGTGGCCGACCATGTGGGCGACGACGGCGTCATCGACTACGCCGCAGTGGCCACAGCCATGGACGGTGCCCGCGCCGAGCTCGGGCTACCGAGACGGCCTAAGCCGAACCCGCTAGCCGGAAAGACTCGCACCAGTGAGGAATTCGATGGCGAGCCGACGTGGGGTAGCACGTTCGCGCAGCACGCCAGCGGACAACGAGGCTAAGTCAACAGAGCTATACTCAGCGGTGCCGGTGGATCGGCAGCTGTCGCAGCTGCCACCACTGGCCCGCTGACTGTCATCGGTTATTGGAGCAACGCACGGCCTGAGCTGTCGCAGCGAGGACCGGGTGGCCCCCACGAGGGGCGAACCCATTCCTTCGCTTCCGAAAGGCAACTCCCGTGGCTACCAATACCACTACCGCCGCCAGCATTCTGCGGCCCGAACAGGTTGGGCCGCTTATCGTTCAGCCGCTTACCGCGGCTTCCGTGGCCATGCAGGCCAGCACCGTCGCCCAGACCGACTCCACCGAATTCCGCATCCCGATCATCACCGGCGATCCCGACGCCAGCTGGGTACCCGAGGGCACCGAGATCCCCGTCGATGACGCCGACTTCGATGAAGAAGTCGTTGTCCCGAAAAAGGTTGCAGCCCTCTCGGTTCTGTCCAACGAACTGATCGAGGACTCCTCGCCCGAGGCCAGCGCCGTCATCGGCGCGCGCCTGGTGCAGTCGCTAGTCCGCAAGGTCGATGCTGCGTGGTTCGCCAACACGACCACCAACGGCCCGTCCGGTCTGGGCAGCATCACGCCGACCCTGACCTACGCAGGCGCGGCTTACGCCAACGTCGACGCGTTCCTCGAAGCCGTGACCGCCGCGGAATCGGCGGGAGCGCAGGTGAACACCTTCGTCACCCACCCCGCGACCGCGCTGGCGCTGGCCAAGCTGAAGAAGGCCACCGGGTCCAATGAGCCGCTGCTGCAACGTGATGTCACCGTGCCGGGTGGCCGGATAGTGGCCGGTGTGCCACTCCTGGTTAGTCCCCACGCGCCGAATGATGGCAGCGTCTACGGCATCCCCAAGGACCGCACGTTCGTGGTCATCCGTCGCGATGTGCAGGTGGTGCTCGATAGCTCGGCGTTCTTCACCAGCGACCGCACCGCCGTGCGCGTCACCGCTCGCATCGGATTCGGCTTCCCGCATCCGGCAGCCGTGGTGAAGGTCAACAAGACCGTCGCACCGTAAGTCGTGGCGACGGCAGGCGCTCAGGCGGCCCGCTCCTCCGCTCGATGCTGCCGCCGTCGCTACCTAGCCCGGTCGCTGGCACCCCAGAACTGGACGGCATACCTCCCCTCCAGAGTCAGCGACCGGGCACAACCCCCTCTTTCAAAGACGTTGTGCAACAACAGTTACGAGGAAGTGATGACGTGGGACAGTAACCGGCCAGGCATCAAGGTGCCCGAAGCCGTGCGCCGTGCCGTCCGTCGCCGGGATGGTGACCGCTGCCAGCTGGCCTACGACGGTTGCACGGGGTACTACCAGGAGCTCGACCACATCGTCGGCATCGCCGCCCGTGGTCTGCAACGCCGTGAGACCGTCGACGACCCCAACGAGCTGCAGTGTGTCTGCAAGGCCTGCCACAAGCAGAAGACCGCCTGGCAAGCCAAGATTGGGCGCGGACTGGGCGCACTAGAACCCGAGCGTTCACTCTGGCTTGGACCGGTGGCACTCCCTGCTGGCTTCCGCTACGCGCCCCGCGTGAGCGACGAGCTGACCTATACCGACACCCCACCTGGGCAGGGATCCCCTCCCACCCTGCTCGGCCAGCCGGTTGGCATTGGCGCTCTCATTCCGCCCGACTCTGGGGATTTTCAAGGAGCCGCCCGATGACCGCACTCGATAACGCCGTCGATGCGCTGCAGGCCCTACTTCAGCGCGTAGAAGACGCCTCCGCGCTTGATGTCGAGAACCTGTGGCACATCGTCACCGCCCAGCTCACCGGCTGGGATCCTGCCGACCGGCAAGCGGTGATCGCCGCCCTGGGCGAGTACTTGCCCGACATGCTGGCTGGCCATGCCGCC
Source organism: uncultured Mycobacterium sp. (assembly GCA_900078375.1). Lineage (GTDB taxonomy): Bacteria > Actinomycetota > Actinomycetes > Mycobacteriales > Mycobacteriaceae > Mycobacterium. The sequence goes on along the minus strand of FLQS01000048.1, from coordinate 41,060 downwards.
GTCGTGGCCGACTACACCACCGTCTGGTACGACGCGCTGGCACCCGATGAACCGTTCACTGCCACGGTGCCATCGGGCGACCTGGTGCCTGCCGAGCGCATCCGCCAGTCGATCAGCTGGGCGGTTAACGCCGCGACGTCGACGCAGACCGCGCTGGCGCAACTACAGGGCACCGTTCAGCGCGCCGTCCACGACGCCCAGCGGGCCACCGTCGCCCACAACGCCGCCGCCGAGGGCATCCGCTACCGGCGGCACACCAACTACGCCGGGGCGTGCAACTGGTGCCTGACGATGGCCACCAGGGGAGCGATCTACAAGACGGCAACATCGGCGGTGAAGGGCCACGACAACTGCAAGTGCATCGCCGTGCCCGCACGCAAGGGCACCAGCTACACGATGCCGGCCATGGTGCTCGATGCCGAGAAGCGTTACTTAGCAGCGAGAAAACAGCTGGAGGGTGCGGGCGACATTCCGCCCACGCTCGACAGTATCGTGAAGCGCATGGACCAGCTCGATGACGCTACGTCCCTGGTGCGCTGACGACCAACGCGAGTGCGGACGATTCGCGGCTTCGGTTACTTCACGACTGCCGCTGTAGTTGCTCTCGCGTGCCGTATAAGAAGTAGAACTGAGCCTTCTTGGCGCTCCGCAATTCCTTACGCTCATCCATCAACGCGCGCGCGGTGGCGACGCTAACTCCCACTACAGTCCCAGCTGCGCTGATGAACGCCCCGGCGGGTCCGGCGGCAACAGCGAGTGTCGCCGGGAGCGTCACTGCACCTGCGATTGACGTCGCGCCGATGGGGTCTTTGACGGTCCGCACGATCAGATCAGACATGCTCCGGTTGTCGGCGATCGTGGCTTCGATCTCCTTGATTGCTGGTGCCACTTTCTGGTTCCACGCGTCAGCGATCTCAGCGCCGAAATTTGGATCTTCGGGAGCAAGTTCGATGCCGTCCGTCAGGCTGCGGATGCCTTGCCGGAACGCATGTAGTGAGCCGCTCAACTCAGTTCTGATGTCAATAATTTCGCGGGGCTTCGCATACTGGAAGTTTGGCAACTTGTCGAACAGGCCGTCCGCCATGGCGGCGTCTGCACCTAATTGACGAACCATTGGTACAGGTGTGAAGAACCCGGCTTCGACGCCGAGGCGGACGATGTTTCCCGCGTGCGCATCGAATAGGGGATAACGACCCCCGTCGTTCAGAACTTCGTCGAGCTTTTGCGCGAAGCCCAGCACCAATTCACTGCCTTCGCCGATGTCGTCAACGACGGCCCCATCCATGTCATCGATGGTGAGAATTCCGAGCTCGACAGCTTCTTCAAGCTGGTCGTAGCCTGTGTCGTGAACAAGCTTCTCCCAATTTTTTTGCATCGTCTCTTTGATGGGGCGCATACCTTCGACCAACAGCTTCAGGTTTGAGTCGACTTCGTCCCGTAAGTGTCGAGGCAGTCGCGAACGTGGCGGCAGACTATCAACAGCTTTGAGAAACGAACGAAGCTGTTCGGCGGATTCTGGAAAGAACTTTGGCGCAACGTTATTCAACTTTCGAAGCAGATCGACGCCTTCGAGTTCGTTCATGTCGCGCGCACTCTTCAACATCGCCGCCCGAGGGCTCACCAGGGTAACTTCGTCTGCGTAGAGGAGAGCCGAATTGCATTGCTGGACTTCAAACGACAGTGACGTCGAGTTTTGATCCTGGCTGGCGTTCACCACGGTCATCCGGACTTGCGTGCTGCGCTTGTCGCGTTCGACGCGACGCGCTCGCTTCTCGCGTGCCTTCTTTTCTTCGCGAGCAGCCTGCTGCGCGCGCCGGTCCCTACCCATAGTCTTCACAGGATAGGCAGAACGCTATGTATCCAGGCCCCTTCCGGGTGGCGTGGCGCTAAGCAATTTATGCGATCCCACGAGACGCGTTTGATGACAAGCCAAAGCAAGGCTCCGAAATGACTCACTACGTGGGGAACTCGTATTCCCAGAGCGTGCTTCGACCAACGAAACCGACACAGGTTGCCCGAACCTGCTTTCCGTGGCTGTCCTCCAAGATCATGGGACGCCCGATTGCGAACCGGAAGGGCTGTTGCGTTAGGCCGTCGACGGATCCGTTGTCTACATACATGCTTCCATGGGGCCGTACACCGTCTTCATCGTGCGAACCACTGTGGGGGTTGAGCCGTGGGCCGAAGCCGGGGATGTGACCGGTGCTGCCCGCGAGAATGACGCTGTGAATGCTGCCGCCACTCGGCAGCATCACTTCCAAGTCGGTTCCGTTGTCGTGTCGGCGGTAGAACGCCGCTCGATGCTGGGGATGCGCAACGAATACCGAGACAGACCGCCTGACTTCGGCAGCGACCTCGGCTGAGCCACCAGCGTCCGTCCTGCCTTGCGTGGAGGTGCCGTTAGGCGCGATTAGCAGTACGGACGCGCCCTCGACCGGCTGCCCATGCTCGTCGTGCGCGATGATGCGGCAGGTGCCGTTGCCCTCACCATCGTTCACCCGAAACTCCGGCTTCGCTGGCTCGATCCGACCGCCCAACAGCACCAGCTTCCGCATGATGTTCTCGGCTAGCTTGGCGGGCGTGCGCCTCTCTAGCGGCAGATAACTCATGCTGGGGTCGAGGCCCGGCAACACCGTGTCATCGAATCGGACAGGGAGGATGTACTCCCGTCGCGATTCAATAGCCCGCGACAGCGCCGATTGCCGCTCATGTCGCGGCCAAGACTTCTTGGCGTAGTCCTGCGAGACGAACATAACGACCACATTCGAGGCCGTCATGTAGATGCGCTGTAGCTCTTCGGCGAGGTTCTTGCCCCAGAGATGCTCTTCGTTCTCTTCGTCGAAGAAGTAAGTGACACCATGCTTGGAGAGTTCGGAAGCGACCGCACGCACGTAATCGCGTTGCTCACCGGCGAACGACAGCGCCACGTCAAATTCGGGCTCCGACGGTCCGACGCTCACGTTGGCCTCGCTGGTATGTCAGGTCCCATTGAGGTCCCGAGGCGGTGCCGAATGGGTATTAACGCTGGTCAAACTGGTGCGCGATACTGGGATTGAACCAGTGACCTCTTCCGTGTCAGGGAAGCGCTCTCCCGCTGAGCTAATCGCGCCAGGCACATCTTGGAGGTGGAGACGGGAATCGAACCCGTGTGCACGGCTTTGCAGGCCGTTGCCTCACCACTCGGCCACTCCACCGTTGGGTCTGATGCCACTTGCACCTTCGAGCGGACGACGGGATTCGAACCCGCGACCCTCACCTTGGCAAGGTGATGCGCTACCAACTGCGCTACGTCCGCGCGCCTCGGATGAGATCGTCACCCGGTGCGAAGGACGACAATAGTCGACGCAGCCGAAGCCACACAAATCCCGTGGGTCACGCGCCCCGACGAGCGCATTCCGGGCGGACGGTCGCGTCATGCTAGTGTTCCTGGTCGGCGAGGTCGCCACTCTTGTTGGTGACCGCCACCCCGGGTCTCGTAGCTCAGTGGGAGAGCGTCCGCCTCACACGCGGAAGGTCGCTGGTTCGATACCAGCCGGGACCACCAGATAAAAGCCGCGGCTGAGGTATTGCGCCACGACCTACAAAGACGCTCTGCCGCTGCTTTCTGGGTCAAGTGGTCGCAGGCTTAAATCCTGTCAGCCCGACCCTGTGACGTCTCGCGACGTTGTTGACAGATGTCGGGCGACATCGTTGGCGTATATGACCGGAGAAGCCGACATCAATCGTGCTACCTGTGACTTATTGCCCTTATCGTTCGGTCAATCGCTGGTGGACCATTACGCGTAGCGGGCCGAACAGGTCGTGACGCCAACATGACCATGCCCTGCCCAGAACGGAGGGACGCGATGGACGCCGGAATAGACGTGAGCACGATTGGTCCGGTGCAGTTGATCGCGGTCGGGTTCGCACCGGGGGTTGGCTTCGTCGACACGATTGTCGAGGAGATCGACAGGCTTCAAGGTCATGGCGTGCTTCGCCTGCTCGACGTGCTCGTGCTGACGATGGACGATGACGGATCCCTTACGCGCGTGGAGATCGCCGACGAGGACTTCGGCGACCTGCTGATCGCCGGCGCTGAACTCGACCCCTTCGATGTGTTCGCGATGTTTGAGGGCCGTGGCGTCGAGGTGTTGCAGAGCGTGCGAGCCCAGGCTCTGGCGCGGTCGTTGGTTCCGGGTTCGGGCCTGGCCCTGATCCTGATGGAGCATCGGTGGGCCAGACCGCTGTTCGATTCGATCGCGAGTGTGGGTGGCGTCGTATTCAGCGAGGGCTTCATCGGAGAGCAGACCGAGAAGCTCGTCGGTGTGCAACTCGCCGCCTTGGAGGACACCGCCCGGGTGATCGACGCGGCGTACGCGGCGCAGACTGAGGCGGAGCGGACGTCCACGGAGGCGATCGAGGCGGCTCAGCACAAGGCCGACGAAGCCGCGGTGGCCGGCTCCGTCACGGCGGTCGAGCGAGAAGTCCTGCGCTACTTGCCAAGCAAGATGACTTTCGCTCTGGTGGCCGACAAACTGGGGATCTCCCGATCCGCCGCCAAAGAACGCGCCGAGCGTGCCTACAAGAAGCTCGGTGTTCACAATCGCGCCGATGCGGTTGCCCGTGCTCGCGAACTCGGGTTGATCAGACACGTGACCTGAAGGCCACAACCCCTATGCGCTTGTTGTGCAATGCAGCACAAGGACCCTGCGTCGAGCATCGCCCCGTCAGTGGTGCCGGGGGTTCACGGCAGTCGGCCGATCGGGAGCGCCACGACCGCGATGACGACGATTAGCTCGGTTGGGGCACTTTGCAGTTCGTCACCTTGGGGTTGACCCCGAAGTAGTTCAGGGGTCCGGCGATCACGGTCACTGCGATCGTCCCGGCGGCGGCACAGTTTTGTGAAGCGTGGGTGAAATACCCACGTTGGCCGGCTGCGACAGCGCCGACGATGAACCATACGAGCACTAGCAACCCGACGATACGCATCGTGTCGATCTCCTTAGGTAGTCGAGCCTGCTGGAGGCCCGACCGGTGAGTGGTGAAGCGAGTGCGAGGTCATTGGGGTCGCAAAAGCGTTGCGGTGCTTCATGTGGCGTCGGCTCGAAACAGGCGAAAAGTCAAGGGTGCCGGTCAGTAGTAGTGGCGGCGACCGCCGACCGCGTGTCCCATCGCCCCCAATACCCACAGCACCGCTCCGATGAGGATAAGGACGATCCCGATGCTCCACAGGATGGAGACCTTGAACACGAATCCGGCGATGAGAAGGAGGATTCCGAGGATGATCATGCTGTTTTCTAGCTCCGGTGTGTAGGTCGATTTGCTGCGGGGCGTTCCCTGGTGACGACGTCGTTGGCGCCACTCAGTCCTTTGCGTCGCCTGAATTGCTCAGTGCCCGGTTCGCGGTGCGCACAATGCTGCGGTGGAACTCGTACTGCGCCGTGACGAGCTGATCGGCCAATTCGAGGGCGGCGTCGACGATTGTCTTGCGTAGCGGTTGGAGGTTCTCGGGAATCGCCTCATCGACGGTGTGACGGAACTTGTGCAAAGCCTCGGCTGCGCCGTGCTGTCCGGCTTTGGCTGATTCGCGCACCTCGTCGGCCAGTTCCATCGCATGGGTCGCTTCGGTGTTCTTGTCGATGCTTTTCGTCATATCGCGTTACCCCATCGTTCTCGCTGGTGGCCAACAATTTCGGACGTTAATCGCCCTGGCCGTCAGCCAATAAGGGCGAAGGTCACAAAGCCGGGAGCCGATGGTCCCTCTGGTGTGTTCGAGCGGTCACAGCCAGGGCTCGTCGCGCTACTCTCGGCCGGAGGTCTCGACCATCAGAGGCCGATTCCCACAACGTAGCAACAGGAGGACGCCGTGAGCGAACTAGATAAGGCGAAGAACAAGCTCGAGGAGCTTGGCGGCAAGGCCAAGGAAGCGATCGGCAAGATCACGGGCGACAAGAGTACTGAAAATGAGGGTAAGGGCGACCAAGTGGAGGCCAACCTCAAAGACGCGGGCGAAAAGATCAAGGACGCCTTCAAAAAGAAGTAACTGCAGCATCATCCAAACGACACCATTCAGCAGCCCGCAACAAAGAAGGAGAACAAGGCATGCTCGTCGTCGGAATTATTCTGGTGCTCGTCGGCTATCTTGCACCGTTACCTGCCGCACTCGACCAAATCGCCATCATCCTTGGCTGGATCCTCGTCGTTGTCGGCGCCATCCTGTTGATCCTCGGCGCAACGGGCCGGCAGGTCGGCGGGAGACGCTACTGGTACTGATCGGGGCCGTCCCGCCGGCTAGAGGTGTCGGGTGCCGAGTTTGCCTGCGGCCCCGAGCAGTTCGGTTGCGGAACACAGCTGCCACCTCACAATGCGGCGGTCCAAATCGGCTCGCACGAGTAGTCGTGACCTTTGGGACTGTGGGTAATTGGTTATCTAAGGTCTGCGATCAGTCGAAGCCCGTGGGATGATGGACGGCGGAGTCGGTTCAAAAAAGGGTTCACCGCATGACGTGCCGCATCGGCGTAATGCTCGATGAGGGAATGATTTTTGCCTCGGACTAATCCTTCGACGCGCGCCACAACACGCCGCGCATCGGCAGGGTACTGATCGCGCGTGGCCGCGACGCCTCTGACGTCGCGCTCAGCAACATCTTCGGCCCTCACACGCTGACGAGCTTCAGGTATGGACCGACGAGGTACCCAACCGTCGTAGCCCTGGTCTGGGAATTCACAAGGTGTGGAAGGCTTTCAGGAATCTCTGAGTCACGAACCTGCACGGCATTTCCGCGTCCGAGCGCGCGGTTCGTTGTCGCCGTTGGATATCGGCAATAGGACGGAGTTTACTGGAGATGTCGCACCAGAATCGCAGCCCGCAAGATCATCGAAAATCATGGAATCTGTGACAGGAGGGGTCACCATGACGCCGCGACAGGACCGAACCGATGCGAGTCGACACCCGACACCACCCGAACGCACTCCGCGGTTGCGTCTGAAACCCAAGGCGCCCCACAGCGGATGCGTCGACGGGGCATGGTGGCCGCACAGCGATGAGCTGACTAAGGAGCTTCCCGATTTGCTCGCGGTCCTGTCGGTACGACTGGGCCCCATTGACCGGGTGCTGTACAAGTTCAGCGACTGGGCTAAAGCACCCGCCAAATTCGCCACGGGCGACCGTGCGGTGCACCTCGACGGATACCGACTCCAGCCGCCCAACACCGTTGAAGTTCTCGGACTCGACGGCAAGAGGATCGTTCTGCTGGTAGTTCCGCCCCACGCCCAGCCGGATCGCGCACATGCCACGATGATGGCCGCGGCGGCCCCGGACGACGACTCGACTGTCGATGGCCTGCTCATGATCAGCCTGCGAGATAGGGAATCCCGCACGCAAAGAGCTGCCGCGCAAGAGCGCTGGGATTCGGAAGGCGGGGCCCTGCGAGAGCCCGTAGTTCCATGAATCTCTGGCGCTTGTAACCGGTCCGGCGTGGGATCGGAAGGGTGCTGAAGGCGTGGATTTTGGGCGTCGCGCCAGTCCCGGTTCGGAGCGCCCGCTGGTCAACCTTGAGCGTGAAAGTGGGGGAAGATCGTAGGTGGGCTTGCGCCTCGTGGCAGTTCGCCCAAGTACCCGGGAGGGGTCGATGCCCGTGAACGCCGATAAACGGGTCGGCGTCGGTATGGACCGACGCAACGAAACGGTGATCGTGCCGGGGGTGACCTGCTGGCGGTCGGCCCCGGCCAATCGCTACGCCCCCATCGTCGACGGTGCTGACTACCTACGGCACGTCAAGGCCGCGATGTTGAACGCTCAGCAGCGAATCGTCGTCATCGGCTGGGACCTGGACACCCGGACCGCATTCGAGCGCGACGAAACGACGTTGCAAGGCCCCAACAACCTCGGCCCATTCCTGCACTGGCTGCTGGCTAAGCGTCCCGAACTGAACGTGTATCTGCTGAAGTCCAACCTTCGGCTCCTGCCCGCTTTCGACGGGTTCTGGTTCGGCGTTGTGCCGGTGAGTCTGCTCAACCAGTTCACTTCGGCGAGAATGCACTTCGCAGTAGACGGAGTGCACCCCACCGGTGCCGTGCACCACCAGAAGATCGTAGTCGTCGATGATGCAGTGGCCTTCTGCGGCGGCATCGATCTCGCGCTCGGGCGCTGGGATACCCGCGCGCATCTTCCCGTCGACCCGCGCAGGCACGGCCCAGGCGATGCGTACGGCCCACGCCACGAAGTCGCTGCTGTGGTGGACGGTCCTGCTGGGGAGCTGCTTGCTGAGCAGGCCCGCGAGCGGTGGAAGGCAGCGACCGGTCAAGCGCTGGTCAATGAGATACCGTTCGCATCCTCGTGGCCCGAGGGGCTCAGGCCCGCGTTGCGCAATGTCGAGGTGGCGGTGGCCCGCACACTTCCAGCAATGCCCCAGCGCAGTGAGGTCCGGGAGATCGAGGCCTTGGATGTCGCTGCCATCGCTGCCGCTCGTAACGTCATCTATCTGGAGAATCAGTACTTTGCTTCGCGCCGCATCGCAGAAGCGATCGCGACGCGGCTGCGGGAACAGCACGGGCCCGAAGTGGTAATCATCCTGCCGCGCAGCTCTGAGAGCCGTCTGGAACAGGAGTCGATGGATAGCGCTCGCGAACGCCTCGTGCGTTTGCTCAGCGGAGCGGATCTGCACGGGCGGTTAGGAGTTTATTGGCCGGTGGCCGGCAGAGGGGTGTCGGTTTACGTGCACTCGAAGGTCATCGTGGTGGACGGCCGACTGCTTCGCATCGGTTCCTCGAACTTCAACAACCGATCGCTGGGCTTCGACAGTGAATGTGATGTTGCGATCGAAGCGAACCCTGCGCTGGCGAATTGCGCTGAGGTGGAGCGTGAGATCCTCTTCACCCGGGACAGTCTGGTGGCGGAGCATCTGGGGGTCTCCGTCGGAGACTTCCGCGACGAAGTGGAGCGCCGAGGGGCATTCCGACAGGGCATCGAAGAGCTGCGCGGTACGGGCCGTTCACTGCGGAAGTTGACCGACACGATGATGTCTGCTGACAACGGTCCTTTCGCAGAGAACGATCTCATGGATCCTGACCACGTCCCGCCGTCGATTGCGCAGAGCACGTTGAAGCTGGTTGAGTCGGTGGTGACCTGGCCGTTGCGTCGATCATTGCTCGGCACGTGGTACCAGAAGTTGCGCGGTACCGATACCAACTTAACCAACGAAACTGCCTTGCCTACAGGAGATTTGGAATAATTCCTTCCGTCAGTACCCGGCACCACTGAGTGGGACGAAAGCGGTCAGTGACGCTCCAGGTCGACCACCAGGGGTCGGTGACCCGAGATCGGCATCAATGGTGCCTCCCGGTGGCGGACGCTCAAACCGGCGTCATCGGTGAGGACGTGGTCGAGTTGACGACGCGGGCGGTGGGCCGGGAACGTCGGTGCCGAAGCCAGCGTGCGCAGGCCCGACCACCGCTGCGCCGCGGCGGCTGTGAGATTTAGATCTCCGACCACCAGACGTGGTCCAGGGAGGCCGCGCAGCTCAGCGACGATCCGGCGCAACTGTCGCCGATGCCATCCGGGCACGAACGACAGGTGGGTCGACGACGTCGCCGGCGGTTCGGCCGTGCAAGATATTGAAGGTCACGACACGCAGGGCGATCACCTATCTCGTGGGATGGTCCAACAATGCAAGTAAAGAGTCCGTCAGGACAGCGACTCGTCCAGCTCGCCCAGCGAGGCGATCAGTGCGCTGTTGGCTGAATAGTCGACCGGGCATGCGATGACGCTGACAGTGTCCTCAGAAAGTGCCCGGCGCAGCGTTGGCAGTAGTTGGTCGGCCGCCGAAATGCGGTAGCCCTTCGCACCGAAACTTTCGGCATAGGCGACGAAGTCAGGATTTCCGAAATGGGTGTCCACGTTGTGGCCGATCTCCAGATCCATCTTCCAGCTGATCAGGCCGTAGGCGTCGTCCACCCAGATCAGGATCACGATCGGTGTACGCAGCCGCAGCGCCGTCTCGATCTCTTGGGAGTTCATCAGGAACGAACCGTCGCCGGTGGCGACGAGCACCTTCGCGTCGGGCCGCGCGATCTTGGCGGCAATGGCGCCGGGCAATGACCAGCCCATCGTCGAGAGCCCGTTGGAGATCAGACACGTATTCGGTTCATAGGTCGGGTAGAGCCTGGCCATCCACATCTTCAGTGCGCCGGTGTCGACCAGCACGATATCGTTGCGCTGCAAGGCCTCCCGCGTGTCGGCGACGATACGGGCGGGCGCGAGCGGGAACCTGTCGTCGTCGCGTCCCCGGTTGAGCTCGCCGGCGAGCAGTTCACGGATCCGCTCGCCACCGTGGGGGGACGGGTGCTCACGCGTCACCGCCGCGGCCAGCGCGTCGAGGGTGCGTCCGATGTCGGCCTGCAAGCCGACCGCGACGTCGTAGTGGGAGTCCACTTCGGCAGGAAAGCGGTGGATGTGGATGATCTTGGCGTCGCCGCGCGGGTTGATCCGGATCGGGTCGAACTCCTGCAATTCGTAACCAGCGGCCACGATCACGTCGGCGCGGTCGAAACCGAAGTTCACGTAATCATGGCGCATGAAGCCGACCGCACCGAGAGCGAGCGGATGGTCATCGGGCAGCACACCCTTGGCATGAAACGTTGTCGCGACCGGGATCTCGAGGGACTCAGCGAACCGACGCACCGCATCGGACGCGCCGCTTCGCGCGGCTCCGTGGCCGACCAGCACAATCGGATTGCGGGCCGAACGCAGGATCTCGGCAGCGCGCTGCACCTGGGCGGCTGAGGGATCATCCGGACGCGGGATATTGATCGGCAGAGGCGATGCTCCCGACGGGGCGACGGATGATTCGACGTCCTCGGGCACGGCGAGATACACCGCCCCGGGACGTTCGGTCTGTGCGAGCTTGAACGCCTTGCGGACCATCTCGGGTACGGCCGACGGTGTCGCGACAAGCGCCGACCACTTCGTGACCGGTGCGAACATCGAGATCAGATCGACGCCCTGATGCGACTCCTTGTAACTGCGGCCCATCCCGACTTGAGCCGAAAGCGCAATTAGGGGAGTGGAATTCGTGGTCGCATCGGCGACACCCAACAGCAGGTTGATGGCGCCGGGGCCCAGCGTGGCCGAGCACACACCGGCCCGCCCGGTTAACCGCCCGTAGACCTCGGCCATGAACGACGCGCCCTGTTCGTGCCGCGTCAACACGTACTCGATCGGCGACCTGGACAGCGCGTCGATCAACCGGATGTTCTCCTCGCCGGGAATTCCGAAGACGTGTGTCACGCCCTCGTTCACCAGGCACTCGACGATCAATTCCGCTGTCGTTCGACTCGGTTCGTCCACACTCGCGAGCCTAGCCGCGTCAGCACGGCGGCCGGCCTAATTGCCGGCGCGACAGCTCCGGTCTAGAGGACGACGAACCACACGGCGACGTAGTGGCTGACGGCCGCGACTGCGGTGAAGGCGTGAAAAAACTCGTGATAGCCGAAGGTGTGCGGCCAGGGGTTCGGCCAGCGAAGTCCGTAGAGGATGGCGCCGACGTTGTAGAGCACCCCGCCCAGAAGGAGCAGCCCGACGACAACCCAGCCCCCACCGGCGAGCAAGCTACCGGCGAAGGCAATCGCCACGTAGCCCAGTAACAGGTACAGCGGCACGCCGACCCATCGCGGGGCGGACGGCCACCACATCTTGAGTGCCACACCGGCCAGCGCACCGCTCCACACGATGACCAGCACTTCGGTCCCGGTGCGTGGCGGCATCGCCAAGAGTGCGAACGGGGTGTAGCTGCCCGCGATGAAGACGAAGATCGCGGAGTGATCGAGGCGCTTCATCCACTTCAAGGCGACTGGATTGTGCCAATGCTTACGGTGGTACAACGCGCTGATGCTGAACATCGCGACGATGGTGATGGTGTAGATCAGGGTCGCTAGCAGAGCTTTCTGCGACGACGCGATGCCGGCGGCCGACAGCAGCGCCAGTCCGCCCACGGTGGCGGTGGCCGCCGAACAGAGGTGGATCCAGCCGCGCGCACGTGGCCTCCCAATGAGGTCGGCGACGGTGTCGGCCAGGCCTTGGGGCAGGTCGTCGACGACGGGGGGCACCGGCCCGCCAACCGAAGCCGCCACGTCCATCCGGCGCGACGTCACGTGGTAGCCATGCTTTCGAGCGCGTTCGAGTCGATGAAGGCCGAGCCTACGCCGAGCGGCCGCGGGTGTAGTTACTTCGTCGTCGCGTTGTGCACGTGCAGGTGGGATCCGTCCACCGTCTGTGGCGGAGTCTTCATGCGCGACACCGTGATTCGTGCACCCTGCTTCGGCGTGAGAATTACGTGCTTGACTCGCTGACCCTCGCCGCGCGCCGTCGTCGTCGCCAGATCAACACGGCGCAACACCTGACGCAGCACCACCCGCATCTCGGCCATCGCGAACGTCGCCCCCAGGCACCGGCGCGCACCGCCACCGAACGGCAGCCAGGTCGTCGGGCTCAGCGTCGCCCCGATCATTCGATCCGGATCGTAGCGATCCGCATCCGGATACACCCGGTCATCGGAATGCACCAATCCCACCCCGGGCGCCACCATCACACCGGCGGGCAGCAGATACCCGGCGAGCTCGACGGGCTGCTTCAGAACTCTGCCGACGTCGAACACCACCGGCCGATTGCGCAAGGTCTCCTTGGCCACCGCGTCCAGGTACTCGTCGTCGCCCGCCTCGGCGGCCCGCACCGCCTTGGCCAGAACCGTGGGGTGCCGCGTCAGCCGCTCCAGCGCCCACGACAAACCCGTCGCCGTGGTGTCGTGTCCGGCAACCAGCAGCGTCATCAACTGGTCACGCAGCTCGGAGTCGGTCATCGTGCGCCCGTCCTGATCGGCGGCGCGCACCAGCATCGCCAGCGCATCGGTGCGTGACGCCAGCTCGGGGTCGGCGCGACGCTCCGCGATCTCGGCATACAGCAGACGGTCGGCCTCCTCGATACGTCGGCGCACGCCGCGCCAGGGCCGCCGCTGCTGCAGGCTGGGGGAGCCGATTGCCAGCAGCTGGAACGCCGACAGGTTCAGCAGCTTCGGCAGCACCTCACGCAACGCGGCGAGCCGCGCGGGATCGCTCGCCCCGATGACGAGGCGCAAGATCACCTCCAGGGTGATCTGCGACATCTTCGGTGCTACCGCAAACGGCGTGCCGACCGGCCAGCCGGCGATATTCGCCGCTGCGATCTCGGCCATCACCTCGGTCTGGCGCGCCACAGCGTCGCGGTGGAACGGCTCCAGCATCAGCCGCCGGCGGTCGCGGTGCACCTCGTCATCGACCACCAGCACCGACGCCGGACCCAGCAGGCCGGACAGCATCGAATTCGCCTCGCCGGCATGGTAAATCGCCGGATCACCGGCGAACACCTGCTTGATGTCGGCGGGGTCGTCGAGGTACACCAGCGTGCCCATCTGGGCGATCCGCAGCGTGAACGTCCGCCCATAGCGGCGCCGGCAGGCCGAGACGAAGCGCGGCCAGTAGCGCAGCATCAGCACGGCCTGAATCGCGGGGGACAGGGAGGGTCCGGGCGGCAGCGTCGGCGTCAGCGTATTAGACACGAGTCCAGTATAGAAAACGCGCACTCCGATGCGTCGAGATCGACGAAAAGGGCCGGTTTACTGGGGCGGAGGCGCCGGTGTGTCGGTTTGGGCGGTATCGGCCCGCACCCCGGCGTTCGGCACCGATCCCACATATGAAGGCGGTGTACGTTAGCCTCTAGTGGGCTCGCCGGGAAGTTTCCGATGCTGACCCCCGCGCCGTAAGCAAACCGGCGCAGGCCTGCTAAAAAGTTCTTGCCAGGTTCAGACGGCAGCCTCGCAGAGACGACGTATTCGTGAGCGCGCCGTCTGGGCGCGCGCTAATGAGGTGAATCTTGGACGAGCAAGGCACCGCCACCACCGGCTGTGTGATCGATGAGCAATGGTTCGGGCGGACGGTTGTCATCTCCGCGACCGGCGTGGTGGACATGCTGACGTCACCGCAACTGGAGACCAGCATTGCCACCTCGCTGACGAAGGACCCGAAGGCCATCATCGTCGACCTGTCCGGCGTCGACTTCCTCGCGTCGGCAGGCATGGGCGTCCTGGTCGCCGCCCGCGACAAGGCCTCCGCAGAGATCGGCTTCGGCGTCGTGGCCAGCGGGCCCGCGACCAGCCGGCCCCTCAAACTGGTCGGTTTGGCCGATATTGTCGGTCTCTACGAGACTCTGGAAGAGGCGCGCGCCGCATTGGGTGAGTAATTCTCGGAAGTTGGGTATAAGAGATTTGCCATGACGACACCGAGTTACCCATGCCCCTCAGCTGACGGTGACCGTTTCGTTCGTAACGATGTCGTCGCTGATGCGCACAACGCAGCCAGGGTTCGTGACGAGTTTGCGACCTGGCTGCAAGCATGCGGGGATCTCGACAGGGTTCGGTTCAGCGACGTCGTCCTCGCGGTCAATGAAGCGCTCGCCAATACCGCCGAGTTCGCTTACCTGCACAACGGCGGCCCCGGCACCGTCGATGTGGAGGTCGTCCGCGACGGCGCCACCTTGACCATCACCGTCGCCGACCAGGGCCGTTGGCGTGAATCCACGCCTGCCACGCAGAGCCGCTCACGCGGTCGCGGCATCCCGCTGATGCGGGCATTGGCCGACGACCTCACCATCGATTCCTCCGCGCTGGGCACCACGGTGTGCCTGCGGTTTGAGCACTTCCACGCCATCCGCCGAGACGACGCCGACTCGAAAGTCGGCTAGTCAGGCCGGTTCGTAGCGCAGCATCGTCACACCGAAATCGGGATAGTCGAAAAACACCGGCCGCAGCCGCATGCCGACTTCCAGCTCCGCCGGCTCGGCGTTGACGATCTCGGTGGAGAACCGTGGCCCTTCGTCCCACTGCACCACCGCCAGCAGCTGCGGCACGTCCCCGGCAAAATGCGGTGCGGTCGGCCGGTAGGCCACCGTATAGGTGTAAAGCGAAGCCGCCCCGGAGATTTCCCGCCACTCCAGGTCGTCGGCCAGCGTGCCCGGTGCCAGCACTCGCGGGTAGAAGACGTATCGCTGCGCCGACGGTGAGTACTGGATGCGAATCGTGTGTTCGGCCAGCGCATCCCAGAACGGTTGAGTGGTCGGCGTCGGAATCGGCATCGGCTTGGCGAAATCGCCCATGTCTAATCGCCTTCCAGGACGAGGGTGGTCTGTTCACTCAAAATGCCGCCATTGCCGGAGACGAACGCGCGGTTGC
Organism: uncultured Mycobacterium sp.; assembly: GCA_900078375.1. Taxonomy (GTDB): domain Bacteria; phylum Actinomycetota; class Actinomycetes; order Mycobacteriales; family Mycobacteriaceae; genus Mycobacterium. The sequence continues at coordinate 25,825 of FLQS01000048.1, read as the reverse complement.
AGTCGGCCACCTGGGTGGCACCCGAGCGCCCCATGATCTGGCGGGTGGCATCGCAGATGTGGTGCATGCCGCCCGCGGTTCCGGCCTGGCCGTAACCCAGCTGCCCGCCGGCGGTGTTCATCGGGAAATCGCCACGGAACGTCAGGTCGTGCTCGGCGATGAACTGCAGGCCCTTGCCCTTCTGACAGAACCCCGCGTCTTCGAGGCTGAGCAGCACGGTGATCGTGTAGCAGTCATAGATCGACACCATGTCCATGTCGGCCGGGGTCAGCCCGGCCATCGAAAATGCCGACGCGGCAGCCTTGATCATCGGTGTCTGCAGAAGCTCATGGGCGTAGGTGGGTGTCTTGTAGGGGACCCGCTCACCGAATCCCTTGACCCACACCGGCCGATTGGTACTGCGGCGGGCGAGGTCGGCTCCTGTGACCAAGACGGCCGCACCGCCCATCACCGGCATCACGATCTCCAGCATGTGCAGCGGCGCGGCGATCACCGGGCTGTTGACCACGTCGTCGACGGTGATCGGGGTGTCTTTGAAGATCGCCCCCGGCGTGTGATTGGCGTTGACGCGCTGGTCGACGCTGATCTTGGCCATCGTCCGTTCGTCGTAGCCATAGGTGGCGCCGTAAAGGTTCGCGACCTGGCCGTAGGGGCCGTTCTGCCCGAGATTGCCGTAGGGGATTTCGAATTCGGCCTGCGGCGAGCCATACCGGTTGCTCGACGCCCCGAAGTACATCAGCTCGCTGACATCCAGCGGCTTCTGCGCGCTGACCGGGGTCACCGGCGTCGCGGGGATCACGCACAGCACGGCGCTGCACAGCCCCAGCTCGATGGCCGCCGCCGCTCGCCACACCATCGCCACCGCACTGGCTCCGCCGAGGTCGACCATCTCCGCGAAATTGGCTTTGATGCCCAGGTATTCGATGACGGTGGACGGCACGAAGATCTGCGATTCCTGCAGGTGCGTGGTGCAGATGCCGTCCACATCAGAGGCCGACAAGCCCGCGTCGGCCAGGGTGGCCGCCGCCAGCCGAGCCCACTGCTCGAGGGTGAACTCCAGCGGTCCGGCCGGTCGTTTGGTGGAGGGGAGTTCGGTGTAGCCGACGATCGCGGCCTCTCCGCGCAAACCCATTCCGCAGCCCTCCGTCGAATCATTGCCCAATAACATTGAGCATGTAATCATATTGAGCGCTTAATGAAAATCTGGATGTAGGAGAGGTAGCTCACAGTGGCATTACCGCTGGACGGCAAGGTCGCCGTCGTCACCGGCACCAGCCGCGGCGTGGGACTCGGTATCGCACACGAACTGCTGCGTGCCGGGGCCACGGTCGTCGGCTGCTCGCGAGGGCCGTTGGACGCCATCCCCGGCGTGGCCGACAACCCGGAGTGGCTGGCCCGCTCGTCGCAGCGGGTCTGCGATCAGGGCGACTACCGGGCCATCGATGCATTCGTCGACGCCGTGGTGGCCGACTACGGCCGGATCGACATCCTGGTCAACAACGCCGGCGGCACGGTGCCCGCACCGCACGTCGAGGACATCCCGGAGCTCGTCTCACGCATCCAGGGCGCACCGGCGGCCGCCGACGATTACGAACGCACAGTGTTGTTCCACGCCTTCGCCATTCAGATGAACCTCATCAGCCCGATGTGGTTTGCGATCCGGGTCTTCCGGCAGATGCGCGAGCAGGACGGCGTCGGTTCGATCGTCAACATCTCCAGTGGCGCAGGCCATCCCGCCGGATCGCCGACGCTGGTGTCCTATGGTGCGGCCAAGTCCGGGCTGAATCACCTGACTCGCTCGCTGGCCGAGGAATGGGGGCCGAAGGTGCGGGTGAACTGTCTGGCGCTGGGTCCGACGATGACCGACAACTTCAAGTCGTTCGTGCTGCCCAAGGATGACCCGACGGGGGAGAGGTACTTCCATGCCGTGCCGATGAACCGCGCCGGTGAACCCGCCGAGGTCGGCCGCGCGGTGGTGTTCTTGTGCGGTGGGACAGCGGATTTCATCAATGGCACCACCATCGAGATCGACGGAGGCATGATGCCCGGTGTGCTGTACGAGGCGGGCCTGAAGACGATTACGGATCTGCTGTGAAGCGCGTCATCCAGTTCGCCACCGGCAATGTCGGCAAGCACGCCCTGCCGATGATCATCGAGCGGCCCGACCTGCAACTCGTCGGGTTGCACGCCCACGGCGCCGACAAGGTGGGCCGCGATGCCGCGCAGATCTGCGGGCTGTCCGAGCCCACCGGGGTCATCGCCACCAATGACATCGACGCGCTGGTAAGCCTGGCCGCCGACTGCGTGGTCTATACCTCGCAGGCCGAGATGCGTCCGCAGCAGGCCATCGAGGAGATCTGCCGGTTCCTGCGGGCCGGCACCAACGTCGTCGGCACATCGATGGTGTGGCTGGTCGCCCCGCACCACGCCGACAAGTGGATTCGCGAACCGCTGGCCCAGGCCTGCGCCGACGGCGGCACCTCGCTTTACATCAACGGCGTCGACCCCGGCTACTCCGGTGACAGCCTGGTCTACACCGCGCTTACCCTGGCCGGGCGGGCCACCGCGATCACCGTGTCGGAGATCTGCGACTACGGCAGCTACGACGATGCCGAATTCACGGGCGTCAGTTTCGGTTTCGGCACCGCGCCGGACCACACCCCGATCATGTTCGCCCCTGGCGTGCTGTCCTCGCTGTGGGGCGGGCAGGTCCGCTCGCTGGCCGAGGCACTCGGGGTCACCCTCGACGAGGTGCGCGAGCGCCACGAAAGCTGGGTCACTGACGAGCCGATCGACTGCACGATGATGAGCGTGGCGCCCGGTCAGGTGGCCGCCGTCCGCTTCGCGGTCGAGGGCATCCGCGACGGGCAGCCGGTGATCACGATGGAGCATGTCAACCGGCTCACCCCGGTGACCGCGCCGGACTGGCCCTACCCACCGGACGGCCGCCTCGGCGTGCACCGCGTGGTCGTACACGGCAACCCCGGGGTGGAGATCAACACCCACCTCGGGCTGGACGGCGTCGACCACAACGATGGCGGCGTCATCTCCACCGCGGCGCGTGCGGTCAACGCCATCGATGCGGTCTGCGCCGCACCGCCAGGCCTGCTGTCCGTCAAGGACCTGCCCACGGCGCATGCCGACCGAGTGATGTGGTGACCAGAATCGCGCCGCGGCGCCCACCGGGCGGCAGCCAGCTGCGTGCCGACCGCACCCGCGACGCGGTTCTCGACGAGACGGTGCGCTGTGTGGTGGAGGAGGGCTTCGCCGCTGCCAGCGCCAAGCACATCGCCGAACGGGCGGGCGTCACGTGGGGTGTGGTGCAGTATCACTTCGGCGACCGGGACGGCCTGCTGATGGCCGTCGTCGACCGAGGATTCACCGAGCTCCTCGAATTGTTGCGCAGTCTGCCGCCCCCGTCGGGTGACCAAACCCGGCGCAAGCGCGTCGAATTGGTGGTGCACGCCGCGTGGGAGGCGTTTTCCAGCCCGACCTCGCGGGCCTCGCTGGAGATCCTCATCGGCACCCGAGCCATGCGCGACAAGCGGGCCACTCGCCATCTGGTCGAATTGCACAGCGCCATCACCGATTTGAGTGCTGATATCGCCGAAGGCCTGGATAGTCCGCACGCGGCGGCAATCGGCGACCTGATCTGGGCCACCATGCGTGGTCTGGTGATCACTCAACTGGTCATGGCGGGGCCGTTGCGCAGCAGCCGGGAGCTGACGGCGCTGGTCGACGTGATCTGCTCGTACCTGGATCGACATGGGCAAACACAATGAGCACCAAGCAAAGTCACAGTTAGGTCATAGGCATGCGCCCACTCGGCGCGCCTGAGTGACATTCGCCGCGCGTCGTGGTGATCATGGCCGAATGACCGAACCACTGGGTATCTCCGTGGGTCCAACCAGCCTGGTCGCGGCGCGCGCCGGTGACCCCCCGGTCATCTGCCCGGCTGAGTTGGTGCTCGGCGACCAGGTGTGGACCGGCTTTGTCGACCGGGTCGGCGACCCGATGCCGCTGGTCGGCGACGACGGGGTGTCCTACCGCGCCGAGCAGCTACTGGCACTGGCCCTGTCCGCGCTCGCCGATGCCGACGGCGCCGGTCTTGCGGCGGTGGCGGGCGTGGCGGTTCCCGCGCACTGGGGACCTGGCCGTCGCGACGCGCTGCGCGACGCCTTGTGGAGCCTGCCCGGCTTGGCCGGCGCGGCTGCACCGCCGCTACTGGTCTCCGACGCCACCGCGGCGCTGCGCTCGCTGCAGAACGACCCGGGGCTGCCGCGCCACGGCGTCATCGTGATGTGCGACTTCGGCGCCAGCGGCACGTCGGTAACCCTGGCCGATGCCGGTGCCGACTACCGGCAGATCGGTGAGACCGCCCGCCGTCCGGGGCTACCCGCCGAGCTCGAGGCCTTCATCGACGAGACGCTGGTCCAGGCGCGGATCTCCCGGGAAAACATCAGCGCCGTCGCCGCCATCGGTGATGGGGACTCGATACCGGCTGCTGTCCAACAACTCTCGGCACATCTGCAGTTGCCGGTGAGCATGTCGGCGCATCCGCAGCTCGACGCGGCGTTGGGTGCGAGCTTGGCCGCAGCGCGGCAGTTGGCGGCCGATGCGCCGACCGGTCTGGCGCCCGCGGCGCTGATCGCCGACGTGGGCCCGCAATCGACGACCATGGCTGCCGCACTGGCGTGGTCCAGCGACGACACCCCCGATGAGCCTGTCGCGCAAGATCAGTCGTATGCCTACGGCGACTACGACTACCGCGGCTATGCCGATTACGAGAACGATGACGATCTCTCCATCCTCGGCGGCGAACCGCCCGAGCGACGCGGGTCGGGCCTGACCCGCAGCGTGCCCCTGCTGCTCGGCGGTGCCGCCGCCGTCGCTGCCGTGGCTGTTGGCGGCTTCGCCTACACCCTCACCGGTGCCAGCACTCCCGACACTCCCAGCACGCAAACGGTGAAGCCGGTTCCGGCCACCGCGGTTACCGCGCTGACCCCAGTGGAGCAGAGCCCTGCGGCGCCACCACCGGTCCCGACGGAGACCGTCACGATGACCAACCCGCCCATCAGCACCGTCACCGAACAGGCGCCGCCACCCCAAACCACGGTCGTCACCGTGGAAACGACGACCACGACGCCGCCGACCACCACCACAGCGACGACCACCACCACGACCACGACCACGACCACGACGCCGACCACCACCACGACGACGACGACGCCGACGACCACCACCACCGAGTGGGACACCACGACGACGCGAAAGCCGTTGATCCCCGGGTTGCCACCGCCGCCGCACATCCCCGGGCTGCCGCCGCTGCCGAATCTCAACGTGGGCTGAACTGATCCGCAACCTGCAGGTCGAAGCAGGATGTGTGCGATGCCACAGGGGATTTCCGGCGTTAGAGGTCGATGAGGTCGTTTGCGCCCGGTCCTCGAAGGGAAGACGGAAGCAGGCCGACGGGGATTTCCCCCTCACGTCTGATGGACGTGGCGCCACATCGAGAGGAAAACAACATGGGCGAGCACAACAGCGGACCGGAAGAAGCCGTCAAGGGCGTCGTCGAGGGCGTCAAGGGTAAGGCCAAGGAAGTCATCGGAGCCGTCACCGGCCGCGATGACCTCCAGCGTGAGGGACAGGCCCAGCAGGACAAGGCCGACTCTCAGCGTGAGGCCGCCAAGAAGGAAGCCGAGGCCGAGAGCGCTCGGGCCGCCGCCAAGGCGAACGAGGCGCGCGAAAAGGCCGAGCAGAACTAATATCTCGACGCTCGTCGGGCCCGGCACCCTCATCGGGTGCCGGGCCTGCGTGCGTCAAAAGGCCGCACGTTTAGCGACTGCCGCCGTGGGCATTCTGGTGGGACGTAATTCGTCTCGACTGAAGGCGGTGACCATGCCGAACGCATCGATCAAGAACGAGAAGATGTACCGGGACCTCCGCAAGGAAGGCAGCTCGAAGGAAAAGGCCGCCCGCATCTCGAATGCCGCAGCGTCACGCGGGGCATCAGCTGTCGGTCGCAAAGGTGGCAAGGCGGGCACCTACGACGACTGGACAGTGGCCGAACTGAGAAAGCGCGCCAAGGAACTCGGGCTGTCGGGCTATTCCAAGCTCACCAAAGACAAGTTGATCACGGAACTGCGCGACCACTGAAAATAGAACGTCGCGCCCTTACGCACCAGGTACAGCGGTACGAGCCGCCACCGATTGTGCTGACCGGGTGTCGAATACCGCGATGACAACGTCGTCATCGCGGTATTCGCCTAGCTGGTGCAGCCCGGATGTGGCGCCGATGACGGCGTTGGCGGCGTCGCCCGATAGCGGATAGTCGGCCACCGGATGGCGCCAATGCGCCGCGATCACCGTGACGTCGGAGTGCAAGCGAGGCAGCTCGCGATCGAGCACCGCTCGAAGTGTCGGGGCATCGAAGTAGTAGGCGATCTCAGAGATCACCACCAGGTCGAAATCGTCTGCCGGCCATGGCATATCGAAAGCGCGGCGGAGCAGGGTCACGCCGTCGCGACGCCCGCATCTGCGCAGCCGGGCATCAGTCTGAGCCAAAGCACCCTCGGCGATATCGATGGCTGTCACCTGATCGCAGCGAGCGCTGAGCTGCTCGGTGAGCACCCCGATTGAACACCCCGGCTCGAACGCATGCCGGTAGCGCTCCTCGGGCAGCATCGCCATGGTGATCGCGTACTTGCGGCGTTCGTACCAACGAGATCCGAGCTGCCACGGGTCCTCCGACGCCTCGTAGAGGGCGTCGAAATAGTCGTCGGGCAGGCGGGGCGTCACCGGAACGCCACCTCACCCACGGCCTGAAGTCGTGCCAGGACATGCGGCGGCACTATCGGATCGCGACCATCGTCAGGGTCGAGCTGGCTGCGGAACACCGCAGCGGCGTGCTGTTTGCGTTCCACCGCAACGGGATCCAATATCACTCGGGTTGCCCGCTGCCACGGCACGTTCGCGTCGCCGGGGCGGGCCCAGTGCCACATCCAGACCGGATACTCCAGCAGGACCGCGCCGGTGCGGGAGGTGGCGACCGCCGCGGCACGACCGACTGCCTCGTGGTCGGGATGACCGTCGCCGCGCCAGGTTGCCGCGCACCACGTTCCGGCCACGCGATCGGCCAGCAGGTCGGTCAGGATGTCGGCCAGCCGGGATTCGGCATCAGCCAGCCCGCCGTCGCGAAGCCCGAGAAAAGTCGGCGGGCGCAGGCCCAATAGGGCGGCTGAACGCCGCGACTCGCGGCGTCTTGAGTGTTCGAGGTGTGTCTGTTCCCGCGCTGACAGGCCCGGCCAGGCCGCGCCGCCATCGCTGGCGACGACCGTGTGCACATCGACGCCGCGGGCCGCGATCGCACCGGCCGCCCCGCCGAAGCCGAGCGTCTCGTCATCGGGGTGCGGTGCCACCACAAGCAGACCCGGGCAGCCATCGAGAGGCAGTGGCGGGAATTGGCAGCCCCAGTCCAACCACGCCCGCGCCGGCGTACCCCCTTGGGCGATCGGCACTTCGGCGAACCGTGCGGCGTTGCTCGCCGCGACCGGGGTCATCGGGCCACCAGGCGACCCAGCGCCGCCAGATCCTTCTCGGCGTGACTCTGCCTGACGTACATGGTCAGATCGGCGACGCGGCGAGCGTGCGCCGCATCGAGGGCCAATGGGGCGGGGCCGAGTGCGCGGGCCGTGCGAGCGATGGCCGCGTCGACAGCCGTTTCGACCACCGCCCGTAGCCGACGGGCCGCCACCTCGCCGCCGCCGCCCGGATCGGCGTCGACCTGCTCGGCGATGCGAGCCAGGAGTGCGTCCGCCGCGGCCAGCGCTGCGTCGACCGCGCCAAGATGGGCTGCGCCGTGGGGGTCGTCACTGCCTCGTGCCTCTTTGTCGGCGATGGCCTGGTAGAGCGGTGCGGCGACGGCGCGGGCGGCGCCCAGCCAGCAGGCGGCGACCCCAGCCGCGCCATGCCAGAAGCCCGGCCGGCGCAGATAGTCGCCCAGCCCGCCGACCGGGATGGCCGGCGCGGCAGTGAATTGCACCGAGCGGGTGTCCGAATCGGCCATGCCCGCATTACGCCACGTGCTGGGCAGCGGATGCACACCCGGCCCGTGCAGATCCACCGCATACAAGCCACGTCCCCCCGCCGCGGTGCTGGCCGTCACCAGCGCAGCCGAGCACAGCCCGGCACCTGAGCACCATGCTTTGGTGCCGCTCAGCGACACCACGTCGCCGTCGAGATGGGCGTTGACCGTGGCGTCGGGGGCCTCGGCCGCCCACACTCCCCAGAGCTGGCCAGGGCGCACCTGCGGTCCGTGCAGCTCGGCCAGAATCGCGACGGCGTCGGTGTGGGCCTCGGCGAGGCGGCCCGCCACCACGTCGACCTCGCACAAATCGGCAAGTGCGCGCCAACGCAACAACGTTCCGCCCGAACCGGGCAGCGGCAGATCCAACTCACCGTTGTCCAGCCAGCGTTGCACCAACGCGGCCGTCACGCGGTGTCCTTGGCGGGCCAAGCCAGAACATTGCGCAGGTGCGCAGCGAATCCCGCTGGCGCACGGCCAATCTGGCGCGCCGATGTAACCACCGAAAGTCGGGTGTCGCGCCGGATCCGGTAACCCGCCAGTTCGAAGCGGCGCACCAGGTCGACGTCCTCGCCGGTCGCCCGTCCCGCGAATCCGCCGACGTGCCAGTAGGCGTCGGCCGCGAAACCCATATTCGCGCCGTGGATGTGCTCATGGCGACCGCGGTCCGGGTGAATCTTGGCGTGATATGCGCGAAGGTAGCGCCGGGCGGCGGCGGCCGGGATGTGGCGCCAGTTACTGATCCGGACGACGCCGAGCACCATGTCAGCCTGCGCGGTCAGCTGACGGGCCAGCCAGTTGGCGTCGACGCGGCTGTCCGCGTCGGTGGTCGCGTACCACGTGCCCGAATCGCTGACACCGTTGCCGAGTTGGTCGCGTGCGAAGGAGAAACCGGCGGCCCGCGCCCTGCCCACGTTGCGGGCCTCGATCTCCACGAAGTGAACAGTCGGTCCTAATCGCTCCGCCAGTGCGCCGCTGCCGTCGTCGCAGGCGTCGAGCACCACGACCACCGCCACTGGGATATCGACACGCGCAGCGGCAGCCAGAACGGCGGCCAGGCAGCCCGGCAACGCCGTCGCCTCGTTGTGCGCGGGGATAACGATCACGGCCCGGTCGAAACGTCGTGTGGTCACGCCCCTGAAATAGCCGTTAACTGTGCATTTCACACCCGACGCCCCAGATGGCTTGGGGCCATCGTCGGTGACCATGGGCCTCACCACAGCTTCTAAGGACAACCGCCGTGCGCGTCGTGGTCCGATCACCCGCGATGCCGTCGGCCCGGCGAGCGCCGAAGCGTTTGTCATCATTGCCATCACGACGATCCCGCTGACCCGCCTCTACCTCAGGCTCACCGGCTGTGGCCGTGGGGGCGGGCGGAATCGGATTCGCCGCGGGGGCCCGATGTCACCATGTCGTTCGCGTAGTCGGCGCCGGGCAATTCCGCCGCGGCACAGTGGGCGATCTCGGCGATCCGAGCGACCGCGTCCGTCGGTGGGGCACCATCGTCGACCGACATGCTTCACCCATACCCACGCCCGCCGAGCCCCACCATCCGGCCCGGGTTCACACCACCGACAGATAGCGCTGGGTGATCACCCGCTGAACGATCGAGGCGACCGGTGCCCCGATCTGGCTCCACCACATCGCGGGCGTGGAGAACGCCACCACTTCGGCATGCACGGATTCATCGGCGGGCTCGAAGCGCACCCCGAACATCTCCTCACCGGACACGGCGTGCCCGGGCAGGCTGCCGTAGGCGAAGCCGCGGTGATTGGGTTCGTCGACAACGTAGACCACTCGGCAGGGCGCCGAAAACGGCCCCAGCCGGCCCAGCACATCGGTGCCGACCTCGGCCACCTCGGTGGTTGCGGTGACGCGCAGGCCCGCGCCGCGCAGCATTCTGTAGCGCATCACCGCGTCGGCCGCCTGCTCGAAACGGGCCCGGCCGCTGCCGATCCGCGAGGACAGCCGCACATGGTGGTAGCCAGCAGGCAGGTCGGCCGCGGTCGCACCCACCTCGGTATAGGTCAACGGGCGGCCGGCCAGGTCGCTGAGCTTCACGGGTCCACCTTGCCATCGTCGTCGGCTCTGCATCGTCGTCGACGCTGCCACTGCTTCCGTACTGTCGAGGTGAGTCGCCGGCATCCGGCGGCATACGGTAACCAGGTGGCAGAAGACATGACGGCGATCCGTGAAGCCGTGGCGGCACTGCATCCGGGCGGAGGATTCAATCCGCCGGTGCCGACCACCAAGGGCGGCCCTGACTACGGCCGGTTCATCGAAGCCGTCCGTGATCTGCAGGATCGCGCGCGTGCCGCCGATGCGCCCGACGAGGTGATCACGCAAGCCGCCGACCTGCTGGAGCAGGCGTCGGCGCTGTTGGCGCCGTACGACGCGGACGAGTGGTCGACCCCGTCGGGGCGGCGGATGGACCTGCCGATGCGCGGCAGCATCGTGAACGTCCCCAACGAGACCGAGGTCGGCGAGGACGGGCGGTTGCGGGGTTGGGTCCGGTTTCGGCGTTATCACCTTGGCCGTAATGGCGCCGTGCACGGCGGGTTCATCGCCCACCTCTTCGACTCGGTGCTGGGCAAGACGTCGTTTCTGGTGACCGGCGGGCCCTATCAGCGCACCGCCTATCTGCACGTCAACTACCGCAAGATCGTGCCCATCGAGAAGAAACTCCAGGTCGACGCCGGGATGCTGCGCACCGAGGGTCGCAAGATCTTCGTCGACGTCCGGCTCTCCGACGGCGACGACCTGCTCGCCGACGGGGAAGGGCTGTTCGTGACGCTGAAACCCGGGCAGCCATGAAAAGGTGGCTGAACCGGCGGGCAGGAGCGAAGCGACCCGGGGAATGGTTGAGGAGTTGGGCGCGTCAACGTGACCGGTTGCGGGAACGTCGCGTCGCCGATTTCGTCTACCGGGCCGTGGTGGGTGTTGTCGGGCTCACGGTGCTGCTGGCCGGGATCGTGGCGATCCCGTACCCCGGCCCCGGCTGGGCGATCGTGTTCGTCGGGCTGGCGATCCTGGCCACTGAGTTCTACTGGGCGCACCGCACCTTGTCGTTCACCCGCGGCCACTACGACCGTGCGATGGGGTGGTTCCGCAGGCAAGGCTGGTTTGTGCAGGCGCTGGGTGCGGTGTTCACCGCCGCGGTGGTGGTAGCCACGCTGTGGCTGGTCGGTGCGGTGGGCTGGTCGGCCGGGCTGCTGGGCTTGGACCATCCCGCGTTGGACAGCCCCATCGGCCTCGGTGCCTGACCAGCACCCCGATAACATGGTCGCGTCCGACCCCGAGCAATTGCGGCGGTGGTCTATGTCAACGTCAGCCGAAAGAGGCCAGCAATGAGCGCCCCCGCACACCCCGCACCCGCAGCCCCGATCCGGGTGCCTGCCGGGACTACCGCGGGCGCTGCGGTGCGCGACGCAGGACTGCCGGGCCGCGGTGAACCCGGCGCGATCGTCGTCGTGCGGGACGGCGAGGACAAGCTGCACGATCTGAGCTGGACGCCCGACTCCGACGTCGAGGTCATCCCGGTGGCCGCCGACACCGACGAGGGTCGCAGCGTGATCCGGCATTCGGCCGCCCACGTTCTGGCCCAGGCGGTGCAGGAACTCTTCCCGCAGGCCAAACTCGGCATCGGGCCGCCGATCACCGACGGCTTCTACTACGACTTCGACGTGCCGGAGGCGTTCACGCCAGAGGACCTCGAGGCGCTGGAGAAGCGGATGCGCAAGATCGTCAAGGACGGTCAGCTGTTCTCTCGGCGGGTCTACGAATCCAAAGACCAAGCCCGAGGCGAGTTGGCCGGCGAGCCGTACAAGCTCGAACTGGTCGACGACAAATCCGGTGACGCCGACATCATGGAAGTTGGCGGCGACGAGCTGACCGCGTACGACAATCTCAATCCCCGTACCCGCGAACGCATTTGGGGCGATTTGTGTCGTGGGCCGCACATCCCCACCACCAAGGACATCCCCGCGTTCAAACTGACCCGAAGCTCGGCCGCGTACTGGCGCGGTGACCAGAACAACGCCAGCCTGCAACGTATCTACGGCACGGCGTGGGAGTCGCAGGAAGCTCTGGACCGTCATCTCGAACTGATCGAGGAGGCCCAGCGCCGCGACCACCGCAGGCTCGGCGTCGAGCTGGACCTGTTCAGCTTCCCTGACGAATTGGGTTCTGGCCTACCGGTTTTCCACCCCAAGGGCGGCGTCATCCGGCGTGAGTTGGAGGACTATTCGCGCCGGAAGCATCAGCAGGCCGGCTACGAGTTCGTCAACACCCCGCATATCACCAAGGAGCAGCTCTACATCACCTCGGGGCACCTGGAGTGGTACGCCGACGGCATGTTCCCACCGATGCACATCGACGCCGAGTTCGGCGAGGACGGCAAGCTGCGCAAGCCGGGGCAGGACTACTACCTCAAGCCGATGAACTGCCCGATGCACCACCTGATCTACCGGTCGCGGGGGCGGTCCTATCGGGAACTTCCGTTGCGGCTCTTCGAGTTCGGCTCGGTGTACCGCTACGAAAAGTCCGGTGTCGTGCACGGCCTGACCAGAGTGCGCGGTATGACCCAGGACGACGCACACATCTACACCACCCGCGAGCAGATGCGCGACGAGCTGGCCTCGCTGCTGCAGTTCGTGCTCGACCTGCTCGCCGACTATGGCCTGAACGACTTCTATCTAGAGCTCTCGACCCGGAACCCCGAGAAGTCCGTCGGCCCTGACGAGATGTGGGAAGAGGCCACCGAGACCCTGCGTGAGGTCGCCGAGGCGTCGGGGCTGCAACTGGTGCCCGATCCGGGCGGTGCGGCGTTCTACGGACCCAAGATCTCCGTTCAGGTCAAGGATGCGCTGGGCCGCAGTTGGCAGATGTCGACCATTCAGCTGGACTTCAACATGCCCGACCGTTTCGAGCTGGAGTACACCGCCGCCGACGGAACCCGTCAGCGGCCGGTCCTGATCCACCGCGCGCTGTTCGGCTCGATCGAGCGGTTCTTCGGCGTGCTCACCGAGCACTACGCCGGCGCCTTCCCGGTATGGCTGTCACCGGTGCAGGTGGTCGGCATTCCCGTCGCCGAGGCCCACGTTGCCTATCTGGAAGACGTTGCTGCCGAACTGAAATCGCACGGGGTGCGGGTCGAGGTCGACACCAGCGACGACCGGATGGCCAAGAAGATCGTCAACCACACCAACCAGAAGGTGCCGTTCATGCTGCTCGCGGGGGACCGCGACGTGGATGCCGGGGCGGTGAGCTTCCGGTTCGGTGACCGCAGCCAGATCAACGGAGTGCCCCGGCATCGGGCGGTCGCGACGATCTTGAAGTGGATTGCCGATCGCGAGAATGCCGCTCCCACAGCCGAACTGGTGAAGGTCGACGGTGGCTGAGGATTCGGGCGCGATCATCGATCGGGGCGCAGGCGAGCCGGACCGGCTGCAGCGTCTGTGGACCCCGCACCGGATGAGCTACATCCTGGACGTGCCCGCACAGAAAGAAGGACGAGCCGCGGGGCCGTCCAAGCCGTTCACCGACATCCCCACCCTGCCCGACGAAGACGGCCTGGTGATCGCCCGCGGTGAGCAGGTCTACGTGGTGCTCAACCTCTACCCGTACAACCCCGGCCATCTGATGGTGGTGCCCTACCGGCAGGTGTCGGAGCTGGAGGATCTCACCCCGGCGGAGAGCGCCGAGCTGATGGCCTTCACCCAGAAGGCGATTCGCGTCATCAAGTCGGTGTCGAGCCCGGACGGGTTCAACGTCGGGCTCAACCTCGGCGCGTCCGCGGGCGGCTCACTGGCCGAGCACCTGCACATGCATGTGGTGCCGCGCTGGGCCGGGGACGCCAACTTCATCACGATCGTCGGTGAAACCAAAGTCATCCCGCAGCTGCTGCGCGACACCCGCAGACTGCTCGCCGACGAATGGACCGGCCAGCCGTGAGCGACTTCTACCTGATGACCCGCGCGGCCTACGCCAAACTCAGTGGGCCGGTGGCCAAGGGCGCATTGAAGATCGGGCTGACCCCCGACATGGTCACCATCATCGGCACCGCCGGTTCGGTGCTGGCCGCGCTGATCATGTTCCCGATCGGTCAGCTGTGGTGGGGTGCGGTGGCGGTGTTCGTCTTCGTGCTCGCCGACATGCTCGACGGCGCGATGGCGCGCGCACGCGGTGGGGGCACCCGCTTCGGCGCGGTCCTCGACGCCACCTGCGACCGGATCAGCGACGGGGCCATCTTCTGCGGGTTGCTGTGGTGGGTGACGTTCAGCCTGCACAGCTCGTCGCTGGCGGTGGCCACCATGATCTGCCTGGTCACCTCGCAGGTGATCTCCTACGTCAAGGCCCGCGCCGAGGCCAGCGGCCTCGAAGGTGGCGGCGGGCTCATCGAGCGTCCCGAGCGGCTGATCATCGTGCTGGTCGGCGCCGGATTCTCCGACCTGCCGTTCTTCCCGATGCCGGTGGTGCTCCCCGTCGCGATGTGGCTGCTGGCGGTGCTCAGCCTCGTGACGGTGGGCCAGCGGGTGCACTCGGTGCGCTGCAGCCCCGGCGCGATGGACAAGATCGCGCCGGCGCGCCCGCAGCCCGCCGGCGACGAGCCGCCAGGCGCCGAACCGTGATCAGCACACCGGGGCAGCTGTGGAAGGCGCGCCGCAGCTGGCTGCCGAGCGGCGAGAACATCAGCGACCTTGGCTATGCTGCGGGCTGGCGGGTGGTTCGGGCTTTGCCGGAGTTCATGGCGCGCAACGCTTTCGATGCCGGCGCCTGGTATGCGGCGCAGGGCGGTGGGCCTGGTCAGCTGCGCAAGAACCTGGCCCGGGTGATCGGCACCACACCCGCCGAGGTGCCGGATTCGCTGGTTCGTGCTTCGCTGGCCTCTTACGCCCGATATTGGCGGGAGGCATTCCGGTTGCCCACGATGGACCACGCGACGCTGGGCCCCCTGCTCGACAAGACCGCGTACGGCAAGGAACACCTGGAGGCGGCACTGGCCGCCGGCCGGGGCGCGATTCTCGCGCTGCCGCACAGCGGTAACTGGGACATGGCCGGGGTTTGGCTGGTCCAGTTGAACGGCACCTTCACCACGGTCGCCGAGCGGCTCAAGCCCGAGTCGCTGTACCGGCGATTCCTCGACTACCGCGAGAGCCTCGGATTCGAGGTGCTGCCGCTGACCAGCGGAGCCGCGGAGCCGGCGACATCTGACAAGAGCGAGCGGTCGCCTTATCACGTCCTGGTCGAACGGCTCCAGGCCAATCGGGTGGTCTGCCTGATGGCTGAGCGGGACCTGAGCCGTTCGGGGGTGCCCGTCGACCTGTTCGGCGAGGCCACCCGGATGCCGGCCGGCGCGGCCAAGCTCGCCTTGGACACCGGGGCCGCGCTGATACCGGTGCACACCTGGTTCACCGACGACGGGTGGGTCGTCGACCTCTACCCGGAACTGGACTGCTCCAGCGGCGACGTCGGCGTCATCACCCAGGCGCTGGCCGACCGGTTCGGCGCCAATATTGCTGAGCATCCCGAGGATTGGCACATGCTGCAGCCGCAGTGGCTGGCCGATCTGTCCGACGAAAAGCGGGCCCGCCTGGGGGATGGAGGCGGGCCGACCTGATGCGGATCGGCATGGTCTGCCCGTACTCGTTCGACGTCCCCGGCGGGGTGCAGTCGCACATCCTGCAGCTGGCCGAGGTGATGCGCGCTCGCGGCCACGAGGTGAGCGTGCTGGCGCCGTCGTCACCGCATGTGGAGTTGCCCGACTACGTCGTCTCCGGGGGCAAGGCGGTGCCGATTCCCTACAACGGCTCGGTGGCCCGGCTGCGGTTCGGCCCGGCCACCCACCGGCAGGTCAAGAAGTGGCTCGCGCACGGTGATTTCGACGTGCTGCATCTGCACGAGCCCAACGCACCCAGCCTGTCGATGCTGGCCCTGCAGGCCGCCGAGGGGCCGATCGTGGCGACCTTCCACACCTCGACCACAAAGTCGTTGACGCTGAGCGTGTTTCAGGGCATTCTGCGGCCCTATCACGAAAAGATCGTCGGCCGGATCGCGGTGTCGGACTTGGCCCGGCGCTGGCAGATGGAAGCGCTGGGATCCGATGCCGTGGAGATTCCCAACGGCGTCGACGTGGCTGCCTTGAAGTCGGCGCCGCGGCTGGACGGCTATCCACGGCCGGGCAAGACGGTGCTGTTCCTCGGGCGCTTCGACGAGCCGCGCAAAGGCATGGCGGTGTTGGTTGGCGCGCTGCCGACGCTGGCCGAGCGGTTCGACGACATCGAGATCCTGATCGTCGGGCGCGGCGACGAGGACGAGCTGCGCGAGGAGTGCGGCGAGCTGGCTTCGCATCTGCGCTTCCTCGGGCAGGTCGATGACGCCGAGAAAGCGTCCGCGCTGCGCAGCGCCGACGTCTACTGCGCCCCGCACACCGGCGGGGAAAGCTTCGGCATCGTGCTGGTCGAGGCGATGGCTGCGGGCACACCGGTGGTGGCCAGCGACATCGACGCCTTCCGGCGGGTGCTGCTCGACGGCAAGGCGGGCCGACTGGTTGGCGTCGACGACTCCGAGGCGCTGGCCCGGGGGCTGATCGAAGTACTCGACAACGAGGCCCTGCGTAAGCGTTACGTGGCGGCGGCCAACGTCGCAGTACGCCGCTACGACTGGCCGGTGGTGGCCGACCAGATCATGCGGGTGTACGAGACGGTGGCGGGCGCCGGGGTGAAGGTGAAGGTGGCTGGATCGGCGGGTAGGAGCGAAGCGACCCGGGGGATGACCTGAGATGGGATGGCCGTTGTACTGGGTCCTGACCGCCTTGCTGATCGTCGCGCTGGTCGTGAGCGCGCTGCTGGCGCTGCAGACCGCCAACCGGCTGGACCGGCTGCACATCCGCTACGACCTGTCCTGGCAGGCGCTGGACGGGGCGCTGGCCCGCCGCGCGGTGGTCGCGCGTGCGGTGGCCGCCGACACGTACCGCGGACGACCTGAGGGCAAGCGGCTGGCCGCGCTGGCTGACGCGGCCGAACGCGCACCCCGGTCTGGCCGCGAAGCGGCCGAGAACGATCTGTCAGCGGCGCTCGCGACGGTCGACCCGACGTCGATGCCGGTGGCGCTGGTCGCCGAGCTCGCCGACGCCGAAGCCCGGGTACTGCTGGCCCGCCGGTTCCACAACGACGCCGTGCGCGACACCCTGGCGCTGCGGGAACGCCGCCCGGTCCGCTGGCTGAGGCTGGGCGGCACCGCGGCGCTGCCCACCTACTTCGAGATCGCCGAGCGGGCCGGGTCGCCACCAAACGACGACCCCGATCGGGTAGACCGCCGCACCTCGGCGCGGGTGGTACTGCTCGACGAACAGGGCGCGGTGCTGCTGTTCTGCGGGTCCGACCCGGCCGTCCCCGGTGGACTGGCCCCGCGCTGGTGGTTCACCGTCGGCGGCCAGGCGTTACCGGGGGAGCGGCTGGTCGACGCCGCCGTCCGCGAGATCGCCGAGGAGACCGGATTGCAAGTGGCGCCGGCCGACATGGTCGGGCCCGTGTGGCGCCGCGATTCCCTGATCGACTTCAACAGCACCGTGGTTTCCAGCCAGGAGTTCTACTTCGTGCACCGCACGGCGCGGTTCGAACCGGCTGCGGCCGGGCGCACCCAGTTGGAGCTGCGGTACATTCACGGCCACCGCTGGTGTGACTCCGCCGCGATCGATCAGCTGGCCGCGGGTGGGCAGACGGTATATCCGCTGCAGCTCGGTGAGCTGCTCGAGGAAGCCAACCTGCTGGCCGACGGACGTGCCGGCCGGCCGGACACAGAGTTACACCCGATCCGCTGAACGCCGGGCATCGAACAGCGGAGATATTCAGTTTGGGATAGCCCTTTACACTGGATCCGTATCAAACGAAGGGACTGACAGTGGATACCAACGGCTCGGGCAGCCCCGCGCAGACCGGTACCGCACGGGTCAAGCGCGGCATGGCGGAGATGCTCAAGGGCGGCGTCATCATGGACGTCGTCACCCCCGAGCAGGCGCGCATCGCCGAGGGCGCCGGAGCAGTGGCCGTTATGGCGCTGGAACGCGTCCCTGCTGATATCCGTGCGCAGGGCGGCGTGGCCCGGATGAGTGACCCCGATCTGATCGAGGGCATCATCGCGGCGGTCACCATCCCGGTGATGGCCAAGGCCCGCATCGGCCACTTCGTCGAGGCGCAGATCCTGCAGAGCCTCGGTGTGGACTACATCGACGAGTCTGAGGTGTTGACCCCGGCCGACTACACCCACCACATCGACAAGTGGAAGTTCACGGTTCCGTTCGTGTGCGGGGCCACCAACCTGGGTGAGGCCCTGCGTCGCATCACCGAGGGCGCGGCGATGATCCGCTCCAAGGGTGAGGCCGGCACCGGTGACGTCTCCAACGCGACCACCCACATGCGGTCCATCGGCGGGGAGATCCGGCGGCTGTCGTCACTGTCCGAGGACGAGCTCTACGTCGCGGCCAAGGAGTTGCAGGCCCCCTACGACCTGGTCGTGGAGGTGGCCCGGGCGGGCAAGCTGCCGGTGACGCTGTTCACCGCGGGCGGTATCGCCACTCCGGCCGACGCCGCGATGATGATGCAGCTCGGTGCGGAGGGCCTCTTCGTCGGCTCGGGCATCTTCAAGTCCGGTGACCCCGCCGTGCGGGCCGCCGCCATCGTCAAGGCCACCACCTTCTTCGACGACCCCGATGTGTTGGCACGGGTGTCGCGGGGGCTGGGCGAGCCCATGGTCGGAATCAACGTGGAGGAGATCGCGGAGCCGCACCGACTCGCACAGCGGGGCTGGTAGTAAATGGCGATCGAAGAGATCCTCGATCTGGAGCAGCTCGAGGTCAATATCTACCGCGGTCAGGTGTTCAGCCCCGAATCCGGTTTCCTGCAGCGCACTTTCGGCGGCCACGTCGCGGGGCAGTCACTGGTGTCGGCCGTCCGCACCGTTGACCCCACGTTCCAGGTGCACTCGCTGCACGGCTACTTCCTGCGGCCCGGCGACGCCACCGCCCCGGCGGTGTACATCGTGGAGCAGCTGCGCGACGGCGGATCGTTCGTCACCCGTCGGGTCAACGCGATCCAGCACGGCGAGACCATCTTCTCGATGTCGGCGTCGTTCCAGCAGGACCAGAGCGGTATCGAGCACCAGGACGCGATGCCCGCCGCGCCGCCGCCCGACGACCTGCCCGGGTTCATCTCCAAGGGCGGAGTCTTCGATGACGCCGGCTTCTCGCAGTTCGCCGAGTGGGATGTCCGCATCGTCCCCCGGGACCAGGTGGCCCGCCTGCCGGGCAAGGCCTCCCAGCAGCAGGTGTGGTTCAAGCACAAGGACCCGCTGCCCGACGATTACGTGCTGCACATCTGCGCGCTGGCCTACATGAGTGATCTCACGCTGCTCGGCTCGGCGCAGGTCAACCACCCCGAGGAACGTAAACACCTCAATGTCGCCTCGCTGGATCACGCCATGTGGTTCATGCGGCCGTTCCGCGCCGACGAATGGCTGCTCTACGACCAGTCCTCGCCGTCGGCGTGCGGCGGCCGGTCGCTGACCCAGGGCAAGATCTTCAACCAGAACGGCGAGATGGTCGCGGCCGTCATGCAGGAGGGCCTCACCCGCTTCCGGCGCGGATACACCGGGCCATGAGTGTCCGGGTGGGCGTACTGGCACTGCAGGGCGACACCCGGGAGCACCTGGCGGCCCTGCGTGCGGCCGGCGCCGAGGTGTGCACGGTGCGCCGCCGCAGCGAGCTCGACACGGTCGATGCCCTGGTGATCCCCGGTGGCGAATCGACCACGATGAGCCACCTGCTGCGCGAGCTCGAACTGCTCGAGCCGCTGCGGCAACGTCTGGCCGACGGCATGCCGGCCTACGGTTCGTGCGCGGGGATGATCCTGCTGGCCACCGAGATCCTCGACGCCGGCGCCCCAGGCCGCGAAGCGGTGCCCCTCGGGGGAATCGATATGACCGTGCGGCGCAACGCATTCGGACGCCAGGTCGACTCCTTCGAGGGTGATATCACCTTCAAGGGGCTGGATGGACCCGCGCACGCGGTCTTCATCCGGGCGCCCTGGGTGGAGCGGGTCGGGCCGCAGGTGCGGGTGCTGGCCCGCGCCGACGACCACATTGTGGCGGTGCAGCAGGGCCGAGTGCTGGCCACCGCGTTTCACCCCGAGATGACCGGTGATCGCCGGGTACACAAGCTGTTCGTCGACATCGTCACTGGCTCGGCCTGACGCCTCACGGAATCAGCGCGCTCAACCGGCTGTTGCGGGTGTCGATCTCCTGCTGGGTGGCGGGCACCAAGACGTCGCCGCCTGGGCCCGCGGTGCCCTGCGCATAGGTCACGTGCGGGAGCTGCTCACGCTCGTACTGTTCGAACGCCGCGGCGATGTCGTCTGGGTGATCGCGCAGCGCCTCCGCGAGCAACCAAGCACCGGACATGGCCAGACTGGTGCCGCGGCCGGACAGCGGAGAGGCGCAATACGCGGAATCTCCGACGAGCACCACGCGCCCTCGGTGCCAGTTCGGCATGTGAATCTGGCTGACCGAGTCGAAGTAAAGCTCGGGGTCGCCGACCGCCGCGTCGAGTAGTTCGGGGATCTTCCACTCGCCGTGGCCCGCGAAGGCGTCGACCAGTATCTGCTTCTGTGCGGCCAGGTCGTGATAGTCGTAGTCGATCCACGGCGAGCGAAATATGAACACCGCCAATGCTTTATCGCGATAAGCGGCGATTCCGGCCATCCGCCCAGGGATGTTGTACATCGGGTTGTGGCGGTCGGATTGGGCGTAGTTCGGCAGATCGGCCAGCGCCACGTAGAAGCCGAGGTGCCGCATGAACTGACGCTCCGGACCGAAAACCAGGCCCCGAGTGGCCGAGTGCATGCCATCGGCGCCGACGACGAGGTCGTAGCGCTGCCGCTCGCCGGAGGCGAATCGGACGTCCACTCCGGCGCTGTCGTCGTGAAGCTCGGCGATGGATTGGCCGAACGTCAGCGTCGTCGCCGGGTCGAGCGCATCGCGCAGAACCCACGCGAGATCCTCACGGGGAATCTCGGTGTCGTCGGGGCAATCGTTGACCTCCGAGTCGGGCAGCTCGGCAAGAGTGCGGCCGGATGCGTCGACGAACTGGATTCGTTCGCTCATGTCCACGCGACGAGCGCGAATCGCGTCCAGCACCCCCATCTTGTCGGCGACCGCGAGCGCGTCACCCCGGATATCGATCGGAGATCCGTTGACTCGCAGATGGTTCGCTCGTTCGACGATGCTGACGTCGTGGCCGGCCGCGCCGAGGGTGATACCGGTGCTCAGACCGGCCATGCCTGCACCGGAAACCAGAATGCGCATCGAGATCGACCCCTTCCATTAAGATACAAACCGTCTCTTACGAACCATAGCCTCACCAGTTAGGGAACGCAATGTCTCTTAAGAAGGACGCGCCGCCGCAGCGCCGCCGCGGTGAGGTTCTGGAGAAAGCGCTCCTGGATGCCGCGTGGGCGGAGCTGACGGAGGCCGGATATGACGACCTGACCATCGACGCGGTAGCGACGCGCGCGGGCACCAGCCGCGCCGTGCTGTATCGCCGGTGGCCCAACAAACAGGATTTGGTGCTCGCGACCCTGCTGGACCACGTGACATCGGATGCTGTCCCGATGCCGAACACCGGGTCGTTGCGCGGGGATGTCGTCGCGCTGCTGAAGGCGGCGAACGAGCTGCGGTTGCGGATGGCTGTCTTGGTGTTCACCCGGCTCGGCGGGTTCTATCGGGACGCCGATACCAACCTCGCCGAGCTCGCTGCCGTCGTTCAGGGCGATCGGTCCACCATGATCGACGACATCATCGAGCAAGCCGTTGCGCGCGGCGAGGTCGCACCGGGCCAGATCAGCGAGCGGGTGGCGCGGGTGCCGGTCGAGTTGTTCCGCTACGAGCTGATGGTGCGATTGCAGCCCGTTCCCGACGAGGTGATCGAGGGGATCGTCGACGACGTGTTCCTACCGCTGGTCAACGCGGGCGCTTCCCGGTAGGCGTCGGATATGTGTTCGCGCACCACCTTTCGTACCTCGTCGAACGAGACCAGCAGACGGTCTTCGCCCTGTTCGGTCTGTGCGGCGTCGAGGTGAACTATCTGTTGTCAACGCACCCTTCGGTGTTGGCCACCCTCAAGGTGTGTTTCGTGGTGGCCGGTCACCAGATCACCGGGCAGCTAATGAGATGCTGACGATGGTGGCCTACACTCTCACCGGCCTGTACCTGCTTTTCGGCGGTTAGCGCCGCCAATTCTTCGGCTGTCGTTCAGGCAACGTCAATCTGGGCAAACCTGCTTCGCCGCGAGCATTGCGCATAATCGGTGTCTTGGCTCGCGGCGCAACAGTAGGAGGTCGTGATGACGGCATCACGCAACTGGTTGAGTCGTCGGGTCCGGCTCATGAAGGACGGCCAGGCCGCGAAATCCACGGAGGGCCTGTGGCGCCCGGCTTGGCAGAGTAATTCAGCCGCCGTGCGGCCGATCAGCTGGTGGCGCGCGCTTTAACCTGCGGGCCGTCCGTCCACGATGACGCCGCCGGCCGCCTCGATGGGTTTGATCGCCGACGTGAAATCGGACTCCGGACCTTCTTCGCGCATGACCGTCTCCCAGATCCGCGCCACCGCCGCGGCGACTTCCGTTGACAGGCCGAGCGTTTCGGCCTCCTCGAGGTAGAGCCGGACGTCCTTGACCATGAGACCGGTGGCGAATCCGTAGTCGAAGCTGCGCGGCAGAATCGCATTGGGAAACTTGTCGCGACTGGCGTTGGTGGCCCCCGAGCCGGCGTTGATCACATCGATCATCACCGACGGATCCAAGCCGGCCTTGACACCCATCACCACCACTTCGCAGGTGGCCGCCAGCGCTGTGGCCGCCAGCAGGTTGTTCACCAGTTTCATCGTCTGGCCCGCACCGGATTTGGTGTCGACGAAAATCGGGGTGCCGAGCTGGGCCAGCACCGGCTCGACGATGTCGTACTCCGCACGTGGACCCGAAACCATCAGTGCCAGAGTGCCTTTCGCCGCACCACCGACTCCGCCGCTGACCGGGCTGTCGAGCATCGCGATCCCGCGCTCGGACAGCTGCGCCTGGATGCGTTGTGCGGCCGTGCTGCCGACGGTGGACAGGTCGACGAAACGTTTGATGCGGGTTCCCCCGATCACCCCGTCACGCCCCGTCGCGACGTCGCGGGAGGCCTGCACCGACGGCAGGCTCGCCAGCACGGTCTCGGTGCGGTCGGCGACATCGCGCGGCGACGAGGCGGCCCGGGCACCCAGTTCGACGGCGGCGGCCACGGCCTCCGGGCGGGTGTCGAAGACGACCAACGGCTGACCGGTCTCGATCAGGCGGGCGGCCATCCGGAAGCCGATATTGCCCAGGCCGATGAACCCGACGTCCGGGCGGCTCACTGGGCGTCGAGTTCGGCGAAGGCCTCCCGCGCGACGCGGAAGCCGTCGACCGCGGCGGGAGCGCCGGCGTAGATCGCCACCTGCAGCAGCACCTCGCGGATTTCCTCGCGGGTGACACCGTTGGTCAGCGCCCCGCGCACATGGGTCTTCAGCTCGTGCGGGCGGTTGAGCACCGAGATCATCGCCAGGTTCAACATGCTGCGGGTCTTCAGCGGCAGCCGGTACTGATATAAACCCACAACAGGTCTATGCTCGGTCATATGGGCAACTACCTGGGCAGGGTGCGGCTCTCGGTCCACACGGATGAGTCGACCAGCGTGGAACGTCAGCGTGAGCACATTGAACAATGGGCCAAGATGCACGGACACACCATCGTGGGATGGGCTGAGGATATCGATGTGTCGGGCAAGCTCTCGCCGTTCGATACGCCACAGTTCGGCGACTGGCTGAATAACCGCTGGCCCGAGTTCGACGGCATCGTGGCGTGGAAGCTCGACCGGCTGGCCCGCAACACGTTCGGCCTTCACAAGCTGTTCGAGTGGGCACACGAACGCGGCAAGACAGTCGCGACCATCGAGGACTCAATCGACCTGTCAGGGCCGATGGGGCGCGCTATCGCGGGATTCCTCGCAGCAATCGCGGAAATGGAACTACAGAACATCAGCACACGGGTTACCGACTCTCACCGGCATCTGCGCAGCGTCGGGCGATGGGGGACTGGCACGCCGCCGTACGGGTACCGGGCAGTGAAGAACGGAGATGGTTGTCGCCTCGACATCGACCCGAAAGCGGCAAAGGTGGTCCGGGGCGCGGTGGCCGACGTGCTCGACGGAGTACCGCTGGCGCATATTGCCCGGCGACTTGAGCGTGAGAAAACGCCAGCCCCACGCGGCGGTGCGAAATGGGGGTCGACCACGCTGCGGGGCATCCTGATGTCACGTGCCCTGCTAGGTGAGTACAGTCGCGGCGACCTCGGGCCGGACGGCAAGCCGGTCAAGGTTGGGCCGGAACTGATCGACCTCGAAACGTTCGACCGCGTGCGGGCCATCCTGGACGGCAATACAGGTGTCGGTACCCGGCGTGACGCCGCGCCGCTATCGGGTCTCGTGAAGTGTGAATGTGGAGCGCCGCTGTGGGCTGATACGCGAACGTCGCGCGGGAAGAAATATCGCTATTACCGGGCGGAATGCGAGCACCCGGTCACGATGCGGGCTGAGTTCCTGGAGGGGGCAGCCGAAGCGACCCTGTTGCACTTCTACGGGGACAAAGAGATTGAGGAACGCCAGTGGGTCGCTGGGGAGGACCACACCACGGCACTCGCGGACGCTGTACGGCGTGCTGGCGCGCTTGCGGAGCAGGTTGGACGTACCACGTCGCCCACAATGGCGGGTGTCCTACAGGGCCAGCTAGACGCTGTTGCTGGTGAGATCGCGAACCTAGAGGCCAGGCCACAGGTAGAGGGTCATTGGGAGATGGTGGGCACGGGCGTGACCTGGGCGCAGAAGTGGCACGGGGCGACGGCAGATGAACGCCGGAAAATGCTGCGGGATGGCGGGATTGAGTTCCATGTGGGGATCAATGACAAAGGGGAGAAAGTGGTATCCATCCCTAAGAGGTTCGACCGTACAGCTGTTGTACGGCAACGGTTTTCGGTATAACGGACTATCGGAAGGGAGAGACAGGCATGGGCATAACGAACACAGCCAGCGACGACTACACAGTGCGGTGGGCGGCACGGGAACTGATCTCGCGCATCTACGACAAGGCGACGGCGCGGAACTGGCGGTGGCGAGTGCGTGACCGGGTGTGCGTGATGATGGGAGGAAACCCCGCCTGACCGAGTTGGCTGGCGATGCTCAAGCAGATCGGGATCGGAGAGCTCAGCGACTCATGTCCATAGGTCGCAAGATAAATCCGACAAATTTGTCGGATTTGCCAAGCACTGTCGCATCCCTCTACGAACTCTCTCGCCTAGAGCCAGAGCAGATCGAGGACGACCAGTAGAAACGCCGAATGAGGCCGCTAGCGCATCGACGCTGACGGCCTCATTCGCGTTCTAGGGCTTGCTACCTCGGCAGGATATTCGTTCGCTTACGGGCAAATGAGAGGGCGAGAAATGTCAGTGGAGGGCACGGTCTCTCCGTTATCCCCTGCCCTCCCTGACTAATAGTGGCTCACCCCAATAGGCCACGTTCCCATTAAATGGCGAGGAATTGTCAATACCTGTGGATCGGGGTGTTTCAGGCGACCTCCGTTCCGGCGTCCTGATCGTCGTCTGAGGGCGGTGTTGGTGGGGTGATG
>FLQS01000080.1 GCA_900078375.1 uncultured Mycobacterium sp. | reverse complement strand
GAACGGAATCGCCACCAACAACGTCGGCGCCAACGACACCCGCGCCACAAACCACGACTGCTCCAAAAACTCCCGCCACTGAAACGGCTTCCGAAACACAAACCGCACCGCATCCGCCGACATTGCAAACAACCCACCAATAGCCTGCATCGGACCCGCAGCACTCTTCAACGAGATACCCGGTGACCAACGTTCCGGTCCCTTAGCTGCCATCGGTACCCGGTCCTTCCAGAATCGTCACCGCGGCTACCGCCGTCGGCCCACCGATGTTGTGGGCCAGCCCGATTCGGGCACCGTCCACCTGGTTATTCGCCTCACCGCGAAGTTGTTCGAAAAGCTCAACGCACTGGGCCACTCCGGTGGCACCGGGCGGGTGCCCCTTGGCCTTCAGCCCGCCGCTGGGATTCACCGGTAACGCTCCGCCAATACAAGTCACTTCGGCCTCCATTAATTTGTAGGCCTCCGCAGGTTCGGCGAAGCCGAGATCTTCATAGCTGATCAGCTCGATGCCGGTGAAGAAATCGTGAACTTCTGCCACATCGATATCGGCAGGCGCCAAACCTGCCATACTGAACGCTCTTTTCGCCGCACGAACGGTCGCAGGGAATGTGGTCAGGTCCGCCTTGTGCTGGTGCATCACCGAGTCCAAACCAAGGCCCACACCGCGAATCCACACCGGCCGGTCGGTGAAGCGGTCCACCACATCTTCGGCTGCCAGTAAAAGTGCTGCAGCGCCGTCACTTTGGGGCGCACAGTCGTACACCCCGAACGGCGTCACCACCGTCGGCGCCGCAAGAACTTCTTCGAGGGTGACCTCGAAACGCAGCCGCGCCTTCGGGTTGGACAGGCCGTGCCGATGGTTCTTCACCGCGACCATCGCCATGTGTTCACGGGTGGCCGGGGTTTCGTGCAAATAACGCGCAACATGAAGGGCGAATCCCGCCGGCGAGACCAACCCCAACGGGTAATCCCATGCCATATCGCGGGCCATCGCCTCCCACTCCCACAGCAATTGCTTGGAAGCGGTCTCACGCACCTTGTCCGCACCCATCACCAGCGCCACGTCGGCCGCCCCGGACGCGATGCCGTAGAGGGCGTTGCGGACCGTGTCATTGCCGGTGGCACAGGAGTTCTCGATCCGGGTGACCGGGAGGTCGGGCAGGCCGAGCGAGTCGGCGAGGATGCCGGCCGGGAATCCGTCGGGTGTTCCCATCGCGCCGAACCACGCCGCATCGATGTCAGATTTGTTGACGCCCTTGTCAACATGGGCCGCGCAGTCGGCGAACGCCATGGGAAGCAGGTCCTTCAGACCCAGAGCGAAATGCTCACCGAACGCCGTCATACCGGCGCCCACGACCGCGACGCGCCTCATGCCGCACCCCACGACCGCGCGGACAGTTCCCGCGGCGTCGCCGGCCGGTACGGCTCGAACGAATACCCGTAGTCGGGCACCCCGGATCTCATCGCGATCCGGCGGAGCGTGAGCCGTCCGCGGTCGCCGATCCGTACCGTGCCCGCTTCGACACCGGTGACCTTCACCAGCGCGCGGACGCCGACGTCGTCGAGTTCGACGAGCGCCAGCGAGTAGGGGGTGCGCAGGCCCGGCACCGGGATGTGCACGGTGACCTCGGTGTAGACCGTGCCTACCCGCGGTAGTGGCACCAGCTCGTAGTCGGTGGTCAGCCGGCCGTCTTCATCGAGGCGGTAGCGGGGCGGAAAGTCCAATTCGTCACTGCCACTGTGCCGGCCGGCCTCCCACCGCACTTTGGCTTCGAAGGCGCGCTCGTAGGCCGCGAGCGAGATCGGAATCTCGGGGCCCGCGGTGATCTTGGTCTGCGGGCGCGGGCGCGCCACCGGCTCACGCCGATAGACGGCGGCGTCGCCACCCACCACGGTCACCCCGGACAGGCTGGCCTGCTCGACAGCCACCAACGGACCGTTGGTGTGTGACTCGGCCAGCGCCGCCAAGGCGAACAGCCCGGCACTGGCGCCCGACGTCGGCAGCGTCGGCGGGTCGCCGCCGCACAGCTCGGCGACACGGTTGTGGTCGACCCCGGCCAGAGCGACCGGCGTGTCGAGCCAGGCCGCCGCCAGCGAGGCGACCAGGCCGCGTTCATGAAGCAGTCGCGGGTCGCCGTAGTCGTGCAGCTCCCCGCTGGCGTTGCGGGTGCGGACCGGCAGACTGCGGGCCACCCGCGCGGCCGTGCGCACCTGCAGTCCGCTCTCGGCGGTCAGGATCGCGGCCGCCCCAGCGGGATCGAGATCGGTGCCGATGACCAGGGTGCGCGACCGGGCCGAACTGACCGCGTCCAGTGTGGCCGGCGCTCCCCCGAGCCGCTCGTCGACCTCGAGCTCGGGATCGAGGCCGAGCCCCGCCAAAAGCACTGCGGCGTTGCTGCTTTCCAGCAACGGCAGGTCCCTACTGACCAGCACGACCCGTTCGACGGCGCCGCCCTCAGACAACGCCGCCCGGCCCGCTTCAACAGCCAGTGTGATCGCGTCCTCGTCATCGCCGGCAATGCGATGTGCATCACACCCCCACGAAGGTAGGTATGTGCCAATGGCGATGATCTGCGGCATGAGTTTCTCCGGCGCTACCTAGGTGACCGCGCCGGCGGTCTTGAGTTCGATGATGCGGTCCCAGTCCAGGCCGAGTTCTTCCAGGATCTCGTCGGTTTGTTCGGCGAATCCCGGCGCCGGCCCGGTCTGCGGTGCGGCGACGTCGAACTGCACCGGGTTGGCGACGAGTTCCAATTCGCCTGCCTGCACGATGTATTCGTTGGCACGGATCTGCGGGTCTTGGGCCGCCTGCAGGGTGTCCTGCACCGGTGCCCACGGCCCGGCCAGCGTCGTGAACCGTTCGCTCCACTCCAGCAGCGGCCGCTTGGCCATGGCCTCGCGCAGGATGTCCACGGCGGCCGCGGTGTTCTCCGCGATCGATTCCGCGGTGGCGAACCGAGGGTCATCGGCCAGCTCGCCGAGCTCCATGTGCTTGCACACGTCGGCCCAGAACTTCGTTGGCTGCATCATCACAAAGGAGATGTAGCGGTTGTCGGCGGTCTCGTAGAGCCCGACCAGTGGGTTGATCGGCGAACCGTGCACACCCGGGGGCGGTTGCACCATCAGTTGTTGGAGGTGCTGGGTCAGCGCCACGGTGTGGCCCATCGACCACAGTCCGCTACCTAGCAGGGAGACGTCGACGATCGACGGTTCACCCGTGCGCTCACGCTGGAACAGCGCGGCCGCGATGCCGCCCGCAAGATTGGTGCCCGAGATCGTGTCGCCATAGGCCGGCCCCGGCGGAGCGATCATGCCCTCGATGCCGGGCGGCGTGATGGTCGCGGCCGTGCCGGCACGGCACCAGAAGGCGGTCATGTCATAACCGCCCTTCACCGACTCCTCGCCGCGCGGACCGAGCGCACTGCCACGCGCGTAGATGATCTTCGGGTTGACGGCTCGGATGTCGTCGACGTCGATACCGAACTTTTGGCGGTGTCCGGGCAGAAAACTGGTCAGGAACACATCAGCGCGACGCGCGAGTTCCAGCAGTACCTCTCTGCCTTCGGGGACCGACATGTCCAGTCCGATGCTGCGCTTACCCCGGTTTGCGTGCTCGATGTTCGGGTTCGGATCGCCTTCGACGCGCAGCGGGCCGGTCTGCCGCAGCCCACGCTGTGGATCACCGGTCACCGCATGCTCGACCTTGATGACGTCGGCACCCCACTCGCCGAGCACCGCGCCGCACGAGGGCACAAACCCGTACATCGCGACCTCGAGGACGCGAACCCCTTCCAGCGGCCTCACGACACGACCGCCGCAAGAGTCTTGCGCTCGAGGAATTCCTCCAGGCCGGCCACACCCATTTCCCGGCCGACGCCGGACTGCTTGTAGCCGCCGAACGGACTGTCCGGACCGAAGTAGTTGCCGCCGTTGATCCCCATCGTCCCGGTACGAATCCGGCGAGCGATTGCCAGCGCACGGTCGTGGCCACCGAACACCCCGCCGGAGAGTCCGTAGATGGAGTTGTTGGCGATCCGGACCGCATCGTCGTCGTCGTCGTAGGCGAGGACGGCCAGCACCGGCCCGAAGATCTCCTCCTGGGCGAGCTCACTGTCGGGGTCGACGTTGGTGATCAGGGTCGGCTCATAGAAGAAACCCGGTCCGTCGACTTTCTTGCCACCGGTGACCACGGTCCCGCCGGCGGCAACCGCACGCTGGACCATGCCGTCGACCTTGTCGCGCTGGGTGTCGTTGATCAGCGGTCCCATATAGGTGGCCGGGTCGGCCGGGTCGCCGTAGCGGACCATGCCCATGAAGTTCTTGACCAGCTCGACGATCTCGTCGTGGTTCTTGCGGGGAACCAGCAGCCGCGTGGTGATCGCGCACCCCTGACCGGCGTGCGAGCAGATCATGAACGCCGCCATCATCGCGCAGTTGTTGAAGTCGGCGTCGTCGAGGACCACCATGGCCGACTTACCGCCCAGCTCGAGGAAGACCTTCTTGATGGTGTCACTCGCGGCCGCCATGATCTTGCGTCCGGTGGCCGTCGAGCCGGTGAACGTCACCACGTCCACATCGGGGCTGGTGGTCAGCGCGGCACCGACGGCGGCGTCGGTGGAGCTGATCACGTTGATCACGCCGGCCGGGATGTCGGTGTACTTCGCGATCACCTCACCGAGGGCCAGCGTGGTCAGCGGGGTGTCCGGAGCGGCCTTCAGAACGACCGTGCAGCCGGCGGCAAGCGACGGACCGAGCTTGGCCAGCGCCAGCTGGTTGGGATAGTTGTAGGCGATGATGGCTGCCACCACTCCGGCGGCTTCCTTCTCAACCCAGCGGTGGTGGCGCTGCCCACGGCTCTCGATCTCGCCGAGGTCCTCGCTCATCGAATAGGTCTTCAGCAGATTCGCGTAGTAGCCGACAATCCGGATGGGGTCGTCGAGCTGGGCGCTCTCGGTCAGCGCTCGGGTTGCGCCGACCTCGGCGATCGTCAGCGCACGCAGTCCATCGCTGTGCTCGACCAGCGCGGCGTGAAGCTGTTCCAGACCGCGGATCCGCAGTTCGACGTTGGTCGACCAGTCGGTGTTGTCGAAGGCATTGCGGGCCGCGGCGATCGCCCGCTCGGCGTCGGCGACGCCCGCATTGGGTGCGTAGCCGACAACATCACCGTTTGCCGGATTGATCGACGGATAGGTGTCCGCAGCCCCCACGAGCTGGCCGTCGATCAGCATGTGCCGCTCAGTCAGCTGGTTCCCCGCCGCTTGCTCACCGCTCGCGATGGTTGCCGTCGCGTCCTGGGCCGGCATCAGCAACTCCTCCAGTCGGTGGATAACTCGGTTCTCATCTCCGGCGAATCATACATTCGGCCGATGAGAACTCAAGCCGCGTTGGAGGAACGTCTCGGCATCGGACACGCGTCCGATGTCCGCGCCTTCGCAGCGCATCTCCGCAGTTAGACACATTGCGCCCAAGTGTCTTGCGAAATGGATCACACCGAGAGTAGCGTTCTCATATCAGAAAGGGAGATTCTTGAGATTCGAGATTCGCTGGATCGGCGACGCTACCGTGTGCGGACGCCGTGGTGACCTGTGTCATCCCTTCTTCCGCTGCACCGGAGATTGTCTGTGAAGACGGCGTTGGTAACCGGTGGCGGTTCAGGAATCGGTGCGGCAATCGCCGATCGGTTGCGCTCCGACGGCTATCACGTGGCCACGATCGACCTGAATCCGTCCGATACTGACTTCTCCTACGCCGCCGACGTGACCGACCGCGCGCAGGTCGACGCCGCACTCGCCGAAGTGCACGCCGCGCTGGGGCCGGTCACCATCCTGGTCAACGCCGCAGGCCGCGATTCGTTTCGCCGATTCACCGACATCAGCTTCGACGACTGGAAGAAGATCGTCGACATCAACCTGCACGGGGTCTTCCACACCATCCAGGCCGTCCTGCCCGACATGATCGAGGCCGGCTGGGGCCGCATCGTCAACATCTCGTCCTCGAGCACGCATTCCGGCGCGCCGTACATGTCCGCCTACGTCGCGGCCAAGTCCGGAGTCAACGGCCTGACCAAAAGCCTTGCCCTGGAATACGGCCCCGCCGGCATCACGGTCAACGCCGTCCCGCCCGGCCTCATCGACACCCCGATGCTGCGCAAGGCCGAAGCCCGCGGCAACCTCGGGTCGGTCGAGGAGGCCGTCAACCGGACCCCGGTGGGCCGTATCGGCAGGCCCGAGGACATCGCGGCCGCCTGCGCCTTCTTCATCTCCGAGGACGCCGGCTACATCACCGGCCAGATCCTCGGCGTCAACGGCGGCCGCAACACGTGAGCCCGCAGCAGTTCAGAGCTTTTCGACACACCGACATCTAGCAGTTAGAGAGAGGAACACCTGTGGGACGAGTCCAAGGCAAGGTTGCCTTCATCACCGGCGCTGCACGCGGGCAGGGCCGTAGCCATGCCCTGAGGCTGGCCGAAGAAGGCGCCGACATCATCGCTGTCGACCTGTGCAAGGACATCGAGACCATCGGTTACAAGATGGCCACCCCGGAGGATCTCGAAGAGACTGCCGAACTGGTCAAGAAGACCGGGCGGGGCATCGTCACCGCACAGGCCGACGTGCGGGAGGCTGCCCAACTCAAGCAGGCGCTCGAGCAGGGCCTCGCCGAGTTCGGCAAGGTCGACATCGTTGTGGCGCAGGCCGGCATCGCCGGAATGAAAGGCCAGCCACCGCTGGAGGCCTGGTGCGACGTCATCAACACCAATCTGATCGGCACGATCAACGCGATCCAGGTTGCGCTGCCTCATCTGCAGGAGGGCGCATCGATCGTCGCGACCGGCTCCACCGCGGCGCTGATGGACGCCCATCAGAAGGCCAACCCGGGTGCCGACCCAGGCGGCATGTCCTACATGGTCGCCAAGCGCCTGCTGTCCAACTACGTCCACGACCTGGCGACCGAACTTGCGGTGCGGGGCATTCGGGCCAATGTCGTCCACCCGACGAACTGCAACACCGACATGCTGCAAAGCGAGCCGATGTACCGATCCTTCCGGCCGGACCTGGAAAACCCCACCCGCGCGGACGCCGAACCGGTATTTGGGGTCCAGCAGGCGATGAAGGTCAACTTCGTCGAGCCGCTGGACATCAGCAACGCCGTGCTGTGGCTGGTATCCGACGAGGCGCGCTACGTCACCGGCATGCAGTTGCGTGTCGATGCCGGCGGCTACCTCAAGTGGTACGACTACCACGTCTAGGACAGGGAAGGGAAACTGTGAAGGTCCGGGTTGACCAGGAGCGGTGCCAGGGGCACACGCTGTGCGCCATGATCGCTCCAGATATGTTCCAGCTCAGCGATATCGATGGCAGTTCGTCACCTGTCACCGAGGTGGTCCCAGCCGACCAGATAGAGCTCGTTCGTGAAGCCGCGCATTCCTGTCCCGAGCAGGCAATCCTCATCGAAGAGGACTGAGACGAGTCTGCTCAACCATGAACTATCAAGGGAGACAACGCCTTGAGCATCGATGACGCCGCCGGCGACACCGAGCGGAAACAGCCGAACTATCACTTCGATCGGCATAAGCCGGAGTATCGCCAGCAATTCGAGAAGATCACCGAGGAAATGCAGTCTCGGTGCCCGATGGCGTGGACCGACGTCTACGACGGCCATTGGGTAGCGGCGGGCAGCAAAGAGGTATTCGAGCTGGCGCGCTGCCCGGTGGTCTCCAACGACCACGACATCAACGGTGAGCGCAATGGCTACCAGGGCATCACGATCCCAAAAGCCCAGCGGGCGACAGTGGTTCGCGGTGGCATCTTGGAGATGGACGAGCCCGAGCACAGTAGCTACCGCGGGGCGCTGAACCCGTACCTGTCCCCCGCCGCGGTCAAGCGGTGGGCACCGTTCGTCGACGAGATCGTTCGCGCCGCTCTCGACGAGAAGATCGAGTCGGGCCACATCGACTTCGTCGACGACCTCGCCAACATCGTGCCTGCGGTGCTCACGCTGGCCATGATGGGTATCGAGCTGAAGAAGTGGCCGGTGTACAGCGAGCCCGCACACCTATCGGTGTCCACCCCGGAACACTCCCCCGACGCCGCGCGTGTCGCCGAGATGAACCGCCAGATGGGCCTCGACATGGTCACCACCATGATGGAGGTCAGGGAGAATCCGCGGCCTGGCCTGGTGAACGCGCTGCTACAGCTGCGCATCGACGGCGAGCCCGCCCCCGATCTGGAGATCCTGGGCAATCTCGGCCTGATCATCGGTGGCGGCTTCGACACCACCACCGCGCTGACTGCGCATTCCCTGGAATGGCTGAGCGAGAATCCCCTTGAGCGCGAACGGCTCAGCCGCGAGCGGGACAAGCTCCTTGACCCGGCCACCGAGGAATTCCTGCGGTTCTACACCCCCGCGCCGGGCGATGGACGCACTTTCTCCGGCGACGTGGAAATCGATGGGCATCAGTTCAAGGAAGGCGAGCGGCTGTGGCTGTCGTGGGCGATGGCCAACCGCGACCCGTCGGTGTTCGAGAAACCGAACGAGGTTGTCCTCGACCGAAAGGGCAATAGGCACTTCAGCTTCGGCATCGGCGTGCATCGCTGCGTCGGGTCGAACGTGGCGCGCACGGTGTTCAAGGCGATGGTGACCGCCGTGCTCGACCGGATGCCCGACTACGTCTGCGATCCAGAAGGCACCGTGCACTACGAGACCATCGGCGTCATCCAGGGCATGAAGCATTTGCCGGCGGATTTCACGCCGGGACCGCGGCTTGGCCCGGGCCTGGACGAGACGCTGGAGCTGCTCCAGAAAGCCTGTGTGGAGCAGGGACTCGCGCGTCCCATCACCGAGCACAAGGAAGCAGCCGTCATCGACTGGCGCTGAGCTGTTCTGAACAAACGAAACGTGGCCCCTCCTTTCGGAGGGGCCACGTTTCGTTTGGAGGCTAGGCAGCGCCCTTCTTTGCGCTGCCGCCGGACTTCGCCGAGCTGGAACCCTTGGCTGAGCTATCGCTCTTGGCCGAGCTGTCCGACTTGGAATCCGAGGAAGCCTTCGTCGGCGCCTTGGGAAGCGACGGCAACGACACCTTCGGCGGCGCAGGCAGAGACACCTTCGGCGGCGCAGGCAACGACAACTTCGGCGGCGCAGGCAGCGACAGCTTCGGCGGCGCGGGCAGTGACAGCTTCGGCAGCGACGGGGCCGACACCTTCGTGCTCGGAGCCGTAGCCGTCGACGGAGTTGCGGCGGCCTGCTTCGACGCGGCCGGTGCGGGAACCTTCAGCGAGATCGTCGGCGCCTTACCGGCGATGCTCGTCACCGTGTCGTTGATGCTCGTGACCGTCGCGGCTCCCGCCGCCCCGGCCGCAGCCAGAGCCGCAGCACCGGCTCCACCGCCAGCGTTGACGCTGCCACCGATGTGGATTCCTCCGAGGTTGAAGCTGATGTTGATCCCCAGGTTCGCGTTGATCGACTTGACCAGGGAGTTCAGCCCTGCCGCGAAGTTCGCCCCGGCTGAGGCCAGCGCGTTCACCACGGCCTCCGGTGACGGGAACGCCGCCAGCGCCGCATTGATCGCCGTATTCAGCGCCGTGCCACCGACCACCAACCCGTTGCGAAGAGCATCGATCAACTGATTGCCCGCGGCCACACCGGCTTCCAGTCCGGCCTGGAGCACCGCAGCGCCGTTATTGAACAGGTCCTGCCCAACCGCGAGTGCCGTCTGCAGGCCACCGCCGAGCGCTCCGGAGAGCGCGTTCACGAACACCGCCGGGTTCGGGAAGGCCGCCACGGCCGCGTTGAACGCCGCGGCCAGTTGTGCACCGCCATTCGCCAACGCGTCGATGATCGCCTGTGCCCCACCGAGGTTCAGGTTGAGCGCGGCCTGCAACGCCAGCGCCAGGTTGACGTTGATGTTGCCGACGGCGTCGACCAACGCGTTGATGAAGGCCTGCGGGTTCGGGAAGGCGTCCAAGGCTGCCTGGAACGCCGCGAACAGTGCACTGGCCGGNTTGCCGAGCGCGTTGAGCAGCGCCTGGAAACCGGTGAGCCCAGCGGCAATTCCAGCCTGGAGGGTCGCATTCAACTGACCGGTGAACGTGGTGAACGCGTTGGCGAGGATGCCAAGCGTCGGGTTGATCGCCGCCAGCGCGTTGGCGAACGCCGCCACGAACGCCTGCGGGCTCGGGAAGTTGGCCAGTGCGGCGTTGAACGCTGCCGCCAGGGCCGCCCCACCGGAGACCAGCGCGTTGAGGAACGCCTGCGGTCCGTCGATGG
>FLQS01000049.1 GCA_900078375.1 uncultured Mycobacterium sp. | reverse complement strand
CGCCCAGAACAAATGGACAGTCGAAGGCGGATGACCAGGACGCATCAAGCAACTCCTCAGCTAGGAGCTGTTGCACTAGACCCTTGAACCCAAGCAGGATCTTTGTGGAGGAACCCTAAGACTGGTGTCTTCGTGGCGATGGCGTAGTCGTACTCGCGTTCCGTAAAGCTGACGCCAACAGTTTCGTCAACGCTGCCATAGCGACCGCCCACGACGACGATGTAGTAATCGCTCTCATCGATAACGCGTTCGATCAGTTTCCACTGATCCTCATTCGCAGCAGGAAACATCTCCATCCCGGCAGGAAAGTGGTCGAGGCCAAGGATCATTTGGATGACGGCAGCCCGCTCATCCGTGAGGTCTTTATATGTTGAGCTCACGAATACCTGGTAGCGCTTCTTCACACGAGGATCGTGCCATCCCGGCGAGCAAGTCGTGTGCGTATCGAGCCAGAGTGTTCGGCATCGGCAGTAGGGGTGAGAGATCGATCTCGCTAGGCTGGGAAGATGATTAGTTCTGATAGCTCGCTTCACACCTATTTCGAGCACGTACCAGTCATTCCACCCAACCCTTCGCGACTTAATGCCGAGGCGCGTCTGGAGCCCTTCCGCGTCCCCGGTGACAGTTCGTCATTGAATGGGGTGTACATGGTGGCTGCGGTGGCGAACCGGCTCAATCTTCGGAACGGGTTAGGTCCGGTCTACCGCGAGAAGCTCCGTGAGGTGTTCTTCGACTACTTCGGTCGCGAGACACTCAGCAGATTCTCCGACAACCCTGACGCCGAATTCGACGCTGCGTTGGACCGGGCGGTCGATCTAGACTTGGTGCTGAAAGCGAGCGGTCGTCCTGGTGAGGATGCCGACCAATTCGCTGGCGGCTGGCAGGTCGGGTCTCGCTTCTAGGTGCAAGCTCTGGCAGTTGACTTAATCCGAAGGATTCGCGATGTCGTCGTCTAGCAAGCTGAGTTGAGCCTGCCGGCTCAACTCAGACGGTGTCGAGGATGACGGGTCGTCGTCATCATCGTCGGAAACGTCCACAATCGAGACGGCGGACGGACTATAGACCCAGTTGTAGCGTCCTTCACGTTCGATCGTGCCGGTTACCTTCAAGCTCTTCTCGTCCCGGTGGGCTTCGATCGCGTCGTCGTATTGATCTGCACTCAAGCGGACACGGACCGTTCGAACCCCTGGATGGTTCGACACATGAAGGCGAATTGTCCGGTCCCCGCTGCTTGAGATGTGGTCGAGCAGAGTGACCTCGCCGACGAGGTTGGCGACTTCAGGTTCGCGTGTGGCAGCGAACCTGACAGCTACCTTGTCCAGCACCGGAGCCTCAACGGCGTCGAACGCTATTTCGCGGTCGACTGGACGCGATGTCCCGGCACCCGTCCGAGCTATCCTTATCCCGCCGTCTCCACCTCGCGCGAGGAGGGAAAGTGCATTCGCCATCTCGTATGAAAAGCCAACAGGGACAATTTCATCGAATGCTTCGGCATTTGGGGTGTGCTTAAATTCATCGAGCTTGCCCCGTACGGCAGTTACAATTTCATCCAATTTGTCAATGATGTCAGCGCCGGTCTTACTTTCTGGATCGATCATTTTTGACGGAGCAGTCTCTTCACTCGATTTGCTGAAGAAGAAGCGTCGATCTGATGGTGTATAGGCAGTTACGATGAAGCTTCCGACTTCCGTTTGCCCCATAAGCGTATCAGCCAGAAATCGTTTCGCGATGTACGCCGAAGAATTGCCGAAATATCGACGAGTCTCTCGTGTGGCCTTCGCTGCGGCCGCTAGGCTGGAGCGTGCCACCTGAAACATCTCTTCTCCGACATCCCAGGCGATAATTCCCGATTCGAGCGGGGTATCTTTTATCCATCGAATCGCGTCTAAGTGCGCCCGCGCCTGAAGCATTGTCAATCGACGGACCTCTTCGAACGCGCGCCCGTGCTCGTCAGCGAGCGTGCGGTAGACCCGCGCCAGCAACGCGTCGTAATCGGCCTTCGTGGTGTCGGTCGGCACCAACAATTGTTCGCTTGATACGCGATTAGTCCATCGCTGGTAGGGAAGGCCTTGCGATTCGGCTATGGCCGCCCAACCCAGCGACTCGAGGATCTGCGAGATGGACCGGGGGTCGAGATCGGAAGCTGCTGGAACATCGCCCGATGTCACGGTGCACCTCCTTGCCCAATCCGCGCCATAATCCCGCAAAGCGCCAGGTCATCGAATAACTGGTCGGTGGGGGCCTTGACGGTGACTTTCTCGGCAGCCGAGGCCGGTTTTCCTTCGATCGATACCCAATATGCGTGATGATGCAGAAGCAGGGCTGAATCACCTACGCGAAGCCAGTCTTCTTGATTTTCAGGAATGTGCAAGACCACCACAATGCGGTGAATGGATGGATCGTCATTGCGGAATAAATCGTAGCGGTCTTGGCGAAGCTGCGTCCGTATAAACTTGCCGTCCTCGACCAACCCCTCAGTTGTAGCCTTCATCTGAATTTGAAGAAAAGCAAACTTGTCCTTCAGGTGAATGTCGGCGCGGTGGCTTAGCATGACATCGATACCCTCATCGATCTCAGGTTTGCCGACTATTACACAGCCTGCCGCAGCGGCGACTCCACGAATGTACGATTCCTGAAACGCCTCCATTAGGTCCGTAATCCGCTTCTCGGACCCGCGCAGCGCAGGCGGTGGCGAGTGGGTGTCCGCCTCCGTCGCGACCATTGGCGGATGGTACATGTAGAACACATGTTCGAATCATGACACCACCGCCCGACAGACCGGCACCTCAGCTACATCCCGAGGGTTCGACGGGCGGGATCATCCCTCAGCTCTCCTGGGCCGCCAGCAGTTCTGGGATTCTCAACATGTCTTCCCAATAGCCAGCTTGTGCCGGATCGTCGTCGAGCGCCGCGAGAACCTGATCGGTGATGTTGAGGATGCCGTCCTCAAGCTCGCAGTAGGGACTTTTCCAGAGTTGCTCGGCGAAGCCGTCCGTGACGTGTGTGTTCTTCGCGAGCATCGCGGCGATCCTGATCATGGCGATCACCACCAATGGGCGAGTTTCCGTTTGGCGGATGGTCTCTAGCGCTCTTGAGCGGTCCTCTGCATCTTGGTCGCGGTAGAGCGAGATGACGTACAGTGCGCGCTCGTAACAGGTCAAATCCACCGGCGAAGCGTACCCAGCTTGGCCTCCTGGTACCGCTTGGGTTGGCGGCCTGGGCTGGGCTGGGCTTTGGGGTTAGGCCCTATTTCGGATTGGGTCCGCCAGTTCGGCAGTGGTTAATTCACTGGGCATGTTCGGGACAAGCCTTGCAACCCACGCCTCGGCAGTTCTCAAAAAACCGCGCACTAAGTCGGGCAATCTCCGCTTCCAGTGCTGGATCACCGAAGAATTTGCGTACACCGCCAGAGCGAGAGTTGTGTTTTCGGCACAGATCGCCGCAGAACCGTTTGCCGGGGCGTGGAACTTCAAACTTGGTGCCGCACTCCCAGCAATGGGTGGTGTTAGCTTCTTTGGTCATACGTTCTCCAATTTTTCGGGGGGTTGTCCGTGTCCGTGTCCGCGCACGCAGCGTTACGTCGTCCCGGTCGCCCAGGCCCTCGTTCCCTAGCGATTTGAGACCACCCCTCCCCAGGAGCGAGAAGGCAAGGGGCGCAGATGAACTACCGTGCAGCTGCGAGATGTTGCGCCTTCTCTACGAACCGCTTTTTCAGGTCTTCATTGGCTTGCTGCTCGAATATCTTCGATGCCCTGCGGTTGCGTGCCGGGAGGGGTTTGGCGGGTTCTGCGTGGAAGCTGTGGTAATCGCCTTTTTTGAGGCTCATGCCGCTGGACCATGGCGCTGGATTACTCCACGGCCGAGGCTGAACTCATACAAGCGCGCTACCTCAGATGGGCTGAAAAATTGGGCCTGCCTACCAGGCGTGTGAAGAATAATTCTTCCGTCTTCTAAGCGCTGGGCGGTAACCGGGACCCGATAGGGGTCAGAGATGATATTCGAATCAGTCAATGTGTCTTTCTATTTCTCTTAGCTATATTCGTGGAACAACTGTGGTGCATTGAGCAGCAGCGTTTTCAGCATCATCATTGCCAAAGACTTAGCAGTCCCAAATTCAATGGGAATGATAAACGCATGCCCGTCCACTGTGTCTACTTTGAAGCCAATTGCTGGATTAACGCCGGGACGCTTCGGTTTGGGGTCGACCAGGATTTCAAAGCTGTCAGCGACAACTTGCTTACAATCGGTTGATTTAATCGTTTTAATTTTTTTAGTATTCCTCGTAATTGTCAACACATCGAGCTTTCTTGCGCCCGGTGCTGACCTTGGTGCCGCCGACCGTAATCCACTCGCCAGGAGGGCCAATAGGGTCGGGGTCAGAGATCGCATTGCCGTGAGCATCGGTATAAATGCCGTGTGCGTAGGTTGCGCCCTGCTTTGGAATTTCCTGCATGATGGCCTCCAGACAGTGGGTGCCGTGGTAGAGGTTCTTGGGGAGCCATTTCACATGCGCAGGCCAGTTGTCGCGGTCCATGCGCCCCACGCTCTCGTACTTGATACGAGTGCCGCAGTAGGGACAGCAGAATGGGCGTGGCGGCAATCCACGGACGAACGTAGCAAGCACATCCCGCTTACGGAATAGCGTCGAACTCCCGCTAACCATCTTGAGTTCGATCAGGACCATGTCATCTTTATGGATGTCTGGCTGAATGTGTGTGCCTTGCCGGATAGCGCCATCTGTGGTGCGCCATTCATAGATGTCTGCTACGCCGTGGGGCAATGCCTGCGGAGACATCCAGATTTTCTTACGTGCCAATGTCCTTCAAATTCGTGTCGTGTCGTGTACGTATAAGTACTTAAGTTGGTAACGCAAGAGCATGTCGGGAACCGCTCTCAACAGCGCGTTACGTTTGTCATCGCTAGGAGCAATGAGGAGTTGGGTGTCTTTCCTGTTCCCTGCAAATTCTTGCGTTCGCAGTCGGGAACTCCCGCGCTACGCTTGGGCAGTCGCTACGCTCCGGCCCTACGGGCGAGGACTAAAGCCTCTCTATATTCAGATTATCATTGACCATTGCATTTGCCCTGTTGGGCGTGAAATCTATTTGCATTTCCCCAGGTCGCTGGAAAATGGTCAACGGGAGAAAGGGCGCTAGGGTGCGCCCCTCCCGTCGCTGCCTTGGGCTAGATCGGCAGATCCGCGACGAAAGTTCCGTCGGATATGCGGCCAAGCAAAACCACGGATGCCCCACACCCATCACGGGGTACGTGGGCTAGCCAACGACCAGTGCCGTCGGGGAACGCCTCGGCAACCGCTGCGGGCAGTAGCCGTACATCGGGTCCCAACACGTCAGCCAGTCGCTCAGTGAGCCAGCCAACGCAGCCGACCGGCTGCCAGTCGTGCCGCGAGATCAAGGGCCAATTGCCGACCTTCAGGATATCCACGTCGTATGTCATTTAGGCCGCCCCGCCGATCGGGCTGGACAGTTTGAGGATTGATGCGCGGTCAACCCGAATGAGCTTTGGGCCGACACGGTAGGCGGTCAGGTATCCGCGCGCAATCCAACGGCGGATGGTCTTAGGGTCTACGCCGTAATGGGCGGCTGTCGCTTTGACGTCGGGGTCGGAGTGAAAGGGAAGTTTGTCCACCCTCGTCGCGGTGTTCATGGTCATGTCCAAAACCGTAGGTCCGGTCCGTGACAGTAGGCGTGAGCCGATGACGGCTGATGACCGGGCTGACTAGCGGCAAATGGCGATAACGGCAGGTGGGGCGATTTTGGCAATGTTGCCCAACTAGTTGCCGTTTACGAAGTCGTACCAGGTTGAGGCCCGTTTCGCTCGTGTACCCAGCAGTGCGTAGCAGGCGTAGTTGAACGCCTCACCGAAGATGTACTACCGGTGTCCACGTAGCGGTAGTAGTTGATGTTCTCCGCGACGTTCGACTTGTTTGATCCACGTCAGGGGGCGGCGGGTTCACCCCTCAACGGCACGCTAACGTCACGGCGCACTTGCTCAAGAAAAAAGTCAGGCCCCGAAAACGGGGCCTGACCTGCTGGGTGGCTGACGGGACTCGAACCCGCGACAGCCAGGATCACAACCTGGTGCTCTACCAACTGAACTACAGCCACCATCGCTGGTCACCGTCCTGGGGACGGCAGCAGCGTCGTCGATACTAGCCCTTGTCCGCCCCAACGGCCGAATCTGCGCCATCGGCTCCGTCGATCTCGGCGGCAGCGTTGGCAATTTCGCTGGTAGACGGTCCCGGCAGGGGCACGAACGCGGTGCGCCGGTAGTACTTCAGCTCGCGGATCGACTCCTGGATGTCGGCCAGAGCCCGGTGCGCGAGCCCCTTTTCCGGCTGGCCGTAATAGATCCGGGGATACCAGCGCCGGCAGAGCTCCTTGATGGAGCTGACGTCGATCATCCGGTAGTGCAGGTAGTTGTCCAGTGTCGGCATGTCCCGGGCGATGAAGCCGCGGTCGGTGGCGATCGAATTCCCTGCCAGCGGTGCGGTCTTGGCCTGCTTCACGTGGCTACGGATGTAGTCCAGGACGAGTTCCTCGGCGGCCGCCACGTCGACGGTCGACGAGCGGACCTCCTCGGTGAGTCCGGAGCGGTGGTGCATCTGGGCGACCACTTCGACCATGCCGTCCAGCGCCTCGTTGTCCGCGTGAATGACGACGTCGATGCCGTCGCCGAGGACGTTGAGCTCGGCATCGGTCACCAGGGCGGCGATCTCGATGAGCTTGTCGGTTCGCAGGTCGAGCCCGGTCATCTCGCAGTCGATCCACACCAATTCTTCACGCAC
The DNA here is from genome assembly GCA_900078375.1 of uncultured Mycobacterium sp. Lineage (GTDB taxonomy): Bacteria > Actinomycetota > Actinomycetes > Mycobacteriales > Mycobacteriaceae > Mycobacterium. The sequence continues at coordinate 36,665 of FLQS01000049.1, read as the reverse complement.
AGCGCTCAACCCTAAGCCCAGAGGGCCAAGTAGTGTCGTAGCGGCCATCACCCGAGCGACGACGGAGGTCGGCCGATGACCAGCGAATCGACAATGACTCCTGCCCAGCAGATCGCCGCCGGCTACGCGAGTACCGGCCCGACGCTCGATCTGGGCTCGGTCCTCATCGACGGTGTGGTCGATCCCGCGGCGCAGGTCAGGATCCCGCTGGCCATGATGAATCGCCATGGCCTGGTCGCCGGGGCCACCGGTACCGGCAAAACCAAGACGCTGCAGGTGATTGCCGAGCAGCTGTCGACCGCCGGGGTGCCGGTGATGATGGCCGACGTCAAGGGCGATCTGTCCGGCCTGGCGCGGGCGGGGGAGTCCAATGAGCACACTATGCAACGCGCCAAGGACACCGGTGACGGCGGCTGGGCCGGCGCGCCGTTCCCGGTGGAGTTCCTGTCGTTGGGCACCGATGGCATCGGCGTCCCGGTGCGCGCCACGATATCGGCATTCGGGCCGATTTTGCTGTCAAAGGTGTTGGGGCTCAACCCGACTCAGGAGTCGACCCTGGGGCTGATCTTCCACTGGGCCGACCAGCAGGGCCTTCCGTTGCTGGACCTCAAAGATCTGCGTTCGGTGATCACGTACCTGACCAGCGATGAGGGCAAGGAAGTCTTGAAGACCATCGGCGGGGTGTCCCCGCAGACCGCGGGAGTCATCCTGCGGGCGCTGGTCAATCTCGAGGCCGAGGGCGGTGGCACGTTCTTCGGCGAGCCGGAACTCGATCCGGCCGATCTGCTGCGCGTCGATGCGCAGGGCCGCGGTGTGATCACCCTGCTCGAACTGGGCGACCAGGCTGCTCGACCGGTGATGTTCTCGACATTCCTGATGTGGGTGTTGGCCGACCTGTTCACCTACCTGCCCGAGGTCGGCGACATCGACAAACCCAAGCTTGTCTTCTTCTTCGACGAGGCGCACCTGCTGTTCGCCGATGCGTCCAAGGCGTTCCTGCAACAGGTCGAGCAGACGGTCAAGTTGATCCGGTCCAAGGGCGTCGGCGTCTTCTTCTGCACCCAGTTACCGACTGATGTGCCCAACGACGTGCTGTCCCAATTGGGCGCCCGCGTTCAGCACGCCTTGCGGGCGTTCACCCCCGACGATCAGAAGGCGCTGTCCAAGACGGTGCGCACCTATCCGAAGACCGAATTCTATGATCTGGAAACGGATTTGACGTCGCTGGGTATCGGCGAGGCCATCGTCACGGTGCTCTCCGAACGTGGCGCGCCGACTCCGGTGGCGTGGACGCGGATGCGCCCGCCTCAGTCGCTGATGGACACCATCGGACCCGACGCCATCAAGGCTGCCGCGGGGTCCAGTCCGCTGTTCGCCAAGTACGGCCAGACCGTCGACCGCGAGTCCGCCTACGAGAAGCTGGCGACGAAGCTGGCACCGCCGCCGGAAGAGTCCGTCGATCTGCCGCCGCTGCTGCCGACCGGAATCGACTTGCCGCCGATGCCCAAGGCCGAGAAGGCCGAGCCGGGTGTGCTCGATCAGGTGATGAACAGTCCGGCGTTCAAGAGCGCCATGCGCTCGGCGGGCACAGTCATCGGCCGCGAGATCACCCGCAGCATCTTCGGCACGGGTCGCCGGAGGCGTTAGGCGTCGACATCGGGCACAGGAGGCGCTAGTCGCCGCCCAGCTTCTTGTAAACCGCGCCCACGATCGGCGTGACAATGCTGCGCGGGGCATACCCCGACGCGACCGACATCGCTTTGGACGTCAGCCCCGGCACGATCCGCATCTTGTTGTGCGCCAACCCATCCAGCGAGATTCGCGCGGTGTACTCGGTGTTGATCCATAGGAAGTCGGGGATCAAGCGCTCCACCAGTGACTGCTCTCCCGGGTCGGGCAGCTCAGTACGCACGGGGCCGGGCGCCAGCACGGTGACGTGCACGCCCGAGCCCTTCAGCTCACCACGCAACGACTCGCTGAACGTGTTGGCGAACGCCTTTGTCGCCGCATACGTGGCGTTGTTCGGGATCGGTGAGTTCCCGGCGGCCGATCCCGAAATCAGGATCCCGCCGGCCTTGCGGGCCAGCATCCCCGGCAGCACGGCCAGCACCAGATCGTGCACGCCGAGCACGTTGAGCTGAACCTGCGCCTGCTCGGCGGCCGGATCCAGCTTGGCCACCGGCCCGAACGTGGCCGTGCCCGCGTTGGCGCACAGGATCGAGATCTCCCGGTCGGCCAGCTCCTCGGCCAGTGCCGTCCGTGCCGCAGGGTCGGCGAGGTCCACCGGGCGCACCTCGACGATGACGCCGTACCGCTCGGTGAGTCGCGCGGCCAGCGAGTGCAGCACGTCGGCCCGGCGTGCGGTGATGATCAAGTGATGGCCACGGGCGGCAAGTTCGGTGGCCAGCGCCTCACCGATGCCCTGGGAGGCACCGGTGACGACGGCTCGGCTGTCCGGGGCGGGTGCGGGGACTGGCATGCGGCAAGCATATTGTGGCCCGCATGACCAGCCCCCCGCCGGTTGCCCAGACCGCCGGCCGGTCGAGAGTCTTGTCCTGGGCGTTGTGGGACTGCGGTTCCACCGGCATGAACGCCATCGTCACGACGTTCGTCTTCTCGGTGTACCTGACCAGCACGGTCGGCCAGCACTTGGGCGGCCACACCTCACCGGCCAGCTGGTTGGGCCGGGCCCTGGCGATGGCCGGCCTGACCGTCGCGGTGCTGGCTCCGCTCACCGGTGTGTTGGTTCAGGCGCCGCACCGGCGCCGCACCGCGCTGACCCTGCTGACCGGGCTGGCGGTGGTGTCCACGGCGGCGATGAGCCTGATCCGAGCCGATCCGGCCTACTTCGCCATGGGTCTGGTGCTGCTGGCCTTCACCGCGGCATGCGGCGATCTGGCCAGCGTGCCCTACAACGCGATGCTGCGGCAGCTCACCACGCGTGAGAATTCCGGCCGCATCTCGGGGATCGGTGCGGCTGCCGGCTACTTCGGCAGCGTTGCGCTCCTCATCGTCATCTATGTCACGTTCATCGCCGGGGACGGCCCGAACCGGGGGCTGCTTTCAGTCCCCATCACCGACGGCCAGAACGTGCGGGCGGCGATGCTGATGGCGGCGGTGTGGTTTGTCGCGCTCGCCCTGCCGCTGCTGATCACCGCGCACAGCTTCTCCCCGGCGGTCGAGCCGGAGACTCACGCCGTCGGCCTGCTCGGCGGCTACCGGCGGCTGTGGAACGACCTGCGGGCCGAGTGGCGGCGCGATCGCAACCTGGTCTACTACCTGATCGTCAGCGCGATCTTCCGGGACGGGATCGCCGGGGTGTTCGCGTTCGGCGCGGTGCTCGGCGTCAGCGTGTACGGAATCTCGCCGGCCAACGTGCTGATCTTCGGCGTGATCGCCAGCACGATGGCCGCCCTCGGCGCGGTCCTCGCGGGTCCCGTCGACGACCGGATCGGGGGCAAGCCGGTGATCGTCGCCTCGCTGACGTTGATGATCGGCGTTGGGGTGACCCTGCTGTCGCTGTCCGGACCTGTCGTGTTCTGGATCTGCGGGCTGTTGTTGGCGCTCTGCGTCGGACCCGTCACGACGTCGGCCCGCACGGTGCTCTTGCGCATGGTCAGCGAGGGCAAGGAAGCCGTCGCCTTCGGGCTCTACACCACCACCGGCCGGGCGGCGTCGTTCCTCGCGCCGTGGCTGTTCTTCGTGTTTGTAGACGCGTTCCACGCCGACCGCGCCGGCCTGGGTGGGCTGTGCGTGGTGCTGGCCGTGGGGCTGTTGGGCATGCTCCTGGTCAAGGTGCCCAACGATGGGCGCCCGCGCTAACCGGCTCCGGTGCAGATCGTCAGGCCGCGGCCGGTGCGTTCCCGCACCTGAGCCCCGTTCACCGAAACGTTGCAGGTCACGTCGCGTCCGACGTTGACGACGGCGACGCTGGCCGACGCGCGTGCCGGCGCGGGCAGGCTGACTTCCTTGCTCCACGGCAGCATCACGTTGAACTCGGTCTGCATGATGCCGCCGGTGTCGACGTAGGTGATGTTGATCGCCCGCCCGTCACCGGAGACGTTGTAGACGACGGTGTCGGTTCCGGTCGGGCTGGTGGTGCCGCCACCGGGGACGGTCGGCGTGCCAGGAGTGCCAGTGGCTGTCGGCAGTGCGGGCAGCGTCGTGGTCGGGATCGAGGTGCTGGCCCTGGGCGGGGTGGGCGACGTCTCGGACAGCGGTGGCAGCGGCGCCACCACCGTCGTCTCCCGAGCCGAGCTGGACACGATCACCAGCGCGATCACCAACCCCACCACGAGGAGTACCGCGACGCCCGCGGCGAGCCACAACCACTTGGGCGATTTGGGTGGGCCCGGTGGCGGCTGGGGCGGCTCGCCGGGCGGATAACCCCCGCCCTGGTGCCAGTACGACGGCAGTTGCTCGGTGGGTTGGGTCGGCTGCGCGCCGTAACCCTGTCCGTAATACTGACCGGCGTAAGCGGGATCGGTATTCGGCGGATAGCCGCCTCCGGCCTGCGTGGGGTCAGACCACCCCGGTTGACGCGGATCGTTCATGCCCACCTCATGGTTGCCCAGGCTACCTGCGCGCCGCAGCCCCCGTGCGGTCCCTGTTAGCTCTGCATGTGTTTACCACTGGGGAGAGCCGTGGAACGTAATACCGAGTAACTGATAGTCGGCGGAATGCGAGGTGCGGTGGAACAGGACGTTCGCGCGACCTATGGGGCTTCGCTGTCGCCTGATGCGACGGCGTTCGCCCACATCGTCGACGACGGTGGATACCCACGTGCCGTCCAACGGTTCCTGCGGGGCTGGCGGGCCAGTTCGTCGCGCGACGTCGAACTGCCCGTGCGGGGGCCGGTGACCAGTGTCATCCACTCCGCAGACGGATACTGGCTGGCCTGCCAGATCGCCCCCGAGGGCAGTACCAGGAGCCAGATCTGGGTGGTCACCACCGACCCCGACGACCGGATGGCCCGCCGTATCGACGGGATGGGTGAGGACGGTATGGCGGGCACCGCCGAGTTGATCGCCTGGGACGGCACCCGGGTCTGCGCGATCCTCACCGGTGAGGACGGTGTCGGCCAGTCCTGTCTGATCGATCCTGCCGATGGCACCGTCACCGTTTTGGATCGCCGCTCCGGCGGCCGCCTCGTCGATGCCTGGGCCGGTTCGGCACTGATCCGGGTCGGACCCCGCGGCTATCGCGAGCTGATCATGCTGACTGGTCTGACCGAAATCGCCCTACTGCCTTCAGATCCCGGATCCAACACCGATATGGGCGTGATTCTCGACGATCACCATCCTCGGCGGCTGCGGTCGGGGCCGGACGGCGAGGGCACCACGCTGTATCACCCGGCGTACACCTACGGCCCGGATTTCGCCGACGGCTATGTGCGCGCGCTGATCCGCAGCGATAACGGTGCGACACATAGCCGTTTGCTTGAAGTGACCGTCACGCCCGACGGGGTCGCCTATCACGTAGCCGCAGAGCGGCCGGGATACGACCTCGACGAGTTCGTGGTCAGCGACGACCTGTCGACGGTCGCTCTGTTGTGGAACATCAACGGCTGCAGTGAATTACAGATCCTCGAATATGCGGACAACACGCTCACCGAACCCATCGCGTTGCCCAACCTGGTCGCCGGCGAACTGTCCATCAGTGCGGGCGGATCGATGGTTGCCGTGACCATGCAGGGCGCCGACCTGCCCCGCACCGTCGAACTCGTCGACCCCCGATCCCGGGAGTGGGAACGCATCGACCGCAAACAAAGTGTCGGTCCGGTCTCGGCACGTCCCAGATTGCATACGGTGACTGCGCGCGATGGTCGTTCGCTGTTCGGCTGGCTTTATTGCCCGCCGCACGGCGTCGAGCAGGTCGGCACGATGATCTACCTGCACGGCGGCCCGGAGGGTCAGGCCCGTCCCTCGCACAGCGAGATCTTCCCGGGGTTGCTCGATGAGGGGATCGCGGTGTTCACCCCGAACGTGCGCGGGTCGGGCGGTCAGGGCCGTGAATTCGTCCACGCCGACGACAAGGACAAACGGTTCGCCGCCATCGACGACGTAGCCGACTGTGCCCGCTACCTCGCCGCGCGCGGTCTGGCTGATCCGGGCCGGATCGCCTGTGCGGGTTGGTCTTACGGCGGCTACCTAACGATGGCGGCGCTGACGTTCCACCCCGATCTGTTCGTGGCCGGCGTCAGTATCTGCGGGATGAGTGATCTGGGCACGTTTTACCGCAACACCGAGCCGTGGATCGCGGCGGCCTCCTATCCCGAATACGGTCACCCGATCGCGGACCGCGAGCTTCTCGACGCGCTGTCGCCGCTGCAGCGGGTGGATGCGTTGGTCGCCCCGCTGTTGGTGGTGCACGGCGGTACCGACACCAACGTTCCGGTCAGCGAATCCGAACAGATAGTCGAGGCATTGCGTTCACGCGGCCGCACGGTGCGCTATTTGCTCTTCGATGACGACGGGCACGAGATCGTCAAGCGTGAGAACCACGCCGCACTGGCCCGGGCGGTGGCTGATTGGCTGGCCGCAGCCTGTGACGGGCGTGATGTTTAGAAAACTGTCGGGCGGGTAAAACCTTGTGCGCCAAGTGCGGCGGACGTTCAAGGAGGAAAACCATGCGGGGTCGCGGAATTTTAGGCGCGATTGTGATCGTGTGGCTGCTGATCGGAGTCTTCGCGACCTGGCAGCGCGGGTACTTCTCCAATAGCGAGACCAACTGTGCCACCGCGGGGTCGATTGCCCTGACCGTGGTGGCGGGGCCCCTGAACTATGGGGGAGTCAACCCCAAGGTCACCGACTGCAGGCTGCCACAACCTAGCCAGTAGCAGTGAAAAGTGTTCAGCAAGTGAGTAACTGGAGGAAGCAATGATCGTTCTCGGAGCAATCCTGCTCATCCTTGGGTTCGTTCTGAATATTCAGATCCTGTGGACCATCGGGGTTGTGCTGCTCGTGGTCGGCGCGGTTCTGTGGTTGCTGGGCAGTGTCGGACGCCCGGTCGGCGGCAGGCGAAACTGGTATTAGCCGACGCCACCGCGGGCGTGATGGTTGGCCGACGACAACGCCGCCATCGTCATAGCCCGTAGGACATCGCGTGAACGCCCCTGGTCGGCCGTCCTGGTCGCCAGGGGCTTCATGCTGTGTGGGGTCGAGTTGAGCAGACCGAACACGGCATGCGCCATCAGCCGGGCATCGGCCTCATCGAGGTCGGGATGCACCTGGCGTTGCACGTCCACCCAGATCTCGACGTAGCTGCGCTGTGCGCGCCGGACCTGACGCTGTGCGGAGAGCGGCAGGTGTGCGAGGTCGCGGTCCTGGATCCGGATGAGATCCGACTCGCCCAGGGCGAAGTCGAGGTGAAATTCGATCAAACCGGTCAGCGCCGCGGCCGGCTCATCAGCCTCGGTGACGACGGCGCGGGCGCCGGCCAGTAGTCGGGTACTGATGCCGACCAGAAGTTCGACCAGGAGCGCTTCCTTGTTGGGGAAATGCCGGTAGATTGCCGGGCCGCTGACCCCGGCCGCGGCACCGATGTCCTCGAGCCGGACGGTCTGGAAACCCTTATCCGCCATCAGTCGCTCCGCGGCCGCCAGCAGGGCAGATCGGCGATCCGACTTCTGCCTGCTGCGGCGGGTGGGAGTGTCGATGGGGGCCCTCCGACAAGACGTCTGGACGTTTCGGTTAATCTTCACTAACCTTACACGAGTTAGTCGTCATTAACTCAATTCGACGGGACATCGACGATGACATCAGCGGCCGCCAACCGTGAGGCGCATCTGCAGCTTGTCGAGCAGCTGCGCGGCAAGCTGGCCACCGCAGCGCTCGGCGGGCCGGAACGTGCGCGGGAGCGACACGTCGCGCGCGGAAAGCTGCTGCCGCGCGACCGGGTGGACGGACTGCTGGACCCCGGCAGTGCGCTGCTGGAGGTTGCCCCGCTGGCTGCCGACGGTATGTACGACGACGAATGTCCGGCCGCCGGGATCATCACCGGCATCGGCCGGGTGTCCGGGCGAGAGTGCATGATCGTCGCCAACGACGCGACGGTCAAAGGCGGCACCTACTACCCGGTGACGGTCAAAAAGCATCTGCGCGCCCAGGAGATTGCACGGGAGAACCGGCTGCCCTGCCTGTACCTCGTCGACTCCGGCGGTGCGTTCCTGCCCCGCCAGGACGAGGTGTTCCCCGACCGGGACCACTTCGGCCGCATCTTCTACAACCAGGCCACCATGAGTGCGGCCGGTATCCCGCAGATCGCTGCGGTGCTGGGTTCCTGCACCGCCGGTGGCGCCTACGTTCCGGCGATGAGCGACGAGGCCATCATCGTGCGCAACCAGGGCACCATCTTCCTGGGCGGCCCGCCGCTGGTGAAGGCCGCCACCGGCGAGGTGGTGACCGCCGAGGAGCTCGGCGGCGGCGACCTGCATTCCAAGACCTCCGGCGTCACCGACCACCTGGCCCATGACGACCGCGACGCGCTGCGCATCGTCCGCCGCATCGTCGCCACGCTCGGTCCGCGCGAACCGCGACCGTGGGATGTCCGCCCAGGCGGTGAGGCGATCGCCGATCAGCACGAGCTCTACGACGTCGTCCCGGTCGACGCCCGGGTGCCCTATGACGTGCACGAGGTGATCACCCGCATCGTCGACGGTAGCGAATTCAGCGAATTCAAAGCCGAATACGGCACCACGCTGGTGACCGGATTCGCCCACATCCACGGCCACCCGGTCGGCATCGTCGCCAACAACGGCGTGCTGTTCGGTGAATCCGCGCTCAAGGGAGCGCATTTCATCGAACTGTGCGACAAGCGTATGGTGCCGCTGCTGTTCCTGCAGAACATCACCGGCTTCATGGTCGGCCGCGACTACGAGGCCAGTGGCATCGCCAAGCACGGCGCCAAGATGGTGACGGCGGTGGCCTGCGCCCGGGTGCCCAAGCTGACCGTCGTGATCGGCGGCTCGTACGGCGCCGGCAACTACTCGATGTGCGGGCGGGCCTATTCGCCACGGTTCCTGTGGATGTGGCCCAACGCCAGGATCTCGGTGATGGGCGGTGAGCAGGCGGCCTCGGTGCTGGCCACCGTGCGTGGGGAGATGACGCCCGAGGAGGAAGAGGCCTTCAAGGCGCCGATCCGCGCCCAATACGAAGATCAGGGCAATCCGTACTACTCGACCGCACGGCTGTGGGACGACGGCGTCATCGATCCTGCCGACACCAGAACTGTTCTGGGGCTGGCACTCTCGGTGACCGCCAACGCGCCCGTCGAGTCCGTATCCTACGGCGTCTTCAGGATGTGACGATGTTTACAACTGTCCTAGTCGCCAACCGCGGAGAGATCGCGGTACGCGTCATCCGGACGCTCAAAGCAATGGGCATCCGCTCGGTCGCCGTCTACAGCGACGCGGACGCCCAAGCCCGCCACGTCACCGAGGCTGACGTCGCGGTACGCATCGGGCCCCCGCCGGCCCGGCAGAGCTACCTCGACATCGACGCCGTCGTGAACGCGGCGCTGCGCGCCGGCGCACAGGCCGTCCATCCCGGTTACGGGTTCCTTTCGGAGAACTCCGATTTCGCCGCGGCGCTGGAACGCGCAGGAGTGGCATTCATCGGGCCGCCGTCCGGCGCGATCCGCACGATGGGCGACAAGATCGCCGCCAAGGCCGCGGTGTCGGCGTTCGGGGTTCCGGTGGTACCGGGTATCGCCCGGCCCGGCCTGACCGACGCCGACCTCATCGAGGCCGCCGGCGATATCGGTTTCCCGATCCTGGTCAAGCCGTCTGCGGGCGGCGGCGGTAAGGGTATGCGGCGCGTCGACGACGCCGCCGAACTGCCCGCCGCACTGGCCGCGGCGCGGCGGGAATCTGGTGCGGCCTTCGGCGACGACACCCTGTTCCTCGAGCGGTTCGTCCTGCGGCCCAGGCACATCGAAGTCCAGGTGCTCGCCGACGGTTTCGGAACGGTCCTGCATTTCGGCGAGCGGGAGTGCAGCCTGCAGCGCCGCCATCAGAAGGTCATCGAGGAAGCGCCGTCCCCGCTGCTGGATCACGACACCCGCGCACGAATCGGTGCGGCCGCCTGTGACACCGCCCGCAGTGTCGACTACATCGGCGCGGGCACCGTCGAATTCATCGTCTCCGCCGACCGACCCGACGAGTTCTTCTTCATGGAGATGAACACCCGGCTGCAGGTCGAGCACCCGGTCACCGAGTTGGTCACCGGGCACGATCTCGTCGAGTGGCAGGTGCGCATCGCGGCGGGGGAGAAGCTACCCCTCACTCAGGACGACATCGCGATGGACGGGCACGCGATCGAAGCCCGGGTGTACGCCGAGGATCCCGCCGCGGGCTTCCTGCCGACCGGCGGTCCGGTAATGGGACTGTTGGAGCCGTCCGGCGAAGGTATTCGCGTGGATTCCGGCCTGTTGCAAGGGATGACGGTCGGCAGCGACTACGACCCGATGCTGTCGAAGGTGATTGCGTACGGTGAGGACCGCGCCGCTGCATTGCGCACGCTCGATCGTGCGCTCTCGCAGACCGCGGTGCTGGGCGTCGGCACCAATATCGAGTTCCTGCGTTTCCTGCTGGCCGACGAGGATGTGGCGGCGGGCCGCCTCGACACCGGCCTGATCGATCGCACCGTGTTCACCGGTGAGCCGGCGGGCGACCAGGCGTTCATGGCCGCGGCGGCCTACCGCTGGCTACAGCGCTGGCCGACCGGGTCGGCTGACCTGTGGGATGTGCCGTCGGGCTGGCGAATCGGCGCGCCCGCGCCGACGACCATCCGGCTGCGTAACGGTGAGCGCACCGAACACGTCCACATCACCGGAACGCCGGGCGACGCGGTCGCCCGCATCGAGGACGGTGAAAACCATTCGCTGTCAGCCCAGTTGGCCGGCGATGAGCTCGCCGTCACCGTCGACGGCATCCGCGGCACCTACACGGTGGCCGCCGACGGCCACCAGATCTGGCTGGCCGGTGCCGGCCGGACAGTGGTGCTGGACGAGGTGCGTGAAGCGCCCGTGCGCCCCGATGACGAGGTCGGTGGCGACGCGGAACTCGTCAGCCCGATGCCTGGATCGGTTGTGGCAGTCGGTGTTTCCAACGGTGACGAGGTCACTGCGGGCACCGTGGTGGTCGCCGTCGAGGCAATGAAGATGGAGCATTCGCTGACGGCGCCAGTCGACGGGGTGGTCGAACTACACGTCGCCGTCGGCGATCAGGTCAAGGTGGGACAGCTGCTGGCCAAGGTCACAGCCACCGCGAAAAGTGAGATGTAGAGAAGGCGTTAAAATGACCGATTTCTTGTCCACGGGAACACTTCCCGACGAATACGAGCAGCTCGCCAAGACGGTCCGCGATTTCGCGCGCGCCGTCGTTGCCCCGGTGGCCGCCGAACACGATGCGCAGCACTCGTTTCCCTACGAGGTCGTCGCGGGGATGGCCGAGATGGGCCTGTTCGGTCTGCCGTTCCCGGAGGAATACGGCGGCATGGGCGGCGACTACTTCGCGCTGTGCCTGGCGCTGGAGGAGCTCGGCAAGGTCGACCAGAGCGTGGCGATCACGCTGGAGGCCGGGGTATCGCTCGGTGCGATGCCGGTCTACCGGTTCGGCAACGAGGCGCAGAAGCAGGAATGGCTGCCGCAGCTGGCCAGCGGGCAGGCCCTCGGGGCGTTCGGGCTCACCGAGGCCGGCGGTGGCACCGATGCGGGAGCCACCAAGACCACCGCGCGCCTGGACGATGGGCACTGGGTTATCAATGGCTCCAAGCAATTCATCACGAACTCCGGCACCGACATCACCAAGCTGGTCACCGTCACCGCGGTGACCGGCGGCTCCGGTGACCACCGGGAGATCTCCTCGATCCTGGTGGCGGTGCCGACCGCCGGCTTCACGGCCGAGCCCGCCTACAACAAGGTCGGCTGGAACGCCTCCGACACCCACCCGCTGACCTTCTCCGACGTGCGAGTGCCGGAGCAGAACCTCCTGGGCGAGCGCGGCCGTGGTTACGCCAACTTCCTGCGGATCCTCGACGAGGGCCGAATCGCGATCGCCGCGCTGTCGACGGGTGCGGCGCAGGGCTGTGTCGACGAAAGCGTGAAGTACGCCGCCGAGCGGGCCGCCTTCGGTCAGCCGATCGGGAAGTTCCAGGCGATCGAGTTCAAGATCGCCCGCATGGAGGCCCGCGCCCACGTGGCGCGCACCGCCTATTACGACGCAGCGGCACTGATGCTGGCCGGTAAGCCGTTCAAGAAGGAGGCGGCGATCGCCAAGATGATCGCCAGCGAAGCCGCCATGGACAATGCCCGGGACGCCACCCAAATCCACGGCGGCTACGGTTTCATGAACGAGTACCCGGTGGCCCGGCACTACCGGGACAGCAAGATCCTCGAGATCGGGGAAGGGACAACCGAAGTGCAGCTGATGATCATCGCCCGGCAGATGGGACTGTAGGTGAGCGAGTCCTCTGAGGAGAAGGTCGTCGTCCAGCGCGGCTTGTGGTTCGAGGAATTCGAGATCGGGGTGCGCTATGTGCACGCCCCCGGCCGCACCATCACCGAGGCCGACAACGTCTTCTTCACCACCTTGACGATGAACACCCAGGCACTGCATCTGGATGCGGCGTTCTCCGACGCGCTGCCGCCGTTCAACCAGCGGCTGGTGAACTCCATGTTCACCCTGTCCACCCTGGTGGGCCTGTCGGTGACGCAGCTGACGCAGGGCACCATCGTCGGCAATCTCGGTTTCTCCGACATCGCCTTCCCCAAGCCGCTTTTCCATGGCGACACGATGTACGCCGAGACCATCGTCACCGACAAGCGCGAGTCCAAGAGCCGGCCCGGTGAAGGTATCGTCACGTTCGCGCACACCGCCCGCAACCAGCACGGTGACGTCGTCGCGACCGCCAGCCGTAAGACCATGGTGCGAAAGAAGCCCGCCTGATGGCACTCGACAATCCAGGACCTGCCTGGCTGTTCTGCCCCGCCGATCGGCCCGAGCGGTTCGAGAAGGCCGCTGCGACAGCCGATGTCGTGATCCTCGACCTCGAGGACGGGGTGGCGGCCAAGGACCGGGTGGCTGCCCGAGAAGCCTTGGTGGCAACGCAGCTCGACCCCGGCCGCACGGTCGTGCGGGTCAATCCGTCGACCACGCCGGATCATCCGCTCGACCTCGAAGCGCTGGCCCGCACGCCGTACACCACGGTGATGCTGGCCAAGACGGAATCTCGTGAGCAGGTCGCCGCCCTGGCGCCGCTGGATGTCGTGGTGTTGATCGAAACCCCGTTGGGCGCGCTCAATGTCGTCGATTCCACCCGGGCCGACAACGCACTGGCGGTCATGTGGGGTGCGGAGGATTTGTTCGCCGTTCTGGGCGGTACTGCGAACCGTTATCCCGATGGTTCCTACCGCGAAGTAGCACGGCACGTGCGGTCTCAGAGCTTGCTGGCCGCCAAGGCATACGGCCGGCTCGCACTGGATTCGGTGTACCTCGACATCAAGAATCTGGACGGCCTGCGGGCTGAGGTCGACGACGCGGTGGCTGTCGGTTTCGATGCCAAAGTGGCGATCCATCCTAGCCAGATCGCGGTGATTAGGGAGGGCTACCTTCCTAGCGCTGAACAGGTAGGTTGGGCGCGACACGTGCTTGAGGCGGCCCTTGATGAACGCGGTGTCTTCCAATTCGAGGGCATAATGGTGGATGCCCCGGTGCTTCGGCGAGCAGAGCGCATAGTCCAGCTAGCGCCCGACCCCGGCCGCTAGCTGGAGCCTGCCACAACAGGTTTGCTCCGACCGCCTCTGCACCGGCAGAGGAGGCGGTTATGGATCAACCGATTCAACTCATCGCACCGGACGGAACCGCGACGGCCGAAAGCCGATATCGTCGCGACCTCCCACCGGAGACCCTGGTCTGGCTCTACGAGAACCTCGTTGTCACCCGCGATCTCGACGCCGAATTCGTCAATCTGCAACGTCAGGGTGAGCTCGCGCTCTACGCCTCCTGCCGCGGCCAGGAAGCCGCGCAGATCGGCGCGGCGGCGTGCCTGCGCAAGACCGACTGGCTGTTCCCGCAATTCCGTGAACTCGGTGTCTTCGTGGTCCGCGGCATCGCGCCGGCCCAAGTGGCGGCCGTCTGGCGCGGCGCCTGGCACGGTGGCCTGGATTTCACGAGCAAGTGCTGTGCGCCCATCGCCATCCCCATCGCCACCCACGCGCCGCACGCCGTCGGTGCGGCGATGGCCGCCCAACGGCTGGGCGAAGATTCACTGACGGTGGCGTTCCTCGGTGACGGCGCCACCAGTGAAGGCGATTCGCACGAGGCGATGAACATGGCCGCCGTCGAGAAGGCGCCCTGCGTGTTCTACATCCAGAACAACCAGTGGGCGATTTCGGTGCCGGCCAGCCGCCAGTACGCCGCGCCCACCATCGCGCACCGGGCGATCGGTTATGGAATGCCGGGAATCAGGGTGGACGGCAACGACGTTCTCGCCTCTTATGCGGTGATGGCCGAAGCCGCCGAGCGAGCGCGGGCCGGTGACGGTCCCACCCTCATCGAAGCGGTCACCTACCGGATGGAACCGCACACCACGTCCGACGACGCCACCCGATACCGCTCCGCCGCCGAACTCGCCGAATGGTCGGCTCGCGATCCGATCAGCCGCTATCGCACGTATCTGCAGGACATTGGCGTCCTCACCGAACGCGTGGAGCAGCGGGTGGAAGCCCGCTCGGTGCGGCTGCGCGCCGAGCTGCGCGACGCAGTGGTCGGTGCGCCCGATCCAGATGTGGACGAGCTGTTCGACCACGTCTACGCCGAGATCACCCCCGAATTGTCCGCCCAGCGTGCGCAACTGCGCGCCGAATTGGCGTAGGAGGCATGAGATGACGCAGATCATCGACCGGCCGCCGTTGCGCGGTGACGGCACACCGGAGCCGGGCGGCCCGATCCTGACCGAGTTGCCCAGCGTCACCACCCTGACCATGGCGCAGGCGGTCAACCGTGCCCTGCATGACGCGATGGCCGGTGATGACCGGGTCCTGGTGTTCGGCGAAGACGTCGCCGCGCTGGGCGGGGTATTCCGGATTACCGAGGGGCTGGCCGAAACCTTCGGCGAGCAAAGGTGTTTCGATACCCCGTTGGCCGAGTCGGCAATCATCGGTGTCGCAGTGGGCCTGGCCATCCGCGGTTTCGTGCCGGTCCCGGAAATCCAGTTCGACGGCTTCTCCTACCCGGCGTTCGATCAGGTGGTCAGCCACCTCGCGAAGTATCGGATGCGCACCCGCGGCCAGGTCGACATGCCCGTCACGGTCAGGATTCCGTCGTTCGGCGGTATCGGCGCGGTGGAGCACCATTCGGAATCCACCGAGACCTATTGGGTGCACACCGCGGGGCTCAAAGTCGTTGTGCCCTCAACACCCTCGGATGCCTACTGGCTGCTTCGGCATGCGATCGCCGCCCGCGATCCGGTGATCTACCTCGAACCCAAACGGCGCTACTGGGGTCGCGAAGCGGTCGACTTCGCCGTGCCGGGGCCGCCGATCGGAAAGGCCGCCATCCGGCGCAGCGGCGACGACGTCACGGTGATTACCTATGGCGGGCTGGTCGGTGCCGCACTGAACGCGGCCGAGATCGCCGACTGCAGCCTGGAAGTCATCGACCTGCGCTCGCTCAGTCCGCTGGACTTCGACACCGTCGCGGAGTCGGTCCGCAAAACCGGCCGTGCGGTGGTCATGCACGAGGGCCCGCGAACGCTCGGCTTCGGCGCCGAGCTGGCGGCGCGGATCTCCGAGGAGCTGTTCTACGACCTCGAGTCACCGGTGCTGCGCGCCACCGGATTCGACACGCCCTACCCGCCGGCCCGGTTGGAGAAGCTCTGGCTGCCGGGAGTGGACCGGCTGCTCGACTGCGTCGAGAAAGCAATGCGACAGCCATGAGCGACTTCCTGGTTCCGGACCTCGGCGAGGGCTTGGAGGACGCCACGATCACCAGTTGGGCCGTCGCCGTCGGCGATGTCGTCGAGCTCAACCAGACACTGTGCACGGTCGAGACCAACAAGGCCGAAGTCGAGATCCCCAGCCCATACGCCGGCCGGATCGCCGAGCTCGGCGGCGCCGAGGGCGAAACCCTGGCGGTGGGAACCCTGTTGGTGCGCATCGAGACCGAGGAGAGCACGCCGGTGCTGGTCGGCTACGGCGTCGATAACGGGATGGATCGCAGCAGGCGAGCCCGCGCGGCCCCTAAGACGCGCAAGCTCGCGGCCGACCTCGCAGTGGATCTGCAAGGGCTGCAACCCGGCTCGGGTACCGACGGAGTGATCACCCGTGACGATGTGCTGCACGCTGCCGGTAACGTCCCGTCGTCGCCGACTATCCCAGTGCGCGGTGTTCACGCCCGGATGGCCACGCACATGGCGTTGTCGCGCAGCCAGATCCCCGATGCGCACGCCAGCGTGCAGGTCGATTGCTCTGCGCTGCTACGGGTTCGGGACACGCTGGATGTGACGCCCTTCGTGCTGACGCTGCGGCTGTTGGTCATCGCACTTGCGCGCCACCCGATGCTCAATGCCACCTGGGTGGAATCCGAAGCGGGACCACAGATCCGGCTGCATCCCGACGTACGACTGGGCATCGCGGTGGCCACCGAGCGCGGCCTGGTGGTTCCGGTCATCGACACCCGCGAGTGCTCCTTGCGGCAGCTGGCCACTGCTGTCGACGACGTGGTGGCGCGGGCCAGGTCCGGCACGCTCGCGCCCACCCAGTTGAGCGGGTCGACGTTCACAGTGTCGAATTTCGGTGCGCTCGGGCTCGACGAGGGTGTCCCGGTGATCAACTACCCGGAGGCCGCGATCCTCGGCATGGGCTCGCTGAAGCCGCGGGCCGTGGTGGTCGACGACGCAGTGGTGGCCCGGCCGACGATGACACTGACATGCGCGTTCGACCATCGCATCGCCGACGGCGCGCAGGCCGCGGCGTTCCTGACCGACCTGCGTGGGCTGATCGAGGCACCGGAAACGGCGCTGCTGGACCTCTAGGCCTGCGGGTAGGGCGTGTAGCGCTTGTTGTATCCCAGTTGCCGCGTGGCGATTTGGGCCGCCCGCTCGTCGGGCGTGACGAAGACGGTGCCGTCGGGCAGCACGCCGTCGAGTTCGTTGAGCTTGACCACCTGCGAGCTCACCGTCGGGTCGGCCGTGGAGTTCGGATCGAAGTCCTGGAACCGGATGGAGATCGTGCCCTGATTCAGGCCGCCGGTG
Source organism: uncultured Mycobacterium sp. (assembly GCA_900078375.1). Classification (GTDB taxonomy): domain Bacteria; phylum Actinomycetota; class Actinomycetes; order Mycobacteriales; family Mycobacteriaceae; genus Mycobacterium. The sequence continues at coordinate 19,413 of FLQS01000049.1, read as the reverse complement.
GACACCCAGTTGGCCACACCGGGATCGGTGGGGGAGACCACGATCGTGTACGTCTGGTCGTCGTTGTTTTGTTGCGACTGGTTGACGTTGAGGCTGGTCTGCTGGTCCCAGTAGTTGTTGGTGATCGTCCAGTCGTTGGTCACCGGAACGCTGAAATACCGTGCCTTCCCGGGGTTGATCGTGAGTACGAGCGCCTCGTCGTCGGCGAGCTGAAAATAGCCGGCGCTCTGCAACTGAGTCGCGAGGAACGACGCGTTGTGGTCGGGATCGGTGAACACATTCGGTGCCTTGGTCTGGCCCGTGGTGGCGTCCTTGGTGGCGACCGACATGTAGGTGTTCTCGCCGCTGATCCCCAGCAACAACATGATCACCGCAGCCTCGACGGACTGCAGCAGTCGCGGCGCAGGCAGCGGCGGGATGATCGACACCAGCGAGGTCAGCAGCGGATTGCCGGACACCAGTGGGCCGATTCCCGGGATCGCGAATCCGCCGACCTGGCTGAACAAGCTGTCCGGTGGACCGCTGACCCGCAGGATCTGCAGGCTCATTGGCTCTTCGGTATTCCAGTCCGACAACGTGTTTCGCGTGGTGATCAGGCTGGTGCCCGGTGGAAGATAGAGATGGTTGGTCTGCCCCAGCAGCGTCGGCGTGCCATCCACCGTGATGGTGAAGCTCCTGTCGGGGTTGAGCACCAGGTCCTTGCCGTTGATGTTGTCGGCGGTGGTCCCGCTCAGTCCGGTCAGCACGCTGAAGTTGGTGTCGGCGGGCAGCGTGCCATCGAATTTGCCGGTGATCACGTACGACGAAGCGTTGTTCACCCCGACGAACCGGTAGATGGTGTCGGGGTTGTCGTACCAGATCCGGGAACCGGCGAAACTCTGCAGATACCAACTGTGGGTGGGTGCGACTTGCTGGATGAACTTGGGCGCGTTGGAGTTCAGCAGTAGCACCTCCATCGCGGCCTGGTTCGCATACTCGGTGACCGCCTGATCGAGCTGGGCCATGTTCTCTTTGTCCGGCCCGCCGATCATGCTGAAGTTCTTCTGTGCGGCCAGCCACCAGCCGACCTTGAGGATCTCCTTGGCCAGGCGGACGAACGGCGAGTTGGCGATCTGGGTGGCGATCTTCTCGGCGTTGAGCTGATCGGTGGTGGAGAGCACCGACGTCGGCTCGGCAGTTCCCGGATTCTCCAACACGGTCACCTTGGCCGTCGCGGTAGACCCGCCGTTAGGGGCGAAAAGTGTTGCCAGACCGTGCCAATGGGTTTGGTTTCCGGGCTCGTCGTCAGCCGTCACGGCGAACGTATCGGTGCCGCCGAGCGTGGTGAACTGCGCGTCGGGGGTGTAGGTGAAGGTGCCGTCGTCGTGGATGTCCACGGTTCCGTGTTGCGGTGCCTGGCTGACGGTGTAGGTGAGCGCGTACCCGTTGGCTTGTTTGGCGTTGAGAGTGCCGGTGATGACGCCGTCGTCGGCCTGGACGTTCTGGGCGGCGTTGTAGGCCAGCGTGGGGGTACGGGCGAAGAGGATGTTGCCGATGGTGGCGGGTGGCTGCTGGGTCGTCTGTTCGGCCTCGCGGCGGGCGTAGCCAAGGACATCGGTCAGGGTGACGGCGCTGCGGGGGAGCAGCGGACTGGTGCGGGCCTGCGCACGGCTGCGTGGTGCGGCGGTAGTGGTGCGCTTGGCTGCGGTCAGGGATTGACTGCGAGCGCCCGAAGGCCTGGCCGAGTGAGCCGCTGAATTCGACGAACCCGAACTGCCTGTGTCGGCCAGCGCGACCCCGGGGTTATTGGCTACCGCCACCCCGACGCCGAGCGCGAACGCCAGCGCCCCGACCCGACCGACGTAGCGGGCATATCGACTCGATGTGGTGTGAGTCACACCTGAACTCTAAGTTGACGCTGCCCGTTACATCGCGGAATCGTCGACCGCCGAGCGTGTGGGTCTTCGTCGACCCACCGGCTCGCGAACGCCGACAACCCCCACGCTCGGCGGGTGCGACGCGGAATCGCTAGCCGCGCTTGGCCATCTGCGCGGCACGTTCCTCGGCGTGGAACTCCCACGGTGCCGTCGGCAGCACGTCGCCCGTTTCCAGGAGCGTCTTGAGGTTGGCGAACACGGTCGGCCAGCCTTGCCCGACCGACTCGCGGTCGGCTGGCGATTGGAAATTCGTGTGCGTGACGGTCAGTTTGACGATGTCGTGGAAGGGCTCGATGTCGAATGCGACGACGCTCTCTTCGGCCGTCGGATCGTCGCTGGGCTCGCCGAAGCCGAAGACCAACCGGCGCGGCGGATCGACAACCATCACCGTGCCGGTGACATCGGTGATGCCGGACCCGTCGGCACGGACGTGGTCGACGCTGCCACCGACGCGCCACTCCGAGACTTGCGCATGGCCCCAGAACTTCGCGGTGATGTCCTGGTCGGTGAGTGCATGCCACACCTGCTCGGCGGTGGCATGAATGTAGGTCGTGTAGACGTAGTCGGGAATCGGCTGCGTGCTCTCGGACATTGCGCTTTCCTCCGCGTGCTGCTTGATCGTGGCAAGGGCCGCCAGGCGCGGCTCTTCGAACTTCCAGATCCAGCGGGTCTGGATCTGGTGAAGCGGTACTGCATTGAGGTAGTGGAGCTTTCGGCGGCCGTCGCGTACCGAGGTCACCAGGTTGGCGGCCTCGAGAATCTCGACGTGCTGGCTCACCGACTGCCGGCGCATATCGAGCCCGTCGCAGAGATCGCCCAGGGTCAGTCCCGCCCGTTCGTGGAGCATGTCGAGCAAGCGCCGCCGGCCGGGGTCGGCCAGCGCTTTGAATACCGCGTCTGTGTCCACGCCTCACATAATGCAGGCATTTACCTGCCTATTGCAAGGGTGACAGGTCAGCGGCGTTGCGCGGCGGCCAGTCGGGCCTTGAACTCCGGCGACTCGATCGAGGTGGCCTGCGGGTCGAGCTCGATGTCCTTGGCCGCCTCGTGGTGGTCGGTGTCCAGGAAACCGGGGATGGCGGTGGCGCGCATCGAGGCCTTCGTGGCGAGGACGACGTCACGCGGTGCGGTCGCAGGGCCGGCAGCCAGTTCCAACGCGGCAGCCACGGGATCGTCGGCGACGGTGAGGGCAAGGCCGTGCCGCACGGCGGCCTCGGCGTCGAAGCGCATGCCGAACAGCAGCGCCGCACGGGCGACCTGCGGGCCGACCGCGCGCTGCAGCATCCAGGTGGCGCCGCCGCCGGGATGGATGCCGAGCTTCTGGAACCGGGGATCGAAGAGGGCATGCGGCCCGGCGATGCGGACATCGGCGGCCAGGGCCAGGTTCAGTCCGGCTCCCACGGCGGCGCCGTTGACCGCGGCGACGGTCGGCAGGGTGCAGCGGCCGACGGCCATGAAGCCGGCGTAGATGCGTTCGAGCCCTTCCTTGGCGGCGGCGCCGAGGGCGGACAGGTCCGCGCCTGCGCAGAACGCCTTGCCCGCGCCGGTGATCACGACGGCGTTGGCCTCGGCTTCGGCGGCCTCGACCGCCGAGCGCAGCTGCTGCGACATTGCGTCGGTGACGGCGTTGCGCCGGTCGGGATCGTTGACGGTGATCAGCGCGACGCGATCAATGACTTCGTAAAGGACCAAATCTGCCACGGGCTCGATCGTGCCACCTCCGATCGTTTACGCCGACGAAATCTTGACGCGCGCGCCCATCCGCGAGTTGCGCTTCAATGGACCAGTCATTCGGCGTGTCAGAAGGGACCTCAGATGGCCACGATCGATGCGGAGCCCTTCCCGTTGGACTTTGACGTCGCGAGCACGGCGCTGGTGATCATCGATATGCAGCGCGACTTCGTGCTCCCCGGCGGATTCGGTGAGGCCCTCGGCAACGACACCTCGCTGCTGCTTGCGGCGGTGGAACCGATCGGGCGGGTGCTGGCCAGGGCCCGCGAGATCGGCATGCTGGTGATCCACACCAGGGAGGGTCACCGCCCCGACCTCACCGACTGTCCGCCCGCGAAGCTGCACCGCGGCGGCAAGACGTTCATCGGCGAGGCCGGCCCGATGGGCCGCATCCTGGTCCGCGGCGAGAAGGGCCACGACATCATCGACCAGCTGTATCCCGTCGACGGCGAGCCCGTGATCGACAAGCCCGGCAAGGGCAGCTTCCACGCCACCGACCTGGCCCAGATCTTGTCCGACCGCGGTATCAAGACCCTGGTGGTCTGCGGGGTGACAACGGAGGTCTGCGTCCACACCACGGTGCGCGAGGCCAACGACCGCGGGTATGAATGTCTGGTGCTCAGTGACTGTGTGGCGTCGTACTTCCCGGAATTCCAGCGGGTGGCACTGGAGATGATCAAGGCGCAGGGCGGGATCTTCGGCTGGGTCTCCGACGCCGACGAGTTCATCGCCGCTACGTCCTGACGCATGGGAACCAGTTCACGTTTCTATCCGAACCTCTACAAGGACTCGGTGTCCTTGATGACGGTGTCGGCGGGGGTGACGTCGATACCGGGCATCGAGGCCGCGTCGGTGGTGATGGCCTCGGCCACCAACGTCGACAATCTGGCCCAGGCCGGGCTCGGCGCCTTCGAGGTCCGGCCCAACGACCTCGTCGTCGCCGTGTCGGGCACCGACGAGGCCTGCGACGAAGCGCTCGCGATCGCCGACAAGCTGCTCTCAGCGGCGGCCGGCGACAGCGGTGAACCTGCCGCTGCCGCGCCCACCACCAGCATCCAGATGGCCGTCGCCAAAGATCCCTCGCTCAACCTCGCGCTGATCTCGGTGCCCGGCGACTACGCCGCCGCCGAGGCGATGAAGGCACTGCGCCTGGGTCTGGACGTCATGGTGTTCAGCGACAACGTCAGCCCGGAAGCCGAACTAGCCCTCAAGCAATATGCCCGCGAGGCCGACCTGATGGTCATGGGCCCGGACTGTGGGACCTCGATCGTCAACGGCATCCCGCTGGGGTTCGCCAACGTCGTGCGGCGTGGGCCCATCGGAGTGGTCGGCGCCTCCGGCACCGGCACACAGGAGGTCACCGTCCGGATCCACCAGAACGGATCGGGGGTGTCGCAGGCGTTGGGTACCGGTGGACACGACCTCGCCGACGCCATCGGCGGCATCTCGATGCTGCACGGCCTGGCCGCCCTCGACGGCGATCCGGCTACCGCGGTGATCGTCCTGGTGTCCAAGCCGCCGTCGGCCGCGGTGGCCGCGAAAGTCCTTGCCGCGGCGGGGGCTAGCGCGAAACCCGTCGTCGTCATCTTCCTCGGCGCCGACCCGGCGTCCATCACCGGGGACGGTGTGTACGGCGCTTCGTATCTCGCGCAGGCCGCCGACATGGCCGTGGAGCTGGCCCGCGGCGAGCCGCCCAGCTCCGCCGATATCGCGATCGCCCCCGCAATGCAGCGCACCCTTACCGATCTCGCGGCTTCGATGGCGCCGAGCCAGCGATACGTGCGGGGCATCTTCTCCGGCGGCACGTTCTGCTTCGAGGCGCAGCTGGTGCACCGCTCCCACGGCATCACCGCACACTCCAACACCCCGGTGGCGGGCAACGCGGTGCTGGCCGATATCCGAACGAGTCTGCAGCACACGATCGTCGACATGGGTGACGACGAATTCACCCAGGGCAGACCGCATCCGATGATCGACCCATCGGGCAAAGATGCCCGTATCCGTGACGAGATCGCCGACCCGAACACGGCGGTCGTGCTGTTCGACGTCGTGCTCGGTTACGGCTCGGCCGACGACCCGACGGCAGAACTGATGTCGATCATCGACTCCGCGGGCGCCGCGGCCCGCGCCGACGGACGGACGGTGGCGTTCATCGGCTACGTGTGCGGCACCGACCTCGATCCGCAGGACCGCGCCAAGGCCGTCGCCGGCCTGCAGTCCGCCGGGGTGCTGGTCGCCTCGAGTAATGCCGAGGCCGCCCTGTGGTCGGCAACCCTGATCGCCGCGCGGGGAGGGCAGCGGTGAAGAAGCTCTTCGAACAGGACCTCAAGGTCGTCAACGTCGGCCTGCAGGGTTTCGCCACCAACATCACCGCTGCCGGCGGTGAGGTCACCAACATCACCTGGGCGCCGCCCGCGGGGGCTGATCCCGCGCTGGGCTGGACGCTGGCCACCCTGGTCGGGGACCCGCGCATCGAGGCGGCCAACCAGATCGCGTTCGACCGCTATCTGGCCGCGCAGCCACGCCTGATCGACCTGGTTCGCGCCGGCGAGGCGATCGCCGGCCTCGACCCCGCCGAGCGCCGCATCCTGCATTCGGGGCCGCCGATCGACTGGCCCGACATGTGTGGACCGCAGCGCGGCGCCATCGCCGGTGCGATCCTCTACGAGGGCTGGGCGCAGGACCTCGACGCTGCCGAAAAGCTCGCCGAGAGTGGGGAAGTGGCGCTGGACCCCTGCCACGAGCACGGTGCGGTCGGGCCGATGGCGGGCATTATCAGCCCGTCGATGCCGGTGTGGGTGGTGGAGAACACTGCCGCGGGGAACCGGGCTTTCTGCAATCTCAACGAGGGACTGGGCAAGGTGCTGCGGTTCGGCGCCAACTCGCCCGACGTACTCGACCGGCTGCGGTGGCTGGGCGGCGACTTCTTCGCCACCATGCAGGTCGCGGTGCGCGGGCTGGCCGACCCCGACCTCAAACCGCTGATGGCCCAGGCGCTGCACATGGGCGACGAGCTGCACAACCGCAACGCCGCCGCATCCGGGTTGATGTTCAAGCGGCTGACGTTGTCGCTGCTGGGTTCCGACCTGCCGTCCGACGCGGTGCGCCGGGCCTTGGAGTTCGTCGCCGGTAACGACCACTTCTTCCTCAACATCTCGATGGCAGCAGCCAAGTCGATGTCGGATGCCGCCGCGGGTGTGCCGGGCGGCAGCATGGTCACGGTGATGGCTCGCAACGGCGTGAACTTCGGCATCAAACTGTCCGGCACCGGCGATCAGTGGTTCCAGGCACCCGCCAATCCCGTTGACGGGCTGTACTTCCCGGGCTACTCCGTCGACGACGCGGCAGCCGACCTCGGCGACTCGGCGATCACCGAGACCAACGGGCTCGGCGGATTCGCGATGGCCGCCTCACCGGCGATCGTCCAGTTCGTGGGCGGCACCCCGGCCGACGCAACGGCCAACAGCCGCCGCATGCTGTCCATCACGTTGGGCGCCAACCCCGCATTCACGTTGCCGCCGTTGAACTTCGGGGGTACACCGGCCGGAATCGACGCCCGCCTGGTGGTCGATTCGGGTGTCCTGCCGATCATCAACACCGGCATCGCGCACCGGCTTGCCGGCGTCGGGCAGATCGGTGCCGGCATCACCACCGCACCGATGGACTGTTTCAACGACGCACTGGCCGCGCTGGCGTCGGGACTTGGAGCACGCCCATGAAAACTGCCATCGTCGCGTTCGGCGGCAATGCATTGGTCACCGACGCCGACCATGACTCGATCCCGCAGCAGTACGACACGGTCGCCCGCACCGTGTCGCCGCTGATCGACATGGTGGAGCAGGGCTGGAAACTCGTTGTCTCCCATGGCAATGGACCACAGGTCGGATTCATCCTGCGCCGCTCAGAGCTGGCCCAAGATGAGGTGGACCCCGTCCCGGTCGACTACGCCGTCGCCGATACCCAGGGCGCGATCGGCTACATGTTCGTCAAAGCGCTGCGCAATGAGCTCGCCCGCCGGGGCCTGTCCCGACCGGTGGTGGCAGTGGTGTCCCACTCGGTGGTGAGCCTGGACGATCCGGCCTTCGACAATCCGACCAAGCCGGTCGGCTCCTTCCTCGATGAGGCCAGGGCTAAAGCCCTGGCCGCCAGCCAGGGCTGGACCATCGCCGAGGACGCCGGGCGGGGCTGGCGGCGTACGGTGGCCTCGCCGCGGCCCACGGCCATCCTCGAGACCGAAGTGATCCGCCGGCTGCTCGACGACGGCGTGATCGTCGTCGCGGTGGGCGGCGGCGGCATCCCCGTGGCCCTTGAACCGGATGGCACTGTCGTCGGCGTGGAAGCCGTCGTCGACAAGGACATCGCCTCCGGCCTGCTGGCCCATGAACTGGGCGCGGATCTGCTGATGATTCCCACCGGCGTACCGCGCGTGGCCGTCGGTTTCGGGACGCCCGCCGAGACGTGGCTCGACACGATCACCGTGGAACAGGCCCGCGACTACATCGCCTCCGGCCAGTTTGGCAAGGGATCGATGGAACCCAAGGTGGAGGCCGTCGCCGACTTCGTGGCCGCGACGCCCGGGGCCGTCGGCGTCATCGGGGCGGCCGAGGAGATCCCGGAGATCCTGGCCGGCACGTCGGGAACCCGGATCGTCGGCGCTACTGTGGCGGCTGTGCGTGACGATGAAACCGACAGTGGGGCAGTGCTATTGGCGGTCAACGGCACGTTGATGCGCGGGCTGAAACTCTCGCCCAACATGGCCGCGGCCGGCGCCACGTTCATCCGGGAGGCCGTCACCGAGCCGGTGTACCGGCTGTGGACGATCAACGACGACCATCCGGCGATGATCCGGGTCACCGACGGCTGGGGGGTCTCGGTGGCGGTCGAGGTGTGGGCGGTACCCGCCGCGGGCCTGGCGGGCATCCTGCTCGCCGAGCCGCCCGGGTTGTCGATCGGGAAGGTCCGCCTCGACGACGGGTCGACGGTGCTGGGCGTGATCGGTGAGCCCGCACTGGTCGAGGGCCAGAAGGAGATCACCCGGTTCGGCGGTTGGCGGGCCTACACGGCCACAGATGGGACCACGCTGTAGCCACTGACGGTGTTGCCCGATACCATCCGTCACACATACCGACCACAATTTCCGAGGGCTGAGGCATGGGTGAGCGCGAGTTCGCCATCGCTACGTCAGTGCTGCGCGCCACTGGTTACCTCCGTGCGATCCGGATCTTCATCGGCTTGGCCTGTATCGGCCTGGGGCTGCTCAGCGCCCTGGAACAGATTCAGCCCCTCCAGCCGTTGGGGCCACACGGCCTGGCTGCCCGCGTCGTTCACCTGGCAATTCTGTTGTCGGCTCTGGCTGTAGGAGTCGGGTGGTTGGTGACCCCGTGGCCCGGGCACCGGCGCGCTATCGCCTTTGCCATGTGGGGCGATGTCGCGCTGGCCGTGTCGGGCGCGACGCTCGCCGTGCCGGAGGCGCGCCTGTCGGCGACCGTCTATATGTGCCTGATCGGCGTCTTCGTCGCGGTGCTGTTGGGCTACCGAGTGTTGTACCTGCACTCCGGCTTCGCTACCGCAACGATCGTGGCGTTCACCTGGGTCGGAGTGCAACACGACGGTGCCTCGCTGGCGGAGCTGTCGCTCTACTTCTTGCCCGCCCTCGCGACTGTCGTCGTCATGCCGGCGATCGCTGCGGTCGTTGTCGAGGGCACCCGTCGCGGCCTGAGTGCCACCGCCTACGCGGCCAATCGTGATCCCCTGACCGGGCTGCTGAACCGGCGCGGGCTCTTCACCGAAGCGGGCCTGACGTTCGCGCGGAGTCCACGCGGTGCCGTACTGGCCGTCGTCGTGATCGACCTCGACGGGTTCAAACAGCTCAACGACCACCACGGACACGGCAGGGGAGACGCCACGCTGCGCGCGGTCGCCGAACAGCTGACCAAGACCATCCGGACCCGCGATCTCGCCGCACGGGTCGGTGGAGACGAATTCGTGCTTGTTGCAGGACTTTTGGATGACCACGACCTCGATAGCTTCGTCAGACGGGTGCAAAGTCTGACGCTGCATGACCATATGGGGCTGGCCTTGCGGTCCAGCGTGGGGGTCACCTGGGAGCCCATTGACGGGGTCGAGCTCAATCTGGACGCGATCCTGCACCGCGCCGATGAGGCGATGTACCGCGCCAAGCGGGTCGGCGGCGGGACGGCCGTGGTGGTCGAGCCGCCGTGCAACGGGGAAGAGCAGGCCGCGGTGTGACGCCGTGGCAGTGGGGGCCGATCGGCAGGCGGTAGGGGGCGTCCGTCCAGCAAGGTGCGTTGCTCGCTCAACCATCGCTCCTCCCCTCTGGACTAGAATGGTCAACGAAGGTTGTAAAGCCATCTGGGGTCCCGCTTGGTCGGCCCTAACCTGCACCCGCTGTCTCTCCGGGTGTGCAATTGAGGAAGTTGTTGACGATGGCAAATCGCGTGATGAAGGGCAGTCGCCTCGGGTCCGTAAGTTACGAGACCGACCGCAAGGACAATCTGGCGCCGCGTTCAATCGCGCGGTATCGCACCGTGAACGGCGAAGAGTTCGCTGTACCCTTCGCCGACGACGCCGAGATCCCCGACACCTGGCAATGCCGCAATGGCATGGAGGGGACCGTCATCTCGGGGCGCGCGCCAGCTGAGCCCAAAAAGGTGAAGGTTCCGCGCACACCCTGGGACATGCTTCTGGAACGCCGCACGATCGAGGAACTCGAGGAACTGCTCCAGGAGCGCCTCGCGCTCATCAAGTCACACCGCGGCAGGTAGTCGACGGAGCTTGCTTCTGGCCGATTCGGCTTTGGACCGGCTGAATCCGGTCGATTCGAGGTATTCGCCGCCGGCCGATCATCATTGCTTGCGGTAGGCGTCGGCGCGGCTGAAAACACCCACGACCGTGACGCGTCGGTGCACGTCGTCAATGCGGTAGATCACGCGGTACGTGCCTCGGCGGGCACTGTGACGATCGTCCAGCGGCGGCCTCAATCGCTTGCCGACTCGGTGTGGGTTGTCCAGCAGTGGTCCGGTGATGAACTCATAGGCCGCGAATGCCACCGCCTCCGGCAAGGTTTCGGTCAACTGCCGTCGCACGGTCGGGGCGACGACCAGCTCGTAGCGCTGGTCGGTCACTTCCCAGCTCGACGGGCCTGCATCGCCGCGGCGAGATCGCCCTCACTCACGCTCTCTCCTCGGGCCAGCTCGGCATCGGCCTCGCTTAGTGCGCGCAGCGCCGCAGAATCGGACAGGACTGCAATCGTTTCCTCGAGAGACTCCAGATCATCGACAGCGATAAGGACCGCGGCAGGACGCCCATGGACGGTGACCGTCACCCGTTCGTGTTGCTCGCCGACCCGCGCCACCAACTCCGACAGGTGGGCTTTCGTCTCAGCCAGTGAACTGATTTCCGCCATGGTCATAAGTATGACCAGAAATTCGCACCGTGTCCAAGCAGCCTCCAGAGGGCTCGATGCGTGCGCGGACGGTGCGGAGTTTGAACCGGTGCCATGACTCTGCCCACTAACTTCACTTAATCGAATAAATGAAGTTAAACTGGGCCAGTGACTTCACTTCGCCCGATCACCTACGAGGACGTTCGTTGGGAGCCGCAGGGCGGGCGGCGCGTGGGTGGGGCGCGACCTCGGTACGGCATCTATCACCCCGCTGTGCCAGCCAGCATTTCTGATTTGGTGCTGGAGCTGCCAGCGTCTGTGTTGGCCGACGCCGAGTCGGCCAGTCGCGAGATCGCACGGTTCGACGCCGAACTCGGCGGCGAGATCGCACCGTTCGCTGCGGTGTTGCTGCGGTCGGAATCCGCCGCGAGCGCGCAGATTGAAAACTTGACCGCGACGGCGCGCGCGATCGGTGAGGCTGAGTTACCCGGGGGCAAGGCCAGGCGCAACGCGGAGATGATCGTCGCCAATACTGCCGCGATGAAGGCGGCGGTCGCGCTGTCCGACACCGTAGACGCTGATGCGATCCTGGCGATGCACCGCGCGTTGATGATCAACGACCCACGTCATACGCCGGGCGAGTTCCGGACCGAGCCGGTGTGGATCGGCGGTGGATCCACCCCGATCGGGGCGACGTTTGTCGGCCCGCGTCATGACTTCATCGCTGGGGCGATTGCCGACTTGATTGCTTTCGCGCAGCGCGCCGATGTTCCCGCGCTGCCGCAGATCGCAGTTGGCCACGCGCAATTCGAGACCATTCATCCCTTCGCCGACGGCAACGGCCGCACCGGTCGCGCTCTGGTGCAAGCCCTACTGCGCAACAAAGGCCTGACGCGTCAGGTGACAGTGCCGGTCTCAGCCGGCCTACTCGCCGACACCGGCGCGTACTTCGCCGCGTTGACGAGCTACCGCGACGGTGACGCCGCACCGATCGTCGAGCGCTTCTCGCGAGCCACCGTGCTGGCGATCGCCAACGGGCGACAATTGGTCGCCGAGCTTCGCGAGATCCGGGAGAACTGGAACGGCGTGATCACCGCGCGGTCCGACTCGGCGGTGTGGAAGGTTGCCGATTTGTTGACCCGCCGCCCAGTCGTGAACGCCGTACTCCTGGCTCAGGAGCTGGGCATGGAGTCCACCAACGCGCACCGCTACCTCAACCCGCTCACCGAGGCGGGAATCCTCATTGAGGCAACCAATGGACCCCGCAATCGAGTGTGGCGTTCCCCCGAAGTGCTCGCCGCGCTGGATGCTTTCGCCGAACGCGCCGGCCGGCGAGGCTGATACGCGAGAATGCACCTCGGACATATCTGGCCGGCAGGGGGTGTCGTCGTGCTGCTTCGGGTGACGCGACGGCTGCGCCCCCAGGCGTTGGCTTCGTCATGAGGACTTTTCTCGTGGGTGCGATGGGGGTTTGCGGCGTGCTGGCCGCAGAGGCGGTGTCGCTGTTGATGCCCGAACGTCATGCGATGTCCTGGTTTTCAGGTGCTGCCTTGGCGATGGCGCTCGTCGCAGTCCGATGGTCGCTGGGCCGTCGGCCAAAACCTGGACCAGTCCAAGGCGGGGCCGATGAGACCGGGACGACGATCAGACGGTGGGTGGAACGGGCCGAGTCCCAGATCGCATGGTCGGACTCCACTCGGGCGGACTGGGATCGTCGCCTTCGGCCTGTGCTTGCCCGGCAATTCGAAATCGCCACCAGGCAACCACGGAGCAGAAACCCAGCAGCATTCGCGAACACGGGCCGCATCCTGTTCGGAGATGACCTGTGGCGCTGGGTTGATCCCGACAACATTGCACGCACCGGCGCCCAGGAGCGCGGGCCAGGCCGGGAGGTGTTCGTCCACATTATCGAGCGTCTGGAGCGCCTGTGACACTGCCGGTTACGGCGACGGCCACCCTCTGCGAAGCGATCCTGGATGAGATCGGACGCGCCGTGGTGGGTAAGCGCGAAGCGCTGACGCAGATTCTGACCACCGTGCTCGCCCGGGGGCACGTGCTCATCGAGGACCTCCCGGGCTTGGGCAAGACGTTGATCGCCCGGTCGTTCGGCGCGACGTTGGGTTTGGACTTCACCCGTGTGCAGTTCACTCCGGATCTGCTGCCGGCCGATCTGCTCGGGTCGACCATCTACGACATGCAGTCGGGGAGTTTCGAGTTCCGTCAAGGCCCCATTTTCACCAATCTGCTGCTGGCCGACGAGATCAACCGGACACCGCCGAAGGCGCAGGCAGCCCTGCTGGAGGCCATGGCCGAGCGGCAGGTCAGCATCGACCGAACCACGCATCCGCTGCCGGACCCGTTCATCGTGCTGGCGACCGAGAATCCCATCGAGTACGAAGGCACCTATCCGCTACCGGAAGCTCAGTTGGACCGCTTCGCGATTCGACTCGAACTGCACTACCTGTCTAAACCGGAAGAACGGTCGATGCTGCGCCGCCGCCTCGATCGCGGCTCTGCCGAACCACAGCTTTGCCAGGTCGTTGACCGGCATCGGCTTCTGGCCATGCAGGAATCCGTGGAGCAGATCGCGGTCGACGACGACGTGCTGGATTACGTGGTGTCGCTGGCGGATGCCACCCGCCATCACCCGCAGGTCGCCGTTGGGGCCAGTCCTCGTGCCGAACTCGACCTGGTGCAACTCGCCCGGGCGCACGCGCTTCTGCGTGGCCGCGAGTACGTGATCCCTGAGGACGTCAAAGCACTAGCCGTGTCGGCGATGGCGCACCGCGTCATCCTGCGACCAGAGATGTGGGTGCGGCGCATCCAGGCCGGCGATGTGCTAGCCGAACTGCTAGACCGGATGCCCATCCCGCGGGACCGGCAGACGCGGTGACCGAAGCTCGCGAGATCATGGTCCAACCCGCTTGGCGCGCTTCGCCATTGACCCTCGCGATAGCGACCTGCGTCGCGGCGATCTTCGCGGCAGCGGCGATCAGCGCCCGCTGGCAACTGATTACGCTCGCTGCGCCGCTGCTGGGCGTGCTGTGCTCGATCTACTGGCAGTCGGACAACAAGCCGGCAGTGCGCGTTCACAGCTCAGCGGCCCGGCAATACTTCTTTGAATCCGAGCAAGCGCGCTTCGCCGTATCGGTAGCACCTGAAGCGGGTGTTGCACTGAGGATTTCGGCAACCGATGGAATGGGCGTCGAGATCCTCGACTGCACGCCGTCTCGCCAGCAGATCGCGGTTTCGGCTCAACGCTGGGGACGGTATGTGGTGTACGCCCACGTCGATGTCCGCGCTGCCGGTGGGCTACTGCGCGGAACGGCGACCGTCGAAGCGGCGGACTGCTGTGTGTTTCCCATTGCGCCCCCACAAGACACCGGCCTGCCCAATGCCGAACTGCCCGATCGTCTGGGCAGCCACCTCGTGCGCCGCACCGGCCCTGGCGTCGAGTTCGCCGATATCCGCGCCTACGTGCCCGGCGACCAACTGCGCACGGTGAATTGGCCCGTCAGCGCCCGACGCCGCACACTGCATGTGACTGAACGGCTCACGGACCGCGCCGCTGACGTGGTGGTGCTGATCGACAGCCACGCACAGCCTCTTGGCCCCGCCGCAGAAGCCACCGACCGGATGGCGCGCGGCGCCGTCCAAGTAGCTCAGACCGCATTACGCCACGGCGACCGCGCCGGCATCGTTGCCCTCGGCAACCGACGAATCCAATGGCTCGGCGCCGATATGGGCAAAGCCCAGTTCTACCGAATCGTCGACACCATTCTCGACGCAACGGGCACCGGGCCCGAGACCGGCATGAGCACACTGGTTCCCCCAGGAGCGATCCCGGCCGGTGGGATCGTCATCGCGTTCTCCACACTGCTGGAGACCGATTTCGCGCTAGCGCTGATCGACCTGCGAAAGCGTGGACAGACGGTCGTAGCCGTCGACATGCTCGTCGGAACTCCCTTCACCGATGACCACGACCCGTTGGTCGACCGGATGTGGGCTCTGCAGCGATCTTTCATGCACCGCAACATGTCCACCCTCGGCGTGGACGTCGTGCCCTGGACACCAGAACACACCCTCGATCAAGCCATGGCGCTGGTTCCACAACATCGAGGTCCGCGACGAAGGTCACGATGACGTACGTCGACATCAAGGCGCATCTACTCTCGACCGTGGTCGGGCTGGCGATGGCGACAATCGCGGGAATCAACACCGCCGGAAGCGCATTCGTCGTTGCCGTGGCTTGCGCGCTCGCTGTCGGGGTGGGTATTGGAGTGCGCCACGCCGCCACCGCTGCTGTCCTGCTCGCCGCGGCCGCAGCGATGCTCAGTGACGCACCGCCACTGCAGGCCGGACTGGTCGGCCTGTGCGGCGCCTACTACTTGATGCTGCGGCATACGGAGCGACGATTTCTGGGATCAACGGGCCGATCGGCAATGGTTGCCCCCGCGTGCTTCGCCGTCGCTGCCGTGTTGGTCGGATCAGTGCGGCTCGATTTACCTTGGCTCCCAATGTTTGCGGGGCCGACGATGTTTTTGGCTTACTTCGTGGCCCTGCGACCGTTCTTGCGCACTGCCGCCGCAACGCGAGGTTCCAAGTGAGATTCCCTTACCTAGGGGAGTGTCAAGGATCAGCCGAACCAACTGTCAACCATCACCCGAGGTCCTAGGGAAATTTTGCGCCCCCGGCAGGAATCGAACCTGCCATGAGATTTCGGTATGGGTAGTCCCGCGACCTGTGATTTAGCTGGCTTTAGCTGCTACTTTGGCGTTCTCGGTGGCCCGGCAGTATCGGACATTTCCGGGCATGTTGGTACATTCATGTTGCACGAATCTTGCACGGACGTTGGGGGCATGAATGGCATCGAAAAACGCAACGCGACGGGCGTTCGGGCGAATCCGACAGTTGCCGTCAGGCCGATTTCAGGCCGCGTACACCGGCCCGGACGGCAATCTCCACAAAGCGCCGCGGACTTACGCGGTCGAGGATGACGCTATCGGTTGGCTGAACATCGAGCGGCGCAAAATCGACCTTGGCACCTGGGGTGCGGTCGAGCGCTCCGACGGCATCACGCTGCGCGCCTACGCGGTCCGCTGGCTTGAGCAACGGCACCTGCGGACCCGCACCAAGCTGCACTACGAGTCGATGCTTAACCGATTGATCTTGCCCGAGCTTGGCGACGCGAAGATGGTCGCGCTGACCCCGGCCAAGGTCCGCCAGTGGCACGCCGACCTCGGGACAGTGCACCCGACCCGCAACGCCCACGCCTACGCGCTACTGCACGCCATCTGTGCCACCGCCGTGCAAGATGAAGTGCTCGATGCCAACCCATGCCGCATCCGCGCGGCGATGCAAACCAAACGGAAACGCGAGGTCGACGTACTCACCCCGGCCCAAGTCGACAAGCTTGCCGCCAAGATGCCTGCCGAGTTACGCGCCAGCGTGATCTTGGCGGCGTGGTGCGGTCTGCGGTGGGGCGAGACAGCCGAGCTGCGCCGCAAAGATGTCAGCGCTGATTGCTCGGTGCTGCGGGTGCACCGAGCGGTCACCTACCGGTCCGGTGTCTTCACGATCGGTGAACCGAAGACATCGGCGGGCATCCGCGACGTCGCGATACCGCCGCACATTCGGCCGATTATCAAGGCGCACTTGCGTAGTCACGTCGCCAAGTCGCCCGATGCACTGTTGTTCCCTGCCCAAGCCGGTGGGAACATGCGTGACGGCGAGTACCGGACCCATTGGGAGAAGGCGCGTGCCGCGATCAAGAAACCGAACCTGCGCGTCCACGACCTGCGCCACGTCGGTGCGGTCCTGGCCGCGCAATCGGGTGCGACCACCGCCGAGCTGATGCACCGGCTCGGCCATACCACACCCCAGATGGCACTGCGATACCAGCATGTCGCCGAAGGCCGCGATGCCGAACTGGCAGAACGAATGTCGGCGCGCCTGCGCGAGTGACCACCTGTCCGGGCGTATATCCTATTGCTCAGGACGCCCCGTCTGATTTGCTCGGTTGCTCGTGAAAACGGCATCGTGGGCCTGGCGGGTGACGGCGGGAAAACGCCTGTGACGTATCCAGCAGCCATTCCGGCTGCCCGCTGACCGGCGAGGGTTCTCACTCACTGGAGAACCCATGTCCAAAACACGCGCCGCCCGTCCCGCTCACCCCGAGCTGATCCCGCTCACCGAAGCCGCCAAACGGCTTGGCGTCCACTACCGGACGGTTCGCCGCTGGATCGCCGCTGGCCGCATCGACGCGGTACGCGTCGGCCCGCGACTGCTCAAGGTTGACGCCACGCAGCTTGACCGCCTGATGAGCCCGGTTGGCGGTGGTGCCGCGTGAAAAAAGAAGCACCCGCCCCCGAAGGGACGGGCACTCGGAGCACTCAACAGCCAGTCAGTGCGCTTGCCAGTCTAGGCGATTTGGACGTCCCCGCCCTTGACGCCTTGGTGGTGGCTGAATGAGCGCCGCCTCCTACGAACGCATTCTCGGCGCGCTGCGCGGACAGGGGCGCATGGTCAGAGAGAGCGGCGACGACAAGGCGATGGCACAGTGCCCGGCCCACGACGACCGCAATCCGTCGTTGTCGATCGGCCCCCGCCGTGACGGCAAGGGTGTGGTCGTGAA
Organism: uncultured Mycobacterium sp.; assembly: GCA_900078375.1. Classification (GTDB taxonomy): domain Bacteria; phylum Actinomycetota; class Actinomycetes; order Mycobacteriales; family Mycobacteriaceae; genus Mycobacterium. The sequence continues at coordinate 1,727 of FLQS01000049.1, read as the reverse complement.
GTGTTTCGCCGGATGCGACACCGCCGACGTGCTCGCCGCACTGCGACTGACAATGGTCGACCTGTTCGACGACACCGCGATGCGCGACGTGTGGAATCCGACCCGCACTTACACCTACGGCGACGGCCGAATGGTGGAGCGCAGGCCGAACAGCAACGGCGGCAAGGACTTCTGGCAGCAAAATGCCGCCGGGTGCACCGCGTTGTTCCACGCCGATCTCGTCGGTGACGCACCGCTGGTGTTCGTCTGCGAGGGCGAAAAGGACGTCGAGGCGGTCGAGGCAGTCGGCGGTGTCGCCGTGTGCTCGGCGATGGGCGCCGGTAACGCAGACAAGGCCGAGTGGTCGCCGCTGAGGGGCAAGGCGGTGGTCGTCGTTGCCCACCGCGACACGGCGGGAAAGGGCTACGCGGACAAGGTCATGCGACTGCTCGATGATGTGGCCGCGTCGGTCAGTGTCGTGCAGGCGGCGGTGGGCAACGACGCGGCGGATCACATCGCCGCCGGCCTGTCCCTCGGCGACCTGGTGCCGGTGCCGGCGGGTGAATCGCCGCCACAGGCGGGTGGGCTGCTCGGCGAGCGTGGCGTCACCGGCGACTGGCTCGACGGGCAGCAGTTCGCGCCGCTGGAATTCGCGGTCGACGGCATCATCCCCGAGGGACTCGGCCTCCTGGTCGCCCCGCCCAAGAAAGGCAAAAGCTTTCTCGTTGCCGACATCGGGCTGGCCGTAGCCGCCGGTGGGACAGCGCTGGGCGCGATCCCGGTCAAGCAACGGCCGGTGCTATACCTCGCGCTGGAGGACGGACACCGCCGCTTGCAGGACCGCTTCCGGCGCATCCGGCGCGGCGCCCCGATCCCGGCCGGTATCACCGTCGTCAACAGAGCGACCCCGGGCGAGGCGGTCGTGCTCATCGACGGGTACCTCGATCAGCACGCCGCGGAGAAACCGTTCGTTATCGTCGACACGTTTGGCAAGATTAAGCCGCCGAGACGGCCCGGACAGGAGGCGTACCTAGCCGACTATGAAGCCGGGGCCGCTCTCAAGAATCTCGTCGACGCCGTGCCCGGCGCTTCACTGCTCCTGGTCCATCACACCCGCAAGGCCGAGGTCACCGATTTCGTCGACTCGGTATCGGGGACCAACGGTGTCGCCGGGGCGGCCGACTTCATCCTGGCGCTGAACCGTAAGCGGCTCGCCAACGACGCCGTGCTGAACGTCACCGGCCGCGACGTCCTCGAAGCTCAGTACGCACTCATCGCCGACCAGGGCATCCTGTGGCGTCTCGACGGCATGGACTTGCTCGATGCTGCCGCGACCATGGAGCGCCGCAGCGCCGAGGAGAAGAAGAGTGACCGGATGCTCGACGTTCTCCGTTTCGTGGAGAAGGCGAGTGACCCTGTCACTGCTACTGACGTCGCTAAGGCGGTCGATGGCCTGACCGGCGACACGGCGGGTACGTATCTTCGTCGCCTGGCGGCCGAAGGGCTCATCACAAAGGCGGGACGCGGGTTGTACCTCAAGCTGTCCGAAGTGTCCGTTTCGCGTGACGCCGCAGGTCAGGGCATGCAATGAAACGGACACCGCCATAGTCCGAAGTGTCCGAAGTGTCCGTTTCCCCCGGCGCTAGGGGTATCAGTGTCCGAGCGTCAGTCAGTCAAACGGACAGAACGGACACTTCGGACAGAACGGACACTAAATCTCTCTCTCTCTCTCTCTCTCTCTCTCTCTC
>FLQS01000050.1 GCA_900078375.1 uncultured Mycobacterium sp. | reverse complement strand
GCAAGCTCCGCTCCGGATCATGGTCGTTCCGCAAGCTCCGCTCCGTGGGTCACCGACCGCGCCCTGCGCCACCTCCTCACCGATATCACCGGCAACACCCACCGCGCCGAGTTCTGCATCGACAAGCTCTACAGTCCGGACAGCGCCCGCGGCCGGCTGGGCCTGCTGGAGCTGCGTGGCTTCGAGATGCCCCCGCACTACCAGATGGCGATGGTGCAGTCGTTGCTGGTGCGCGCGCTCGTGGCCCGGTTCTGGGAGCAGCCGCTACGAGCCCCCCTGATCCGGCATGGACTCAACCTGCACGGCCGATATCTGTTGCCGCACTACATCATCCACGACATCGCCGATGTGTGTGCCGACCTGCGCGCGCACGACATCAACTTCGACACCAGCTGGCTGGACCCGTTCACCGAGTTCCGGTTCCCGCGCATCGGCACCGCGGTGTTCGACCACGTCGAGATCGAGCTGCGCGGCGCCATCGAACCGTGGAACACCCTGGGCGAGGAATCCACCGGCACCGGCACCGCGCGCTACGTCGACTCCTCGGTGGAGCGGATCCAGGTCCGCACGATCGGCGCCGATCGCCAGCGTCACGTGTTGACGTGCAATGGCTACCCGGTCCCGATGCTGGCCACCGACAACCCCGACGTCCAGGTCGGTGGGGTTCGCTACCGGGCGTGGCAGCCGCCGAGCGCGCTGCACCCGACGATCACCGTCGACGGCCCGCTGCGCTTCGAGCTGGTGGACATCGCCACCGGGACCTCCCGCGGCGGCTGCACGTACCACGTCTCCCATCCCGGCGGCCGGTCCTACGACACCCCGCCGGTCAACGCCGTCGAGGCCGAGTCGCGGCGCGGCCGGCGTTTTGAGGCCACCGGGTTCACTCCCGGCAGGGTCGACGTCGCCGACATCAGGGAGAAGCAGGCTCGGCAATCGACGGACGTCGGCGCCGCGGGGATCCTCGACCTGCGCCGGGTGCGCACCGTGCTGCAGAACTGATGGCTGCGGCCGACCCGAATGTGGTCGGGGCGGGCCATTCTCGTAGGTTTGCAGGAGTACTTCAGTCAGGAGGTGGGCCGTTGTCGCTGTCGGCCGCCGGTTCTGGCTTGACCCGACCCAGCCATGACCCCGACCGCTTGCTGGCGGGGTACGGGGCCGCCCGCGCCCAGGACACGCTGTTTGACCTGCGTGGCGGGGCGGGCACGTTTGGCGGCACCGGGTACGACGAGTTCGTCGATGCCACCGGCACCGTCCGCTCGTCGTGGCAGGAACTCGGCGATCTCATCGGCGAGCGCGGTCGCGGCGGGCTCGAACGGTTGCGCGGTGTGGTGCGCGGGCTCGTCGACAACGACGGCATCACCTATATAGAGCTGGACCACGACGGCGAGGCAGTCACCAACGGTGAGGGCATCGCGTTGCCCGGCCCGTGGCATCTGGACGGGATACCGCTGCTGCTGTCGGCCTCGGACTGGGAGACGCTGGAAGCCGGTGTGGTGCAACGGTCCCGCATCCTGGACGGCATACTGACCGATCTGTACGGCGAGCGCCGCGCGATCACCAGCGGGATCCTGCCGCCGCAGCTGCTGTTCGGCCACCCCGGCTACATCCGGGCCGCCCGCGGTATCGAGAACCCGGGCCGGCATCAGCTGTTCATGCTCGGCTGCGACGTGAGCCGGGCGGCCGACGCGCGCTTCGTGGTGAATGCCGACTGGGCGCAGGCACCGTCGGGGGCCGGTTACGCGCTGGCGGACCGCCGGGTGGTGGCGCACGCGGTGCCCGACGTCTACGAGCGCATCGGTCCGCGCCCGGCGTCCCCGTTCGCCCAGGCGCTGCGGCTGGCGCTTATCGAGGCCGCACCCGAGGCCGCGGAGGACCCGGTGGTCGTGGTGCTCAGCCCCGGTATCCACTCCGAGACCGCGTTCGACCAGGCCTACCTGGCGTCGGTACTGGGTTTCCCGCTGGTCGAGAGTGCCGATCTGGTGGTGCGCGACGGCAAGCTGTGGATGCGCTCCCTGGGCACCTTGAAGCGGGTCGACGTGGTGCTGCGCCGGGTGGACGCCGACTACGCCGATCCGCTGGATTTGCGGCCGGATTCACGCCTGGGCGTCGTCGGACTGGTGGAGATGCAGCGGCGTGGTGCGGTGGCGGTGGTCAACACCCTCGGCGCCGGTATTCTGGAAAGCCCTGGACTGCAACGCTTTCTGCCGCAGCTGGCGGATCGGCTGCTGGGGGAGAAGCCGCTGCTGGACACCCCGCAGCTGTACTGGGGTGGATTCGAGCGAGAGCGTTCGCATCTGCTGGCGCGGCTGAGCACCCTGCTGATCAAGTCGACCGTCGGCGGCGACACCATCGTGGGCCCGGCGCTGTCGACGGCGCAGCGCAGCGAGTTGGCGGCCCGGATCGAGGCGCAACCCTGGGAATGGGTCGGCCAGGAGCTGCCGCAGTTCTCCTCGGCGCCCACCGACCACTACCCGGGCGGGCTGACGGCGGCCAGCGTCGGTCTGCGGTTGTTCACGGTGTCGCAGCGCGGCGGGTACGCACCGATGATCGGCGGGCTCGGTTATGTGTTGGCGCCCGGGAACGCCGCCTACAATCTGAAAACAGTTGCAGCCAAGGATATTTGGGTTCGTCCACCGACCCGGACGAAGGCCGACACGCTGACCGTCCCTCCGGTGGAACTGCCGAGCGGGACCCGCTTCATCAGCTCTCCGCGTGTGTTGTCCGACCTGTTCTGGATGGGCCGCTACGGCGAGCGGACCGAGAACCTGGCCCGCCTGCTGATCGTGGCCCGCGAGCGCTACCACGAATACCGCTATCGCCAGGACATGGAGGGCAGCGCGTGCGTGCCGGTTCTGCTGGGGGCGCTGGGTGCGCTCACCGGAACCGACACTGACGCGGCCGGGACCTACGCCGATGCGGTGGCCGGCGCTCAACGCACCTTGTGGTCGCTGACGGTCGACCGGCGGCGCTCGGGGTCGCTGGCCCAGTCCGTCGAACGGCTCGGCCTGGCCGCCCGGTCGGTGCGGGATCAGATGTCCAACGACACCTGGATGGTGCTCGGCGCGGTCGAGCGGGCACTGGCCGAACAGGCGGGCTCGCCGCCCAGCCCGCAACGCGGGACACGGGTCGCCGACGACACCCAGTTGGCGACGGCACAGCAACAGACGCTGGCCGGGATGCTGGCGCTGTCCGGGGTGGCCGCCGAGTCGATGGTGCACGATGCCGGCTGGACGATGATGGACATCGGCAAGCGCATCGAGCGTGGCCTCGCCCTGTCCGCGCTGCTGCGGGCGACGCTGACCACGGCGCGCAGCGCGGGCGCCGAACAGACCATCACCGAGTCGGCCCTGGTGGTGTGCGAGTCTTCGGTCATCTACCGCAGGCGCAACTTGGGCAAGGTTAGTGTGGCGGCTGTGGCCGACCTCGTGCTGTTTGACGGGGAGAACCCCAGATCGCTGGTCTACCAGCTGGAACGGCTGCGTTCGAACCTGCGCGCGCTGCCGGGTGCGTCAGGCTCGTCGCGGCCCGAGCGCCTGGTCGACGATATCGGCACGCGGCTGCGCCGGCTGAATCCGGCCGACCTCGAAGCCGTCGACGACGAGGGCCGCCGCGCCGACTTCGACGCGCTGCTGGGCTGGATTCACAACGCGCTGCGTGACCTCTCCGACCTCATCACCCGCGCCCAGCTGTCGCTGCCCGGTGACATGCAGCCGCTGTGGGGACCCGACCAGCGCCGGGTCATGCCATGACGGCGGCGGGCAGGAGCGAAGCGACCGGGGGATCAACACAGACGCGTTCGTACCGGATCACGCATCGCACGGAGTACAGCTATTCCGATGTGGTGACCAGTTCGTACGGCCGCGGCCATCTCACCCCGCGCGACACCAGCGGGCAACGCTGCCTGGCTTACGAACTCGACATCGATCCCGTGCCCGCCGACCGGTCCACCAGCCGTGACGTGTACGGCAACATCAGTTCCTACTTCCACATCACCGAACGCCACGACGCCCTCACCGTGACCAGCCGCTCCGTCGTCGAGGTCGACCCGCCGCCGGCCGAGCTGTACGGGGCGGGCTGGGCGTTGGCGCCCTGGGAAGCCATTCGGCCGGTCGGCCACAATGGCGCCCTGGCATCCGAATTCACCCTCGACCTGCGCCCGCCCGAAATCACCGACGCGGTACGGGAATACGCCGCACTGAGTTTCACGCCGGGCCGGCCACTCGTCGAAGTCCTTCGCGACCTCAATGCCCGGATCTTCTCCGACTTCACCTACAAGTCCGGATCCACCACCGTGTCCACACAGGTGAGCGAGGTTTTGCTGGCCAGGGAAGGGGTATGCCAAGACTTCGCTCGGCTGGCGATCGCCTGCCTGCGCGCCAACGGATTGGCGGCGAGCTACGTGTCGGGATACCTTGCCACCGACCCGCCGCCGGGAAAGGAAAGAATGTACGGCGTGGACGCCACCCATGCCTGGGCCGCGGTATGGACCCCGCAAAACGATTGGCTCGGGCTCGATCCCACCAATGACCAACTGGTCGACGAGCGCTACATCACCGTCGGCTGGGGTCGCGACTACGCCGACATCCCACCGCTGCGGGGCATCATCTACACCGATTCCGAGAAGAGCGTCATCAAGGTCTCGGTAGACGTCGCACCATACGACGAGGGCGTGCTGCATGCGTGACTTCATCTGCCCCAACTGTGGCCAGCATCTGGCCTTCGAGAACTCGGTGTGTCTGTCGTGTGGCAGCAGGCTGGGATTCTCGCTGGAGGACAAGGCTTTCCTGGTCATCGCATCAGGTGAGGACAGCGAGCACGGCGGGGCTGTCGATGCCGCCGATTATCAACTGTGCGCCAATCTGCATGCTGCCAAATGCAATTGGCTCGTCAAGGTGGCACCGGTGCGCAGGCTGTGCCAATCGTGCGTACTCACCCGCACCAGGCCCAATGGCACTGACACCGAGGCGATGGCGGCGTTTGCGCTGGCCGAGCAGGCCAAGCGGCGCCTGATCGCCGAACTGTACGAGCTCAAGCTGCCGATCGTCGGGCGCGACGAGGACAAGGAGTACGGGCTGGCCTTCGACCTGTTGTCCAGCGCCACGGAAAAGGTGTTGACCGGGCACGACAACGGTCTGATCACACTGGATCTGGCCGAAGGCGACGATGTTCATCGCGAGCAGTTGCGCACTTCGATGGACGAGCCGTATCGCACGCTGCTCGGCCATTTCCGCCACGAGGTCGGCCACTACTACTTCTACCGGCTGGTCGGAACCTCGTCGGCGTATCTGCGGCGGTTCACCGAATTATTCGGTGATCCCGACACCGACTACCAGGCCGCGCTGGACCGCCACTACAGCGAGGGTGCGCCGCCAGGCTGGGAGAAGAATTACGTATCCTCCTATGCCACCATGCATCCCGCCGAGGACTGGGCCGAGACGTTCGCGCACTACCTACACATCCGCGACACCCTGGACACCGCAGCGGCCTTCAGCTTCGCTCCGGCGAACGCAACGTTTGACCGAAAGCAGTTGGGCCCAAGTGGATTCGACACCATTATCGAGATGTGGCTGCCGCTGGCCTGGTCACTGAATATGGTGAACCGGTCGATGGGCAAGGACGATCTCTACCCGTTCGTCCTGCCGGTGCCGGTCCTGGAGAAGATGCGCTTCATCCACACCGTCATCGACGAGGTGACGTCCTCCTAGGCCTGCGGGCGCACTCCGAGCACGTCCCGAAACACCGCCTGCCGCAGGGCCAGCTCACGCGGGTCGCTGTAGAGGTGGAAGCCCAGCTTGTTCATCACGTAGCCGAAGCCGATCCCGGTGTCCGGGTCGGCGAACCCGAACGAGCCACCGAAACCGCTTGTGCCATAGGCATTGCCGGATGACCCGAACACCAGGGTGGGCGTGGGCTTGGTGAAGCCCAATGAGAACGACGTGTCGACGTTGAGCACCTTGTCGCGAAGTCCCCGGCTGGGCGGGATCGCCGGCGCGGCCAGAGCGGACAGGACTTCGGAGGTCAGTCCGATCGGTTCGCCGCCCGTCGCGGCGGTGCCGTACAGCTTCGCAACGGATCTGGCCGTGCCGATCCCGTTGCTCGACGGCATTTCGACCGAGCGGACGTCGTCGCGGTTGTAGTCGCCGTCAAAGGGGTTGACGTCGAGCGGGACAGCGGTGGTTCGGGCGGCCAATCCCACCGGCTTGAGCGCGGCCAGCGCAAAGCCGGCCGGCATCTCGTGGAGGTGCAAGAGCGATTCGGCCCGCTTCCACTGGTGCAGGTGCGCAACACGGCTGCGGTCGACGTCGTCCGGCAGTCCGATGTGCAGATCCAAGCCCAGCGGTGCGGCGACCTCTTCGGCCAGGAATCGGCCCACCGTGCGTCCGGCGGGGTCGGTGCGGCGAATCAACTCAGACTGATACCAGCCCAAGGTGATTGCGTGGTAGCCCTGCCGGGTGCCGACGGGCCATGCCGGCGCCTGAGCCGCCAGGATCGGGGCGAGCCGGTCCGAGTCGGCGATATCACGAAGGGTCGGGTTGGGCGTCAGGGCCGACAACCCCGCCTGGTGGGCCAGGAGCTGGCGAACCGTGACATCGCCCTTGCCGGATTGGGCGAATTCCGGCCAGTATTCCGCAACTTTGGCGTCGTAGGACAGCATGCCCCGCGACACCGCGACGGCGAACGTCAGCGCCGTGACGCCCTTCGTCGTCGAGAACATGTTGACCATGGTGTCGGGCTGCCAGGTGGTCTTCGCCACTCCGTCGCGGTAGCCGCCCCACAGATCGACGACCTTGACCCCATCCCGGTAGACGGCGACGGCGGCACCGACTTCGGCGCCGGAGGCCAAGTTCCGCCGGAAGGCGTCGGCGACCTTTCCGTAACCCTCGGAGACATCACCGCCCATCAAGTCAGGTGGCACTACAACTTTGAGCACGATGGAGCCCTTCTGTGTTGTCGAGGAGGATATGTCGACGCACCGCGCGTCATGGCCGTATTCGCTCCGACGACCCCTACGATCGCCGGGTGGCTGATCGCTATGGCAACGACGTACTGGCCAACAACCCGCACAATTCGCGCAAGACCCGCTCGACGGAACAGGCGGTCGAGCTGGGCATGGTCGTCGAAGACCCGCAGTCGGGATTCGTCGGCGCGGTCGTCAGCGTCGAAGGGTCCCGGGTCGAGCTGGAGGACCGTAAGGGACGGCGACGAGTGTTCCCGCTGGGCCCCGGGTTCCTGTACGAGGGCAAGCCGGTGATCCTGACCGTGCTGCGGCGGTCCGCGCCCGTCGCGCAGCGCACCAAGTCGGGTTCGGTGAAGGTTACCGACGCGCGCGCGAAGGTCGCGCTGGCCAGCCGCATCTACGTCGAGGGCCGCCACGACGCCGAGCTCGTCGAACAGGTGTGGGGTGACGACCTTCGGGTCGAGGGTGTCGTCGTGGAGTACCTCGGCGGCGTCGACGACCTGGCCGGCATCGTGGAGTCGTTCCGGCCCGCCCCCGGGCGACGCCTCGGGGTGCTGGTCGATCACCTGGTGACCGGGTCCAAGGAGGCCCGGATCGCCGACACGGTCCGCCGCGGGCCGGGCGGAGAGCACACGCTGGTGGTCGGCCATCCGTACGTCGACATCTGGCAGGCCGTCAAACCCGGGCGAGTGGGGCGCAACGCCTGGCCGTCGGTGCCGCGCACCGTGGAATGGAAGCACGGAATCTGCGAGGCGCTGGGGTGGCCGCACCGCGACCAGGCCGATATCGCCAGGGCTTGGCAGCGGATCCGCTCATCGGTCCGGGACTGGACCGATCTGGAGCCGGCGCTGATCGGCCGGGTCGAGGAGCTCATAGATTTCGTCACGCGGCCCGCCTGAAGGGGCTTGCCGCTGTGACGTACGTCGCAGGAGGAATCCGGCGCGATTCGGTGTACAGTTGTTCACCGTACGAGCTTTACCCCCGACTGCAGCCTGGTCGTCGTCACACCGATGCCGGCCGACGCGGTACGACTTGATCCGGAGCTGGACCGTCATGACTTTCTCCCTTGATGTGCCTGAAGAAGTCGCCCATGTCCGGGACTGGGTCCACCAGTTCGCTGCCGACGTCGTGCGACCCGCGGCCGCCGAATGGGATGAGCGCGAGGAAACGCCCTGGCCGCTGATCCAGGAGGCCGCCAAGGTCGGTCTCTACACACCTGAACTCTTCGCCGAGATGTCGGCTGAGCCCTCCGGCATCGGAATCCTCACCGTGTTCGAGGAGATGTTCTGGGGCGACGCCGGTATCGGGCTGTCGATCCTGGGCACCGGTCTGGCTGCGGCAGCGCTGGCCGCCAACGGAACCCCGGAACAGATCGGGCACTGGCTCCCCGAGATGTTCGGCACGCCCGGCGATCCGCATCTGGCCGCGTTCTGTTCCTCGGAGCCCGACGCCGGCTCCGACGTCGGCTCGGTGCGCACCCGCGCCCGCTACGAGCAGGCCACCGACGAATGGGTGCTGAACGGCACCAAGACCTGGGCCACCAACGGTGGCATCGCCAACGTCCACATCGTGGTGGCCTCGGTCCATCCCGACCTTGGCGCCCGGGGGCAGGCCACCTTCATCATTCCGCCGAACACGCCAGGGTTCTCCCAGGGCCAGAAGTTCAAGAAGCACGGCATCCGCGCCTCACACACCGCCGAAGTGGTGCTGGACAACGTGCGCGTGCCGGGCAACCTGATCCTGGGCGGGATGGAACGCTTCGAGCAGCGGACGGCCAAGGCCAGGGAAGGGCAGCGCACCTCCACCCAGGCCGCGATGGCGACTTTCGAGCGCACCCGGCCTGCCGTGGGTGCGATGGCGCTGGGTGTCGCCCGGGCCGCCTACGAGTATGCCCTCGAATATGCCTGCGAGCGTGAGCAATTCGGTCGCAAGATCGGCGACTTCCAGGCGATCGGGTTCAAGCTGGCGGACATGAAGAGCCGCATCGACGCGTCGCGGCTGCTGATCTGGCGGGCCGGCTGGATGCAGCGCAATAACAAGCCGTTCACGTCGGCGGAGGGTTCGATGGCCAAGCTGCACGCCAGCGAGACGGCGGTCTACGTCACCGACGAGGCCATCCAGATCCTCGGCGGCAACGGCTACACCCGCGACTATCCGGTGGAGCGGATGCACCGCGACGCCAAGATCTTCACGATCTTCGAGGGCACCAGCGAGATTCAGCGGCTGGTGATCGCCCGCAGGTTGACCGGTCTGCCGCTGCGTTAATCACCCAAGTCCGGTGCCCACGCGACACCGTTGATGTGGCTGCCGCCGTCGACGAAAAGCGTGTTGCCGGTGAGGTATCGCGAGCCCTCGCTGGCCAAGAACACCGCGACCGGAGCGATGTCCTCGTACGGGTCGCCCATCCGGCCCATCGGGTTGGCAGCGTCGGCGATTGCCTCGATCTCGGGATGCTGCGCGGTAACCGCAAGGAACGCTTGACTTTTGGCGGCAGGGCAGATGGCGTTGACGGTCACCCCGGTCGGGGCCCATTCCCTGGCGGCGGTGCGGGTCAGCGCGCGCAGCGCTTCCTTGGCCGAGTTGTACTCCAGTGAGCCGATGTGGGCGTTGACACCGTTGAGGCTGCACATGTTGATCACCCGGCCCCAGCCGCGCTCCTTCATGTGGCCGAAGGCCGCCCGCATGGCCCATAACGGACCGTAGTAGCCCACCGCAAAACCGTGCGCCAGCTCGTCGTCGGTCTTGTTCTCGACGCGCCCGATCCCGCCGCCGCCCCAGGCGTTGTTCACCAGAACGTCGATTGACCCGTATTCGGAAAGAGCTGCAGCGACCGCATTTTCGACCTGGTTGCGGTCCGACACGTCGGTGGCGACGAACAGGCCGCCGATCTCATCGGCGACAGCGGCCCCGTTGGCGGGGTCGAATTCGGCGACCACCACCCGAGCGCCCTCGTCGGCGAACTTGCGCGCGATGCCAGCACCGATGCCCGCGCCGGCGCCGGTGACCAGCGCTACCTTGCCGTCCAGTGCGCCGCTCATCGGGCGCCACCCAGCCCGGCCGCGATCAGCTCGTTGGCTTGACCACTGCCGTCGAGCTGGCGGGCGGTGCGGCTGACGATCTCCCAGCCACTTTCGGTTCGTCGCAGCCGGATCAGGTGCACACCGGCGCGGCCGACGTTGTACCCGCGCGGCTCCCGGCGCACCAGCAGCATGGACTGGCAGACGGCGACCGCCTCGTCGCCGTCGACGGTCACGGCGGGCGGGCCGAAGAAGTGGCAGCAGCCCCGGGCGATCAACCCCCGGTGTTCCTCGGAGCGCACCATGGCGGCGACGTCCGCACGGCTGGACATCTTCCAGTCGCCGGTGTCATAGCCGCCGTCGACGGCCCACAGCGCGGCGACGGCTTCGGGGTCACCGGAGTCGACCAGTGGCCCGTAGGAGGCGATGAGCCGGGCGATATCCCGTTCGTCTTCAAGGGTTTTGAGGCGTCTTTCGAGGCTCTCCAGGGTGTCACTCACGGTGTTTCCTCTCTAGAGTTCCTCGGCCAGCTCCCGCAATGTGGCGAGCTGATCGCAATAGTGGTCGGGGGAGTCGGCGGTCACCGAAGCAGTGACGGAGGTGGCCCCGGCATCACGTAAAGCTCTGAGGCGCTTAACAGTTCGATCGCGGTCGGCGACGGGATCGACCGCCCGCCCGGTGGACAGCACGACCTCGAAGCCGGGTGGTGCGTCGATTCCGGCCAGCATGGCTTCGATCTCGGTGGTGGTCAGCCCGAACGGAATCCAGCCGTCGGCCAGTCCGACCGCCCGGCGCAGGGAGCGCAGGGTGCGCCCGCCGACCCAGATCGGCACCCGCGGTTGAACGGCGCAGGGCTGCACGGCGAAGCCGTCGAACTGGTAGTGGCTGCCGTGGTAGGCGGGCCTGGTGGTGGACAGTGACGCGTGTAGTGCCCGGATGGCGTCGTCGGCGCGCTCGCCGCGGCCGTCGAACGTCGCGCCGAGCAGCTCGAACTCCTCGGCCAGGGAGCCGACCCCGACGCCCAGCACCAGCCGGCCTCCGCTGAGCTTGTCCAGCGTGCCGAACCGCTTCGCGATGTCCAGTGGGTGGTGATAGCCCAGCACGACCACCGACGTCGTCAACGAGATCCGGCTGGTGTGAGCGGCCAGAAAGCCGAGCGTCGACAGCGGATCCCAGTAGGTCAGGCCGCGCTGACCGCTTTCGTCGACCGGGACGGCGATGTGCTCGGCGCAGGTGAGGTGGTCGAAGCCCAGCTCGTCCGCGGTGTGGGCGATGCGGGCCAGGTCGGCGATTTCTGCGTCCTTCTCCCACTCGGAGGACACCCCGGGCAGCTGCATCACCATCGGCGTCGACAGTCCGATCCGCACAGTGCTGTTCTAACCGCCGCCACACCGACGGAATGCTTGCGTCCCGGTGATCGGGACCGCTACGGTGCGGTAGAACGAATTCTCGCCAAGCGGACAGGAGTGCTGATGACCGCGGCTTTGAGTGACACTGCTCCCGCATCGATGCTGGATCGGTTCACTGCCATCATCGATGCCTTTGAGGACACCTCTGCGGGGCTGACGCTGGACCAGATCGCCGCACGGGCACACCTGCCGCGCTCGACGACGCACCGCATCCTCGACCAGCTGGTACGCCTGCAGTGGCTGACCCACTCCGGGCGGGGTTACCGGCTCGGTGCCCGCACGTCGGCGTGGGGTGCGGGGGACAGCGCCGATGTCCGGCTGCGCTCGGTGGCGGCTCCGGTGCTGCACGAAATGCAGCTGCGCACGGGTGCTGTGGTGCACCTTGGTCTGCTGGATCGGGGCGAGATCGTTCATTTGGACAAGCTGGGCGGGCCGTCGGCACGCCAGGTACCGACATCGGTCGGCGTGCGGATTCCGTGCCACCGGGTGGCGCTCGGCGTCGCCGCGCTGGCCGGGCTGTCGCCGGAGGATGTGGTCGCCGAGCTGAACCATGTCCGGGGCTGGGAGCCCGACGCGGCGTGGTGGGGCGAGCTGCACAAGGTCCGTCGGCGCGTCGTGGTGCGCCACGGCGACTACACGGCCCCGACGGTGTCGGTCGCGGCGACGATCGGTTCGCGCGCGGCGATCGGGATCGTCACCTCGGACCGGGTACTCGCGCAGCGATGTCAGCCGTTGGTCTCCGCCTCGGCCGCCCGGATCGCCCGGGCGCTGGCCGGCGCGAACAACTAGTTCGAACGCCGAGCGTGGGCCGTATCGGTGTTGTGGGGCGACTTCTTCGACGACAGCCCCCACGGTCGGCGCCTACGTCAGCCCCATCAACTTCTGCATCATCCGGTGCGCACCGGCGACCACCTTCGTGCGATCCGGATCATTGCGCCGTGCAACGTCTTCGGCGTTACCGCCGGCGACAAACACCGGACCGTTCGGCAGCTGCTCGAGCCCTTCCCGCGCGACGTCCGCCGGATCGGCTACCCGCATCCCGGGCACGTCGAAGTTGAGGCCCACCCGCTCCATCGCGGGAGTCCGCGTCACGCCGAGGACCAGCTCCAGCACGTCGACGCCATAGTCGCGTAGCTCCAGCCACAACCCCTCGGCGAAGATGCGCCCATAGGCCTTCACCCCGCCGTACACCGTGTGGCGCACCGATCCCAGATACCCCGACATCGACCCCACCAGCAGGATGCCGCCGCGCCGCCGCTCCCGCATCAGCCGGCCGTAATGCTGGGTCAGTGCCATCATCGTGGTGATGTTGAGGTCGACCACCCGCCGAAAATCGGCGAGCTCGGCGTCCAGGAACTCCGCGCTACAGGTATTGGCGCCGGCGTTGTAGATGAACAGCCCGACCTCAAGCCCGTCAGTCAGCGCCCGCAGCTCGTCGACGGCGGCAGGGGAGACGAGATCGGCTGCCAGCGTGCGCACTTCGACCCCAAGCGCACCGCACGCCGAGGCCGTCACCGCCAGCGGCTCGGGCTTGCGGGCCACCAGAACGAGATTCACGCCGGCCTCGGCCAGCAGGCGGGCGAATTCGGCACCCACGCCTTCGGAACCGCCGGCGATCACCGCCCAGGGACCGTACTTCGCATACGACACGCACTGATCGTCACCCGTACCGGTCCAGCCCGTGATCAGCGTCTCGCTGATCGGTACTGCTGCGCGGTGACCTGGCCCATACCGGATACTGAGACGCATGCCGCGGATCGGAGAGCCCCGGGCGCCGGCCCGGCCGGCGACCGATGACCAGGAGAGTCGCCGTGGCGCCATCCTGTCCGCCGCTTCGCGGCTCGGCTCGGCCAAGGAGATCGACCGGATCCAGGCCCAGGAGATCGCGGCCGACGCGGGCGTCGCGTTGCGCACCCTGTACCGCTACTACCCGTCCAAGCACCATGTTTTCGCCGCGGTGCTCGACGACCAGGTGTCACGCTTCCGTCCGCCGCCGCCCAGCGGTGACCCAGCCGGCGACATCGCCAGCCTGATGGTCGCCGCATGTCGAAATCTGCTGCGCCACAAGCACCTTGCGCACGCGATGATCACCTCTACCCAGATCGTGCGCGCTCAAGCCGACGCACCCGACGATCCCACCCTGCGCGACCTCATCCTGAAGATCGCCGGCGTCGACAACCCCACTGACGAACAGCTGCGCCGATCCCGGCTGGTGCAGCAGGCCGCGTTCGGCATCCTGACGTGGACGGTCGGCGGCGCGCTGCGGCCCGAGGACGCGCTGGAAGACGTCGACGTCGCCTGCCGGCTACTCGTGGGCGATGTTTTCTGACGGATTCTGAGCCGCCACCCGGCTTGACGTAACCCGGCTGGCCACCACGGAACCGGTGAGGATCAGCATCAGGCCGGCGATGTGGAACCAGGTCAGCGGCTCGCTCAACAGGGCCACCCCGGCGATCAGCGCCACCGCCGGGTTGACGTAGGTGAACAGCAGCGCACGCGTCGCACCCACCTCCCGGATCAGGGCAAAGAACACCACGAACGCCAGCGCCGTGCAGATCCCCGCCAAGGCTGCGATAGCCGCATACGCATGCCCGGTCAGCGCATGCCTCGGCCAGGTCAGTGCCGCCGGCGTGAGATACACCAGCGCCGCCAGCCCCAGGCAGGCCGACGTCAGCGCGGGGCCGGGCACGTCGGCCAGATAGCGCGCAGCGATCAGCGGCGCGATGGCGTAACACGTCGCCGTCAACAGCACCTCGATCACCGGCCAGGCACCACCGGCCGACAAGCCCGGACCGGCCAGCACCGCGACCCCGGCCAGCCCGATCCCCAGCCCGGCCATCCGCAGCGGGCCGAGTCGCTCGCCGCCGGTCAACCGGTCGAGCACCGCCGCGATGATCGGCGCGGCGGCGATCAGCAACCCGGTCAGGGAACTCGTCAGATGCCGCTCGGCGTCCGAGAGCAGCAGCCAAGCCGCGATCATCTCGAAGAACGCAAACCCCGCCACCGCTTTCCAGTGCCTGCGCAGCAGCGTGCGGGCTTCCCGAGACAACGCCAGCGGCAGCAGCAGGACCGCGCCGACGGCCGATCGGGTGAACACCAGCACCGGCACCGACACCTCGTCGACGGCCACCTTGATCAACAGATACGGGATGCCCCAGATGACACTCATCGCGGCGAACAGAACCCAGCCGCGTGCAGTCACAACGACCACATTACGAACGTGGTAAGTCTGAGGGCGTGTCCGACAGCCTGTTCGACGTGCCTGGGGGCGATGACGGCCGGGTCAGCTCGGCGGCGCCGACGTCGGCTCCGCTAGCCGTCCGGATGCGTCCGGCCAGCTTGGATGAAGTGGTCGGGCAGGAAAACCTGTTACGCCCCGGTTCGCCACTGCGACGGCTCGTCGAGGGCTCGGGTGCGGCGTCGGTCATTCTCTACGGGCCGCCCGGCACCGGTAAGACCACGCTGGCGTCGCTGGTGTCGCAGGCCACCGGCCGGCGGTTCGAGGCGCTCTCGGCCCTGAGCGCCGGCGTCAAGGAAGTGCGCGCCGTCATCGACAACGCCCGGCGTGCGGCGGCCTACGGCGAGCAGACCGTGCTGTTCATCGACGAGGTGCACCGCTTCTCCAAGACCCAACAGGACGCCCTGCTGGCCGCGGTGGAGAACCGCATCGTGCTGCTGGTGGCCGCCACCACCGAGAACCCGTCGTTCTCGGTCGTCGCCCCGCTGTTGTCCCGCTCGCTGATCCTGCAGCTGCAGCCGCTGACTGCCGACAACATCCGTGCCGTCGTGCAACGCGCCATCGCGGACCCCCGCGGGCTGGGCGGTGCCGTCACCGTCGACGACGACGCCGTCGAGCTTGTGGTGCAGCTGTCCGCCGGTGATGCCCGCCGGGCGCTGACCGCATTGGAGGTCGCCGCCGAATCGGGTGAGCACGTCACCGTCGAGACCATCGAGGAGTCGCTGGACAAGGCGGCGGTCCGCTATGACCGCGACGGCGACCAGCACTACGACGTGATCAGCGCCTTCATCAAGTCGATCCGCGGCTCGGACGTCGACGCCGCGCTGCACTATCTGGCCCGGATGCTGGTCGCGGGGGAGGACCCGCGCTTTCTGGCCCGCCGGCTGATGATCCTGGCCAGTGAAGACATCGGGATGGCCGACCCGACGGCGCTGCTGACTGCCGTCGCCGCCGCGCAGACCGTTGCACTCATCGGCATGCCCGAAGCGCAGCTGACCCTCGCGCACGCGACCGTGCACCTGGCGACCGCGCCGAAATCGAACGCCGTCACCACCGCGCTGGGCGCGGCGATGAACGACATCCGGGCAGGCAAAGCCGGCCTGGTGCCGGCCCATCTGCGCGACGGGCATTACGCGGGCGCGGCCAAACTGGGCAATGCCGTCGGCTACCGCTATCCGCACGATGACCCGGATGGCGTTGTACCGCAACAGTATCCGCCTGACGAGGTGGCGGCCGTCGACTATTACAAGCCGACCAATCACGGTGCGGAACGGGAGATCTCAAGCCGGCTGGATAAGCTGCGGGCGATCATCCGGCGCAAGCGCTGACATCACAGCGAGGGGGAGACACATCCATGACGGCTGCGGTAAAGGTCCCACCGGCACGAGTCGTGCGGCTCGTCGAGCGTGTCCGTTCTCGCCTGTCGCAACTGAATCGGCGCATGGTGCCACCGCCGATCGCGATGCTGGAACTGGTGCTGGGAACGTGGGTGTCGCAGGCCATCCAGGTGGCGGCCGCGCTGGGCATCGCCGACGCCTTGGCCGGCGGTCCATTGCCGGCGAGCGAGCTCGGCAACCGTGTCGGTGCGGATCCCGACGGGGTCGACCGGCTGATGCGGGCACTGGTCAGCCGCGGCGTGTTCCAGCGAGGCCGCGACGGCCGATACGGGCTCAACCCGCTCGGCGAGACGCTGCGGTCCGATGTTGGTTCGCCGATGCGCGCGGCCGGACTGTTCTACGGATCCCGCCAACAGCGCGAGCACTGGACTCACCTGCTGGACGCGGTCAAGACCGGCAAGCCCGTGGTGGAGTCCCTGCGCGGCAAGGAGTTCTTCGAATACCTCGGCGATGACCCGGAATTCGCGGGGTTGTTCAACGACGCGATGACGGGCATGTCGGAGATGACGGTGCAACCCGCCGTCGCCGCATACGACTTCAGCCGCTACGCGACGATCATCGATGTGGGCGGCGGCCACGGCCGGCTGCTCGCGGCGATCCTCGGCGCCACCCCATCGGCGCGCGGCGTGCTCTACGACCTGCCTGACGTCGTCGCCTCGGCCCCCGAACTGCTGGCCGAATTCGGGCTCACCGATCGGGTCGAGGTGCAGGGCGGTTCGTTCTTCGAGGCGGTACCCAGCGGCGGCGACGCCTACGTGATGAAGCACATCATCCACGACTGGGCCGACGAGCAGGCGCTGACGATCCTGCGCAACATCCGGGCGGCGATCAAACCCGGCGCCGCCTTGCTGCTCCTCGAATTCGTCATCCCCGACGACGACGGCGACTTCATCGGCAAGTGGGTGGACCTCGAGATGTTGGTGCAAGCCGGCGGCCGGGAGCGCACCGCCGAGCAGTACCGGTCGCTACTGGCGCAGGCCGGGTTCCGGATGACCGGGGTGGTGGGGACCGCAGCCCCGATCAGCGTTGTGGAAGCGGTACCCGTCTAGCGCTGACATCGCATTGAAACAGAATTGAGAGCGAATTTCGGGGCGGATTTTCGCTCTCAGTTCTGGATCAACGAAGCCTCACGCCATCTCGGGCACGCGCAACCGCGCGATCGCCAGCTCGAACTCGCCGACGTCGAGCTGATCGGCGCCCAGATCGCGCAGCAGAGCGGTCCGCAGCGATCTCGCCGCATCGCGGCTGCGTTCCATCGCGCCGTGGCTGTCGTACGTCGTCGAGACCACAGCACGCCCGGTGGCGCGATCGGTCATCAGGCTGGTGCTGCAGAACCCGTCGAGCTGTTCGATCTCGGGAAGCACCGTCGCCTTGTAGAACTCGACCGCTCGGTCGAACTGGTCCGGCCTGACCTTGAGCCAGCTGGCCCGCACACAGGCGCCTTCGCCCGAGCGGTGGTCGCGGTGCAGCGCCGTGATCTGCCATTCGTCCACCGAGGTGGCGGCCGCGAACGCCTTGGCTGCCTTGGCGCGTAACGACCGCACCTGGTCGGCACTGGAGCGCATCGCGGCCATGTCCGCCCAGGCGGTGGTGGCGATGCAGCGGCCCGATTCGCGGTCCGCGAGGAACGACATGCCGACACAACCGGTCATGTCGCCCACGACAGGCATGACCTCGGCACGAAACACCGCGATTCCGGCGTCGATGGATTCCGGGCGCGCGTCAAACGTGGTAGAGCGTGCGTACACGGTCCACCCCCTTCGACTCGGGGCAGCGCCCCGGTGGCGCCACCGACTCCTCTCACCTTCCTCCACCCGATATGACCTGGCAGCGTTTTCGCTCACCTCACCTACGCTGGCGTTTGTGGACACCGCCATGCTCGACATCGACAGCTCGCGGCGCCGGATCGTCGACCTGACCGGCGAGGTGCGCTCGTTCTGCCGAGGCCGCGGTGACGGCTTGTGCAACGTGTTCGTTCCGCATGCCACCGCCGGGGTCGCCGTCATCGAGACCGGAGCGGGCTCCGACGACGATCTGCTCGACACCCTGGAACGGCTGCTGCCGCGCGACGACCGGTACCGGCACTCCCACGGGTCGCCCGGCCACGGCGCCGATCATGTGATGCCCGCCATTGTGTCGCCCTCGGTGACGCTTCCGGTGGCCGACGGTGTCCCGCTGCTGGGCACCTGGCAGAGCGTGGTGTTGGTCGACCTGAACAGGGACAACCCGCGCCGATCGGTTCGGCTGAGCTTCTTGCCCGGCTGACCAGCCAACCTCGGTCGACCGGTAATGTGGTGCGGTCGAGGCGTCAGTCGAGCCGCATCCCGAACGCAAGGAAAGCCAGTGCAGACACACGAGATCAGGAAGCGGTTCCTAGATCATTTCGTGAAGGCAGGTCACACCGAGGTGCCGAGCGCCTCGGTGATCCTCGACGACCCGAACTTGCTGTTCGTCAATGCGGGCATGGTGCAGTTCGTGCCCTACTTCCTCGGGCAGCGCACCCCGCCGTACGCGACGGCCACCAGCATCCAGAAGTGCATCCGCACCCCCGACATCGACGAAGTCGGCATCACCACCCGCCACAACACCTTCTTCCAGATGGCGGGCAACTTCTCGTTCGGTGACTACTTCAAGCGCCGCGCCATCGAGCTGGCCTGGTCGCTGCTGACGACACCGGCTGATGAGGGCGGTTACGGGTTCGACCCCGAGCGGCTGTGGGCAACCGTCTTCTACGACGACGACGAGGCCGCGCAGCTGTGGCAGGAAGTCGCCGGCCTGCCGATCGAGCGGATTCAGCGCCGCGGCATGGCGGACAACTATTGGTCGATGGGCATCCCGGGGCCGTGCGGTCCGTGCTCGGAGATCTACTACGACCGCGGCCCGGCCTACGGCGTCGAGGGCGGCCCGGAAGCCGACGAGAACCGCTACATCGAGATCTGGAATCTCGTGTTCATGCAGAACGAGCGCGGCGAGGGCACCAGCAAGGACGACTTCGAGATCCTGGGTCCGTTGCCGCGCAAGAACATTGACACGGGTATGGGTGTTGAGCGCATCGCCTGCCTACTGCAGAACGTCGACAACGTCTACGAGACCGACCTGCTGCGGCCGGTCATCGACAAGGTCGCGCAGTACGCACCGCGCGGGTATGGCCAGGGCAACCACGATGACGACGTCCGCTACCGGGTGATCGCCGACCACAGCCGTACCGCGGCGATCATCATCGGCGACGGCGTGACCCCCGGCAACGAGGGCCGCGGCTACGTACTGCGCCGGCTCCTGCGGCGCATCATCCGCGCGGCCAAGTTGCTCGGTGTCGAGCAGCCGATCATGTCCGAGCTCATGCTCACCGTGGGCGACGCGATGAGCCCGTCGTATCCGGAACTGGCCAGCACCCGCATCGAGCGCATCGCGGTGGCCGAGGAGACCGCGTTCAACCGCACGCTGGCGTCGGGGTCGAAGCTGTTCGAGGAGGCCGCCGCCGCAACGAAATCGGCCGGCAAGACCGTGCTGGGCGGCTCGGAGGCGTTCGCGCTGCACGACACCTACGGCTTCCCGATCGAACTGACGCTGGAGATGGCCGCCGAGGCGGGCTTGAGCGTCGACGAGCTGGGCTTCCGCGAGTTGATGGCCGAGCAGCGCCGCCGGGCCAAGGCCGACGCCGCGGCTCGCAAGCACGCCCACGCTGACCTGTCGGCCTTCCGCGAGCTGGTCGACGCCGGGCCGACGGAGTTCACCGGGTTCGACGAGCTGACGTCCGAAGCCCGGATTCTCGGCATCTTCGTCGACGGCAAGCGGGTGCCGGTGGTGGCCCACCACCCGCGCGTGCGCTCGGAAACGCCACCTCCAGAGCGCGTCGAGATCGTGCTGGATCGCACCCCGCTCTACGCAGAATCCGGCGGGCAGATCGCCGACGCGGGCTGGATCAGCGGCACCGGCGGCAGCGGCACGGCCAAGGCCGCCGTCACCGACGTGCAGAAGATCGCCAAAACGCTGTGGGTGCACCGGGTCAACGTCGAGTCCGGCGAGTTCGTCGAGGGTGACACCGTCACCGCGGCTGTCGACCCGGAGTGGCGTCGCGGTGCCACCCAGGGCCATTCCGGCACGCACATGGTGCACGGCGCGTTGCGACAGGTGTTGGGGCCCAACGCTGTTCAGGCCGGTTCGCTGAACCGTCCGGGTTATCTGCGGTTCGACTTCAACTACCAGGGCGCGTTGAGCGACGAGCAGCGCGCTCAGGTCGAGGAAGTCACCAACGAGGCCGTGCAGGCCGACTTCGAGGTGCACACCTTCAACGAGAAGCTGGAGAAGGCCAAGGCGATGGGCGCCATGGCGATGTTCGGCGAGTCCTACCCCGACGAGGTCCGGGTGGTCGAGATCGGCGGGCCGTTCTCGCTGGAACTCTGCGGCGGCACTCACGTGCACAACTCGGCGCAGATCGGTCCGGTCACGATCCTGGGTGAGTCGTCGGTCGGCTCGGGGGTGCGCCGCGTCGAGGCCTACGTCGGCCTGGATTCGTTCCGCCACCTGGCCAAGGAACGCGCGCTGATGGCCGGGCTGGCGTCGTCGCTGAAGGTGCCCTCTGGCGAGGTGCCGGCCCGGGTTGCCGCGCTCGTCGAACGGCTCAAGGTTGCCGAGAAGGAACTCGACAAGATGCGACTGGCCACCGCGCGGGCCGCCGCGGCGAACGCCGCCGCCGGCGCCGAGCAGGTGGGTAAGGTCCGTCTTGTGGCGCAACGGATGTCGGCCGGGATGAACGCCGGTGATCTGCGTTCCCTGGTCGGTGACATCCGCGGCAAGATGGGCTCCGAGCCCGGCGTCGTGGTGCTCATCGCCGAGGGTCCCGAAACAGACGGAGTGGGAACCGTTCCCTTCGTTATCGCGACCAACCCGGCCGCGCAGGACGCCGGATTGAGCGCCAACGAGCTGATCAAGCAGATCTCGTCGGTCGTCGACGGGCGGGGTGGCGGCAAGGCCGACCTGGCTCAGGGGTCCGGCAAGAACGCGGCCGGAATCGATGCGGCACTGGCGGCGGTTCGCGCAGAGATCGCGCGGAGCTAGCCTCAGTGCTCTCCGCACAGAACCGTGTGCCCGACCGGCCCGGCGCAGACGATCCCGGGCGGGGTCGACGGCTCGGTATCGACGTGGGCACCGTGCGGATCGGGGTGGCGGTCAGTGACCCCGACGGCATCCTGGCCACGCCGGTGGAAACCGTGCGACGGGAACGCACCGGCAAGCATCTGCGGCGGCTGAGCGCCCTGGTGACCGACCTCGGCGTTGTCGAGGTGGTCGTCGGGCTGCCGCGCACGCTGGCCGACCGGGCCGGGACCTCGGCGCAGGACGCGCTCGAGGTGGCCGACGAGCTGGCCGGGCGGATCGCGCCGGTGCCGGTCCGGCTGGCCGACGAACGGCTGACGACGGTGGTGGCCCAGCGGTCGCTGCGGGAGGCCGGTGTGCGCGCAAAAAACCAGCGTGGGGTGATCGATCAGGCCGCCGCGGTCGGGATATTGCAGGGCTGGCTGGACCAGCGCCGCAATACAACCGCACCGGCGGGCAGGAGCGAAGCGACCCGGGAAACAGTTGAGGGTGACGATGTCTGAGGACTTCGAGCGCGACCGTTCGGCACCGCTGGCAGTAGGCCCGCCGCGGAGCCGGATGAGTCGCCTCGATCGGGTGCGCGCCCGGCGAAACCGTAACCGCCGCAGGATGATCGGGGCCGCCGCGGCGGCCCTGCTGATTGTTGTGGTGGTGGCCGCAGTGTATTTGGGCGCCAAGCTGTTCAGCGGGTCCGATGGCGAATTCGCCGGCGAGGGCAAGGATGACGTTGTCATCCAGGTCCACGACGGCGACTCCACCACCCAGATCGCACAGACGCTTCGCGACAAGAACGTCATCTCCAACGTCAAGGGATTCGTGGACGCGGCCAAGGACAACGCGGCGATCGCGGCCATCCAGCCGGGGTTCTATACGGTGCGCACCGAGATGTCGGCGTCGGCCGCGGTGCAACGCCTGGCCGACCCGCACAACCGGGTGGGCAAGCTGGTGGTCCCCGAGGGCCGCCAGCTCGACGACATCGCCGAGGTCGGTTCGGGCAAGGTGACCGACGGCATCTTCACCCTGATCGCCAAGGCCACCTGTGTCCCGGTCAACGGCGAGCAGAAGTGCGTGGCCGCCGAGGATCTGCGCAAGGTGGCCGAACAGGCGCCGGCGGACCAGTTGAACGTGCCGCCATGGGCGACGCAGCCGGTGGCCTCGCTGGGCAAGAACCACCGCCGCCTGGAGGGACTGATCGCGCCGGGCACCTGGAACGTCGACCCGTCGGCGTCGCCGCAGGAGATCCTGGCCAAGCTGGTGGGCCAAAGCGCGGACCACTACGTCGCCGGTGGGCTGCTGGACACCGCCAAGGCGATGAACATGTCGCCGTATCAGATCCTCGTCGTCGGTTCACTGGTGCAGCGCGAGGCCAAGCCGCACGACTTCGCGAAGGTCGCGCGGGTGATCTATAACCGGCTGGCCGTGCCGCAGAAGCTGGAATTCGATTCGACGGTCAACTACCCACTGGATCGACAGGAAGTCGCCACCACCGACGCCGACCGCGCCCAGGTGACGCCGTGGAACACCTACGCCGCCGACGGTCTGCCCGCCACGCCGATCTGCTCACCCGGCGAAGAGGCCCTCGCCGCGGCCGAGCGGCCCGAGTCGGGGGACTGGCTGTACTTCGTGACCGTGGACACCGAGGGCACCACCCTGTTCACCCGCGACTACCAACAGCATCTGGCCAATATCGAGCTGGCCAAGCGCAATGGCGTGCTCGATTCCGCGCGTTGAGCCGGCTATGACGGGGCGTAAGGCGGCGGTGCTGGGCTCGCCCGTCGCGCATTCCAAATCACCACTGCTGCACCTGGCGGCCTACCGCGCGCTCGGGCTGGCCGACTGGACGTACGAACGCATCGAGTGCACGGCCGACGAATTGCCGGGCGTGGTGCGCGCTTTCGGCCCCGAATGGGTCGGGGTCTCGGTCACGATGCCGGGCAAATTCGCCGCCCTGCAGGTCGCCGACGAACGCACGGAACGCGCCGAACTGGTCGGCTCGGCCAACACCCTGGTTCGCACCGACCACGGCTGGCGCGCGGACAACACCGACATCGACGGGGTCGCCGGAGCGCTGGCGCACGTCCGTCATCTTCGGCACGCGATCGTGCTCGGTTCGGGCGGAACCGCACCTGCGGCCGTCGTGGCCCTGGCTGACCTTGGCGCCATCGAGATCACCGTCGTGGCCCGCAACCGAGACAAGGCCGCCCGGCTGCTGGACCTCGGGGAGGCTGTCGATGTCACCACCGAGTTCTGCGATCTGAGCGATCCGCGGCTTCCCGAGATCGCGGCCACCGCCGACGTCCTGGTCAGCACGATCCCTGCCGACGCGGCCGCCGCATACGCCGGGGTGTTCGCCGGGGTCCCGGTACTGCTGGACGCCATCTACGACCCCTGGCCGACCCCGCTGGCCGCCACCGTGCAGGACGCGGGCGGTGAGGTGATCAGCGGCGTACAGATGCTGCTGCACCAGGCCTTCAGTCAGGTCGAACAATTCACAGGCCACCCGGCGCCGCGCGAGCAGATGGCCGCCGCGCTGAGTTAACGTCGCCCCGATGCGTCTGCTGGTGTTCGTGGTCGTCCTGATGTGGGCGGTGGCGTTGACGGTGTGCGACGTCCGCCACCGGCGGTTGCCGAACGCACTGACGCTGCCCGGGGCCGTCGCGGTGCTCACCGTCGCGGCCGGCTGTGGTCGCGGTCTGCCGGCGCTGGCCGGCGCACTCGGTCTGGCCGCGTTGTATCTGGTTGTGCACCTTGCGATCCCAGCCGGTTTGGGTGCGGGGGACGTCAAGCTCGCGTTCGGCGTCGGCGGCCTGACAGGCGCGTTCGGGCCGGATGTCTGGCTGCTGGCGGCGCTGGGCGCGCCGGTGCTGACAGCCCTGCTGGCCGCCGTCATCGCTGTGCGGGACCGGACGGCGACTGTGCCGCACGGCCCGTCGATGTGTGTCGCGAGCCTGGCCGCCGCGGCGCTTGTGGTGTTTTAGCGCTGTGTTGCTTCAGCTCTGGGGCCAGCCGAGTGCGTCGAACACCGCGAGGGGGTCGAGGTAGTCGCGCCAGCGCGCGATCTGCCGGTTCTCGACCGTCACGACCGAGATGAACCGATTGGCGTAGCGCCGGTTTCCGTGCACGGTGCGGCCCTCGACCGCGTACTCGAGCACCGCGACGTTCTGGGCGGCGTCGTGGTAGACGGCAAGGTCGAAGGCGCGATCGAGGCGTATCGCGGTTCCGTAGGGCCGGTACAGCTCGGCCAGCGCCGCCCGGCCCTCGACCCGGCGCGGATAGCCGGGCACGGTGACCACGTATTCGGTGAGGACGTCCTCGGCCATCAGGTCGAAGAAATGCCCCGGCTCGACCAGTCCCTGCAGTCCGCGCTCGATGATCCGGAAGAACGGGTCGAGAGCGGTGAAATCGTCCAGGCTCGCGATCGGGGTTTTCGTCATCGGTCCATTTTCGCGTACTTGCGGAAAGCAAATTGGGTCTGCCGTGACCGGCGTGGGAAGATGGGACGCGTGTTGCGATGGACGACCGCCGGTGAATCCCACGGCCGCGCGCTGGTAGCCGTGGTCGAAGGCATGGTCGCCGGTGTGCAGGTCACGTCGACGGACATCGCCGAGCAGCTGGCCCGCCGGCGGCTGGGCTACGGCCGCGGCGCCAGGATGAAGTTCGAGCAGGACCAGGTCACCGTGCTGGCCGGGGTTCGCCACGGCGCCACCCTGGGCGGCCCGATCGCCATCGAGATCGGCAACACCGAGTGGCCCAAATGGGAAACCGTGATGGCGTCCGATCCCGTCGCCGCTGACGAGCTTGATGTCGCCCGCAATGCGCCGCTGACCCGGCCCAGGCCCGGCCACGCCGACTTCGCCGGGATGCTCAAGTACGGCTTCGACGACGCCCGCCCGGTCCTCGAGCGGGCCAGCGCCCGCGAGACCGCCGCACGGGTCGCGGCCGGCACCGTCGCCCGGTCCTTCTTGCGCCAGGCGCTCGGCGTCGAGGTGCTCTCGCACGTCATCTCCATCGGCGCGTCGGCGCCCTACGACGGGCCTCCGCCCGCCGCCGGCGACCTGGCTCGCATCGACGAGAGCCCGGTCCGCGCCGCCGACAAGACCGCCGAGGCCGACATGATCGAGCAGATCGAGGCGGCCAAGCGCGACGGCGACACCCTGGGCGGCGTCGTCGAGGTCGTCGTGCACGGACTGCCGATCGGGCTGGGCTCGTTCACCAGCGGCGAGAACCGGCTGGACAGCCAGCTCGCCGGAGCGGTGATGGGCATCCAGGCCATCAAGGGTGTCGAGATCGGCGACGGTTTCGAGACCGCCCGCCGGCGCGGCAGCCAGGCGCACGACGAGATGTACCCCGGTCCCGACGGCGTGGTCCGCTCGACCAACCGGGCCGGCGGCCTGGAGGGCGGCATGACCAACGGTCTTCCGCTGCGGGTGCGGGCGGCGATGAAGCCGATCTCCACGGTGCCGCGGGCGCTGGCCACCGTCGACATGGCCACCGGCGAGGAGGCCGTCGCCATCCACCAGCGCTCCGATGTGTGCGCAGTGCCCGCCGCCGCGGTCGTCGTCGAAACCATGGTCGCGCTGGTGCTGGCCCGCGCGGTGCTGGAGAAGTTCGGCGGCGATTCGCTGTCGGAGACCCGACGCAACGTCGACGGGTACCTGCAGGCCGTGTCCGCGCGGATGCCATCCGATTCGCCAGTGCGGGTGTCGGGGTAGCGCGATGGCGCCGAAGGCCGTGCTGATCGGGTTGCCCGGCTCCGGGAAGTCCACCATCGGGCGGCGGCTGGCCAAGGCGATGGGGGTGGCGATGCTCGACACCGACGCCGCCATCGAGGAGAAGACCGGCCGCACCATCGCCGACATCTTCGCCAATGACGGCGAGGAGGAATTCCGCCGCATCGAAGAAGCGGTCATCCGCGACGCGATCGAGTCCCATGACGGCGTGCTGTCACTGGGCGGTGGCGCGGTGACGACACCCGGCGTGCGCGACGCGCTGGCCGGGCAGACGGTGATTTTCCTGGAGATCAGTGCGGCCGAGGGGGTGCGCCGCACCAGCGGCAACACCGTCCGCCCGCTGCTGGCCGGACCCGATCACGCCGAGAAGTACCGCGAGCTGATGAACCAGCGGGTGCCGCTCTACCGGCGGATCGCCACGATCCGGGTCAACACCAACCGCCGCAACCCCGGTGCCGTCGTGCGCCACATCATCACGCGGATGGAGAGCCCGCAGCCGTCCCGCCGGCGAAGGCCGCCGTGGCGCCGTTCGCCGTCCGCAACCGAAAAACGTTCCACCCCAACACCGCCGGATCAACCGGCGGAATCCACGCCGGTCACGCCCGCCACCCCGGCGGCGCTGGCCGCCCGCCGCGCCGGAGTTCGCAAATGACCGACAACACGCCGGTGACCATCGAGGTCGCCGTCGATCCGCCCTACCCGGTGATCGTGGGCACCGGCCTGCTCGGCGAGCTCGGCGAGCTGCTGGGCGGCAGGCACAAGGTGGCGATCCTGCACCAGCCGGTGCTGGCGCAAACCGCAGAAGCCATCCGGGCACACCTGTCCGACCGAGGTGTGGACGCCCACCGTATCGAGATTCCCGACGCCGAGGCGGGCAAGGACCTGGCCGTCGTCGGGTACATCTGGGAAGTGCTGGGCCGCATCGGAATTGGCCGCAAGGATGCGTTGGTGAGCCTCGGCGGCGGGGCGGCGACGGATGTCGCCGGGTTCGCCGCGGCGACCTGGCTGCGCGGTGTCGACATCGTGCACGTCCCGACCACGCTGCTGGCCATGGTCGACGCCGCCGTCGGCGGCAAGACCGGGATCAACACCGAGGCGGGCAAGAACCTCGTCGGCGCGTTCCATCAGCCTGCCGGTGTGCTGGTCGACCTGGCGATGCTGGAAACGTTGCCGCGCAACGAACTTGTCGCCGGAATGGCCGAGATCGTCAAGGCCGGCTTCATCGCCGACCCCAAGATCCTCGACCTCATCGAGGCCGACCCGCAGGCCGCAGTTGACCCGGCCGGGTCGGTGCTGCCGGAGCTGATCCGGCGGGCGATCGCGGTCAAGGCCGAAGTGGTGGCCGCCGACGAGAAAGAGTCGGCGCTGCGCGAGATCCTCAACTACGGACACACTTTGGCGCACGCCATCGAACGTCGGGAGCGCTACCGGTGGCGTCACGGCGCGGCGGTCTCGGTGGGACTGGTGTTTGCCGCCGAGCTGGGCCGGCTGGCCGGCCGGCTCGACGATGCCACGGCAAACCGGCATCGCGACGTGCTCACGTCGCTGGGATTGCCGGTGAGCTACGAGCCCGACGTGCTTCCCGAACTGGTCGAGATCATGGGCGGCGACAAGAAGACTCGCTCGGGGGTGCTGCGGTTCGTGGTGCTCGACGGGCTGGCCAAGCCGGGACGGCTGGAAGGTCCGGACCCGGCGCTGCTGGCGGCGGCCTACGCGGAGGTGGCGAAGTGACAACAGTTCTGGTCCTCAACGGCCCCAACCTGGATCGGCTCGGTCGCCGTGAGCCCGAGATCTATGGCAGCACAACCTATGACGACCTCGTCATGCTGATCGAGGCGCAGGCAGGAGAGCTCGGGCACACCGCGGTCGTGCGGCAGAGCAACAGTGAAGCTCAATTGATCGACTGGCTGCATGCCGCGGCCGACGCCGGTGACCCGGTGATCCTCAACGCCGGTGCGCTGACACACACCTCGATCGCGTTGCGGGACGCCTGCGCCGAGCTGAAGGCCCCGCTGATCGAGGTACACATCTCCAATGTGCATGCGCGCGAAGAGTTTCGGCATCACTCGTATCTGAGCGCGGTGGCCACCGGCGTGATCGTCGGGCTCGGCGTGCAGGGCTACCTGCTGGCATTGCGTTATCTGGCCACCCTCGACGTCACCCTCGACTAGCCGGGATGTCGGGGGTGCGGAACCGGATGGCGTTGGGCGCGGCCACCGTCACGCGCGTCGTCGAAACTCAGATCCAGATGCGGACATCGCTGTTCGCCGACACCCCGGCCGAGGCCTGGGAGGACCACGCCGATCTGCTCGAGCCGCACTTCTGGGAGCGCGAGTCCGAGCAGTGGCGGATCGCGATGCAGTCGTGGGTGGTCGAGGTCGATGGTCTGGTCGTGGTGGTCGACACCGGAGTCGGCAACGACCGCGACCGTCCGCACATGCCGCCCCTGGATCACCTCTCGACGGATTTCCTCACCGCCTTCGCCGGGGCCGGCTTCGATCCGGCGGCCGTCGACATCGTGATCAATACCCACCTGCACACCGACCATGTCGGCTGGAACACCCAGCTGGTCGACGGCCGATGGGTGCCGACGTTCCCCAACGCCCGCTACGTGATGCCCGAGCCGGACTACCGCTTCTTCGGCCCCGGGGGATCCGGCGAGAACGACGGCATGCGAACAGTGTTGGCCGACAGCGTGGTTCCGGTGACCGACCAGATCCAGTTGTGGTCCGAGGACCTCCAGCTCAGTCCGTCACTGCGGCTGCGCCCGGCGGCCGGTCACACACCCGGCTCGTCGGTGCTGTGGCTTGAAGCGGGCAGTCCGGCGGTGTTCGTCGGTGACCTGACGCACTGCCCGATCCAGCTTCGGCGCCCCGACGACGCGTGCGCGTTCGATGTCGACGCGGCCGCCGCACGCCGCACGCGGCGGCGGGTGTTCGCCGAGGCGGCCCGCGCCAACGCGGCGGTCTTTCCCGCGCATTACCCGGGCCACGGGGGTCCGGTGATCGTGGCGAACGGCGACGGCTTCGACGTCAGCGGCTGGGCGCCGATCGACCCGATCTAGGGAGCCGGGCGGGCGCTCAGGACTTGTCGGTTTTGCCCGTCATGTCGATCTGCTCAGTCGGCTCGTCGCGCTCGGCGGTCGCCACCGCGGACGTCTGCTCTTCGGTCGCCGCGGCCTCGTGGGTGCCGAGCCCGGCGATGGGTCCGGTCCGGTCGTCCTCGCGCGCGGCGTCGAACACGTCGACCTGGCTGCCGTCCTCGCGGCGGCGCTCGTAAGGGGGCCGCTTGCGGTCGACCAGGAAACGGCCGATGGCGACCGCGGCGATGGCCGGGATGAACACCATCAGCGCGGTGAACGCCGCGAACGTGGTGACCTCACTGATCAGGCCCTCGGCGTAGACGTTCTTGTAGAACAGCGACACGATCCACACGACCAGGCCGCTCAACACGCCGGCGATGAGCCCAGCCAGCAGCCAGGTCATGGCCAGATCGCCGCGCCGGTCCGGGTCGGGATTGGCGTTCGCGTCGGCGCGGCCGTCGAGCAGACCCCAGATGAACGACACGATGGCGAACAGCACCACCAGCGAGATGCTGATCAGACCCGCCTTGGTTTCGTAGATGTTGATCAGCGTGCCCTGCACGAGACGGACGATCACCATGCCGGCAGCGAAGGCCAGTCCGCGCAACAACCACGTAGTCATGGTTAGTCAGGGTAGCGAGTACCGTCAGCGACCGTGACACATTCCCAACGTCGGGACCGGCTGGCTGCCCGGCTGGCCGCCGACGGATTGGACGCGATCCTGGTGAGTGACCTGGTCAACGTCCGATATCTGTCCGGATTCAGTGGCTCGAACGCGGCGCTGCTGGTGTTCGCCGGCGACACGCCGACGGTGCTGGCCACCGATTCGCGCTACCGGACGCAGGCCGCACGCCAGGCGCCGGACGTGGAAACGGTCATCGAGCGGGCCTGCGGACGCCATCTGGTCGGGCGGGCCGTGGCCGACGGCGCCGCCCGGATCGGGTTCGAGAGCCATGTGGTCACCGTCGACGGTTTCGACGTCCTGGCCCGTGAGCTGGACGACCACCCGGCCGCGGGACTGGTGCGAGCCTCCGGCACGGTCGAGGCGCTGCGGGAGATCAAGGATGCCGGGGAGATCGCGCTGTTGCGGCTGGCGTGCGAGGCCGCCGACGCGGCCCTGGCCGAGCTGGTGAGCAGCGGCGGGCTGCGGCCGGGGCGCACCGAGCGGGAGGTCGGTCGCCAGCTCGAGGCATTGATGCTCGAGCACGGCGGCGACGCGCCGTCGTTCGAGACGATCGTGGCCACCGGTGCGAACTCGGCGATCCCGCATCACCGGCCCACCGACGCGGTGCTGGCCAGCGGCGATTTCGTCAAAATCGACTTCGGCGCGCTGGTCGGCGGCTACCACTCCGACATGACGCGCACCTTCGTCCTGGGCGCGGCGGCCGACTGGCAGCTGGAGATCTACGAACTGGTGGTGGCCGCCCAGCAAGCCGGCCGCAACGCCCTCGACGCCGGGGCGGAACTGCGCAATGTGGACGGCGCCGCCCGGCAGGTCATCGTCGAGGCGGGCTACGGCGAGTACTTCGGCCACGGTCTGGGCCACGGCGTCGGATTGCAGATCCACGAAGCGCCGGGAATCAACTCCGCCGCCGCCGGTACACTGCTTGCTGGCTCCGTGGTGACTGTGGAACCCGGTGTCTACGTGCCCGACCGTGGCGGTGTTCGCATCGAGGACACCCTGGTCGTGGGGGAACGGAGCCCCGAGCTGTTGACCCGGTTCCCCAAGGAACTTGTGGTCCTCTAGGACCAGATAGACGAGGAGAACGACCGACCGTGGCATCCACTGCCGATTTCAAGAACGGCCTTGTGCTGAACATCGACGGCCAGCTCTGGCAGATCACCGAGTTCCAGCACGTCAAACCCGGCAAGGGCCCGGCGTTCGTGCGCACCAAGCTCAAGAACGTGCTCTCCGGCAAGGTCGTCGACAAGACCTACAACGCCGGGGTGAAGGTGGAGACCGCGACCGTCGACCGGCGCGACGCCACCTACCTCTACCGGGACGGCTCGGACTTCGTGTTCATGGACTCCGAGGACTACGAGCAGCACCCGCTGTCCGAGGCACTGGTCGGCCGCTTGTCGGATTTCCTGCTGGAGGGCATGCCGGTGCAGATCGCGTTCAACGAGGGCGCGGCGCTGTATCTGGAGCTTCCGGTGACCGTCGAGCTCGAGGTCGCCAGCACCGAGCCGGGTCTGCAGGGTGATCGGTCCAGCGCGGGCACCAAGCCGGCGACGTTGGAGACCGGGGCTGAGATCCAGGTTCCGCTGTTCATCAACACCGGCGACAAGCTCAAGGTCGATTCCCGCGACGGCAGCTACTTGGGGCGCGTGAACGCCTGATATGGCTGATCGCAAGGCCGACAAGGGGCGGCATCAGGCGCGCAAGCGCGCCGTCGATCTGGTCTTCGAGGCCGAAGCCCAGGGGCTGACCCCGGCCGAGGTGGCCGACGCGCGCATCGGGCTGGCCGAAGCCAACACCGATGTGTCTGCCCTGAATCCGTACACGGTGACGGTCGCGCGGGGCGTGGCCGCCAATTCCGCTCACATCGACGAGCT
Organism: uncultured Mycobacterium sp.; assembly: GCA_900078375.1. GTDB lineage: Bacteria > Actinomycetota > Actinomycetes > Mycobacteriales > Mycobacteriaceae > Mycobacterium. Next base: position 11,419 of record FLQS01000050.1, on the reverse strand, counting down.
GATCACCTCACACCTGCAGGGCTGGACGCTGGAGCGGCTGCCCGCGGTGGACCGCGCGATCCTGCGGGTGGCGGTCTGGGAACTACTGCACGCCGAGGACGTTCCGGAGCCGGTGGCCGTCGATGAGGCGGTCGAGCTGGCCAAGGAGCTGTCCACCGACGAGTCGCCGGGCTTCGTCAACGGGGTGCTGGGCCAGGTCATGCTGGTCACTCCGCAGATCCGCGCGGCCGCCGCCGCGGTCCGGGGCGCTGCCCCCGAGGCGTAGTCTGCCCGCCATGCTGGCCGCGACCGATTGGGTGGAGGCGGGCTTCTCACTGCTCGCCGAGGACGGCGTCAAAGGCCTGACGCTTGACCGGCTCTGGCGCCGACCGGGCCCGATCTCGCCGATCGCGATGGTCTAGATGCCCAGTGCGTCGTAGGTGCGGCGCACGAATTTCGGCTGCACCGACTGGAGTTTGGCCAGCGACGTGTTACCGGCCACCGCGGCGGCCGGCGCGCTGAGGTTCGGATAGTTCTGGATCAGGTAGATCATGATGAGGTCGTTGGCCGGGTCGGCCTGCCACCAGGTGCCGTAGGCGCCGGGCCAGCTGAAGGTGCCGACCCCGCCCGGGCCGTACAGCTGCGTAGATTTGGCCGGATCGGTGACCACCGAGAGGTTCAGGCCGAAGCCGCGGCCCACCCAGAACGGCATCCCCAGGAACGGGTATTGCTTTTGTTCGGCGGTCAACCGGTCGCCGCGCATCAGTTGCACCGATTCCTCGGAGAGCACCCGTGCACCGTCGACGTCGCCGCCGTTCAACAACATTCGGGCGAAGCGAAGGTAGTCGTCGACGGTCGTCACCAGGCTCGCCCCGCCCTGGCAGAACCGGGGTTCGGTAACCGGGACCGGACCCATCGCGTCGTGCTGCAGGCCGGTCTCTTCGTCGAGCCGGTACATCGTGGCCGCGCGGGCGCGTTTGTCGGGCGAGATGAAGAAGCCGGTGTCGGGCATGCCCAGCGGGTCGAAGATCCGCTCGGTGAGCACGGTGTGCAGCGACTTGCCCTCGATCCGCGATACGACAATGCCGAGGACGTCGGTGGCGTGACTGTAGGTCAGCCGGTCGCCGGGCTGGTGGACCAGCGGCAGCTTCGCGAGATCGGCCAGCCAGTGGTCCTGGTCCTGGCGGAATGAGACCTGCGCGTAGGCCCGGCTCAGTGGGCCGACCACCGAGAACGGGTAGGCCAGGCCGCTGCGGTGGGTCATCAGGTCGTCGATGGTGATCGGCCGTCGGGCCGGCACGGTGCGATCCAGCGGGCCGGTCGGATCCACGAGCACCTGCATGTCAGCCAGCTCCGGCAGCCAGCGGGTGACCGGGTCCGACAGCGCGAGCTTGCCCTCCTCGATCAGGGTCATTGCCGCCGCCACCGTCACCGGTTTCGTCATCGAGGCGATCCGGAAGATCGTGTCGCGCTGCACCGGTAGCCCGGCTTCGACGTCGCGGTAACCGATCTCGTTGACCTGCAGAATATTTCCGCGCTGCCACACCAAGGTGACGGCACCGGCCAGTAGCCCGGCGTCCACGGCTTGCACGACTGAGGTGCGATTGTCCCCGAGATTCACCCCAGGGATTCTACTGAGCGGCTTCTGCCGACGGCCGTTGCGCAGCGACGAGCCAGAATCCCATGTCGACGCCGTCGGGGCGGTGCACCGTCGTCGGGGTCACCGAGTCGACGGCCCAGCCGGCGCCGCTCAACACGCCGCGCACGGTTGATTCGCTGACCGCCCGCTGGCCGCGCATCGGGTCGTCGTTGGCCTCGGAGAAGCAGGCGATCAGCAGCCGCGCGCCGGGCCGGGCGGCACGATAGGCCGCAGCGGCGTAGGCGACCTTGCCGCCGTCGTCGAGGCAATGGAACATGCCGCTGTCGACGATCGTGTCGAACGCATCGTCGTAGCCGCTGAGTTCAGTGGCGTCGGTGGCCGCGAATCGGATGTCGACACCGGCGTCGGCAGCCCGGTGCTCGGCGGTGATCAGGGCGGTCGGGGAGATGTCGAGCGCGGTGACCTGATGGCCGTGCTGGGCCAGGTAGATCGCGTTGTCGCCGAGCCCGCAGCCGATGTCGAGGACATCGCCGCCGATCAGGCCCTGCTCCTGCCAGCCGACAACACTTTCCTTGGGGCCCTTGGTGTCCCAGGGCACGGTAGTGACGGGAGGGATTCCCTCGGCGGGACTCTCACCTCGGTAGAGCGCGTCGAAATCCCAATGGGACGGATGCGGTGTGGTCACTCCACCCAGGCTAACCGTCGACACGCAAGAGCGGTTCGGGAAGATGGACGGGTGGATGTTAGGCTGCCCGGCAGTTCGACATCCTTTAACGATCCGTCCAGAGAGGCGGAGAAGGAGGTCCGGTCAGCTCGTGGGCTCCACCGACCGTGAATTGATGTCCGGTGCGGACGTCGGTAGAACCGTTTCCCGCATCGCCCACCAGATCATCGAAAAGACCGCTCTCGACGCCCCCGACGCACCCCGCGTCATCCTCCTCGGCATCCCGACGAGGGGCGTCACCCTGGCCAACCGACTGGCCGCGAGAATCGACGAATTCTCCGGCGTGACGGTCGAGTGCGGCGGCCTCGACATCACGCTGTACCGCGACGACCTCGACTTCAAGCCGCCGCGCGCGCTGGAGAAGACGTCGATCCCCGCGAGTGGAATCGACGGCGCCCTGGTGATTCTGGTCGACGACGTGCTCTACACCGGTCGCTCGGTTCGCTCGGCGCTCGACGCCCTGCGCGACATCGGGCGGCCGACGGCGGTGCAGCTGGCGGTTCTGGTCGACCGCGGCCACCGCGAGCTGCCGCTGCGGGCGGACTACGTCGGCAAGAACGTGCCCACGTCGCGCAGCGAGAACGTCAAGGTTCGGCTCGTGGAGGACGACGGGGTCGACGGCATCTGGATCGCACCTCAGGGAGGACCCGCCAGATGACGATCAGGCATCTGCTGTCGGCGGGCGATCTGACCCGCGACGAGGCCACCGCGATCCTTGACGACGCCGACCGGTTCCGGCAGGCGCTGCTGGGCCGTGAGGTCAAGAAACTGCCCACGCTGCGCGGTCGCACGATCATCACGATGTTCTACGAGAACTCCACCCGCACCCGGGTGTCGTTCGAGGTCGCCGGCAAGTGGATGAGCGCCGACGTGATCAACGTCAGCGCTGCGGGCTCCTCGGCGGCCAAAGGCGAATCCCTGCGTGACACCGCGCTGACCCTGCGCGCGGCCGGCGCCGATGCGCTGATCATCCGGCACCCGGCCTCCGGCGCGGCACAGCAGCTGGCCGAGTGGACCGTCGAACCGGATGGGACCGGACCCTGCGTGATCAACGCCGGTGACGGCACGCATGAGCACCCGACCCAGGCGCTGCTGGACGCGCTGACGCTGCGCCAGCGCCTGGGCGACATCGAGGGCCGCCGGGTGGTGATCGTCGGCGACATCCTGCACAGCCGGGTGGCCCGCTCGAATGTGTCGCTGCTGTCCACGCTGGGCGCCGAGGTGGTGCTGGTCGCCCCGCCCACTCTGCTGCCGGTGGGGGTGGCGGACTGGCCGGTCACGGTGTCGCATGACCTGGACGCGGAACTGCCGGCCGCCGATGCGGCGCTGATGCTGCGGGTGCAGGCGGAGCGGATGAACGGCGGGTTCTTCCCCTCGGAGCGGGAGTACTCGATTCGCTACGGGCTCTCCGATCGCAGGCAGGCGTTGCTGCCCGGACATGCGGTGGTGCTGCACCCCGGCCCGATGATGCGCGGCATGGAAATCTCCTTCGCCGCCGCTGACTCGTCGCAATCGGCGGTGCTGCAACAGGTTTCCAACGGTGTGCACGTGCGGATGGCGGTGCTGTTCCATCTGCTGGTCGGCACGGACGAGGCGGTGTCGGTATGAGCGTCTTACTAAAGGGCGTTCGCCTTTACGGCGAGGGCGACCAGGTCGACGTCCTGGTGGCCGGCGGCCAGATCGCCGAGATCGGCCCGAAACTGACCGTGCCCGACGCTGCCGACGTGATCGACGCCACCGGCCAGGCGATCACCGCGGCCGCGTCGTCGAGATCGTGATCGACGCCACCGGCCAGGTGCTGCTGCCCGGCTTTGTCGACCTGCACACCCACCTGCGCGAGCCCGGCCGAGAATACGCCGAGGACATCGAAACCGGTTCGGCCGCCGCGGCATTGGGCGGTTACACTGCGGTGTTCGCGATGGCCAACACCGATCCGGTGGCCGACAGCCCGGTGGTCACCGACCATGTGTGGCGGCGTGGTCAGCAGGTCGGCTTGGTCGACGTGCATCCGGTGGGCGCTGTGACGGTGGGGCTGGAAGGCAAGCAGCTCACCGAAATGGGCCTGATGGCAGCCGGTGTGGCGCAGGTCAAGATGTTCTCCGACGACGGTATCTGTGTGCACGACCCGCTGGTCATGCGCCGCGCGCTGGAGTACGCCACCGGTCTGGGTGTGCTGATCGCCCAGCATGCCGAGGAGCCGCGGCTGACCGTCGGCGCCGTCGCCCACGAAGGACCCAACGCCGCCCGGCTCGGGCTGGCCGGCTGGCCGCGGGCCGCTGAGGAATCCATCGTGGCCCGCGACGCGCTGCTGGCCCGAGATGCCGGCGCCCGGGTACATATCTGTCACGCCTCCACCGCCGGGACCGTCGAGCTCATCAAATGGGCTAAACAGCAGGGCATTTCGATCACCGCCGAGGTCACCCCGCACCACCTCCTGCTCGACGACAGCCGGCTGGCCAGCTATGACGGCGTGAACCGGGTGAACCCGCCGCTGCGGGAGGACACCGACGCGCAGGCCTTGCGTCAGGCACTGGCCGACGGGGTGCTCGACTGCGTGGCCACCGACCACGCGCCGCACGCCGAGCACGAGAAGTTTTGTGAGTTCGCTCAGGCCCGGCCGGGCATGTTGGGCCTGCAGACCGCGCTGTCGGTGGTCGTCGAGACGATGGTGCAGACCGGACTGCTGGACTGGCGCGGTGTGGCGCGGGTGATGAGCGAGAACCCGGCCCGCATCGTCGGGCTGGACGACCAGGGTCGCCCGCTGGAGGTGGGGGAGCCCGCCAACCTCGTCGTCGTCGACCCGGACGGCACCTGGATCGTCGACGGAGGCGAGCTGGCCAGCCGCTCGGCCAACACCCCGTTCGCGTCGATGACGTTGCCCGCGACGATCACCGCGACGCTGCTGCGGGGGACCGTGACAGCGCGGAATGGGAAGAGCCCGGCGTGAAGGCTCAGCGAGAAGCGCAGGCGGATTGCGCATGAATACCGGCACGGCGATCGCGGCGTACATCTTCGCCTTCGTGATCGTCGTCATCATCGGCGTGCTGATCGGACGCATGCTGCGTGGCTGGAAACACCGGGCCAAGCGGCAGATGGCACTGCTGGGTGAACTGCCGTCGATGCCCGACCTGCTGAGCTCAGCCATCATCGCGCCGACCAGGGGCCTCTACGTGGGCAGTACCCTGGCAGGCAATTGGCTGGAACGGATTGCGGCCGGCGACTTGGGTTTCCGATCCAAAGCGGTGCTGACCCGCTACCCGGAGGGGATCCTGCTGGAGCGCTCCGGCGCGAGCCCGATCTGGATCCCGCAGGATGCGATCGCCGGCATCCGTGCCGAGCGTGCACTGGCCGGAAAAGTGGCGGGCATCCTGGCGATTCGCTGGCGGCTGCCGTCGGGCACCGAGATTGACACAGGCTTTCGCGGCGACGACCGCCGCGACTATGCGCGATGGACGACAACAGGAGAAGCAGCGTGACGGGTAAAGCCCATCTGATATTGGAGGACGGGCGGGTCTACACCGGCACCGAATTCGGTGCGATCGGCGAGACTCTCGGCGAGGCGGTGTTCTCCACCGGGATGTCCGGCTACCAGGAGACCCTGACCGATCCCAGTTATCACCGCCAGATCGTGGTGGCCACCGCCCCGCAGATCGGCAACACCGGCTGGAACCACGAGGACGGCGAAAGTCGCGGCGACAAGATCTGGGTGGCCGGCTACGCCGTGCGTGACCCCTCGCCGCGGGCGTCGAACTGGCGGGCCACCGGAACGCTGGACGACGAGCTCAAGCGCCAGCACATCGTCGGCATCGCCGGTGTCGACACCCGCGCGGTGGTGCGTCACCTGCGCACCCGCGGCTCGATGAAGGCCGGGGTGTTCTCCGGTCCCGCGCTGGCCGACACCGAGGAGCTGCTGCGCCGGGTGCGCAGCCAGCCCGCCATGCTCGGCGCCGATCTGGCCGGCCAGGTCAGCACACCGGAGAGCTACATCGTCGATCCCGTTGGGATGCAACGGTTCACCGTTGTCGCACTCGATCTGGGCATCAAAACCAACACGCCGCGCAACTTCGCCAAGCGGGGCATCCGCACCCACGTGCTGTCGTCGTCGGCCACCTTCTCCCAGATTGCCGACCTGAATCCGGACGGTGTGTTCCTGTCCAACGGTCCGGGTGACCCGGCCACCGCCGACCACGTCGTCGGGGTCACCAGGGCGGTTCTCGGCGCCGAGATCCCGCTGTTCGGAATCTGTTTCGGAAATCAGATTTTGGGCCGGGCGCTGGGGCGGTCCACCTACAAGATGGTATTCGGCCACCGCGGTATCAATGTGCCGGTGATCGACCACGCCACCGGCACTGTCGCGATCACCGCGCAAAACCACGGCTTCGCGCTGGAAGGTGAGGCCGGCGAGCACTTCGACACCGACTTCGGCCGGGCCCTGGTCAGCCACACCTGCGCCAACGACGGCGTCGTCGAAGGCATCAAACTCGCCAACGGAAAGGCCTTTTCGGTGCAGTACCACCCGGAGGCCGCGGCCGGTCCACATGACGCGAACTACCTGTTCGACCAATTCGTGGACCTGATGGACGAGGGGAAGCGCTAAATGCCACGCCGGACCGACCTCAATCACATTCTCGTCATCGGCTCCGGGCCGATCGTCATCGGCCAGGCCTGTGAATTCGACTATTCGGGCACCCAGGCCTGCCGGGTGTTGCGTGCCGAAGGATTGACCGTCAGCCTGGTCAACTCCAACCCGGCCACGATCATGACCGACCCCGAGTACGCCGACTTCACCTACGTCGAGCCGATCACCTCGGCCTTCGTCGAGAAGGTGATCGCCCAGCAGGCCTCGCGCGGCAACAAGATCGACGCCGTGCTGGCCACCCTGGGTGGGCAGACCGCGCTGAACACCGCTGTCGCCCTGCACAATGACGGCGTCCTCGAAAGGTACGGCGTCGAGATGATCGGTGCCGACTTCGATGCCATCCAGCGTGGCGAGGACCGGCAGAAGTTCAAGGACATCGTCGCTAAAGTCGGTGGCGAGTCGGCGAAATCGGCCGTCTGTTTCACGATGGCCGAGGTCCGCGAGACCGTCGCCGAGTTGGGCCTCCCTGTGGTGGTGCGCCCGTCGTTCACCATGGGCGGGCTGGGGTCGGGCATGGCGCACTCGCTCGAGGATGTCGAGCGGATGGCCGGCGACGGGCTCGCCGCGTCTCCGTCAGCCAACGTGCTCATCGAGGAATCCATCTACGGCTGGAAGGAATACGAGCTCGAGCTGATGCGCGACCACCACGACAACGTGGTGGTGGTGTGCTCGATCGAGAACGTCGACCCGATGGGCGTGCACACCGGTGACTCGGTGACGGTGGCGCCGGCGATGACGCTCACCGACCGCGAGTACCAGACCATGCGCGACCTGGGCATCGCGATTCTGCGCGAGGTCGGTGTGGACACCGGCGGCTGCAACATCCAGTTCGCGGTGGACCCGAAAGACGGCCGGCTCATCGTGATCGAGATGAACCCGCGGGTGTCTCGGTCCAGTGCGCTGGCCTCCAAAGCCACCGGATTCCCGATCGCCAAGATCGCCGCAAAGCTCGCGATCGGCTACACCCTCGACGAGATCGTCAACGACATCACCAAGGAAACCCCGGCCTGCTTCGAACCGACGCTGGACTACGTGGTGGTCAAGGCGCCGAGGTTCGCGTTCGAGAAGTTCCCAGGCGCTGACCCGACGCTGACCACCACGATGAAGTCGGTGGGCGAGGCAATGTCATTGGGCCGCAACTTCATCGAGGCACTCGGAAAGGTGATGCGCTCCCTGGAGACCACTCGCGCCGGGTTCTGGACCGCGCCCGACGAGGACGGTTCTGTCGTCGAAATCCTGGAGCGCTTGCGCACCCCCACCGAGGGCCGGCTCTACGACATCGAATTGGCGCTGCGGCTGGGCGCCAGCGTCGAAGACGTCGCCGAGGCCTCCGGTGTCGACCCGTGGTTCGTCGATCAGGTCTTTCGCCTGGTGGCATTGCGCCAGGAATTGATCGAAGCTCCTGTCCTGGGCGAGGACCTGTTGCGAAGGTCCAAGCACAACGGATTGTCCGATCGCCAGATCGCCTCGCTGCGCACCGAATTGGCCGGCGAAGCCGGTGTGCGGACGCTGCGCCAGCGCCTCGGCATCCACCCGGTATTCAAGACCGTCGACACCTGTGCGGCCGAGTTCGAGGCCAAGACGCCGTATCACTACTCCAGCTACGAGCTCGACCCCGCCGCCGAGACCGAGGTGGCGCCGCAGACCGACCGGCCGAAGGTGCTGATCCTGGGTTCGGGACCGAACCGAATCGGGCAGGGGATCGAATTCGACTACAGCTGTGTGCACGCGGCGACGACGCTGAGCGAGGCCGGGTTCGAGACCGTGATGGTCAACTGCAACCCCGAAACGGTGTCCACCGACTACGACACCGCCGACCGGCTGTACTTCGAGCCGCTGACCTTCGAGGATGTCCTTGAGGTCTTCCACGCCGAATCCGAGTCCGGGCGGGGCGGCCCGGGTGTGGCCGGGGTGATCGTGCAGCTCGGCGGGCAGACCCCGCTGGGGCTGGCTCAGCGGCTGGCCGATGCCGGGGTACCGATCGTCGGCACCCGGCCCGAGGCCATCGACCTCGCCGAGGACCGCGGCCGGTTCGGCCAGGTGCTCAAGGACGCGGGGCTGCCGGCCCCGAAGTTCGGCATGGCCACTAGCTTCGAGCAGGCTCGCGAAATCGCCGCGCGCATCGGCTATCCGGTCTTGGTGCGGCCGTCCTACGTGCTCGGCGGGCGTGGCATGGAGATCGTCTACGACGAGAAGACGCTGCACGGCTATATCACCCGGGCTACTCAGCTCTCGCCCGCGCATCCGGTTCTGGTCGACCGGTTCCTCGAGGACGCGATCGAGATCGACGTCGACGCCCTCTGCGACGGCACCGAGGTGTACATCGGTGGCGTGATGGAGCACATCGAGGAGGCCGGCATCCACTCCGGCGACTCGGCGTGCGCGCTGCCGCCGGTGACGTTGGGCCGCAGCGATATCGAGGCGGTCCGGCGGGCCACCGAGGCGATCGCGCACGGCGTCGGAGTGGTCGGGCTGCTCAACGTGCAGTACGCGCTCAAGGATGACGTGCTCTACGTGCTGGAGGCCAACCCGCGGGCCAGCCGCACCGTACCGTTCGTCTCAAAGGCCACCGCGATACCGCTGGCCAAGGCGTGTGCACGAATCATGTTAGGCACCAGCATCTCTCAACTGCGGTCCGAAGGTGTCCTGGCTCTGAGCGGCGACGGAGCGACACCGTCGCCCAACGCGCCGATCGCGGTGAAGGAGGCGGTGTTGCCGTTCCACCGCTTCCGCAAGGCCGACGGCTCGGCCATCGATTCGCTGCTCGGCCCGGAGATGAAGTCCACCGGTGAGGTGATGGGCATCGACCGCGATTTCGGCAGCGCGTTCGCCAAGAGCCAGACCGCCGCCTACGGTTCGTTGCCGAGCACCGGCACGATCTTCGTCTCGGTGGCCAACCGCGACAAACGCTCGCTGGTGTTCCCGGTCAAGCGGCTGGCCGATCTGGGCTTCCGGGTGCTGGCCACCGAGGGCACCGCGGAGATGCTGCGGCGCAACGGGATTCCCTGCGACGTGGTGCGCAAGCATTTCGAGGAGCCGGGTGACGGCAGGCCTGCGATGTCCGCGGTGGACGCCATCCTCGCCGGTGACATCGACATGGTGATCAACACCCCGTACGGCAACTCGGGCCCGCGCATCGACGGCTACGAGATCCGGTCGGCCGCGGTGTCGATGAACGTTCCGTGCATCACCACCGTGCAGGGCGCCTCGGCGGCCGTGCAGGGCATCGAAGCCGGCATCCGCGGCGACATCGACGTGCGCTCGCTGCAGGAACTGCACGCCACCCTGGGTCATGACTGAGCCCGGGTTCGGCGCCCGGCTGGCCGCCGCGATCGCCGCGCGCGGACCGTTGTGTCTTGGTATCGATCCGCACCCGGAATTGTTGCGCGCCTGGGATCTGCCGGTCAGCGCCGACGGTCTGGCCCGGTTCAGCGAGGTCTGCGTGCAGGCCTTCGCCGGGTTCGCGATCGTCAAACCGCAGGTGGCGTTCTTCGAGGCTTACGGCTCAGCGGGTTTCGCGGTGCTGGAGAACACCATGGCCGCGCTGCGGGAGGCCGGGGTGCTGGTGCTGGCCGACGCCAAGCGCGGCGACATCGGCACCACCGCCGAACACTACGCGCGCGAAGCGTACGAGCGCTATGGCGCGCACCGGCTCGACGATGGCTGCCTACGCGCAGGCCTGGGTCGGGACCGGGCCGCTGGCCGCCGACGCCGTCACCGCGTCGCCGTATCTCGGATTCGGCTCGCTCCAGCCACTTTTGGACCTGGCCGCCGCCAACGGGCGCGGAGTGTTCGTGCTGGCCGCCACCTCCAACCCAGAAGGCGCGTCAGTGCAGCGCGCGATTGCCGGTGAGCGCACGGTGGCGCAATCGGTCGTCGATGACGCCGCCGCCATCAACCGCGCCGGGCTACCGGACCCGGGTTCGGTCGGCGTGGTCGTCGGCGCGACGCTGGACGTGGTGCCCGACCTGAGCGAACTGGGCGGCCCGGTCCTGGTGCCCGGAGTCGGCGCCCAGGGCGGACGCCCCGAGGCGCTCGGCGGTCTCGGGGGCGCCCGTCCCGGTCAGCTGCTGCCAGCGGTGTCGCGCGAAGTCCTGCGCGCCGGACCGGATGCCGAAGCGGTCCGGGCGGCAGGGGAGAAGCTGCGCGACGCGGTCGCCTACCTGGCCTAGGGCTTGTGCGACTCGCCGACGTGGGCTTCTGCGCGCATCCGCTCGATCATGTGCGGGTAGTGCAGCTCGAAAGCGGGCCGCTCCGAACGGATCCGGGGCAGTTCGGTGAAGTTGTGCCGCGGCGGCGGGCATGAGGTGGCCCACTCCAGCGAGTTGCCGTAGCCCCACGGATCGTCGACGGTGACGACCTCGCCGTAGCGCCAACTGCGAAACACGTTCCAGATGAACGGGAGCATCGAGACACCGAGGATGAACGCGCCGACGGTCGAGATGAAGTTCAGCGTGGTGAACCCGTCGCTCGCCAG
>FLQS01000086.1 GCA_900078375.1 uncultured Mycobacterium sp. | reverse complement strand
GCGGGCATGCCGGCGGGATAGCGTTGGCGTAGTTGGGCGCCGAGGTCGGTGCCTTCGACGTAGTCCATCGAGATCCACAGCTGGGCGTCGAATTCGCCGCGGTCGTGCACCCCGACGATATGGGGATGCCACAGTGAGGCCGCGAGATCGGCTTCACGAATGAAGCGCTGCCGGTACTCCTGGTCGGCGGAGACATCAGCCGGCAACACCTTCAACGCCTCACGCCGAGGTAGCCGAGGATGGGCCACCCGGTACACCTCACCCATCCCACCAACACCCAGCAAACCCTCCACCCGATAACCCGCGAACACCGAACCAGGACTCAGCACGATGTCGCCCCCTGCGACGAATCTGCAGGAACTTGGCCCCAGCAATGTTGGGAGCGCTGGTCGGCGAGGCGAGTGTCGACGTGCATCGGGCTCTTCTCGCTATTGGGGCAGGGAAATCTGGTAGGCGCCATTGTCGTCTTGGAATGTTGCGGTGATCTCTCGTTTCACCCCATCGATGCTGACGTTGCACACGAAGGTCGCGCCCTTCTTGACGACCGGATTACGTCCGTGATTGCACACCGCATCTCGCACGTGGCCCGGGCCGTAGCCGCTGACATCATCGCTCAACAACGTCTGAATGTTGTTCTGCGCCTGCGTAATATCCAGTTCAGTGCGCGTGAAGAAGCCAGGGACCCAGAAGCCCGTGACCAACACGACTGCTACGACAACGGCCAGTGCGCCCAGAGCAGCGATGATCACTGGAGCTTTGCTGCGCGGCCGCGGTGAGGAGACACCGAAGTCGGCGAATCCACTCGACTGCGGCGGTGGCGCCGGAACATGGGCTGCGTCGGGCCGGCCCGGCGGTGGATAGGGCGCCCACGGCTCAGGTCGGACGGGTACTGCGGCGCGAGCAGCGGGGCCCGCGCCATAGGGATACTGAGGTGGCGCTGGTCGCGGCGGAGGTGGCGGGGGCCGCCGGGCGCCGGTCGAGCCCCGCAGCATCGGGGAGACAACCGTGGTTCGTTCGTCGGCCGGCGATGGCGCCGCCGGTCGTGCAGAATCAACCCGCTGATTATCCTGCGGCGCGGTTCCCGGCTCTGGTCGAGCTGGCCCACCGGGAGGTGTCGAGGACCCCGAGGTCGGCCACGGTCGAGTCTGGTCGGATTCATCAGAGGGCGCCACCGTCGATCTCCTCTCCGCGAGCACCTTTGCCAGTGTTACCACACCACAGCCCTTCCCGGCGCTTTCGGAACCGCACTGCCGACCAGCACCCATCTAAGCTGCGCTGGGTTTTCGGTCGGCGTTGTGTCGACGGCGCCGCACCGAAGGCGACGGCAACGCCGGGGTGGGCAGATTGGGCAGCTCAACGCTGCGTCGGCGCTCGAACTGAGTCAGCAGGTAGCGGTAGGCCGCCTCAAGAAGCTCGGGGCTGCTCTTGTCTCCGGGCAACGACAGCCCGCCCCACACGCCGTACTCCTCACGAGCAGCGACAGCGTTGAACCCGCAGCGGCCGATGAAGGGGCAATCCTGACACGCCCTCACCGCAAGAATCCGGTCCTTAAACTGCGAGAACCAGAGCTCCTCGCCGTTGCGGGAACGCCGAGAGTCAACGATTCGGCAGGGCGTGGGCTCAACGGTGTGGAATAGACGCACCTCCACGGTCTCACCAGGGCCGACGCCTGCCGCCGACTTGTCGGCGGCGCTGTGGTGCGAGGTCATCGTCGGTCCGCCCTCGCGTGTTCGGAATTGCAACGGCACCGCCTTGACCCTGCAGAACCCGACCAACGGCCCGACATCCATTGGCGCTTTATTAATAACTGAAGCATCATGGCGCCGATCGTAGCCAGCGGACGCGTTTGATGCAACAGATATAGTTAAAGCATATGGCGGAGAGTGATCTATGCACGTACCGCTAATCCCCAGTTTGTACCCACTGAACTGGGGTAACGCGTCTACGGATCATCGCTTGGCGGCATCGGATTCACCACGGGCGCTTCAACTAGTGGAAGGGTCATGATCGAATTGGGTGGGTCTGCATCAGTGGCAACTAGAGCGACGATCTCGCCTAGCTGCGACGGGACCACAACATCGGCGCGAACGTCGCGACGCACGCATGTTCCGGCTTGCCGGGCACTGACCCCCTGCCTGAGGCCGCCGGGCGAGGGGTTGCGTGTCAACGACATCCCTACTTGCCCTTCACTTCTCAGGGCAGTGCAATGCGCAGAGCTTTGCTGATCTCCTGCATGGTGGGCGGGGATAGGGTGCCGAGGGACTCGGTCAGTTCGTCGTGATACAGCTGCACGATGTCGTCGACCAGGACGAACCCGACGAGGGGGTCGGCGGCGGTGAGCGGCACGACGGTCGGCACATGTGCGTTCTTGCTGGTGGTCGTGATTCTGGCCGCCAGCACAGTCTCTAGGTTCCTGTTGCGGGAGTTGTTGCTGAGGATCACCCAGGGTTTCGAGCCGTGTCCCAGATCGACTCGGTACGCCTGGCTGCGCAAGGCACGGCTCATAGGTGGCGCTCGGTGCGGCGCGCATAGCGGTCGCGTGCCGAGCGCCGCTCGGCGTGGGCCGGTTCACTGTTGAACTCGCCGGCCAAACTCGCATATCCGGCATCGAGGACGTGTTCCTGGAGCGCTTCGGCCCCCGCTTGAAGGAGCACGCGTAGTGCGGCGGCCTCGGATTTGATGTCGCCCTCGCCGTGTCGGCTTGCCCATTGGCGCAGCACCTCGAAGGCCATCGAGCCCTCGTTGAGGTAGGGCTCGATGGCTGCCTCGTCGGCGTCTTTGAGAATCAGACTCACTCGCTTACTCATACCTCAAAAGATACACCACAATTGAGTGTATGAAAATGTGCAACTAATAGTGCGCTTCGGGCGCGGGTCGGGAGTACCTGTCACACGTTTATCAGCGATTACCCTGGTTCAGGGCCCGTTTGATGGTGGAGACGGAGACGCCGAGTTGGGCGGCGATGGAGGTCGGTTTCTCGCCGTAGTTGCGCAGCCGGCAGGCCAGCGTCGCCTGGTAGGCGTCGAGTGCCCGCGGCCTTCCGACGCAGGCACCCGCGGTGGGCGGCTGTGTGGCGGAGGTGAGGTTGGCCAGCGGCAGCATCATCACCCGCGGCAGGGTTGGGAAGCGCCCGTTGCGGCCGCCGTTGCGGCTGTCGGCCTTCATCCGTGCATAGACCACCCGCGCGAGGCGGCGCTTGAGTGAGCGCAGCGCGCGTTGGCGGCTGTCGCCCTCGTCGATCCGCCGCTGGAAATAATCCCGTCCCGGGCCGGGGTGGGTGATCTGGACCATGGCGATGCGGTGCAGCGCAACGTTGAGTTGGCGGTTGCCGTGCCGGATGGGCCGCAGCGGGCGGGTGGTCTCCCCTGACCAGTGCGGGATGGGCGCCACCCCAACGTGTCGGGCGAAGGCGGCCTCGCTCTTGAATCGGTCGATCCCGGCGACCTCGGCCACGATCTTGGCGGCCGTCAGATTCCCGCAGCCATGGATGCCCAGCAGCGCGGGCGCCGCCTCGTGAACCCGCCCATCGATGCGGCGCTCCAGTGCCTGCGCGGTGTCGATGAGCGCGACGATTTCATCGAATTCGTCGCGGGCGAGTTCGGCGAGCAGCCCGTGCTGGGTGGCCAGCCAAGTCCGCAGTTCCTCGCGGGGCTTTCTGTATTCCCAGTTGCGAGGCTCTGCCCAGGCCGGGTCGAGCTGGTGGATGCGCTCGAGCATGCGGCTGATGAGGGCGACGCGGTGCTGCACGAGGTCCTCGCGGCGGTCGACGAGCAGCCGAAGTTCCATCGAGTGCGCGTCGTGGCAGGCCACCGGAAGGTCGGGTTCGCGTAGCACCGCCCGCGCCGCCGCGAGAGCGTCGATGGGGTCGGACTTGCCTAGCTCGCGTGAGGAGGCGCGCGAGCGGCTCATCAAATGAGGGGGGACCCGGATCACCTGTTGTCCTGCGGCTAGCAGGTCTCGTTCGAGACGCGCGGTCAACGTCCTGCAGTCTTCCACTCCCCACACCAGGTCGCGGCCGAATCGAGCTCGCGCCCACCGAAGTGCTTCGCTGTGACCCTCGGTGGTCGTCGCGACGGTTAGTTGAGCGAGCTTGCGGCCCAGCGGATTTACCGCTACCAGAGTGTGACTGCGCTTGTGAGCGTCGACGCCGATGACCGCATCCACTAGTCTCACGCACTCCCTGGCGGGCGGCGGCAGAGCTGGTAGTCGGCGGGGCTGCCCGGTGCCGGCATGCCTCCATAGAAACCAACCGGGCGGTGGTACGTATCCAAGTTGGCCAGACACCAGGCATCGACCGCAGGTTCTGTGCGACCCTGCGGCGCCGACAGGAATAGACACTCGATATTCACCATCGCCTCACCCGCGTCCGAGCGCCCCGCCGACACCAGATTCACAAGCCAGCCGTGCGGCGGCACCAGGTCAAGAAGTCAGCATCGAGCCCTCCGGACTGCTTAGGATTTCCCGGTATGGCGCCTGGTAAACGGCGGCAACGGGTATTGGTGCACGCGCGGCCGCCTG
>FLQS01000053.1 GCA_900078375.1 uncultured Mycobacterium sp. | reverse complement strand
GAGCGAAGCGACCCGGGGAACTACGTCCGGCGGGCAGGAGCGAAGCGACCCGGGGAACTACAGGGGTCCGGCGAGCTCCACCCAGTTGCCGTCGGGGTCGGCGACGAACAGCCAGCCGATGCCCGGGAGGGCGGTGAATGCCGTGAGCGGCTCGACGATCTCGTATCCGGCGGCTGTCACCTGCTCGGCGACCTCCGAGACGTTCTTGACCACCAGGGAGAGGTACCGAACGCCGGTCTGAGCGCGGCCGCCGCCCGGCGTCACCTCCGCGGGAGGCGGCTGGTCGTAGGTCACCAGCTTGAGGGTGTTGTCCCCGATCAGGTAGCGCTTCATCGTGCCGCCGGGAAAGTCGAGGTCGAGCTGGAACGGCAGGCCGAGGAAGTTCTCGTAGAACTCGACCATCCGATCCAGGTTCGTGGTGACCAGCCCGATTTCGACACTGTGGGCGAGCAGCTCGATGGCCATGCGGTTCAGAGTATCGGCGGCCTCGTCACAGCAAACGTTAGCCCTTCTCGCCGATGGTGATCAGGTCCCAGACACCCTTCGTCCAGAGTGGCCGGTCGACCCGGCGTTGGTCGGCGATGGTGAACCCGGCATCGGTGAACAGGGTGCGCATCTCCTGCGCCGAGGGATTGTGCGCGGCGCTGGATCGCGAGTTGGTTAGCCGCCCCAGCAGCGGAAGCTGGGGCGGGCTGATCGTGGCGACAGCCACCAGACCGCCCGGCCGAAGCACCCGGTGGAACTCGCGCATCGCCTTCGGCTGGTCGAAGAAGTGGAACGCGGAAGTCGAGACGACGGCATCCAGTGCCCCGTCGTCGAAGGGCAGTTGTTCGGCCGGGCCCTTGCGCCAGTCCACCTGTGGTGAGCGTGCTCGGGCCTGGCGCAGCATGCCGTCGGACATATCGACGCCGTAGATCTCGTCGGGCTCCAGTTCGTCGGCGATGCGAGCGGCCAGAATGCCTGTCCCACAGGCGATATCAGCGATCCGGCGGGCGCCGTGGGCGCGCAGCTCATCGATCACCTCGTCCTGGGCGGGGCGGTAGACCCACTGCTGGAGACTGGGGTGGTCGTAGAGTGGCGCGGCGATGGTCCAGAACCGCGTCACGACGTCGTTGAGATTGCGACCGTGTGTGGCCATGGTTGCCCGCTTCCGATTGAACTGACCGATATCGGCCAGTGTAGGAAGCGGCGCTGAGACTACTTCGCCAGTGGCGGGGCGAGCTGCAGGTGGGTGTGCGGGCCACGGGCCAGCGCGGCCACCGCCGAGACGATATTGCCCGCGGTGGTGAACAGCTCTTCGGGACCGCAGACACGAAGCACCCGGGTGACTTCCGGGCCGGGAACCAGCACCCAGTCGATTCCGCGCCGTGAACAGCGAGTATTGATGCTGTGCAAGGTCGAGTAGCCATCGGTTGCAAAGAAGCTGAGCCGCGACAGATCCAGAACCAGCTGGTCGTAGTCGCCCAGGAGCTTCTCGACATAGCTGAGCAGCTCACCTGAATTCGCTGCGTCGATCTCGCCGACCGCGGCGACGAGAACGGTGGTTGCGCTGAGCTCCCTGGCCCGGAACAGCTCATGTTCTGCGCGGTCACGACCCAGCCGGGTAACAGCCAAGGGTGTCGCGGTGGTGGCAACAGACATCACGCCTCCAAATGTTTGTGTTCCGCAATGCTGCCGGGGTGCAAGGCTGAAGCTCGTGTCGAGACTTCGCTGCGAGAGCTCGTAGACCCTCGCGCATTGGCATCTCCGGGCGGCTGTGAACTCAACCTGGTGGAAATGTACTACGGATTTCGTTGCGGATCTACAAATTGTTTCTAGTCCCGATCACTGCACTTCAAACTAGATTCACGTGTCCCAGAAATGGGACGCGGGAGTGCAGATTTGGCAAATATTTACGGCTCGAACAATTGATTCCGTAGGTTAACTATCGTCCCACATTGATGACAGTTTTGGAATTGTGTCTACCAATGCAGTTGGCCGGGATTACCCTGGCTGTCGGCGCACCTGGGGGCAGGAGCGCAGCGACCCGGGGAGAGAAACGCGTCGAGGAGGCACAGATGTACGACCTGACGATCACTGGTGGCACCGTCGTAGACGGCACCGGCGACAAGCCGTTCAGAGCCGATATCGGCATCAAGGACGGGCGGGTGGTCGAAGTCCGGCGCCGTGACGGCGACGACAGTGGCCTGGTGGGCGAGTCCGCAGAGTGCATCGACGCCACCGGCAAGATCGTGACCCCCGGTTTCGTCGACATCCACACCCATTACGACGGGCAGATCAGCTGGGACGGTCTGCTCGAGCCGAGCAGCCAGCACGGCGTCACAACCGTGGTCAGCGGCAACTGCGGTGTGGGGTTCGCCCCGGTGCAGCCCGGGCGTGAGCAGTGGCTCATCGAGCTGATGGAGGGTGTCGAGGATATCCCGGGTACGGCCTTGACCGAAGGCATCAAGTGGGGCTGGGAGAGCTTCCCGGAGTACCTGGATGCCGTCGAAAAGCAATCGCTTGCAGTCGATTTCGGAACCCAAATCGCCCACGGCGCCGTCCGCGGATACGCGATGGGCGATCGCGGCGCCCGCAACGAGGCCGCCACCGCGGACGATATCGCCGCCATGGCGCGCATCGTCCAGGAGGCCGTCGAGGCCGGGGCACTGGGCTTTTCGACCTCCCGGACCGAAGCCCACCGCGCCATCGACGGCGAACCGGTGCCCGGCACGTACGCCGCCGAGGACGAACTGTTCGCGCTCGGCCGGGCGATGGCCCGCGGCGGACAGGCCGTCTTCGAGGTGGCCCCGGCCGGCACCGCGGGCGAGAACCTCGACGGACCAATGCGTGAGCTGGACTGGATGGTCCGGCTGGCGGCCGAGATCGACCGGCCGCTGTCGTTCGCGATGGTGCAGACCCAGTCCGCGCCGGATCTGTGGCGCAAGCAGCTCGACATCGCGGGCCAAGCCCTCGACGACGGAATCCGCGTCCACCCCCAGTTCGCCGCCCGCCCGTTCGGCATGCTGTTCGGGTTTGCCGGGTATCACGCCTTCACCCACCGGCCGACGTTCCGGAAGTTGAAGGCCGAGTTAAGCCCACAGGAGCTGGGCACCCGATTGGCCGACCCGGCGGTGCGCGCCGCGATCCTGGCCGACACCGATCTCCCGCCGCAGCCGCTGCCGTTGTTCGACGCGCTGTACGCGATGATCCAGCACGCCCCCGACAGCATCTACGCCATCGGTGACCCGCCGGATTACGAGCCGACACCGGATCAGACCGTCGGCGCGATTGCCCGGGCCCGCGGCGAGGACCCGCTGGCCACGATGTACGACCTGATGCTGGAGTCCAACGGCACGGCGATGCTGATGATGCCGTTCTTCAACTACGTCGAGGGCAATCACGACGCCATCCACGAGATGATGTCGCACCGTGCCGGGGTGTCCGGGCTGTCCGACGGCGGCGCGCACTGCGGTCTGATCTGCGATGCGTCGTATCCGACGTTCATGCTGACGCACTGGGCTCGGGACCGCAGCCGCGGTCCGCGCTTCCCGCTGGAATACGTGGTCCGCAAGCAGACCCTCGACACCGCGACCCTGTTCGGCCTGACCGACAGGGGAGTGCTGAAGGTCGGCAAGAAGGCCGACGTCAACGTCATCGACCTCGATGCATTGACGCTCGGGGTGCCATTGATGGCCTACGACCTGCCTGCTGGCGGGAAGCGGCTGATCCAGGGCGCCAGCGGCTACGACGCCACCGTCGTCAGCGGTGTCGTGACCCGCCGGCACGGTGCGGACACCGGGGCTCGGCCGGGCAAAGTACTGCGCGGCGTGCGCTGAGCGCTGTGCCGCTTGCGCGGCACAGTATCTTCGGTGGCAAGACCATGAGCATCCCGTACACACCGCAAACTCCGGCAGGCACACCGACCTGCTACCGCCATCCCGACCGCCCGACCTACGTGTCGTGCACCCGTTGTCAGCGACCCGTCTGCCCCGAGTGCATGCGCAGCGCGGCCGTCGGTCATCAATGCGTCGACTGCGTGGCCGCCAGCGCGCAGGCTGTGCCCCAGGCGCGAACCGGAGCTGGTGGGGTGTTGCGCACCGGTCGGCCGGTGGTCACCTACGCGCTGATCGCCATCAACGTGCTGATGCTCGTGCTGCAGATGACCTCAAAGAATCTGGAACGCGAACTCGTGCTGTGGGCCCCCGGGGTCGCCGGCGGCGAGTACTACCGGCTGATCACCTCGGCGTTCATGCACTACGGCGTGCTGCACCTGCTGTTCAACATGTGGGCGCTGTACGTCATCGGCCCACCGCTGGAGGCCTGGCTGGGCCGGCTGCGATTCGGAGCGCTCTACGGGCTCAGCGCGCTGGGTGGGTCGGTGCTGGTGTACCTGCTGGCCCCGATCGGTGCTGCCACGGCGGGCGCCTCCGGGGCGGTGTTCGGTCTGTTCGGCGCCACGTTCGTGCTCGCCAAGCACCTGCGTCTCGATATGAAGTGGCTGATCGCCATCATCGTGGCCAACCTGGTTCTGACATTCAGCGTGCCGACGATCAGCTGGCAAGGCCATATCGGTGGGCTGGTCACCGGGGCGCTGATCGCCGCGGTCTTTGTCTATGCCCCACGAGAGCGCCGAAATCTGGTGCAGGGCGGGGCCTGCGCAGCCGTCCTGGTGGTGTTCGCAGCGTTGATCTACTGGCGCACAGCCGAGTTGATCGGCCAGTACGGTGCGTTGATCACCGGCTGAGCCGGGCGTGTTGCGCCGAGATTGAGCTCACGCAGCCACCTACTCGTACTTTTACTGCGTGGCTTCAGTCTCGGTGCGACCGTGGCGCGCCTGCGGTTCCAGGGCGTGTCGGCCCTACAGCCGGGTCAGCCAGAACGGGTAGGTGAAGGTGCCGCCGGGCGCGCCGTCGCAACCGGCGTCGAACGACGACTGCAAGGTTCCCGACAGCGTCTTGGCGTCCCAGGTGTACACGTCGTGGGTCGGGATGACCGGACCGTAATAGATGTCGCCGCAGCGCAGTCCGTCCGGAACGTCGACGGTCATCGTGTACTGCCCGTTGTCCAGCGTGGCGATGCCGTACCAGGCGTAGGCCTTGGCGATCGGCGCGGGGTTGGCCGAGACGCGGACGCAGGTCGGCGAGAACACGATCTGCTGCGGGCAGGGGTTGGCCGCCCAGACCCAGGTATGGAAGTCGCGTCGGTCCGGGATGATGAAGTTGTAGTTGCCCGGCCACAGCTCCGCGGACGCGGGGGGCGCCAAAGTCACCGCCGCCGCCGTGAGCGCAACGCCGATCGCCAACATCCGCATGGGCGGGCTCCCTTCTCCGACTTTCACGGTTGGTCCCGACCATGAAATCTAAGCGGTGTGGTCACCTGAATCGAGTGGAATCTGGAATGTCACCCGGTGACCAGCAGCACGTCGAGGGTGCGCGGACCGTGGACGCCCTCGACGCGGTTGAGCTCGATGTCACTGGTGGCGCTTGGTCCGGAGATGAAGGTCAGGGGGCGTCGTGGGTCAAGGGCGGCGAACGCCTGGGAGACGGTGTCGACGATCTGGTCGGCGAAGACCACACAGATGTGGTGGTCGGGTATCAGGGTCAGCGCGCGCCGGCCTTGCGTAGGGCCGGCGTCGAGGACGATCGTGCCGGTGGCAGCGATGCCCAGTGCGCAACCGGTGATGACGGCGTCGGTCTGGTCGAGTTCGCTTACCACCAAGGGATTTTCGGGATCGTCGGCGACGGTGCGGATTCTCATCACCCATTCGGCGGGCAGGCCGGACGGGATCGCCACCCGGGCGTCCGGCACGAGCAGGGCGGCGATGGTGCCGGCGATCGCGGCGGCATCGACGCGCAGCACCTGTGCGCGGTATTCGGCCACCATTTCCGCGAAGCGGCCGGGGTCACCGGGCCCGAGTGCGGGTTGCCGTTCGTAGTCACGGGGCACCAGCACTGGTTCGGGTGGGGCGGCCGCGAGCGCGCCGCGGATCCGGTCGAGGACGATGCGGCGAGTCTCAGTCATCGGGACGCCTCGCCATGGGTGCGTCCCCACCACTGCCGAAAGGTCTCCGCGGGCGGCGCCGGAATATCGCGACTGGTGGTCCAGCGGGAGGCGGGCCAGGGCAGCGCGGTGATCCGGTGGTCGGCGCCGGCCAGCAGCCGTCCGGCTGCCAGAATTTTCTCGGCGGCGGCGAACCTGTTCGGCGATGCCATCGCCCACGCCGCGGCCCGCATCGCCAGGTCCTGTCCCGGAGCCCGGTGATCCTCGACCTGGGCGGCACGCAGATGCACGAGGATCGACGGGATGTCGATGCGCACCGGGCAGGCGTCGAAGCAGGCGCCGCACAGGGACGAGGCATACGGCAGCGAGGCGTTGGGGTCGTCGTGCCCCCGCGTCCCGGTCAGTTGGGGACTCAGGATCGCACCGATCGGGCCGGGATAGACCGAGCCGTATGCATGCCCACCGGTGCGTTCGTAGACTGGGCAGACGTTGAGGCAGGCGCTGCAGCGGATGCAGTGCAGGGCGGCGCGGCCGACCGGATCGCCGAGTACCGCGGTGCGGCCGTTGTCCAGCAGCACCAGATGGAATTCCTGCGGTCCGTCGCCGAGGTGCACGCCGGTCCACATCGAGGTGTAGGGGTTCATTCGTTCGGCGGTCGACGAGCGCGGCAGCAGCTGCATGAACACCTCGAGATCGGTGAACCGCGGCACCACCTTCTCGATGCCCATCACCGTGATCAGGGTCTGCGGCAGGGTCACACACATTCGGCCGTTGCCCTCGGATTCGACGACGGCAAGCGTTCCGGTCTCGGCGATACCGAAGTTGGCACCGCTGACAGCGACCCTGGCGGACAGGAACTTTCGGCGCAGGTGCGCCCGGGCCGCCATCGCCAGCACCCGCGGCTCGTCGCTCAACGCGCCGGCATCCGGCATTTCCCGCGCGAAGATCTCGCGAATCTCGGCGCGGTTGCGGTGGATCGCCGGAACGAGAATGTGGCTGGGTTTGTCGTGGCCGAGTTGGACGATCAGCTCGGCCAGGTCGGTCTCGATCGCCGCGATGCCCTCGGCCTCCAGGTGCTCGTTGAGACCGATCTCCTGGGTGGCCATCGACTTGACCTTGACGACCTCGTCGGCCCCGGTATCGCGGATCAACCCGGTCACGATCCGGTTGGCCTCGCCTGAGTCGCGCGCCCAGTGCACCACTCCGCCGCGGGCCACCACATTGCCTTCCAGCTCTTCGAGTAACTCGGGTAGCCGGGCCATGACGTCGGCTTTGAGCGCGCTGCCCGCGGCGCGCAGCTCTTCCCAATCCACGCATTCAGCCACCGCCGCAAGGCGTTTGGTGCGGATCGTTCCGGTGGCGTGCCCGACGTTGCGGCGCATCTGGGTGTTGGCAAGCTCGCGGCGCGCCGCTTCCGGAAAGGGTTGTGTGCCACGCAGATTGCCGGTGCCGGGCACGCCGAGGAAGGTGGCGGGCTGGGGGCACCCCCCGCCGCAGGCTAGGGGGCGAGCGAAGCGACCCGGGGATGGATCCGTCGCCATCAGCCGGGCTCGGTCGAGGCGAGGATCTCGGCGAGATGCACGGTGCGCACCGGCGAGCGCAGGCGACTCAGCCCGCCACCGATGTGCATCAGGCACGAACTGTCGCCGGCGGTGCATACTTCGGCGCGCGAGGCGATGACCGCCGACATCTTGTCCGCCAGCATCGCCGTGGAGGTGTCGGCGTTCTTGATCGCGAAGGTGCCGCCGAACCCGCAGCAGGTGTCCGCTTCGGTCAGCTCCACCAAGGTCAGCCCCCGCACGTGGCGCAATAGCTGCAGCGGCTTGTCGCCGACGCGCAACAGCCGCAGCGAATGGCAGGTGGGGTGATAGGTGACCCGGTGCGGGTAGTAGGCCCCGACGTTTGTCACGCCGAGCACGTCGACCAGGAATTCGGACAGCTCATAGGTCCGGGCGGCGAGCGTCTCAGCACGCCGCGCCAGCGCATCGTCACCGGCGCGGCGGGCCACCATCGCGTGCTGGTGCCGGACCGAGCCGACACACGAACCGGACGGCGCCACCACGGCGTCGCAACCACTGCGTTCGAACACCTCGACGTGGTGGCGCACCAAATCGGTGGCCTGCCCGAGATAGCCGGTGTTGACGTGCATCTGGCCGCAGCAGGTCTGCCCGTTCGGGAATACCACCTCGTGCCCCAGCCGCTCCAGCAACTCGACAGTCGCGATAGCGGCCGCGGGGAACATCGCGTCGGCCAGACAGGTCGCGAACAGGGCTATGCGCATCCGCTCCACCGTACGTCGGCACCGGGTTCTGACAGCTACCATTGGCGACCACGTCGCCGGGGACCGACGCCGGGCGGAGCGATAAGGGGAGTGACCGGTGAGCACAGATGCCGCGGTACCGGTGCATTCGGTCGCGAGCAAGGCCCGCACCGGGGTCATCGTCGGTGCGCTCGGAGTGGTGTTCGGCGATATCGGCACCAGCCCGATCTACACCGTTCAGACACTGTTCAACCCCGGCGATCCGCACCCGGTGCCGATCAGCTCCGCCAACGTCTACGGCGTGGTATCGCTGATCTTCTGGTCGGTGATGATCATCGTCACCCTGACCTACGTCACGCTGGTCATGCATGCTGACAACGAGGGTGAGGGCGGCGTGATGGCCCTCATCACGCTGGTGCGCAGGCTGGGAAGTAGGTCCAGCCCCCGGGTCATCAGCGCCCTGTCGGCGCTCGGAATCCTCGGCGCGGCACTGTTTTTCGGCGACAGCATGATCACCCCGGCGATCTCCGTGCTCTCCGCCGTGGAAGGCCTGAAGCTCGTCGATCCGTCGCTGTCGGAGTGGGTGGTGCCGATCACCGCCGTCATCATCGTCGGGCTGTTCGCCGTGCAAAAAAGGGGCACCGCCGCGGTGGGCCGGTTCTTCGGCCCGGTGATGATCGTCTGGTTTCTGGTGATCGCCGCGTGCGGGCTGCGCGGGATCGCCGGTCACCCGCAGATCCTGAAGGCGCTGTCCCCGACGTACGCGCTCGAGTTCATCTTCGGCCACTTCCACATCGCGTTCTTCGCGCTCGCCGCCGTCGTCCTGTCGGTCACCGGTGCCGAAGCGCTCTACGCCGACATGGGGCACTTCGGCCGCAAGGCCATCACCTGGGGCTGGCTCGGCCTGGTGCTGCCCGCACTGGTGCTCAACTACTTCGGCCAGGGCGCTCTGCTGCTGGGCAACCAGAGCGTGGTGAACGCGCCGTTCTTCCTGCTGGTGCCCAGCGGCTGGGAGCTTCCGATGGCGATCCTGGCCACCGCCGCGACGGTCATCGCCTCCCAGGCGGTGATCACCGGGGCATACTCGGTCGCCTCGCAGGCGGCCCAGCTCGGATACCTTCCGCGGCTGCGGATCGCACACACCTCGGCGTCGTCGATCGGCCAGATCTACGTCCCGTGGATCAACGGCATGCTGATGGTGGCGGTGCTGATCCTCGTGTTCGCCTTCCGTAGCTCGGCGGCACTGGGTTACGCGTACGGAATGGCGGTCACCGGCACGATCACGATCACCACTCTGCTGTTCCTCTACATCGCGCACACCCGCTGGCGGTGGCCGCTGTGGATGGTGATCGTCGGCGGCGGCGCGCTGCTGACCGTGGATCTGATGTTCTTGGCCGCCAACCTGACCAAGCTCGTCCACGGCGCGTGGTTGCCGCTGCTGATCGGGGTGGTGACCTTCACCGTGCTGATCACCTGGCAGCGGGGCAGCACGGTCGTCTCGCAGGCCCGGGAAAAGGCCGAGGGTCCGCTGCAGCCGTTCATCGACGAGATCAACACCCACACACCGCCGTATCCGCGGGTTCCCGGCACGGCGGTGTTCCTCAACCGCGAGGACGAGACGGCACCGCTGTCCATGCGGGCCAACGTCAACTACAACCACGTCGTCCACGACCGGGTCATCATCCTGTCGATCGTGGTGCCGCCGGTACCCCGAGTGTCCGACGAGGAGCGCATCAGCGTCGACGATCTCGGCGACCCCGATGACGGGATCTGGTACGTGAAGGCCCAATTCGGCTACATGGAACGGGTGGATGTCCCCAGCGCGTTGCGGATGGTGGACCCGGCGCTGATCGGCGGCCCGATCGACTGCACGCGCGCGTCGTATTTCCTGTCCAAGATCGAGCCCGTCCTGGGCGACCAGCCGACGATGGCGCCCTGGCGGAAGCGGCTCTTCATCGCGACGTCGTTCCTGGCAGCGGACTCGGTCGGGTATTTCGGGCTGCCGGGTGATCAGACGGTCCTGATCGGATCGCGAATCGAGGTTTGAGCCCCGGCCGGCGAGTTACCGTAGGCCCATGACCGACTCCACCACAGTTGCGATCGTCGGCGGCGGCCCCGCCGGCATGGTACTCGGGTTGCTCTTGGCCAGGGCGGGTATCGAGGTCACGGTGCTGGAGAAGCACGCCGACTTCTTGCGTGATTTCCGCGGTGACACAGTGCATCCCACGACCCTGCGACTGCTCGACGAGCTGGGGTTGGGCGCGCGATTCTCCGCCCTGCCGCAGAGCAAGGTCGACCACGCCGAGATCACCGTCGACGGGCAGTCACTGACCATGGTGGACTTCCGCCGGCTGCGCCAACCGCATCCGTACGTCGCGATGGTGCCCCAGTGGGATCTGCTGAACCTGCTGGCCGAAGCGGGCCGGGCCGAGCCGACCTACCGGCTTCGCATGTGCCATGAGGTGACCGGGCTGCTGCGCAGTGGCGGGCGGACGACCGGAGTCACCTACACCTCGCCAGACGGGGACGGCGAACTGCGCGCCGATCTGACGGTGGCCTGCGACGGTCGGTGGTCGATCGTGCGGCAGAGTGCGGGCCTGACCGCGCGCGAATTTCCGGTTCCGTTCGACGTGTGGTGGTTTCGGCTTCCCCGGGAGGCGGGCGGCCAATACACCCTGATTCCGCGAATCGCTGCGGGCCGGATGCTGATCATGATTCCGCGCGAGGGCTATTTCCAGATCGCCTACCTGATCCCGAAAGGCATCGACGGCCAGCTCCGGGCGCGTGGCCTGGGTGCGCTCAAAGCCGAACTTGCCGAACTGATTCCGGAGGCCGATGTCGACAGCCTGACGTCATTTGATGACGTCAAGTTCCTCGACGTCAAGCTGAACCGGCTCAAACGCTGGCACACCGACGGGGTGCTGTGCATCGGCGACGCCGCGCATGCCATGTCGCCGGTCGGCGGGGTGGGCATCAACGTGGCTGTCCAGGATGCGGTCGGCGCCGCGACGCTGCTGGCCGACCCGCTGCGCCGCGGTGGCGTCACCGACCGGGAACTGGCGGCGGTACGCAGGCGCCGGCTGCCGCCGGCCGCGATCACCCAGGCGGTACAGCGGGTGCTGCACCGCCAACTGGTGGCGCCGATCCTGCGGGGACAGAACGGTAACCCGCCGCCGGCGGCGATGGCGTTGGTCCGCCGGCTGCCATGGCTCTCGGTGATCCCGGCCTACCTCGTCGGGGTCGGCGTGCGGCCTGAGCACGCGCCCGACTTTGCCCGGCGTTAGAGCCGGTCTTCCAACAGTTCGATCGCGCCGAGGTCCTCGATCGCGGTCGTGGTCAGAACCATTGCCGCACGGGCGATCTCGATCGGCTGCCACTGTGAACCCACCGCCGCGGTCGACACCGCGGCGATCCAGGAATACACCGAGAACAACCGGTACTGGTCGGCGGCGGTGCGTTCGCCGAGTGCGACCCCGTGTCCTGCCAGCGCGGATCGGTACCGCGCCAACAAGGCGTCCTGTTCGGCTAGACGCACCTCGGTCGGCAACGAATTGCACAGGAAGTACGCGACATCCCGCATGCCGGGACCGCGGCCGACCACTGCCCAGTCGTAGAAGCCGGTGCGGCCACCGTCAACGAACAGGTTGCCGCTGTGGGTGTCGCCGTGGATCAGCGTCAGCTCGCCGTCGCCGAACAGTCCGACGATGTCACCCGAGCGGTCGATGTACAGCTGTGCCAGGCGCCGGAACGCCGGCCCCATCTCCTCGCCGAACTGGTCGAGCGCCAGGCGGATGAAGTGCGTGCGCCGGGCTGCGGTCTTGGGATCATCCGGCTTGCGCCGCATGCCTTCCGGTGTTGCCAGCCAGGGGATTTCGCGACCGCGATAGGTCGCATGCAAGAGTGCCAGTTCGGTCATAGCCGAGCGCGCGACGTCGAGGATGCTGTCGTCGCCCGGGCTGGGGAACCGGCATCCGGATGCTTCCAGGTCCTCGAGAACCATGACGAACGAGCCGTCTGTTTTGTCGTACGCGGAGTGCCAGACCCGTGGAATCCGCACCGGTAGTTCATTTCCGAGATTGGCGTACAAGCGCGCCTCGGCGACGCCGAGCCCGACCTGTCGCAGGAAGGTCTGTTGCTCGGGAGTGAAGGGCTGCAATTTGACGAACAGCGTCTCGGGCAACGAGTCGCTCTGTAGCCGGACCCGGGCCCGACCGGTGGTGCCGGAATGGGCGTCGAGCACCTCGACCGCGGTCACCGCTTCGCCCAGTGCCTGACTGAACCAGGCCGGCGTCAGATCGTCGACCCCGGTGGGGATGTTCATGGCGTCAGTGCTCATCGGGAGAAAGTTAGCGCATCGAACACAGATCGGACAATATCCGGCTATTGTCCGATCTGTGGCACCAGGGCGCGCAGCAGGTACTGCTCGACGAATCGGCGCTTGGCGTCCCCTGTCCGATGCCGCCAGGCGGGTGCCACGAGAAACAGCGACGCGGTGTGCAGCCAGCGAGCCGTCTCGCGCAGATCGAGGTCGGCCTGGAGCTGTCCGTTGGCTTGCCAGCTCTCGAACAGCGGACCGTAATACCGCAGGATCACGTCCACGATCTGCTCCGACCCGATCTCGAGTGCGGTCGTCAACGCCGTGCTCTCGCTGGACATCAGCGCCTCGTTCAGTGGATCGCCGACCACCGATTGGACGGGCGCCATCATCAATTCCGGGATGGACGCCGCGGCGTCTTCGGGATCGCGCAACGCCGCGACGTGGTCGGCCAATGCGCTGTCGATCCGCTGCAGCAGCAGTGCCAGCAGAAGATCGTCGCGCGACGCAAAGTAGCGGTACACCGTGGAGCGGACCACTCCGGCCTCTTCGGCGACCTCGGCCATCCGGATCTGGGTGTTGCCACGGCGCACGATGCAGCGGCTCGCCGACTCGAGCAGGCGCTGCCGCGCCTCGCCGTCGTCGAGCAGCGCCCGGTCGCCGCCCCACCGACGACTCATTGTGCCCATCCGCCAGATGGTACGGCCGAGGAAGGTAAATCAGTGGCAATCAAGGACATCGGCCCGCTGTTGGGAGCCGACGAGGGACTCAATCACCAGATCGTCGACACCTTCGCCACGCTGTCGCAGGCCGACCTGGCCTGGACCGAGAAGATCTGGGCGTCGATCGCCCGGACCGACGGTTCGCTGCAACTGGACTTCGGGCTCGGCAAGTATCAGAACCGCGGCATCATCGACGGCTTCGCTGGGATCTCCCGCGGACGCGAGCAGTGGACCGTGCGGGGCAGCCGGGAATTGCGGTCCGCTCCCGAAGCGCTCAGCGTCGGGCCGATTCACCTCGAGATCGTCGAGCCCTTGCGCCAGATGCGCTTTCGGCTCGAACCCAACGATGTGCAACCGATCTCCTTCGACGTGGTGCTCTCCGGAGTCACGCCACCGTTCTTCGAGGAACGCAACCTGGTACGCAACCGGAATGCCGGACGGGTCGACGTCGACGTCATCCGCTACCACCAGGGTGGCTGGGCCACGGGCACCGTGACCGTCGATGGCGTGACCCACGAGATTCGGCCCGACGAATGGTTCGGGATGCGCGATCATTCCTGGGGAGTGCGCCAGGCCATCGGCTCACCGCCCGACGATCTGATACCGGCGCCCAAGGCGCCGGCCGGCATGCGGGGCGGGATGAAATGGTCACCCGCCTTCTTCCAGCGGCCGGACGGAACTTACTACGAGACCGCGATTTTCATCGTCGAAGGACCGTGGGAGTACAGCTCGGCTTACCTCAACGACGCCGACGGGACGCAGACACGAGTGCGGCGGGTGACATCGAAGATCAACTACGACAACAGGACTCGTTTCGTCAAAGGCGGTGAACTGGTTATGCTGCTGGAGTCCGGCGAGGAGCGTGTCATTGAGGTCGAGGCCCTCGGTGAGTCGGGCTTCTTCCTCAAGGCCGGAGGATACGGACCCTGGAAGGACCACAAGCACGGCTCATGGCAGGGACCCCTGCACCTCGACGGTGAATACCTTGCCGACTGCTGGTCCGACGAGAATCTGCGCCTACTAGGCCAATTCCGGGACACCCCGGTCCGGGTTCGCGACGGCGATGCCGTCGGCTACGGAATCATGGAGAGCCTCATCGGTGGGGTGTGGCCCGAGCTGGGCCTGACCGCCGAATCCGATCACAAGGTCTCCTACAGCTGATGACGGAGATTCCTGACCTGGCCGAGCGGCTCACCTCGTGGCTGCGGACGCAGATCCCAGACGCCGGCGATATCGCAGTCGAAGGCCTTGACCGGGTCGACTTCGGACACTCGGCCGAGATGCTGACCTTCACGATCGTGGCGCAGGGGCGCACCGATGTGGTGTTGCGGCTGCGGCCGCGCCCGCCGGCGCTGCTGGAACCGTACGACCTGCCTCGCCAGTTCAAGATCCTGACCGCGCTGCGCGACACCGCGGTCCGCGCTCCAAAGGTGTTGTGGCTCGAAGAGTCCGGTGATGTGCTCGGCCGCCCGTTCCTCGTCATGGAGCGGGTGCCCGGCGACGTTTACGAGATGTATGCGCCCGAAGGTCCCGACGTGACCGACGTCGGGATCCGGCGAATGTGCGAAGGCATGGCCGAGCAACTCGCCGCCGTGCACACCGTGGACCTCAGCGCCGCCGGTCTTGACTGGCTCGGCGACGGGCGCGATCATCTCGACCGCGAGATCGCACATTGGGCCGACGAGATGCATCGGGTGCAGCAAGGTCCACTGCCCGCACTGGAACGCCTGCTCGCGGAGTTGCGGGCCAGCGAGCCTGAGCCGTACTCGGGCGTCACCCTCGTGCACGGGGACGCGAAGCCTGGCAACTTCGCCTTCGTCGGCGACGAGGTCAGCGCGGTGTTCGATTGGGAGCTGACCGGTGTGGGCGATCCGCTGACCGATCTGGGCTGGATGGAACTGCTGTGGATGCAGCCGGTCGGGATCACCAGCCATCCCGCGGCGCCGAGCTTCGACGAATTCCTCGCCCACTATCAGGGGGCCAGCGGGATCACCCCGCAGAACCGGTCGTGGTACCGCGCACTGAACGCCTTCAAGATGGCGGTGATCTGCCTGATCGGGTCGATGCTGTACGACAGCGGCGCTAGCGACGACGAGCGATTCGTGTTGAACGCGCACGGCATTTCGCTGCTCACCCAGCTTGGCCTGGCCGATCTGGGCGTCACCGACAAGCTCGACGACGGACCCGTTCTGCCGAAGTCGCTTTAGCCGCCGAGCATGATCAGCCCGCCGTCGACGGCGAGCAGCTGGCCGGTAATGAAGTGCGAACCCTCACTGGCCAGGAAGACCAGCACCGGGCCGAGGTCGCGGTCAGGATCGCCGAGCGCCCCGCCCAGCGGGATGGTGGCCTTGATCTGCTGATCGATGAAGGGCGCCGCCTCGGGACCGAGGAATTCGCGCAACCGGTCCGCTCCGCGGGTCTGCATCGCCGGCGCCAGCGCATTGACCGTCACGTTGTCGGACGCCCAGGCTTTGGCCGCCGAGCGGGTCCAGGCCTGGACCGCTCCCTTGGTCGCGGCGTACACCGCGGAGATCGGGCTGCCCATCACCGCCTCGGCCGACCCGAAGTTGATGATGCGGCCACCGGACTGACGCATCACCGCGTACGCGGCCTGGTTGGTCAGGATCGTCGCCTTGATGTTGGTGGCGAGCAGGAAGTCGATATCGTCGGCGCTGATGCTGCCCGGGACGCCCTGCTGCCAGAGCCCGGCCGCGTTGACCAGCACGTCCAGCCCACCCATCGTTGCCACCGCGGCGTCGATCATCGCGTCGACCGAAGCGACGTCCCTGGCATCGCACTGCAGCCAGGTCGCCTGCGAGTCGTCGGTCGGCTCGGTTTGGTGGTAGGTGGCCACGACGGTTGCGCCTGCGGCGGACAGTGCACGAACCGCCGCGGCGCCGAGACCGCTTGCCGCACCGGTGACCACCACGCGGCGTCCTTGCAGGGGCTGGGTCATGACGGTCACGCTAGGGCGCGCCACCTGTGGTGTCAACCGTCGAATATTCGAAAAGCATTGTGCGCGAGCCAGGCTCAGAGCTGGGGGAGCACCTCGTCGGCGACCAGCTCGAGCGTCGCATCCGATGCCCGGTCGTGCGTGAACAACACCACCTGGCCGAAGCCCATCTCGCGCAGCTGACTCAGGCGGTCGACGATCGCCGGTGGTGTACCGATGAGCCCGCCGTCGTGCAGACCGAATCCCGTTCCACCGAACCGCTTCTCGGCGATCCGCTTGACATCGACCAGTGCCGTGTCGTCGGGGGCGATCGCCAGCACGGCCTCCACCGACATCACGATGGTCGCCGGATCCCGCCCGATGTCCTCGCACAGCGCGCGCAGCACGGCCAGCTTGTGTTCCATCTCGCCCAATGCGTAGGTGGGCACATTCCAGACGTCGGCGTAGCGGGCCACCAACGGCAGGGTGTACTTCTCTCCGGAGCCGCCGACCACGATGGGCGGGCGGGGCGCCTGGACCGGTCCCGGTTTGATCGGCATGTCGCGAACCGTGTAATGCGTTCCGGTGAAATCGATCCGCTGCTCGGCGAACGCCTGGGTGAGGATCTCCAGTGTTTCCCGCAGACGCTCGGATCGCTCCGCGAACGAACCCCAGTCCAGGCCGAGCCGGTGGTGCTCGTCTTCGATGGAGCCACTGCCGATGCCCAGCTCCAGCCGGCCGCCGGAAATCTGATCCAGGGTGGTGGCCATCTTGGCCAGCACGGCCGGGTGACGAAATTGGTTGCACAGCACCATGTGTCCGACGCGCAGCCGCTCGGTTCGGCTCAGCAGCGCGGTGGCCAGGGTCCACGCCTCCAGCGAGTCGATACCGGGAACACCCGGGCCGTACATGTGGTCGTAGAGCCACAGCGATCCGATGCCGAGTTCCTCGCAGCGGTGCGCGCGGTGCAGTACCTCGGCGAAGCTGAAGCCCATCTGCGGGACGTAGATCCCGATGTCGAGCGGAGCGGTCACTGCTTGATGCCGACGGCGTGGCGCAGCTGGGCCAGGAATTGGTCGGCGTCGTCACTGCGGACCACGTAGTGCGACACCGCGATGCGAATTGCGGTGGCCGCCTTCAGCCCTGCGTTCGGCCCGCTCAGCAGCCGCTGCAGCCGTGCCCGCATGACCGGCAGGATCCGCGCCAGCTGGGCGACCACCACCTCGGGTTCGACGTCGATGAGCCGCACCCCGGAGTACGTCTGCTGGTAGGCGACGATGAACTGTAGCGCCGCGTCCAGCTTGTCGGTCCCGCGCAGCCCGGCGGTGGCACGGCTGATGCCGGTGTCGAACATCTCCCGCTCGTAGACGCCGAACGCGTCGAGCAACTCGGTTTTGGAGGCGAACCACCGGTACAGCGTGGGCCGGGACACACCGGCCTGCAGGGCGACCTCGGACAAGCTGAGCTTGGTCTGACCGCTGCGGGCGAGCACCTCGGCGGTGGCGTTGAGGATGCGGCGCCGCGAGGAGGACTCGTCCTCGTCGGGTATCGCGGTGCTTCCTGCCGGCGCCTGGGTCACGTGTACAGGATTACAGGTCGAGGCCTATGTGTCACGCCCGTTGGCACATCCGAGACCGAAAACACCGTCTTTACAAATACTGGGCAAAGTGTCACGCTGGGCACGTGTCTGGGGACCAACGTGAGTACAGCCATCACGACATCACGTCGCGGCGATTCTGGGGCCAGCCCTTCGACGTCCGCGAGCAGACCTTTGCCGCCCTGCGGGCAACCGACGGCCTCACCTGGCACGAGCCGTTTCCGTCGATGTTTCCGATGGAGGAGCCGGGTTACTGGGCGCTGACCCGCCGGGCCGACATCGTCCACGCCAGCCTTCACCCGGAGCTGTTCAGCTCCGCGCAGGGCATCGCGCTGGACCCGATGCCGGCTGACATCCAGCGAATCGCGACGTTCTTCCTGATGATGGATCCGCCGCAGCACACGACATACCGCCGGTTGATCAGCTCGGCGTTCACCCCGCGCAACGTCGCCCAGATAGACGAGCAGGTCCGCAAGAACGCCGCCACCGTGGTCGACGAGCTGGTCGGCGCCGGAGAGGTGGACTTCGTCGCCGCCTGCTCGGCGCGGCTGCCGATGATGACGATCTCCGAGATGCTGGGCGTGCCGAACTCCGAGCGGGAGGCGGTGGCCAAGGCCGCCGAGAAGCTGTTCAGCATGAGCGACGACGAGTACGCCACCATCGAAGAGCGGGCCGAGGCGACCGTCAACGAGATGTTCCTGCTGGCGGGCACCGGGATCGAACTCGCGAAGTTCCGCCGCCGCCACCCCGGCGACGACCTGATGACCAGCATCGTCAACGCCGAGATCGACGGGCACCGGCTCACTGACGAGGAGATCGGCGCCTTCCTGATCCTGCTCGCGTCGGCAGGCAACGACACCACCAAGCAGACGACATCGCACGCCATGCTGGCGCTGGCGGCCAACCCGGACCAGCGGGCCTGGCTGATGGCGGATTTCGACGCCAGGATCGGTCCGGCGGTCGAGGAGTTCATCCGATGGGCCACACCGGTGTTGCAGTTCGCCCGGGTCGTCACCGAGGACACCGAACTGGCCGGCCAGCACCTGGCGGCCGGGGACAAGGTCGGCTTGTTCTACTGCTCGGCGAACCGGGACGAGTCAGCCTTCGACCACCCGGAGGTGTTCAACCTGCAGCGCTCGCCGAACCCACACCTGGGCTTCGGCGGCGGCGGTCCGCACTTCTGCCTCGGCAATCAGCTCGCGCGGACCGAACTGCGGAATCTGTTCCGGGAGTTGCTGTTCCGGGTCGACGTCGAGCTGGGTGAACCCGACTATCTGATGAGCAGTTTCGTACACGGGGTCAAGCACCTTCCAGCGTTCGTCCGGTGAGTGTGGGGCAGGTCATGCGTATTGAAGTGGATCTCGGAAGGTGCACCGGACACGGCATCTGCGAGACGATCGCCGAGGACGTGTTCGAGGTCGACGACGACGGAAGCGTTCGTATCCACGGTGATCACCGTCCGGAATCGGACCGGGAGCGTATGCAGCAGGCAGTCACCCAATGCCCCGCCGCGGCGCTGAGCCTGGTCGAGGACTGATCGGTGAAGAAGTTCTTCAGCCACACCCTGATGTATCTGCACGAGACGATCGCGCTCGGTTCCGAGCGCAGCGATCGCTTCACCGAGCAGTTCACGAGCATCTGCCAGCCGATGATGGAACAGCTTGGGGCGCGGCTGTTCTCGATCTGGGAGAGCACGCCCTACAACGGCCACTGGCCGCAGGTGACGATCATCTGGGAGATCGACGCGTTCGCCGATTACGCCCGTATCGGCCGGGAGCAGGCCCCGGGTGGCAGTCAGCGCGAAGCGGCGGCAGCATGGTCGGATTACCTCGCCAGTGTCGGCGCGTCGGGGGAGGGCCGGATCATGTATGCCGGTCGCAGCAACCGCACACTGGCCGAGCTGCAGGGCGCGAAATTCGGTGCCGGACTGGTGATCCAGGAGATCATGCAGACCAAACCCGGGCGGCAGGACGACTACATCCGCGAGCTCGAGCGCTTGTACGTCCCGTGGTCGGAGCGAACCGGTAAACGCTGGCTCGGGTCGTTCATCACCACGTTCCGCTTCAACGAGGTGATCCACTACTGGGCACTTGACGGTGACTGGGACTGTTTCGAGAACCACTACCCGTCCTGGAAGGACAGCCCGCCCGCCGAGATCGTGACGTGGATGAGCGTCGCGCCCGCCCTCCGGGACGGCTGGGAGGACTCCATCTTGCAGGCTCTACCGCCATCTCCGCTCCGATAATGGCTGTGGTGCAGGACTTCTCGTACAGCCCGTTCGATGCAGCGGTGATGGCCGATCCGCGCCCCTTCTACCGGACGCTGCGCGACCACCACCCGGTGTACTACGTCGACGAGCTCGACACCTTCGCGTTGTCGCGGTTCAACGATGTGTGGGAGGTGCTCGCGATCAACGACGGCACCTTCGTCGCGTCGGAGGGAACACTGCCCGCCGCCGCGGTGCTGGCCGACCGCAACGACGGGCCGGTTGCCGATCCACCGTTGCACCCCTTGCCGTTTCATGCGAACTTCGATGCCCCGCTCTACGATGACGTCCGCCGCTGTACGGCCGGCCAGTTCCGGCCGAAGTCCGTCGCGGGGTGGCAGGACCGGATTCGGGAACTGGCCAACCAGCGTCTTGACGAGCTCCTGCCGCGCGGCACGTTCGACCTCACCCAGGATTACGGCGGTATCGTCGCCGCTTCGGTGGTGTGCGAACTGGTCGGTCTGCCAACCGATTTGGCTGCCGACGTGCTGGCCACCGTCAACGCAGGCAGCTTGGCGCAACCGGGCAGCGGGGTCGAAGTCGCCAACGCCAGGCCGGGCTACCTGGAGTACCTGATCCCGATCGTGCAGCAGGTCAGGGCGGGCAGCTTCGGCGGTCCGCTCCCGATCGTGGAGAACCTGCTGGCCTACCGGCTGCCCGACGGCTCGGCGCTGACCGACAGCGAAGTGGCCGTCCAGATGCTGGGGGTGTTCATCGGCGGCACCGAGACGGTGCCGAAGATCGTCGCGCACGGGTTGTGGGAGCTGCGCCGCAACCCAGAACAGCTGGCGGCGGTGCGGACCGATCCCGAGACCAACGTGCCGGTAGCCCGCGAGGAGATCATCCGCTACTGCGCGCCGGCGCAGTGGTTTGCCCGAACGGTCCGGCGGCCCTTCACCATTCACGACACGACTATCCAGCCGGGTCAGCGGATCATCACGCTGCTGGCTTCGGCCAACCGCGACGAACGGGAGTTTCCCGATCCGGAGACGTTCATCTGGAACCGGCCGATCCAACGATCACTGGCCTTCGGTCGCGGTCAGCATTTCTGCCTGGGATATCACATGGCACGCCTCGAGATCGCGGTGATGTTGCAGGAATGGCTGCGCCGCGTTCCTGACTATCGCATCCTCGGCGAGCAGGCCCACCGGCCGCCGTCCAGTTTCCAGTGGGGCTGGAACAACATCCCGGTCCAGGTGTGAGCGGCTGTGCGTTGAGATAGTAGTGAGAGCGAGATTCGGGCGGGATCTTCGCTCTCAGTGCTATCTCAACGCAATTCGGGTACGAATAAATTTCTTGATTTACTTCGGTGTGTGGTGTCCACTATGAACGGTGAGCGCAGCCAGAGACCAGCGAACTGATCGGTCGGCAGTCACACGGGACGCACTACTGGTGGCGGCTGAGCGGCTCTTCGCCGAGCAAGGCATGCATGGGGTGTCGAATCGGCAGATCAGCGAGGCGGCCGGGCAGGGCAACAATGCAGCCGCCTGCTACCACTTCGGGTCACGGGCAGATCTGCTGCGCGCGATCGAGGCAAGGCACCGGGCGGCCATTGATGAGATCAGGCAGCGCAAGCTGGACAGCCTTCCGTCGACCCCCCAGTTGCGCGATTGGATCGGCGTACTGGTCTATCCGTTGACCGAGCATCTCGAGGCACTCGGAACGACCACGTCTTACGCACGTTTCGCGGCCCAGGTGATGGCCGACCCCGCCTGTCGGGATCTGGTGGGGTCCGACGCGATGACGTCCGAGCTCATGCTGAAAACGGTCCGTGGAATCAACCGAACCCTGCCCGATCAGCCGAAGCGCGTTCGGGCCGGCCGCTGGACGATGGCGCGGAATCTGTTGATGCACACCTGCGCCGAGATCGAGGGCGAGCGCGACCGTAGTCGACCGTCGGCAAGTTCGAGCTGGTCGATGGTCGCCGAGGAGCTGGTCACCGCCCTGGTGGGGCTGTGGGAGGCGCCGGTAGCTCGCCTCGATGGCGCCGCCCGTGACGGTCAGGTCAGGGCTTCTTCCGTCCGGAGTGGCTCAGCCGCCATTCCGGTGGGAAGTTGAGGTCGTTGTCCTTGACGACGTTGTTCAGACCCTTCTCGAAGGTGCCCTCAGTCAGGTCGGGGTAGTTGTCGCGGTCGTTGGTCATCATCGGCAGCATTCCCTCGACCACGCCGGTCAGCAGGCTGCCGAAGTACTCACCCTTGTGTTGCTTGTAGAGCTCGAGGAAGGTCTTCTGCACCACGACGGTGTCGGTGGGACGGGTCTTCGAGCAGGCCATCGCATACTTGAGCGTCTCGGCCTCTAGCTGTTCCCGCGGGACCACGCTATTGATGAACCCGCACTCGTACATCTCCTTGGCGGTGAACGGTCTTCCGGTGAAGAGCATTTCGGAGAATTTGCGCAAACCCATGGTCTCTGCCCACCACCACAGTCGGGGGCCCCAGCCGACGTACCGGAAGGCCGGGTGACCGAACAATGCATCGTCGGAGGACACCACGAGGTCCGCATCACCGGCTTGGTAGAAGTGCCAGCCGTAGCAATATCCCTTGGCCTCCACGATGGTGACCTTCTTGCACTCCTGGAGCGGGCGGTTGCCGGCGCGGGCCTTGGCGTAGTGATCGGTGAGAGTGTAAAGGTAGCGGTAGGAGTCACCGGGCGGGTACTTCACGCTGTCATCATTGATCGAAAGTTCATGCAGCAGAGACGTTCCCGGGTTCTCCAGCATCTCTCGCTGCTCGGGCAGGTCACCGCCGCTGCCGAAGTCGTTTCCTTCACCGCGGATCACCACGACCTTGACGTCGTCGTCGACATTGCACTTGTGAATCATGTCGGCGAAGTTCTGCCGCATTCCCATGGTGGTCGAGTTCAGCTCGTCGGGCCGATCGAAGGTGATGTAAGCGATCCGATTAGCGACGTCCTTCTCGAATTTGATGAAGGGCTCGGCCGCCCTCTTCATCTCCTCGTAGTCATGCTTCATCGTGGCTGTGCTCCCGTCGCAGGTGGTGATGCTGCCTGCAACATAACGGGATTCGACCACGGGCCGCAATAAATCAACCAATTTATTTG
The DNA here is from genome assembly GCA_900078375.1 of uncultured Mycobacterium sp. Classification (GTDB taxonomy): domain Bacteria; phylum Actinomycetota; class Actinomycetes; order Mycobacteriales; family Mycobacteriaceae; genus Mycobacterium. The sequence continues at coordinate 16,233 of FLQS01000053.1, read as the reverse complement.
ATTGCCCGCTCGGCGGGCCACGGCTTATCCGGCCGCGACGAGGCCGGCCGGCACCGCCTCGATGCGCGCAGGGACGTGCTTGTGCCACGGCGTCCCGGCGTAGGGGTCGCGCCAGTCGCTGGAGGTCAGCGCGTTGGGGGCGACGCCGGGCACGCGGGTCTGGCCCTCGGCGTCGACGAAGTCGAGGCCGAAACCGTTGGGCAGGGCGGCATGCCCCGGCAGCATTGTCTCGCTGACCTCGACGACAGCCTCGGCGCTGCCCGCGGCGGTGGTGATGCGCGCGCGGGCGCCGTCCACCAGGCCGAGGGCTTCGGCGTCCTCGACACTGACCCGCAGCGCGCCGTCGGCGTCGCGCTTGCGCCAGGACGGATCCCGGAGGATGTCATTGGCGGTGAACGCGCGCCGCTCGCCGGCGGACAGCACGATCGGGAATTCCACGCTGGTCAGCTCCGCAGTGTCGTCTGTCAGCGCGCGAATGTCGTCGAGCATCTCCGGGATCACCAGCTTGATCTTGTGATCGGAGTGTCCCATCAGGGTCCAGTCGTCGGCGTACTCGTGCACGCTGAATGTCACGCCCGACTTGCTGGTCAGGATCGCGTCGAAGAGCGCGTTACCGTCGGTATGCCCGGCCCGCCGCACCGCGTCGGGGTAGGCGACGGCGGCCTTCTGGGCCAGTCCCCACAGCGCTGCCGCGCCGGCCAGCCCATCGGGCAGGGTCGGGCCCAGCGTTTCGTAGAGCACATAGGGCAGCACCTTGCCCAGCGCCGGATTGGCGGCCAGCTCGGTGAAGAACGCTTGGGTGTAGGCGTCTCGCCCCTGGTCGGCGGCCTCGCGCAGCGGGCGCAGGTCCTCGTCGCTGACCACGCCCAGCGCGCGCACCAGCCGCGCCCAGATCTCGGGCTCGGCCAGCGTGCCGGGCACCGGCTCGAACAGGGGGTGGCGCAGGTGGAACTCGTTGCGCGGGAACTCGAAATTGAAGAACGTGGCTTCGGGCTTCTCGAACTGGGTGGCCGCGGGCAGCACGTAGTGGGCCAGCCGGGCCGTCTCCGTCATCGCCACGTCGACCACCACCAGCAGTTCCAGGGATTCGAACGCGGCGCGGCAGTTCCCGGAATCGGCGATGGAGTGGGCCGGATTGGCGCTCTCGACGAGCATGGCCCGGAACCGGTCGGGGTGGTCGGTCAAGATCTCTTGGGGCACAACGTTCGACGGCACCAGGCCGGCGATGATCGGGGATCCGGTCACCGGGGAGCGTCCGACGCCGCTGAGGCTGAACAACGGCGCGAACGACGAATGCAGATGCTGCCCACCACGTTTGGCGAAGCTGCCGGTCAGGATCCATAGCAGCTTGTTGAGGTAGGAGCACAAGGTGCTGTTCGGTGCCTGCTGCACACCGAGGTCCTCGAAGACCGCGACGGAATCGGCGGCGGCGATGCGGCGCGCGGCCGCGCGCAACAACTCCTCGTCGACACCGCTGCGCTGGGCGTACTCGCCGACCGGAATCGTCTGCAGCACCTCGCGCACCTCGTCGGCGCCGTGCACGTGCTCGGCGAGAAAGGCTTCGTTACAGAGGTTTTCCTGCACCAGCACCGCGGCCAGCGCCGCCAGGCACCAGGCGTCGGTGCCGGGTTTCACCCGCAGGTGGAAGTCCGCCATCTTGGCGGTGTCGGTGACCACCGGGTCGATGACCACCATTGAGCGGCCGGGATCCTTGGCGATGTCGTTGAGCACCGTGCGGGCCCGCGGGAAACTCTGGGACATCCACGGGTTCTTGCCGACGAACACCGACACTTCGGCGTGTTCGAACTCGCCCCGGGTGTGCCCGCCGTACAACTGGACGTCCACCCAGTTCTCGCCGGTCTTCTCCTGGGCGAGCGCATTGGACCGGTAGCGCGAGCCGAGCAGCTTGAGGAAGGAGCTGCTGTACGCGCCGCCGAGGTGGTTACCCTGCCCGCCGCCGCCGTAGTAGAAGATCTTGTCTCCGCCGTGGGTGTCGGCGATCCGCTGAAACCCCGCTGCGATCTCGGTGATCGCGGTGCCCCAGTCGATCTCCTCGTAGCTGCCGTCGGCCCGGCGGCGCATCGGCGAGGTCAGCCGGGCGCGGTTGTTCTGGTAGTGGTCAAGGCGCAGTGCCTTATTGCAGGTGTAGCCCTGCGAGGCCGGGTTGTCCTTGTCCCCGCGGATACGGGCCAGCGTGCGGCCCTCGGTCTGCACCACGATGCCGCAGTTGCATTCGCAGAGGATGCAGGCGGTGGGTTGCCAGTCAGCGGACACGGGACTTCCTCTCGTCGGGCTACTCGGCCTCGAGCAGATCGCGCAGTTGCCGGTGAACGGTGTCGAGCGGTTTGATATCGCGCGTCGCGCGGGCCAGCACGATCGCGCCTTCCAGACCGGCGGTCATGGACACGGCCAGGTCCTCGGCGCGGTCCTTGGCGATGCCGTCGGCGATGAGCCGCTGCGCGATCAGGTCGTTCCAGCGGGTGAATGTCGCGGCAGCCCGGTCGAGCACCGGGTTGGGCTGGCCCGGCTCGCCGGATTCGATGGCGACGGCCAGCACCGGGCAGCCGGCGCGGTAGTCGGTCTCGATCAGGTTCTTGCGGTAGAACCGCGCCAGGCCGTCGAGCGCCTCAAGGCCACTGCCTGCCTTCGCCATTCGGGCTGCGACGAAGTCAGCCACGTAATCGACCGCCTCACAGAGCAATTGGGTACGGCCGCCGGGGAAGTAGTGATAGGCCGAGCCGCGCGGCGCTCCGCTGTGCGCCAGGACATCGGCGATCGCCGTCGACTGCGCTCCGCGTTCGCGGATCAACAGTGCGGCGGAAGCGACCATCCGGTCGCGCGGGCTCGTCATGATTATGTATGTAACCATACATAGTCGCCGAACGCCAGGGTGCGTTGTGGGCGGGCTCGAGACTCAGACCGCGGCGAAGTTGATCGTGGCGGTCGCGGCCAGCTCGTTGTCCTCGCCGCGGTGGATGTCGACCTGGACCACCACCGAGCGCTTGCCGGTGCGCAGGATCTTGGCCACCGCGCGGGCCGGTCCGACCTTGATCGGCCGCAGATAGCGGACGAACAGGTCGGTGGTGGCGATGCCGAACCCGAACGGAGTGGCTTGGGAGGCAAGCTGTCCCGCGGCCACGTCGGCCATGGTGGCGATCAGCCCGCCCTGTAGTCCGCCCGCGGTGTTGGTGGTGCGTTCGTCCACCGGCATCTCCATGACGAACGTGCCGTCCTCGGACGCCACGGCGTGCAGGCCGAGCTGGTCGAACAACTCCCGAAGCGAGCGCGGTGCGGTCATGAGAATGACGTTACCGCGCGGCCACCCGACGATCAGGCCTGCACCTTCGCGGCGACAGCCTCGGGCATCGCCTCGTAGCGGGCGAACGATCGGGTGAACGACGCGGAGCCGTGGGTCAGGCTGCGCAGATCGATGGCATACCGGGTCAGCTCCACCTGCGGCACCTCGGCCCGGACCACAGTGTGGTTCTCTCGCGCCTGCTCGGTGCCCAGTACCCGGCCGCGGCGGCCGGACAGGTCGCCCAGCACCGCGCCGACGAGATCGTCGGGCACCTCGATGGTGACTTCGTCGACGGGCTCGAGCAGATTGATCCCGGTGCCGGCCGCGGCCTCCCGCAACGCCGCCGCGCCCGCCATCTGGAACGCCATATCGGAGGAGTCGACACTGTGCGCCTTGCCGTCGACGAGGGTGACCCGGATGTCGACGACGGGATAGCCGGCGTGCACCCCCTTGTCCATCTGGGCGCGGACGCCTTTCTCCACGCTGGGGATGAACTGCCGTGGCACCGCGCCGCCGACGACCTTGTCGACGAATTCGAAGCCGCCGCCCTCGGGCAGCGGCTCCACCTCGATATCGCACACCGCGTACTGGCCGTGACCGCCGGACTGCTTGACGTGGCGGCCGTGGCCCTTGGCCGGCCCACCAAAGGTCTCGCGCAACGGGATTCGTACGTCGATGGTGTCGACGTTGACGCCGTAGCGGTTCGCCAGCGCGTCGAGCACGACGCCGGAGTGGGCCTCGCCCATGCACCACAGCACGATCTGGTGCGTCTCCGGGTTCTGCTCGATGCGCAGTGTCGGATCCTCGGCGGCCAGCCGTTGCAACCCGACCGACAGCTTGTCCTCGTCGGTCTTGGCGCGGGCCTGGATCGCCACCGGCAGCAACGGCTCGGGCATGGTCCACGGCCTGAGTAACAGCGGATCGGCCTTGTCGGACAACGTGTCTCCGGTCTCGGCGCGGGTCAGCCGGCCGATCGCGCAGATATCGCCTGCCACCACCGCGGTGGCCGGCCGCTGCTGCTTGCCCAGCGGGAACGACAGCGTGCCGATCCGCTCGTCCTCGTCGTGCTCGGCGTGGGTATTCGCCTCGAAGAAGGCCGAAAAATGGCCTGACACATGAACTGTCGTGTCAGGCCTGATGGTTCCGGAGAACACCCGGACCAGGCTGACCCTGCCGACATAGGGGTCCGACGTCGTCTTGACCACCTCGGCCAGCAGCGGTCCGTCCGGATCGCAGGACAGCCCAGGACGTGCTACGCCGTGCGGGTTGTAGACCTCGGGCAGAACGTGTTCGGGCGGGGACGGGAAGCCGCGGGTGGCGACCTCCAACAGTTCGTAGGTGCCCACCCCGCTGGCGCTACACACCGGGATCACCGGGAAGAAGGAGCCGCGGGCGACGGCCTTCTCCAGATCGTCGATCAGGACGGCCTCGTCGATCACCTCGCCGCCGAGATAACGCTCCATCAGGGATTCGTCCTCGGACTCCTCGATGATGCCTTCGATCAGGGTGCCGCGGTGCTCCTCGATCGCCTCGGCATACGCCTCGTCGGGTGGGTGCACGGTCCGGGTGCCGTCGCGGTAGTCGTACTGGCTGCCCGAGAGCAGCCCGACCAAACCGTTCTCGGTCGGCAGGTAGAGCGGCAACACCTTGTCGCCGAAGGCATCCTGGGTGGCGCGCAGCGCGGTGCCGTAGTTGGCCCGGGCGTGGTCCAGCTTGGTGATCGCCACGGCGCGGGGCATGCCGACGTCGTCGCACTCGTGCCACAGCGCGCGGGTGGCTTCGTCGATGCCCTCGTTGGCGGCGATGACGAACAGCGCGCATTCCGCGGCCCGCAGGCCTGCCCGCAGTTCGCCGACGAAGTCGGCGTAGCCGGGTGTGTCGATCAGATTGACCTTGATGCCGTCGTGCGGAATGGGCGCCAGCGCGAGCCCGACCGAGCGCTGTTGGCGGATGGCCGCGTCGTCGAAATCGCACACCGTGGTGCCGTCGACGACCGAACCCGGTCGCGACAGCACGCCGGAGGTGACCAGCAGCCCCTCGACGAGGGTGGTTTTGCCGGCGCCGGAAGGGCCGACGAGCACGACGTTGCGGACGGCGGCCGGACTGTCCGCGGCCGGAACCGATCGGGCGGCCACTGAAGAGTTTGTCTTGTCAGCCATGACAGACCTTCCCCCGCGCGCGTAGGCGCGCAGATTGGGTACAGGAACCACCCTTCACCCAATCGCGGCAGACGCACAAGGGGGAATTCAGGCGGTGGGCGCCGACATCCGGGTGGGCTCGAGCCGGCCGCGCAGCACCTCCGAGGCGCACTCGGTCCAGTGCGTGCGTTCGGCCGCATCGGCTTTCATCAGCGCGACGTCCGAGCACAGGGCACGCGCGTCGAAGTCTTTGGCCCGATCGGCCAGTCGCGCAGCCTCGTTGACCGCGTCACCGATCACGGTGTACTCGTAGCGGTGCTCGGCGCCGATGTTGCCGGCGAACACCGGCCCCGCGGACACCCCGATACCGAAGTCCACCACAGGCAGGCGGCGCAGCGCGGCGGTCAATGCGCGAGCCGTGGCCAACGCGTCGGCGGCAGGCTGCGCACTGGCCAGTGGCGCGCCGAACACCGCCAAGACGGCGTCACCCTGGAACTTGTTGATCAGCCCGTGGCGCTCGTCGACCGCGGCCACGACGATCTGGAAGAAATGGTTGAGCACCTCGGCCACCTCGGCAGGTGACCGGCTCTGGGCCAGCTGAGTGGACCCGACGAGATCGACGAACAGCACCGCGGCCTCGCGTACCTCGCCGGTGAGCGTGTCCGAGTCCTTGACCGCGCGCAGCGCCACGTCCGTGCCGACGTGGCGGCCGAACAGATCTTTCAGTCGGTCACGTTCGGCCAGCCCGGCGACCATTCGGTTGAAACCGCTTTGCAGCCGGCCGATCTCGGAGCGTTCGTACACGTCGACCCGGGTCGTCATCTGGCCGCGCTCGACCTCGGCCATCGCGGCCACGACGTCGTGCACCGGATCGGAGATGGACACCGCGACGATGGCCATCCCGCGTAGCCCGACGAATACCGAGATCACCGCGAGCACGATCACCGGGATCTCCAGCGAGGCGGTCTTCTGGATGATCCAGCCGTTGGATCGCATGATCACCACCACGGCGAGACCGATGGTCGGCAGTGCGCTGCTCATCAGCCACATCAGCAGCAGCCGGGAGAGCACCCCCGGTGCCGTGTCGCGGCCGGTGAGTTGGGTCGCGGCGGCGATGATCGGGCGCATCGGCCGCTGAATGAACAACAGCGACGCACCCGTCGATGTGGTGACACCCAACAGCAGAGTCATCCCGATCAGCCAGGCTGCCGGCGCGCCACCGTCGAGGTTGATGACGAGCAGCACGATGGCGCTCAGGCCCCAGATTGCCGCCAGCACCGCGGCCTGGTTGCGCAGAAACCGCTCGACGAACAACCGGTCCTTGTCATCGGGCGGCTCGCCGGCAGTGAACCAGCGCAGTTTGTACTCGACGACCAGGACGGCGTAGACGATGACGCCGGCGATGCCGAAGACCGACAGGACGATCGCAGCGATCAGGGTGTCGGCCTGGAACAGAGTGTCCACCGAGTCGACCAGATCGTGGCGCAGCGGCATCACCAGCGCGGTGAGTTCGACGGCCGCCAGAATCTGGGCCAAGACCAGTGCGGCGGCGTAGCGGACCTTCCACCACCTCGCCGTCATGGCTCAGACGCTACTGGGACGACGGTGCAGAATCACGCTCTCCGAAACTGAGAGTAGTACTTCCGAACGCGAGTCCGGCTGCGTAACATCCGCGCTGTGAAGTTCGGGATTCCGCTGGGTGGCGTCCACCCCGGCTTGTGGCGTGATTTGACCGTGCGGGCCGAGGAGCTGGGGTACGAGTCGGTCTGGTTGCCCGAGCACCTGGTGCTGCCTGCCGAGATGTCGGGCAGCCCGCATCACGGCGACAGCCATCCGCCCATCCCGTCGCAGACCCCGATGTACGACGCGATCGCCTACCTGTCGTATCTGGCGGGTCAGACCAGCACGATCCGGATGGGCACCTACGTCTACAACATCGGGTTGCGGCATCCGTTCGTCAGCGCGCGGGCCGCCACCACGTTGGACATCGTCTCCAACGGCCGGTTCGACTTCGGGATCGGGGCGAGCTGGCTGCGTGAGGAGTGGGACGCCTCCGGGCTGGACTTCAGCACCCGCGGCGCCCGGGTCGACGAGGCGCTGGAAGTGTGCCGGGCGCTGTGGACCGAGCCGACCATCGCCCATCACGGCCGCTTCTTCGACTTCGACGCCGTCGCGTTCGAACCCAAGCCGGTGCAGCCGGGCGGGCCACCGATCCACGTCGGCGGCGACGGCCTGCCCGCCCTGCGGCGGGTGGCGCGCTTCGGATCCGGCTGGATCCCGATGAACCACACCCTGGACCAGATCCCCGGGTCGGTGCAGAAACTGTCGGCGCTGTGGGCCGAACACGGCCGCACCGGCAAGCCCGAGGTCACCACATCGGCGCCGGCTGATTCACCCGAGGACATCGCGCGGGCGGCCGACGCCGGGATCGACCGGATGATCGTCATGCCCTGGCGGCGCACCAGGGAAGCCCTGGACGGCATCGCCCGTTTCGCCGACGACATTCTGACGCCGACGCGGACCGGTTAGTCCGATGACGATCGCGCCGTCGGACATCCTGCTGACCGACCGGGTGGCGGTCGTGACCGGAGGCGGGACGGGCATCGGGCGTGGAATTGCCGCCGGTCTGGCGCAATTCGGAGCCAAGGTCGCGATCTGGGAACGCGACGTCGACAGCTGCGCGGCGACCGCGGCCGAGCTGGGTGTGCTCGGGATCGTCACCGACGTCCGTGACGCCGAGCAGGTCGACGCCGCACTGGACCGCACCCGCGACGAACTCGGACCGGTGGACATCCTGGTCAACAACGCCGGCGGTGTGTTCGCCTCACCGCTGTTGGATACCACGGAGAACGGTTGGGATGCCTTGTACAGGGCCAACCTTCGCCACGTGCTGCTGTGCACGCAGCGGGTCGCCCGGCAGCTGGTCGCCGACGGGCGCGGCGGCAGTGTCATCTCGCTGACGTCGATCGAGGGCGTCCGCGCCGCACCCGGCTACGCGGCCTACTCCGCGGCGAAGGCCGGGGTGATCAACTACACCAGGACCGCGGCCTTCGAGCTGGCGCCGCACAACATCAGGGTCAACGCCATCGCCCCCGACATCACCATCACCGAGGGCCTGCTGGCGCTGTCTCCGGACGGGATCCGACCTGAGCTCAGTCAGGCCGTCCCGCTTGGCCGCCTCGGGGATGTCGACGAAATCGCCTCGGCGGCAGTATTTCTCGCCTCTGACATGTCGCGCTACATCACCGGCCAGACGCTTCACGTCGACGGTGGAACGCAGGCCGCGTCGGGCTGGTACCACGCCGACGGCGGTGCCCGGTTCGGGCCGACCTGATCAAGTTGCCGGATTTCTGACCATTCACCAAACCCCGGAACGTATGGTGTGGCGGTGAAAGCTGAACGCCCGCTGGAGGGCAAAGTCGCCTATGTGACCGGCGGAGCCCGGGGTCAGGGCCGCGCCCACTGTGTCCGGTTGGCCCGCGCCGGGGCAGACATCGTCACCGTCGACGCCTGCGGGCCGGTGGGCAACCACATCGGCTATGAACCGGCAACGCCCGAAGACCTCGCCGAGACCGTCCGGCTGGTCGAGGACGAGGGTGTCAAGATCAGCGCCGACCGGGTCGACGTGCGTGACCACGACGGGCAGAAGCGGGTAATCGCCAGCGCCATCGAACAATTCGGCCGCCTCGACGTCGTCGTCGCCAATGCCGGGGTGATGAGCTGGGGCCGGGCCTGGGAGATCCCTGCCGAGCAGTGGCAGGAGGTCATCGACATCAACCTCACCGGATTCTTCAATACCGTGCAGGCCACCGTCCCGGCGATGATCGAGGCGGGCAACGGTGGGTCGATCATCGCGATCAGTTCCTCGGCGGGAATCAAATCCGTTCCCGGCGCGGGTCACTACTGCGCCAGCAAGTTCGGCGTTGTGGGACTGGCGAATTCGTTGGCATTGGAGCTGGGTGAATTCGGGATCCGGGTCAACTCGGTGCACACCTACGGTGTGGACACCGCGCTGGGTAACGACCTGTCGATGTACTCGATGTTCGAGAAGCACCCGCATTACGTGTACAGCTTTTCGCCGGGTGCGCTGCCCACCGAGTCACTGATCGCGCCGAATCAGGTCAGCGAGGTGGTGCTGTTCCTGGCCAGCGATGCCTCGGCGTTGTTGACGGCGGCCCAGATCCCGGCCGACAAGGGCTACATGAAGGTCTAGCCCGTCGACTCGGCGCCGAGAGTAACGCCATGGCGGGCTTCGGGCTGATTTTCCGCCGTGACGTTACGGTCGCGGACTCAGTCCGCGGCGAATTAGCCCTGCGCGGCAAGGCTTTCGACGGCCAGGTCCTTGGCCCAGCGGTAATCGGCCTTGCCCGCGGGTGAGCGGAGCACCTTCTCGGTCCGGATGAAGGCCTTCGGCAGCTTGTACTGCGCGATGTGGGCGCGGCAGGCGTCAGTGAGCTCGTCGTCGGTGGCGCTGCAGCCCTCCGCGAATTGCACGATGGCCACCACCTCGCTGCCCCACCGTTCGGACGGGCGCCCGGCCACGACGACGTCGTACACCGCCGGATGGCTGGCGACCGCGCGCTCGACCTCTTCGGCGAAGATTTTTTCCCCGCCGGAGTTGATGGTCACCGAATCGCGGCCCAGCAGCTCGATCTGGCCGTCGGCCAGGAAGCGGGCCTTGTCGCCGGGCACCGACCAGCGGACCCCGTTGATGGTGGGGAAGGTGCGCGCCGACTTCTCGGCGTCGCCGAGGTAACCCAGTGGCACGTAGGCCCGCCGGGCCAGCCAGCCCTCGCCGTCGCCGGCGGCGAGCACCCGGCTGAAATCCGCCGAGATGATGGCGGTGTCGTGCTGGGGAGTGAACGTGGCGGCCTTCTGCTCGACGCCCTTGGCCGCCATTGTCGTCATCTGCATACCGGTCTCGGATGCACCCACCGCATCGAGCACCATCAGGTTGGGCAACGCGGCCAGCAGCCGCTCGCGAACCGTCGGCGACAGCGGCGCACCGCCGTTGGTGATCGTCACCAGGCCGGACAGGTCATATTGACCGGTCTCGATCTCATCGAGCAGCGGCCGGGCGATCGCGTCGCCGACGACCGGAATGCTCAGTACCCGTTCACGTTCGGCCAGCCGCATCACCGCCGGAGCGTTCATACGGTCGACATCGTCAGGCAGTACCATCCAGCCGCCGGTGCTGAACATGTTGAACGCGGCCCACTGCGCCGCGCCGTGCATCAGCGGCGGGATCATCAGGATCGACCGGAAGCCGGCGTTGGTGCGGGCCTGCTCGGCGAGCTCTTCGTACGACGCCAGGGAGGTGTCGGATCCGAACGGACGGCCGCCCATTGCGGACATGAAGATGTCGTGTTGACGCCACAGCACGCCCTTCGGCATGCCGGTGGTGCCACCGGTGTAGAGGATGTACAGGTCGTCGCCGCTCGGGGTGGGCATACCGCTGGTCGGCGCGGGCGTGGTGATGATCGATTCGTAGTCCACCGCGCCCGGCAGCAGGTCGTTGCCGGACGAGTCGGCGACCTGGATCAGCACCCGCAGCTCGGGCAGCCGGTCGCGGATGGAGGCGACGTACGGGGCGAACTCGGCGCCGTAAACGAGCGCCTTGGCCGCCGAATCGGTGAGCAGGTAGAGGAGCTCTTCCTCGACGTAGCGGTAGTTGACGTTGAACGGCGCGACGCGGGCCCGGTAGCCGGCGACCATCGCCTCCAGGTACTCGTTGCCGTTGCGCAGGTACAGCCCGAGGTGATCCTGGCCGGACTCATGCGGGGCCAGCTGGTCACGCTCGGTGTGACAGCCCAGCCCCTGGCTGGCGAGGTAGTGCGCGACACCATCGATACGGGCGTCCAGCTGCGCATACGTCCAGCGCTGATCACGCCAGATCAGCGCCTCGCGATCCGGCAGGGTTTGCGCGACAGTACGGAACACCGACGAAAGGTCGAAGCTGACGTCGCTGCTCATTGGCGCTCCTCTACGTGCCCAGATTCCAGAACGCGAACGAGTCTGCCACGGGCGCAGCCGTCGACTTGGTGCGGAACTTCACCCAGCGAGACCGCAGTCAGCGTGACGAGAATGCGCGGCGGGCGAAGCGCTCGCCGATCATCTGGTGGGTGGCCGCGTCGGGGTGAAGGTTGTCGGGCAGCGGACGTTCGGCGAAGTCGCGCGGACCGTAGAGGTCGTGGCCGTCGAGGTAGTCCAGGTGGGCGTCGTTGGAGGCGCGAGATCGCACGATGTCGCGGAGGCGCTCCCGGATGACGGACAGGGTCAACTTGCCCTGCCTGATCTCGGCCGGGTCGCCGGTGGCCCGGAATCTGAGCTGTCCCGCAGCGAGCGCGGACGGATCGAAGGCGCCCGGACCGGGGGTGTGTTCGTGGATGGGGCAGTACAGCGGCCCCACGACGAGCAACGAAACTCCCGGGTGGCCGTCACGGATGGTGTCCAAGAAGCCGTGGACCGCGGGTTCGAAGGCCCGCAGTCGCATGACGTCGGCATTGACCAGGTTGATGCCGATCTTGACGCTGATGACGTCGGCCTCGATGTCCCGCATGGCGCGCGCGGTGAACGGATCGAGCATTGCGCTGCCGGCCAGCCCGAGGTTGATCACATCGACCCCGCCCAGGCTGGCTGCCACGGCCGGCCACGTCGTGCTGGGGCTGGCAGCGTTGGAACCCTGGCTGATCGAGCTTCCGTGGTGCAGCCAAACCGGACGGCGTCCAGTCGGTGCCACCGCAAGCGGTGCGTCCGTGCGCAGCGCGACTACCTCGATGCGCTCGTAGTGCGGCAACCAGATCTCGACGTCCTTCTCGTTCGCAGCCAACCCGGCGAACCGAACGGTCGCGGCGGAGCCGTGCTGAATCTCGGTGCGCCCCGAGACCGGATCCACCAGCACGGTGTCGCCCCCGCTGGTCTGCGCCTGGCGAGCCAGCTTGCCGTCGATAAGGAGGTCAACCGTGCCGTCAGGGCGTTCAGGCACACCCGCCAGCACCGTGCGTGTTCGCAGCATGTCGAGCTCGATCACCGTCGAGCTGGTGCGGAAGGCCAGGCGAACGCCGGACGGTTGGGCCTCCACGGCCGCCAGCTGGGCGTCGGCAGACTGCTCACGAGCGCGGCGCGGCAACCGGTGCGGAAGCCAGCCCCGTTCGGTCCGCTCCAGCTCGGCCAGTCCGCGGAAGAGGCCGTCCGCAACGGGCTGCGTTATCACGTCCCGAATCTATGCCAGCCCTAACTCTGGCCGCGCCGGACGAACAGCGCCAGCACCGCGCCGACGGCCGCGGCGGCGGCGCCAACCCACATCGACAGCTGCAGGCCGGCCATGAACGCCTCGTGGCTACCGCTGGCGATCGCGGCGGTCAGCTGTGGCGGGGCGCCGGGGATCGACGGAGCCAACCCTTTGGACACCAATTCCTTTGCCGGAGACAACTTTTCGGCGATCGGCACCGGGGTGCCCGCGGTGGCCAGCTTGTCGACCAGGGTCGAGCCGACCTTGCTGGACAGCACCGAGCCAAGGATCGTGGTGCCCAGCACGGCGCCCAGTTGCACTGACGTGCTCTGGATACCGCCGGCCACCCCGGCATCGTCGACTGGTGCGTTGCCGACGATGGCATCCGAGCTCGCGGTCAGCACCAGGCCAACGCCGGTGCCCAGCAGCGCGAAGGCCGGCCAGATCGCGCCGTAGCCGGAATCGGCCTGCAGCTGGCTGAGCAATGCCAGGCCGCCGGCGACACCCAGCAAGCCGGTCACCATCGCCGGTCGCGGGCCGAACCGCTCGGTGATGACACCCGACAACGGAGCCATGACCATCATCGCCGCGCTGAGCGGCAGGGTCCGGACCCCGGTTTCCACCGGGCTCCAGCCCTGCAAGTTCTGCAGGTACAGCGTCATGAAGAACAGCGCACCGAAGAGCGCGAAGAAGTTGATGGTGACCACCGCGGCACCGATCGACAGCGACGGATTGGCGAACAGCCGCAGCGGCAGCATCGGGTCTTTCGCGTGCCGTTCGACGATCACGAAGGCGCCCATCAACACGACGCCACCGATCAGAAAGGCCACGGTCTGCGGGTCCAGCCAGCCCCACTCGGGAGCCTTGATCAGCCCGTACACCAGCAGGAACAGGCTGCCGGACAGAGTCAGGATGCCGGCCACGTCCAGCCGGGCCTTCTCGTCACTGCGGCTTTCGACGATCGCCGCAGCACCGATGACCACGGCGACCACCGCGATCGGCACATTGATGTAGAAGACCGATTCCCAGTTGAAGTGCTCGACCAGGACACCACCAAGGACAGGTCCGGCGGCCACCGACACCCCGGTCGCGGCACCCCAGATACCGATAGCGGTGTTGAGCTTCTCCTTCGGGAACGCTTTGCGAATGATCGCCAGCGTGCTGGGCATCAGCAGCGCGCCGAACACCCCCTGCAACGCGCGCATGGCGATCACGCCGGCGACCGATCCGATGAGGCCGATCCCGACGGAGGTGACCGCGAACCCGACCACGCCGATCAGGAAGACCAGACGCCGGCCGAACATGTCGCCGAGTTTGCCGCCGAAAATCAACAGCGACGCCAGGCTCAATAGATAGGCGTCGGTGATCCATTGCAGGTCCGACAACGACGCGTTGAGGTCGGTGGCGATGCGTGGGTTGGCGATGGCGACGACGGATGCGTCGAGCCCGACCATGATGACGCCGACCGACACGGCCGCGAGAATCCACCACGGATTCCCACGTAGGCCTTGCTTCGGCTGCGCGTGACGCGCGTGTGCGGGGCGCTGAACTGTGGTGATAGCCACGGTTCCACTCCTTTCGATAAGTGGAGGGTTCCCACCACTTCTTTCTCACAACCCTAACCGCAACTGGTGGTAACCCTCCACTTCGGGGCGTATTCTGGAGCGGTGATTCCTGGCGCACAACGGGGTGTGGAGCGATCCAGGCCACTGCGGGCCGATGCTGAACGCAACCGGGAGCGGATCGTGACCGCGGCCGCTCGGCTGTTTGCTGAGCAGGGCCTGTCAGTGCCATTGGAAGATGTGGCGCGAAGCGCGGGCGTCGGGGTGGCAACGCTGTATCGGCGCTTTCCCACCCGCACCGATCTGGCGATCGCGGCGTTCGAGCGCAACATGACTTCCTACGAGGATGCCGTCGACAAGGCCCTGAGCAATCCGGTGGCCTGGGAAGGCTTCCGGGACCTTGTGTATGAGGTGTGCGAATTGCAGGCCTCCGACCCCGGACTGCGTGCGCTACTCACCACCGCGTTTCCGGCCAGCTCGGTGATCGAGCAGCGGGCCACCGAGGCGATCGAGAAGCTCGGACAGGTCATCGCCCGCGCTCAAGAAGACGGAATGTTGCGTCCGGACATCGGAGTTGGGGACATCGTCGTGATGCTGCTGGCCGACGCAGGTGTTCTCGAAGCCACCCGCGAGCACGCGCCCGGTGCCTGGCGCCGATTCGCCGCACTCATGGTCGACGCGTTCCGGGTCGGTCCGCGCGAGCCGCTTCCGCCACCCACCCCCGCCGAAGAGCTCCGAAGTTCGATCGCGATGCTGACGGGTGACACATTGCGCATCGAATCTCTTGCTGACGACTGACCCAGGAGTGGCCCGTGACTGATCGCCCGACCATCGACTTCCCGTCGCGTATCGGCGTGTGGTGGGCCAGCGAGAGCTGGCCGATGCCGGCGGCCGTCGAGGTCGCTCAGGAGATCGAAGCGCTCGGCTACGGTTCGCTGTTCATCCCGGAGGTCGGTCTGAAGGACGCCATGGTGCAGTCGGCGGTGTTCCTGGCCGGAACGCAGCGATTGGTGCTGGGCACGGGCATCGCGAACATCCACGCCCGGTTGGCGACGATCGCCGAAGGCGGTGGCCGCAGCTTGAACGCCACCTACCCGGGCCGGTTCATCCTCGGTCTCGGCGTCAGCCACGGTCCGCTGGTGGAGAACATGCTCGGCGGCACCTACGAGAAGCCATTGGCCACGATGCGCGGTTATCTCGACCGGATGGCGGGACTGCCGGAGTTCGTCGAACCGGGTTCGGGACGGCCCACCCGCCTGCTGGCTGCCCTTGGACCCAAGATGATCGAGCTGTCGGGCACGCACGCCGACGGCGCGCACCCGTATCTGGTGCTGCCCGAACAGACCGCCACCACCCGGGAGATCCTGGGGCCGGACAAGTGGATCGTGTCCGAGCAGGCTGTCGTCGTCGGGGAGAGCGCCGAGGAGCAGCTGCGCCGGGCGCACCTGCACCTCGAGGTCTATTCGGGCCTGCCGAACTATCGGAATTCCTGGCTGCGGCAGGGCTTCGACGAATCAGATCTGGTGCGTGGCGGCTCGGACCGGCTGGCACGCCGCATCGTCGGGCAGGGCTCGGTGGAACAGGCCGCGGCGGCGGTGACCGCACACCTCGACGCCGGTGCCGACCACGTGGTGGTGCAGGTGCTCGGTGACGGCGATCCGGCTTGGGATCCCCGCCCGGCGTTGCGCGAATTGGCCGAGGTGTGCAACCTCAGGGGTTGATGGTGTTCTCGCCGACCTGACGTCCCCAGACGTACTCGGTGAGCAGGGGCTGGCCGAGTTCGAAGTGGTTGTACGGGGCGAGCGAGGCGCCGTAGTCGGCCACCAGGAACGGTGCCGGCCAGAAGTCGTGGGTGACCGGCTGCCAGCAGCCGGGCCCGCCGCCGGGGCCACCCTTGGCGTTCACCCGCGGCAGGTTGTCGGGATACACGTACGGGTTCGGGGCGCCGGTCAAGCCGATGTGGAAATCGATCGAATAGCCGTTGCCGCCGGCACTGTCCTTGGC
>FLQS01000061.1 GCA_900078375.1 uncultured Mycobacterium sp. | reverse complement strand
TCCTACCACGAGCAGCCGGATGCGCTGCTAGCGCAGCTGATTTCGGAGATCGACAGCCAGCACTAGAGAAGGGACAAATCAATGACTACACCGACCGACACCATCGGAACCCAACTGCCACAGCCCGATCCACGCGGCTGGCTGGTGTTCGACCGCCTGCCGGCCGAGCTCCAAGACGCCGAGGACTCCACCCAGGACAACGACGTGCGCTACTACCGGGAATCCTGGCACTACCGCGGCCCGACTTATCACCGGCCCGCCACCGCCGCGGAACGCACGCTGCTGGAGCACCTGGGCTATGTACTGCCCGACGACCTGCGCACCCGCGTGCAGTTCGTGACCGACAACGTTCGCAACCGGCGCTGGCCCGCGCTGGAGCTGCAAAACCCAACCACAGAAGGAGAGTAACCATGTCCGAAACAACCACCACCGCAGGCGAAGTAACCGCCGCCGAAATAGCCGACGACGAAGTAGACGAGACCACGCCGCCGAACCCGAGTGACGACGGCGACGGCGAGCCCAAGAAGACTGGCGTGCGCCAGAAGCTGGCCGACATCGAAGGCGAACGCGATGCACTGCAGGCGCGCCTGGATGGCTTCTACGACAGCGTCCTGACCCGTGAGGCCGAAGCCATCGGTCTCAAACCAGCGTTACTCAAAGCGGTGGGTGTGTCGGTAGCCGACCATGTGGGAGAGGGCGGCGCGATCGACTACGCCAGCCTAGCCGCCGCCATGGACGGTGCCCGCGCCGAGCTCGGCCTGCCCCGGAAGCCGCAGCCCAACCCACTGGCCGGAAAGACTCGCAGCAGTGAGGAATCCGACAACAGGCCGACGTGGGGCAGCACGTTCGCCGAGCACGCCAGCGGACAACGAGGCTAGGTCAACAGAGCTATACTCAGCGGTGCCGGTGGATCGGCGGCTGTCGCAGCTGCCACCACTGGCCCGCTGACTGCCATCGGTTATTGGAGCAACGCACGGCCTGAGCTGTCGCAGCGAGGACCGGGTGGCCCCACAAGGGGCGAACCCATTCCTTCGCTTTCGAAAGGCAACTCCCGTGGCTACCAATACCACCACCGCCGCCAGCATCCTGCGGCCCGAACAGGTTGGGCCGCTTATCGTTCAGCCGCTCACCACGCAGAGCGTGGCGATGCAGGCTTCCACCGTCGCACAGACCGACGCCACCGAATTCCGCATCCCGATCATCACCGGCGATCCCGACGCCAGCTGGGTGCCCGAGGGTACCGAGATCCCCGTCGATGACGCCGACTTCGATGAAGAAGTCGTTGTCCCGAAGAAGGTTGCGGCCCTGTCGGTTCTGTCCAACGAGCTGATCGAGGACTCCTCGCCCGAGGCCAGCGCCGTGATTGGTGCACGCCTGGTGCAGAGCTTGGTCCGCAAGGTCGACAGCGCCTGGTTCGCAACCGCGACTGTCAACGGCCCCGCAGGCCTGGGCAGCATCACGCCGAGTGAGACCTACGCGGGCGCGGCGTATGCCAACGTCGATGCGTTCCTCGAAGCCATCACCGCCGCGGAGTCGGTGGGGGCACAGGTGAACAGCTTCGTTACCCACCCCCAGACCGCGCTCGCGCTGGCCAAGCTGAAGAAGGCCGCCGGCTCCAACGAGCCCCTGCTGCAACGCGATGTCACCGTGCCCGGTGGCCGAGTCGTGGCCGGTGTGCCGCTACTGGTGAGCCCCGACGCACCGAACGATGGCAGCGTCTACGGCATCCCCAAGGACCGTACGTTCGTGGTGGTCCGTCGCGATGTGCAGGTGGTGCTCGACAGTTCGGCGTTCTTCACCAGCGACCGCACAGCCGTAAGGGTCACCGCCCGCATCGGATTCGGCTTCCCGCACCCCGCCGCCGTGGTGAAGGTCAACAAGACCGTCGCACCCTAAGTCGTGGCGACGGCAGGCGCTCAAGCGGCCCGCTCCTCCGCTCGATGCTGCCGCCGTCGCTACCTAGCCCGGTCGCTGGCACCCCAGAACTGGACGGCATACCTCCCCTCCAGAGTCAGCGACCGGGCACAACCCCCCTTTCAAAGACGTTGTGCAACAACAGTTACGAGGAAGCGATGACGTGGGACAGTAACCGGCCAGGCATCAAGGTGGCCGAAGCGGTGCGCCGTGCTGTCCGTCGCCGCGACGGCGACCGCTGCCAGCTGCGCTACGAAGGGTGCACCGGGTACTACCAGGAGCTCGACCACATCATCGGCATCGCCGCCCGCGGCTTGCAACGCCGGGAGACCGTCAATGATCCCGACGAACTTCAGTGCGTCTGCAAGGCCTGTCACAAGCAAAAGACCGCTTGGCAAGCCAAGGTTGGACGCGGCCTGGGCGCACGAGAACCCGAGCGATCACTCTGGCTTGGCCCGGTGACGCTGCCCGCTGGCTTCCGCTACGCCCCCCGAGCCGTCGAGGGCGATGGTCGGGCGATGACCTGCGAAGACACCCCAGGGGAGGGATCCCCCTCCGCCCCAGTCGGCCAGCCGGTTGGCATTGGCGCTCTCATTCCGCCGCAGTCTGGGACTTTCAGCGAGGCCGCGGAATGACCGCGCTGGACGAAGCTGTCGAGGCACTGCAGGCCCTACTTCAACGCTTGCAAGATGCCGCCGCCGTGGACGTGGAGAACCTATGGCGCATCGTCACCGCCAACCTCATTGGCTGGGATCCCGCCGACCGGCAGGCTGTGATCGCCGCGCTGGCCGAGCACTTGCCCGACGTCTTGGGCGGCCACGTCGCCGCTGTGGCCGACGTGACGACCACCTGGTACGACATGCTGGCTCCCGACGAACCCTTCACCGCCGCGGTGCCACCCGGCGACCTGGTGCCCGCCGAACGGATCCGCCAGTCCATCAGCTGGGCCGTGAACACCGCGACGTCGACCCAGACCGCGCTGGCGCAACTGCAAGGCACTGTCCAGCGCGGCGTCGTCGACGCCCAGCGGGCCACCGTCGCACACAACGCCGCCGCGGAGGGTGTCCGCTACCGGCGACACACGAACTATGCAGGTGCCTGCAACTGGTGCCTGACCATGGCCACCCGCGGCGCGATCTACATAACCGCGATCTCCGCAGTGAAGGGTCACGACAACTGCAAGTGCATCGCCGTACCCGAACGCAAGGGCACCAGCTACATCGCGCCCGCGATGGTGCGCGACGCCGAGAAGCGTTACGCCGAAGCCAGCCGCCAGCTCAAAGCCGAGGGCAAACCCGCCACGCTCGACTCGATTGTGGCCCGCATGGATCGGCTAGCTACTTAGCACTGGAAAGTGCACGGCGTCACCAACTCTGGCAACGAGATAAGAGTTCGCCAAGAGTTTGAGCAGAGTCACAGGGTTGAGCGGACCAGACGCATTTTCGTCGGTTTTCGAGCCTAGAATCGAACATGTGAACGATGACTACACGCGCGAGTTGCATGAGCTGCGCCAAATTGAGCTACCTCAAGGTGCCGTGATCAGCCGCGAGTTGGTCTCGTCCATCGAAGCGGTAGAGGCCGACATCCAGGACCAGCCCGAGGCGCAGCGCGACATGGCCCGCGCGAGTGCGGTACAGGTCCTCAACGCCCGCGCAATCATGCGCTTGGAACTGCAGTTCTTGGAGTACAAGAGCGACCTCCAACGAAAGGCTGACTTCGCCGACCTGCAGTACCGAAGCGCGGGCGGTCGCTAGACGCGCCTTTGCGCGTCAACACAATTCAGTCGATAGGGGTTTGCAAATATGCCGCCGATCTCAGAGTGGCATCAGGCACTGACCGTGCTCTTGGTCATCATTCCCGGATTTGTCTATCAAGGACTGCTGGCCAGGTTTCGCGGCCCCATACCCGAGGACAGTGAACTAGCGAGGCGGCTCCTTCGATCCCTAGCTGCGTCAGGCTTGTTCGCGATTTTCTACGTCATAGTCTTCGGCTCATTCGTCAAGTTCGAGACCGTCAGTAGCCGAGCGACTTACGTGGACCATCCGGTCCGTGTCGCCCTGGTGCTACTCGGCCTGATATTTGTGTTCCCCGCCTTTGTCGCAGTCCTGCACCATGGCTACGTCGTCAAGCGGCAGCGCCCAGACCTACCTTGCCGGGACTATTTTCGCGTCTACAACCCGACCCCGACAGCGTGGGACTGGGCCGTGAAAGAAGCTGTCGCAGGGTATGTCCGCGTTCTCACCAAGGACGGCAAGTGGTTCGGCGGCTACGTTGGGGAATTATCGTTCTATACGAGCCACACAGGAGCCCGCGAGATCTTTGCCGAAAGCGCTTGGGAGCTCGATGAAAACGGCGAGTTCCTAACGGAAATCAAGAACAACGCCGGTCGGTGGATCCAGTGCGCCGACGCTGTTGTGGTCGAGTTCATTCGGCCAGATGATCCGGCATCTCCCGAACAAGAGCAGCCGTCGGCGAGCATCATCTCTCGGCTCACGGGTGACGCCCTCGCGGGGGCGGTGTTCGGCGCGGCGGCGGTGGCGATCGCCGCCATCGCTATCGGAGAACGATTCCGCCGCCGGAGCGGATAATCAAAAGTGACGACCGAAGGAGGTACTGGAATGGCCGAAGACAAGCCCAAGCCCAGGCGCGAAGTGGAGTCGGGCCGCACGCCGCCGCCCAGGCGGGGCGATATGGAGACACGAGGTCGGACGCCTTTTGGCGTTACGCCGCGAGCGCGCCGCGTTACGCCGCCCCCGCCACCTCCGCCGCCGCCGCCGCGTAAGACGAAATAGTTCGGCTAGCAGCTGGCTGCATGCCCCCAAGAAATCTCGGCTGGTCTGTCGGGAGCCGCGTCTAGCCTGAACGGTATGACCACAGAGGAATCGGGTTCGCTATTTCGGAGTCTCGGCGATGCCGTCCAGACCGCTCTCGATCAGCTCAACAGCGCAGTGGAATCGGGAGACGAGGCTGCCAACGCTGTTGCCTATTCCAACCTGCTCGGCGCGTTAGTTGACGCGACGCTCGCGGCCAGCGATGCACTGCATAGGTTTAGGCCGTTCACCGAGCCAGGCTTCTTCAGCGACGAAGCACCCGACTTCAATGAGGTCGTAGACGCTGGTCTGGACCTGGACGCCGACGCCGTCATCAGCCGCGAACTGATCGAGGCGCTAGCCGTCGTCGAGGAGACGCACCGGGGCAACCCGGTGCATCGCGAATTCGCCAAGGCGATGGCCCCTGGGCCGTTGGCTATGCGCGCCGTGATGAAGCTGGAGCGCGAACTGAATGCTCTGCGACGAGAAGTGCGGGGCGAATAACGATTTGCCAGGAACCCAAGCCGTCGAGAACGCATAGCTGTCAGATAGCTACGGGTGGTCCCGGTATGCCTCAAAATAGGCCTTGACCTGCATCAAACATGAGTGCCCCCGGCAGGATTCGAACCTGCGGCCTTCTGCTCCGGAGGCAGACGCTCTATCCCCTGAGCTACGGGGGCGCACCTACAGCTGCGCCATTGGGCTCCGACAGCCTAACGCATTTCAACGACTGCCCGGACCGTGCCCGCGGCGATGATTCCCCGGTCGCTGCGCTCCTGCCCGCCGGGATGCGGATTCGGGCCCTGACCACGCCAGACCATAGGATGGACCCTCGTGACACCCGCCGACCTCGCCGAGCTGCTCAAGAACACCGCCGCCGCGGTGCTCACCGAGCACGACCTGGATCCCGCCGCCCTGCCTGCGACGGTGACTGTCGAGCGTCCGCGCAATCCCGAGCACGGTGACTATGCGACCAACCTGGCCCTGCAGGTGGGCAAGAAGGTCGGCGCCAACCCCCGCGAGCTGGCCGGTTGGCTGGCCGTCGCACTGGCCGCCGCCGACGGTATCGCCGCCGCCGAGGTCGCCGGCCCCGGCTTCGTGAACCTGCGCATCGAGGCATCGGCGCAGGGCGTCATCGTGCAGAACATCCTCGCCGCCGGTGCGGGCTACGGGAACTCGTCGGAGCTCGACGGCACCAACATCAACCTGGAGTTCGTCTCGGCCAACCCGACCGGTCCCATCCACATCGGCGGCACCCGCTGGGCGGCGGTCGGTGACGCGCTGGGCCGGCTGCTGAGCACCCAGGGCGCCGACGTCGTGCGCGAGTACTACTTCAACGACCACGGTGCCCAGATCGACCGGTTCACCAACTCCCTGATCGCCGCGGCCACCGGCCAACCCACTCCCGAGGATGGCTACGCCGGCGACTACATCAAGGACATCGCCGACCAGGTGCTGGCCAAGGCTCCCGATGCACTGAGCCTGACCGGCGACGAGCAGAAGGAGACGTTCCGCTCGATCGGCGTCGACCTGATGTTCACCCACATCAAGGAATCGCTGCACGAGTTCGGCACCGACTTCGACGTGTACACCCACGAAGATTCGATGCACACCAGCGGGCGGGTCGATCAGGCCATCGCCAAGCTGCGCGAGACCGGCAGCATCTACGAGAAGGACGGCGCAACCTGGTTGCGCACAACGGAATTCGGCGACGACAAAGATCGGGTTGTCATCAAGAGCGACGGGCAGCCCGCTTATATCGCCGGCGATCTGGCCTACTACCTAGACAAGCGCCAGCGCGGCTTCGATCTGTGCATCTACATGCTCGGTGCCGACCACCACGGCTACATCGCGCGGCTCAAAGCTGCCGCCGCAGCACTGGGCGACAACCCCGACACCGTCGAGGTGCTGATCGGCCAGATGGTCAACCTGGTGCGTGACGGCCAGCCGCTGAGGATGAGCAAGCGAGCCGGGACCGTCATCACCCTCGACGACCTGGTCGATGCCATCGGGGTGGACGCCGCCCGGTATTCGCTGACCCGTTCCTCGGTGGACACTCCGATCGACATCGATCTGCAGCTGTGGTCGTCGGCATCCAGCGAAAACCCGGTCTATTACGTGCAATACGCGCACGCCCGGCTCTCGGCGCTGGCCCGCAACGCCGCCGATCTCGGACTGGCCCCCGACACCGCGAATCTGGAGCTGCTCACCCACGACAAAGAAGGCGCACTGATCCGCAATCTCGGTGAGTTCGCCCGGGTGCTCAATTCCGCTGCGTCGCTGCGTGAACCGCACCGGGTGTGCCGCTACCTCGAAGACCTGGCCGGCGACTACCACCGGTTCTACGACTCGTGCCGGGTGCTGCCCATGGGTGATGAAACACCGCAGAGCCTTCATCGTGCCCGGCTCGCACTGTGTGCCGCCACCCGCCAGGTGATCGCGAACGGTCTGACGATCCTCGGCGTGTCCGCACCGGAGCGGATGTGAACGCTCACCCCGCCGGCCCGCGCCACGCCGAGGAAATCCACCACGGCGGCGCCCCGGCGCGGCCGCAGACCGCCGCCGATACGCTGCTGCTCGCACCGAATGTGTGGCCCCGCAACCTTGTTCGCGACACCGATGGTGAGGTGACGATCGCCGGTGTGGCCGTGGCCGACCTGGCCGCCGAGTACGGCACCCCGCTGTTCGTCATCGACGAGGACGACTTCCGTAGCCGTTGTCGCGAGATCGCCGCGGCATTCGGCGGCGGCCACAATGTGCACTACGCGGGGAAAGCCTTCCTGTGCAGTGAAATTGCGCGCTGGGTGGACCAGGAGGGCCTATCGCTGGATGTCGCTACCGGCGGCGAGCTCGCTGTCGCGCTGCACGCCGGATTCCCTGCGGAGCGAATCGCGTTCCACGGCAACAACAAATCGCTTGATGAACTGACGACCGCGGTCAAGGCGCGGGTCGGCCACATCGTGCTGGACTCGATGGCCGAGATCGACCGTCTCGACACCATCGCCGCCGACGCCGGTGTGGTGCAGGACGTCCTGCTGCGGGTCACCGTCGGCGTGGAGGCGCACACCCACGAGTTCATCGCTACCGCCCACGAGGACCAGAAGTTCGGCCTGTCGCTGGCCAGTGGAGCCGCCATAGCCGGGGTGCGCCGGGTGTTCGCCACCGATCACCTGCGCCTGGTCGGCCTGCACAGTCACATCGGCTCGCAAATCTTCGATGTGGCCGGCTTCGAGCTGGCCGCGCACCGGGTCATCGGCCTGCTGCGCGACGTCGTCGCCGAGTTCGGGGTGGACAAAACTGCGCAGATCTCCGTCGTCGACCTCGGTGGTGGACTGGGTATTTCCTATCTGCCACAAGATGATCCGCCACCGATTGAGGATCTCGCGGCCAAGCTCGGCGCGATCGTGCGCAGCGAGTCGGCGGCCGTCGGCCTGCCCGCACCGCGACTGGTCGTCGAGCCGGGACGCGCGATCGCCGGGCCGGGTACGGTCACGCTCTATGAGGTCGGCACCGTCAAGGACGTCGTGATCGGGTCCGACAAGACCCGCCGCTACGTCAGCGTCGACGGCGGGATGAGCGACAACATCCGCCCGGCTCTCTACGGCTCCGAGTACGACATCCGCCTGGTGTCGCGCACCAGCGAGGCGGCGCCGGTGTTGGCACGCGTCGTCGGTAAGCACTGCGAGAGTGGCGACATCATCGTCCGAGATACCTGGGTGCCACAGGACGTGACGCCGGGTGACCTGCTCGCAGTCGCCGCCACCGGGGCCTATTGCTATTCGATGTCGAGTCGATACAACCTGATCGGCCGACCCGCCGTGGTGGCTGTGCGCGACGGGCGGGCCCGCCTGATCCTGCGCCGGGAGACCGTCGACGACCTGCTGAGTCTGGAAGTGAGGTAACAGCCAATGAGTTCATCCGAGAAGCCGGTTGGTGTAGCGGTATTGGGGCTGGGCAACGTCGGAAGCGAAGTTGTTCGGATCATCCAGGAGAGCGCACCTGATCTCGCGGCGCGTATCGGTGCCCCGCTGGAACTGCGGGGTGTCGCAGTGCGAAATGTCTCCGCCGACCGGGGCCTGCCGGTGGACATGCTCACCGACAACGTCGAGGAGCTGGTCTCCCGCGAGGACGTCGACATCGTCGTCGAGGTCATGGGCCCGGTGGAGCCGGCTCGCAAGGCGATCCTGACGGCGCTCGAAGGCGGGAAGTCGGTGGTGACTGCCAACAAGGCGTTGCTGGCCCAGTCCACCGGCGAGTTGGCGCAGGCCGCCGAGCGCGCCCACGTCGACCTGTATTTCGAGGCGGCCGTCGCGGGTGCCATCCCGGTGATCCGCCCGCTCACGCAATCGCTGGCCGGTGACACCGTGCTGCGCGTTGCGGGCATCGTCAACGGCACCACTAACTACATCCTATCTGAAATGGCCTCTACCGGAGCCGATTACAGCTCCGCGCTGGCCGATGCGAGCGCCCTGGGATACGCCGAGGCCGATCCCACCGCAGACGTGGAGGGTTACGACGCCGCCGCCAAGGCCGCGATCTTGGCGTCCATCGCCTTCCACACCCGGGTCACCGCCGACGACGTCTACCGCGAGGGCATCTCCAAGATCACCCCGGAGGATTTCGAATCGGCCAAGGCGCTGGGCTGCACCATCAAGTTGTTGTCGATCTGCGAGCGTGTGACCGGAAGTGATGGCCAGCAGCGTGTTTCGGCCCGGGTCTACCCGGCGCTGGTCCCGCTGAGCCATCCGCTGGCCACCGTCAACGGGGCATTCAACGCCGTTGTCGTGGAGGCGGAGGCGGCCGGCCGATTGATGTTCTACGGCCAGGGAGCCGGCGGCGCCCCGACAGCGTCGGCGGTGATGGGCGATCTGGTGATGGCCGCGCGCAACCGCGTGCAGGGCGGTCGTGGGCCGCGCGAGTCCAAGTACGCCCAACTGCCGATCGCTCCGATGGGCATCATCCCCACCCGGTACTACGTCAGCATGACCGTCACCGACCGGCCCGGTGTGTTGTCCTCGGTGGCAGCCGAATTCGCCAAGCGAGAGGTCAGCATCGCCGAGGTGCGCCAGGAAGGCATCGTGGGAGACGGGGGTCAGCCCAGCGGTGCCCGCATCGTGGTGGTGACTCACCGGGCAACCGATGCCGCATTGTCCGAGACCGTTGCCGCGCTGGCTGATCACGATGCCGTCCAGGAAGTCAACAGCGTGCTGCGTTTGGAAGGAACCAGCGAATGAGCTCGACGAAATCGCAAGCCGTGCATACCCCGTGGCCCGGGCTGATCGCAGCCTACCGTGACCGGCTGCCGGTGGCACCGGATTGGACCCCGATCACCTTGCTCGAGGGTGGCACCCCGTTGCTCAGTGCGCCGCGGCTGTCTGAGAGGACCGGCTGCACAGTTCATTTGAAGGTCGAGGGCCTCAATCCCACCGGGTCCTTCAAGGACCGTGGCATGACCATGGCGGTCACCGACGCTGTCGCCCGCGGCCAGCAGGCCGTGCTGTGCGCCTCGACCGGCAATACCTCGGCCTCGGCAGCGGCCTACGCCGCCCGGGCCGGCATTACCTGCGCGGTGTTGATCCCGCAGGGCAAGATCGCGATGGGCAAGCTCGCGCAGGCAGTCATGCACGGCGCCAAGATCATTCAGATCGATGGCAACTTCGATGACTGCCTGGAGTTGGCTCGCAAGCTCACTGCCGACTACCCGACGATCGCACTGGTCAACAGCGTCAATCCCGTGCGCATCCAGGGCCAGAAGACCGCGGCGTTCGAGATCGTCGACGCGCTGGGCACGGCTCCTGACGTGCATTCGCTGCCGGTCGGCAACGCCGGCAACATCACTGCGTACTGGATGGGCTACACCGAGTACCACCGCGACGGTCTGACCGACAAGCTGCCTCGGATGCTGGGCACGCAGGCCGCCGGCGCGGCTCCGCTGGTGTCCGGCCAGCCGGTGAGCAACCCCGAGACCATCGCCACCGCGATCCGGATCGGTTCGCCCGCTTCCTGGGCCGGCGCCGTGGCCGCTCAGCAAGATTCCGGCGGCCGCTTCCTGGCTGCCACTGACGACGAGATCCTGGCCGCGTATCACCTGGTCGCTGAGGCCGAGGGGGTATTCGTCGAGCCGGCGTCGGCGGCCAGCATCGCCGGGCTGCTCAAATCGATCGAGGACGGCTGGGTCAAGCCCGGCTCCACCGTGGTGTGCACCGTGACGGGCAACGGCCTCAAGGATCCCGACACCGCACTTCGCGATATGCCCACGGTGAAGCCCCTGCCGGTCGATCCCGGTGCCGTCGTCGCCGAGCTGGGCCTGGTCTGAGAAGCGGATCCTCGGTGACCCTGAACCTGCCTGCCGGCCTGACCTCCAGCGCCACTGTCGCGGCCTCCAGCGCCAACCTCGGCCCCGGCTTCGACAGTCTGGGCTTGGCGCTGGGCCTCTACGACGAGATCCTCGTCGAAACCACTGACGCCGGACTGCTCATCGAGGTCGAGGGGGAGGGGTCCGGGCAGGTGCCGCTGGGCCCCGAGCACCTGGTGGTCCGAGCGCTGCACCGCGGGCTGGCCGCAGGCGGAGCGGAGGCTCCCGGGCTCGTGGTGCGCTGTCGCAATGCGATCCCGCACTCGCGAGGCCTCGGATCGTCGGCCGCGGCCGTCGTCGGTGGGTTGGCGGCAGCGAATGGCCTTCTGGCGCAAGCGGATCGGGAGCCGCTCACCGATGCGCAGCTGATCCAGCTGGCGTCGGAATTCGAGGGTCATCCGGACAACGCGTCGGCCTCGGTGCTCGGTGGCGCTGTGGTGTCGTGGGTCGATGGGAATACGACGCCCCCGACGTATTCCGCCGCTCGGCTGCAGCTGCATCCCGACATCCGGGTGTTCCCGGGAATCCCGCAGGTGCGGTCGTCGACCGCCGAGACCCGGGTGCTGCTGCCCGACCACGTCACCCACGAAGCCGCTCGTTTCAATCTGAGCCGGGCGGCGTTGCTGGTTGTCGCGCTCACGGAACGGCCGGACTTGCTGATGGCGGCCACCGACGACGTTTTGCACCAACCCCAGCGCGGCCCGGCCATGCCTGCCTCGGCGGAATACCTGCGGGTGCTGCGGCGTTGTGGGGTGGCAGCGGTGTTGTCCGGTGCTGGTCCGGCGGTCCTTGCACTGACAACCAGTGCAGATCTTCCGGCTGAGGCAGTCGAATTCGGCGCCGCGAAGGGATTCACCGTAGGCGAGATGAGCATCGGCGAGGCAGTTCGCTGGAGCTCAGGTGTCGCGGTTCACGGCTGAGTTGCGCACACGCCGGTGGCGACTTCTTGCTTTCCGGCGGTCAAGGGGGCTATTGTCGGTCCCGTCCAGGCAAACGCAGCGACTGTTCCTGCGCCGACACTAGGACGACCACCAATTTCTCTTGTGTTCAACTCGTGGACTGACGGTTCGCCATGTAGCCGCGAATGCCGGCGATCACCGTTGACGCACAGACGATGGTGAGACTTCGCATTCAGCGAATCGGCTGAGTGCCAGAACCCCTTGCCCCGACGAAACGGTGAGGGAAGAAAGGAAATCCGTGACTGATACGGACCTGATCACGGCTGGAGACAGCGCCCCGCAGACGGAGGCGCCCGCCGTGACCGCAGAAATCCCCTCGGCGCCTGATTCGCAGGCCGCCCCGAGTGGGGACGCGGGCCGGGCCGGCTCTCTGTCGACGATGGTCCTGCCCGAGCTCCGCGCCCTGGCCAACCAGGTTGGCGTCAAGGGAACCTCCGGGATGCGCAAGGGCGACCTGATCGCCGCGATCAAGGAGCACCAGAACGGCGGCAACGGCACCAATCGCAGCGCCGACAACGCCGCTGCGGCACCCGCCGAGCAGCCGACTGAGCCGCGCGAGCCCCGTCAGAACGCCGAGAAGACCGAGAACGCCGAATCCAACAGCGGCGAGCCACGCCGCCGCGAGCGCCGGGCTGCCACCCGCGACGCCGGTGCCGCTGGCGCTGAGGGCGCTGAGCAGCCGAAATCGCAGGAGAACCGCGCCGAGCAGGGCGAGAAGCGCGATAACCAGAATCAGAACCGGCAGGAGAACCGCGAGTCGTCCAACCAGGGCGGCCAGGGGCAATCCGGAAACCAGCAGAACCGCGGTAACCAGCAGAATCGCGACAGCAACCAGAATCGCGGCAACCAGCAGAACCGCGACAACAACCAGAACCGCGACAACAACCAGAACCGCGATGATGATGACGACGACGACAGCCGCCAGGGCCGTCGCGGTCGCCGGTTCCGTGACCGTCGCCGTCGTGGCGAGCGCCCCGGCGGCGAAGGCGGTGGCGGCGGCAACGACGCCGAGTTGCGTGAGGACGACGTCGTCCAGCCGGTCGCCGGCATCCTCGACGTACTCGACAACTACGCGTTCGTGCGCACCTCG
Organism: uncultured Mycobacterium sp.; assembly: GCA_900078375.1. Lineage (GTDB taxonomy): Bacteria > Actinomycetota > Actinomycetes > Mycobacteriales > Mycobacteriaceae > Mycobacterium. The sequence goes on along the minus strand of FLQS01000061.1, from coordinate 19,481 downwards.
GGCTACCTGGCCGGCCCCAACGACGTCTACGTCTCGATGAACATGGTCCGCAAGAACGGCCTGCGCCGCGGCGACGCCGTCACCGGCGCGGTCCGCGTGCCCAAGGAAGGCGAAGGCGGCCAGAACCAGCGCCAGAAGTTCAACCCGCTGGTTCGACTCGACAGCGTCAACGGCGGTCCGGTCGAAGAGGCCAGGAACCGGCCCGATTTCACCAAGCTGACCCCGCTCTACCCGAACCAGCGGCTGCGGCTGGAGACCACTCCCGATCGGCTGACCACCCGCGTGATCGACCTGATCATGCCGATCGGCAAGGGGCAGCGCGCCCTGATCGTGTCGCCGCCCAAGGCCGGTAAGACCACGATCATGCAGGACATCGCCAACGCGATCACCCGCAACAACCCCGAGTGCCACCTGATGGTGGTCCTGGTCGACGAGCGACCTGAAGAGGTCACCGACATGCAGCGCTCGGTCAAGGGTGAGGTCATCGCCTCCACCTTCGACCGGCCGCCGTCAGATCACACGCAGGCCGCCGAGCTAGCCATCGAGCGCGCCAAGCGTCTCGTTGAGCAGGGCAAGGACGTCGTCGTGCTGCTCGACTCGATCACCCGGCTGGGCCGCGCCTACAACAACGCCTCGCCCGCGTCCGGGCGCATCCTGTCCGGTGGTGTGGACTCGACCGCCCTGTACCCGCCCAAGCGGTTCCTCGGTGCGGCCCGCAACATCGAGTTCGGTGGTTCGCTGACGATCATCGCGACGGCGATGGTGGAGACCGGCTCCACCGGTGACACCGTGATCTTCGAGGAGTTCAAGGGCACCGGTAACGCCGAGCTCAAGCTCGACCGCAAGATCGCCGAGCGCCGGGTGTTCCCGGCGGTCGACGTCAACCCGTCGGGTACCCGCAAGGACGAGCTGCTGCTGTCGACCGACGAGTTCGCGGTGGTGCACAAGCTGCGCCGGGTCCTGTCCGGGCTGGATTCGCATCAGGCCATCGATTTGCTGATGAGCCAGCTGCGCAAGACCAAGACCAACTACGAGTTCCTGGTTCAGGTGTCCAAGACGGCGCCCGGTGGCGGCGGCAACAGCTCCTCGGACATCGACTAACTACGCGATTTCGGCGCACTAGGTCTGCCGCAGGGCGTCCATCCCGGGCGCCAGCAGTCCGTCCAGCGCCGACCACGGCACCGTGATCGTCGGTGTGCCGTGGAAGAACTGGTAGTCAGCGAAGTGGATCTCCAGCCCGTCGGGCGTGGGGATCCAGTTGCCGAAGTTCGCCTCGGTGGGCGCATTGCCCGGCTCGTCGGCCATCGGTGTCGGCCCAACCCCGCTGACCCCGGGCAGCAAGGCCTTGGTCTGCTCCGACAGCCGATTCAAACCGGCCTGCTTATCGGTGAACAGATCCGCCAGCGTGATCGGCTTGGCCGACCGCGAGTCGATCACCACGGTGCTGACATAGCTACTCGGATGCGCGGACGGCACATGCACGTAGAGGCCGCTGATCAGTTCCGACACCGATGCGCCGCCGAAGTAGATCTGCGGTTGGGTCTCGAACGTCCATGTCCCGTCCGGGTCCGCGCCGTTCTTGACGGGTTCGAGCTGCCCGGCGGCCGACGCGTGCACCGCACTGTTGAAGGTCCCCGCGACCCGCGGATCACCGCCGGTGATGGTGTCGACGACCAGCGTCCAGCGGCCCTTGCCGTCCGTGGTGGCATCCCCGGCCGTGGAGCGGGTGACCGAATACTTCTGATTGTTGGAGACCCCGCTGCTCGGCGCGGCCGCCGTCGGTGACGCGCCGGCACTCGTCGAAGTCGTGGCGGCCTTGCTGGTCCCAGAGGTGGTGGCCTTGGTACTCGTCGACCCGGCCGCATGCGGTCAGCCCGATGGCCAAAGCTGCGACCAAGACCGCCCCCCGGCGGCTACGTATGCCCATGGCGGCCATTCTGTCAGGCGGGCACCCGACACTGCGAGTAGATCACGACAGCGCTTGACGCCCAAGGCTTTTCGTTGCGAAGACCTACTGCGCCGCGGGCGCCACGCGCAAGCCGGGCAACACATATCGGCGCATGAACCGCAGCACCGCGTCATGGTCGTCGGGGTCCAAGGTCTCACCGGGAACGGTGCCGAGGCTGATTTGAACCCGAGCCACCCACTCGGCGGCCTCGTCGAGTTGTGTCTCGGCGTGGATCTCGCCCCGGTCGCGCGCTGCCTCCAGGTAGGGCTGCCAGAACCGGCCCAGATCGGGCACCAGGCCTTGCACGCCGGCGCCGGCGCAAGCCGCGAATTCCTCAGGCTCGTCGCGGCGCAGCTGCATCACCAGTGCGCCGGGGGAGTCGTAGGCGCTGCGGCCCAGTCGCACGCCGACGGTCAATTGCTCCTCGAAGGTGCCAAGCCCGTCCAGCACCTGGTGCGACTCGGCCCAGAACGCGTTGTTGAGACGCACGATCGCCGCGCCCAGCAGCGAGGCCTTGTCGGGATAGTGCCGGTAGAGCCAGCCGCGCGATACGCCGGCTGCCTCGGCGACCTCGGATACCGTCGTCGCCCGGATGCCCTTGGCGCGCAAACAGACTTCGGCGGCGTCGACCAGTCGTTCCTGGACGGATTTGGCTCCGTGCCGGCTGTCGGCGTCGGTGCTGGCAGTCACCTTGGTGATCCTCCTCGTATCGACGCGACAGTCCCGATGTGGACATCCTTCCAAACCCGGATCTGCGGTGGTCCCGCTACATGGGTAGACAGATTTGTCATTCTGTTTACCCTGCGCTTCTATTGTGACCTAAGGCACCGCGAGAACGCGGGAGATGACAAAAGACGGGAGTTCCGTGGCCGAGACCGTCCAGCAGCTGCTCCGCGAGCGTCTCGACGAATCCACCCCCGCGGTGAAGTTCGGCGAGCAGGTGTGGAGCTGGCGCGAACACCTTGACGAGGCCGCCCGACAAGCGGCGGCGCTGATCGCGATCGCCGACCCGGACCGGCCGCTGCACGTGGGAACGCTGCTGGGCAATACCCCGGCGATGCTCACCGCCATGGCCGCAGCAGGCCTCGGTGGATACGTGCTGTGCGGGGTGAACAACACCCGCCGTGGCGCGGCCCTGGCTCGCGACATCGTCAAAGCCGACTGCCAGATCCTGCTCACCGACTCGGCCGATCGCGCGCTGCTCGACGGCCTGGAGCTGCCCGGAGTCCGGGTGTTCGACGTCGACTCCGAAGAGTGGTCGGCGCTGCTGGCGGAGGCGGGCGAGCTCACCCCGCACCGGGAAGTCACCGCGACCGACACGTTCATGCTGATCTTCACCTCCGGTACCAGCGGTGAGCCCAAGGCGGTCCAGGTCGCCCACATGATGGTGCCGTTCGCCGGCGTCGCGCTGGCCGACCGGTTCGCGATCACGGCCGACGACGTCTGCTACCTCTCGATGCCGCTGTTCCACTCCAACGCATTGATGGCGGGCTGGGCGGTGGCGCTCAATGCCGGCGCGGCGATGGCGCCGGCGTCGTTCTCGGCATCCGGCCTGCTGGCGGACCTGCGCCGCTACGGGGCCACCTACATGAACTACGTCGGCAAGCCGCTGGCCTACGTGCTGGCGACGGCCGAACAGCCCGACGATCACGACAATCCGCTGCGGGTCGCCTTCGGCAACGAGGCCACCGACCGCGATATCGCCGAATTCAGCCGCCGGTTCGGCTGCGCGGTGTGGGACGGCTTCGGCTCCACCGAGGGCGCGGTCATCATCACCCGCGAGGACGACTGCCCGCCCGGCTCGGTCGGCCGGGGCTTTCCCGGCGTGGCCATTTACGACTCGGAGACTCGAATAGAGTGCGCCACAGCAGTTTTCGACGACAGCGGCGCTCTGGCCAACCCGGATGAGGCGATCGGCGAGATCGTCAACACCACCGGTGGGGGCATGTTCGGCGGTTACTACAACGACAGCAACGCCACCGACGAACGCCTACGGCACGGCATGTACTGGTCCGGTGACCTCGGCTACCGCGACGCCGACGGCTGGATCTTCCTGGCCGGGCGCACCGCGGACTGGATGCGGGTGGACGGCGAGAACATGGCCGCCGCGCCCATCGAACGCATCATCCAGCGGCTTCCGCAGGTCAGTCAGGTCGCGGTGTACCCGGTGCCCGACGAGCACGTGGGTGACCAGGTGATGGCGGCCATCGTGCTCGCCGACGGTGCCGAACTCACCCCGGCGGACCTCGCCGAGTTCCTGGCTGAGCAGTCCGACCTGTCGCCCAAGGCATGGCCGCGGCACGTCTGGATCGCCGAGGAGCTACCGGCCACCGCCACGAACAAGGTGCTCAAGCGGGAGCTCATCGCCCGCGGTACCCACCCTGGAACCGGCGTGGTGTGGGCGCGCCCGGCCCGGGGGAAGAGTTACGCCGCCGGCCCGTCGGAATAGCCGGCGACAGCGACGCGTTTGGGCAGGTGACGGTCAACCTGGCATACTGGATCGTCGACCACCTCAGGTACCGGTTCACGCTCGATTACCAGGCGAAACGCCTAGGGCGACCCGGCGACCACCGAATGCAGAGGACACCATGAAAACAGGGATTCATCCCGCCTACGCCGAGACCACCGTGGTCTGCGGCTGTGGCAACTCCTTCACCACTCGCAGCACCAAAGACGGCGGCCACATCACCGTCGAGGTGTGCTCGCAGTGCCACCCGTTCTACACCGGTAAGCAGAAGATCCTCGACAGCGGCGGCCGCGTGGCCCGCTTCGAGAAGCGCTACGGAAAGCGCAACGCTGCCGGTTCAGCCGACAAATAGCTGCCTTACCGACGCCCGCTCTGCTGCCTCGTGCGCAGGCCGGGCGTCGGTTTGCGTTTGGGGCACCGTTGAGAGCTGAGGAGAAGCGACATGACGCACTCGACAGTTGAGGGCATTCTGACCGAGTACGCGGACCTCGAACGTCAGCTGTCCGACCCGGCACTGCACAACGACACGGGCAATGCCCGCCGGGTGGGCCGGCGCTTCGCCCAGCTGGCGCCGATCGTCACGACCTATCGCCGACTGGAGACCGCGCGCGGCGATCTCGAGGCCGCCCGCGAGCTGGCCGCCGAGGACGCGTCCTTCGCCGCCGAGGTGCCCGAGCTGGAAACCAAGGTCGCCGAGCTCGACGCGCACCTCACCGACCTGCTGGCACCGCGTGATCCGCACGACGCCGACGACATCGTTCTCGAGGTCAAATCCGGTGAGGGCGGGGAAGAGTCGGCGTTGTTCGCCGCTGACCTGGCCAGGATGTACATGCGCTACGCCGAGCGCCACGGCTGGACCGTCACCATGCTCGACGAGACGTGGTCCGATCTCGGCGGCTACAAGGACGCCACGATGATCATCGCCAGCAAGGGTGACTCCGCCGACGGCGTGTGGTCGCGGATGAAGTTCGAAGGAGGCGTCCACCGTGTCCAGCGCGTGCCGGTCACCGAGTCGCAGGGCCGCGTGCACACCTCCGCCGCCGGCGTGCTCGTCTATCCGGAGCCCGAAGACGTCGAGACCGTCCAGATCGACGAGTCGGACCTCCGCATCGACGTCTACCGGTCGTCGGGCAAGGGTGGCCAGGGCGTGAACACCACCGACTCCGCGGTCCGCATCACGCATCTGCCCACCGGCATCGTCGTGACCTGTCAGAACGAGCGCTCGCAGCTGCAGAACAAGGCCCGCGCGATGATCGTTCTCGCCGCGCGGCTGCAAGCGCTGGCCGAAGAACAGGCGTCGGCGGACGCATCGGCCGACCGGGCCAGCCAGATCCGCACCGTCGACCGCAGTGAGCGGATCCGCACGTACAACTTCCCGGAGAACCGAATCGCCGATCACCGGATCAATTTCAAGGCGCACAACCTGGACCAGGTGCTCGACGGCGAACTCGACCCCCTGCTGGACGCGCTGGCCGAGGCCGACAAGCAGACCAGGCTGCAGCAGGCATGACCACCAGCCGCGAAGGTGAGCGCGAGTGAGGATCGCAGCGCAGCGAGGACCGGAGCGAGCGGGAACCGAGCAATGACGACATTGCGGCAGGCCATTGATCTGGCCACCGCCGCCCTCACCGAGGCGGGTATCGACTCGGCCCGCGCCGATGCCGAGCTGCTGGCCGCGCACCTGGCCGGCGTCAACCGTGGCCGGCTGGCGGCGATCGACGAGCCGGACGCCGATTTCTTCACCCGCTACGACGAATTGATCGGCGCCCGCTGCAGCCGGATTCCGCTGCAACACCTCACCGGCTCGGCGGCGTTCGGCCCGCTGGAGCTACTGGTCGGGCCAGGGGTGTTCATCCCACGCCCGGAGACCGAGGCGCTGCTGGAATGGGCACTGGCCCAACGGCTGCCCGAACACCCGGTGATCGTGGACCTATGCACCGGATCCGGTGCGCTGGCCATCGCCCTGGCGACGCGTTGGCCCCGGGCGCGGGTGATCGCCGTCGACGACGACGCCACCGCACTGGACTACGCGCGCCGCAACGCGGAATCGACGACGGTCGAATTACTGCACGCCGACGTCACCGTCCCCGGGCTGCTCACAGACCTGCGCGGTAGCGTCGACCTCGTGGTGTCCAACCCGCCGTACATCCCTGCCGGGGCAGTGCTGGATCCTGAAGTGGCCGACCACGACCCGGCGCACGCATTGTTCGGTGGCACCGACGGCATGGCCGTCATCTCGCCGATCGTGCGTCTGGCCGCCGGCTGGCTCAAGCCGGGCGGCTTGTTCGCTGTCGAACACGACGACACCACGTCGGATCAAACCGCCGAAAATATCAGCGCCACAATGCTTTTCACTGCAATCACCCCACATCGCGATCTGGCGGGCCGACCCCGGTTCGTGACGGCCTGCCGGACAAAGGAGCCAGCGTGACCCAGGTGTTCGACTGCGCCGACGCCAGCCAGCGCGCCGAGGCCATCACTGCGGCCGCCGCCGCGGTAAAGAGCGGCCGACTGGTCGTGATGCCCACCGACACCGTCTACGGCATCGGTGCCGACGCGTTCGACAACGAGGCCGTCGCCGCGCTGCTGGCCGCCAAGGGTCGCGGTCGCGATATGCCGGTGGGCGTGCTGGTCGGCTCCTGGCACACCATCGACGGCCTGGTGTACTCCGTTCCGCACAGCGCCCGCGAACTGATCCGCGCGTTCTGGCCCGGCGCGCTGAGCCTGGTTGTGCAGCAAGCGCCCTCGCTGCAATGGGACCTCGGCGACGCCCGGGGGACCGTCATGCTGCGGATGCCGCTGCACCCGGTGGCGATCGAACTGCTGCGCGAGACCGGCCCGATGGCCGTGTCCAGCGCCAACCTCTCCGGGCGTCCCCCGGCCATGACATCCGAGGAGGCGCAGCGTCAGCTCGCCGATCTGGTTCAGGTGTATCTCGATGCCGGGCCGTCCCAGGAGCAGGCCGCTTCGACGATCGTCGACCTGACCGGGTCCACCCCGCGTCTGCTGCGCGAAGGCCCGATCAGCGCCGCGGCCATCGCTGAGGTCCTCGGCACCGACGTCGCGTCCCTGACGGCCTGATGTCGGAATTCGCGGTGCTCATTCCCCCGGTCGCTTCGCTCCTGCCCGCCGGAAGCACTTTGGCGCTCGCTGACCGCGGCGCCGGTGTTCCGTTGCGCGAGTTGGCCCTTGTCGGTCTGACCGCCGCGATCATCACCTACTTCGCCACCGGGTGGGTCCGGGTGTTGGCCACCCGCCTTGGCGCGGTGGCCTACCCCCGCGAGCGCGACGTGCACATCAAGCCCACCCCGCGCATGGGCGGGCTGGCGATGTACGTCGGTGTGGTCACCGCCGTCTTCGTGGCGTCCCAGCTGCCTGCGCTGGCCCGCGGCTTCATCTACTCCTCGGGCATGCCCGCGGTCGTGGTCGCCGGCGGGCTGATCATGGGGATCGGGCTGATCGACGATCGCTGGGGCCTGGATGCGCTGACCAAGTTCGCCGGGCAGATCACCGCGGCCAGCGTGCTGGTCACCATGGGTGTGGCGTGGAGCGTGCTGTACATCCCGATCGGCGGGGTCGGCACGATCGTGCTGGACCAGGTGTCGTCGATCCTGCTGACCCTGGCGCTGACGGTGTCGATCGTCAACGCGATGAACTTCGTCGACGGCCTCGACGGCCTGGCCGCGGGTCTGGGGCTGATCACCGCGATGGCTATCTGCATCTTCTCGATCGGCCTGCTGCGTGACCACGGTGGCGACGTGCTGTTCTATCCGCCCGCGGTGATCTCGGTGGTGTTGGCCGGCGCGTGTCTGGGGTTTCTTCCGCACAACTTCTATCGCGCCAAGATCTTCATGGGCGACTCCGGTTCGATGCTCGTCGGCCTGATGCTCGCCGCAGCGTCCACCACCGCGGCGGGCCCGATCTCACAGAGCGCCTACGGCGCGCGCGACGTCTTCGCCCTGCTGTCGCCGTTCCTGCTGGTGGTCGCGGTGATGCTGGTGCCGGCGCTGGACACGTTGCTGGCCATCGTGCGGCGCACCCGCGCCGGCCGCAGCCCGCTGAGCCCCGACAAGATGCATCTGCACCACCGGCTGCTGCAGATCGGGCACTCGCACCGCCGCGCCGTGCTGCTGATCTACCTGTGGGTGGGCATCATCGCGTTTGGTGCAGCCGCCACTATCTTCTTCGATCCGCGCTTCACCGGAGCGGTCATGCTGGCCGCGATCGTGGTCGCGGTGGTGGTCACTTTGATCCCGCTGTTGCGTCGCCGAGACGACGATTACGAGGGACTTTACGACAGTAAGTAGTAGACGTGTTTTCTGCCGTCTACCATGTGGTACGGTGCTGGCAGAACCCGAAGAAACCTCGCGGGTTGCCGGCCCGGCCCATCGGAGTCACGACCGATCGGCGCCGATTTACGACCGACAAAGGGAGCTGCCCCTTGGGTGATTCCAGCGCGCATGTCGCCCTCCGATACGCTCGGCGGACCCAGCACGCAGAAATCGCTCGACCGGCTCTCGAGAACGCAAGATTGAGGTGAACCTGTGACGACGCCAGCGCAAGATGCGCCGTTGGTGTTTCCGTCCGTTGCCTTTCGGCCCGTTCGGCTGCTTGCGATCTGTGCTGCGCTGACGGCGCTCGTGATCATTGCGGGGGCGACGGCCGGGCCCTACCTCATGTTCGGCGTGTTCTTCGGCATCGGCTTGGCGCTGGGCCTGCTCAATGCGGTGCTCGTGCAGCGGTCGGTGGAGTCGATCACCGCAGGCGATCACCCGCTCAAGCGCAAGATGGCGCTCAACTCCGCCACTCGGCTGCTGGTGATCACCGCGATCGGGCTGACCATCGCGATCCTGTTCCGCCCGCTCGGGCTCGGCGTGCTCTTCGGCTTGGCGTTGTTCCAAGTTCTGCTGGTTTTGAGCACCGCGTTGCCGGTATGGAAGAAGATTCGCACCGGAGACGACGGGAGCTCCGACGTGACTGCAACCCCCGGGGCCACAACCTCCGTAGACGAAGCACCGAAGGATTGAACGCACGATGAGTGAACGAATCCTCGCCGAGGCCGCCATCGAGGTCGGCCATCACGAGACCGCCAAGTGGCTGGGTCTGACGGTCAACGTCGACACCATCTTGGCGACGGGCATCGCCGCGGTGATCGTCATCGCGCTGGCCTTCGTGCTACGCGCCAAGGTCACGTCGACGGGTGTGCCCAGCGGTGTCCAGCTGCTCTGGGAGACCCTGACCACCCAGATGCGCGGCCAGATCGAATCGGCGATCGGCATGAAGATCGCCCCGTTCGTGCTGCCGCTGGCGGTGGCGCTGTTCATTTTCATCCTGATCGCCAACTGGATCTCCGTGCTGCCGGTGCAGTACGGAACCGCCGAGGGCGCCACGCATGAGCTGCTCAAGCCGCCGGCCGCCGACATCAACTTCGTGCTGGCGCTCGCGCTGTTCGTCTTCTTCTGCTACCACGCTGCCGGCATCTGGCGCCGCGGCATCATCGGCCACCCGGTGAAGGTCCTGAAGGGTCACGTCGCGTTCCTCGCCCCGATCAACCTGGTCGAGGAGATCGCCAAGCCGATCTCGCTGTCGCTCCGACTTTTCGGCAACATCTTCGCCGGCGGCATCATGGTCGCGTTGATCGCGCTGTTCCCGCCGTACATCATGTGGGCGCCCAACGCGATCTGGAAGACGTTCGACTTGTTCGTCGGCCTGATCCAGGCGTTCATCTTCTCGCTGTTGACAATTCTCTACTTCAGCCAGTCCATGGAACTGGATGAGGAGCACCACTAAAAGACGTGTTCGACCCCCGAACCACCCACAGCCTGGTAGGTGTCCTACCAGCAATCAAGGAGGATAGGAATGGCAGCAGACCCTCAAATCGTCATGGGCGCCCTCATCGGCGGCGGGCTCATCCTGGGCGGCGGCGCCATCGGCGCCGGCATCGGTGACGGCATCGCCGGCAACGCCCTGATTTCGGGCATCGCCCGGCAGCCTGAGGCCCAGGGCCGGCTGTTCACACCGTTCTTCATCACCGTTGGTCTGGTGGAGGCGGCGTACTTCATCAACCTGGCGTTCATGGCCCTGTTCGTGTTCGCCACGCCTGGCGCTTCCTAGTACGCATGGGGGAGCACAGCGTCACCCTGTTGGCGGCCGAGGAAGGTGGAACCCAGAACTTCCTCGTCCCCAACGGCACCTTCTTCTTCGTACTAGCCATCTTCTTGATCGTGCTGGGCGTGATCGGCAAGTTTGTCGTGCCGCCGATTCAGAAGGTGCTCGGTGAGCGCGAGAAGATGGTCGCCAAGACCACCGAGGACAACCGCAAGGCCAACGAGTTCGAGGCCGCAGCCGACTCCGATTACCGCAAGGAGATGGCCACGGCCCGTGGCGACGCTTCGGGCATCCGTGACGAGGCCAGGGCCGAGGGTCGCAAGATCCTCGACGAGCACAAGGGCCATGCCAGTGAGCAGGCAGCGGCAACGCTGCAGCAGGCTGCCAATGAGCTCAAGCTGCAGGGCGATGCCATTGCCGCCGACCTGAGGTCGTCGGTGGACACGCTGTCTGCGACGCTGGCCAGCCGGGTCCTGGGTGTCAGCCTTACTAACACCGCCTCCAGCGAGTCGGCGACAACGGCGCCGGGACGGTAGGACATGTCAACCTTCATCGGACAGCTCATCGGCTTTCTGGTCATCGTGGCGATCATCTGGCGGTACGTGGTGCCGCCGATCAAGCGCATGATGGCCAATCAGCAGGACGCGGTGCGCACGCAGCTCGACGACAGTGCCAAGGCCGCCACGCGGCTTGCTGACGCCGACAAGCATCACGCCGCGCGGGTCGGCGAAGCCAAGGCCGAGGCCAAGCACATCGTCGACGAGGCCCGGGTCGATGCCGGGCGCATCGTCGAGCAGCTTCGCGCGCAAGCCGACGTCGAGGTTGAGCGGATCAAAGTTCAAGGCGGGCAACAGGTTCAGTTGTTGCGCGCTCAGCTGATCCGTCAGCTTCGCCAGGATCTCGGCAGCGAGTCGGTGCGGCGTGCGGGCGAGTTGGTCCGCGCACACGTCGCCGATGCCCAGGCACAGTCAGCCACCGTCGACCGGTTCCTGGACGAACTGGATTCGATGGCGCCGGCCGCTTTCACCCCCGAGACTGGTTCGGATCTGCGGTCGGCCAGCCGTGAGGCGCAGGCCGCGGTCGTCGAGAAGTTCGACGCGGTGTCGTCGGGGTTGTCTGTCGACGACCTGTCCACCCTGTCCGATGACCTTGCGTCAGTGGCCGGGCTGCTGATCGGCGAACCGATCCTGGCCCGCCATCTGGCCGAATCCTCCGGTGAGGTCGAGGCCAAGAAGCGGCTGTTGCACCGGCTGCTGGACGGCAAGGTCGGGGCCAATGCCCTGGGTGTGCTCGAGACCGCGGTGTCGGTGCGCTGGTCGCACACGGCGGATCTGGTCGACGTCATCGAACACGTCGCCCGGCTGGCCCTGCTGGTTCGCGCCGAGCGCGACAACCAGGCCGACGAGGTCGAGGAGCAGCTCTTCCGCTTCACCCGTATTCTCGACGAGCAGCCCCGGCTGAGCGCCCTGCTCGGCGACTACGCCACACCCGCCGATGGCCGGGTCGCGTTGCTGCGCAAGCTCCTTGGTGACGGCAGTGGCGCGAACGCGACGGCCAGCGCGCTGCTGGTCCAGACGATCAGGCTGGTGCGTGGTGAGCGAGCCGACGAAGCAGTGCTGGCACTGGCTCAGCTTGCGGTCGCCCGCCGTGGCGAGATCGTCGCCCACGTGAGTGCGGCTGCCGGGCTCAGCGCACCGCAGCGCACCCGCCTGACCCAGGTGCTGACCCGGATCTACAACCACCCTGTTTCGGTCCAGCTGAACATTGATCCCTCTGTGCTGGGTGGCCTTTCGGTCGCCGTCGGCGACGAGGTGATCGACGGGACGTTGTCCTCACGGCTGGCCGCAGCCGTGACTCGACTCCCCGATTAGCTGACCGACTAGCCCACGAACCCCAAGACCCAAAACAAAGGCAGGAAGACGAAAAGCCATGGCAGAGTTGACAATCTCGGCTGACGACATCCAGGGCGCCGTCCAGGAGTACGTCTCGAGCTTCGAGGCAGATTCCGGGCGCGAGGAGATCGGCACCGTCATCGACGCCGGCGACGGCATCGCCCACGTCGAGGGTCTGCCCTCGGTGATGACCCAGGAACTGCTGGAGTTCCCGGGTGGAGTGCTCGGTGTCGCGCTGAACCTCGACGAGCACAGCGTTGGCGCGGTCATCCTGGGCGAGTTCGAGAAGATCGCAGAGGGCCAGCAGGTCAAGCGCACCAACGAGGTGCTCTCGGTGCCCGTCGGCGACGCCTTCCTGGGCCGCGTCATCAACCCGCTAGGTCAGCCGATCGACGGTCAGGGCGACATCGAGGCCGAGGATCGCCGCGCGCTCGAACTGCAGGCGCCTTCGGTGGTTCAGCGCCAGGGCGTCAGCGAGCCGCTGCAGACCGGCATCAAGGCCATCGACGCGATGACCCCGATCGGTCGCGGCCAGCGCCAGCTGATCATCGGTGACCGCAAGACGGGCAAGACCGCCGTCTGCGTCGACACCATCCTCAACCAGCGCGAAGCCTGGGAGACTGGCGATCCCAAGCAGCAGGTGCGCTGCGTGTACGTCGCGATCGGCCAGAAGGGCACCACGATCGCTTCGGTGAAGCGCGCCCTCGAAGAGGGTGGCGCGATGGAGTACACCACCATCGTCGCGGCACCTGCCTCGGATGCCGCTGGCTTCAAATGGCTTGCGCCTTACACGGGTTCGGCCATCGGGCAGCACTGGATGTACAACGGCAAGCACGTGCTGATCGTGTTCGACGATCTGTCCAAGCAGGCCGACGCCTACCGCGCGATCTCGCTGCTGCTGCGCCGCCCGCCGGGTCGCGAAGCCTTCCCCGGTGACGTCTTCTACCTGCACTCCCGTCTGCTGGAGCGTTGCGCGAAGCTGTCCGACGAGCTCGGCGGCGGTTCGATGACCGGTCTGCCGATCATCGAGACCAAGGCCAACGACATCTCGGCGTTCATCCCGACCAACGTCATCTCGATCACCGACGGCCAGTGCTTCCTGGAATCCGATCTGTTCAACCAGGGTGTGCGCCCGGCCGTGAACGTCGGTGTGTCGGTGTCCCGCGTCGGCGGTGCCGCCCAGATCAAGGCCATGAAAGAGGTAGCGGGCTCGCTGCGTCTGGACCTGTCGCAGTACCGCGAGCTGGAGGCTTTCGCGGCCTTCGCCTCGGACCTGGACGCCGCCTCGAAGGCTCAGCTGGACCGCGGTGTTCGGCTCGTCGAGCTGCTCAAGCAGGCCCAGTACAGCCCGATGGCGGTCGAGGATCAGGTCGTCGCGATCTTCCTCGGTACCCAGGGGCACCTGGATTCGGTTCCTGCCGAGGATGTTTCGCGCTTTGAGTCGGAATTCCTTGAGCATGTGAAGGCCAGCCACGGCGACATCCTCACCGGCATCAAGGAATCCAAGAAGCTCTCCGAGGAAGCCGAGGAGAAGCTGGTTTCGGTCATCAACGACTTCAAGAAGGGCTTCGCCGCCACTGACGGCAGCTCGGTGGTTGTCGGCGGGGACGAGGCCGAGGCACTGGACCCCGAGGACCTGGAGAAGGAATCCGTCAAGGTCCGTAAGCCGGCTCCGAAGAAGAGCTAGGTAACCGATGGCAGCCACACTTCGCGAGCTTCGCGGACGTATCAAATCCGCTTCGTCGATCAAGAAGATCACGAAGGCACAGGAGCTGATCGCCACGTCGCGGATCGCCAAGGCGCAGGCCCGGGTCAATGCGGCGCGGCCTTACGCCACCGAGATCACCAACATGCTCACCGAACTCGCGGGCGCCAGCGCGCTGGATCATCCGCTGCTGGTCGCGCGGGAGAACCCCAAACGGGCCGGTGTGCTGGTGGTGTCGTCAGACCGTGGTCTGTGCGGCGGCTACAACGCAAACGTGCTGCGCCGTGCCGAGGAGCTGTTCTCGCTGCTGCGTGACGAGGGCAAGAATCCGGTGCTCTACGTCGTCGGACGGAAAGCGTTGGGTTACTACAGCTTCCGGCAACGGACCGTCACCGAGTCGTGGACCGGCTTCTCCGAGCGACCGACCTATGACGATGCGAAGGCGATCGCCGAGACCCTGGTGAGCGCGTTCATGTCCGGTGCCGACGACGAGGGTGACGACGCAGGTGCGGATGGAATTCTCGGGGTGGACGAACTCCACATCGTGTCGACGGAGTTCAGGTCGATGCTGTCGCAGCAGGCCGCTGCGCTGCGGATCGCACCGATGATTGTCGAGTACGTCGGTGAGGCGGAGTCCGGCCCGCACACGCTGTTCTCGTTCGAGCCCAACGCCGAGGAACTGTTCGACTCACTGCTGCCGCGCTACATCGCGACCCGCGTGTACGCCTCGCTGCTCGAGGCGGCGGCGTCGGAGTCGGCGTCTCGTCGTCGTGCCATGAAGTCGGCGACCGACAACGCCGACGATCTGATCAAGGCGCTCACGCTGGCGGCGAACCGCGAGCGTCAGGCGCAGATCACCCAGGAAATCAGCGAAATCGTCGGCGGCGCCAACGCGCTCGCCGACGCACGCTAGCCCAATTAACTACACAAGCCACCTAGCAAGCGAAAGCGAAGAGGAAATGACTGCTACCGCAGAGAAGACCGCAGGACGGGTCGTCCGCATCACCGGACCGGTGGTGGACGTGGAGTTCCCCCGTGGCTCGGTACCCGACCTGTTCAACGCGCTGCACGCCGACATCACCTACGGCGCGCTTGCCAAGACCCTGACCCTGGAAGTTGCCCAGCACTTGGGTGACAACCTGGTCCGCTGCGTCTCTATGCAGCCCACCGACGGACTGGTCCGCGGTGTCGAGGTCAGCGACACCGGCGCCTCCATCTCGGTGCCGGTCGGCGACGGCGTGAAGGGTCACGTCTTCAACGCCCTGGGTGACTGCCTCGACGAGCCGGGCTACGGCAAGGACTTCGAGCACTGGTCGATCCACCGCAAGCCGCCGGCCTTCGCCGACCTCGAGCCGCGGACCGAGATGCTCGAGACCGGTCTGAAGGTTGTCGATCTGCTGACCCCGTACGTGCGTGGCGGCAAGATCGCCCTGTTCGGTGGCGCCGGCGTGGGCAAGACGGTGCTCATCCAGGAAATGATCAACCGCATCGCCCGCAACTTCGGTGGCACCTCGGTGTTCGCCGGCGTGGGGGAGCGCACCCGTGAGGGCAACGACCTCTGGGTTGAGCTCGCCGATGCCAACGTGCTCAAGGACACCGCCCTGGTGTTCGGCCAGATGGACGAGCCGCCGGGCACGCGTATGCGGGTGGCGCTGTCTGCTCTCACAATGGCGGAGTTCTTCCGCGATGAGCAGGGCCAGGACGTGCTGCTGTTCATCGACAACATCTTCCGGTTCACGCAGGCTGGTTCCGAGGTCTCCACGCTGCTCGGCCGTATGCCCTCCGCGGTGGGCTACCAGCCGACCCTGGCCGACGAGATGGGTGAGCTGCAGGAGCGCATCACTTCCACCCGTGGTCGCTCGATCACCTCGATGCAGGCCGTGTATGTGCCCGCCGACGACTACACCGACCCGGCGCCGGCCACCACGTTCGCGCACCTGGACGCCACCACCGAGCTTTCCCGCGCGGTGTTCTCCAAAGGCATCTTCCCGGCGGTGGATCCGCTGGCGTCGTCCTCGACGATCCTGCACCCGAGCGTGGTCGGCGACGAGCACTACCGGGTCGCCCAGGAAGTCATCCGGATCCTGCAGCGCTACAAGGACCTTCAGGACATCATCGCGATCCTCGGTATCGACGAGCTCTCCGAAGAGGACAAGGTCCTGGTGTACCGGGCTCGTAAGATCGAGCGCTTCCTGAGCCAGAACATGATGGCCGCCGAGCAGTTCACCGGCCAGCCCGGTTCGACCGTGCCGCTCAAGGAGACCGTCGAGGCGTTCGACAAGCTGGCCAAGGGCGAGTTCGACCACCTGCCCGAGCAGGCGTTCTTCCTGATCGGCGGCCTGGACGACCTGGCGAAGAAGGCCGAAACCCTCGGCGCCAAGCTGTGATTCTGAGCGCTAAGACGCGAAAGGTGGTGTGAGATGGCCGAATTGGATGTCGACATCGTCGCCGTCGAGCGCAAGATCTGGTCGGGTAAGGCGACGTTCGTCTTCACCCGCACCACGTCGGGCGAGATCGGCATCCTGCCTCGGCACATCCCGCTCGTCGCACAGCTGGTCGAGGACGCGATGGTCCGTGTCGAGCGGGAGGGCGAGGACGATCTGCGCATCGCGGTCGACGGCGGCTACCTGTCGGTGACCGAGGAAAGCGTGACGATCCTCGCGGAGTCCGCCGAGTTCGAGTCCGAGATCAACGCGGAGTCGGCTAAGGCCGACGCCGCCTCCGACGATCCACAGACCGCTGCCCGCGGTAGGGCGCGCCTGCGCGCCCTAGGCCAGCTCGACTAGCCGCCGGCCAGCGACCGATGAGCGCGCCGATGTTCTTCATGGCCGCGCTGGTCGGTGTGCTGTTGCTGGTCGTGGTTGCGCTGAGTTACCGATTGTGGAAGCTGCGCCAGGGCGGCACCGCTGCGATCCTGCGGGACATCCCGGCGGTCGGCGGCCAAGGTTGGCGGCACGGAGTCATCCGCTACCGCGGCGACGAGGCCAGGTATTACCGGCTGTCGAGCCTGCGGTGGTGGCCGGATCGCCGGCTGAGCCGGCGTGGGCTTGAGGTCATTTCCCGGCGCGCTCCGCGCGGTGACGAGTTCGACATCATGACCGACGCGATCGTCGTGCTGGAATTGCACGACACCACCGTCGACCGCTGGCGCGGATACGAGATGGCGCTGGACCGCGGGGCGCTGACGGCGTTCCTGTCCTGGGTCGAGTCCAGTCCGTCGCCGCGGGCGCGCCGCCGTACGGCGTGAACTACTTCTTCTCCGGCCCTTCGGCTTTCGCGCCGCCGGGCTGCCACAGCACGTCGCCGTCGGGATTGGCCACCCGCGACAGGATGAACAACAGGTCCGAGAGCCGGTTGAGGTAGCGCGCCGCCAGCGGGCTGACGGTGTCGGGGTAGGCCTTCACCGCGACCCACGCCGACCGCTCGGCGCGCCGTGTCACGGTTCGCGCAACATGCAGGAGGGCAGACAGGGCGGTGCCGCCTGGCAGGATGAACGAGTTCAGGGCCGGCAGCGCTTCGTTGTAGTGGTCGCACCACGCCTCGAGCCGCTCGATATACGGCGCGGTTATCCGCAGGGGCGGGTATTCGGGGTCTTCGGTCACCGGCGTGGACAGGTCCGCACCCGCGTCGAACAGGTCGTTTTGGATCTGGACCAGCACCTTGCGCAGGTCGTCATCGGGCCCACCCAGGGCGACCGCGACGCCGATCGCGGCGTTGGCCTCGTCGCAGTCGGCGTAGGCGATCAGGCGCGGGTCATTCTTCTCGACCCGTGAGAAATCACTCAGTCCCGATGTGCCGTCGTCGCCGGTCCGGGTATATATGCGGGTCAAGTGCACTGCCATGGGGGAAACGGTACCGGCCGAGTGCGCAGGTACATGGCGCTGGCTCCACTAAACTGTGGGCCGTGGGTGAGCGTTTCGTGGTGACCGGCGGCAACCGGTTGTCAGGCGAAGTGGTTGTCGGGGGCGCCAAGAACAGTGTGCTCAAGCTGATGGCCGCTAGTCTGCTGGCCGAGGGCACCACGACGATCACGAACTGCCCGGACATTCTTGATGTGCCGCTGATGGCCGAGGTCCTGCGTGGCCTCGGTGCCAACGTCGAGCTCGACGGTCCGACGGTGCGGATCACCTCGCCCGAGGAGCCCAAGTACGAAGCCGACTTCGCCGCGGTGCGTCAGTTCCGGGCGTCGGTGTGTGTGTTGGGTCCGCTGGTCGGCCGGTGCAAGCGAGCCCGTGTCGCGCTTCCCGGTGGTGACGCGATCGGTTCGCGACCGCTGGACATGCATCAGGCCGGTCTGCGCCAGCTCGGTGCGGACTGCAATATCGAACACGGCTGCGTCGTCGCGACCGCCGAGAAGCTGCACGGCGCGGAGATCCAGCTGGAGTTCCCGTCGGTGGGAGCGACCGAGAACATCCTGATGGCGGCTGTCCTCGCCGAGGGTGTCACCACGATCCACAACGCGGCGCGCGAGCCGGATGTCGTCGACCTCTGCGAGATGCTCAATCAAATGGGCGCCCAGATCGAGGGTGCCGGAACGCCGACCCTGACGATCATCGGGGTTCCGCGGATGTATCCGACGGAGCACCGGGTGATTGGGGACCGGATTGTCGCGGCGACGTGGGGGATTGCCGCCGCGATGACCCGGGGTGACATCTCGGTCTCTGGCGTGGACCCCGCCCATCTGCAGTTGGTGTTGCACAAGCTGCACGACGCCGGCGCCACGGTCACCCAGCACGACAACGGGTTCCGGGTGGTGCAGTACGAGCGCCCGAAGGCCGGCAATGTGGCGACGCTGCCGTTCCCCGGCTTTCCGACCGACCTTCAGCCGATGGCGATCGCGTTAGCGTCGATTGCCGACGGGACGTCGATGATCACCGAGAACGTGTTCGAGGCCAGGTTCCGGTTCGTCGAGGAGATGATCCGCCTCGGTGCCGACGCCAGGACGGACGGACATCACGCGGTGGTGCGGGGGATCCCGCAGCTGTCCAGTGCGCCGGTGTGGTGCTCGGACATCCGGGCCGGTGCCGGGCTGGTGCTGGCCGGACTGGTCGCCGACGGTGAAACCGAAGTTCACGACGTGTTTCACATCGACCGTGGGTACCCGCTGTTCGTCGAGAATCTGGTCCGACTTGGAGCTGAGATAGAACGCGTGTAATGTAGGCGTTCGGCCAGCCGCGCCGGACCCGGAGACGGGAGGGCAGCGGCAGTTGACGCCGCCAAGAACTACTAGTAAGATGGCAGGGTTGCCTGCTGGCGGGCGTCAGCCGGGTGTGTTGTTTGAGAACTCAATAGTGTGTTTGGTGGTTTTATAGTTTGTTGTTGTTTTTTGCCATGCTTTGATACCCCCGTGTTGGGGTGTGG
>FLQS01000054.1 GCA_900078375.1 uncultured Mycobacterium sp. | reverse complement strand
CCGGAACATGGTCATACCGGGGCAGCGCATGCACACCACGGTGGTGATCATGTTGACCGCACCCAGGATGGTGCCAAGACCACCGACCGCGACGCCCAGGATCCACAGGTCGGCACCGGCACCCGGGCTGTGGGCCGCGTCGGACAGCGGGACGTAGATGGTCCAGCCGAAGTCGGCCGCACCTCCCGGGGTGATGAAGCCGGCCAGCGCGATGAGCGCGCCGAAGATGAACAGCCAGAACGACAGCGCGTTGAGCCGGGGGAAGGCGACGTCGGGGGCGCCGATCTGCAGCGGCAGCACCAGGTTGGCGAACCCGAACACGATCGGTGTCGCATAGAACAGCAGCATCGCCGTGCCGTGCATGGTGAACAGCTGGTTGTACTGCTCGTTGGACAGGAACTGCAGACCGGGCACGGCCAGCTCGGCGCGGATGAACAACGCCATCAGCCCGGCGATCACGAAGAAGGTGAAGCAAGCGACGACGTACATGATCCCGATCAACTTGTGATCGGTCGTCGTGACCAGCTTGTAGACCAGATTGCCGTTAGGGCCCATCCGGTCGGGGAAGGGGCGGGTCGCGTGCAGAACGGCAGCCTCGGGGGCCTCAGAAACCACGATGTCTCCCAACATCTATTCCTGGTGCACCCTGCGAGCACTTTAGCCCGCACGCGGGGATCGCGCCGCAGATACCTCATCCGCGTCGCGATCCCGGCTGTCCCATTCCCCGAGTCGCTTCGCTCTCCCCCTCGCCTTCGGCCGGGAGGTACCCCCAGCCCGCCGCATCACAGCGGAATCCACACTCCGAAGAGCCAAAAGCCCCAGTTCTGGTATCCCGGGTCGAACACCGGGGTGACCCAACTGCCGCCGTAGTTGAACGGCTGGTGATCCCAGCGGCCCTGATCGATACCGCGCCAGCCCAGGTCGGGCGGCGGAGGCCCCGGACGCCAGCCGCGGTCGTCGCCGCCACCACGCCATTGCGGCCCACCAGGCCCGCCACCAGGGCCGCCGCGCCAGTCGGCCGGACCGCCGCCGCGGCGATCCGGCGGCGGCCCACCAGGGCCGCGCTCACCGGGTCCCTGGCAGCCCTGGAATCCGCACGGGCCGCCAGGGCCGGGCTGGGCGAGGGCGGGCGTCGCTCCGACGGTCAGCCCCGCGATCGTGATCCCGACCGCGATCGCGGCAATCCGACTGGCAACGCGGGTGGAATGGGTGATGGACATGGCACGCCCTTTCGAGGTTCGAATCAGCCACTGAAAACCCCGACGCGACCCACGCTAGGTAGCCCGGCTATGCAAAATCTGTCGCGCGGCTGTGCGTGCGGTAAGTGACGTCGAGCCCCGTCTCGACACGCGCGACACGCCGCGACCTGCCTGTGAGGTGAAATTTGACCTCGGCGGACTCCCGATGCGCGGCACTGCACCGCAGGCCACTCGGCGTTCTCCGGGAAAACCGCAGTTAGAGAGGCATTTTTCCGGCCGATCTCAGACTTTCGAACGCCCTCGCAACGGTTCCGGAACACTGTCTTGACAGCTGTCCAGACAACGTGATCTTCGGCCATATCCTGCGGGTTTGCACCGGTAAGCAGGGGGTGGGGTTAGATTTCGTCAGAGGGCGTGGGTACGGTCGCTGTCGCTGGCTGAAGTACCCGGCCCAGGCAAAACAATGATTGTGATGAGACGGAGGAACCCGTGGCCCTTCCCCAGTTGACCGACGAGCAGCGCGCAGCCGCGTTGGAGAAGGCTGCTGCCGCGCGTCGTGCACGAGCTGAGCTCAAGGATCGGCTCAAGCGTGGTGGCACCAACCTCAAGCAGGTGCTCAAGGACGCTGAGTCCGACGAGGTTCTCGGCAAGATGAAGGTTTCCGCACTGCTGGAAGCCCTGCCCAAGGTGGGCAAGGTCAAGGCGCAGGAAATCATGACCGAGCTGGAGATCGCCCCGACGCGCCGCCTGCGCGGCCTCGGCGATCGGCAGCGCAAGGCACTGCTGGAAAAGTTCGACTTCACTTCCGACTAAGAGTGGATGCCGGCGGAGGGCCGGACAGCGCGGGCGTAACGCCCAACCATCGCGGCCGTGGCCGAGTGGTGGTGCTGTCCGGGCCATCCGGGGTAGGGAAGTCGACAGTCGTCGGTCGCCTGCGCAAGCAGGTGCCCGAGCTGCATTTCAGCGTGTCGGCAACCACCAGGGACCGGCGCCCCGGTGAAGTGGACGGTGTCGACTACCACTTCGTCACCCCCGAGCAGTTCCAGCAGCTGATCGACCGTGGTCAGTTGCTCGAATGGGCAGAGATCCACAACGGACTACAGCGCTCCGGCACCCTCGCCGCCCCGGTGGCCGAGGCTGTGGCGGCGGGAAACCCCGTACTGATCGAGGTCGACCTGGCGGGTGCTGAAGCCGTCAAACGGGCGATGCCCGAGGCTTTGACGGTGTTCCTGGCGCCGCCCAGCTGGGAGGCGCTCGAGCAGCGTCTGACCGATCGGGGCACCGAAACCCCTGAAGTGAGGGCGCGCCGACTCGACACCGCTCGCGCCGAGCTGGCTGCTCAGGGCGGGTTCGATGTCGTCGTGGTGAACAGCCAATTGGATTCGACCTGCGCTGAATTGGTATCCTTGCTGGTGGGCTCGGATAATCAAGAAGAAAATCAGGAAGATTGACGCCCCGAAGCCGGCGTGAGACGTCGATAACTCCAATTCAGAACGCGATCTCGACCCGCATCTGCCAGTTTTAACCCGCACAATCCGCCAGGAAGAAGTTCTACGTGACGCAAGCCAGCTCGGATCACTACGATCCGGCCCCGGGTGCCGCAACCGCCTATGACACACCGCTGGGCATCACCAACCCGCCTATCGACGAGTTGCTGGACCGGGTGTCGAGCAAGTACGCGCTGGTCATCTACGCCGCCAAGCGTGCGCGCCAGATCAACGACTATTACAACCAGCTCGGCGACGGCATCCTCGAATACGTCGGTCCGCTGGTCGAGCCTGGTCTTCAGGAGAAGCCGCTGTCGATCTCGCTCCGCGAGATCCACGGTGATCTGCTCGAACACACCGAAGGCGAGTAGCCCACCAAGCCGGGGCTAGTTGATGAACCGCAAGCGGATCATCGTCGGCGTCGCCGGAGGCATCGCCGCTTACAAGGCGTGCTCGGTGGTCCGCCAGCTCAGCGAGGCCGGGCATGACGTCCGCGTCGTCCCCACCGAGTCGGCATTGCGGTTCGTCGGCGCCGCGACATTCGAGGCGCTGTCCGGGCATCCGGTCCGCACCGGCGTCTTCGAGGATGTCGACGAAGTCCCGCACGTCCGGCTCGGGCAGGAAGCTGACCTCGTCGTCGTCGCACCGGCCACCGCGGACCTGCTGGCCCGTGCCGTCGCCGGCCGCGCCGACGATTTACTGACCGCGACCCTGCTGACGGCCCGCTGCCCGGTGCTGTTCGCCCCGGCCATGCACACCGAGATGTGGTTGCACCCGGCCACCGCCGAGAATGTGGCGACATTGCGCGGCCGCGGCGCGATCGTGCTCGAACCCGCCTCCGGGCGGCTCACCGGCGCCGACACCGGCCCCGGGCGGCTGCCCGAGCCCGAGGAGATCACCACCTTCGCCGAGCTGCTGCTGGCCCGCTCCGATGCACTGCCGTACGACCTGAGCGGGGTCAAGCTGCTGGTGAGCGCGGGTGGCACCCGCGAGGCTATCGATCCGGTCCGCTTCATCGGCAACCGCAGCTCCGGCAAGCAGGGCTACGCGGTGGCCAGAGTGGCCGCGCAGCGCGGCGCTGACGTCACGCTGATCGCCGGCAACACCGCCGGACTGGCCGAGCCCGCCGGCGTCGAGGTCCTGACCATCACGTCCGCCGCCCAGCTCCACGAGGCGGTGACCAAGCACGCGCCGGACGTCCACGTCCTCGTCATGGCCGCTGCGGTCGCCGACTTCCGCCCGGCCCACGTGGAGGCCAGCAAGATCAAGAAGAAGCCCGACGTGGTCGATGCGCCGGCCATCGAGCTGGTGCGCACCGACGATGTGCTGGCCGGGGTGGTACGCCAGCGTGCCGACGGGCAGCTGCCCAATATGCGGGCCATCGTGGGCTTCGCCGCCGAAACCGGCGACCTAGAAGGCGATGTGCTCTTCCACGCCCGGGCGAAGCTGTCGCGCAAGGGTTGTGATCTGCTCGTCGTCAACGCGGTCGGTGAGGGTCGTGCCTTCGAGGTGGATAGCAACGACGGTTGGCTGCTGGGCGCCGACGGCACCGAAGCCGCACTGGAGCATGGGTCGAAGACACTGATGGCAAGTCGTATCGTGGACGCGATCGCCACGCTGCTGCGGCGCGAGGCCTAGCGGTCGGCAATTAGAACGGCGTCGATTAGAAGAAAATTGCGCCTAACGGTTGCGGGGGACGTACCGTCCCGGTTTGGTCTGTCAGGGGCGAATATATGATTCGCAGAACTAAGTTCTTGGAAGGATGACAACGTGAGCGCAGGTCGGCTGTTTACCAGTGAGTCGGTGACCGAGGGGCATCCCGACAAGATCTGCGACGCCATCAGCGATTCGATCCTTGATTCGCTGCTGGCTGCGGATCCGAAGTCGCGGGTCGCGGTCGAGACGGCGGTAACCACCGGCCAGGTGCATGTCATCGGTGAGGTGACGACGTTGGCCAAGGAAGCGTTCGCCGATATCAACGACACCGTCCGCAAGCGCATCCTGGAGATCGGCTACGACTCCTCGGAGAAGGGCTTCGACGGCGAGACCGCGGGCGTCAACATCGGCATCGGCCGCCAGTCGCCCGATATCGCCCAGGGTGTGGACACCGCCCATGAGACCCGTGTCGAGGGTGGCGCCGATCCGCTGGACCTGCAGGGCGCGGGCGATCAGGGCCTGATGTTCGGCTACGCCATCAAGGACACCCCGGAGCTCATGCCGCTGCCCATCGCGCTGGCGCACCGACTGGCCCGCCGCCTGACCGAGGTGCGCAAGAGCGGTGTGCTGGACTACCTGCGCCCGGATGGCAAGACCCAGGTCACCGTGCAGTACGACGGCACCACCCCGGTGCGCCTGGACACCGTCGTGCTCTCCACGCAGCACGCCGCTGGCATCGATCTGGAAGGCACCCTGACCCCGGACATCCGGGAGAAGGTCGTCAACACCGTGCTGGCCGACCTTGATCACGACTCGATGGACACCTCGGACTTCCGGCTGCTGGTGAATCCCACCGGCAAGTTCGTGCTGGGCGGCCCGATGGGTGACGCCGGCCTGACCGGCCGCAAGATCATCGTCGACACCTACGGCGGCTGGGCCCGCCACGGCGGCGGTGCGTTCTCCGGCAAGGACCCGTCAAAGGTGGATCGCTCGGCCGCGTACGCGATGCGCTGGGTGGCCAAGAACGTCGTCGCCGCCGGCCTGGCCGAGCGGGTCGAGGTTCAGGTCGCCTACGCCATCGGCAAGGCCGCCCCGGTCGGCCTGTTCGTCGAGACCTTCGGCTCCGAGACCGTCGACCCGGCCCGGATCGAGAAGGCCATCACCGCGGTGTTCGACCTGCGGCCCGGTGCGATCGTCCGCGACCTGGACTTGCTTCGTCCCATCTACGCGGCGACCGCCGCCTACGGCCACTTCGGCCGCACCGACATCGACCTGCCCTGGGAGCGCCTGGACAAGGTCGACGACCTCAAGAACTCGGTCTAGTCGCGCTCACGCCGTGAAGCGGTAGTCGCCGAGCGGGAAGCGCCGGCTGTGCCAGTACGCCTCCACCGTGCTGGCCGGCCGGAGCGGCACGTCGCCGTTCTTGTCGAAGTAGTAGCTGTTGGCCTGCTTGCAGCTGTCCTGCCAGAAGATCTGGCGGTGCCGCTTGGCCATCATCGACGCGAAGAACCGGTCGTTGGCCTCGCTCGTCACCTCGATGCGGGTGGACTGCGTGCGGCGGGCCTGCGTCAGACAGCGGACGATGTGGTGGCTCTGCGCTTCGATCAGCGCGAAGTAGGACGACCCGACATAGCCGTATGGCCCGAACACCGTGAACATGTTCGGAAAGCCCGGCACGCTGACGCCCTCATAGGCCTGCAGCCGGTTCTCGTCCCAGAAGCGGGCCAGTGACTGGCCGCCCAGGCCCGTCACCGGGTAGGTCGGGGCACTGTCGGTGTCCATCACCTTGAATCCGGTGGCCAGGATGAGGACGTCGACGTCGTAGGAGCGACCGTCGGCGGTGGCCACCCCGGAGCCGGTGATCGTGTCGATCGGGTCGGTGACCAATTCGACGTCGTCCCGATTGAACGTGGACAGATAGGTGTTGTGGAATCCCGGTCGCTTGCAGCCGACGGCGTAGCGAGGGGTGAGCTTGTCGCGCACTTCCGGATCGTCAACTTGCTTGCGCAGGTAGGCTTTTCCGATTTCGGACATCTGCCGGGCCATCGGGTTGATGGTGAAATAGTGCGCGGCCAGCGGGAAGGTCAGCTCGACGTAGGCCTGGCTGACGAATCGTTGCAGGGCCATGCCGCCGGGCACCCGCATCGCGCAGCGGGCGGCCCGCGAGATCGGCAGGTCCGCCTTCGGGAAGCACCAGATCGGGGTGCGTTGAAAAACGGTGAGCCGCTGGGCAATCGGCGCGACCTCAGGGATCACCTGCACCGCGGACGCGCCGGTGCCGATGACGGCGACCCGCTTGCCGGCGAGATTCTGGCTGTGGTCCCAGCGCGCGGTGTGCATCGTCAGCCCGGCGAACGCGTCCACCCCGTCGATATCGGGTAGCTTCGGGATCGTCAGCACGCCGCTGGCGTTGATCAGGTACCGCGCGCTGCGCTGGCCACCGGAATCCAGCTCCACCCGCCAGACGTCGTGCTCGTCGTCGAACACCGCTCCAGTCACCTTGGTGTTGAACCGGATTCGGCCGCGCAGTCCGTATTTCTCGACGCAGTGTTCGGCGTAGGCGCGCAGTTCGTGACCCGGCGCGTAGGTGCGCGACCAGTGCGGGCTCTGCTCGAAGGAGAATTGGTAGGAGAACGACGGGATGTCGACGGCGATCCCGGGATAGGTGTTCCAGTACCAGGTCCCGCCAACGCCATCGCCGGCTTCGACGATCAGGTAGTCGCCGAGGCCGGCCTTGTCGAGCAGGATCGCCGAACCGATACCGGAAAATCCGGCGCCGACGATCAGCGTCTCGTAGTCGGGCTTCATTGCCTCAGCCTGGCCTCCGGCGGCACCGGATGACAAGAGACCTAAATGACGAAACCGCCGTCGACGTTCCAGGTCACGCCCGTGACGTAGCTGGCTTCCCGTGACGCCAGGTAGGCCACTGCGCTGGCGATATCCCGGGGCTGGCCGTAGCGGCCGACGGCGATGAAGGGCCGCACCTCATCGGAGAACCCGCCCACCTCGGGGTTCATGTCGGTGGCCACCGGTCCGGGCTGAATTGTGTTGATGGTGATACCGCGGGGCCCGAGCTCGCGAACCAGACCGCGGGTGAGGCCGGCGACCGCCGCCTTGGTGAGGGCGTACACCGCCAACCCGTTCATCGGGACCCGGTCGGCGTTGACGCTGCCGATGGTGATGATCCGGCCGCCCTCGCCCAGATGAGGGACCGCCCGTTGGATGGCGGCGAAGACGCCACGCACGTTGACGGCGACCAACCGGTCGAACTCGTCGAGCGGAAAGTCCTCGATCGGCGCGGCGTACGCGATGCCGGCGTTGTTCACCAGGATGTCAAGGCCGCCCAGGGTCGAGACGGTCTCGTCGACCGCAGCGGTCACGGCGGCAGCGTCGGCGCTGTCGGCCTGGATCGCGATCGCCGAACCGCCGGCGGCGACCAGTTCGTCGACCAGGGCCTGAGCCGTTTGTGCCGAGGACTGATACGTGAACGCGACCGCGGCACCGTCGGCGACGAGGCGCCGCACAATCCCGGCGCCGATACCGCGCGAGCCACCGGTGACCAATGCGCGCCGGCCGGCCAGGGGACTGGTCATCGGGTTCCTTCGTTGCTCGGTTAAAGCCCGAACGGTCAGCCCGGCCGCCGGCTTGGTGCCGGGACGGCCGGGCTGAACCGGTCAGGTGAGGCTTAGCCGACGAATTGGTCGAACGCCCACTGGTACTGGGGCGGGATGACCTGAACGCCGCACTGCTTCTGCAACGTGCCCAGCGGGGCGATGATTCCGGTGAACTCCTGGTACTCCTGCGGGTTGGCCTGCGCATAGGCCTGCAGGGTGGCGGAGGCCTGAGCGCGCGGTTGCATTGCCGCGGTCATCAGCATCTTCTGACCGGCCGGGTGGCTGGCCAGGTAGCCCTGAATCTGACCCTGCGCGGTCGCGACAGTGGCGTCAATGTTGCCTTGGCTGCAGTCGGGTGCGGCGACCGCGGCCGGTGCGGCGATGACTGCCGCTGCCAGGCCGGCGGTGACGGCGCCGAAACAGATGCCGAGTGTTCGCCGGGTTCCGGCGGCTTCAGCAATTTTCATGGGGTTGGTCCCTCCACATTGTGAATTCTGTTGCCATTGTGGCCTGTCCGGACGGTCCCGACAAGGTTTGCTGCTAGCACTACTTTTCCAAGCTGCTCATGCGTGCAACGCTGCGCGCAGAGCGGCTAATCCACGTTCGGTCGCCTCAGTGGCTGCCGGAACGACCCCGGCGTAACCGAGATAGCCATGCACCAGTGTGTCGGCCTGATGCAGCTCGACCGTTACACCCGCGGCGGCCAGCAGCTCCGCGTAGCGGGCGCCGTCGTCGCGCAACGGGTCGTGGCCGGCGACGGCGATGTAGGCGGGCGGCAGGCCGGCCAGGTTGTCCGCTCGGCCGGGGGCGAGGCCCGGCGGTGGGTCGGAGAGGTCGACTTCCCCGGCGTACCAGCGGCTGAAGGCGTCGATGGCGGCGTTGTCGAGCACCGGCGCATCGGCGTTCTCGCGGAACGACGGCAGCGAGTTGTCCCACATCGTCGACGGATACCAGAGCAGTTGGAACAGGATCGGCGGGCCGTCGCCGTCGCGGGCCAGCTGGGCTACCACCGCTGAGAGTGTGCCGCCCGCCGAGTCACCGGCGACCGCCAGCCGTGAGCCGTCCGCGCCGAAGCGGTCGGCATTGGCGGCCACCCACCGGGTGGCGGCCCAGACGTCGTCGACGGCAGCGGGGTACGGGTGCTCGGGTGCCAGCCGGTAGTCGACCGAGACGACCACGGTATCGGCGCCGACCGCGTGCTGGCGGGCGGTTCCGTCATGGGTGTCGAGGTCGCCGACGGCGAAGCCGCCACCGTGGAAATACATGGTGACCGGAGGGTGATCAGAGACGTCGTCCGGCCAGTACACGCGGACCGGAATCGGGCCGGTGGGGCCGTCGATGTGGTGATTCTCGACCCGCAGGTCGGGATGGACCGGCCGGCGCGGCAGCTCCCGAAGCCGGCGGCGCGCCTCGTCGATTCCGCCGTCGACGCTCAATTGAAATGGCACTGCTTCCAGTACCTTCTGCAGGATGGCATCCACCGGCGGTCGCATCAGCCCACCGTACTTACGCACGCTGACAACGTGGTGGCTCGCCGGGGTGGCCGTGGCGATCGGCTACGGCATCTTCCTGGTGATCACCGCGCTGCGGCTACCCGAGAACGCCGAGCTCACCGGGCGGTTCCCGGGCCAGCCCGCCGCCAAGGCGCTGATGGCGGTGCTGCTCGCGGTGGCCGCACGGTGGCATCCGATCGTCCGGGAGCGACGCTGGCTGATCGCGGCGCTGCTGTTCTCCGCCGGCGGCGACTTCTTCCTGGCGATGCCGTGGTGGCAGCCGTCGTTCGTGCTCGGGCTCGGCTCGTTCCTGGTGGCCCACCTCTGCTATCTGGGCGCGCTGCTGCCCTTGCGGGGTCCGAGCCGGCCCCGGCTGGTCGCCTCGGCGGTCGTGATCGTCGCGTGCGTGGGTTTGCTGGTGTGGTTTTGGCCCCGGCTGGTTGCCGACGGACTGACCGTCCCGGTCATGGTGTACATGGCAGTGCTGGCCGCCATGGTGTGCTCGGCCCTGATGGCCCGCCTGCCCACGCCGTGGACGGCCCTTGGGGCGGTGTCCTTCGCGATCTCCGACGGCATGATCGGCATCGGCCGCTTCGTCCTGGACTCGCAGGCACTGGAGGTGCCGATCTGGTGGGTGTACGCCACGTCGCAGGTGTTGATCACGGCCGGGTTGTTCTTCGGCCGGGTGCGAGGCTGACTGCTGCCTTTGCCTCTGCTTGCCCGCGGGGAACCGGATTCACGAGAGTCCAAGCAGGTCGGGTCGTCTTTGATCTTGTACGAATGGCTCTGGATCATGTTCGAAGGGGCTCGCCTGAGGTGTCCACCGCGCAGACGCCGCCCGTCTCCAGCAGTCGCTGGGCGGCAGCGAATTCCATGGGTCGGTCGAATAGAAAACCTTGCCCTTTGCGCACACCCATTTCGATCAGGGCATCACGCTCGGCGAGCGTCTCGACTCCTTCCACAACCAGATCGAGGGCGAGTGCGTTGGCCAGTGACACGACGGACCGGACCACTGCCCGCTGCTTGTCGCTGCCCACGTCGAGAGCGGCGGCGAAAGACCGATCGAGCTTCATCTGGTCGACAGGCAACGTGCGCAACTGGGTCAACGAGGAATAGCCCGTGCCGAAGTCGTCGAGGGACACCCGTACACCGACGTCACGCAGCTGATCGAGCGCGGCCGTAGCGACCTGGAGGTCGATGAGGGCGTGTTCGGTCAGCTCGATGATCAGCGACTCCGGCGGCACTCCCTCGGAGCGCAGCAGCGCGATCACCTCGTCGGCGAAGCCCGGTTCCCGGACCTGGCGCGGCGATACGTTCACCGAGATGGTCAAGCCCTCGGCGAGGCCGGCCCCGCGCCATTGCGCAAGCGTCGCGATTCCCTCCTGCAGAACCCAGCGGCCGATGTCGACGATCATGCCGTTGTCCTCGGCAAGCGGAATGAAGGCGACGGGACTCAGGTCGGGCAGCCCTGGGCGGCGCCATTGCAGCAGGAGTTCGAAACCCGTCACCCGGTTGGTGTCGAGCATCACGATCGGTTGAGCCACCAGCCGCAATTGGTCTCGCTCAAGCGCCCGCCGCAGCGCCGCGTCCAGGTCGAGGCGCTGTGCGACCTCGGCCTCGAGATGTGAGTCGAACACGTTGATGTGACTGCCCTCGGTGAGTTTGGCCCGGTACATCGCCACGTCCGCCTCGCGCATCAACTCCGCACCGGAGACGGTCGACTCGTCGGCGAAGGCAATGCCGATGCTGGCACCCACGAACGCCTCCTTGCCGTCGATCGCGTAGGGGGTACTGAGCGATCCGCGCATCCGCTCTGCCAGCGCAATCGCCTGTTCGCGATCGGGCATCTCGGGGCACAGCACGACGAATTCATCTCCACCGAGACGCGCGACTGTGTCGGTCTCGCGAACCGTCGACGTTAGTCGGCGCGCGGCCTCGATGAGCAGCTGGTCACCGGCCGCGTGGCCGATCGAGTCGTTGATCATCTTGAATCTGTCCAAGTCGCAGAACAGAACTGCCAGGGGATTGCCGGTGTGACGCGCGGCGGCCAGACTGTCGGTCAGCCGGGACATCAGCAGTGTGCGGTTCGCCAAGCCGGTGAGCGCGTCGTGGCTGGCCTGATGGGAAAGCTGCGCGGCCGACGCGTCGCGGTCGAGCGCGAGAATCACGAGGTCGCGGCATCGCTGGAGTGAGGTGCGGACAAAGTCGTCCAGGGTACGGTCCTCGTTGTTTCCGTCGAAGACCTCGAGGGTTCCCGTGGTGGAAGCGGCTTCGGCATCGAAGTCGGCGCTCCACGTCGGATCCCCGTGGATCTCGGCACCGACGGGATGGATCGTCGAGCGGGTCCCGGCCGTTATGCGCACCCGGCGCCCTCCGGAAACCTCGGAAGCCAGGCGTGCGATCTCCCGTAGGGCGGTGAAAGCCGTTGTGCCGGTGGCGATTTGCTCGAGTATGTCGGCCTGGCCGCGTTCGAGGGACGACACGCGGTCGAGCTGTTCCTGGGTCGCGCGCAACGCGCGGCCCTCCTCGTCGAGGGCGACGCGCGCTTTCTTGTACTGGCGCCGCACGTTGACCGCCACCCAAACCAGGAGCACGGCGCCGAGGACGAGCGTGGCCACCAGCAGCACGACTTGTGTCAGGCGACCGCGGAGCAGCGCCGTATCGCTGGCTCGCGCGTCGGTGTGCAGATGCGCCGCCGTACTGTCAACCAGGCGACGGCCTGAATCCGACAGCGCCTGGGTCAGCGGGAGCAGGGTCGCCGCAACCTGGTCGCGCTGATCTGTGGGGAGAATGCCCGCCGGCACCTGCGCCATCGCTTCGTCCAGGGCCTGCAATGCAGAGCGATACTCGTCGCTCGCGATATCGCCGACTGTGAGACCGTTTGCGCCCACTACGGAAAGTCGTTGCGCCAGAAGGGCCCGCGCCACTTGAACGTTACGGCGGGGAACGACACCGACCACGTACCGATCGGCCGCGTCGACGTAGGCCAGCGTCTCGCGCAGCGTGTACAGCATGTTGTTGGTGGCGGTCTCCGTGCGGGCGTAGGTCTCGGTGTGCCGTCCCTGGGCAGCCGAATTCGCGAAATAGGTGACGACCAGAATGGCGACCAGCAGAGCGAGTATCACCGCGAGTATCAATTGCCCGCGGGTCGGTCGAAGTCGCGGAGCGAGCGAAGTCGGCCGATCTGCCATCAGGAAGAGCCGGAGTTCGGACTGACGACGTTGATCGAGGCCACGCTCCAGTTCCATGCGTCGAGAACCGACGCCAGCGCCGTGCCGTCCGGGAACACCATGCGTACCGGGCCGCCTTGGTCGTACGGGATCGGCACGTTGTCGCGCCTCGTCGCGATCAGGGCATCGGAGGCGACCATGGCATGTACCGGTGATGTGTAGTGGTAGGCGTTGAGTGCCACCGTGTCGATCGTGGCGTTGTCCGACACACCCGCTTTGGCGAGGACGGCGGCCAGCAGCACGCCGCTGAAGGTCTGGCGCTTCTTCACGAATGGCTCGTCCACGGTGACTGTCGTTTGTCCGAGGGCATCGAGTTGGTCCATCGTCAACGACAGCGGGGCGCTGCCACCGGTCACGGTGAGGACAGCTTCGTTGGGTGCCGGCGGGTCGATGGGTGGTGCGCCATAGGGATTGCTGGTTGTCGTGATGGCCGACGCGGCAGCAGAAGTCGATGCGGCGGGCGTCGACGTCGCGTGCCCCGATGTGCCCGCCCCGTGGTCACCCCCGCAGGCGGTCAGGCCGGCGACAACGAGAAATGCCGTGGCGCCGACCGCGAACGCACGCGGGTTCATGGGCCAGATGCTACGTGTTCGGCAGGCCGGAATATCCCTAAAAGCAACTCTTTGCGCATCCGCCGGGCCGGGTCCGAACATGGCCTATGAGGTGGAAAACCTTGACTGAGCAAACATTTGTGATGGCGGGGTCGACGACGGGCCTCGGACCGCTGTCGGGCCCGTCGATAGTCTTCGACGATGCCGATCCGGCGCGCCGCCGAGCACGAACCCATCGCCCGGGTGCTGCCGATGCTGTCGGTGCCGCACCTGGACCGCGAGTTCGACTATCTGGTGTCGGCCGAACAATCCGACGCCGCGCAGCCCGGGGTACGGGTTCGGGTCCGGTTCCACGGCCGGCTGGTCGACGCCTTCGTCCTCGAACGGCGGTCTGACACCGACCATGTCGGCCAGCTGGGTTGGCTGGACCGGGTCATCTCGGCCGAGCCGGTGCTCACCCGCGAGATCCGCCGTCTCGTCGACGCGGTCGCCGCCCGCTACGCCGGCACCCGTCCCGACGTGCTCCGGCTGGCCATTCCGCCCCGGCATGCGAAGGCGGAGAAGACCCAGGCCGACGCCCCGCTGCTTCCTGTTATCGACCCGGTCGACCCCGCCGGATGGGCCCGCTACGGCGGCGGCGACCAATTCCTGGCTGCGCTGCGCGACGGCCGGGCCGCCCGCGCGGTGTGGCAGGCGCTGCCCGGCGAGCAGTGGTGCGACCGGATCGCCGAAGCCGCGGCGGCCGCGGTGAGCGGCGGCTACGGGGTGCTGGCCGTGGTTCCCGACCAGCGCGATATCGATGCGCTGTGGCAGGCCGCGACCGCGCGCATCGACCCGTCTGCGGTGATCGCCCTGTCGGCCGGGCTGGGCCCATCGGCCCGGTATCGACGCTGGCTGGCGGCGTTGCGCGGGCACGCCCGGCTGGTCATCGGCACCCGCAGCGCGGTGTTCGCGCCCGTCGAGCGGCTCGGCCTGGTCATTGTCTGGGACGACGGCGACGACACCCTCGCCGAACCGCGCGCGCCTTACCCGCACGCCCGCGAGGTGGCGATGCTGCGCGCCCATCAGCTGCGCTGTGCGGCGGTGATCGGCGGCTACGCCCGTACCGCCGAGTCGCACGCGCTGGTGCAGAGCGGCTGGGCGCACGATCTGGTGGCGGCCCGCCCGCTGGTGCGCGCGGCCGCGCCCCGGGTGGTCGCGCTCGACGACAGCGGCTACGCCGAGGAACGCGATCCCGCTGCCCGGTCGGCCCGGCTGCCATCGCTGGCGCTGCGCGCCGCGCGCAGCGCGCTCGAGCAGGAAGCGCCGGTACTGATCCAGGTGCCGCGGCGCGGCTACGTGCCGTCGGTGGCCTGCGCCCGCTGCCGGACGATCGCCCGCTGCCGGCACTGCATGGGCCCGCTGTCGCTGTCCGAACGGGATGCGGCCGGGGCGGTGTGCCGCTGGTGCGGCCGGATGGACAGCTCGCTGCGCTGCCGGCGTTGCGGCTCCGATGCGATCCGCGCTGTCGTGGTGGGGGCGCGCCGTACCGCCGAGGAGATGGGCCGGGCCTTCCCGGGTACGACGGTCATCACCTCGGCCGGGGACGCGGTGCACACCGAGATCGAGCCAGGCCCGGCGCTTGTCGTCGCCACTCCGGGCGCGGAGCCGCATGTGCCGGGTGGGTACGGCGCCGCGCTGCTGCTGGACAGCTGGGCGATGCTGGGCCGCCAGGACCTGCGTGCCGCCGAGGACACGCTGCGGCGCTGGATGGCCGCCGCCGCGCAGGTGCGTTCCCGCGGCGACGGCGGGGTGGTGGCGGTGGTGGCCGAATCTGCCATCCCGACGGTGCAGGCGCTGATCAAGTGGGATCCGGTTGGGCATGCCGAGGCTGAACTGGCGGCCCGCGCCGAGGTCGCGCTGCCGCCGTGTGTGCACATGGCCGCCGTCGACGGCGGCTCGGATGCGGTCGGCGCGCTACTCGAACATGCGGAGCTGCCCGAGGACGCCGACCTGCTGGGACCAGTCGACCTGCCGCCCGGCGTCCGTCGCCCGCCCGCGGCCCGACCGGGTGAACCGGTCATCCGGATGCTGGTGCGGGTCCGCAAGGACGAGGGGCTGGGTTTGGCCGCGTCGCTGCGGCATGCGATCGCCATTGCCAGCGCCCGGCACGACCACGAGGCGGTTCG
Organism: uncultured Mycobacterium sp.; assembly: GCA_900078375.1. Lineage (GTDB taxonomy): Bacteria > Actinomycetota > Actinomycetes > Mycobacteriales > Mycobacteriaceae > Mycobacterium. The sequence goes on along the minus strand of FLQS01000054.1, from coordinate 23,715 downwards.
GGTACAGATCGATCCGTTGCACATAGGGTGAAGCCCGACGAAACGGGGGATGCGTGATGAAGTTGACCGGCCGGATCATCCGGTTGTCGATTGCCTTGCTGCTCATCGCCTTCGGCTTGCTGTGGCCGCTGGTGTTCACCGGCAGCTCGCCGGGCAGCCCGACGTCGGACCCGGTGGTCATCACCGACTACCAGGCCGAATTCGTCGTCGACGCCAACGGCAGGCTGGACGCCACCGAGATCATCACCGGCAATTTCCCCAGCGGACGGCACGGAATCTTCCGGTACTGGGACGTCGCCAACACCAACAGCCCGCACGTCCGCCAGCCACCCCAGATCGCCGAGATCCTCCTCGACGACCGCCCAGTGCCCTACACGATGCAGTGGGAGAGCGGAAAACGCTTCCGGGTGGCCAAGATTGGCGACCCGGGCAACTACCTTGACTATGGCAGCCACGTCTTTCGGATCCGCTACACCATCGACGGTGTCCTCGACCCCGGCGGCACCGGTGCTGACAAGAAGTTCGCGTCGTCGACCGGTGACCCGTCAGGGCGCTCGGCGTTTTTCTGGAACGTCATCGCTCCGGCGTGGAACAACACCATCGAACATGCCGACATCTCCGTTGTCCTGCCCGGCGGGGTCACCGGTGCCCAATGCTCGGTCGGCTACGGCGTCGGGCGGGCCTGCGACGACCTGACCGTCAGTGGCGACAAGGTCCACCTGTCGGCCAGCAACCTGGACCCGCGCACACCGGTCACGGTGCGGGCCGGGGTCGACGTGCCAACCCCGCCGCGCGCCGAGCTGCCGTGGACCTACCGATGGGACCCGATTCTGGGCCGGTCGGTGCCCGGGGTGCTGTGGCTGATCGGCGCCAGCCTGGCGGCCGGCCTCGGTGCCTACCTCTGGTGGCGGACGACGGTCGAGGCCCCGCCCGGCTTTCCGTTGCAGTACGCGCCGCCGCCCGGCCTGGGCCCGGTGCAGTGCGAATACATCCGCACCGAGAAGGTGCCGGGCAACGGGCTGACGGCGACGCTGTTCTACCTGGCCGAGCGCAAGTTGATCACCCTGCACCAGGTCAGCGACAAAAAGTGGACCATCACCGGCGCCGCCCCGGCCGCGGCGTGGGCCGACGTCGACCCGGTCAGCGTGGACATCGGCTCGGCGCTCAAGATCATCGGACCCGACACCCGCTTCGACGCCAACGGCACGGTGACGGCCGGGAAGAAGCTCTCCCGCGCCAAGACGGACATGAGTGCGGCGGTGATGAAGTGGGCGTTCGACGGGTTCATGGTCAAACGCTCCAAGGAGCTGTGGCTGCGGTTCTTCAATTTCCTCGCCCTGGTGCTGGCCGTGTGCGCGTTCATCTGGTCCCCGATCACCCTGTGGGGTGTGCCGTTCGCGCTGTTCTTCCTGTTCTCGGCCCGATCATGGACCATGGGAGTCGGTAGTCGCCGCACCGCGGCGGGGCGTGAACTGTGGTCGCAGGCCGGGGGTTTCTACCGGATGCTGTCCACCGACTCGGCCGAGTCGCGCTTCGACTTCGCCGCCCGCAAGGACCTCTACACCGCCTATATCCCGTTCGCGATCGCCGGCGGGGTCGCCGCCCTGTGGGCGCGCAAGTACCAGACCTCGACCGGCGAGGTCGACCCCCAGCCGGACTGGTATCACTCGTCGTCGGGCACCAGCTGGCACGCGGCCACCAGCGGTGGTGCTAGTTTCGACAGCTTCGAGTCGGCGTTGTCGTCGTCGATCGGTGCTTACACCGCCTCGCAGTCCTCGTCGTCGTCCAGCAGTGGCGGTGGCGGGGGCGGCGGCGGTGGTGGCGGAGGCGGGGGCGGCGGAGGAGGAGGCGGTTCATGGTGAGCTTCGTGCTGATCGTGGTTCTGGTGCTCGCGGTCCTGGTGCTGATCGGGTTCGTGTTGGGCTACAACAAGGTTCGGGCCGCCGACGTGCGCGTCGACGAAGCACTCGGCGGTATCGACGTGCAGCTCACCCGGCGGGCCGCCCTGATCCCCGGGCTGGTGCACACCGTGCAGACCTTCGCCGCCCACGAGAAGGCGATCCTGGATCACGTGGCCGACGCGCAGACCGCGCTTGCCGCCGCGACCACGGGAAAGTCTGTGGCGCAACGCACTTCGGCGGAGAAAGAATTCGATACCGCGGTCGGTCAGGTGCTGGCGCTTGGTCAGACTTACCCGCAGCTGAACTCCTCCAACAACTTCCTCAACCTGCAGCAGAACCTCGCCGACACGGAGGACAAGCTGGCCTTCGCCCGGCAGTACTACAACGACGCCGTTGCGACCGTCAACCGGTTGATCACCACGATTCCGACGATGTTCGTCGCGCCAATGGCCGGGGTGTCGCAGCGCGAGTTCTATCAGGTGCCAAAGTAGCGGTATGCGAATTGTTTTCGCGGGCACTCCCGAACCAGCACTACCGTCGCTGCAGCGGCTGATCGACTCACCGCGCCACGACGTGATCGCGGTGCTCACTCGCCCGGATGCGGCCGCGGGGCGTCGCGGCAAACCCGCGCCGTCGCCGGTGGCGCGACTGGCCGACGAGGCAGGCATCCCGGTGCTGCGCCCAACGCGGCCCAACAGCGGTGAGTTCGTCGCCGAGTTGGCCGCGCTGGCGCCGGACTGCTGCGCGGTGGTGGCCTATGGCGCGCTCTTGAGTGAAGCGCTGCTAGCGGTTCCGACGCACGGCTGGATCAACCTGCATTTCTCGCTTCTGCCGGCCTGGCGGGGTGCGGCGCCGGTACAGGCCGCGATCGCGGCGGGCGATACCGTCACGGGCGCAACGACTTTCCTGATCGAGCCGAGCCTGGACTCCGGGCCGGTGTACGGCGTCGTCACCGAAACGGTGCGGCCTGCCGATACCGCGGGCGACCTGCTGGACCGGCTGGCAGTCTCGGGTGCAGATCTACTGGAGGCGACGCTGGACGGTATCGGCGACGCCACCCTGACCCCGGTACCCCAATCTGCCGACGGGGTCAGTATGGCGCCGAAGATCACCGTCGAGCAGGCCCGCGTCTCCTGGGACCTGCCCGCCCACGTCGTCGACCGCCGGATTCGCGCGGTGACCCCCAATCCCGGTGCCTGGACCATGATCGGTGACCTGCGGGTCAAGGTCGGCCCGGTCAGCATCGACGAGGCGGCGCCGCCGTTGGCGCCGGGGGAGATCGCAGTGGATCGGTCGGGGGTCAGGGTCGGAACCGGGTCGCAGCCGGTGGTGCTCGGTCAGGTGCAGCCGCCGGGCAAGAAGCTGATGAACGCAACCGACTGGGCCCGCGGTGCCCGGCTCGACGAGACGGTGCGGGCGTCATGAGCGAGCGCGACAAAGGAAAGCCTAACGGCGGCAAGCGTTTTAAACAGTCGGGGCAGAAGCGTGAGCGGACGGGTGCGCCGCCCGGGCGTGACCGTGCTCAGCAGCGTCCGCCGCGACGCCCGCCGCGCACTCCGCTGGATCCGGCCCGGCAGGCCGCCTTCGACGTGCTGCGCGCGGTCTCCGAACGCGACGCCTATGCCAACCTGGTGTTGCCGTCGATGCTGGCCGAGCGCGGGATCCACGGCCGCGACGCGGCGTTCGCCACCGAACTGGCCTACGGCAGCTGCCGCACCATGGGTCTGCTCGATGCCGTCATCGCCGCCGCGGCTGGGCGTCCCATCGACCAGATCGACCCCGTGCTACTCGACCTGCTGCGCCTCGGCAGCTATCAGCTGTTGCGAACCAACGTCGCCGGGCATGCGGCGGTGTCCACCACCGTCGAGCAGGCTGGTATCGAATTCGACAGTGTCAGAGCGGGTTTCGTCAACGGTGTGTTGCGCACCATCTCCGGTCGCGACGAAGCGTCCTGGGTGGCCGAGCTGGCGCCATCGTCGGCCACCGATCCGATCGGCCATCTGGCGTTCCTGCACGCCCACCCGCGCTGGATCGCCCAGGCGTTCGCCGATGCGCTCGGCACCGCCGCGGGGGAGCTCGACGCCGCCCTGGCCGCCGACGACGCCCGCCCTGGCGTGCATCTGGCCGCTCGACCGGGTGTGCTGACCGCGCAGGAGCTGGCCGCCGAGGTCGACGGGACGGTGGGTCGGTACTCGCCGTACGCGGTGTACCTGGGCAGCGGTGACCCGGGCCGGCTGGCGGCGGTGCGGGACGGCAAGGCGCTGGTCCAGGACGAGGGCAGCCAGCTGGTGGCCCAGGCGCTGACGCTGGCCCCGTTGATCGGCGACGACGGCGGGCGCTGGCTGGACCTGTGCTCCGGGCCGGGCGGCAAGACCGCGCTGATCGCCGCAATCGCCGCGCAGCACGGTGGCAGCGTGACCGCGATCGAGCCGACGCCGCGACGGGCCGAATTGGTGGAGCAGAACACCCGCGGCCTGCGGGTCGAGGTGCTGCGGGTCGACGGCCGCGAATCGGGGCTGGAACCGGGCAGCTTCGACCGGGTGCTGGTCGACGCGCCGTGCACCGGGCTGGGCGCACTGCGGCGCAGGCCGGAAGCCCGCTGGCGGCGAACCCCGGGCGACGTTCCGGTGCTCGCCAAGCTGCAGCGCGAGCTGCTGGCCGCCGCGATCGCCCTTACCCGCCCCGGCGGGGTGATCCTCTACGCCACCTGCTCGCCGCACCTGGCCGAGACTGTCGGCGTGGTCTCCGACGCGCTGCGCCGCCACCCGGTCACCGCCTTGGACGCCCGGCCGCTGTTCGCGCCCGCTGAACAGCTGGGCGACGGTCCGTACGTGCAGCTTTGGCCGCACCGGCACGGCACCGACGCCATGTTCGCGGCTGCCCTCCAGAAGGCTGTTTAAGGTTGCAGCCATGGCGACCCCGGCCCCCCCCCGCATCGCCCCCAGCATCCTGTCCGCCGACTTCGCCCGCCTCGCCGACGAGGCCGCCGCCGTCGAGGGCGCCGACTGGCTGCACGTCGACGTGATGGACGGCCACTTCGTGCCCAACCTCACCCTCGGCCTGCCGGTGGTGGAAAGCCTGCTGGCGGCCACCGACATCCCGATGGATTGCCACCTGATGATCGACAACCCGGACCGCTGGGCGCCGGGGTACGCCGAGGCCGGGGCCCACAACGTCACCTTCCACGCCGAGGCCACCGAGAACCCGGTCGCAGTCGCCCGTGATATCCGTGCCGCCGGTGCGAAAGCGGGTCTTTCGGTGAAGCCGGGCACCCCGCTGGAGCCGTACCTGGAGATCCTGCGCGATTTCGACACCCTGCTGGTGATGTCGGTCGAACCGGGCTTCGGCGGGCAGAGCTTCATCACCGAGGTGCTGTCGAAGGTCGCGACGGCGCGCAGGCTGGTCGATTCCGGCGAGCTGACGATCCTGGTGGAGATCGACGGCGGCATCAACGCCGACACCATCGAGCTGGCCGCCGAGGCCGGGGTGGACTGCTTCGTCGCGGGTTCGGCCGTATACGGCGCGCAGGACCCCGCCGTTGCGGTGGAGGCGCTGCGCCGCCAGGCGGCGTCCGCCTCGCGGCATCTCCGGATATGACGGCGATCGAGGCCGCAATGCGGTTGGCCATCGCCCAGGCACAGCGGGTCAAGGGTTCGACGTATCCGAATCCCCCTGTGGGAGCGGTCATTCTAAATGCGGCGGGCGACCTGGTGGGCCGCGGTGGGACCCAGCCTGCTGGCGGCCCGCATGCCGAGGTGATCGCATTGCGGGAGGCGGGGGAGCGCGCGGCCGGCGGCACCGCGGTCGTCACGCTCGAGCCGTGTAATCACCGTGGCCGCACTCCGCCCTGCGTCGACGCCCTGATCCAGGCCCGGGTGGCCGCGGTGGTCTACGCCGTCGCCGACCCCAATCCGGTCGCCGCGGGCGGCGCCGACCGCCTGCGCAGCGCGGGGATCATGGTGACCGCCGGAGTAAGCGCCGAAGAGGTCGCGGGCGGCCCACTACGGGAATGGCTGCACAAGCAGCGCACCGGGCGCCCGCACGTCACCTGGAAGTACGCCACCAGTGTCGACGGGCGCAGCGCCGCCGCCGACGGCTCCTCACAGTGGATCACCAGCGACGCGGCGCGCGCCGATCTGCACGTGCGCCGCGCGGCGTGCGATGCGATCGTGGTCGGCACCGGCACGGTGTTCATCGACGACCCGACGCTGACCGCCCGGCTACCCGGCGGGGGACTGGCCGAGCGCCAGCCCCTTCGAGTGGTCGTCGGCAAGCGCGAGATCTCCCCGGAAGCCAATGTGCTCAACGATGATTCGCGCACGATGGTGATTCGCACCCACGATCCGAACGAGGTCATCCAGGCGCTGTCAGACCGTACCGATGTACTGGTCGAGGGCGGCCCGACGCTGGCCGGCGCCTTCCTGCGGGCCGGGGCGATCGACCGAATCCTGGCCTATGTCGGTCCGATCCTGCTCGGTGGTCCCGTCACCGCCGTCGACGACGTCGGTGTGCCCAGCATCGGGCGGGCGCTGCGGTGGCGCTACGACGGGGTGGACCGGATCGGGCCCGATCTACTACTGAGCCTGGTACCGGACTAGCCGGCCGGGAGGTTCGGGCCGAATCACCAGTTGTCGCACTGGTCAATGAGCTGCTCCCCGTACGCGAGAACCGGGTTGTTGTCGACGTTCACGCCGCGGTAGGTTGCGCCGAGCGCGGCAGCTGTTCGGGCCTGGCGGTCTGTAACCGCGGCGGTTCGTAGTGTGACGAAAATTTTGTGCCAGCCCAGGTCCTGCAGGGGTCGGCCCAGGCGGGCTTCGTAGTTTTGCTGCGCTGTCTCATTGTTGGGGAAGCCGGGCACGGTTCGTCCGATGAGGTTGCTGAGGAGGTCGTCGAGAGCGAACCACCAGGCGACATCCATCTCTGCTGGGCCGATGGTGGCTAGCTCCCAGTCCAGCGCGGCGGTGACGTCACCGTGGTCGTCGTAAAGGACGTTGCCGACCCGGGCGTCGCCCCAGCACAGCGAAAGCGGGGGCTCCGAGGTGGGGACATTGGCTTCGCACCACTGGGCCAGTGATTGGAGTCGCGGGTGCGGGTTTCCATCGGCGGCCCAGTTCAGATAGTCGAGCCACCAGCGGACCTCGGCGGCCAGACCTCCGTGTGACCCGCGGAGCACCTTGTGTAAGCCGGCCTGTCGCCAGTCAAGGTGATGGACCGCCGCCAGCAACGTGGCGAATCCGTCGTGCACGCGGCGCTGCACGGCCTCCCCGGCCCCGGCTAGCCAGCTGTCCAGCGCGGGAGCATCCCCAAACGATCTACCCGGCTCGGCGGTCATCACCAGGAATGGAGCGCCCAGCCAGGATTCGTCGGCCTCGAACGCGATTGGGCGAGCGGCTGGAATCCCGTTGGCCTGCAGGGCCGTTTGTACTGCGGCTTGCGCGCCAAGGTCATAGGTGGGAAATGACGGCTGCACGGTAGGCAGTCGGAGTGCCACCGGGTGACTTTCGCCGTTACACACAACGGTTGCCAGCACAGTCTCGTTCGATCGACCGGCTGCCGGGCGACGAACCTCGATGACCTCGACGTTGCGCGCAATCGGATGGTGGGCTGTCCACCAAGCGGCTAGACCGGCCGCCACGGTCTCGTTGTCTCGTATGGTCGGGTCGCTCATGCCAACACGCTCAATCCCTGCTTGCCCTTTGTGGCCGTGGTGAAGCACAGCGTGTCGTAAGCCTCGAACAACCCGTACGCGACCTCGCCTTCGCAATCGAAGCGCATGTGATGCTGGTCGAGGCCGCAAATGCGGGCACGCACCTCGGGATCGTTCGCATCGTAGGTCTCACCAGTGACCACCCCGTCGCCCACCGACATGCCGTGCCAGATGTTGCCTTCCGGTGTCCCACCGTTGGGGCCGCCATACATCCCGCAGCGCAGGAAAGCGATTTGACTGCCGAGCCTTTCAAAGGTCAGCGTTTTCGTTTCTCCCGACGCCATCACGACATCGACTTCGCCACCGAGCACCAACTTCGTGTCATGCTCGAAACGCAGACGATGTGTTCGTTTCTGCGCTGTCTGGCTGCCTCGGTGCGGGTCGCCGAGGTTGACCATGATGTGGTCGGAGAACAGCGACCATTCGGGGTACTGCACGAAGGCACCCGACAGCGGGTGCTGCCAGCCAGACCAACGGCCAGGTCCGCCGACGCCGTCGCGCGTGCCCCAGTGGTGGTCGCGGCCGCCGTTGAAGTGATCCCGTGTCAACGGCAACTTCTCGTTGCCCACCCGAACCCAACCTTCCTGCTCACCGAAGGCGTCGTAGCCTGCCACCCCACCGAAGGGTTTGCCGCCCGCGATGAGGCCGGCGCCGATGTTACGGAAGACGGCTCGCTTGGTGTCGAACCATCGGATGTCGAAGGCGATACCAAAGTCGTTGTCGTCGAGGGTGAGCTGCCACTGGCGGTAGGGTTCGAGGACGGCGAACGAGATGGGGCCGACACGCATCTCCATGCGGTTGTCCCCCAGTCTTTTATGGGCTCGAACGGTGGTATGGAGACCGCGGTGGTTGACGATTGCATAGGCTTCTGCCGTGCCCAGGTTCGGGTAGAACGCCAAACCGCATACCACCAGTAACTCCCCAGCATCGTCGACGGCGGAGAACCAGATCCGCTCGTAGGCCTGCGCATCCGTCGTCCACATCACCCGCACCGGATGCGGGTAGTTGTGGACGAGGTACTCGTCCAGTCCGCTCAAGGGCGAATGCTCGGAACTTGAATCGAACTGCATCGAAGTTTCCTCTTCCTGGCACGGTTGCCGCCCTGACGCCCGTCCCGGCTATTTTTGTTAAAATTGTAAGATAAGACAATAGTCGAGCCAGTTGCGGGGACGTCAACCGCGTCATTGGCGGATCCGTCTGCGCCGTCTCACCTATCGAAGGGGCCCGGCTGCCTTGTGCGCGGCGAGGTATGGAGCAAGATGGGCCTATGAGCGATCACGACGTGCTCGGCCTGTTCCCGCCCGGCTCCCTGATCGATGACGGCACGCTGAGCGTCGGTGGCTGCCGGCTGGATGCGCTGGCTGCCGAGTTCGGGACTCCGGTCATGGTGGTCGCCGAGGATGCGGTGCGCCAGCGGGCCAGGGACTATTTGGCGGCCTTCCGCAGCCGCTGGGCCCGCACCGATGTGGCGTTCGCATCAAAAGCGTTTCCGTGCAGCGCAATTCAACGTCTTGCCAGTGAGGAGGGGTTGCTGCTCGACGTTGCGGGCGGGGGAGAGATCATGACCGCGCTGGCCGCGGGCACCGACCCGGCCCGGATGTTGTTGCACGGCAACGCCAAGACCGATGAGGAACTCGAACTGGCCGTCGCCAAGGCGTCGGTCTGATCGTCGTCGACAACTTCGACGACATCGACCGGCTGGAGCGCATCGTCGAATCGGGCTCCCGGCAGGCCTGCCTGGTGCGGGTGGTGCCCGGTATCGAGGCCGATACCCACGCGGCCGTCGCGACCGGGCATGCCGGCTCGAAGTTCGGTCTGCTCCCTGAGGACGCGCACGTGGCGATCGAGAAGATCCGCCGCAGCAAGGTGCTGCGCTGCGACGGCGTGCACACCCACGTCGGCTCCCAGCTGCTCGATGCCGAGCAGCTGGCCGCCGCCGTGGCTCCCGTCGCCGAGCTCGGCAGCTTCGACGTCTACGACTTCGGCGGCGGGCTCGGCGTCCGCTACACGTACGCCGATCATCCGCCGTCGGTGGACGTCTACGCGCAGACGATGATCGACAAGGCCCGCGGGCTGGTCCCCGCCGATGCCCGCATCATCGTCGAGCCCGGCCGGTCGATGACCGCGACCGCCGCGTGCACGGTCTACCGGGTCACCACCGTCAAGCGCGGGCAGGTCATCCACGTCGCGGTCGACGGCGGGATGGGGGACAACCTCGAGGTCTCCCTCTACGGGCAGCGGTTCGAGGCCACGCTCGTCGACCGGCTCGGCGGCGCGCAGACCGTTACGGTCGTCGGCCGGCACTGCGAGTCCGGTGATCAGCTGATCGATGGTGTGCCCCTTGACAATCCGGCCGTCGGCGACCTGCTGGCCGTGCCGGTCACCGGGGCGTATTGCTACACGATGTCCAACCAGTACAACGGCGCGCGACGTATCCCGGTGGTGTTCGCCAAGGGGGGCGATGCCCGGCTGGTGGTGCGCCGGGATACCTGGGCCGACCTGCTGGCCCGCGACGTGGAGCTACCGCGAAGCGGGGAGTGAGGATTCGGCCGCCGGCTCTTCAGCGGCGTGCGCCTGCTTGCCGCCGATGAACAGTGCCAGTGCTGCACCGACCAGGCACACGATGACCGTGATGAAGAAGATCGAGCCGTACTGCATGGCGAATGCGGTGCGATAGCGCTCGGCCTCGCCGGCGAGTTTGGCTGCCAGGCTGTTGCCGCCGGGGCTGGGCAGGGTGGCCAGGATCTGATTGAACCGGTACAGGCCCCAGGCGCTCAGCGCCGCGACACCGATCAGCATGCCGGTCATCCTGGCGACCACGACCAGTGACGACGCGATGCCGTGCTGGGCCGATGGCACCACGCGCAGCGCGGCCGAGGTGAGCGGACCGATCACCAGGCCGAGCCCGAGCCCGGCCAGCGCCAGATCGGTGTCGATCACCGGCAGCGACACGAAGCCCAGATCGTGGCGCGCGCTCGCCACATTGGTTCCCCAGTGCGACACCAGCCAGTAGGCGCCTGCGGAGATCAGCATGCCGACCGCGGCGACGATCCGGTCGCCGATCTTGGTGGCGATCCAGCCGCCGATCAGGGCACCGATCGGCAGCGCGATCAGGAAGTGCAGCAGCAGGAAGGCGGCCTGCGTCTGGTCCTTGCCCAGCACGCCCTGGCCGAACAGCTCGACGTTGACCAGCGTGACCATCAGCGCCGCGCCCGCGCACAGCGAGGTGCCCAGCGCGGCCAGGAACGGCACGAACCGCACGCCGGCCGGTTCGATGAGCCGGGTGCGGGCAAAGCGCTCCCACACCGCGAATGCGACCGCCGCGACGATCGCTCCACCGACCAGCACCAGGCCGTGCGGCGGCAGGAGCTGCTTACCGTCGGGGGACGGGTTGTACAGACCGATGACGGCCAGGCCCAGCGCGATCGCGAGCAGGATCCCGCCGACCAGATCGACCTTCTCGGGATTTGCGGTGCGGTCGTGGCCAGGCAGACTGAAATGGATCGCGACCATTGCGATCACGGTCAGCGGCACGTTGATCCAGAACACGTCCTGCCACTTACCCAGCAGCAGCACCACACCGATGCCGTATAGCGGGCCGAGCACGCTTCCGAGCTCCTGGGCGGCGCCGATGCCGCCGAGCACCGTGGCCCGGCTGCGCGCCGCCCACAGGTCGGCGGCCAGCGCCAGCGTGACGGGCAGCAGGGCGCCGCTGGCGATGCCTTGGATGAGCCGCCCGATGACCAGCATGGTCAGGTCGGTGGACAGCGCCGTCACCACCGAGCCCACCGCGAAGGTGACCAGGGACAGCTGCAGCACAAGTTTGCGGCCGAAGCGGTCGGAGAGCCGGCCGAGCAGCGGCATGGCCGCGATGTAGCCGAGCAGATACCAGGTGATGATCGGCGTGACCTGCTGGAGCTTGTTCACCGGGATGCCGACCGTCGACATGATGTCGACCATGATCGTGACGACGACATAGGTGTCCAGCGCGCCGAGCAGTACTGCCAGGCTGCCGGCGCCGATCGCGATCCGGCGGCTGCGGCCGGAGGACTGCGCCCGTTGGGCGGCGGTGTCTACAGAATCAGCCATGACTCAATCCGTCAGACGGCGGGCTTGGTGACGGTAACCGGCTTGTCCCACTCCGACAGCGTGATCTGGATGCTTCCGCCGTTGCCCGTATCGGTCTTGGCCTGCACCAGCTGATGCGGGTCGGCCTTCTGGATCCAGACCGTGGCGGGCAGCGGATTGGACGCCTTGAGCGGGATCAGCTTGTTCATGGCGTCGGCGCTGACCTTGCCGCTGATCCGCACGGTGTCCACGCCGTTGATGGTCTCGCTGGCCTCCGACTTGGCGTCGGTGATGTTGGCGAGCCAATTGGCCAGACCGTTGTCCGGGTTGAGGACCACCGAGGGGTCGTAGATGTCCTTGGCGGGGCCCATGTCCAGCCAGTTGTTGGGGGTCAGCGCGGCGAACAGGGTGCCGTCCAGGACCACGAGCTGGATGTCGACATCCGAGCCGCCCATCGAGATCGTGGAATTCCCGGACACCGCGACGGCCGGCACGTTGGTCAGGTCGCCGGTGAGCTTCTTGACCGGCAGGCCCTCGATCTTGCCTCCGACGACGATGTCGAGGTGGGCGCTCTTGAGGCCCTTGGTGACTCCGATCGACTGCTGCAGCAGTCCGGCGGCATCCGGTAGGGGCTCTGAGGGCTTCGAGGATGACGAGCAGCCGGCGACGAACAGGGCTGCTGTGGCGAAGAGGGCGACAAGGACGGCAAACATTCGGCGGCACGTCGGCATAGGTGCATCGTAGAGGGTCGGCCCGACGTAGCTTGCGCTACCAGGCTGGGCAGGGGCCGCGTTATGGGTCGTGAACTGCGATTTTAGTAGAGCTAAGCGAGTGTCGTCGGGGTCGGGCTAGATTGGGCGCGTGTTCACCGGAATCGTCGAGGAGCTGGGCGAGGTGGTCGGCAAGGATGAACTGGCCGACTCCGCCCGCTTCGTCATCCGCGGCCCTGTCGTCACCGCCGACGCCCGCCACGGCGACTCGATCGCCGTCAATGGCGTGTGCCTGACTGTCGTCGATGTGCTATCGGACGGGCAGTTCAGTGCCGACGTGATGGCCGAGACTCTCAACCGGTCCAGCCTCGCCGCTGTCGATGTCGGCAGCGCGGTGAACCTCGAGCGGGCCGCAGCGATCAACAGCCGGCTCGGCGGCCACATCGTCCAAGGTCACGTCGACGGCACCGGCCGGGTGGAGGCGCGGACGCCATCCGAACACTGGGAGGTCGTGCGGATCGCACTGCCGCCGGAGCTGTCGCGCTACGTCGTGGAGAAAGGTTCGATCACCGTCGACGGCATTTCGCTGACGGTCTCCGGGCTGGGCGACGACTGGTTCGAGGTGTCGCTGATCCCGACGACGTTGTCGCTGACCACGCTGGGTCGCGCACCCGTCGGGACACCGGTGAATCTTGAGGTCGACGTCATCGCCAAATACGTGGAACGGTTGCTCGGCGACCGACATCCCTGACGCGCCCGTCGGACTAATCAATCGATCAGTACCACCGTTTGCTGCTGACTTACGCGTAACTGAAAGTTGATAGCATCCGGACTATCGAATTCGCTGTTCAGTGACTCGTAAAGGCAATATTTCGAATTGTCCTTGGCGAAAATGCGGGGCGATGTTAAGTTGCGGGCAGTAGATGTCTGCGTCTCTCCCAAGCAATGTGCGTGAGCCGCGTCGTATGCGTTTTGCGCATGCCTCGGTGAGCGGAGGGTCGGTGAGTTCCAAGAAGCGCGTAGGTCGCCACAGGAAGCAGGTGGCTCGCAACCGGCAGCGCGCGGCTCGCAATGGGATGCTCGCGGCGGCGGTGGGGGTCGGCCTGGCGGTCGCGACGGGTCAAGGAGTGGCGTCGGCTACGACGGATGCCGGTTCGCCGGATTCCGCGGCAAAGGCGAGTTCTGCCGCGGATGCCGGAGCTTCCTCGACATCTACGCGTGCAGCGGGAAGGGCCGGACCTGCGCGCAAACGCCCCTCCGCTAAGCAATCGTCGGCGGCTCCCCGCCCTTCCGCTGCGCCAAGAGCCACAGGCTCGAGCACCACCACTACTACTACTACTACCGCCACCTCGACGACGACCGCGACCCCGACCGACTCGGTAGCCGAGACCAGCCCGGCTACCGCGGCCGCGGCAGAAACTCCAGAGACCGTCGAGACAACGGCAGCCACGCCGCAAACGGAAAAGTCGACCACGGCCGCTGCTCGAGCGGTCCCCGCTGCGTCGGCGACGCCGACCGCCGCTGCGACCCCGGCAGCGGGGACGGGCGCGTGGTATTTCGTGGGGGCCCTGACCAGGGCGGTCAATCGGCTCGCCGGCTGGCCCGGTCTGCCGCACAACTTCGTCACGATCACCAACCATCAAACCGACCTAAGCCTCGACGCCATTGACAATCAGCTCGACGCCTTGATCGCCGCCGCGGTCGCCGGCAGCCCGGCACGGTGGATTCCAGATCTCGGCAGCATCCTGGGCCTTTTCGTCAAGCCGGCGATCCCCAGCTATACGTTCACCGACACCCTCAACGCGTGGGGCGACTTCCTGAACCGGATCGTGCCGCCGTTCAATATCGCCCCAGGGGCGGGGTCCCTCGGCGTCATCACGCAGTACAAAATCATGGGCGCTGCGGTGGTCGGGACGGCAACGGTCTTGACCGACATGCTCAATGGCGTCTACGACCCGGCCCAGTGGGAGATCGATGTCATAAAGGCGACCACCGGCGCCATCGTCACCAGGGCTGACCTCACAAACTCCACGAGTCTCGACACCAAGATCGCTGCGGCGCAGGCCGCGGCGACTTTGACGCTCGGGCTCAGCGACGGTGGCGCTTTCTACGACCCGACACGGGCGTGGGATATAACGCTGCCGACCTGGACCGCCGCGCAGGTGAATCCATTCACGGTCGTGACCTACGTCGCGCTGGTTGCCATGTACAAGCGGTTCCAGGAGATGGCTGCCCTCACGACCTTCACGAAGAGCACTACCTACGACAGTTGGCTCTACACGCTGAGCTTGGGCGGTGACAGCACGCGCTCGGAGTACGCGGCAGGCACGTTCCACGCGGTGGATCCCGACGGCAGGTCGGTGGACTTCGGGACGTCGCTACTCGGGACCTTTACCTCGGCAGGCGGCGGGCTGGTCACCATCAACACCAGCGATGGTGGATTCACGTATACGAATACGCTTCCCGGCGCGGCGTTCTTCCACCGCGCAACGTCAGAAAATGAGGCGGACAGATACGACACCGTGAACATCCCGGTGACGTCCGCGGACGGCGTCAACTACACCGTCACCTTCAGCATCAAGATCATCGACGGATCGAACAGCGCGCCCACATCGTCTCCGACGATGGGTGCCGCCGATGGCCTGGGCGTCGTGCGTGGCAGCGTCGGAGGCAGCGACTCTGACGGTGACACATTGACGTACTCGCTGGTCGGCTCGTCGGTCAACGGCCTGACTAACAACGCCGCCTACACCAAGAATGGTGCCGGGAACGGCGGCATCATCACCCTGGACTCGACCACCGGCGCCTTTACCTATGTTTCGTCGGCGACCGCCGGCGCTACGCAGAGTTTCCAGGTGCAGATGACCGACGGCCACGGTGGCACCACCATCGCGACGGTCACGGTGCCCAACACCACGTCGATCACCCCGGGCAATCTCGACACCTCTACGCCGTATGTCGTGACTGGTTCTGTGCCAGTCCCGAGCGGTGATGCTGGCATCTTCACCAGTTATGCACTGGGCGCCAGCCCGACCAACGGCACGGTGACGTCCTTCAACCCGACCACCGGCGCGTTCACCTATACCTCGAGCGTGGGCCGTACTACGGCGAATAGCGATGTGGTCACGGTGATTGCCACCGACGCCAACGGCCGCACAGTCACCCTGAAACTGGCGGTCAAGCCTGCGGTGGTCAACAGCGCGCCGACGCCCGGCACGACCACGATCGGCACCTCGACCCTGCAAGACAACCGCATCCTGGGCATCGGCACCCTCAAACAGTCCGTCACCGGCACACTGCATGCCACCGACGCCGACGGCGACACCCTGACCTACACCGCAGGCACCTACACCACGGTCAACAACGGCACGGTGGTGATCAACGCCGACGGGACCTTCAGCTACAACATCGACAAGGGGTATTCGTACTACCACGATGCAGCCAAGATCGGGGCCACCGGCAACGCCGTCAGTGACGCCTTCACCGCGACGGTCAGCGACGCCTTCGGTGGCACAACGACATACACCGCTTCCGTGCCCATCTACGCCGCCAACACCGCCCCAACGCTGTCCAGCGGAATCCGCTGGGCCGGAAGCAACATCCTGGGCACCTACACTTCCTGGACCTCGGTGTCCGGCAGCGACGGCGACAGCGACTCGATGACCTACACCATCACCCAGCAGCCGGCGCATGGCAGCGCCAGCTACGACTCGTTCCTGGATATCCTCAGCACCTCGGGCACCAGCACCGGCGACATCATCGTCCTCACTGTCTACGACGGCTACTACGTCGTGAACAACGGCGTGGTGAGCAGCACGCCGGCCCAGCTACTCCGTGACGTATACGGCTCAACAGAACTTCTAGCCCGGGCTTCGGCCATCGGTCCGCGCCAACGGCTGCACCGTGACCGACACCGTGCACGTCAAACACGACGGTCTGCTGTCGTAAAACCATGCCCGATAGGCGGCCATAACATGTCTTACGCATCGCGTACGTAAATTTGCTGATTTACAAACTAGAACACGTTCACCCACATCTGAGACACATGTACCCGGACTGTCACATCATTGAAATCCCAGCTCAATGGACTGCGACACTCTCGACACCCCGAAATTCTGGCGAAAATATGTACGGAGTGTTACGTTGCGACATCAACAAAGTGGTGTGCATCTCTAGACCTGCGGGGGATATGAGGCATGCCACGTTTCACTGTCGGGAGAATCGGTGGCTTCGAAGAAGAAGCAGGCAGGTCGCCACAGAAAGCAGGCTGCGCGACATCGGAAGGTCGTCGCTCGCAACCGGAAACGCGCGGCTCGCAACGGCATCTTCGCCGCCGCCGTTGGGCTGAGTCTGGCGGTCGGCGTCGGCCAGGGTGTGGCCGCAGCCTCCACCGATGGCGGCTCGTCGGATTCCGGATCGGCACCGCAGTCATCGAACAATTCCGGGAGTAATTCCCGCCATTCCGCGACCCCCAACCGCACCAACGCATCTGCCGGACCCGCACGCACCCGCTCGACGGGCAAGCAGCCGGCGGCAAACTCCAACAGCGGTTCATCGGTGTCGGTCCGGTCGTCAGGATCGGCCCGCCCCGTCGTTGCCGACGCTGATGCGACGGACGCCACCACGCAACCGACGACCTCGACGACGACGCCAAGTTCGACCGGCAGCACCTCGACGCCCGCACCGTCGACCACCGATGGCACCGTGACCCCCGAAACGTCGGCCACCGGCGGCACCTCGACGCCGCCGCCGGCTGACTCCACGACGACCACGACGACCGCCGTGGTCACTCCGAATCCCACCACCGCGAAGTCCACCTCTGCCAGGGCTGCCGTCGCCCCGTCGGCCGCCGCCTATTCGATGAACGGCGACCTGACGGCCGTCCAGGACGGCGCGGGCCCGATCACCACGCCGGCGCACTATGACATCCAGACCACGCTCGACGCCTGGGCGGCGCAGCTCGACGCGCTGATGGTGGCACCGCTCACTTCCGTCAACGGCTGGCTCAAGTTCCCGGTCACGTTCTTGAACGCGTTCTTCAAGCCCTCGATCGTGGTCGACCGGCTCTCCTACGGCCTCAACGGCCTGGCAACACTGATGGACGAATTCGTGCCGCCGTTCAAGATGGTCGACGGCGCGCCATCGACCATCACGCAGGCGTCGGTGACGGCCGCGGTCCTCGCGGGCGCCATCGTGCTGTTCAACACCTCGCAGACCGTCGACATCCAGCACTGGATAGACGAGGCGGTGAGCCTCGCCGGGGCGTTGCAGGATATCGCCGCGAACCCGGTCGTTAACGGGCTCACCGCGAACGACATGGACGGTGTCATCGGGGCGGCGAGAGCGGCCTTCCTGTCGCCGAAGACCGTGTTGGACATGACAATCGATATCGGGCCGGCGCCGAATCCGGTGTCGCTCGCGATGTATGTCGTCGTGGTCGCGATCTTCCGGCGGTTTGCGGACGTGGCGACCGATCACCAGCCCGTCGTGACGGACATGCAGCAGACCAGTCAGCATCTGCCGAACGGCAGTGGCACCACCGTCTCGGGATACGTGCAGTTCTACGACGCCGACGGCGACCCGATCACGTCGTACGGATTCACCGAACCCAACGACAGTCGGTTCACGGTCACCGTGGTCGACGGCACCAACGGGCGGATGAACTGGACGGTGTGGGACTGGAATCCGTTGTCCAGTGACACGTCGCCCAAGACACTGACATTCACGATGACGGTCCTCGCCCAAGGCGACGGTCAGATCAGCGTGTCCAAGCCGTACATGCCGAACGGCAATGAAACCCAGAAGACGGTCACCGTGACCGTCTACTACAACCAGGCTGTCGGGTCGATGACCAACACGGTCGGCAGCACATCACCGATGGGCGTGGTTCGCGGCACCGTCTCGGCACCGCAGAACCCCGACAACCCGATGACCTACTCGCTCAACGGCGCCAGTGGGGGATCGGCGTATACCGCCAACGGCGGCATCGTCAAGCTCAACCCGACCACCGGCGCGTACGTGTACACCCCGAACCGGGCGTCGGGTGCGACGTCGGACTCGTTCCAGCTGACGAGCACCGACAGCTTCGGCCACACGTACACGACGACGGTGAGCGTGCCGGTGAGCGCCACGTCGCCGGTGACGACCAATGCTTCCGTTCCGGGCAAGGTCACCGGCAACCTGAACATCAACGGTGCCGACACCGGCCTGATGACCTACAGCATCGGCACCGCCCCGAATGCGTTGCGGGGCACCGTTGTGCTCAATGCCGACGGCACCTTCACCTACACCCGGACCGCGGCCGGCCACACCCAGCCGACGCAGGATTCATTCACCATCCTCGGCACCGACAGCACCGGAAAGACCACGACGGTCGCGGTGGTCAACGTCAACCCGACGGTGTCCAACAGCGCGCCGGTGGGTAACGGTGTGACAGTGGGTAGTTCGTCGCTGACCCGCGTTATCGGTCCGAACGATCAGCAGGATACGTCGGGCACGCTCAAAGCCACTGACGCCGACGGCGATACCGTGACCTGGGCGGCCGGCACCTATAGCACCGCCCAGGGTGGCTCGATCACCGTCAACGCCAACGGCACGTTCAGCTACACGATCCAGAAGTACGCGTGGTTCGGCGTCTCCGACAGCTACTGGCACGACCACGCAGTCACCGGCGACCCGGGCGACACGTTCACCATCAACGTCAGCGATGCCTTCGGCGGCACCACCGCGGTCACATACGGGATCCCGATCGAAAAGCAAAACGCCGCACCGACTTTGAGCGGTTCGGTGAGCAGTTCGAACACCAGCGGCCTTGGCGTCGTGCGCGGCACCATCGCGAACGGCTCTGATGGTGACGGCGACGGCTTGACCTACACCCTGGTCGGCACGTCAGGTGGTTCGGTCTACGGCTCCAACGGCGGCATCGTCACGATGTCTGGCACCTCGTTCACCTACATTCCGAAGTCGGGGATCACGTCGGATACGTTCCAGGTGCAGGTGAGCGACAACCATGGTGGCGTCACCACTGCGACGGTCACCCTGACCGGGCTGACGACTCCGTCGCCGCAGACCAACACCAACACGACAGCCGGTGTCACGACCGGTTCGCTGAACGTCCCGGCCGGCGACACCGGGCTGGGGCTGACCTACAGCCTGGGTGCCGGCCCGTCAAAGGGCAGTGTGATCGTCAATTCCAACGGCACCTACACCTACACCCGGACGGCCGGTCTGGGCCATACCGTGACCCCGAACGATTCGTTCACGATCAAGGCCACCGATGCCACCGGAAAGTCGGTGATCATCGCAACCATCAACGTGGCCCCGTCGGTGAGCAACAACGCACCCGCGTTGACCGTCAACGGTGTGTCCGGTACGGGCGGGTCCGCGACGACCGCGATGTCTGCGCCGGGGTCGTACAACACCGGCACGTTCACGCAGACACTCAACGGAATCACGATCACATACAGCGACGCCGATGGTGACTCGCTGTACGTGAACAACAAGTACGACGGCACCGGCACGGCGGTCGCACTGGCCCCGGGTGCCACCATCACGACGGCCAACGGTGGCACGGTGACCGTCAATGCCAATGGCACGCTGTCCTATTCGATCACCAAGGCCAATGTGTCGTACTACCACGCCGCGGCCAGGATCGGAGCGTCTGGGACGACAACGGCGGACTGGTTCAACGTGACGGTGACCGACGGTTACGGCGGCACCAGCACCGTGACGGTGACGGTGCCCGTCTGGGCAGTCAACAGCTCGCCCACAATGAGCACCAACAGCCCGGCCTGTGGCTTTGGCACGTGCACTGTGACGGCGACCATGGGCGATCCCGATGGCGACTCTCTCAGCGGTAGCCTGAACACCTCTAACGACGGCACGGGCAACCCGTGGTACACCCTCAGCAGGGGGTCGGTGACCATCAATTCGGGCAACCAGCACACATTCAGTTGGACTGGCAACAGCAACGGCGCCGGTACACAGAACACCGGTATCCAGACCTATACCGTTTACGACGGTTACTACCGTGTCGTCAACGGCGTCATCGACAACACCTACCCCACCCGGGTGTGGAAGACGTGGAACAACACATCCACCAGCACAGGTAATTAGGCCGCTAGACGGGAGCTTGTGTGCTTATCGCCCAAGGGCTTTCGCACGCAGGCACACACCCCTCGTGGCTACCCTTCTCGGCCAAACTGTATAAAAACATATGGACTCCACAGCGAATGCACAGCTCAAAGTCGTTGTGGCACAGCCATCGGCGTAGATCCTTAGAGATGCGATATACGCAGTGTCACGCTGCGGCATAACGAAGCCGCGCTTAACTGCCTCTCGCGGGTACGGGTCAGGTCGCGTCTCACGGGTCGGGAGAATGGGTGGCTTCGAAGAAGAAGCAGGCAGGTCGCCACAGAAAACAGGCGGCTCGTCACAGGAAAGTCGTCGCTCGCGCCAGGACGCACACGGCGCGCAACGGCATTGTCGCCGCCGCGGTAGGCATCGGACTGGCGGTAGCCGCCGGCCAGGGCGTTGCCTCGGCCGCCACCGACGGCGGGTCGTCGGACTCCGGCTCGAAGCCGAGTTCGACGGACGGTTCCGCGAGTTCCTCGAACGCCAAGCACACGGCCGGATCTGCGCGAAACCGCACCACGACCAAGCGATCGACGACGTCCAGCAGCACGTCGACCACCATTTCATCCGCATCGAGTCCGGCTACCGCCACCACGGCGGCAGCCACGACGACCTCGGCATCGACAGCCGCCAGCGATTCCACCGCCGTGGCGGCAAGCGCTACCTCGACAGGGTCGACCGGTACCACCGGCGAGACGACGTCGGCGGAGTCGACCACCACCGCTGACGAGACGACGTCGGCGGAGTCGACCGCCACAACCACGTCCAAGACCACCGCCGCGTCGGCGGTGGCAGCAGCCTCAGCGACAGCCGACAACAGCGCGTGGATCGGGACGGTGCAGAGGGCGCTCAGCCGGCTCACCGGCTGGCCTGGTACGGCGCACAACTTCGTCACAGTGACCAACTACCAGATCGACCAGAGTCTCGACGCCCTCGACGATCAGCTCGACTCCTTGGTCGCGACCGCGGGCGCGAGCAGTCCGGCTAGGTGGGTTTCCGATCTCATCGGCGTTCTGAATCTCTTTGTCGTCTCGGCGATCCCTAGCTATTCGTTCTCGGACACCCTCAACGCGTGGGGTGACTTCCTGAACCGGGTGGTTCCGCCCTTCACCATCTCCTCCGGGGCGGGCACCTTCGGCATCATCACGCCGTACAAGATCATGGCTGCCGCGGTAGCGGGGACGGCAACGGTCTTGACCGACATGCTGAACAATGTCTACGACCCCGCCCAGTGGGCGATCGATGTCATCTATGTGACCACCGGGGCCACGGTCACCAGGTCTGACCTCAGCGACTCCACCAGTCTCGAAACCAAGATCGCGGCATCAGTGGCCTTGGGTGGTGGTGTGTACAGCAGCCCGGCAGAGGCGTTTGACATCACGTTGCCGACCTGGACTGCCGCCCAAGTGAATCCGTTCACGATCGTGACCTACGTCGTGCTGGTCGGCTTGTACAAGCGGTTCCAGGAGATGGCCGCTCTGCAGACCTTCACGACCAGCACGCAGTACAACTCAGGTACGCCGTACACCATCGATTTGGGGAGCGCCAGCACGCGCTCCGAGTACGCGAACGGAACGTTCACCGCGGTCGATTCGGACGGCAACTCGGTGAGCTTCGCGCCCGCGGACGGAAACACCTATACCTCGGCGTGGGGAGCCTTGGTGACGATCAACACCTACGACGGCGGATACACCTACACGGCCACGCTTCCCGGGGCCGCGTACTTCCACGCTGGCGCGGCCGGCGAGTACGACACCGTGCAGATACCTGTGACCACGGCCGACGGCGCGCCGTACACGCTCACCTTCCAGATCAAGATCATCTCGACGTCGAACAGCGCCCCCACGGTGTCGACCACCGTCGGCAGCGCCGACGGGCTGGGCGTGGTGCGCGGCACCGTCGGCGGCAGCGACTCCGACGGTGACACCCTCACGTACTCGTTGGTCAGCTCGTCGGTCAACGGCCTCAGCAACAACTCCGCCTACACCAAGAACGGCACCAACAACGGCGGCATCGTCACCATCGACTCGAATACCGGTGCCTTCACCTATGTTTCAACGTCGACGGCCGGCAGCTCGCAGAGCTTCCAAGTGCAGGTCGCCGATGGTCACGGCGGCACCACCATCACGACGGTCACGGTGCCCAACACCACCTCGATCGCCCCGGCCAACGTCAACACCTCGACCGTGAACGTCGTCACCGGATCGGTGCCAGCCCCGTCCGGGGACGCCGGAATGTTCACCTATAGTCTGGGCACCGCCCCGACGAAGGGCACCGTGACATTCAATTCGGACACCGGGACTTTCACCTACACCCGCAACTCGAGTCTGGGTCACACCACCTCGGCCGGCGACGTGGTCACCGTGATCGCTACCGACGCGAACGGCCGCACGGTCACCCTGAATCTGGCAGTCACGCCGACAATCGCCGACACCGCGCCCACGGCGACCCTCACCACGGCGCCGACCGTCGGAACACTCAGCGGGACCGTCCAGACGAGCACCGGGAAGATCACGGCGAGCGACGCAGACGGGGACGCGCTCAGCTATAGCGTCAGTGGGTTGGCAAGCGGTGCATCTGTGACCTTCAATTCGGACGGAAGCTTCACCTATACCGCCGATATCTCAACAGCGACGCGCCACGCTGCGGCGAAGGTCGGAGCGACTGCGGCTCAACAGAATCAGACGTTCACCGTCACTGTTAGCGACGGATTCGGAGGCAGCACCTCTGTCTTTGTGTCCGTGCCCATCTATGCGGTCAACACCGCGCCGACGATCTCGGGCGGTACCACGGCGAGTTTCTTAGGCCTGTCTCCGACGGTGACGTCGATCGCCGTTTACGACGCAGATGGGGACAACTCTGGTGGTAGTGCGTATGCGGTCGGAGGCGCCGGATACACCATCACCAGCGGATTCAACTTCGTCTATATGGGCAATCAGCAAAGTCTCGGAACCAGCTCGATCAACGCCCAGTCCGCAACGACCAGCTACTCGGGTAAGACCGTCACCCTGACCGTTTACGACGGCTATTACAACGTCGTCAACGGTGTGGTCCAGTCGACGCTGAGCAGCGCATCCAAGTCGTGGACCTTCTGAACGCGCCGGCGCTCTAGGACTCTGCTGAATTAGTGGCTTGTGGGGCGGGGTGCCTCAAAGCGCTCTGTGGCGCGTGGGGTTAAGTCAGACCCGGAGGTCGA
>FLQS01000055.1 GCA_900078375.1 uncultured Mycobacterium sp. | reverse complement strand
CACCGCCCGGTCCGGCGCCGCCCTGGACGCCCGGAGCCGATCCGCTGACACCGCCCGGTCCGGCGCCGCCTTCGACACCTGGAGCCGTGCCTGTCACGCCGCCGGGTGCAGTGCCGGTGCCGCCCGGAGCCATCGTGTCAGTGGGGCTGGTCGTCGTCGTCACCACTGATGACGTCGTCGTCGGCGGCGTCGTTGTCGTCGATGTGGAGCTTTTGCCGGAGTCGCCGCTGCCGCCGCAACCGACGGCCAACGTCAGCACTGCGGCCCCGCCGACCAACGTCATCGTGGCTCGGGAAATCGTTCTCGAACAGAAAGGCATGCGGCCCTCACTTCCTTGTTTGGGAGACACCACCGCGTACCCGCGGTGACCCCAACCAAACCCCGGTGCGCCAGGGTTCAGCTCAGTGAGAGCCAGAAATCGGTGAGTGCCCGCGCGCCGCGCGCGGGATCCTGAAGCATCCACCAGTGCCCGAGGCCGTCGAGTACTTCGGTGCGCGCACCCGCCCGCGCGGCAGCGTCCCGCCGCAGGTCATCGCTGCCGACGTAGGTGTCTTCGGTGGCCAGCAGCGACAGCCCGGGCCGGGCCGCCGCGTTGCCCAGCGCCTGCCCCGCCTCGGCCATCGCCGGCTGGGTGGCCGAGCGGTACAGCGCCAGGATGGCCCGGCCCATCTCCGGACCTTGCGCGACGGCCAGTTCGGTGGCGACGTCGTCGGGAATGCCGAGCATCGTCAGCTGGGCGACCCGCTCCTCAAGGGAGCCGCCGATCATCGCCTCGACCAGTTCTTCCCCGGCGTCCGGGGTCTGCCACACCTGCGCCAGGTCATGCCAGACGTACTCGGGGTGCAAGATGCCGAGCACATCGCTGGCCCAGCTGCGCACCAGTTCCGGGCGGTGCATCACGAGGTTGATCACGTGGCCGCCGCCCCAGTCGTGGCCGACCAGGTCGACGGGGGTGTCGAAGCGTTCGAGCTCGGCCTCCAGCCAATCCCGGTAGGCCAAATACGTCATCGGGAAATCCGCGGGAAGCGGAGCCCCGAACCCCGGCGGGGACAGCCGCACCACGTCGTCGCGTCCGAGTGCGGCGACCAGCGGGCCCCAGATCGCGTCGGTCTCCGGATTACCGTGCACCAGAACCACCGTCATGGCGACATCCTGGCACGGACGCCGACACCGTCCGTCCGGGCCCCCACCGGCCGGTGCTAGGTTTTGACGGCCGTCAAACACTGCCACGACTAGAAGGGATCGTCGATGGATCCTCGGACGCCGGTACTCGTCGGGGCCGGGCAGGTGAACCAGCACGACGACGCCGACATCGAACCCGTCGACCTGATGGCCGCGGCCGCCCGGCAGGCAGCCGATCCGCGGGTGTTGCAGGCCGTCGATGCGATCCGGGTGGTCAACCTGCTGTCGTGGCGCTACCGCGATCCTGGACTGCTGCTGGGCCAGCGGATCGGTGCGCCCGAAGCGGCCACCCGCTATACCGGGGTCGGCGGCAATACGCCGCAGTCACTGGTGAATCAGGCCTGCCTGGACATCCAGAACGGCCGCGCCGACGTCGTCCTGCTCGCCGGTGGGGAAACCTGGCGGACCCGGATGCGATTGCGCGCCAAGGGAATCAAGCCAGACTGGACCCGCCAGGACGATTCGGTACCGGTGCCGCCGGGTCGCGAGGATGTTCCGATGTCGGGCCCGGCCGAAGATCGCATCGGGCTGGACCGGCCGTCGTTCGTCTATCCACTCTTCGAGCAGGCGCTGCGGATCGCGGGCGGCGAGAACGTCGAGGAGCATCAGCGCAGGATCGCCGCGCTGTGGGCGCGGTTCAGCGAAGTCGCGGCGGCCAACCCGCACGCGTGGAGCCGCGAGCCGCGCAGTGCCGAGCACATCGGGCAGGCCAGCCCGGACAACCGCATGATCAGCTGGCCCTACCCCAAGCTGATGAACTCCAACAACATGGTCAACCAGGCCGCCGTGGTC
This sequence comes from uncultured Mycobacterium sp., assembly GCA_900078375.1. Classification (GTDB taxonomy): domain Bacteria; phylum Actinomycetota; class Actinomycetes; order Mycobacteriales; family Mycobacteriaceae; genus Mycobacterium. The sequence goes on along the minus strand of FLQS01000055.1, from coordinate 35,530 downwards.
ATCCTGTGCTCGGCAGAGAAGGCCACCTACCTGCAGATCCCGCGCGATCAGTGGGTCTTCCCCTACGCCGGCACCGACGCCCACGACACCTACGCCGTGGCCGAACGCGACGAGCTGCACCGGTCGCCGGCGATCCGGATCGGCGGCCGTCGCGCACTCGAACTGGCTGGCGTCGGCGTCGACGACCTCGACCACATCGACGTCTATTCGTGCTTCCCGTCCGCGGTGCAGGTGGCCGCCCAGGAACTCGGGCTGCCCACCGACGACCCACAACGGCCGTTGACGGTCACCGGTGGGCTCACCTTCGCCGGCGGACCGTGGAACAACTACGTCATGCACTCGATCGCCACCATGGCTGATCTGTTGCGCGCCAACCCGACCGGCCACGGCCTGATCACCGCCAACGGCGGCTACCTCACCAAGCACAGCTTCGGCGTTTACAGCGCCACTCCGCCGCCGGCCGCCTTCCGCTGGGAGGACGTCCAGGCCGAGGTCGACCGCGAGCCCACCCGCCGGGCACTGGTCGAATGGGACGGTGAGGGCACGGTGGAGTCCTGGACGACGCCGTTTGACCGTGACGGTCGGCCCGAGAAAGCGTTCCTGACGGTGCGGACCAGCGACGACGCCCGGGCGATGGCCCTCATCGACGATCCTGAGACGGCCGCCGTCACCGTTGCCGAGGACATCGCGGGCGCCAAGGTGCGGGTACACGCCGACGGTCGGGCCAGCCTGGCCTGATCTTGCTGGGCAAGTGCCCACTGGGATCTTGTTTGGGCACCACCCAAAGTCTCGAAATTTTCCCTGGGCCTGCCTATCCTCGTTTTTGCGCGGGGGAAGTGGGTTTTGGCATGCGGATTTTGCTCACGGAGGTCACCGGAGAGCTAGGTCGCGCCCTCGCCCAGAGCCTGCTGGCGGCCGGCCACGACGTCTACGGCGTCGCCGAGCGACCCCATCGCGACCTCGATCCCGGCGTCGATTTCGTCTGCGCCGCCCTGTCCCACCCCGTCCTGTACCGGCTGGCGGACATCGCCGACGCCGTCGTGCACCTGCCCGTCGAGGGTCGCGATACCCCCCGGCCGGCCGATGTCGCCCGGATCTGCGATGCTGCCGCCCGCGGCGGTGCCCGGATCGTCTTCCCGTCGCTGTCTCTGCTCGCACCGACCGAGTGGCAGCCGGCCGAGGACCTCGTCAGCACCGGCTGGGCGCCGAACCTGGTGGTGCGCATCGCCGCACCACTGGGCCGCCAGGCCGACGCGTTGGTATGCCGGTCGGTGGCCGCGCTGCTGGACAGCGACGCCTCGGGGCCGCTGCACGTGCTGCACGTCGACGATCTGCTCCGGTTTCTGGTGGTCGCTGTTGTCACCGATCGCACCGGCGTCGTGGACCTCGCCACCGTCGACACCACCACCGCGGCCTCGGCCCACCGGATCCTCGGCGGCATCGACCCGCGGCCCAAAGCGCGGGGCGTGCCCGGCTGGCCCGAATTGTGCCCGCCGCTCGATCTGGCCACCCTGGGCAGCGAATGGGGCTTCGAATGTGGTTGGGGGGCAACCGAGGCCGTCACCGATACCGCGCGCGGCCTGCAGGGCCGTAAGGTGGGGCCGGATGGCGCCGTCACGGCCCCCGGCCGAATCCCCATGCCGGTCGCGGGTGTTCCACGCGCCCGCGGCACCGAATTGCGAAGCGCCGCAACCGAGGGCGCCGACGGCGAGTTCGACGACCGCATCGACCCACGCTTCCCGATCTTCACCACCAGCCCGCTGCACGAGACCACCGCCGGACCGCTCACCCCGATGTCGCTGGATCTGCATTCGGCAGGCCTGCGCGTCGCCGGGCGGACGCTGTCTCAGCTTCTTGACCTGCGCGACCCAGTGGCCGGCGAATGGGAGAACCGGCTGGTCGCAGTGTTCGGCCACCGAATCTATCTCGGCGCGTCGGCCCTCGCGGCGGCCGAACCTCGACTGCCTGCCCGCGCGGCCGCGTTGGCGCAGCGACTGCGCGGGGCGGCTGACCGGCGGGCAGTAGGCACAGGGCGTCTGGCGTCGGTCACCGCCGCGATGTCCACGACCCGCCTGATCTCCCCGGCACGGATGCACGGCCGCCATCTGCGCGCTTACCGTGAGGCCGCCGACGCCGAGCGGAGCGACACCGCCAAGCTCACATTGCTGCGCGATGCCCAGCTTGAGGCACGAATCCGGTTGCTGCGCAGTAGAGTTCATGAAGGATGGGTACTGACGGCGCTTGCGGTGTTGCTCGCCGAGGTGGCCTCGGCGCAGCTGGACGCCACGGGGGAGGTGGTCAGCATCCGTTCGGAGGTCGACTCACTGGCGCGGGTGCTGCGCGCACACCCCTATGCACGGGCCGCACTGGAGGCCGGCGACGTGGCGGCCGCGCGCACCGCGGCGCCGATGCTCGCAACGGCATTCGACTCCGTGCTTGCCCACGTAGGTCATCGCGGACCGGGTGCGGCTGACCTCGCTGCCTCGGTGCTGTCTGACCGGCCCGACGCGGTGATCGCGGCAGCGGTGCGGGCGCCGAGTTCCCCGGTGCGCGACGACCAGCCGACACCGACCGGCGCGCAGGCGTGCCCGGCGCTGGCCTACGACACCACCATGCGGTTCACCCACCAACTGCGGCTTGCGGTGCGTGAATTGGGCCGACGGCTGGTTGCCGACGACAAGCTCGCGGCGCTCGACGACGTGTTCTACCTGACCGTCGAGGAAGCCCTCGGGCCGCCGGCCGACACCCGGCTGCGCATCAAGCGACGCATCGCCGAGCGGGAGCGGCTGCAGGGCGTGCGGTTGCCCGCGGTGATCGACACCGTGTGGGAGCCTGTCGCGGTCCCCGATGCCGCGCGGGTCGCCGACGAGCTGCGCGGAACCGGCGTGTTTCCCGGTGTCGTGGAGGGCACCGTCCGGGTGATCGGCTCGGCCGCCGACGCCGGTCTGCAGGACGATGAGATCGCCGTCATCAGCGCCCCCGACATCGACTTTGTCACCCTGCTCGGCACACCGGCGGCGGTGCTCACCGCCGGCGGAGCCACGCTGGCCGACGCGACACGTGCCGCGACCGAACTCCAAGTGCCCTTCGTGGCCGGTGTCGCCCACGGCGCTACGAAGCTGTGCTCGGGCATGCGGGTCCGCGTCGACGGTTCGGCCGGGCTGATCACCGTGCTCGCCCTGGACTGCGAAGTCGTGGGAGCGTGACGGCGGTATACCGTGGCCCGGTGATGTGGCGGACGATCGCGACCCTCTCGGCGGTGTGGTACCTACTGATCGTGGTGCCGGCCCTGATCGGAACCCGGATGCTCGACCATGTCGGATCCGCGGCCGCCACCGGGCGGGTGCTCGGCGTATGGCTGGTCGGGTACGTCGCGCAGTTCGTTGTCTTCCTGATGATTTCGCGCCGCTCACCGCGCCCGGTGCTGCTGGGATGGTTCATTTCGTCGATGGTCCCGTGGGCCGCCGACTGGACGGCGCCGCTGTCCCTGTGGTGGCTGGTGTTGTGGACCATGCTGATCGCCGGTTACGCGGCATGGCTGGTCGCCCGCGTCGGGGAAGTCGATCGGCTGCGCCGCGACGGTGTACGCGGCACCGGTGTCGTCCTCGAGGTGATCAGGCCGGTTTTCAACGTCGTGGTCAACAAGGATGCCGGCCGCCGCGTCCTGCGGCTGAGCATCGAACGTCCTGACGGCGCAGCATCTTACGAGGCCCGGCTGACCGGGACGTTCATTCTCGGCGAGATTCCCGAGTCCGAGGACCGGGTGGCGGTGCGCATCGACCCGGATCGGCCAGACCGCATCGAGCTGATCGAAGACGAGCCGATCCTGCGGGCCGCGCCGCAACCCACCGATCTCGAACCCGAGATCGCCGAGCGATTGCAGACGCTGAAGACCATGCGCGACCGGGGCGACCTGACCGATACCGAATTCGCCACGGCCCGAAAGCGACTCCTCGAACAGTGACCGTTACGTCGACACCAGCGCGCTCAGCGGCGTCGACGGATCACCCAGTGCGGCGACGTCCACGGGCTGACGCGCGCCGATCAGCGCCTTGACGTCGTCGGTCACATCCCAGACGTTGACGTTCATCCCGGCCAGTACGCGGTCCGCGGTGTCGAGCCAGAATGCGATGAACTCCCGGCTTGCCGGGTCGCCGCGGAACACCACGCGCGCGTAGTCAGGGGCGTAGCCGACGTACTCCATGCCGAGGTCGTACTGGTCGGTGAAGAAGTAGGGCAGCTCGCTGTATTCGGTCGCGATGCCGAGCATGCCGGCGGCGGCGACCGCGGGCTGTTTCAACGCGTTGGCCCAGTGTTCGATGCGGATCCTGGTGTGCAGCAACGGGTGATACGCCGCGGCGATATCACCGACGGCGTAGATGTCAGGGTCGCTGGTACGCAGCCCGGCGTCCACGACCACACCGCCGTCGCCGATGGCCAGGCCGGCCCGCTGGGCCAGCTCGATGTTGGGTTGCGCGCCGACGGCGATCAGCACCGCGTCGGCGGCGACCACGGTGCCGTCGCCGAGGATCAGACCGCGCGCCGCGCCGTTCTCGGTGGCGACGGCGGCCACCTCGGTCTGCAATCGCAGGTCGACGTCGTGTTCGCGGTGCAGGTCGGCGAATACCTGTGCGGCTTCCGAACCCAGGGCCGCCAGCAGCGGCAATGGCGCGGTTTCCACCACGGTGACTGCGACGCCACGCTGGCGCGCGCTGGCCGCCACCTCAAGGCCGATCCACCCCGCACCCACGATCGCCAGCGACGCCCCCGCCGACAACGCGTCATCCAGAGCGGCCGCATCGTCGATGGTGCGCAGGTAATGGACGCCGGCGGCGTCGGCCCCCGGAAGCGCGATGTGCCGCGACCGCGAACCGGTCGCGAGCAGCAGTTTGTCATAGCCCGCCGTGCTGCCGTCCGGAAGTGTCACGGCGTGGCTGGCCGGATCGACGGCTTCGACGGATGCTCCGAGCCGCAGATCGACGTCATGATCGCGGTACCAAGCTGCGGTGTCGACGGTGAACTCGTCGAGTTTCTTTGTGCCACCGAGGAAATCCTTCGACAGCGGCGGCCGTTCGTAGGGCAGGTGCTCCTCAGCGGAGAACAGAATGATCTGCCCGTCGAAATCGTTGCCGCGCAACGCCTCTACTGCCTTTGCGCCGGCAAGCCCACCACCGACGATGACGAATGCGGGGTTGTCTGACATGTGCGCCTCCTATGAAGTCGCCGCCTTCGACCAGCCTACGCGTGCGCGGAACCGACCAGGTCGCGCAGGTCGTCGTCCAGCGCGACGCGCACCAGGGCAGCGGCCAGCGGCGCGACCGCCCGTCCGGTGAGCGCGGCCAGTCTGTCAGGCTCGTGGGGGAGTCCCAGCTCGCCTGCCGTATCGAGTGCCCGTTTGTCGAAGTAGGGCCTTACCCATGGCCATACATCCTGGACCTCGCGCAGGAAGATGTCGGCTCCGGTGTCGCCGATGCCGTTGAACTGCTTGAGCAACAGCTTGGTGGCGCGCACGTCGGGCTTGCCGATCCTGGCCAGGATGCGGAGGTCACCGCGAAAGTCTTTGTCGACGCGGTTGGCGAGCTCGGTGAGCCGCGACGCGGAGCTCTCGTCGTAGCGCACGTAGCACGCCCGACTGAATGCCTCGAGCATCGTCGGCCGGTCGGCGGTGAGCACCGAATTCGGTGTGCGCAATCCGACCCGGAACAGCTCCTTGGCGGCCTGCGTCGCGATCGCGGCGTCGACCGGCTTGCTGGCCAGCACGCACAGCACCAACAGCTGGAACAACGGCATCGGGGCGTCCCGCAGGGTGATCCCGGCTTCGGCGGCATAGGTGGTGCCGGCATGCTTGCGCAGCCGCCGCACGAAATCCCGGGCCTCCCAATCGTCCATCAGGCGGTCGATACCCTCCGAGGAAATTAGTGAAACCGCGTCAATTTTCGCGGCAGGGACGCCACGTAACTGGCGCCGCTGTGATCAGTGCTTCGTGTCGCGCCAGGCGACCATCTTCTCGAGCGTGCTGAGGTCGTACTTGCCCTCGGATGCCCGGATCTCGGTGTGAAACAACGTCGCTCCTGCTGAGAGGTAGCTGTCAGCCGCCTGCGGATCGGTCCAGAACGTCGACCGCTCGATATCACTGTCCGCACGCCCGAATCCGGCGGCCAGCTCGGCGACGCGGGCACTGGCCTCGCGGTAGGAGTCGATGGGCAGGAAGGTGTGCCAGATGTCGGCGTGACGCGCGACGGCGGGCAATGTGCGCCTGGGCCCCGACCCGCCGATCAGGATTGGGATCTCGCGGATCGGTGCCGGGTGCAACAACTCGAACCGGCGCTCGATGCGCAGCAATCCCTCATCGAACAGGTCGGCCCGGGATTTGACCGTTCCGAAGTCGAAACCGTAAGTGGTGTAATCCTTCTCGTACCAACCCGCACCGACGCCAAGGATCGTCCGCCCACCGTTGATGTGGTCGAAGGTCCGCGCCATGTCCGCGAGCAGGTCCGGATTGCGATAGCCGATCCCTGCTACCAGCAGCCCGAGTTCGGCGCGGGTGGTGATCTCGCCCCAGGATGCCAGCGCGGTCCAACCCTCGAAGTTGTTCACATCCGGCTGCTGTACCGCCAGTATCGGTTTCGCGTCGACGATCGACTCGATGAACGGCGCATGGAAGTGGTCGTAGCCGAAGATGACGTCCGCCCCGATCGCCTCGGCATCGAGGACGGCCTGCCGCCAATTGGCGTAGTCAGGGGTGTCGGCTGGCTGAATCTGAACGGCAACACGCACGGGAAAGGTCATGCACGCGACAAGCAGGGCGCATCGTGATTTATTCCAGGCTATTTCGCTGGCAGGGATTTCGCGTACTTGACGCCGCGGGTGACCCAGCTCGTCAGCTGCCGTTTGGTGCGCATACCGGGATCTTCGACCCGAATCCAGCCGCGGGTTTCGCGGCCGGCCATGATCATCGGTTCGACGTGGTCACGGGCGACCAGAGCAGTGGTGTCCTCGGGTGGCACCCGGACCATCAGGCCACCGCGCCCGCTGGCCGCCACCGCCATGTTGCCGTTGATCAGGAAGGCCAGGCCGCCGAACATCCGCTTCTCTTCGATGCCACGTTCGGCGGCCAGCAGTTCACGCAGCCGGTTCACCAGATCTTCGTCGTAGGCCATGCGCTTTTTCCTACCACGCCCGACAGACACAAAATCGCACGAATCACGATGGATTCGTGCGATTTTGCGACTGGTCGCAGCGTCAGGCCGCGGTCGTGGCCGCCTCGGCCGCCGGCTCGAGCGCCTGGGCCACGATGTCGGCGACATCGGTCATCGGCTTCACGGTCAGCGCCTCGAGCACCTCGGCTGGCACGTCGTCCAGGTCGGCCTCGTTGCGTTGCGGGATGAAAACCGTTGATAGTCCGGCACGTTGAGCGGCCAGCAGCTTCTGCTTGACACCGCCGATGGGCAGCACCCGGCCGTTCAGGGTGACCTCACCGGTCATCCCGACATCCGAGCGGACCTGCCGTCCGGTGGCCATGGACACCAGCGCGGTCACCATGGTCACACCGGCGGACGGACCGTCCTTGGGCACCGCGCCGGCAGGCACGTGCACATGGATCTTGCGGTTCAGCGCCGTGGGATCCACGCCCAGCTGTTCGGCGTGACTGCGGACGTAGGACAGCGCGATCTGCGCCGACTCCTTCATCACGTCACCCAGCTGACCGGTCAGCTGCACACTCGGTTCACCTTCGGTCGACCCGGCCTCGATGTAGAGCACATCGCCGCCCAGTCCCGTCACAGCCAGTCCGGTCGCCACACCCGGCACCGCCGTGCGCTCGGCCGACTCCGGCATGAACCGCGGCCGGCCCAGATACTCAACCAGATCCGGCTCGTCGATGGTGATCGGAGCGTCGCTCGAGTCGAGCTTGGTGGTGACCTTCCGCATGGCCTTGGCCAGCAGCCGTTCGAACTGACGCACACCGGGTTCGCGGGTGTAGTCCGCGGCGATCTTGCGCAGTGCGGCGTCGGTGACGGTGGCCTCCTCGGGAGTCAGCGCCGCGCGGTCCCGCTGCCGGGGCAGCAGGTAGTCGCGGGCGATGGCCACCTTGTCGTCCTCGGTGTAGCCGTCGATGGACACCAGCTCCATGCGGTCCAGCAGCGCCGGCGGGATGTTCTCGATCACGTTGGCCGTGGCCAGGAACACCACGTCGGACAGGTCGAGATCCAGATCCAGATAGTGATCGCGGAACGTGTGGTTCTGCGCGGGATCCAGGACCTCCAGCAATGCCGCCGACGGGTCGCCGCGGTAGTCCGAACCGACCTTGTCGATCTCGTCGAGCAGCACGACCGGGTTCATCGAACCGGCCTCACCGATGGCACGAACGATCCGGCCGGGCAGCGCGCCGACGTAGGTGCGCCGGTGGCCGCGGATTTCGGCCTCGTCGCGCACGCCGCCGAGAGCGACGCGAACGAACTTGCGGCCCAGCGCGCGGGCCACGCTCTCACCCAGCGACGTCTTACCGACCCCGGGCGGGCCGGCCAGCACCATGACCGCACCCGAGCCGCGGCCACCGACGACCTGCAGGCCGCGTTGGGCACGACGGGAGCGCACGGCCAGGTACTCCACGATGCGGTCCTTGACGTCGTCCAGCCCGTGGTGGTCGGCGTCGAGGATTTCCCGGGCCGCCTTCAGATCGGTCGAGTCCTCGGTACGGGAGTTCCACGGCAGGTCCAGAACGGTGTCTAGCCAGGTGCGGATCCAACCGCCCTCGGGGCTCTGCTCGCTGGAGCGTTCCAGCTTGCCGACCTCGCGCAGCGCGGCCTCGCGGACCTTGTCGGGCAGGTCAGCACCTTCGACGCGAGCACGATAGTCATCTGAACCGTCCGGTTCGCCTTCGCCCAGTTCTTTGCGGATGGCATTGAGCTGCTGGCGCAGCAGGAATTCCTTCTGCGTCTTCTCCATACCGTCGCGGACGTCCTCGGCGATCTTGTCGTTGACCTCGACCTCGGCCAGCAGGTCTCCCGTCCAGCCGATGAGCACGCGCAGCCGTTCGGCCACGTCCTCGGTCTCCAGCAGCTGGCGCTTCTGCACGTCGGTGAGGTACGACGCGTAGCCGGCGGTGTCGGCCAACGCCGACGGATCGGCGATCTTGTTGACCACGTCGACGATCTGCCAGGCCTCGCGGCGCTGCAGCATCGCCAGCAGGAGCTTCTTGTACTCCGCGGCCAGCGTCTTGGTGTCCTCGGTTATTTCACCCTCGGCCACTTCCTCCACCTCGACCCACAGCGCCGCGCCCGGGCCGGTGGTCCCGGCGCCGATATGGGCGCGACCTTCACCGCGGACCACGGCTGCAGCACCACCCCCGGGGATGCGGCCGACCTGCACGATCGATGCCAACACGCCGTACGTGGGGTAGCGATCGTCCAGCCGCGGGGCGATCAAGAGCTGACCGGAGTCGGTCGCCTGGGCCGCGTCGACCGCAGCCCGGGCGGCGTCGTCGAGCGTGATCGGAACCACCATTCCGGGCAGCACGATCGGGTCGCTGACAAACAACACCGGCACAGATTTGGCTTCAGCCATCAAATCCTCCAAAGTTTAGTCTGACCGACTCAACCCTGGTGGCTACTGCTTTGTTCCCGCCGAAATTAAGCCCGTGGCGCCGCGCCGATCGCCGCCGCGACAGTCCTCATCGCCGGGCTCGCTGAGCCAGCTCGGACAACGGCAAACCCAGGTGCCTCAGCTTGTCGGGGTTGATGACCGAGCGCACGGTGGAGATTTGGTGGTCGCTGACGTCGATGGCAAGCACGTTGATCAGGCCGCCACTAGCGTCGAATGCCAACAGGCCCGGACCACCGTTGATTCCGCGCCGCTCGAACCGCGTGCCGAAGCGGCTGTAGGCGTGGAAGATTCCGTCGAGGACCCGTCGCACACGCTCGCGGCCGAATACCGGCTGCCGGAGACCTCGACCGCTGCTGCCGCCGTCACCGTAGAACGCAACGTCCTCGGCGAGCAGGTCGACAAGAGGGCCGAGGGCGCCGTTTTCGGCGGCTTCGAAGAAGCGGTCGGCAAGGCTCGCGCGCTGGGCCGAGTCCGCCGCGAATCGGCGCTGACCGGCGTCGACGTGGCGGCGGGCCCGCGCCAAGAGCTGTCGACAGTTGGCCGGTGATTTGTCGGTGATTCGCGCGATCTCGTCGTAGTCGTAGACGAACACCTCGCGCAGCAGGAAGATGGCCCGCTCCACCGGCGAGAGCGTCTCCAACAACACCAGAAACGCCATCGACAACGAGTCCGACATCACTGCCACGTCGGCCACATCAGGCTCGTTGGAAGTCAGCAACGGCTCCGGCAGCCAGGGCCCGACATAGCTTTCGCGCTGCACGCGTGCCGAGCGCAGGTGATCGATGGCCAATCGAGTGGTGATCGTCGTGAGCAACGCCCGCGGTGACTCGGCCTCGCGACCCTGCTCGGAGTAGTCGAGATAGCGGAGGTAGGTTGCCTGCACGATGTCTTCGGCTTCGGCGACACTGCCCAGCATCCGGTAGGCGATCGAGAACAACAGCGGCCGCAGATCGGCGGCCTCCTCCCAGTCAGTCACGTCGACTCCCATGGCTATTCGATTCCGGTCCCTTCTCCTCTAGACGTTGCTCAGCCGCGTTCTGTGACAGGTGGCGAGAATTTCGGCCCGGGTGTCACAGCGGCCGCGTCACGTTCGTCCTAGGGACATACCCAAACGATGATTGGAGAAAGTGATGAACATCCTGCTATGGCCGGCACAAGTCATACTTGCGGCGGTCTTCGCCGCATCGGGCACGGCAAAACTCACGATGAGCAGAGACCGGCTGCTGGCGACGGGCCAGAGCGGCATCGCGATGTTCCCGATGCCGGTCGTTCGTTTCACCGCCGCGGCGGAAATATTGGCAGCCGTAGGGCTGGTAGTGCCGTGGATGAGCGGCATCGCCCCAGTGCTCACCCCGCTGGCCGCGGCGGGTCTATGCGTCGTGATGATTGGCGCGGCGTGGGCGCACAGCCGATTACACGAACCCAAGGCCGTCGCGGTCAACACGGTACTGTTCGCGCTCGCAGCGTTGGTGGTGCTCGGCCGTTTCCTCGGCTGGGGGTCGCCGTGAGCGATATCCGTATCGACGATGTCGGCGCGGTTCGCCACGTCATCATCAGTCGCGTTGCCAAACGCAATGCTTTGTCCAGTCATGTTTATGGCGAATTGGGGCAGGCATTTGCTGAGGCTGCCGCGAACGCAGATGTCCTGTGCGTGGTCCTCCGCGGCGACGGCCCGATCTTCTCGGCCGGTAACGACGTACGGGAGCTTGCGGGCTTGGCTACCGATCCCGGCGCCGTTCGGCGTGGTCGACCGATCATGCTGTCAGCGGTGAATGCCCTTGAAGAGATGGCGAAGCCGACCATTGCCCAGATCCACGGTGCCTGCATCGGTGGCGCCGCGGAACTCGCGTTGGCGTGTGATCTGCGGGTGATGGCCGACGACGCGCAGATCGCGTGGCTCGAGACGAAACTGGGGCTGATCCCAGACCTCGGTGGCAGTTCGCGGCTTCCGGCGATCGTTGGACTCGGACGGGCCAAGGAGCTCGTGCTTACCGCCCGCCCCGTGGGGGCGGACGAAGCGCTGCGCATCGGCCTGGTCAACCGGGTTGCACCTGCCGACCGACTTGCGGACCTGACCGCTGACCTCGTTGAGGAGCTGCTGACCAACGGGCACAACGCTATTGGGCTGGCCAAGCGGCTCCTCGACGCCGCAGCCAAGCCGGCGTTGGCCCTCACTCTCGAAATGGAGGTGACCGCTCAGGACACGCTGGTCCGGACCGACGACTTCGAACAACGACTTGACGCCGCTACGACACCTATCGGCTGATCAACATCACCAGCGAGGATGAAAGACAATTGAACCCCGCATCGACCTGTTTCGCCATTGGCACAAAGCAGCGAGCCTGCCGCCGGGGGGTGGCGACAGGCTCGCTGTTGTTCGGTGGGCTGGATCAGCCAGCGGACGGGGTGGCCCCCAGGACCCGCTGCATATCCGGGATCATCTGCTGCAGCTGCTGTCCCCAGTAGCCCCAGCTGTGCGTGCCGTTCGCGGGGAAGTTGAACACGCCGTTGCGTCCACCAGCCGCGAGGTAGTTGTCCATGAAGGTCTTGTTGGTGCGCAACGTGAAGCCTTCGAGGAACTGCGCGGCCATCAGGTTGCCGCCGCCACCGGAGGTGTCCAGATCCGACGGCGTACCGGTGCCGCAGTAGATCCAAACCCGGGTGTTGTTGGCGACCAGCTGGTTGATGTTGACCATCGGGTCGTTGCGGCGCCATGCCGGATCAGACGACGGACCCCACATGCTCTGCGCGTTGTAGCCGCCCGCATCGTTCATCGCCAGACCGATCAGCATCGGCCACCAGCCCTCGGAGGGGTTCAGGAAGCCAGACAGCGATGCGGCGTAGGTGTACTTCTGCGGGTAGTAGATCGAGTAGGTCAGCGACGCGCTACCGGCCATCGACAGACCGACGACGGCGTTGCCGTTGGGGTCGACGCCGTAGTTGGCAGCCAGGTAGGCCGGCAGTTCCTGGGTCATGAACGTTTCCCACTTGTAGGTGTAGTTCTGACCATTGCCCTGCGACGGCTGGTACCAGTCGGTGTAGAAGCTCGACTGGCCACCGACCGGCATCACGGTCGACAGACCCGAGCCGTACAGCCACTCGAATGCCGGGGTGTTGATGTCCCAGCCGTTGTAGTCGTCCTGCGCGCGCAGACCGTCAAGCAGGTACACCGCGTGCGGGCCACCGCCCTGGAACTGGATTCGGATATTTCGGCCCATCGAGGCCGACGGGACATCAAGGTAGAGAACCGGCAGTCCGGGCTTGGAGAAGGCGGCCGCTGTCGCCGACCCGCCGACAACGCCGATTAGGCCGGGCAGAAAGAGTGCGGCCACAACGGCTGCCGCCAGGCGGCGCAACCAAGTGCCTCGCATCATCTCGACGATCTTCATGACGGAAACCATCACCTTTCGTACGCGTTTCACAAGCGGAGAAGTGCTGTGCGCAGGTAGCTAAACACGTGCGGCCGCAGCGACTCGGTACGCGCGGCGGTGCGCCAAGTCGCGGTTCGCTAACGATCAGGAGTCGCGCTGGACTCGGGATCCGCAGAACCCCAACACCTTTGAATTAGTCGTCAATAACGGGACGGTCACGCCCCGGCAACGATACGGTGGAGGGATGGATGACCCGTTCGACCTGCAACGCTTCGTCGATGCCCAAGATCGCATGTACGACCGGGCGGTCGCCGAACTGCGAGCCGGCACCAAGCACAGCCACTGGATCTGGTTCATTTTCCCGCAACTCGCCGAACTCGGAAGTAGTTCAACGGCAAGGCTTTACGGCATAAAATCGCTGGCCGAGGCGCAGGCCTACCTGGCCCATCCGGTGCTCGGGGCGAGGCTGCATGAGTGCACCCAACTGCTGTCAGCCATCGAAGGCGCCTCGATCAAGGAGATCTTCCCCTGGCCGGACAACCTGAAGGTGTGCTCGTCGATGACGCTGTTCGCCCAGGCCACCGCGGACAACGCCGATTTCCTGGGGGTTCTAGACACCTTCTACGGCGGCGAGCAGGACGCGCACACCCTGGAACTGCTCTAACTGGGGCGCAGCACCAGCCAACCCTGTGGCGGGACCACGACGTCGCTGACGATCTCCTCCGGCGGCGCCGCTGTGCCACCCACCAGCTTGGCCTGTCGCCCGATGAGCGAGGCCACCGGCAGGCGCATCGGCGAGTCGTCGATATTGAGGGCGACGATCAGCGCATCGTCGGCATTGCGCGTCTCGTAGGCGTAGGACCGGCTGTCCAGTTGCAGCGCAGTGGTTTTGGCTTCATGTAGCCACGGGTTTCGCCGACGCAGCCCGATCAGATACTGGTGCAGATTCAGGGCCTCGCGCCCGGCGGCATCCGGTTGCGCCGGCGGCGGGCCGAACTCAGGACGCACCGCGTCGTCGCCACCGGCCCGCTCTTCCTTGATGCCGCGAAAACCGAGCTCGTCGCCGGCGTAGATGGTGGGCACGCCGCCAGTGGTGAACAGCAGCACCAGCGCATGCGTGACATGCTCGGGCCGTTGCAGCTGGCTGGCGATGCGGGTGACGTCGTGATTGCCGACGAACGTCAGCGGAGCGAAGGCGGCGAGAAAGTCGTTGTGGCGCTGCAGCGCCCAGTCCAGCTCGTGGAAATTGCCGTCGTTGAGGCTGCTCCAGATCGCCTTCCACAGCTCGTATTGGGTCACCGAGTCGACGCCGGAGCCGTCGACGAAGGCGGCGTAGTCGCCGTGGATGACCTCGGCGACGAACCACGCGTCGGGATGCGCCTCGCGGACCCGGGGCAGCACCTGCGCCCAGAAGGATTCCGGCACCGCGTAGGCGGCGTCGAGGCGCCAGCCGTCAGCGCCGCGACCCAACCAGTGCTTCATCACGTCGACGGTGTAGTCGACGACGGCCGGGCTGCCGTGGTTGAGGGTGACGAGTTCACCGTGGCCTTCGAAGGTGTGGAAGCGGCCGGGGCGGCCGCGGAACCAGCCGATCGATTCGGCATCTTCGTCGTCGACGGCGCGGCGATAGCGGCCGAAATCGGTTCCGACATGGTTGAACACCCCGTCGAGCAGCACTCGCAACCCGCGTCGGTGAGCTTCGTCGACGAGGTGATCGAAGTCGGCGTCGTCACCCAGGCGGGGGTCGATGCGGTAGTGATCAGTGGTGTCGTAGCCATGTGTGCGGGAGGCGAATATCGGGCCCAGCGCAATTCCCGAGGTGCCGAGCTCGACCGCGTGGTCGAGCCAGTCGACGATGCGACGCAGCCGGTGCTCGCCCGGCCCAGGCGGCTCGTCGTTGGGAAAGGCGCCGACGAATCCGAGGGGGTAGAGGTGCCACCAGATCGCGTGACGCACCCAGTCCGGCCCGCTCACGGCCGGAACTTCGCCGCGTAGAGGGCCATCAACTCGTCACGGAATTCCTGCGCTGGACCGTCAACCGTGAGCTGTGGGGCGACGGTCGTGATCGGCAGCGTGGCCACCGGCGGTGGCGGCGCCTGCCAATCGGTCAGCCACTGGGCCAGCTGCGCACCGGAGGCCGCAAAAACGATGCGGCCCAGGCCAACCCATGCGTGTGCGGCGGCGCACATCGGGCAGTGCTCGCCGGAGGTGTAGACGGTGGCGCGGGCACGCTCGTCGGGAGACAGGTTGGTCACCGACCACTGCGCAATCGCCAGCTCGGGATGGGCGGTGGCGTCGCCACCGGCGACATGATTGTGGTCTTCGAACAGGATTGTGCCGTCGGCGTCGACGAGGATCGAGCCGAACGGCTCGTCACCGGCCGCCAGCGCCGTACGGGCGAGTTCGACACAACGGCCCAGCCGCCGGATGTCCTCGTCGTCGAGCGCCACGCTGTCTCACTTTACGCAGCTGGTGGGCGATCGTGCCGTTTGCGCAGCAGCCACGACAGATCGATTGGCGGGCCGGGACGCCCACGGGACAGCGGATAGCAAGCAAGCCCGACGATCAGCGCGATCAGGTGCCCGACCGGAGTGAATGTCGGGTTGATCAGCACCGCCCCGATGAACCAGGCAAACGTGACGACCAGATACAGCCAGCGCCACGGGCGCGCGATTCGGTAGGTCAGCAGGCCGATGATGCCCACAACGAAGTAGCTGACCCCGATATCGCGGGCGTTGAGGTAACGCGGTGAGACGGCCGCCTCCTGGATCTGCCAGTAGAGGAAGCCCTCACTGAGATAGGTGGCGACGATGTGGGCGAACAGCCCCGCGATGACGAAGCGCAGGTGGCCCAGCCAGCGTTCCGCCGGTGCCAGGAAGAGGCAGAACATCACCAGGTATGGCCACCAGGCGGCGCCGTCGAGCCACAACAGACTGGTGATCAACACCCGGACGGGGTCGGACGCCAGATGATGCAGGTTGGTCGAATCCTTGCGCAGCAGCGTCATCAGGTGCCACCGAGGCAGCAGATGCTGGGCAACCGTCGTCAGGAAGAGCACTGTCAGCCAGGTGAACGTCACCGGCGCCGAGCGGATGAACTGCGCGATCGGCCGCGATACGCCGCGCTGTGCGGTGGCCGGCGCGGGTTGTTCGGAGCCGTCGTGCACGTGATGAGGTTACGTGGGGCGGTGTCAGTGGCAACAAACGTCGGCCGGGGTGGCCGGTACTTCCAGGACCTCCAGCCGACAGGCACACGACGCCAGGATCGGGACGTCGGCGCGGGCTTTGGCCAGTTGGAGCTGCCGCGCGATGATCACCGCCTCGGCGGTGCGCCCCAGCCGCTGTAGGCATTCGTGATAGCCGTGCAGGCTCCACACGTTGCCCGGATGTTGGCAGGGCCGGCTCAGCGTCGGATCCAGACCGAGGTCGGCGGCATACACCGCGGCCGCCTCCTCGACCCGCCCCTGCTCCAGCAACAGCGCACCGTAGGCGTGCCGGGTGGGCTGCATCCAGCCCCAGGGTTCGTCGTAGGGCAACGCGTCGTCGAGTGCGATCGCGAGGCGCAGGTGTTCGAATGCTTCGTCGAAATCGCCGTTACGGTAGGCGATCTCGCCGTCGAGCATGGCCCTCGCGACCGCAAGGATGTCACGGCTGGTGTTGTTGAACAGGTAGCGCGATTCCGGGACGGAAGCGTATGCCTGCGCAAACGCCTCACGTTCCGCGGCAGCCTGCGCCAGCTGCCCCTTGGCCGCGTGTGCAACGCCGCGCCCATAGTGGATGGTTGCCGTTGTGCTGCAATACAACTCGGTGTCAGGGGGGATAGGCTCTGCGATCAGCTCGTCCCAGCGGCCGAACCGGATCAGCACATGCACCCGCAGCGGAACGAAGGCTTCCAGCCAGTCGGCCATCGGTGGAGATTCGATGGACAGCAACTCAGGCGTCAGCTGCCCGGACAACTCCTCGGCTGCCTGCAGCGCGATCTGCGACTGGCCGGCGAACATCGCCGAGTAGACGATGAAGTGCAGATCGTGCGCCCGATAGAGCGAGTAGAAGTTCAGCGGCCCCGCGTGCTCGACGAAACGCCGGTCGGCGGCCACCGCGGTCTGGTTGGCCAGCACCGAATCTCGGTAGTTTCCGCACAGCACGTCGATGTGCGCCGGCATGTGCTGCAGGTGGCCTGCGTCGGGCACCAGCCCGCGCAGCAGATCGGCGGCGGGCAGCGCGTCCTCGGGGTGTGCCGACATTTCCATCGCGTGGATGTACAGGTGCAGCACGAAGGGGTGCGCGCGGCCGGCCTCGGTGGTCAACGCCTGGTCCAGAAGACGTTTGGCCTCCAGCACCCGCGCCCCGGGGGCGGGCTCGCCGGTTGTGGTGTCCCACAACGCCCATGCCGTCAGGTTGACCAGCGCGTCGGCAGCCAGTGCCAGCACGTCGACATCGTCGGGATAGGCCTGCGCCAATTCGACCATCGCATCGGCGTACGCGGCGTGCCCGGCCGCCAGGGCTTCGGTGTCGTCTGGATCGTCGGTGGGGAATCGGGTGGCCAGTGCCGCGATCAGGGCATGCTCGACGGCGCTGGCACGGCTCGTGGCCGCCAGTTCCAGTTCCATCCGGGCCCGGGCCACCGACGCGGCCAAATCAACCGGGTCGAAAGCCTCCCAGGCCTTGTTGTAGTTCGGCCCGATGGCATACGCGATACCCCAGCGAGCGATCGCGAGGTCGGCGTCCAGCGCCAGGGCGCGTTCGAAGCAGACGATCGCCTCCTCGTGGTTGAACGCGTAGGCCCACACCAGTCCACGGTCGAACCACACCTGCGCCTGCGGCGAAGGGGAGTCGACTCCACGGTGGTAATCCCCGAGGTCGTAATACGGCTCGGTGTCGCCGAACGGAACCGTCATGCTGCTCACCCTAGGTGAGGACGCCGAGCCCGGATAGCGTTGCGACCGAACAGAACGAAAGGGTGCACACCGTGATTCGCTGCGTGCGTTTGTTCACCGGAGCCGACCAGCAATCCCACATCCAGATCGGCCGCCTCGACCTGACGCCCGGCCGCAACGACGACCTGGTGTCGGCGGCGATGTCCTCGATCCATGTGACGGCTGAGGAGACCGCGACCGGCGGCACGCTGGCCTGGCACACCGCTCCGGTGCGCCAGCTCGTCGTGACGCTCGCCGGAACCCTGGTGTTCACCACCCGCGACGGGCAGGAGTTCACCCTGGCCCCCGGCGACGTACTGCTCGCCGAGGACACCGTCGGATCGGGCCACCAGTGGCGTCTGGTGGACGACGGCCCGTGGCGGCGCATCTACATCGTGCTCGCCGACGGCGTCGACGTCCCCTTCGTCGCGGAGTAACCCTTCGCGAAAGCTAGTGGCCGGCGACGATATCGGACTCGTCAACGGTGACCGGCTCCTTGGCGCCGGGCAGCAGCGAATACGCCAGGCACACCACCGCGAAGAACAGATAGCCAAGCGCCGCTTGCGGATTGGCCGCCCAGGCGATCTCGGGCGCGTGGATCAAGCCGATGAACGACAGCGCGGCGGCGACCACCGAAGCCAGCGCGGCGTGGCGGAACTTCTTCTCCAGGATGAACGTCACCATGGTGCCCAGCAGCAGCCCGACCAGGATGGCGCCCTCACCGAGGGTCTGCAGCCCGTCGTAGACCACGCCGGCATTGCCGAGTGCATCCATGCCGACCTTGGTAGCCGAGGTCCCGGCGGCGTTGAGTGCGTTGTCGATCAGTCCACTGGCCCACTGCGCCAGGTTGGGCAACAGTGCGGCCACGACCGCCACCGCGTGCAGTCGCGGCACGGCCTGGAAGGCTTGGGCGCCGATCAGTAGGCCGATGTAGAGCAGGATCGGCACGATGGCCGGCACCGGCAGCAGCGCCGCCAAGACCCCGAACAGCCCGAGGAAGCACAACACTCCGATGACCACACCGCTGGCCAGCGAGTAACCGGCCCGCCCGCCGGCGTCCTTCCAGCCGGGATGGCCGATGTAGACCGCGGGCGGGAACGGCGAACCGAACGCTGATCCGATCACCGCGCCGGCGCCGTCGGCCAGCAGCACGCTGCGCAGGTTGTAGTTGTCCCCGGCGGCCGCCGCACTCTCCACGTTGCTCATCGCCTCGGTGAAGTTGTAGACACCCAACGGAATCGCGGTGCCCAGCAGGGGAGCCAGATGCGCCAGACCCGACATCAGCAGATCGATGCGAAGGTCGGGAATGCCGATCGCGATGTCGGAGACGGCCTGGCCGACATCGGGTGCCGACATGAATCCGCCGGCCCAGCCGATCGCGGTGCCGACCAACAACGCCACCAGACCGACGGGGATATTGCCCGGCAGTTTCACATCGGTGAAGAAACCGATCAGGATGATCGCCAGCACCGGCAGGCCGATCCAGGCGGCCTCCCACATCTGCGCGGCCGGCCGCATCGAGATGAACGTGATCGAGATGCCGGCCAGCGTGCCCAGCATCGCGGCGCGCGGGGTGAGCTTGCGGATGTAGGGGCCGACGAATCCGCCGATGATGACGATGATGCCGATCATGAACGCCCAGGCCAGGCCGGACTTCCAGGCCTCGATGGGATCTTTGGTGGCCAGATAGACCGGCAGCATGACGACGAAGACCACGATGAACATGTGCGGCACGCTCGGGCCGTACGGCAGTGCGGTGACGTCGGTGCGGTTCTCTTTCCGCGCCAGCCGTCGCGCCAAGAACGTGTAGTAGAGGTTGCCCAGCACCAGGGCAACGCCCAGCGCGGGCAGCACGGTGCCCAGCACGTCATCGGCGGGCAGCTTGACCACGCCGATCATCAGTGTGGTCAGCGTCAGGACGTTGACCAGGATGTTGAACCCGAGACCGAAGAACGCGTTGAGATCACCGCGCGTCCACCAGGGGATCTTCAGCTCGCTCGGCGTCGGTGGTGCGGGCTCGGTGACGTCAGTGCTCATGGGCAGGCCTCCTGGGGCGTCGGGACAGCGTGGCGCGACCCGAGCCGACTCCTGCGTCGCTGTCCGTCGCTAAGAGGATTCTCGACGCTCGCGTTCCAACTGGAGGTCGGTTATGTGTCAATCGTGTTAGCCGCGCGTCGAGACCCCGGTTCGACACCGCGTCGGCCCCGTGCTCTAGTGCTGGGGTGCTGGAATTCACGACCGAGGACCTGTCCGCCGAGGACATCGAACGGCTGCGGGCGGTTTATGAGCCGCTGGCCATCTCGGTGCGGGAGCTGGTCGACGCGACGATCCGCACCGAGGTGGACGCCGAAACCGTCGCTGCGGTGAAGGCCGACATCGACGCGGCGACGGCCCGGCTGCGAAGCAATCAGATCGACGGCGCCTTCGGCGTGCGGAGGACCACCTCCGGACAGAGCATCAGTTGGGGGAACGCGGTCATCGGCCTGCGCAACGCGAGCGCCCCGCCGCTGGTGATCCACCGCGATGAGGATGGGCGGCGCTGGACCGACTTTCATCTCGGCGCGGCCTACGAGGGTCCGCCCGGGCATGTGCACGGCGGGGTGTCGGCACTGGTGCTCGATCATGTGCTCGGTGAGGCGGCCAGCCCCGACGGCAAGCCCCGCTTCACCGGCAGTATCACCGTGCGGTATCTGCGGGCCTGCCCGCTCGGGCCGCTGCACGCGGAGGCTCAGATCACCCGTGTCGACGGCGTGAAAACCTTTGCCTCCGGCTATATCTCCGACGCCGAGGGCATCACCGTGGAGGCCGAGGGCGTCTTCATCACTCCGCGCTGGCTGCGCGACTGAGACTACTGTTTGCCCATCGCGAGCTTGACCCGGTCGGCTGCGGTGATCAGGTGGTCGTGGTTGTCGTCGCCGATGTCGAGCTGCACCCAGTCGATCTGCCCGGTGAAACCGTTGCCGGCCGGCCCGTAGTCCGGCGAGGTCGGTGATCCGGTGTCCCGCCCGACATCGCAGGCCTCGTCGGCGGAGAAGCCCATCGGGATGGTGATCTCCACCCGGCCGGTACCGACGGCCGTGCCGTCGTGGTACAGGGTGACGGTGCCGCCCTTGGCCAATCCACCGCCGTCGTAGGCAAATTCCATCCGCACCTGGTGCTTGCCCTTCGGCAGCGGCTTGTCGGCGGTGACGTAGAAGTACTGGATGCCGAAGAAGTTGTAGCAGTACTTCAACCGCCCGTCATGGACGTAGAGCGCCCAGCCGCCGACTTGGCCGCCCTGGGTGATGATCACCCCGGCGGCACCACTCTTCGGGACGACGACATCGGCCGTCGCCGAGTGCGACTTGTTCTTGAGGTTCAGCACGCAGGCTTCACTGACCCGCATTCCGTTGAACAGCAACTGACTGTTCCCGCGGATGAGCTGAGGACGCCCGGCGATGTCGGGGTTGATTCGTTCGAAGGACCGGTCATCGAGGGGAACGACGTTGTATTTGACCGCTTCGATGAGCCAAAGCCGTTGCAGTTCAGCGAGTTTCTCTGGGTTGTCGGCGACGAGATTGCGGGCCTGAGTCCAGTCGTCGGGACCGTAGAGCTCCCAGACGTCGGCGTCGAACGCCGGCGGGGTGTCGGCCTTCCACGGCGTGCGATGTTTGGTGGCCGCCGTCCAGCCCTTGTGATAAATGCCGCGGTTGCCCATGATCTCGAAGTACTGCACAACGTGGGATTCCGGTGCCTCGGCGTCGCGCAGCGTGGCCAGCATGCTCACCCCTTCCAGCGGTGCCTGCGCAATGCCGTTGACACTCAACGGGGCCGGGATCCCAGCCGCCTCGAGGATCGTGGGAGCAACGTCGATGACATGGTGGAACTGGTCACGCATTCCGCCGGTGTCGGACAGGCCGTTGGGCCAGTGCACGATGGTGCCGTTGCGGGTGCCGCCCCAATGCGACGCCACCTGCTTTGTCCATTGGTACGGCGTGCACAGGGCATGCGCCCAGCCGACCGCGTAGTGGTTGTAGGCATCCGGGGTGCCGAACTCGTCGATCTTGGACAACAGGAATTCGGTGGTTTCGATGCCGGCCATCCCGTTGAGGACGGCCATCTCGTTGAAGCAGCCGACGGGTGTTCCCTCGGCGGATGCCCCGTTGTCGCCGATGATGTAGTAGATCAGCGTGTCGTCGAGCACGCCGAGGTCTTCCAGCGCGTCCACCACCCGGCCCACTTCGTGGTCGGTCTGCTCGAGGAAGCCGGCATAGATTTCCATCTGCCTGGCCAGCACCGGTTTGAGCTCGTCGGACATCTCGTCCCAGGCCGGGATCTCATCGTGACGGGCCGTCAGCTCGGCCGTCTTGGGAATCACTCCCAGCTTCTTCTGGCGGGCGAAGATCTTTTCCCGCAACGCATCCCAACCCTGATCGAACTTGCCGCGGTACTTGTCCGACCACGTCGCCGGCACGTGATGCGGGGCGTGCGTGGCGCCGGGGGCGAAGTACATGAAGAACGGTTTCTCGGGCATGAGCGCCTTCTGCTGGCGCACCCAGGTGATCGCATGGTCGGCGAGGTCCTCGGTAAGGGTGTAGCCCTCCTCCGGGGTGCGGGGCGGCTCCACCGCCGTCGTCCCCTCGTACAGGCCCGGGTAGTACTGATTGGCCTCGCCGCCGATGAATCCGTAGAAGTACTCGAAGCCCGAACCGGTCGGCCACTGGTGGAACGGCCCCGCCGGAGAGACCTCCCAGACCGGAACCTCGTGGCACTTGCCGAATTGTCCGGTCGAATACCCGTTGAGCCGAAGGGTTTCGGCGATCGGTGCCTTGTCCTTGGGTCGGATGCTGCTGTTGCCCGGGGCCGAGGTGGCCATCTCGGTGATGGCTCCCATGCCGACCGAGTGGTGGTTGCGCCCGGTCAGCAACGCCTGGCGGGTGGGGGAGCACAACGCAGTAGTGTGAAACCGGTTGAGCTTCAGCCCATTTCCAGCCAGCCGCTCGGCGACCGGGGTATTGCAAGGCCCGCCGAATACGGAGGAGGCGGCGAAGCCGACGTCGTCGATGAGCACGATCACCACGTTGGGCGCTCCCTTCGGGGGCTCCAGTGTGGTGATCGGCGGGTAGCTCGTGTCAGGATCCTTGGCATCGTAGGTGGTCAGCCCGACGTGCCGGGTGTCCGGGATCGGCAGTACATCGCGGCGCACTGCCGGCGCCTCAGGCCGGGGGGCGGCCGTCTTCGGAGACTTGGTCTTGCTGCGCTGCGGCGAGGATTTCGCCATCGGTCCTCCCTAGCCGACGGGGTGGCCAGTTCGCGCTCCCCTGAGGCGCGCCAGCCTACGCCGGATCGGCGGGTAGGTTGCCAGTCATGGAGAAGGTGATAGTCACACTGCGCACCGGCGCGGCCGACGACGAGTGGGCCGAGAACCTGCGCGGTCCGGTGGCCCGGGAGCTGCTCGCCCTGGGGCTGCCCGGGCTGACGATCAACGTCCGAGACGCCGACGTCCGCGATTCGCTGATGACGTTGACGGTGCTGGATCCGCCGGTGCAGGCGTTGGTCAGCCTGTGGACCCAGCAGTACTACGGCGATCAGGTACTCATGGCGCTGGAATTGCTCGGCCACCAGGCCGAGGAGATCGGCGCCTACCTGGTCACCGAGTCGGCTCCGCTGCCTCCGCCGGTGACACCGCCCGGCGAGCGGTCGCCGGGGCTGGCCAATATGGCGCTGCTGCGGCGGCCGGCCGATATGGATGAGCAGACGTGGCTGTCCCGCTGGCACGGCAACCACACGCCGGTGGCGATCGCCACCCAGTCGACCTTCACCTACGTGCAGAACTACGTGGTACGCGCGCTCACCGAGGATGCGCCGGTGATCAATGCGATCGTCGAGGAGCATTTCCCCATCGAGTCCGTCAAAAGCCTGCATGCGTTCTTCGGCGCCGCCGACGACGCCGACTTGCAGAGCCGGATGGAGCAGATGGTCGCCAGCACAGCGGCGTTCGGGGCGAACGTCAACATCGACGCGGTGCCGACCAGCCGCTACCTCTTTCGGAGTCCGTTCCAGACCGAGCACGCATGACCACGCTCGACGAGGCCGTCGCACTCGCCCACGCCGACCGTGGCCTGGCGGTGGTGTCGACACTGCGGGCCGACAACACCATTCAGGCCTCGCTGATCAACGCCGGGATCCTGGCGCACCCGGCCAGCGGCGAGCCGGTGCTGGCCTTCGTCACGTACGGACGGGTCAAGCTGGCGAACCTGCGGGCGCGGCCGGCGGTGACGCTCACGTTCCGCGACGGCTGGCAGTGGGCGACGGTGGAGGGCCGCGCTGAGCTCGCCGGTCCCGACGACGCGCCGGCGTGGCTGGGCGGGGCCGACCAGCTGCGGCTGCTGCTGCGCGAGGTGTTCACCGCTTGTGGTGGCACCCATGACAACTGGGCCGAGTACGACCAAACCATGGTCGAGCAGGGCCGGGTTGCCGTCCTGGTCGCACCGACCCGGGTGTACTCCAACGGCTAGGGCAATCTGGCAATAAGGTCGGCAGACCACGCCCGAAGCCCGAAGCGGCGCAGGGTTTTCCACAGTCCGGGGTTCGTCCACAGAGTGGGCGCAGGGGTCATTTTTGTCGCCACCCAAGCATAGAATCCGAACATGGGTTCGATCATGGCGGCGCTGGATAGACTCGACGCCGCGGTCGAATTGTTGGGCGCCGCCGACATCGAGGTACTGCCAGCGCCGGAACGCTTCGAGGCCCTACGGCGACTGGAAACCGCGATCCGTCGGCAGGTCGCGGTGTCACACGAGCAGATCACGCATCTCGAGCGGTACGAGGGTTGTCCGCCGATCCCGATCGTGTTGGCCGATGTGATGCGGATCAGCCGTCCTGCGGCTAAGCGCCGGGTCCGTGATGCCGAGCAGTTGACACCGCGCACCGCGCTGACCGGCCAGGCACTGCCGCCGCTTTTGCCGGCGACGGCCACGGCGTGGGCGGCCGGGGATCTCGACGGTGAGCACGTGCGGGTCATCCAGAAGTTCTTCCGCAACCTGCCCGAACACGTCGGTCCGGTCGAGGTCGGCAAAGCCGAGAAGTCGCTGGCTGAGCATGCCCGGAATCTGCGGCCCGATCAGCTGGAGAAGGTCGCCGACCGGCTGGCCACCCACCTCAACCCCGACGGGAAGTTCTCGGAAGAAGACCGGGCTCGCAAGCGTGGCTTCCTATGGTGCGGTGGTCAGCGCGCCGACGGGATGAGCGTCGCGAAATTGGTGGCCACCCCGGAGTTGCGCGCGATGCTCGACGCCTGGCTGGCCAACTTCGCCGCACCGCGGCCCGACGATCTACGCAGTCACAGTCAGCGCCAGCATGATGCGCTAGCTGAGTTGGTGGGTGGTCGGCTGGGCGATCCGAAACTAGGCCAGCACAATGGGTTACCCGTGACCATGATCGTCACAACGACCCTGCAGGAGCTGCAGGCCGGTGCCGGTCACGCGGTCACGGCCGGGGGCACGTTGATACCGGTCTCGGATCTGATCGGTAAGGCTGTGCCCTCGTACAACTACTTGGCGGTGTTCGACGGGGTCACCGGAAAGTCCTTGTGGTTGGGCAGATCCAAGCGGCTCGCCTCAGCGGATCAGCGCATCATGTTGCTGGCCAAATACCGTGGCTGCACCGCACCCGGCTGCACCGTCAACGGCTACAACAGCCAAGTCCACCACGCCACCACAGACTGGAAACACGGCGGCACCACCGACATCGACCACCTCACCCTCGCCTGCAAATGCGACAACCTCTTGGTGGAGAACGAGGGCTGGACCACGCAGCAGTTGCCCAACGGCAACACCGAATGGAGTCCACCGCCAGGCGTACCGCTCCGCGGCGGCGTCAACACATATCACCACCCCGAATGCTTCCTGCCCAAAGACGACGAAGGCGGCTAGTCCCAGCTGCCGGGTCCCTCCGCCCATCGCACATCGTCACCTGGTTAGGCTTCCGCGCGTGACGCTCCTCATCGAAGACGAGAACCGGGTCCGCACGATCACCCTCAATCGCCCCGAGGCCCTCAACGCCTTCAACGAGGCGCTCTACGACGCCACCGCCGACGCCCTCCTGGCCGCGGCCGAGGATCCCGAGGTGGCCGTCGTCCTGATCACCGGCGCCGGCCGCGCGTTCAGCGCCGGCCAGGATCTCGGCGATATGCAGGCCCGCATCACCGATCCCGATTTCGCTGCGGGCACACATGGATTTCCCGGCCTGATCACCGCGCTGAGCCAGTTTCCCAAGCCGCTGATCTGTGCGATCAACGGTGTCGGCCTCGGTATCGGCGCGACGATCCTCGGCTACGCGGACCTTGCGTTCATGTCCTCGACCGCACGACTGAAGTGCCCGTTCACCAGCCTGGGTGTCGCGCCCGAGGCGGCCTCGTCATATCTGTTGCCGCAGTTGATCGGTCGGCAGAACGCCGCCTGGCTGCTGATGTCCTCGGAATGGGTGGATGCCACCGAGGCACTGCGCATGGGCCTGGTGTGGCGGGTCAGCGAACCCGACGAATTGATCGCCGACGCGCGTAAGCACGCCGAAGTGCTTGCCTCCCGGCCTATTTCGAGCCTGATTGCGGTCAAACAGACGATGGTCGAACCGCTGCGTCCCGGGATCGCCGAGGCGACAGCCCGGGAGAACGCGTTCTTCGAGAAGTTGATGGGCGCCGCCGCCAACGCCGAGGCGCTGGCGGACTTTCACCGCGGCAAGTCGTAGGTCAGCTGGCCCGCGCCGAGGCGCGGCGGGCGCCGGCGTGCAACTGGCAGAAAACATTGCCGGTGCACTGCCGGCAGGGCGACTCGCCCCCGGCAGCGGCGAAGTGCTGCTCGATGATGGCCCGCACGGTGCGACGGCACCGCCCGCAATCGCCTCCCGCGCCACAGGCCGCCGCGACCTGATTGGACGTGGACGCTCCACCGGCGACGACTTCTCGGACGGTCGCACTGGTAGCCCCCGCACAGAGGCATACGTACATCAGCGCTTCCCTCTCATCGCAGGCGGCGTCGCTTCGGACTTATTAGTGGAGACTAACCTTAGTTAGGCGTGCCTACAACACCCCGGTGGCTCGAACTTCGCGAGACCCTCGGCGGCCCTGCATTAGGGTTGGTGCCATGCAAGGTGACCCGGAAGTCCTTCGCCTCCTCAACGAGCAGCTCACCAGCGAATTGACCGCGATCAATCAGTACTTCCTGCACTCGAAGATGCAGGACAACTGGGGATTCACCGAGCTGGCCAAGCACACCAGGGACGAATCCTTCGACGAGATGCGGCACGCCGAGGCCATCACCGACCGCATCCTGCTCCTCGACGGCCTGCCCAACTATCAGCGGCTGGGTTCGCTTCGCGTCGGCCAGACCCTGCGCGAGCAGTTCGAAAGCGATCTGGCGATCGAATACGAGGTGGTGGGTCGCCTCAAGCCGGCCATCATCCTGTGCCGCGAGAAGCTGGACTCCACTACCGCAAACCTCTTCGAGGAGATCGTGGCCGACGAGGAACACCACATCGACTACCTCGAGACGCAGCTCAAGCTGATGGACAAACTGGGCGTCGAGCTCTACTCCGCGCAGTGCGTGTCGCGCCCGCCGAGCTGACCACAACCTCGTCGGCAAAAAACTAGAACACGTTCCAGATTCGCCTCGCCCGGCGTACCATCGCGCCATGAGCCGAATCGGAAACTTCGCTGAAGACGACGTCGCTGGCTGGATCGTCAAGTCCCCGGATATCGGAACGGCGATGGCCGGCTTCAGCGGTGCCGTCTACAGCGACAAGAACCGCCTGCCGATGCGGGTTCGCGAGCTCGCCCGTGCGGTGATCGCTCACGACAACGAATGCGTCTTGTGCCAGAACACCCGCGACGCCGACGGCCCCGCTGCCGGAGTCGACGAGGAGCTCTACGACCACGCCCTGGAGTGGCAGACCTGGCCGGGCTACAGCGAGCAGGAGCGCGTCGCCGCCGAGTTCGCCCATCGGTTCGGCACCGACCACGTGAACCTCAAGTACGACGAGGACTTCTGGGATCGGGCCCACGCGCAATTCTCCGATGAGCTGCTGGCCGACCTGACATTGTCGTGCGCGATGTGGATCGGTATGGGCCGCATGCTCAGCACATTGGACATCGGGCAGAGCTGCAAGCTGACACTGCCCAGCCGCGCATAGCCGTTATCGGGCGCAACCTGGGGGTGTGGTCGGCAGAATATCCGCCATGACCACAACGGCTACCCAATTGGAATCCGACGGGGTGGACGCCGTCGTCGGGACGGTCGCCACCGCCGCGGGACTGACGCACGCCAAGACCGTGCCGGTCCGCCGGCTCAACGCGTTCGCCGATCCGGGGCTCGGGTTCAGCCCGGTTACCCATGGATTCGCCATCGATCGCGCCGGGATCGCCTTCGCCGAGGGCATCAGCGTCGTCGGCGACCAACGGATCCGGATCGATCTTGAGGCGCTCCGAAATATCGGCGACGGCCTGGCGTGGGCGCCCGCCTCCTTCTTCGATCAGGACGGCAACCCGATCCCGGCGTGTGCGCGCGGCACGCTGGCGCGCATCGAGTCCCGGTTGGCGCAGGCCGGATTGCGGGCTCTGGTCGGCCACGAGATCGAGTTCCTGCTCGTGGATCCCGACGGCAGCCGGTTGCCGGGCAACCTGTGGGCCCAGTACGGGCTCGCCGGCGTGCTGGAGTACGAGGGTTTCGTCCGGGATGTGACCGTCGCCGCGGCCGCGGCCGGTGTCGGCATCGAGCAGTTCCATCCCGAGTACGGCATCAATCAGTTCGAGATCTCGCTGACGCCGAAGTCTCCGGTGGCCGCTGCCGACCAGTTGATCCTGGCCCGGATCATCATCAGCCGGGTGGCCCGCAGGTACGGCGTCCGGGTGAGCCTGTCCCCGGTGCCGTTCGCCGGAAGTGTGGGTTCGGGCGCACATCAACACTTTTCACTGCTGCACGGGGACTCGCCGGTATTCTCCGGCGGCACCGGCGCGCAGGGCATGACCCCGGAAGGAGAGAGCGCGATCGGAGGGATCGTCAGTGGGCTGCCGCAGGCGCAGCTGATCTTCTGCGGCTCGATCGTGTCCGGACAGCGGATGAAGCCGGGCAATTGGGCCGGGGCATACGCGTGCTGGGGCACTGAGAACCGGGAAGCGGCAGTGCGATTCGTGCGCGGCACGCACGGCAACCCGTACGGGGCCAACGTCGAGGTCAAGATCGTCGACCCGTCGGCCAACCCGTACTTCGCCACCGCGGCGATCCTGGGCCTGGCACTCGACGGGATCGAACGCGGCGCCGCGCTACCGCCGGAGACTCCCGTCGATCCGGCCACCCTGTCCGACGACGCGCGCACCGCCGCGGGCACGGTGGTGCTGAGCACCGACCAGGCCGAGCAGATCACCGCGTTGGACGACTCCGCGCGGCTGCGGGCCATCCTCGGCGATGCGGCCGTCAACGTGCTGGTCGCCGTTCGCCGCTACGAGCACGAGACGTATTCGCATCTGGACCCCGAGGCACTGACGGAGAAGTTCCGGATGGCCTGGAGTCTGTAAATGCCTTCTGCACTGGCCGACCACATCGCCGCTGTGCGTCTGGTGGACAACCACGTCCACGGCTACTGGCGCACGTCCAGTGATCGCCGGCGGTTCGAGAACGGCCTCAACGAGGCCAATATCGACCCACTGGCCGACTTCGATTCGGGCTTCGACACCCAGCTCGGCTTCGCGGTACGCGCGCATTGCGCGCCGCTGCTCGGCTTGCCCCGCCATGTTGACCCGCAGGACTATTGGGAACGCCGCCGCGAGATGACCGAGGATCAGTTGGCTCGAGTGTTCCTGCCGGCGGCCAGGGTCAGCGATTGGCTGGTCGACACGGGACTGCCCGGAGCGATCGCCGGCCTGCCCGAGGTGGCCGGCGCATCCGGCGGCGCGGTCGGCGAGATCGTCCGGCTCGAACAGGTCGCCGAGCAGGCGGCGGCAGCACCGGAGGACTACGGCGATGCATTCCGGCGAATCCTGCACGACCGCACCGCGAATGCGGTCGCCACGAAAACCGTGCTGGCCTACCGCGGAGGGTTCGACGGCGATCTGTCCGAACCCGGCGAACGGGCCGTCTCCGAGGCGGCGGCCCGGTGGCGCGAGGCCGGGGGAGTGCGGCTGACCGACCGGGTGCTACTGCGATTCGGGCTGCATGAAGCGCTTCGGCTGGGCAAGCCCCTGCAGTTCCATGTCGGCCTCGGCGACCGCGACTGCGATCTGCACCGGACCAATCCGATGCTGCTGCTGGACTTCCTGCGCCAGTCGGGCACCACGCCGATCGTGCTGCTGCACTGCTATCCGTACGAACGAGAGGCCGGCTATCTGGCGCAGGCGTTCAACAACGTGTATCTCGATGTCGGCCTGAGCATCAACCATCTCGGCGCCCGCGCCGAGGCGTTCATCGCACGGACCCTGGAGTTGGCGCCGTTCCGCAAGATCCTCTACTCCTCGGATGCCTTCGGCCCCGCCGAATTGCACTACCTGGGTTCGGTGTTGTGGCGCGCGGGGATGGCGGCGGTTCTCTCCGGGTTCGTGGCGCGGGGGCAGTGGAGCGAAGCCGACGCGGTCCGGGTGGTCGACCTGATCGGACGTGACAACGCCGTCCGCGTCTACGATCTCTAGCGGCCGGACTGAGCCGCTCGCTTGGACCCAGCGGTGCTCTTGCCCTTGATCGGCGCCTTGGCGTGGCCGATCGGGGATGTGCGTGACGACGCCTTGTGCGCTGGGGCGGCGACACCCTTCGTCACGACCGGCGCCAGGGTCACCGTCGCCGCACTGATCTTCGGGATCAGGTGCGGTAGCGCAAGGTGGAACGACGCAGGCAGCCCGGGCCGCGTCAGCTGTGCTGCGATGGCCTTGGCGGCCTGGATGAAGTTCTCGACGGTCCCGAAGCCGACCGCGGCGCCGGACAGCAGCCCACCGGCCGGATCGACGAACGCTGTTGGGCCACCTGGGAATCCGTTGAGGAACGCGTCGGTCAGTACCGCGGGCGCGCTGACGAAGTCCTCGACCACCGAGGTGAAGTCGCGCGACGAGATCGAGTCGACGACGTTCTGCGCCAGCGCCGCGAAGGCCGAGACGGTCGCGTTGATCGGATAGAGCGGGGTGAGCGCCACCGAGGCCAACGCGAGCGACAGAGCGTTCTGGATGACGTCGTTGTAGTTGGCGACCATGTTTTGCACGATCGGCAACACGCCGCCGATCAGCGGCAGCGCCGGAACCAGCAGCAGGCCGACCCCGGTGCCGAACAGGCCGACGATCGCATCGCTGACCTGACCGTTGCGCAACTGGGTGACCGTGGTTTGCAGCGCAGCCGGCAAGGCCTTCAGCTGGTCGGAGAGTGCGGCTCCGGCGTGATTGAGGGCAGTGCCGAGAAGCTGGGCGTTCCCCACGCCATTGGCCAACATCGCCCGCAGGATGGGCAACGGGTCGGCAGCGATCTCGTTGGCGAGTCCGGTCAAGCTGGCCACCGTGTGAGTGACCAGGTTGGTGTATGCGGTGATCGGGTCGACGAGTGCGACCAAGCCGACATCCGCGTTTAAAATGCGCTGTGCTGCAGACTGAATCGGATCAGATGTCGGGGAGACCGGTGTGATGGCGATCGCGCCGGCTCCGAGTAGGGCCACGCCGGCGGTGGCATAGGGTCGGATTGCGGTGTGCATAGGGGCCCCTTTCGGGTCGGGATCGAGCACCCACTAGCAAAGTAACTCCGAAACTTACCCCGAAGTAAGTAATGGATGCGATCTCAAGTAAATCTCCTTGCATGCGCAACGGACTCGGCATTCGCTTGGTTTCGCTGCCTGGTTATATAGCCGCGATCTGTTCGCTCGCCAACCGCATCGTGAGCATGCGGGACCAGCAGCTGGCGAGCCACCGTCACCCGTCGGCGTCTGTTTGCCGGCCTCAGATCGCCCACGGAATAGGCGTGATCACAGCACGATCCGTCGAGGAGCGGGGATTTGCCTCAAGTGCGACCTTTGAAATGCCACGGCTAGTATGACATCGGCATAGCTGGGAAGATGCTGTGCGCCAACGGAATTCCGGCTTTCTTTGCCGACACCGTCAATAGTTCCCGCAGTTTCGTCAGGCGGTCGGGAAATGCACCCATCTGGCGATGTCGGCCGGGCCGGAGCATTGCAGCGGCACGCCGGGCACATTGACCTGCCACTCGTCGCCGGCCATCCGTTCTTGCGCGGTGGCACCCGGCGTCGAGCAGGGCAGCGCGTTCTGAGCCTCGCCGACCAATGGGCCGGTCGGCATCCACACGCCGCTGGCCGCACAAATCAGAGTGCCGTTGTTGGCGTCCATCCCGAATACGAATGAGGGGCTCGGCGTGCACGGCAATCCGCCGACCACGTTCTTAGCCACGTTCGGTACACAGCTCGCCGAGTGGCACGAGGTGGCTGACGACGGAGGTGCGAGCGAGATCGTCGCGCCGAGCAATCCACACGCAATAACCGGCACAACGGCGATCTTCCGCATCCCTGCCTCCTGTCGATCGGGCCGGCCTTCCCGGCCTGATCAGCGTAGCGCCGCGACCACCCTGTCGAGTCGACTTTGTCCCGACCATCGAGCCACCATTCCAGCAAACTAATTGCCTACGCAGCAGGGGCACCGACGAGAAGGGGCCCGGGTTCCCGACCGGGCGGTTGAAAGGGCAGGTCGCAGGGGGAGAGCCCCCGCCCGAGCCGCTGGCGCCCCCGTCACGCGGAACTGCCGATTCCGTCAATAAACCTGTCTGTTTAGCTAATTACTCGCAGGATCAACTAAATGTCCGATGCCCCCTGAGCAATTAATTATCGTGCGCGTTAATCGCTCACAACATTCAATCAGGTTGTTGTGCAGTGGATTTGAGCGGATACTCCCCGCCGTATCCACAATGTGAACACTTGGCTGATGCCGGCGACCATTTTTTGAAAAGACATAACTCTCCTACTTACTCGCGGGTAGGTTCCGAATACGGGGGGATTGCGGAAGAGATGAAGGAGCACACAATGCAGCTAGCCCTCAATCGAACAGTCACCGCGGGAGTTGCTTTCGTCGGTGCAAGCGCCATCGCGTTGACTCCGATCGTGGCGTATTCGCCGGCCATCCAGCTACCGTCGCTGCGGTCTGCAGAAGTACAAATGGCGGCCTTCGTGAACCCGATCGAAGAATGGGTGCAGGTCATCGGGACCAGCTTCACCAATCTGAGTGCACTGGGGACTCAGGTGCAGACCGATCCGACACCCATCCTGAGCAAGTTGGCCTCGAACTTCTTCGCGAACGCCAGCACGATCGTCGACACGGCGTCGCAGACGATCGGTCAAGCGGTGGCGACGTTCGCGGCAATCCCGCAGGGCTTCTTCAACGCCGCGAGCCAGGTCGCGGCCGGGCACATCGCCGAAGCCGTCCAGACCATCTGGGGTACCGTACTGCTGCCGCCGGCATTTCTGCTGATCATTCCGATCAGCGCGGCGATCCCGATGGTCCAGACCGCGGTGCAGAACGTCGCCAACGTCATTGGCGCGCTCGGCGGGGTGAACCTGCTGCTGACCGGGATCGCGGTGATCTCACCGATCTACGCCACCATCACCCAGTTCGGCGACAGTGCACAGGCCGTTTTCGACGCTGCCAGCGCCGGCGATCTCGAAACGGCGGCAAGCGAACTCGTCAACGCACCGGCGAAGCTGGTCAACGCGTTCCTCAATGGCAACGACACGACGCCAGGCTTGCTGACCCCGCTCGACGGGGTCGGCGGTGGTGGTGCCATCGCGGCGCTGCTGAAACTGCGGGACGCCATCGCCGATGCCATCGTTGCCCCAACGCCACCGGCGGCGGCGGCAGCCGCCAAGGCACTCTCGGCCAAGACCGCCGCACCGGCCGAGACGACGACCACGTCGACAAAGACTGACGACTCCGCCGCAGGATCCGAAAGTTCCGACGAGGCAACGTCATCGGGTGCTGCGACCGGCACCTCGAAGGCTCACGGTTCGGCAAAGACACCGGCCGCCGGCAAGACGAACACCGGGAAGAAGGCCGGCGGCGCCTCGAGCGCTGGCGGCGAAAAAGGCAGCGGCAAGGCAGGTTCCGCGCGGCACCGCGGCGCGGCCTAACGGTCGGGGCGTTCACGGTGGCCGTCACGCGATGGCGGGCGGCCACCGCGGACCCGGCTCAGATCAAGCCGGTGGCGTCGAAGATCCACGACATGTCGGCCTGGGCAAGATCCTCGAGCCACGTGGGCGGGGCGAAGCCCGTCAGCCCGTTCATGTCCCAGTAGTCCTTCCGTAGACCAGACGTAGCGCTGTGCTCTGACCAGGGCAAACGAGGTCACCAGGCGACGTTATGCTGTAAAATATGTGGGACTAGGCAAACGGCATTTTCACCCGAAAGCAGGCCCATGACCGACAACAAACATAGCAAGCCCGCGATGATCGCCGTCGCCCGATGCTGGGCGCTCGTGGCCCGGCATATCACCCCGTCCGAAGTACCCAACGATCCACTGAAGGGCCTGACCGGCGAGGACCTCGACGATGTCGTGAGAGCCATCGACTACTCGCTGAGACGGGCGATCGGGAACGACAAGGCCATCGAGTTGATGAAGCCGATGGCCGGGCTTTCCCCGGCAGAGATCCTCCACAAAGGGGTCGCGGCTCTTGCCGATACCGTCAACATCGGCGACGCGCTGTCGATGCGGGACCTGGCGAGCACCGCAGCTGAACACATCGAGGACGAACCGACCCACGATGCAACCAAGGAGCTGTACGCCGGGATCAGCCTGGCGGCCCAGTTGCTCGAACTCGAATGCGCGATCCACGCCGACGCGGCCACCGATGAGGACTGGTACAGCTTTGTCGACACCCTGACCGAGGAGCAGCGGCACGGCGCCGGTCTGGCGCTACAGGCCATGTGGGGGCTGTGCGTGGAGGATCTGGTCCCGACCGAGGGGGCCGCCTCCATCGCAATGAAGGTCTCAGAGTCGCAGACCCTGCGCGACTGGTCGGTCGGGATCGCACTGCTGCGTGACTTCAACCGCAAAGAGGCGCTCAAGCTCGCGACGGCAGCAGCGTCGCGCATGAAACCCCCTACGACGGGTAGCTGAGGAAAGGGTTCGATGATGAACGTCAACCAGGTTGTCGTAGTCAACCAGCGCCGGGGTATCGGATTCTTCGGCGCTTTCTTCACATTCGTCATCGTCGCCGGGCTGGTCGTCAAGTTCTGGGTGCCCATCCTGGTCGTCGTCGCGGTCGGGATGCTGTGCTGGGCGACGTGGTCTGACATCCGAGACCGCCAACAGGCCAAGGCGGCGTTGCTCGCTCGCGCCGACGCCGAGAACGCCGCCGTCCTACGCGGCGACGACAAGGGCGTCTACGGCAGGTTCCCGCCAGCGTGGCCTGCTGGCTGAAGCTCCCGGCGTCGCGGCCGGTAAACCCGACCGGCGGTCGTACCTGGAGGGCGAGCCCGCTTATCGAGCCTGTCAACCCAGGCGCGGCAGGCGTCCAACTCCGGACACAGCTGGCACAGCGCGACCGCCTCGGCGGCGTCGGCGGGGTCCTCGGAATCGAACAACTCGGCGCGGCCGCGGCACAAAGCGTTTCGCAACTTCGGCTGCCCCGCCAGGACCTCGCA
>FLQS01000056.1 GCA_900078375.1 uncultured Mycobacterium sp. | reverse complement strand
CCGACGTCGAAGCGCATCGGGTCGTCGAATACTTCTTCATCGCGGTTGGCCGAAACATAGGACAGCAGAACCGATTCGCCCTTGGCGATCGAGACGCCGCGGACTTCGGTGTCGGCTTGGGCGGTGCGCATGAATTCCTTGACCGGGACCACGCAGCGGATCATCTCTTCGACCGCGGTGCCCATCAGGCCGGGGTCGTCCTTCAGCCGCTGCAATTCACCGGGGTTGCGCACCAGTTCCAAAAGTCCGCCTGCGATTCCGGCGCTGGTGGTGTCATGGCCGGCACTGGCCACGATCACGTAATAGGACGCGGTATCCATGTCGGACAATGGCTGGCCGTCGATGGTGGCGTTGGCGATCGCCGAGGTCAGGTCCTCGGTCGGGTGCTCGCGGCGCGAGGCGGTCAACGCAGCGAAGTAATTGAAGAAGTCGAGCAGCACCGCCAGCATGTCGTCGGTGGTGCCGCCGCGCTGGAGTTCGGTGTCGTCGCCGCCGAACATCTCCTGGGTGAGTTTGAGCATCCGGGGGAAGTCGGATTCCGGCAGACCCAGCAACGTCAGGATCATGTACAGGGGATATTTGACCGCGATCTCCTGGACGAAGTCCAGCTCGGGACCCTGCTCGAGCATCTGGTCGACGTAGATCTTGGCCAGCTCGTCACAGCGAGTCTTCAAGGCGCGCATAGCTTTCGGGCGAAACCAGTCAGCACCGATCTTGCGCATGTCCCGGTGGTGCGGATCATCCATGTGGATCAGGGTGCGCAGCCCGATCCCGGCTTCCATCTGCGCGCGCAACGCATCGTCGGCCTCGGCGATCGTCAGCAACGGACGTGGATCATTGGTGAACAGGTCGTTCTGCCGCTCGATGTCCATGACATCGGCATGCTTGGCGATCGCCCAGAACGGTCGGTATCCCTCGGCCTCGACCCAGGACACCGGCGCGTGTGCACGCAGATGTGCGAGGGACTCGTACATCCTCTTCTCATCGGTGTAGCCGAGCGGGCTGGCCAGAACGCGTGCCGCCTTATCCATGATCCGTGGGGTCATCGGGTCTCCTCGCTCTACCAAAAACTTGACGGGTGTCAGGTTTCTAGTTTCGGCCACGATTGTGCCAGGTCGCAGACTTTTCGGCTAATTCCCAGGTCATGCCTGGGCCAGGCGTCCGCGTAGGCTCGGATCTCGTGCGAGACGGATCCAGCGGCCGACGACGCCGGCGCGCATTAGGCCTGTTGCTGGGCCTGGCGATGCTCGCCGGATGTAGCGGGGGCACCAGCGAGATGCACCCGCGGCCGGCCCCGGTCGCACAAGCCGGGCCCGCGGTGGTGCAGACCGCGGCGGGTGCGGTGCGCGGTCTCGTCGCCCCGGGGTACCGAGTGTTCGACGGGGTTCCGTATGCCGCCGCACCGGTTGGCTCACTGCGCTGGCAGCCGCCGCAACCGGCCGCGCCGTGGCCCGGGGTGCGCGATGCCACCACTCCCGGTATGCGCTGTATCCAGGACACCACGTTGGATCCCGACTACGGCCGCCCCACCGGTGAGGACTGCCTGAACCTCAATGTCTGGACCCCTGACGGCGCCAGCCGGTCGAGCCAGAAACCGGTGATGGTGTGGATTCATGGCGGCGGCTTCCTCAACGGAAGCGCCGATATCTACGACGCGCGCTGGATGGCGACCCAGGGCGACATCGTCGTCGTCACCGTCAACTACCGGCTGGGCACCTTGGGCTTCCTTGCGCATCCGGCGCTGAGCCCGGATGGCAACATCGGCAACTACGGATTGGCCGACCAGCAGGCAGCACTGCGGTGGGTTCGCGACAATATCGCCGAATTCGGCGGCGACCCAACGAAAGTCACGATCGCGGGCGAGTCGGCTGGCGCGATGTCGGTATGCGACCATCTGGTCGCGCCGGATTCCGCCGGATTGTTCCGGGCCGCGATCATGCAGAGCGGGCCGTGTCAGGCCCAAGCTGACCGGGCCACCGCCACGCGGGTCAGTACCGAATATGCGACCAGCGCGGGCTGCTCGGACCCCGATGCGGTTGCGACCTGCCTACGCTCACTGCCGACAAGGGATTTGCGGCGCGCCCCGCTGTATGTCAGATTCGGCCCCGACAAGCTCACCGGTCCGGTCACCGGAACAGACCGGCTTCCGGTCGACCCGATGGCCGATGTCGCGCTGAGCCGAGTGCCCAAGATCCCGGTGTTGATCGGTAGCAACGGTGACGAATTCGCGATGTTCGCCGCGCTGCAATATCTGAAAGACCATGGGTTGCCGCCCTATCCGACACTGCTGTCGGACACGTTCGGTCCCGACGCGGCCGCGGTGGCCGAGCACTACCCGCTCGACCGGTATGGCGGCAATGAAGGCCTGACCTATTCCGCAGCAGTCACTGACAGCATATTCGCCTGTCCGACAGACAAAATCGCGTCCGGTCTCGCGCACACCAACCCGGTGTACGCCTACGAGTTCAACGACCGAACCGCGCCGGCCCCTGATCCGTTGCGTGCGGTCCCTTTCCCGGTGGGTGCCAGCCATTCACTGGAGTTGCGGTACTTGTTCGACGTCGGTGGTGCTCCGCCACTCAACCCGGCACAGCGCGAGCTTTCCGACCAGATGGTCTCGTACTGGAGCCAATTCGTGAAGAACGGCACGCCCGAGGTCTCCGGGCTGCCGGACTGGCCTCAGCTGGGTGCCGACGGAAGGCGGATGTCGTTGCAGACCGGGCAGCTGACCATCACCACCGACTTCAACACGCGCCACCAATGCCCATTCTGGGCGACCCTGAAGGGGACCCGCTAGCCACCCCAGCGGGGATGGCCGACAACGGCCAGCGCCTCGGCCACGTCGGACGCCAGCGGCCGAGGCTGGGCGCCGCAGTCCCGGACCCACTGCTGGAAGGCGAAATCCGCTGCAGCGAAGGATAGTTGGACCAGCAGGCCGGGCCGGCTGTCCTGCGCCGGATGTACACCCATCCGAGTGGCCACCAGCGCAACCATCTGCTCGCGGTCGGCGGCGGACAACAGCGTCGCGCGGTCGAGTAGTTCGGGCGCGGTCAAGATGGCCGCGCGCCAGTTCTCCAGGTCCACATCGTCGAAGGAGCCGACCCGGCTCACGATCGCGGCGGCCAGTGCGACATCGGGCGGCTCGCCGGCCGGGCGGCGAGCCAGTAAGGACGCGATCGCAGCGTTCCCGCGTTGCACGGCGCCCAGCAGCAAGTCTTCCTTGGTCGCCACATGCCGGAAGAACGTCCGCGGCGACACCGACGCCTCGGCGGCGATGTCGTCAGTGGTGACGTGGCCGAATCCTCGTGCGGCGAAAAGCCGATACGCCGCGGCGTGGATGTCGGCCCGCACCTGCGCCCGCTGCCGGTCACGCAGGGTCGGTGGTCGTTCGGCGGGCGGGCTGGTCACCGGTACATTCCCATGCCACCGTCGACGTGGATGGTCTGTGCGGTCAGGTAGGACGCGTCGGGACTGACCAGGAAGGCCACCATCGGTCCGATATCGGCATGCGTGTCGCCGATTCGGCGCAGCGGGATGCCCTTGACGATCTTGCCGTAGACGTCTGGGAACTCCTCGCTCCAGCCCGCGACGCCGTCGGATCGGGCAAACGGGCACACCACGTTCACCCGGATATTGTCGCGACCCCATTCCAGGGCGGCGACTTTGGAGATTCCGCGGATCGCCTCCTTGGCTCCGGCGTACGCACCGAACGTCTTCTGGCCGGCGGTGCCGGCGCCGGAACCGAAATTGACGATGGACCCGCCGCCGCCCGCTTTGAGCACCGGGTAGGCCGCCTGCATGAGGAACAACGTGGCCCGCGGTCCGGTGTCGAAGACGAGGTCGAAATCGTCGTGGTTGATGTCGTTGAACGGCTTTGGTTCATTGGTGGCGATCGCGTTGTTGATCAACGCGTCGATTCCGCCCAACACCCGCACCGCTTCGTCGACGATGTGCTGGTAGCTGGTGCGGTCGCACAAGTCAGCCACCAGGGGCACGGCCCGACCCTCGGCGCCGAATTCCGCTGCGACGTCGGCCACCGCCGGGTCGCGATCGACCAGTAGCACCGAGGCGCCGCGCTCGAGCAGGGCCGCGGTCACGCCCTTGCCCACTCCGCGCGCAGCACCGGTCACGATCACCCGCAGGCCGGCCAGTGACCGCGGATGCCAATAACTGTGGTCAGTGTGCGACGCCACGATGCAGTTCCTCCGATGTTCGTGCGGTGCCGAAGAATTCGATGAATTCCACGGCGGTACCATCGGGATCCTTCACGAAAAACATTCGCACCCCGGCGATCTCGAACGGTTCCTGGTCGGGTTGGTAGCCCGCATCCTGCACCCGGCGGTAGGTGTCGTCGAGGTCGGTGACCGACAGCGAGATGTTCTGATTACCGACGATGGACCGCCTGGCCGGCCGGGTCTCGCCGCCTAGTGACAGCAACTCCAGCATCACCCCGCCGATCAGGCCGCCGACCACCCGGCCCTGATTTCCGGCGGCGCCACCCAGCGCGTGGTCGAATGGGTCACCGGCCATCGTCTGGTCGAACACCACATCCATCCCAAGCAGGCCGCGGTAGAACTGCAGCGCCCGGTCCATGTCGGTGACCCCGACCACCAAATGGGAAAACCGAAGGTCGCCAAGGGGTTCCACCGGTCACCGGGCCAGGTCCGGGGCGGCCCGGCCGGTGATCATCGGCAGGTCGAGATAGGTCTTGATACCGGGGCCGGCCGCACAGACAAGAGGGATGGCGCTGATGCAGTGGTTGGCGGTCACCACCACGCCCGGGTTGCGCTCCAGCCCTTCGGCGACCGTCTCGGGTTGCAGCCCTTTGAACGTCAGCAAGACGTCGGGATCGCCGGTGACCTCCACCTCGAAGCGCTCACCCTTCTCGCCGATCGTCCACGGCGGATCCAGCTCCACCTCACACATGAGCCAGTTGACCGCGGCGGTGACGACCGGCTTGTCGTCGACGATGGCCTGCCATTTGAATCGGCGCGCGGCGACGGTGCCGGCTTCCATCGGAACGACGAGCTCGTCGGTTCCGGTGACCGCGACGGCGACTTCCTGAGTGGACCGGATTCGCGGTTCCGCGCGGAAGCCCAATTGGTCGACGACCATCCGCACGGACTGCTTGAACCCGGCCTCCAGCAGCGCGGCCATAGGTCCGCTCATCGCCTGTTCCGGAGTCAGGCCGAATCCCATCACCTCCCGCACCACCAGTGGCGCGTTGTATGTACGGATATCGGAGAATTCCTCGGCCCGGACGTGGGTGATCGCCGCCGTCAGCCCGGAGATCATCAGCGGGAAGCGTTCGGTGATGCCGCCGGGATGGATCCCCGAGCCGTGCAGTGTGGTGTTGCCCGCCGCGCACGCCTCTTCGAGAGCCTGCACGGCTGGGTTCTCCCGGTCCGGGTACACCCAGCCGACCGGGGTCACCACATTCTTGCCCGAGCGCAGGATCTTCGCGACGATCTGGTCGTCGGGCAGCAGAGGGGAGTACATGACGCAGTCGGCGTCCAGCGCCAGCAGTTCGTCGATGTCGGTCGTGGCCGCCACTCCGATCGGGGCTTCCCCAATCACCTCGCCGACATCGCGGCCGTGCTTGTCGGCGCTGTGCACCCAGCAGCCGACGAGCTCAAGTTCGGGATGACGGAGCACCCCTTGGATCGCCGCTTTGCCCACACCGCCGGTAGCCCACTGAATCACTCGATACATATCGGCATGCTATGCCGATATGGCAGTAACTGTCACCAGTTCGTCTGCAATAACGCCAGCCGTCTCGAGGACCAGTCGTACCGTGCTGATGAAGCCAAACATCGGGGGAAGCATGAACGACGTTCGATGGAATAGGTCGGGAGGGGCCGCCGGAGTCGCGTATGTCGTCGGATCCTTCGTCGCGGCGACTCTGACCGGTGTGCCCCCGGCGTGGGATGCGACCAACAAGGTTGTTCAAAGCTTCTTCATTGACCACCGGGGCGCTGTGATCGCCCAGGGTTGGCTCTACGCTCTCGCCACCGGATTGCTCTTGTGGTTCGCGGTCGTCGTGCGGCGCGTGCTCTACCGGGCGTCGAGCGGGCAGCACCTAGGTGACTTGCTCTTGGTCGGTATCGCGGCGGTGGCTGCTCTGTCGTTCGTCTCGATGTCCATCCGTATCGTCACGGCAGTGGCGGCCGACCAATTATCGGCCGCGGCAGTGCGTGCCGTCGGCTACGACTTCAGCCTCGCCCTGCTCTCACTGCAGGGCTTCATCGTGGCCGCCGCGGCACTCGCTTATGCAGCCTGCGTGATCGCCGAACCCGTGCTGCCCAGGTGGACTGCCTGGCTGGCGATCCTGGCCGCGGTGATCAACCTCGCGGGAACAACAAGCGTCTTCTTTCGCACTGGCTTGTTCTCCATCGAGGGAAACCTGCTCACCACCTTCCTGCCGGTGCTGTCGACCGCGGTCTGGTACCTCGCTGTCTCAGTGGCTCTATTCCGTACTCGGAACCCCGCTGAGCAGGCAGTGGGTAGTGGGTCAGTTTGACGCCTGAGGAATCATCAGGCAGGGGCGCGTAACCGGTGTGCCGTGGGAGGATGGACGTATGCCTGACTGGTCAAGGAAGCACTCAGCCGACCTGAACTCACTGGCGGCTCGGATTGTGCGAGAAGCCACCGCCGACGATGACGAAGCGCCGGCCCCTGAGCCGATCAATGGTAAAGATCCCGCCGCCGTGGCGCTGGGCCGCAAGGGTGGCCTAAGGGGCGGCAAGGCGAGGGCGGAGAAGCTGACCGCCGAGGAACGCAGCGCGATAGCGAAGCGAGCCGCTGAGGCTCGTTGGCAACGGTCCAACAACGCCGCCAGGGGGTAATACCCGCAGGTCACGGCGTGTCGTATAATGGAATCATTGCGATCAGCGTAAACATCTAAAGAGTAAGTGGGCCGGTGACGCCCGCCCTGCGAAGACGTAACGTCACCGGCCACCGCCGATT
This sequence comes from uncultured Mycobacterium sp., assembly GCA_900078375.1. Taxonomy (GTDB): domain Bacteria; phylum Actinomycetota; class Actinomycetes; order Mycobacteriales; family Mycobacteriaceae; genus Mycobacterium. Next base: position 197,883 of record FLQS01000056.1, on the reverse strand, counting down.
GGATGCTTAAGTCATCCTCTCGACTTCCGTGGGGGCGCAGGTTGTGGAGGCCTGCGTTTCCCTGGGAGTGGACCCCAGTTGTCCCCTACGGCAAATCCTCTTCCCTTTCTGAGCGGTAATCGAATGGCTCATCGAGCTTGGGTTCTGGATCGGTCGCGGTTGATGAGTGGGGCAGCAGTGTGTAGGTGCCTCGGCGCGGTCCGCGATGGACCCTCCCAATCCGGACCATGTAGTTGATGGCGTTTCGGATTTGGACCGGACCGGAGTCAGATCCTCTGCTGCGCAACACTTTAACGACGTTATCCAAGTCAAAGACTTCGTCCGGGTAGTCGCGGAACACCCCGAATGCTTCATCCGTGATAGACGACGATTCTTGGTGGTCGTCGTCAGGGTCCGTCACAAAGACTCCGGCGATTATGGGGGTCTTTGTTGATACGCCCATGTACTGCTCGATGAACGGTTGAATGCTGTCGCGCATCGCCCGCAGTTGGGCTACGCGCTCCTCCGCCTCTGCAATATCTCTGTTGAGGCGATCCACCGCCTCAACCACGCTGGTGTCGACGCCGTTAACAGTCATGGGGCCACGGTACCACCATCTCAACAAAATTTTGTTGACTAGCGCGGGGGCCTGTTGAAAATCTACACAAACTCCGTTGACTATGCATGACCGCTCAAGCATAATAGTCAGTATGGTCAACCGGTTATCCACCGACAAGCGGGCACAGATCGTGAGCTGCTTGTGCGAGGGGATGAGCATCCGCGCCACCGTCCGCGTGACCGGGGCCGCGAAGAACACCATCACCAAGCTGCTGATCGAGTTGGGCGGCGCGTGCTCCGGATACCAGAACGCAGCCTTTTATGACTTGCCCTGCAAGACAATTCAGTGCGACGAAATCTGGTCGTTCTGCTACGCGAAGCAGAAAAACGTGCCCTCGGAGCACCGGGGCGAGTACGGCTACGGCGATGTGTGGACGTGGACGGCCATCTGTGCCGACACCAAGTTTGGTTCCCTCATGGCTGGTGGGTGAGCGCACCGCAGCCGATGCCCACGTGTTCATCCGCGACTTGGCTTCTCGGCTGGAGAACCGGGTCCAGCTCACCACTGATGGACTCAAGCTCTACATCAACGCTGTGGAGGATGCGTTCGCCGGGGACATCGACTACGCGATGCTGTACAAGATCTACGACGCGCCCGGTGGCATCGAGAACGAACGCCGCTACAGCCCCGCCGTCTGCACCGGGATTGAGATTCGGAACATCAACGGCTTCCCCGACAGCCGCAAGGTGTCCACGTCCTACGTCGAGCGCCAGAACCTCACCATGCGAATGGGGATGCGCCGCTTCACCCGCCTGACCAACGGCTTCTCCAGGAAAGTAGAGAACCTGGCTCACGCGGTGTCACTGCACTACATGAACTACAACTACGCCCGTCCACACCAGACGCTCACCCAAGCCAACGATGGGCGTAAGACCACTCCCGCGATGGCCGCAGGGCTGGAGAACCGCGTCTGGACCCACCGGGACATCGCGGCTCTGCTTGACTGAGCGCGGGACCGCATGGGCCCTCAGTTACGCCCAGTGATGGCGCCCAAAAGGCTCCAGACTTAGGTGGCGCTCTCCGCGCCTTCACTTTTGGTTTCCGCGGGGCCGATCTTTTTCGGGGGCTTGATTTTGAGCGACCTTCCCCATTCGAACTCGCCATCTACGATGCAGTCCCAAACACCGTATCTTTTCTCGTCTTGCCAGATCGCTCCCGAGACGCCATCCTTGGCAAAGATCCTGATGACCACCGAGTATTTCTGCTCGGTATCCCACATGCCGTCTATGTCCGACAAAATCAACAGTTTGCGCGCATACCTGGCGTCGTCGTCCCGTTTGGAGTACTTGTGCAGGAAGAAGCTGCTTGAGCCGTTCACGGTGAGCCGTTCGAGGAAGTGGTTCTTCTTGTTCTCCCCCTCCACCGTCTTTTTAATCTCGTCGAGGTACACGAATGGCGTGATATCGAAGGCCGAACGTCGCCGTTTGTTAACAACTTTGATTCTGTATACGGGTTGGCCATTCTTGCCCTCGGCACGTGCGATCTGTGGCGATATCTCCAACTTTGGTTTGAGCCGGAAGAGTAGATACCAAAAAACGACGGAAGCAACGGAACTAGAGAGCACGCCAAAACCAATAACCGCCCAAATGCTCTGTGTCCACCCGTTCGACATGGGGCCAAAGCTACTCTAGGGTGGCACTCAGGCGCGCCCCTATCTCGTTGCCGTACGGCAGGAATAGACTGGGGCGATCCGAGGTTCTAGCTCTTGGAAGGATGGTGAGCTGTCATGTTCGTCTCCATGCGCGAGGATGAAGAAGAGTAGTCTGCGCAACAAAACCTGAAACGACTGGCCTCACCAGGCATTATGGTGAGGCCAGTCGCCCGTTAGGGCGACGCAGCTGAAGCCCACCGGGCTTCGGAATACGACAAAGGGGCAGCCTTGACGGGCAGCCCCTTTGTCGTATCCAAACCAAGCCTGCCGAACCTCGCCACACCGCGACCTAACCAGACGTGCCGTCCCAGCCGTGCCTGCCGAGATTCCGCGGGGTTGAGCGCAGCGGACTCAACTGTAAGGCATTGGTGGTAACGTCTTCAACTTCGCCCTCAAGCGGAGTCCCGGTCAGGCCGGTCCATGCCCAATCATCACCCCTCGCGCTCATGGCGCGGCTGTGCAATGTGCAAACCACACAAGCGGCGCGGAGCTGGCCGCGCCGTTAAGGAACCCGTCGCAGTCCGACGTAAACTAGGGAAGAACCGGCGCATACGCCGCCACGATCTTGGCGTCTAGGGGTGGCGCGCGACACGTTCAAACTGACCCACTACCAGGCAGTGCAGGGATTTGGATAAGGCTCACATCTGAGGCATACTGTTCGGGTTGCCTTGAGCCGGGTTCGCCCCCACTGGGAGCGGTGCCGCCCAAGGTATACGACCGGCGCCCAAACGGGCGCGTCCGGTCCCAAACTCGGAGCGCGACGGTTTTCACCGCGCCTGCGGGGCTGCGTTAGGGCGACACACCCGACCGCGGGGGCCGGAGCACCAGGACAGGTAAAGAGCGGCGGCAACAACCAGCGCGACGCCTTCGGGCGAGAGCGCATGACCACCGTGTCCCGTTACGGGACCGAGCAGGAATGAAGGTAGGAGAAGCGTGGCGGGACAAAAGATCCGCATCAGGCTCAAGGCCTACGACCACGAGGCCATTGATGCCTCGGCGCGCAAGATCGTGGAGACGGTCACCCGTACCGGCGCGAGCGTGGTTGGTCCAGTGCCGCTGCCGACGGAAAGAAACGTGTACTGCGTCATCCGCTCCCCGCATAAGTACAAGGACTCGCGGGAGCACTTCGAGATGCGCACGCACAAGCGACTCATCGACATCCTCGACCCGACGCCGAAGACCGTTGACGCGCTCATGCGCATCGATCTTCCGGCGAGCGTCGATGTCAACATCCAGTAGGAGACCCGAAAGAAATGGCTAGAAAAGGCATTTTGGGCACCAAGCTGGGCATGACACAGGTGTTCGACGAGAACAACCGCGTCGTCCCTGTCACGGTCGTCAAGGCCGGACCCAATGTGGTGACCCGCATCCGCACGCCCGAGCGTGACGGTTACAGCGCCGTGCAGTTGGCCTACGGCGAGATCAGCCCCCGCAAGGTGAACAAGCCAGTCACCGGTCAGTACGCCGCCGCCGGGATCAACCCGCGCCGGCATCTGGCCGAGCTGCGTCTGGACGACGAGGCCGCGGCCGCCGAGTACGAGGTCGGCCAGGAGCTGACGGCGGAGATCTTCGCCGACGGCGCCTACGTCGACGTCACCGGCACCTCCAAGGGCAAGGGCTTCGCCGGCACGATGAAGCGACACGGCTTCAAGGGCCAGGGCGCCAGCCACGGTGCCCAGGCAGTGCACCGCCGGCCGGGTTCGATCGGTGGCTGCGCCACCCCGGGCCGTGTCTTCAAGGGCACCCGGATGTCAGGTCGGATGGGTAGCGACCGCGTCACCACGCAGAACCTGGTGGTGCACAAGGTTGATGCCGAGAACGGCGTGCTGTTGATCAAGGGCGCGGTTCCCGGGCGCAACGGCGGGCTCGTGGTGGTTCGCACGGCAGTCAAACGAGGTGAGAAGTGACTCTCAAGATTGACGTTCGCACTCCGGACGGCAAGAAGGACGGCAGCGTCGAGTTGCCTGCCGAACTGTTCGACGTGGAACCCAACATCGCGTTGATGCACCAGGTGGTGACCGCGCAGCTGGCCGCCAAACGGCAGGGCACGCACGCCACCAAGACTCGCGCTCAGGTCTCCGGCGGCGGCAAGAAGCCGTACCGCCAGAAGGGCACCGGTCGCGCTCGCCAGGGTTCGACCCGCGCTCCGCAGTTCACCGGTGGTGGCGTCGTCCACGGCCCGCAGCCGCGTGACTACAGCGAACGCACGCCCAAGAAGATGATCCGTGCCGCCCTGCGCGGTGCGCTGTCGGACCGGGCTCGCAACGAGCGGATCCACGCGGTGACCGAGCTGCTGAGTGGCCAGACCCCGTCGACCAAGAGCGCCAAGGCGTTCCTGGGCGCGCTGACCGACCGCCGCAAGGTGCTCGTCGTGATCGGCCGCAGCGACGAGGTCGGCGCGAAGAGCGTGCGCAACCTTCCCGGTGTGCACGTGATCTCGCCGGATCAGCTCAACACCTACGACGTGCTCAACGCCGACGACGTGGTGTTCAGCGTGGAAGCGCTGGATGCCTACATCAGCTCGAACACCAAACAGGACGAGGAGGTTTCGGCCTGATGGCGACCATCACTGATCCCCGCGACATCATCCTGGCCCCGGTCATCTCCGAGAAGTCCTATGGACTGATCGAGGACAACGTCTACACGTTCGTGGTCGCACCCGGCTCGAACAAGACGCAGATCAAGATCGCCATCGAGAAGATCTTCAAGGTGAAGGTCGACTCGGTGAACACGCTGAACCGGCAGGGCAAGCGCAAGCGCACCCGCGCCGGCTACGGACAGCGCAAGAGCACCAAGCGCGCGATCGTGACCCTGGCCCCCGGCAGCAAGCCGATCGACCTCTTCGGAGCACCGGCGTAGTCCGGCAACGAATAGAACTCAGGAATAGATAATGGGAATTCGCAAGTACAAGCCGACGACCCCCGGTCGCCGCGGTGCCAGCGTCTCCGATTTCTCCGAGATCACTCGCTCGACTCCGGAGAAGTCGCTGATCCGTCCGCTGCACGGAACCGGCGGTCGTAACGCGCACGGTCGAATCACCACCCGTCACAAGGGCGGCGGGCACAAGCGTGCCTACCGGGTGATCGACTTCCGGCGTAACGACAAAGACGGCGTCAACGCCAAGGTCGCACACATCGAGTACGACCCGAACCGCACCGCGAACATCGCGCTGCTGCACTACCTGGACGGCGAGAAGCGCTACATCATTGCGCCGCAGGGTCTTTCGCAGGGCGACGTCGTGGAGTCGGGCGCCAACGCCGACATCAAGCCTGGTAACAACCTGCCGCTGCGCAACATCCCGGCCGGTACCGTGATCCACGCCGTCGAGCTGCGTCCCGGCGGCGGCGCCAAGCTGGCCCGCTCGGCCGGCTCGAGTATCCAGCTGCTGGGCAAGGAGGGCACCTACGCCTCCCTGCGTATGCCCTCGGGTGAAATCCGCCGCGTCGACGTGCGCTGCCGCGCCTCCGTCGGCGAGGTCGGCAACGCCGAGCAGGCCAACATCAACTGGGGCAAGGCCGGCCGTATGCGGTGGAAGGGCAAGCGTCCCACCGTTCGTGGTGTCGTGATGAACCCGGTCGACCACCCGCACGGTGGCGGCGAGGGCAAGACCTCCGGTGGTCGCCACCCGGTCAGCCCGTGGGGTAAGCCCGAGGGCCGCACCCGCAAGCCCAACAAGCCGAGCGACAAGCTCATCGTCCGACGCCGGCGCACCGGCAAGAATAAGCGCTAGGAGTAGCCAGCGATGCCACGCAGCCTCAAGAAGGGCCCGTTCGTCGACGGCCATCTGCTCAAGAAGGTCGACGTCCAGAACGAGAAGAACACCAAGCAGGTCATCAAGACCTGGTCGCGTCGTTCGACCATCATCCCGGACTTCATCGGTCACACCTTCGCCGTCCACGACGGTCGTAAGCATGTGCCGGTGTTCGTCACCGAGTCGATGGTCGGCCACAAGCTGGGCGAGTTCGCCCCGACGCGCACATTCAAGGGTCACATCAAGGACGACCGGAAGAGTAAGCGGCGATGACGACGACTGAATTCCCCTCCGCCACCGCGGTGGCGAAATATGTGGGGATCTCGGCGAGCAAGGCACGCCGGGTGATCAACCTGGTGCGCGGCAAGTCGGTTGAAGAGGCTCTGGACATCCTGCGCTGGGCACCACAGCAGGCCAGCGAGCCGGTCGCCAAGGTGATCGCCTCGGCCGCCGCGAACGCGCAGAACAACGAAGGTCTTGACCCGGCGACCCTGGTGGTCGCGACGGTCATGGCCGACGAGGGCCCCACCGCCAAGCGCATCCGGCCGCGCGCGCAGGGTCGCGCGTACCGAATCCGCAAGCGCACCAGCCACATCACCGTGATTGTCGAGAGCCGTCCGGCACGCAGCGAGCGTGCGTCGGCCTCGGCGAGTGCGGCTCGCTCGCGGCGGGCGCAGGGCAGCAAGGCTGCTGCGACCGCGCCGGCCAAGAAGGCTCCGGCCAAGAAGGCTTCCGCCGCCAAGGCGACGGCCGAACAGACAAAGGAGGGCTCGGAGTAGTGGGCCAGAAAATCAACCCCCACGGCTTCCGGCTCGGTATCACCACCGACTGGAAGTCCCGGTGGTACGCCGACAAGCAGTACGCCGACTACGTCAAGGAAGACGTGGCGATCCGGCGGCTGCTGGCCACCGGCCTCGAGCGTGCCGGCATCGCCGACGTGGAGATCGAGCGCACCCGTGACCGGGTCCGCGTTGACATCCACACCGCGCGTCCGGGCATCGTGATCGGCCGTCGTGGTACCGAGGCCGACCGCATCCGCGCCGACCTGGAGAAGCTGACCGGCAAGCAGGTCCAGCTGAACATCCTCGAGGTGAAGAACCCCGAGTCGGTCGCGCAGCTGGTCGCCCAGGGTGTCGCCGAGCAGTTGAGCAACCGTGTGGCGTTCCGCCGCGCGATGCGCAAGGCCATCCAGTCGGCCATGCGCCAGCCCAACGTCAAGGGCATCCGCGTGCAGTGCTCGGGTCGCCTCGGCGGCGCCGAGATGAGCCGCTCGGAGTTCTACCGCGAAGGCCGGGTTCCGCTGCACACCCTGCGCGCCGACATCGACTACGGGCTTTACGAGGCGAAGACCACGTTCGGCCGTATCGGCGTAAAGGTGTGGATCTACAAGGGCGACATCGTCGGTGGCAAGCGTGAGCTGACCGCCGCCGCACCCGCCGCCGACCGTCCGCGCCGCGAGCGTCCCACGGGCACCCGCCCGCGCCGCAGTGGTGCGTCGGGCACCACCGCGACGAGCACCGAAGCCGGCCGCGCTGCCAGTGAAGAGACCGCCGAGTCGGCAGTCCCCGTCACGGCGGAGGCTCCCGCTGTCGAGCCCGCCGCTGAAAGCACGGAGAGCTAAATCATGTTGATTCCCCGTAAAGTCAAGCACCGCAAGCAACACCACCCCAGGCAGCGTGGTATCGCCAGCGGTGGCACGTCGGTGACTTTCGGTGACTACGGCATCCAGGCACTGGAGCACGCCTACGTCACCAACCGGCAGATCGAGTCCGCTCGTATCGCCATCAACCGGCACATCAAGCGTGGCGGCAAGGTGTGGATCAACATCTTCCCGGACCGTCCGCTGACCAAGAAGCCCGCGGAAACCCGCATGGGTTCGGGTAAGGGCTCACCGGAATGGTGGGTGTCCAACGTCAAGCCCGGCCGCGTGCTGTTCGAGCTGAGTTACCCCGACGAGAAGATCGCCAGGGAAGCCCTGACGCGTGCGATCCACAAATTGCCGATCAAGGCACGCATCGTGACCCGAGAGGAGCAGTTCTGATGGCAGTAGGCGTCAGCGCCGGTGAACTGCGTGAACTCACCGACGAAGAGTTGACCGACAAGCTGCGGGAGTCCAAGGAAGAGCTGTTCAACCTGCGCTTCCAGATGGCCACCGGCCAGTTGGACAACAATCGCCGGCTCCGCACCGTGCGTCAGGAGATTGCGCGCATCTATACCGTGCTGCGCGAACGTGAACTGGGTCTGGCCTCCGGACCCGCTGGTGAGGAATCGTAAAATGGTAGATGACACTAAAAAAGAGGCCGGCCCCGAACACACTCCGCGCACCGAGACGCAGCGCGGCCGTCGTAAGACGGTCATCGGCTACGTGGTGAGCGACAAGATGCAGAAGACCATCGTGGTCGAGCTTGAGTCGCGCGTGAAGCACCCCAAGTACGGGAAGATCATTCGCACGACCACGAAGGTCAAGGCGCACGACGAGAACGGTGTCGCCGGTGTCGGCGACCGCGTCTCCCTGATGGAGACCCGTCCGTTGTCGGCCACCAAGCGCTGGCGTCTGGTCGACGTCCTCGAGCGGGCCAAGTAACACTTCGTTCCTGACAAACGCACGCCGCGGCTGTTATGCCGCGGCGTGCGTTTGTCTTGCCCGGGGTCCTGCGAATTCGCCGAGAGCGGACGTGGAATCACCCGAAACCGGTCCGCCGCATGGGAGTCTGTGTCTGCTCGGCATCGCAGGCGGCAGTCTCGAGGATTGGGGAACGCGCATGACCACGGAGTTCAACGGCAAGATCGCACTCGACATTCGCGATTCCGAGCCGGACTGGGGTCCGTATGCCGCACCCAAGGCGCCCGAGGGCGCACCCAATGTGCTTTACCTGGTGTGGGATGACATCGGCATCGCGACATGGGACTGCTTCGGTGGGCTGGTGTCGATGCCGGCGATGACGCGCCTCGCCGAGCGGGGTGTCCGGCTCTCGCAATTCCACACCACCGCACTGTGTTCCCCGACCAGGGCGGCGCTGCTGACCGGCCGCAATTCAACCACGGTCGGGATGGCGATGGTCGAAGAGTTCACCGAAGGTTTTCCCGGTATCAACGGCCGTATTCCCGATGACACCGCATTGATTTCAGAGGTGCTCGCTGAGCGCGGGTACAACACCTATTGCGTCGGTAAGTGGCACCTCACCCCGATCGAGGAGTCCAACCTCGCGGCCACCCGCCGACACTGGCCGCTGTCGCGCGGCTTCGAGCGGTTCTACGGTTTCATGGGCGGGGAGACCGACCAGTGGTACCCCGAGCTGGTGTACGACGGCCACCCGGTAGAGCCGCCCGCCACCCCGGAAGAGGGCTATCACCTCTCGAAGGACTTGGCGGACAAGGCAATCGAATTCATCCGCGACTCGACGATGGTTGCCCCGGAAAAGCCGTGGTTCACCTACCTGTGCCCGGGCGCGGGCCACGCGCCGCACCACGTGTTCAAGGAATGGGCCGACCGCTACGCCGGCCAGTTCGACATGGGCTACGAGCGCTATCGCGAGATCGTCCTGGAGAACCAGAAGAAGCTCGGCATCGTGCCGCCCGACACCGAACTGTCCGGGGTGAATCCGTACGCGGATGTCACCGGGCCCAACGGCGAGCCGTGGCCGCTGCAGGACACCGTGCGTCCGTGGGATTCGCTCGATGACGAGGAGAAGCGGCTGTTCTCCCGGATGGCCGAGGTGTTCGCCGGCTTCCTGTCCTACACCGATGCCCAGATCGGCAGGGTGCTGGACTATCTCGAGGAGTCCGGACAGCTGGACAACACCATCGTCGTGGTGATCTCGGACAACGGCGCCAGCGGTGAGGGCGGGCCCAACGGTTCGGTCAACGAAGGCAAGTTCTTCAACGGCTATGTCGACACGGTCGAAGAGAGCATGCCTTTCTTCGATGAATTGGGTTCTCCGGCAACCTATAACCATTATCCGATCGGGTGGGCGATGGCGTTCAACACGCCATACAAGCTTTACAAGCGGTACGCCTCCCATGAAGGCGGGATCGCCGACACCGCGATCATTTCCTGGCCCAATGGAATTGCGGCCCATGGCGAGGTCCGCGACAACTACGTCAACGTCTCCGACATCACGCCGACGATCTACGAGCTGCTGGGCATCGATGCGCCACAGACTGTGAAAGGTATTGCGCAAAAACCACTCGACGGAGTGAGTTTCAAAGCAGCACTGGATGATTCGACCGCCGACACCGGTAAGGAAACCCAGTTCTACACGATGCTGGGCACCCGTGGCATCTGGCACAAGGGCTGGTTCGCCAATACGGTGCACCCCGCAGCGCCGTCGGGCTGGTCGCATTTCGACGCCGATCGCTGGGAGCTGTACAACATCGAGAACGACCGCAGTCAGTGCCACGATGTGGCCGCCGAGCACCCCGAGAAGCTCGCTGAGTTGCAGAAACTGTGGTTCGCCGAGGCCGAAAAGTACAACGGCCTACCGCTTTCCGATCTCAACGTGTTCGAGATGGTCACCCGCACGCGCCCATCGCTGGCCGGCGACCGGTCCAGCTACGTCTACTACCCGCATACCGCACCGGTCGCGATGGGTGCGTGCGTGTCGATCAACGGCCGCTCGTTCTCGGTGCTGGCCGAGGTGAGTATCGACAGCCTGGACGTGCAGGGTGTGTTGCTCAAACAGGGTGCCGGTCACGGGGGATACGTCTTGTTCGTCGCCGATGGGCGGTTGCAGTTCGTCTACAACTTCTTCGGTGAGGACGAACAGCGGGTGATCGCCCCCGACCCGCTGCCGCTGGGTGACCACATCCTGGGAGTCGCGTACGCCCGAACCGGCACGGTCGACGGCGGCCACACACCGCTCGGTGACGTCACTCTCTACGTCGACGGCGCCGCGGTGGCCACCCTGGCCGGAGTCAAAGCCCATCCGTTCACGTTCGGATTGGCCGGCGGCGGGGTCAGCGTGGGACGCAATCTCGGCCAGGCGGTGTCCAGCTCGTACGTCGCGCCATTCGACTTCAGCGGCGGAACCATCGCCCGGGTGGTCGTCGATGTGTCGGGCACTCCGTATGTCGACGCGGAGCGCCAACTCGCGGCGGCCTTCGCCAGGGACTGACCCTCACGTCATACTGGTGAGGTGACTCGGCTGGTGTGCGCCGCTGCGGCGGTTGTGTTATTGGCCGCCCCGGGTGTTGCCGCATGTGCGCGCAATAGCGATGGAACACCGGTGAAAGTCGAAGCATCGACGTCGTCGACCGCCGTCGCGTCCTCGTCGACCTCGCCGTCAACCAGGGTCACCGACGTTCCCGAATCCTCGGAGCCGGGGGTGCTGGAAACCACCCGCGCGCCCATTCCGCCCGACGCCACTGTGTGCCGGTCCGAACAGTCAGGGCCGACGGCAGTGGCTGCCGTCAGCGATCCCGCCGCACCCAAGATCACCGTCCGAATGCCGCCGGGATGGTCGTCGACCCCCGGCACCGGTGATGTCGGCGCGCTGCTGTCCGGACCGGACGACATGGTCGCCGAGGTCACCATCGCGGCAACCCCGCTGGACCCGAGCGCCGCGTTCACGCGGTACGGCGACGACGTCATGGCCAGGTATCCGATCAGCACGCTGAGCCTGTTGCCCGGCGACTTCTGCGGCTTCAGCGGGCAGAAGCTGATGGGCACCTGGGCCAGGGATCCCGACGAGTCACTCGAATATCAGGACCGGATCGCCCATATCTGGACCAACACCGGCAGCTATCTGGTCGCGGTGCACGTGGAGGCGCCGTCTGGGACCGCCGGATTCGACGCCGCCGCCTCGGTGCTGACCGACGAATTCAGCATCGTCATACCCTGAGTCCATGCTCACCGAGCTCGTCGCGATGCCTGGCGGGTCGTTCCGGATGGGGTCGACGAGCTTCTATCCCGAAGAAGCGCCGATCCACACCGCGACCGTCGGCCCCTTCGCCATCGAGCGGCACCCGGTGACCAACACCCAATTCGCTGACTTCGTCGCCGCCACCGGATACGTCACGATCGCCGAGCGCCCCCTCGATCCGGCGCTGTATCCCGGTGTCGCCGACGCGGATCTGCAGCCCGGTGCACTGGTGTTCCGGCCGACGCGAGGCCCGGTGAACCTGCAGGACTGGCGGCAGTGGTGGGACTGGGCGCCCGGCGCGAGCTGGCGTGCGCCGTTTGGTTCCGGCAGCGACATCGCCGACAAGCCGGACCACCCCGTCGTGCAGGTCGCTTATCCCGACGCGACCGCCTATACGCGCTGGGCCGGCCGGCGACTGCCGACCGAAGCCGAGTGGGAGTACGCGGCCCGGGCGGGCAGCACCGCCGCCTACGCCTGGGGTGACGAGCCGAGCGTCGGGGGAGCGTTGATGGCCAACACCTGGCAGGGGCGCTTCCCGTATCGCAACGACGGAGCACTCGGCTGGGTGGGCACCTCGCCGGTGGGGACGTTCCCGCCGAACGGATACGGGCTGGTCGACATGATCGGCAATGTCTGGGAATGGACCACCACGACGTTCTCGGCCCATCACGTGGTGGGGCAGCAGCAGAACTCGTGCTGCCCGCCGCCGACGGACCCTGATCCGGCGGTCAACCAGGTCCTCAAAGGCGGGTCGCACCTCTGCGCCCCGGAGTACTGCCACCGCTACCGGCCGGCCGCGCGTTCGCCGCAATCGCAGGACAGTTCGACCACCCACATCGGCTTCCGGTGTGTGGTGAGCGCCTGAGTTGCGCCGAGATCGACGTAGTGCCGCGATGCACTCGTGCTTGTGCTGCCGTTTGTCGGTTTGGGCGACAGAAGTGCGAGGATTTGGAGCTTTTCCGCTCGTCACCTAGTATTTAGGGGTTGCCCAGGGCAGACCTCGGTTATCTCATGCGAGAAAACCCTGCGTGCTCTTTGGGCGACAAAGACCGCGCACGTCAGGTCGGTATCTGCCGTGCACACAGTAACCAGGTCGAGGAGATCTAGTGATTCAGCAGGAATCGCGGCTCAAGGTCGCCGACAACACTGGCGCCAAGGAGATCTTGTGCATCCGTGTTCTGGGTGGCTCGTCGCGGCGCTACGCCGGCATCGGCGACGTGATTGTGGCGACCGTCAAGGACGCCATCCCCGGTGGCAACGTCAAGCGCGGTGATGTGGTCAAGGCCGTCGTCGTGCGCACCGTCAAGGAGCGCCGCCGGGCAGACGGCAGCTACATCAAGTTCGACGAGAACGCCGCCGTCATCATCAAGAACGACAACGATCCGCGTGGCACCCGCATCTTCGGCCCGGTCGGGCGCGAGCTGCGTGAGAAGAAGTTCATGAAGATCGTTTCGCTGGCCCCGGAGGTGTTGTAAATGAAGGTGCACAAGGGCGACACCGTTCTGGTCACCGCCGGTAAGGACAAGGGCGCCAAGGGCAAGGTCATCGAGGCCTACCCGACCCGCAACAAGGTTCTCGTCGAGGGCGTCAACCGGATCAAGAAGCACACCGCGCAGTCGGCCAACGAGCGTGGCGCATCCTCGGGCGGCATCGTCACGCAGGAAGCGGCAATCCACGTCTCCAACGTGATGGTGGTCGACTCCGACGGCAACCCGACCCGCATCGGCTACCGCGTGGATGAAGAATCCGGCAAGAAGGTCCGGGTCTCCAAGCGCAACGGCAAGGACATCTGACATGACCACCGTAGAAAACACCGCGAAGGTGCAGCCCCGGCTGAAGGCGCGCTACCGCGAAGAAATCAAGGACGCGCTCAACAACGAGTTCAACTACGCCAACGTCATGCAGATCCCCGGCGTGGTCAAGGTTGTCGTCAACATGGGTGTCGGTGACGCCGCCCGCGACGCCAAGCTGATCAACGGTGCGGTGAACGACCTCGCGCTGATCACCGGCCAGAAGCCCGAGATCCGCAAGGCCCGCAAGTCGATCGCGCAGTTCAAGCTGCGCGAGGGCATGCCGATCGGCGCACGGGTGACCCTGCGCGGCGACCGCATGTGGGAATTCCTCGACCGGCTGGTGTCGATCGCGCTGCCGCGTATCCGCGACTTCCGCGGCCTGAGCCCCAAGCAGTTCGACGGCCACGGCAACTACACCTTCGGGCTCTCCGAGCAGTCGGTGTTCCACGAGATCGACGTGGACGCGATCGACCGGCCCCGCGGCATGGACATCACCGTCGTCACCTCGGCGACGAACGACGATGAAGGTCGGGCGCTGCTGCGCGCGCTGGGCTTCCCCTTCAAGGAGAACTGAGCAGATGGCAAAGAAGGCACTGGTCAACAAGGCCAACAAGAAGCCGAAGTTCGCCGTGCGGGGCTACACCCGCTGCAACAGGTGCGGACGTCCCCACGCCGTGTACCGCAAGTTCGGCCTGTGCCGAATCTGCTTGCGGGAGATGGCACATGCCGGCGAACTGCCCGGCGTGCAAAAGTCCAGCTGGTAACAGACCCCTACAGAACAGGTGCGCAGCAGGCCCCCAAGGGAATCGACCCGAGTGGGAACCGCTGCGAGGAAGGTAGACAGGCCCAGTCATGACCATGACGGACCCTATTGCAGACTTCTTGACACGTCTGCGCAACGCCAATTCGGCGTACCACGACGAGGTGACCCTGCCGCACAGCAAGATCAAGGCGAACATCGCCGAGATCCTCAAGCGCGAGGGTTACATCAGCGATTTCCGGACCGAGGATGCTCGGGTCGGCAAGTCGCTTGTTGTTTCACTCAAATACGGCCCCAACCGCGAGCGCAGTCTCGCCGGGCTGCGCCGGGTGTCCAAGCCCGGACTGCGGGTGTACGCGAAATCCACCAATCTGCCGCGAGTGCTCGGCGGACTGGGCGTGGCGATCATCTCCACGTCTTCAGGCCTGCTGACGGACCGTCAGGCAGCGCGATCCGGCGTGGGCGGCGAAGTCCTCGCCTACGTGTGGTGAGGGAGGCTTAGACATGTCGCGTATTGGAAAGCAGCCGGTGACGATTCCCGCCGGTGTAGATGTGACGATCGACGGCCAGAACGTGTCGGTCAAGGGCCCCAAGGGCACGCTGCAACTGGCGATCGCCGCGCCGATCACCGTGGCGCGCAACGACGATGGCGCCATCGTGGTCAGCCGGCCCGACGACGAGCGGCTCAGCCGTTCGCTGCACGGGTTGTCGCGCACACTGGTGTCCAACCTGGTGACCGGTGTGACCGAGGGTTACACCACCAAGTTGGAGATCTTCGGCGTCGGTTACCGCGTGCAGCTCAAGGGCAGCAACCTCGAGTTCGCGCTCGGGTACAGCCATCCCGTGGTCATCGAGGCCCCGGAGGGCATCACCTTCGCGGTGGAGACGCCCACCAAGTTCTCGGTCACAGGTATCGACAAGCAGAAGGTCGGCCAGATCTCGGCCAACATCCGTCGGCTGCGCCGCCCGGACCCGTACAAGGGCAAGGGCGTGCGCTACGAGGGTGAGCAGATCCGCCGCAAGGTCGGAAAGACAGGTAAGTAAGCCATGGCTCAAGCAGAGAAAGCAGCCACCGATCGCACCCCGGTCGGCACGAGTGTCTCGGCCGCGCGCCGGGTTTCGCGCCTCCGTCGGCACAACCGGCTGCGCAAGAAGGTCGTCGGCACCGCCGAGCGGCCCCGTCTCGTGGTCAACCGCTCCTCGCGGCACATCCACGTGCAGCTGGTCAATGACGCCGACGGCACCACGCTCGCCGCAGCCTCGTCCATCGAGGCGGACGTGCGTGCAGTCGAAGGCGACAAGAAGGCGCACAGCGTGCGGGTCGGTCAGCTGATCGCCGAACGCGCCAAGGCCGCCGGTGTCGAGGCCGTGGTGTTCGACCGCGGTGGTAACACCTACGGCGGCCGGATCGCGGCGCTGGCCGATGCCGCCCGCGAGAACGGACTGAAATTCTAATGACTTACAACGGAAGGACCGCATAATGTCGGAGCCGATCGCAGCGCCGGATGCCGGCGCACCCTCGGCCGGCACCCGGACCGACGTACAGCGCGGCGGACGTGACGATCGCGGTGGCCGAGGCCGCCGCGACGATCGCGGAGACCGTGGCGGACGCGGCGGTCGAGACGGCGGCGAGAAGAGCAACTACCTGGAGCGGGTTGTCACGATCAACCGTGTTTCGAAGGTGGTCAAGGGTGGTCGCCGGTTCAGCTTCACCGCACTGGTCATCGTCGGCGACGGCAACGGACTCGTCGGTGTCGGCTACGGCAAGGCCAAAGAGGTGCCTGCCGCGATCGCCAAGGGTGTGGAGGAAGCCCGCAAGAACTTCTTCCGCGTCCCACTGATCGGTGGCACCGTCACCCATCCCGTGCAGGGCGAGGCCGCGGCCGGTGTCGTGATGCTGCGTCCGGCCAGCCCCGGTACCGGCGTCATCGCCGGCGGCGCGGTGCGTGCCGTGCTGGAATGCGCTGGCGTGCACGACGTCCTGGCCAAGTCGCTGGGCAGTGACAACGCGATCAACGTGGTGCATGCCACTGTGGCCGCGCTCAAGCTGCTGCAGCGTCCCGAAGAGGTGGCCGCCCGTCGTGGGCTGCCGATCGAAGACGTTGCGCCGGCAGGCATGCTGCGCGCGCGTCGGGAAAGCGATGCGCTGGCTGCTGCAGCCGCGCGTGAAGGAAGCGCATAACCATGGCAGACCTGAAGATCACCCAGGTGCGCGGCATCGTCGGTGCGCGCTGGAATCAGCGTGAGAGCCTGCGGACCCTGGGACTGAGGAAGATTCGCCAGTCGGTGGTTCGCGAGGACACCCCGCAGACGCGTGGCTTGATCAACGTCGTGCACCACCTTGTCGAGGTTGAGGAAGTCCAATGAGCGTCATCAAACTGCACGACCTGAAGCCGGCCGCCGGCTCGAAGACCAAGAAGACCCGCGTCGGTCGCGGCGAGGGCTCCAAGGGTAAGACGGCAGGCCGCGGTACCAAGGGCACCAAGGCCCGCAAGAACGTCCCGGTGACCTTCGAGGGCGGGCAGATGCCGATCCACATGCGGCTGCCCAAGCTCAAGGGTTTCCGTAACCGGTTCCGTACCGAGTACGGCGTCGTCAACCTCGGTGATATCAACAAGGCCTTCCCGCAGGGCGGCACCGTTGGTATCGACGAACTGGTGGACAAGGGCCTGGTTCGCAAAAACGTGCTCGTCAAGGTGCTGGGCGACGGCAAGCTGAGCGCCAAGATCGACGTCACCGCACACAAGTTCAGCGGCAGCGCCCGCGAGGCCATCACCGCCGCAGGCGGTTCGGCCACCGAGCTCTGAGTTAGCCGACAAGAAAAAGGTCCCCGCACGCACTGCGTGCCGGGGGCCTTTTTCGTTCCTAACTCAGCTGCGGAATGACCTCGGCGGCAAGGCGTTCCATCTGCTCGCGATCCTCGGCCAGGCTTGCTCCGGTCGGATTCAGCAGCAGCGTCTGCGCGCCGGCGTCGATCACCTCACGCAGCCCGCGCACGACGTCCGACGGTGTGCCCGACACCGGGACCGCGTCCACTCCGGGCATCGTCCCGTAGATTCTGCGCAGCCCGGCCAGCGCCCGCTGGCGCGCCTTGGCGGCGTCGTCGTCCACGATCAGGTAGACCCGCTTGCCGACCCGGAATGTCGCCGGGTCCTTGTCCTGCTCGGCCAGCTCGGCGTGCAAGGTCCCCACCGCCGACGCGAAGCTCTCCGTCGTCGAGGATCCCGCGCCCATGAATGCGTCCCCGTGGCGCACGGCACGGGCGATCGCGCGAGGGGCGTTGGCGCCGAACCAGATCGGCGGGTGTGGTCGCTGGACCGGCTTCGGGGAGATCGGCAGATCGTCGACGTCGCGGAACCGGCCGTGAAAGGTGACCCGTGGTTCGTCGGACCAGGCCGCCTTCATCAGCGTCAGGCCTTCGGTGAAGCTTGTGATGAACGTGTCCGGATCGACTCCGAAGGCTTGGAACTGGCGGCGCCCGCCGCCGGGGGCGACGCCGAGCTCGAGGCGGCCATGGCTGAGCCGGTCCACCGCGGTGATCGATGAGGCCAGCTGCAGAGGGTCGTGCAAGGAGGTGATCAGCACCGCCACCCCCAGTCGCAGTGTGGTGGTGCAGGCCGCGGCCCAGGACAGCAGCTCCAGCGGAGCGATCAACGGCGCAGGCCCGATCACCTGTTCCAGCGTCCAGCCGCCTTCAAAGCCGAGCTCCTCGGCACGAGTCAGATAGCTGCGCAGCCCCTCGCCATCGAAGCCGTCGACGTCGAACTGCGGTATCGAGATGGAGTACCTCACCCCTCCACCGTACGAGCGGGCCGGCCGGCACCGTTGCCGGCGCCGGTAGCCTCGACGGTATGTTCGCCTTCCTCCCCGCCGTCCCGGGTGCCGACGAGATCCGCGACGCGCTGCGCCGCATCGACACCGCCCGCCACCACGGAGTGCCCGATGGCTGCGTCCTGGAGCTCGACCTGCAGTCCGCACCGCCGGAGGCCAGCGGCTTCGACCCGCTGACGTTCATCACCGGCGCCGGCCGGACGATGCTGCTGCGCGATGCCGTTGACGCGATCCACCGCGCCGCTGAAGATCCACGGGTGGCCGGACTGATTGCGCGGGTGCAGCTTTCGGCGGCACCGCCCGGAGCGGTGCAGGAGCTGCGGGCAGCCATCGCCGCTTTCACCGACGTCAAGCCGGCGCTGGCTTGGGCCGAGACCTATCCCGGCACGCTGTCCTACTACCTGGCCTCGGCGTTCTCGGAGGTGTGGATGCAGCCAACGGGCACCGTCGGACTGATCGGGTTCGCTACCAATGCGCTCTTCCTGCGCGAAGCACTGGGCAAGGCCGGCATCGAGGCTCAGTTCGTCGCCCGTGGTGAGTACAAGTCGGCGGTCAACATGTTCACTCAGGACCACTACACCGATGCTCACCGGGAGGCTGATGCCCGGCTGATCGCCAGCCTGCACAGCCAGGTGTGGCAGGCCATCGCCGAGTCGCGGCATATCGAGGTCGCGGCCGTCGACGAGCTGGCCAACCGCGCGCCCCTGCTGCGCGACGATGCGGTCACCGGCCACTTGGTCGACCGCATCGGATTCCGCGACGAGGCCTACAGCCGTATCGCTGAACTCATTGGTGCTCAATCCATTCCCGGGTCGCTTCGCTCCTGCCCTCCGGAAGGGGTTTCACCAGAAACGGGTGACGCCGACTCCGACGACAACGCCCCGCCTCGGCTGTTCCTGTCCCGCTACGCTCAGATCCGCAAGAGCGGGCCGCCGGTGCCGATGCCGTCGGTGCCGGGCCGCAAGAAACGCCCGAAGATCGCAGTGGTCACGGTCGCGGGGTCGATCGTCAGTGGCCGCGGCGGTCCGCAGGGGCTTCCGTTCGGACGCTCCAGCGCCGGTGCTGACACCATCGGCGCGGCGCTGCGGCAGGTCGCCACCGACGACGATGTGGCCGCTGTGGTGGTGCGGATCGACAGCCCCGGCGGAGCGGTGACCGGCTCGGAGACCATCTGGCGGGAAGTGACGCGGGTGCGCGGCAAGGGCAAGCCGGTCGTCGCTTCGATGGGTGCGGTGGCCGCCTCGGGCGGCTACTACATCGCGATGGGGGCCGACGCGATCGTCGCCAACCCGGGGACCATCACCGGCTCCATCGGGGTACTGACCGGCAAGCTGGTGGCCCGCGCCCTCAAGGAGCGTCTGGGGGTCGGGTCGGACAGTGTGCGGACCAACGACAACGCCGATGCCTGGTCGGTCAACGCACCGTTCACTGCGGAGCAGCAGGCTCTGGTGGAGGCCGAGGCTGATTTGTTCTACACCGATTTCGTCCAGCGGGTCGCCGAGGCGCGCCACATGTCGGTCGAGGCGGTCGACGCGGTGGCCCGCGGTCGCGTGTGGACCGGTGCCGATGCCCTGGAGCGTGGACTGGTGGACGAACTCGGTGGGCTGCGAACCGCGGTGCTGCGGGCCAAGGTACTAGCAGGAATCGAGGTCGACACCGACGTCGAATTGCTCAGCTATCCCAGCTCGTCATTGCGGGACTTCTTGCGTCCCAAGCCCTCTTCGCAACCTGCCGCGGCTTCGCTACCCGAGGCTGTCACAGCATTGCTCGGCCAGTCGGTCAGGGGCGCGCTGGATCAGGGTGAGCGGGCACTGACCGGAACGAATCTGCTGTGGCTGGGGTTTAACCCAGAGTGGCGCTGACATAGACGATTTCGCCGAACGGGTTGTTGTCGTTCTCGTCCCGTTCGGGGGGCGCCGCTAGACCGAGGCGCTGGAATAGCTCGTCGCTAGGCGTGCCGGTCACGTCCCAGCCGTTGGCGCCCAGGTACTCGATCACGTGGCTGCGCGGGCCGGCGTAGACCAGCGACCCCATGTCGAGATCCAGGCCCTGATCACGGGCCTTGGCCGTCATCTCGGTGCCCTTCTCGGGGTCGAAATCCATGATGCCGGGGACATATTCGGTGGCCACTGCGCTTCCGGGCGCACTCAGTGAAGTGATGGTGTCGAACAGTCGATCCTGCGCCTCGGGCGGCAGGTACACCAACAGCCCTTCGGCCACCCACGCGGTGGGTGCTTCAACGTCGAAACCGGCGGCGCGCAGGGCGGCGGGCCAGTCCTCGCGCAGATCGATTCCGACAGTGTGCCGTTGCGCGGTGGGCTTGGCGCCGAGGTCGTCGAGCACGCCGGTCTTGAACGCAATCACCTGGGGCTGGTCGATCTCGTACACAGTGGTACCCGCCGGCCACGGCAGCCGGTAGGCGCGGGCGTCCAGGCCGGAAGCCAGGATCACCGTCTGCCGGATGCCGCGGTCGGTCGCCGAGATGAAGTAGTCGTCGAAGAACTTGGCGCGCACGGCCATTCCATCGATCATCGCCTGCACTCGCTCGGGGGTGACATCGTCGAACAGTGACGTGTCGAGCTCGCCGTCGATCATTTTGATGAAGAAGTCGATGCCGACGGCCCGGACGAGGGGATCGGCGAACGGATCGTCGATCAGGTGGCGCGGATCCTTGGTCGCCAGCGCGCGTCCGGCCGCCACCGCTGTCGCGGTGGCGCCAACGCTGGAGGTCAGGTCCCAGGTGTCGTTGTCGGTGCGGGCCATCTCTTCTCCTAGGAAAGTGTCGCGGTGATGTACTGGAAGCCGGTGAACTGCGCCGCCATCTCGTCGTCGTCGTGGTTGTCGAATCCGTTGGCCTCGAATAGTTCCTGCACGAGTTCGCCGGTGACATGCCAGCCAAGGCCGTCGAGGTAGTCGATCACGTGACTGCGTTCGCCGTGGAACACCAGGTCGGCGAGATCGTCGTGGAAGCCGAGCTTGCGCCAGCGCTCCTGGCCGTCCTGGTCAGCCCCGTCGGCGTCACCGGTGAACGCCCCCATGCTGGGCATGAACTCGGTGGCCAGCCTGCTTCCGGCCGGGCTCAGCGCGGTGATGTGTTCGAACAACCGGTCCTGGGCTTCCGGCGGCAGATAGATGAGCAGGCCCTCGGCGATCCAGGCCGTCGGCCGGCTGGGATCTAAACCGTTGGCGCGCAATGCACTCGGCCAGTCCTCGCGCAGGTCGATCCCGATGGTGTGCAGGCCCGCGGTCGGGGTGGCCCCGAGCCCGCGCAGGGTGGTTGCCTTGAAGTCGATGACCCCCGGCTGGTCGATCTCGAAGACTTCTGCGCCAGCCGGCCAGTTCAGCCGATACGACCGGGTGTCGAGGCCCGACGCCAAGATGACGGCCTGCCGGATACCACCGGCGGTGGCCTCGATCAGGAAATCGTCGAAATACCGTGTGCGGACAGCCATTCCCTGCGCCATCCGCTGCAGGTCAGACTCCGAGTGGTCAGCGTCGGCATGCCCGTCGAGAATCTGCAGGAACATCTCCATGCCGACGGCCTTGACCAACGGCTCGGCCCACGGATCGTCGATCAGCGTTGCCCGGTGGGCCAGGGCGCGAGACGCGGCGACCGCCGTCGCCGTTGCGCCTACCCCGGAGGCCAGGTCCCAGGTGTCACCCTCGGTACGTGCCATCACTGCCCCCGCGCGCGGGTTGCGGTCAGATAGCCGGTGGTGTCACTGAACTGGACCAGCGTCTCATCGTCGGGCATCTCGAAACCGTTGGCGGCATACGATTCCCGGGTGGTCTGGGTGCTGATCCGCCAGCCGCGCTCGGCCAGATAGTCGCCGGCCGCATTCCGCTCGCCGTCGTAGAACAGGGCAGGCAGGTCGATGTCGGACCCGATCTGCGCCGAGTATTTCTTGAACCGGTCGCGCCAGCTGTCCGGCAGGGTCGTTCCGGCCGCCATGAACTCGGTGGCGAAACGGCTGTCCGGCGCTGACAGTGCGGTGATGTTGTCCAGCAGGCGATCCTGCGCCTCTGGCGGCAGATAGATCAACAGGCCTTCGGCGATCCAGGCGGTCGGCTGGTTGACGTCGAAACCGTTCTCCCGCAACGCCGCCGGCCAGTCGTCACGCAGGTCGACACTGATGGCCCGCCGCTCGGCGGTGGGAGACACGCCCAGGTCGGCCATCACCCGGGTCTTGAAATCGATCACCTGCGGCTGGTCGAGCTCGAACACCACCGCACCCGCCGGCCAGCTCAGCCGGTATGCGCGGGTGTCCAGCCCGGAGGCCAGGATCACGGCCTGGCGTACGCCGTCACGGGCCGCGTTGGTGAAGAAGTCGTCGAAATAGCGCGTCCGGACGGCGATCTGCTCGGTCATCCGGCGACGGTTGAGCATCGGGTCGTCCTCGATGTTCGCCTCGCCGTTCGCCACCCGGATCAGGGATTCCACTCCGACGGCCTTGACCAGCGCGTCGGCGTAGGGGTCGTGGATCAGCGCGTCGGGGCCCTTGGAGGCCAGCGCGCGTGATGCCGCCACTGATGTCGCGGTGGCGCCGACGCTGGACGCCAAGTCCCAGCTGTCGCCGTCGTATCGGATCGATTCGGTCTCGCTCATGGTGGTGCTACTTCCGGATTGCGGTGACGGATACGGAGTTCCGTAGTGATTCGGTCATGGTGGTCTCGGGGAACGGCCGGCCGTATGCCGCGAACATCTCGGCGCGAGCGCGGGAGTTGACGTCCCACCCCTGCCCCTCGAGATAACCGATGACAGGGCTGCGCTCCCCGGCGTAGAACAGGTCGGCCATGTTGAGCTCCAGCCCCCGTTCCCGCCACTGGTCGCTGATCGCCTTGGATCGGTCGGCCAAGCCGCGGCCGCCGTCCGGGTGGTACTCGGTGGCCAGCCGGCTTCCCGGCGCCGACAGCGCGGTGATGTTGTCGAACAGCCGGTCCTGGGCGTCCGGCGGCAGGTACACGAGCAGACCCTCGGCACTCCACGCGGTCGGCTTCGTGTCGTCAAAACCGTTGGCCCGCAGGGCTGCCGGCCAATCCTCGCGCAGGTCGATGCTCACCGTGCGGAGGTCGGCAGTGGGGGAGGCCCCCAGTGCGGCCAGCGTCTCGGTCTTGAAGTCGATGACCTGCGGCTGGTCGATCTCGTAGACGACGGTGCCGGCCGGCCAGTCCAGTCGATACGACCGGGAGTCCAAACCGGAGGCCAGGATGACGGCCTGCCGCACTCCCGCGGAGGCCGCCCCGTCCGATGCCACCGGCCCAGCGGCGGCGTCGAGGAAGAAGTCGTCGAAGAAGCGGGTCCGCACGGCCATCACGTGGGTCATCACCCGGGCGGTGTCCGCGCCGTCGACTTCGGCGAGGTTGATGTCGCCGTCGACCATCTTGGTGAAGACGTCGATACCGACGGCGCGAACGAGCGGCGCGGCGAAGGGGTCGTCGATGAGGGCGTTCTCTTCGCGGCTGGCTACCGCGCGGGCGGCGGCCACCATGGTGGCGGTGGTCCCGACGCTGGTGGCCAGGTCCCAGCTGTCAGCGTCGCTGCGGCTCATCGGGCACCGCCGTAGATGGCGCTGAGGTAGTACATCTTGGCCATCGGCTCGTCGTCGTCGAAGGTGCCCCGCTGGCCGGCGGCCAGTAGGTCGTTGACCGGGGCGCTGCGGGGCTGCCAGCCGTGGCCGGCCAGGTAGTCGCCGGCCTCGTTGCGCTCACCCAGGTACACCAGGCTGCCGAAATCGAGGTCGAAGCCGTTGTCGCGCCAATGCGCCGAGATGGTCTCCATCTTCTCCCGCGACTCTTCCTGCTCCGCCGGGTTCGACGGCGGAGCGGCGTCGATGGCGATCCGGCTGCCCGGGGCCGACAAGTCGGTGACGGTGTCCAGCAGGCGGTCCTGGGCATCAGGGGGCAGATAGCCCAGCAGACCTTCGGCACTCCACGCAGTGGGCGCGTGGGGGTCGAAGCCGGCGTCGCGCAGTGCGCTGGCCCAGTCGTTACGCAGATCCATCGCCACGGTGCGGCGGTCGCAGGTTGGTGTGGCGCCCTGCTGGGCCAGGGTCTGCGTCTTGAACGCGATGACCTCCGGCTGATCGATCTCGAAGACGACCATGCCGGCCGGCCAGTCCAGCCGGTAGGCGCGGGAGTCCAGCCCGGAGGCCAGGATGACCACCTGCCGGACCCCGGCGTCGGCTGCGTCGAGGAAAAACTCGTCGAAGAACTTCGTCCGCACTGCCATGTTGTCGGTCATCCGGGTCACGCCCATGGCCGCATCGTCGTTGGCGGAGGGGAGATCGCCGAGGGCCATCTTGGTGAAGAAGTCGATGCCGACGGCTCGCACCAGAGGTTCGGCGAAGGGATCGTCGATCAGGGGCTCGGTTTCCCGGCTCGCCGCGGCGCGGGCGGCGGCGACCAGGGTCGCGGTGGCTCCCACGCTGGATGCCAGATCCCAGGTGTCGTTGTCGGTACGCGTCATCCTTTGGCCCTTAACTTCCGCAACTGATACTTAGCCAATATAACCACTAGCGACTGTACGTGATTCCCGCTGTGGGTCGGCTGTGAGCACGCGGAGGCCGACCCGGAGCGATCCGCGGATTCCCGCCCTGCCTGGGCCAACTGTTACTCTCGTAGACTGATTTGAGCGCGCGATGCTGCAGGCGGAAAACCTGGTGGCGATCGGTGCAAGGCAGGATTACCCGAACGCTGGCCAGACCAGCCCCATTGGCACGCTGAGACTCCCGTCCGGCTGCCCAGGAGGAAGAGTGCTCTCGGCTTTCATCTCTTCGCTCAGGACGGCAGACCTGAGGCGAAAGATCCTGTTCACCCTGGGTGTTGTGATCCTGTACCGGGTCGGCGCATCGCTGCCGTCCCCCGGGGTCAACTACAAGAACATCCACCAGTGCATCGAGCAGGTCTCCGGTGGCAGCGGGGGCCAGATCTATTCGCTGATCAACCTGTTTTCCGGCGGCGCGCTGCTGCAGTTGACGGTGTTCGCGGTGGGCGTGATGCCCTACATCACCGCCAGCATCATCGTGCAACTGCTGACGGTGGTGATCCCACGCTTCGAACAGTTGCGTAAAGAAGGTCAGGCCGGCCAGGCCAAGATGACCCAGTACACGCGCTACCTGGCGATCGCGCTGGCAATTCTGCAGGCCACCAGCATCGTGGCGCTGGCCGCCAACGGCGGCCTGCTGCAGGGCTGCTCGCTGGACATCCTCCAGAGCACCAGCATCTTCGCCCTGGTGATCATCGTGCTGGTGATGACCGCGGGCGCGGCACTGGTCATGTGGATGGGCGAGCTGGTCACCGAGCGTGGCGTCGGCAACGGCATGTCGCTGATGATCTTCGCCGGCATCGCGGCCCGCATCCCCGCCGAGGGCAAGAGCATCCTGGACAGCCGTGGCGGCCTGATCTTCACCGCGGTCTGCGTGGCGGCCCTCATCATCATCATCGGCGTCGTCTTCGTCGAGCAGGGCCAGCGACGCATCCCGGTCCAATACGCCAAGCGCATGGTCGGCCGGAAGATGTACGGCGGCACCTCGACGTATCTGCCGCTGAAGGTCAACCAGGCCGGCGTGATCCCGGTGATCTTCGCCTCATCGCTGATCTACATCCCGCACCTGATCACCCAGTTGATCCAAAGCGGCCGGACCACGCCGAGCAACGGCTGGTGGGACGGCTTCGTCGCCAACTATCTGACCAACCCCGCCGATCCCGTGTACGTCGGCATCTACTTCGGCCTGATCATCTTCTTCACGTACTTCTACGTGTCGATCACCTTCAACGCCGACGAGCAAGCCGACAACATGAAGAAGTACGGCGGCTTCATCCCCGGCATCCGGCCGGGCAAGCCGACCGCCGATTACCTGCGGTATGTGTTGAACCGGATCACCCTTCCCGGCTCGATCTACCTCGGCGTGATCGCCGTCCTGCCGAACGTGTTCCTGCAGATGGGTAGCGGCGGTGGCGTCCAGAACCTGCCGTTCGGTGGAACCGCGGTTCTGATCATGATTGGCGTCGGCTTGGATACGGTCAAACAGATCGAGAGCCAGCTCATGCAGCGCAACTACGAAGGGTTCCTGAAGTGAGAATCGTTTTGCTTGGACCGCCTGGCGCGGGCAAGGGAACCCAGGCCGCTGACCTGGCCAAGAAACTCGGCATTCCGCACATCTCCACCGGCGACCTGTTCCGGCACAACATCAGCACCGGCACCGAGCTGGGGCTGGAGGCAAAGAAGTATCTCGACGCCGGCGACCTGGTTCCGGCCACCTTGACCAATGCACTGGTCGACGACCGGCTCGACGCCGAGGACGCCGCCAGCGGGTTCATTCTGGACGGGTTCCCCCGGTCGGTGGAGCAGGCCGAGGCGCTCAAGCAAATGCTCAGCCGTCGCAGCCTCAAGCTGGATGCCGTGCTCGAATTCCGGGTGCCCGAGGACGAGCTGGTCGCCCGGCTGATGAGCCGCGGCCGCGATGACGACAAAGAGGATGTCATCCGCAACCGGTTCAAGGTCTACCGCGACGAGACCGCGCCGCTGCTGGACTACTACAGCGGTGAGCTCAAGACCGTCGACGCCGTCGGCAGCACTGACGAGGTGTTCGCCCGGGCGTTGCAGGCACTCGGCCACTGATCCTCGATGGTCTCGCTGCCCGGTCTGCGCAATCGCAAGACGGTTCCCGCCCGCACGCCGGGTGAATTGGATGCGATGGCCGCTGCCGGGGCCGTGGTGGCCGCCGCCCTGCGCGCCGTCCAGGCGGCCGCCGCACCCGGGGTGTCCACCAAGGATCTCGACGACGTCGCCGAGTCGGTGATCCGGGAGGCCAACGGCATCCCGTCGTTTCTGGGCTACCACGGCTATCCCGCCAGCATCTGCTCGTCGGTCAATGACCGGGTGGTGCACGGCATTCCGACGTCCGAGGAGAAGCTCGCGGCCGGTGACCTGGTCTCGATCGACTGCGGTGCGATCATCGAGGGCTGGCACGGCGACGCCGCCGTCACCTTCGGCATCGGCACGCTGATCGCGATGGACGAGGCCCTGTCGGCTGCGACGAAGCAGTCCATGGAAGCCGGCATCGCCGCCATGATCCCCGGCAACCGGCTCACTGACGTCTCGCACGCCGTCGAGACCGGTACCCGCGCCGCCGAGCGGAAGTACGGTCGGCAATTTGGCATCGTCGCAGGCTACGGCGGCCACGGCATCGGCAGGCAGATGCACATGGACCCCTTCCTGCCCAACGAGGGCGAGCCCGGCCGCGGACCGCTGCTGGTTGCCGGATCGGTGCTGGCGATCGAGCCGATGCTGACCCTGGGCACCACCAAGACGCGGATCTTGGCCGACGAATGGACCGTCGTCACTTCCGACGGGTCCCGGGCGGCGCACTGGGAGCACACGGTCGCGGTCACCGACGACGGCCCGCGAATCCTCACCGCCTAGCCTTACGCGCCGAGATCGCCATCATGGCTGTTACTCGGCCCGAATCACGACCCTGGCGTCGATTTCGATGCTCGACGGGTGCGCCTTCGCGCACACTTTGAACCAGACACTCGCCGGTTACGTGTATCAGCCGGGAGGTTGAGTGATGGACGACCCGGAGGCGGCATTGGTGCGCGTGCTCTACGAGGAGCATGCGGCCGCGTTGTGGCGCTATGCGCTGCGGCTCACCGGTGATCCGGCGCGCGCAGAGGACGTTGTGCAGGAGACGCTGCTGCGGGCCTGGCAGCATCCTGAGGTTTCCGGCGATGCCGAGCGTTCGGCACGGGCCTGGCTGTTCACGGTCGCCCGCAACATGATCATCGACGAACGCCGCAGTGCCAGGTTCCGTAAGGAGACCGACTCGCTGGACACCGAGGGGGCACCCGAACCCGCCGGGCCGGACGAGGTCAACACGGCACTGGACCGGTTGCTGATCGGCGACGCGCTGGCCCAGCTGTCCCCCGACCATCGCGCTGTGGTCCGCCGTTCCTACTATCTTGGCTGGACCACGGCGCAGATCGCGGCGGACCTTCAGATTGCCGAGGGAACGGTGAAGTCGAGGCTGCACTACGCGGTGCGTGCGCTTCGCTTGACGCTGCAGGAGATGGGGGTGACCCGATGAACGATCCGTACGATCCCTACGAGACTTGGGATGCCTCCTATGTGCTGGGGTCTCTGTCGAGCAGTGAACGCCGCGAATACGAAGCGCACCTGAGTGGTTGCGTGCCCTGCCGAACGTCCGTCGGTGAGCTCAGCGGCATGCCCGCCCTGCTGGCCATGCTCAGCTCCGACGACGTGGCCGCGATCGACACCGGCGGTATGGAACCGCCGCCGCTGCGCCCGCAGCTTCTCGACGGTGTGCTCTGGGAGGTGCGCCGACGTCGCCGCCGCGGACGGTGGATCACCTGGACGGTGGCTGGTGCGGCGGCCGCGGTTCTGGCTGTCGGGATCCTCGTCGCGGTCAAGCCAGCCCCGTTCGGAACAACCACCCCGGCACCACAGGTTTCTGCCTCGTCGGTCAGCATGACACCGGTGACGCCGTCCTCCTTCGACGCCACGGTGCAGGTGACCCCGATGGGATGGGGCACCCACGTCGAGATGACGTGCACGTACCACGAGGAGATCGGCGAGGACGCCACCGAAGACGGTGACAAGCTGGCGATGTATGCGGTCGGTCGCGACGGCAGCCGGGTCCAGCTGGCAACGTGGATGGCCCGCGAAGGTGAGTCGGCTTCGCCAGCCGGTAGCACGTCGATGCCGATGGAGAAGATCGCGACCGTGCAGATCGTCAAGGCCGACACCGGAGACGTGCTGCTGGAACGCAGCCTGTAGTCACCCACTGATCTAGCGATCAGTCAAAAGCGTTCTCCCAAAACAGTTCTCATTGGTTCATGATGAACCGATCCTGCCCGCTCCTCGTGTCACTGAGAGGGCGGGGAGGACAGGTGATCCAGATGGACAGCCAACAACGCGTGGTCGACCACATCGTCGACCAACTTGCGGCCATCGGCGTCGACTACATGTTCGGTGTCGACGGTGCCAATATCGAGGATCTGTACGATGCCGCCTACTTTCACTCTCGTGTCACCGCTGTCCTGGCCAAGCATGAGTTCTCTGCGGCGACGATGGCCGACGGCTACAGCCGGTCGGGGTGCGGGCTGGGGGTCGTCATGGCGACCTCCGGCGGCGGCTCACTGAATCTGGTTCCAGGCCTTGGTGAGTCGCTGGCCAGTCGGGTCCCGGTGCTGGCGTTGATCGGCCAGCCACCCACTGTGATGGACGGGCGCGGCAGTTTTCAGGACACCAGCGGCCGTAACGGTTCGCTCGATGCCCATGCGCTGTTCTCGGCGGTGTCGGTGTACTGCCGGCGCATCACGTCCGCCGAGCAGATCGTGACCGCGTTGCCGGAGGCGATCGCGGCGGCGTGGCAGGGCGGTCCGTCAGTTCTCTTGCTGCCCAAGGATATTCAGCAGGCATTGGTTCCGGTGCGCAGCCGGCTATCGTCGGCGCCGGAGCCGCCGGTGGTCGGCGACCCGTGGCCGATCGCCCGGGCGCTGCGCCGGGCCCACGGACCCGTGACGATCATCGCCGGCGAGCAGGTGGCGCGTGACGACTCCCGCGCCGAACTGGAGCGGCTGCGCGCCTTGCTGCGGGCCATGGTCGCGACAGTGCCTGACGCGAAGGATGTCAGCGGCTCACCGGGAATGGGTTCGTCATCGTCACTCGGCGTCGCCGGCGTGATGGGCAACCCTGGAATCGCCGACGCGATCCGGGAGAGTGCGCTGTGTCTGCTGATCGGAACCCGGCTGAATGTGACCGCACGTACTGGCCTGGATGAGGCGCTGAGCTGCGTGCCGACGATGTCCATCGGCTCCGCCGCGCCGTATCTGCCCTGCACCCACATCCGGACCGATGATCTGCGGTCGTCGCTGAGCAAGTTGGCGATGATGCTCTCGGGGGGTGGACGGCGGCCCAACGGCCTGCGGGTGCCCGAGGTCATCGGCCGCCAAGAGTTGTTCCCGCCCCGCCATAGCGGTGACGGAATCCGCTACCGGGACGCGATTTCCGCACTCGATGCCGTTCTGCCCGACGATGTTGACATCGTCGTCGACGCGGGTAACGCCGGTGCGGCGGCGATCCACAACCTCCCGGTGCGCAAATCGGGACGGTTCATCGTCGCACTGGGTATGGGCGGCATGGGGTACAGCTTCGGGGCGGCCATCGGCATGGCCTTCGGTCGGGGGCGCCGGGTTGTGGTGGTGGCCGGCGATGGCTCGTTCTTCATGCACGGCATGGAGGTGCACACCGCGTGGCAATACCGGTTGCCGATCACATTCGTGCTGTTCAACAACAACGCACACGCCATGTGTGTGACGCGTGAGCAGTTGTACTACCGAGATATCTACAGTTACAACCGATTCCGACCCAGCAATTTGGGTGCCGGGCTGGCGGCGATGTTCCCCGGACTGCGTTCGGTCGACGTCGGCAACCCCGGTCAGCTGCGCACCGCGCTGGGAGCGGCGCTGACCGACGATGGACCGTCCGTCGTCAGCGTCGAGTGTTCCGCCGACGAAATCCCGCCCTTCGCACCGTTCCTGGCCACGCTGCGGCAATCCGCAACCCCAACCCCAGAGGAGAGCAGGACCCATGTCGCTGCCCGCGCTTGACGATATCGTTGCCCACACCGGATCTGCCGCCCCTATCGACGGGGTCACCCGGATCGAGACCTCTCCGCGGGAGAAGGCCACCCCGGTCATCATGGAGATGATGCGGTCGGTGTACCCGCACGACCAGGTCTTCGGCCGTTATTGCACGGTCAACCAGTACATCGATTGCCCGCCCGACGAACTCTATGAGTACCTGTCCGACACCCGCTCGCTGGAGGAATGGACCTACAGCCTGCGCGGCTTCGAGACCACCGACGAGCCGGGCTTGTGGCTGGCCTATGACCGATTGGGTTCGCAGACTTCGATCTACACCCGAACCGAAGCCAACCCGCAGGCGCGCACCGTCGACTACCACTGCGCGTGGGACCAGGGCAAGCACCTGTGGATGATCTACCTGATGCGGGTGATCGACGCGCAGGCTGTGCTCGACAAGCCGGGTTCGGTTGTGCTGTGGACGAATTGCCATCACCCGTTCTACGACGAGAACCCCTATCCGGAGACCGCACCGCCGGAACGCCCGGTGTGGGTCGGTGACTTCTGGGACATGTTCGGTGCCGGCCATGAACTCGAGATGAATAACCTCAAAGCGATTGCCGAATACCGCCACCACAACGGACTCCCGGTGACCCCCCGATGGATGAAATGAGCACTGCCATGAGCCAACCCAGCGTCAGCCTCATCGACGTCTCGAGCTACCTGCCCGGCGACCCGGTCCCCGCCGATTACTACACCCAGTTCGCCGACTCCGACGAACTGCGCGACAACCTGATGTTCCGGGCGCCGAAGTTCCGCCACCACATCGCACCCGACGAGACCGCCACCGACATGATCGAGCGCGCCGCCGCCGGGCTGATCGAGCGGCATGGCGAAGAGGTCATCGCCGGCGCCGACATCCTCATCACCCACACCCAGATGCCGGACATGCCGTTCTACGGCGGCGGCGGGGCTATCGCGCATCGCCTTGGCATGCGGCCGAATTGGGTGCTGGATCTGCACAACGGCGGCTGCGCGGCGTTCGTGCTGGGGCTGCAGGTGGCCCGCCAGTTGCTGTCCTCGGGTGCGGGGCACACGGCGTTGGTAGCGATCGCGCAGAACGCGGCCGGTCAGGTCTTCGACCAGCCGACCGTGCGGCGCAAGGCCCAGGCTGCGGTGCCCGGCGACGGCGCGGCCGTCGGCCTCGTCACAGTGTCGGACCAGTCGCCGATCCTCGACATCGAGACCCGCACCTACGGCGAATTCGCCGGCGATATGACGATCGCGTTCGACCCGCCGCGCAAGTGGTGGCAGCCCGGGTCTGCCGAAGGCTACATCGGATTCACCGAATCGAAGATCACCAAGGTGCTCGCCCGCGGCAACCGGCAGGTGCCGGAAGTCGCACTGGCGGTGTGCCATCGAATCGGGATGAAGTCGAAGGATGTCGACCTGCTCGTCACCAACCAACCCAACCGGGTGTTCCTGCGCAACTGGCGCGAAGCGCTGGAGCTGCCCGCCGAACGGCACGTCGACACATTTGACCAGTGCGGCAACCTGTTCGGTGCGGGCATCCCGATCAACCTCGACCGGGCGATCAGCGACGGGCGAGTCGCGGCCGGCGACACCGTCCTGATGGCGGCCTTCGCCCATGCCGGCGATTTCGCGGGAGCGGCCGCGGTGCGCTGGGGCGGCAGGGCCGCCTGATGCAGCCCTTGACGCGGATCGCCGACGACACGGTCGCCGCGCTACCCGACGCAACTGATCCACTGGCGTTGTCGCTCAACGAGAATCCGTTCTCGCCTCTGCCCGCGGTGCGGTCAGCCCTGATCGCCGCGATCGACTCCGCGAACCGGTACCCGGAGTTCCTGCCGAAGCGGCTGCGGCGGCTGATCGCCTCCCGGATCGGCCTGGCCGAGGAGCAGGTGGTGCTGGGCCAGGGCGCCACCGGTGTGGCGATGCAGCTGTTGCATGCCGTGACCGAGCCGGGCGACCGGATCGCCATGGCCACACCGACGTTCGACGGCTATCCGATCTTCGCGCAGATGGCCCGGCTGCAGCCGATCATGGTGCCGCTCGACGAATTCGGCCACCACGACCTGGATGCCCTTGCCGAGGCCGCCGCCGACGCGAGGGTGGTGGTCGTGTGCCGGCCGCACAACCCGACCGGGACGCTGGAGTCGGCTCTCGCGGTCGAACGCTTCCTGGCCGCGGTACCCAGCGACACCATCGTCCTGCTCGACGAGGCCTACATCGAGTTCGTCGCGCCCGCATTCCGGCTCGACGGCCTGTCGCTGATCCGCCGGTATCCGAATGTGCTGGTGCTGCGGACCTTCTCCAAGGCCTACGGGCTGGCCGGGATGCGCATCGGCTACGGCTTCGGGTCTGCGGACTTGACCGCCACGCTGTGGCGGATGCAGTTGCCGTTCGGGACGGACAACACCAGCCTGGTGGCCGTCGCGGCGTCCTACGACGCGGAACGCCAGCTGCAGCGCCGCATTCGGGTGATCGCCGCGGAGCGGCGCTACCTGCGGATGCGGCTGCGTGCGATGGGTGTCTATGTCACCGAGGGGCACGCCAACTTCGTGTACCTGCCGCCGGCGGGCAAGCCCTGGCAGGAGGTGTTCGACCCGGCCGGTCTGCGGGTCCGGCACTACAGCGACGGCGGGGTGCGAATCACGGTGGGGGACCGGTGGTCGACGCGCACGGTGCTGGCCGCAGTGGCTGACCGGCGGTAGTGCCCTACGGCGGTACCCGGATGCGGTATGAATGGGCGGATGGCTGCCGATTCAACCCCGTCCGAGAAGCCGGACCCGATCGCCGCGGCGCGCCGAAACTGGGAGCGCTCCGGGTGGGGTGATGTCGCCGAGGGCATGGTGGCGGTGACCTCGGTGATGCGCGCCCATCAGATCCTGCTGGCCCGAGTGGAGACCGCGCTGCGGCCCTACGATCTCAGCTTCTCCCGGTTTGAGCTGCTGCGGCTGCTGGCGTTCAGCCGGAGCGGTGCGCTGCCGATCACCAAGGCGTCCGACCGGCTGCAGGTCCATGTCACCAGCGTCACCCATGCCATTCGCCGGCTGGAGGCTGACGGACTGGTCAAGCGGGTACCGCACCCCACTGACGGGCGCACCACGCTGGTGGAGATCACTGAGATCGGCCGCTCGACCGTGGAGGACGCCACCGCGACGCTCAACGAACAGGTGTTCGCCGATGTCGGGGTGTCCGCGCAGGAAGCGCGGGCGCTGGTGGCGTCGATCGAGACGCTGCGCCACCACGCAGGCGACTTCTAGCGCAGGGTGTCGATGACCGCGCTGAAATCCAGATCGGCGTGCTCGGCGGCGAACTTGCTGTAGATCTCGGCGGCATGTGTGCCCAGCGGGGCTGTCGCACCGGTCGACGACACGGCGTCCATCGCCAGGCCGAGGTCCTTGTTCATCAGCGCGGTGGCGAAACCCGGCTGGAAGTCGTTGTTGGCCGGTGACGTCGGAACCGGGCCGGGCACAGGGCAGTTGGTGTGCACGGCCCAGCAGTTGCCGGTTGCCCCGGTGATGACGTCGAACAACGATTGCGCGGACAGCCCGAGCTTCTCGGCCAACACGAATGCCTCGCCCACGGCGATCTGCTGTACCGCGAGCACCATGTTGTTGCACAGCTTGGCGGCCTGCCCGGCACCGGACGACCCGCAGTGAATCACCTTGCTGGCCATGGGGTCCAGCACCGCACGGGCCTTCTCCAATGCGTCGGCCTCGCCGCCGACCATGAAGGCCAGTGTGCCGGCCGTGGCGCCCTTGATACCGCCGGAGACGGGTGCATCGAGCTGGGCCATTCCCGCGGCCGTGGCTTGGGCGTTGACCTCGCGGGCGTCGTCGACGGAGATGGTGGAGGTGTCGATGAACAGTGTTCCGGCCTTGGCGGCCGGAAGTGCTTCGGCGTAGGAGGCTTTCACGATCGCCCCGTTCGGCAGCGAGGTGATGACGACGTCAGCCTCGGCTACCGCGGCGGCACCGGCGTCGAACACCGTCGCGCCCTTCTCCTCAGCGGCATCACGCAATGCGGGCACCGGGTCGAAGCCGCGCACGGTGTAGCCGGCATTGACCAGGTTGGCCGCCATCGGCCCACCCATGTGGCCCAGTCCCAGGAACGCGATCGTCGTCATGTGCAGGCTCCTTTGCCTCATGCCGATGCGCGCGCCCGGGCGGCCTCGGCCCGCCCGATGACCACGCGCATGATTTCGTTGGTGCCCTCCAGGATTCGGTGCACGCGCAGATCGCGGACGATCTTCTCGATCCCGTACTCCCGCAGGTAGCCGTAGCCGCCGTGCAACTGCAGGGCCTGATCGGCCACGTCGTAGCAGGAGTCGGTGACATAGCGTTTGGCCATCGCGCACAGCTCGACCTTGTGTGGCTCGTCGTTGTCCAGTGCGATGGCTGCGCGCCAGAGCATCAGCCGTGAGGTCTCCAGTGCGGTGGCCATGTCGGCGAGTGTGAATCGGATGGTGGGCTCGTCGAGCAGTGCCCCGCCGAAGGCCTGCCTGTCGGCCAGATAACTCACAGCCTTGTCGTACGCGGCCTGCGCGCCGCCCAGCGAGCAGGCCGCGATATTCAGCCTGCCACCGTTGAGGCCGCTCATCGCGATTCCGAAGCCGGTGCCCTCGCCCTCTGGGCCGCCGAGCATCGCCGACGCCGGCACCCGCACCCCTTCGAGGATCACCTGGGCGGTGGGCTGCACATTCCAGCCCATCTTGTCCTCTTGGGCACCGAAACTGAGCCCCGGCGTGTCCTTTTCGACGATGAAGGCCGAAATTCCACGGTGGCCCGACTCTTCCTCTTTAAAGCCAGTGCGGGCCATTACGACGTACACGTCGGAGGTGCCCGCCCCGGAGATGAACTGCTTGACCCCGTCGAGCACGTACTCGTCGCCGTCGCGGACTGCCTTGGCGCGCAATGCCGCCGCGTCCGATCCGGCGCCGGGCTCGGTGAGGCAGTAACTGGCGATGGCTTCCATCGAGGCGAGCTTCGGGATCCACGACTTGCGCTGATCGTCGGTGCCGAAGGTGTCGATCATCCACGCGCACATGTTGTGGATCGAGATGAACGCGGCCAGTGCGGGATCGGCGGAGGAGAGCTGCTCGAAGATCCGCACCGCGTCCAGGCGGCGCAGCCCGCTGCCGCCGACGTCCTCGGCGCAGTAGATCGCGGCCATCCCCAGCTCGGCCGCGTCGCGCAGCACGTCGACGGGAAGCTCCTTGGAATGATCCCAGTCAAGCGCATACGGCGCAAGGCGTTTGGCGGCGAACGCGGCTGCCGTCTCGGCGATGACGCGTTCGTCGTCTTCGAGCGTCAGGAAGGTCATTTCATTGTCGGGATGACGAACTCGGCGCCGTCCTTGATGCCCGAGGGCCACCGCTCCGTGACGGTCTTGGTCTTGGTGTAGAACAGGATCGAATGCGGCCCGTGCTGGTTGAGGTCGCCGAAACCGGAGCGCTTCCAACCGCCAAAGGTGTGGTAGGACACCGGAACCGGGATCGGCACGTTGACGCCGACCATGCCGACCTGCACCCGCGACACGAAGTCGCGTGCCGCGTCGCCGTCGCGGGTGAAGATCGCGACGCCGTTGCCGTATTCGTGCTCGGAAGGAAGCCGCAGGGCTTCTTCGTAGTCGTGGGCGCGCACGATGCACAGCACCGGGCCGAAGATCTCGTCGGTGTAGATCGACATGTCGGTGGTGACGTGATCAAACAGGGTGGGGCCGATGAAGAACCCGCCCTCCAGGCTGGCATCAGCGAAAGTCAGCTCGTCACTGGCTTTCTCGCGGCCATCGACCACGATCTCAGCTCCAGCGGTCACGCCGGCATCGATGTAGTCGCGGACCCGCTTGAGTGCGGCGCCGGTGACCAGTGGGCCGTAGTCGGCCTTGGGGTCCAGGCTGTGGCCGACTCGCAGGCCGTTGATCCGCTCGACGAGCCTGGCGCGCAACCGGTTTGCCGTCTCCTCGCCGACGGGCACCGCGACGCTGATGGCCATGCACCGCTCGCCTGCGCTGCCGTAGCCGGCGCCGATGAGGGCGTCGACGACCTGGTCCAGGTCGGCATCGGGCATGACGATCATGTGGTTCTTGGCGCCGCCGAAGCACTGCGAACGCTTACCGTTCGCGGCGGCGGTGGAGTAGATGTACTGCGCGATGTCGGAGCTGCCGACGAAGCCGATCGCCTTGACGTCAGGGTGGTGAAGGATGGCGTCAACGGCTTCCTTGTCGCCCTGCACCACCTGGAACACACCGGCGGGCAGCCCGGCTTCCAGGAACAGCTCGGCGAGGCGCACCGGTACCGAGGGGTCGCGCTCGGAAGGCTTCAGGATGAACGTGTTGCCGCAGGCCAGCGCCACCGGGAACATCCAGCAAGGCACCATCATGGGGAAATTGAACGGCGTGATGCCGGCCACCACGCCCAGCGGCTGGCGGATCGAGTAGACGTCGATGCCGCCGCCGGCACCCTCGGTGAACTCACCCTTGAGCAGGTGGGGGATGCCGATGGCGAACTCGATGACCTCGATGCCGCGCTGGATGTCACCGCGGGAGTCGGGCACAGTCTTGCCGTGCTCGATGGACAGCAGCTCGGCGAGCTCGTCGATGTTGGCGTTCACCAGCTCGATGAACTTCATCATGACCCGGGCCCGGCGCTGGGGGTTCCAGGCCGCCCATTCCTTCTGCGCCTCGACGGCCGAGGCCACCGCGGTGTCGACGTCGGCGGTCGACGCCAGGAGCACCTGGGCTTGCACCTCCCCGGTGCTGGGGTTGAGGACGTCGGCAGTGCGCGTGCTGCTGAGGCTGCTGCGCTTGCCGTCGATGAAGTGCTGAATGGTTGTGCTCATGACTGCCCCTCGGCTCCTGGCGGCTGAATACTAGGACATCCTAGTAACGCGTTGACCGGCTGCGCAAGGGGGTACGCGGGGGCGTTCGATGTAGTTGGATGGTCGGCATGAGCGTGTGGTTTGTGACAGGAGCCTCGCGGGGCTTCGGCGCGGAGATCGTTGGGCAGGCCCTGGCTGCGGGCCATCTGGTGGTCGGTACGGCGCGCGACCCTAAAAGCGTTGCCGAACAGTTCCCCGACGCGGGCGATCAGCTGTTGGCGGTCGCGCTCGACGTGACCGACGAAGCGGCCGCGGTAGCGGCCGTCGCGGCGGCGGTCGAGCGCTTCGGCCGGATCGATGTGGTCGTCAACAACGCCGGCCGGGGGCTGTTGTCGGCGGTCGAGGAGGCCAGCGACGCGGCCGTGCGCGGTGTGTACGACGCCAACGTGTTCGGTGTCCTCAACGTCCTGCGCGCGGTGCTGCCGGTGTTGCGTGCGCAACGCTCGGGCCACATCATCAACCTGTCGTCGATCGGCGGCTTCCGCAGCTCGGCAGGCTGGGGGATCTACTGCTCCACCAAGTTCGCCCTCGAGGGGATTTCCGAGGCGCTCGCCGATGAGGTGGGGCCGCTGGGCATTTCGGTCACAATCGTGGAGCCCGGATACTTCCGCACCGACTTCCTGGATGCGTCCAGCCTGCATACCGAGGACGGCGTGATCGACGACTACGCGGAGACGGCGGGTGCGGTCCGGGCGCATGCAGTCTCGGCCAACCACAACCAGCCGGGTGACCCGGTCAAGGCGGTGGCAGCCATCCTGCAGCTGGGCGCGACCGAGAAGCCGCCGCTGCGGATCCAGTTGGGCACTGATTCGTTCGGAATGGTCGCCGGCAAGCTGGAGTTCGTCGCGGCCGAACAGGCCGCGTGGCGCGAGCTGTCGGTGTCGACGGACTTCGACGATGCCTGACTTCATCGAGCCAGAACACAGATCGCTTCCGGGCGCCGGATTGCGATCTGTCTTCTGACTCGACGATGCCTAACGCCACTGGTAGCGGGTGCTGGGGCGGCCGGTCTTGCCGTATTCGGTGATGCGGGTGATGGTGCCGTCGTCGGCCAGCCGTTCCAGGTAGCGCCAGGCCGTCACCCGGGATACCCCCACCAATTTGGCGGCCTCATCGGCGGTCAGCCCGTCGGCACGGTCGCGGACGGCTCGGGCGATCTCGTCGGTAGTGGCTGGTGCGGCGCCCTTCGGGCTCACGGATTTGTCGGTGCCGATCCGCAGTTCGCCTAACGCGCGGTCGACTTCGGCCTGGCTGGCGGCGTCGGTCCCGGCCGGCAGGGCCTCACGGTAGCGGCGGTAGCGCTCGAGGCGGTCACGGAATGCGGCAAACGTGAACGGCTTGAGCAGGTAGGCCAGGGCGCCGTGCGCGACCGCGGCGCGCACCATCTCCAGATCGCGCTCGGAGGTGATCGCGATGATGTCGGGTGCGGGCCGCAACCCGGACAGCGCCGACGCCAGGGCGATCCCGCTGGTGTCGGGCAGGCCGAGATCGAGCAGCACCAGATCCACGGGGGACTGCGCCTCCGCGGCGATCCGCATCGCGTCGCGTGCGGTCTGGGCTAGCCCGATGACGGTAAACCCTTGCAGTCGAGTCAGATACGTGCGGTGTGCCTCCGCGATCAGCGGCTCGTCCTCGACGATAAGCACGTTGATCATCGGATCGTCACCGTCACCACCGAGCCGTAGGTGACGTCAGCGCTCAGAGTCCCGCCGTGGCGGTTGACGATCTGGGCGACCAGCGCCAGCCCCAGGCCCTGGTGGCCGGCGTCGGCGTCGGATTTCGTCGAATAGCCGCGCTGCATGGCGCGCCGGAAGGTGTCGGGGTTCATGCCCGGGCCGCTGTCGGCGACCTG
This sequence comes from uncultured Mycobacterium sp., assembly GCA_900078375.1. Classification (GTDB taxonomy): domain Bacteria; phylum Actinomycetota; class Actinomycetes; order Mycobacteriales; family Mycobacteriaceae; genus Mycobacterium. The sequence goes on along the minus strand of FLQS01000056.1, from coordinate 158,278 downwards.
GATCTGCAGCCCCTGGGTGTCTTGGTTGACGGTGACCTCGACCCATGGGTCGTCGCGGTCGCAGGCGTCCATGGCGTTGTCGATGAGGTTGCCCAACACGGTGACCATCTCCTGGGGGCTCAGCAGGGCCTCGGCCGGCAGGTGGGTTTCCTCGGTGATGGTCAGCGCGATACCGCGCTCGTCGGCTTCGGCGGTCTTGCCGAGCAGCAGGGCGACCAGCGCGGGTTCGCCGACGGCGTCGGAGACCCGGTCGACGAGCTGCTGGGACAACGCCAGCTCTTGGGTGGCGAACTTGACCGCCTCGTCGGGGCGGCCCATTTCGACCAGCGTGACGACGGTGTGCAGCTTGTTGGCCGACTCGTGGGCCTGCGCCCGCAGCGAATCGGTGAAGCCTTGCAGGGAGCTCAATTCGCCCAGTGCGCCTTGTAATTCGGTGCGATCGCGGATCGTGACGACTTCGGAGTCCGAGGCACTCACCTGGGAACGGTTGACCACGAGTACCCGATCGTCGGTGAGGCGAACCTCGTCGCGCACACCGGGGTCGTTGCCGCGCAAGAACTCTGGCAGGTCGGTGCGGGTGATGGGACCGGACGGCAGGGCCAGCAGGCGGCGCGCTTCGTCGTTTGCCAGGGCCACACCGTTGCGGTCGAGGACGATGAGGCCCTCGGAAACCGAGTGCAGGATCGCGTCGTGGTGGTCGTACATCACCCGCAGCTCGTCGGGCGCCAGCCCGTGGGTTTGGTGCAGGATGCGTCGGCGAATTGCCCAGATGCCGACGAAGGACAGGGCCAGCGCCGCGGCGCCGAAGCCGACGATCGCCGGCCACTGGGAACGCCAACGCGCGGCCAGGTTCTCGGTGGTGATACCGGCGGCGACCAGCCCGATGAGATGCCCACTGGCGGTGCGCACCGGGACGATCGTGCGCACCGACGGGCCCAGGGTGCCGGTGTAGACCTCGGTGTAGGTCTCACCCCGCAGTGCGGGCTCGATGGTGCCGATGTACTTCTGGCCGATGAGGTCGGGGTTGGTGTGGGTGAACCGGGTGCGGTCGGGGGCCATGATCGTGATGAAGGCGATGTCGGTGCCTTTGCGGACGGCCTCGGTCACCGGTTGGAGAACCTGTGCGGCGTCGCCGCTTTCGATGGCCCGGGCGGTCGAGGGGGAGTCGGCCAGCGCGACAGCGATGGCGGTGACCTGCTGGCGGGCGGCCTCGTCGGCGTCGCGTTTGGCGTCCAGCAGGGCGAGCGCGCTGCCGGCCAAGACCACCAGCACGATGACCGAAGCCTGCAGCGCGAAGGCCTGCCCGGCCAGCGAGCGGGGGAGTACGGCCACTGTTCACCTCTGAACGTAATGAACTAAAGCGTGACCTGCGTCACGTGGGGATAAACCATCCTTGCAGACCTATTGCTCATAAACCGGAAGGAAACCGCTCATGACCACGGTTGTGGATCGTCCAGGCCGCGACGATAAGCCCGAGGCGCCCAAGCGCCGGGATCGCACGCACTGGCTGTATATCGCTGTCATCGTCGCGGTCGTCGGCGGTGTCATCGTCGGCCTGGTGGCCCCGGCGGTCGGCAAGGAGGTCGGCGTTCTGGGGACGATGTTCGTCAGCCTGATCAAGATGATGATCGTTCCGGTCATCTTCTGCACGATCGTGCTGGGCATCGGATCGGTACGCAAGGCCGCCACGGTCGGCAAGGTGGGTGGGCTGGCGTTCGGCTACTTCCTGGTGATGTCGACGATCGCGTTGGGCATCGGCCTGCTGGTCGGCAACCTGCTACATCCCGGCGGCAGCCTCAAGCTCTCGGGGTCGGCGGCCGGAAAGGGTGCCGAGCTGGCCGAAAAGGCACACGAGTCAGGCGGTTTGGTGGACTTCATCCAGCACATCATCCCGACGTCGCTGTTCAGCTCGCTGACCGACGGCAACGTGCTGCAGGGGTTGTTCGTGGCGCTGCTGGTCGGGTTCGCGATCCAGGCGATGGGCGCCAAGGGTGAGCCGATCCTGCGCGGGGTGGAGCATCTGCAACGGCTGGTGTTCAAGATCCTGGCAATGGTGTTGTGGCTGGCGCCGATTGGTGCGTTCGGGGCGATGGCCAACGTGGTGGGCCTGACCGGGTGGAGCGCGGTGACCAACCTGCTGACGCTGATGTTCGGCTTCTATCTGACGTGCGTGGTGTTCGTGTTCGGGGTGCTCGGGACGCTGCTGCGCACGGTGTCGGGGGTATCGATCTTCAAGCTGGTGCGCTACCTGGCGCGGGAGTACCTGCTGATCTTTGCGACGTCGTCGTCGGAGTCGGCGCTGCCGCGGCTGATCGCGAAGATGGAGCACCTGGGTGTGCAGCAGAGCACGGTGGGTGTTGTTGTGCCGACCGGGTATTCGTTCAACTTGGATGGCACGGCGATCTATCTGACGATGGCCTCGCTGTTCATCGCCGACGCGCTGGGCGATCCGCTGTCGGTGGCCGAGCAGATCGGTCTGCTGGTGTTCATGATCGTGGCGTCCAAGGGTGCGGCCGGGGTGAGCGGGGCCGGGCTGGCGACGCTGGCCGGCGGACTGCAGGCCCATCGCCCCGAACTGCTCGACGGCGTCGGACTCATCGTCGGGATCGACCGGTTCATGTCCGAAGCGCGGGCGGTGACGAACTTCTCCGGCAACGCCGTGGCCACCCTGCTGGTCGGCTCGTGGACCAAGACCGTGGACATGGCCAAAGTCAATGGGGTGCTGTCGGGTCGCGACCCGTTCGACGAGGTGACGATGCTCGATGACGGCCAGTCGCGTGCGCAGAAGGAGGCGGTCGCCGCCTAAATCGCGGCTCACGACACCCCGGGTGGCCCCTTCCCCCGGGGTGTCGTGCTGTGTCACGGCGGTTGACGTCTTAATCGACGACGGCGGTGGCCTCGATCTCGACGAGCAGATCCGGTTCGGCGAGGGCGGCGACGCCGATACCGGTCAACGGTGGCGTGGGCGCGGGTATCCCCAATGCCTCGAACGCGCGTGCGGCTCCCTGCATGAACGGTTCCATCTTGTCTGGAGTCCAATCCACCAGATAGACAGTCAGTTTCACCACATCGTCGAAGGTTGCGCCGGCGGCGGCCAGCGCGGTGTGGAGGTTGCGATAGCACTGTTCGACTTGCGCGGCGAGGTCACCTTCGCCCACCTGGGCGCCGTCCGCGGTGCGCGCCACCTGGCCGGCGACAAACACCAGACGCGCTCCGGTGGCCACGGCAACTTGCTGGTACAGACCGAGGTTGGGCAAGCCATTGGGATTGATCAACGTGACCGCCATGGACGCTCCTTATATGGGTATGGGGTGAGGAGTCCACGCTACCGACGCCGATGGTCCCGGCTGCGCGACGATCGAATACCCTCGTGCCAGCGAAGCCCCCATAGCCCAATTGGCAGAGGCAGCGGACTTAAAATCCGCACAGTGTCGGTTCGAGTCCGACTGGGGGCACCTTATTTGGGCTGGTAGCTGACCGGCGGCGTGAAGGCCGCGCAGGAGAACCCCGCCGAGCTGTACAAGGTCGACCTCGGTTCGGTGCGCCTCCTGACTCGCTGACCTGGTTCTCGGCTACTGCAGCGGGATGCCGCGGTGGGCCATCGAGGCGCTCGACGCCGGTGCCAGCATGGAACTGGACGAGGCGGCTTTCTAAATTCGCTTCGAATGCGACAGGCCCCGGACGCTTCCGCGCCTTTTGTGTTGGCGCGTCAGTGATTTGGTCCGACGACCGTCGCGCCGTTCGCCATCTGATGCACGAACTGCGGGCAGTACGCCATCGCCGCGTCGACGACGATGACCAGGGCGGTCTGTCGATCGATGTGGCCGTTCGCGCCTGCGATGTTGCTGCTGATGTCGCTGGGCTCCATGCCCGCGCCGAGCGCGTCGCACGCGTGGTGGGCGACCTTGATGGCTGACTCCGGGCTGCCGAAGCCGATGCCCTGCTGTTGCAGCGCGCCGACGAACTGATCGTCGGCGGTCTCGGCGTTGGCCGTGCCCGCGGCGAGCAGCGCGGCCAGGCCGATCACGCCCGCTGCGATGGCCGGCTTGGTGATGCGTGAGGTGAACATGTGTTGGTTTCCTTGCGGGTCGGTGTTTGCGTTGGAAACACGGTTCATGGCGACGCTTGGCGGATTCTTGGCGCGCGGACCGCCTGGCCCGACCTGCGGCGCAGACTACGCTCGACGGCACCAAGAAAGCGCCAAGAGGAGCACTGCAGCCTGTGCGGAGACATCGTCACTGACCAAGGACAAGGCATGAGAATCTCGAAGCTCGCACTGATGGCAACCGCGACCGCCGCGGCGACCATTGCCCTCGTCGGGTGCTCCTCGAATGGGCCCCACTCCGCACCGACCACCTCGACCACGACGGCTGCCGCCCAGGTCGGCGGGTGCGAGGTCGACCCCGCCAGCGCGCCGATGCCGGCTGCCGAGGAGTACCGCCCGGTCCCTGCCGAGGCCAGGATCTCCGTCATCATGACCGGCATCCCGTCGGGCACCGTCAAGCCCGGCGACCCGCCGGTGGAGGTCGACGTGACGCTCTGCAACAACTCGCCGGTCGACTATCCCAACGTCGGAGTCACGACGGTGTTGACGAAATGCAGCTGCGCGACCAACCCGATGGGACTGCCCGAGGGCCACGTCGACCGCTTCGACTCGGCCACCGGCAGATGGGTTCCGTTGAAGGGCGGGGTCATCACCACCGGAATGGATTTCCTCGGCGGATACACCGACATGCAACCGCTGCTCAAGGGCAAGACCGTAACGCTGAAATACCGAGTCGCGCTTGACTCTTCGATGACAGCGGGCAAGGGGAGTGTGGAGTCGATCGCGGTCATGCCCGATCGGCTCGTCGAGATCGGCAAGGCAGATCTGCCTTTCACCGCGGTGAAGGACTCGCCCAGGGAGGCGCCGCCCGCGCCGACGAACCGGCAGTCCGTCGTGCCGTTCACGGGCACGACGTATCCCAGCAGCATTGCGGCGGACAAGGACGGGAACATCTATCTCGGCGAGCAGGGGCGTGTACTCAAGTTGGCTGCCGGTTCGGCTAGCCAGTCGGAGTTGCCCATCAAGCTGAAGGGTGTCAACGATGTGGCTGTGGACCGCGCGGGCAATGTCTACGTCGTCGATTTCGCCGGCAACCGCGTACTGAAGTTGGCGGCCGGGTCGAACGACCCGACGGCACTGCCCTTCACCGGCCTGGACCACCCCCAACATGTCGCGGTCGACAACGACGGCGACGTTTATGTCACCGACCGCGCTGCGCGAGTGGTGAAGCTGCCTGCGGGATCGAACGAGCAGACGGTGATACCGCTCAGCGCGGACCTGACATATCCCGACGGTGTGGAAGCGGACGGCGCAGGCAATGTCTACGTCGCTGACTCGCGCAACCACCGGGTCGTGAAGATCGCGGCCGGTACGAACGATCAGAGCACGCTCGCGATCGGTGGACTGGACGGCGGCTTCGCCGTGGATGCCGCCGGTGACATCTTTGTGGCCGACACCATCAACCGACAGGTCTTCAAGAGGGCCGCCGGATCGACCGACTCGACCGAGCTGCGGTTCTCCGGTCTCAACGGACCCGAGGGTGTCGCAGTCGACGGCGCAGGCAATGTGTATGTGATCGACAACAGCGGCTTCGGCCGGGTCGTCAAGATGGCGGCGAACTGATGAGGCGCCTGATTGCAACGCTTTTCGTGCTCGCAGTCGGCGTCACCGGATGCAGTCACGCGTCCGCCCCGTCGAGGTCGAGCGAGGTGCCGGCTCCGGCGCCCATCCAGTCGGTGCTCCCCTTCTCTGACCTGAACGGGCCCTACGATGTCTCGGTCGATGCTGGGGGCAACGTGTTCGTGTCCGATATCGACGCGACCAGGAACGGGTCCAATCGGGTGCTCGAGTTACCTGCCGGATCGAATACCCAGAAGGTGCTGCCGTTCACGCGCGCCACCGTGATGGCTGATCCTTCCGGCGAGGTATGGGTCGTTGACGGCGGGCAGGAGCCGAGCAAACTGGTGAAGCTCGCGCACGGAGCCGACGAGCAGACGGTGGTACCACTGCCCAATCTTGGCAAGTGGAGCGCGATTCGGGCGGTGGACGACGCAGGAACTGTCTACGGCACGAACGGCGGCGGAGTGGACTCAGGTGGCGGATGCTGTCTGGCCGTTCAGGTGGCCAAGGCGGCGCCCGGGTCGAAAACACCAGAAGAGTTGCCGTTCCAGCACATGAACATCGTCGCAGGGATGACTCTCGACGCCGCAGGCAACCTGTACGTCGGAGACGGCAATGGCAAGCGTGTGCTGAAGCTGGAACCGGGGGCGAGCAGTCCGTCGGTGGTGCCGTTCCCTGGCCTCAATGGCGTCATCAACATCGCCGTCGACGCGAAGGGCGCGCTGTATGTGATTGACGCACAAAAGGATCGGATACTGAAACTCAACCCCGGATCGGACACGCCAACGGTGCTGCCGTTCACCGGACTCAAACGTCCCGTCAGCGTTGCTGTCGACACCAAAGGCGCGGTATACGTAGTCGATGACGGCAACCGCCGCATCGTCAAGCTCGAGGGGGTCTGATGTCTACCCGAATTCTGTTGGCAACGTTCATGAGTGCCGCAGCCATCGCGGCGATGACGGGGTGCCAGAGACCGAGCTCTCCGCCGCCGGCGACAACCGTGACGAGCGCGGCCCCGGCGAGCGTGACGGGCGCGGCGCCGACAGGCGCATCTCCGACCAGTGCGGCACCTGCCGGCGCCGCGCTGACACGCCAGGCGTGCGAATTGCTTACTCCGGAAGTCGCCAAGAAGTACGCGGGCGATGACGCCCAGCGACAGCTCTTCTTCGACGCCACGCCACCGCTGCCCGTGGGCGACGACGGCTGCTACTACACCGGCAGCACACGGGAGGTGTCCGTCCTGATCTACCCGGTGCCCACCGACCCCACCGCGCCCGTCAATCATTTCAATGTGATCCGCGCCGACAACCGCGTTGAGGGCGTTGAGTACGAGGCTTACTGGTTCGGGCCGGCCGAGAGCATCGTGGCGGTGAAGGACGGACTGTTGATTGGCATCAAGGTGGCTCAGATCAAGGGGGCGTGGACCGATCAGGACCGCGCTGACGACATCGAACTCGCCAACCTGGTCGTGCCGCGCTTCGGCTGAGCATTACAGAAATCCGCCAATGGCATGGCCGGCGGTGCGGGTCGGTGACCGCCGCGGTGGCGGAACCGGCGGGCGGGGGAGGCGAGGATTCGGCGACCGGGTAGACCAAGGATGCGTAGCTGCGGGAAGTAAGCGTATCGGGACAAGCACACCCTGCAGCACGTGCGCTACCCCGACGCAGGTTCGTCACCGAACTCCAAGACCGGCGCCGCGATCCGCACGCAGGTTCCCGTCGTGGTCACCAATGTCGACGCGTTCCCGCAGAATCGACCGCTGCCGGCGTCCTACGACGGCCACCCTCGAGCCCGATCGTCACGTCCTCGCACGCGATGTTGCTCGCCGAGTTCGACTACGACTTGAAGCTGGAACCGTCGTTCCCGTTGCTGGATCCGACGGCGCCGCACCGGGTGTACTGGTACCTCAAGAAGTAAGGGCTGCCCATCCTGTATTGGAACCTCATGCTCAAAGGACTTGCCTAACAATCTGATCCGGACTGAATGCGACCAGCGGGACTCAACAGCTGCACAAGTGTCGGTTCGAGTTCGACCGGGGGCACTCACTACCGACGTGCCCGACGCCTCTTCACCGCCGGCCACAACCTTCCGTGGTGACGCGAGGGATGCGCTGGTCAGCCCGGATGCCGCCTGCGGGCGGTAGCGCGAGACCAAGGCGTACACCAGGTCGGCCTTGACCCGGAAGAGATGGTGGATGCGCGCTTGCCGGATGCCGACGAAGTCGGCGATGTCGGCGGAACTGAACCTGTTGTATCCCCCGCGATGATCGGGTATGCCTGCCCGCCCCGTTGGCGTGCCATGAATTCTCGGCCACTCAGCAAACTCGCCGGTACATGCGTGGCGACCGCACGGGATGCCCGGGGCCGAGGGGGCCCGCAGGCCTGTGCCCGATTTCAGCCCGCCGCCGCGGCCGCCGCGGCCGCCGCTGCGCTGTCGGCACGGCGCGCAAACAGTCTGAAATTAACATAAGCCTGGTTATGGTACCGAAAAGTAACTTAGCCGACGGTCTCAGCAAACCGATTATCTTACCCGCAAGTAAGATAATCGGTCGGAAAAGGTAGCTGATCACCCCCAGTCGTTCATCGGCTGGCAACGTTCCGAAGCTGTCAATAGTGACGTGAACAGTGCGTACACCGCGCACGTCAAGAATGTAGCCCAGCTATCTGGGTTGCTTCCGGGGTCAAAAGAAGTTTCCGGAACCACTACTTACTGACGAGTAAGGTGCGGTACCTTTTGGCGCTTAGGGGGCAATTTTCAGTCGAAGGAGAGTTATGAACGCTGCTGTTCGTCCGTACGCCACCGCTGGTGTAGCGCTCTTGGGAGCGAGTGTGATCGCGATTTCGCCGCTGGCGCCGCCGATGCCCGCCGGCCAGGCGATGCAGCGAACGGTGTCGTCGGTCAGCGTCGAGCTCAGCGCCGCGGTAAACCCGATCGAGAACTGGGTACAGGTTTTCCAGAAGTCCGCAGCAAATCTCGGTGCGATCGGTCAACAGATCGCCGCCAGTCCCGCCCCGATCCTCAGCCAGATCGTCGCCAACCAGATCGCCAGCCTGAAGGCCTTGCAGACGGCCTTTAATAGCGGTGCGGCAACCCTCAAGCTGATCTTCGACGGCATCCCGGGTGCGATCGCTACCGCTCGCGGCCAGCTCCAAAGCGGTGACATCGTGGGTGCCTTCGACACCTTCAACAACCAGATCGTGATCCCGCTCGCGTTGGCGGCCGTTCAGGCCGTGTCCGATTCGACGCGCCCCTTGGTCAGCACGGTGAACAACTTCGCCAAGGCGTTCGCCACACTGCCCGACGCGGTGTTCCAGGTCATCCTGCCCATGACGTTCCCGCTGGTGTCGACGATCAACGCCGCCGTGCAGGCTACGCAGGATGTGTACGACGGAGTGGTCGCCCGCGACCCGGGTGCCGTCATCAACACTCTGGTAAATCTTCCCGCAAATCTGGTTGACGGCTTCCTCAACGGTTCGGGCACGATCCTCGGATTCCTGCCTGCCCCGGGCCTCCTGACGCCCTACGACCCCAACTTCGGGTTCCTGGCCAGCGGACCGATCTCCAGCCTGATTGCGCTGCGGGACGTCATCGCCCAAGCGATCGGAGCCACCCCGCCGCCCGCGGCGGCGTCCTCCAGTGCCGCGGCGGCGGTGCCCACCGCTGCTAAGTCGGTCACCCTGACGACCGCCGCTCCGAAGGCTCTCGGCACGGCGGGGTCGGCACGTGGTGCCGCCAAGGCGGCCTCGGAGAGCGTGGCTGCGTCCACCGCAGCCGATACCACCGCGGTGCCTGCTGCGGCCGAATCCTCGACTGGCAGCAGCGGTTCCACGGCCACTGGCGCGAAGGCCAGCCCGGCTGCTTCGGCCACCGGCGGTTCCGATTCCTCGTCGAGCGACACTAAGGCGGGATCGAATGCCGGCGCCGGCAAGAAGGGCTCGTCGGCCAAGTCCGGCAGGCCCGGTACGGCCAGCAAGTAAGTCTGACCCCTTAGCGCCAGTCGGCCCCTGATGAGAAAGGGGCCGGCTGGCGCTTTGGCGTTATGTGAGGCGCTGGTGCGAGGTATGACCTTTCGGCACTTGTTGAGCAGCCCGGCGTCTGACGGGCACGACGGTGCCGATGACGCCGCCGGTCAGCGAACTCATTCAGATGGACCTCCACGCAGTTGGACCTGTACCGGTGATGTGTTGGTGATCGGTCTGCAGCGAACCATTACCGAGGTCGCGAAGCGCGGCTCTCCCCTTCGTGGAATCCGCACAGTGTCGGTTCGAGTCCGACTGGGGGCACCAGGCGCCTCGCTGAGCTTGAGTTGGAACTGAGCAAGTGCTGGCGCCCTACGCTTCCAGACCATTCGGCACCGTCCGTCCAACCACTCGGAAGCCGAGGGGGTCTGCGGTGCCCCTAGTCGATCTGAGGACGTGCCTCGTACGGCCAGCGTCGCTTCTCTCTCGAAAGAATTGGAGCGAGGAAACCTCCGCAGTAGCTTCAAGAACCGTCGTCGCTCGCCAACGTCGCCAACCTTCTGAAGTCCGACTGGGGCACCGGCCGGGATCCAGACAACAACTGCCGGGCCGCCCACTTGGCAAGGCGACCGCGCTCGATCTTGGAGTTGTGGCGCGGATCCACCGGCAGCGTGTCTTTGAAGAGGATGGCGTGGATCGTGTTCGCCATCTCGGAATCCGCAGCCAGCGCAAGCAGTTCCCGGCGCAGGCGGTCGAGTTCGTCCTTGCCGACGTCGGGCTCGATCTCGACGCAGAGGACGGGCAGCTCGCCTGCCGGTCCTGGCACTCCCACCAGTCCACTTCGCCTCACCTTGGGGTGTGCGTCGAAGAGCGGCTCGACTTGCAGCGGGAAGACGTTCCCGCCCGCTGCCTTCACCCGCTGTGACACCCGACCGCAGACCCAGAGCCTTCCTTGGGCGTCGAGGTAGCCGACATCCCCGAAGCGGTGCCAATCCCCGTGCGGGTCAGGCACCTTGTTCTTGCGTGTGCTCTCCGGGTCGAGGTAATACTCGGGACTCACATGCCTGCCCCGCACCAGGATTTCGCCGATGTGCCCTGTCGGCAGCTCCGACGTTTCCTCGACGGAGTCGATGGGACCGTCCACAATGTCGATGACCTTCAGTTCGACGCCCGGCAGGGCGTAGCCCACACACACGCCGGCGCCCCGCTCGGTCAAATCCCACAGGCCGTCAAGGTGCTCGCGGCTGCCCAGCTCGGTCGATGGCATGGCCTCGGTGGCTCCGTAGTTCGCCGCCACCTCTCCGCCGGGAGCCATCACCGCGTTCATCATTTCTTCGACCGGGCCGGAGATCGGCGCCCCAGCCCCGATGACCCGTTTCAACGAGGGCATCGTCAGGTTGCGCGCAAGCGCTTCCTGAGCCAGGTTCTCGATCAGGATCGGCGCGGCGAAAAATGACCCGACCTTGCAGTCGTTGATGACCTGGATCAGTCCGGCCGAATCCACCTGGGCCGGGCCCTGCCGGGCAAAGTCGATGGGCGGCACCACCATTGTTCCGCCGGCACTGATGGGGATGAACAGGAACGCGGGGAAGACGGCCATATCCACCGGGATCTCGTTGTCCGGATCCCAGCGCCAGCTGTGCTGCGCGTTGCGGAACACCTGACAGAAGTTGCGGTGCAAGTACAGCGACGGTTTCGCCGGCCCGGTGCTGCCGGTGGTGTAGAGGACGGCACAGGGGTCGTCGGGCCCGACGCGTGGCGGCCGCGGCTCGGCGGCCGCTTCTTTTCGCAGCGACCTGATTGATCGCGCGCCGGGGAAGGGTGGAAACCCGGTGATAATTCGACCCCCGGCAAGAGTGGGCTTTCCGTGAGAACAAGCTTGCGGAGGTCTCGAGGACCCCATCCGAACGTGATCCGTCCGAGGTGCGCGAGAGCGTTGCCGAGGAACGCCTCCGGCTTCACGCGGCTGAGCCGTTCCGCGATGTTGCGATAGCCGACCGCGGGGTCGATCCAGATGGAGAAGGCGCCCACCCGAGTCAGCGCCACACCCATGACGCAGGTCTCGTAGCTTGGAGGCGACATGAAGACGATGCGGGTCAATTCGGCAATGCCCATCTCACGCAGTCCCATGGCGACTGATTCGGCGTCGGCGGACAGCTCGGCGTAGGTGTGGTGCTTGTAGCGGCGCGTGCCGTAGCTCTCCCAGCCGTCGAGGTCGATGACCGCGGTGCGCTCTGGGTCCTCGCGCGCTACCCGCAACACGATGTCGGCGAGGTTGAAGATGTCGTCGGGGAAAGGCTCCATCTCAGGCCGGCGTCCTCGCGGCAGTCTGCAGGAATCCGTCGATGATCGCGGCGACCTCATCCGGCTGCTCCAGCATCAGTAGGTGGCCGGAATCGGGTAACCACTCCTCGCGCGTGGGGTGGAGGGTCGAATTCAGCCGCCGTCCCGCTTCGGGCGAGACGATCTTGTTCTTCAGCCCCCAGATCGTGCAGATGGGCGGGAACCCCGGCTGGGGCGCGAGGTTGTCGATGACCGAGTAATTCTCCAGGTCGTCGAGTACGCCGAGCAGCGACTCCAGCTGGCCGGTGGCCGCATAGGGGCCGCAGACGTCGGGGTTGCGATGGACTTTGAGGGCACGGCCCCGCGGCCCCAGCTGGAACGCGGTGGCGACCGAGCCGATGCCATTGGTGAGCTTCAGGTGTCCGAGCAACCGGTACACCTGCCGATTGATTCCGGGCATCCGCTCCCGCAACCACAGGAACGGTCCCAACCAGCCACCCAGGAAGGTCGACTCAGTGAGCGGGTTGCAGAGCACCAAGGCCTTCACCTTGTCCGGATGCCGTTCGGTGAACGCCAGCGAGATGGCGCATCCCATGCAGTTGCCCACAAGCGCGACCTTCTCCAGTCCTCGCGAGCTGACGAACTCCTCCAGCATCGCTACGTAGTTGACCAACGTGTAGCCCCCGCCCGGCTTGGCCGAATTGCCGAACCCGAGCAGGTCGAGGGCGAAGACCTCGTACTTGCCGGCCAGTCTGTTCGCCACTTCCTTCCAGATTGCATGCGACGAGCCACCGTTGTGGAGCATGACTACCGGCTCACCCTGGCCGGTGCGCTCATAGGTGATCGACAATCCCCGAAAGTCGAAGCTCTCCAACGCAATCGCCCCCGCACATATCGTTATCGCCGCGCTGCGTAGTACGGCCGGTGCGGCGGCCAGCCACGTAACGTCGGCACGGTCAGTCGTATTCTGCAGGCCTACTTTTTCGAGAAGCGGGCAGCGATATATGTACTGACAATCGCCATGACGGCGATGACTACTGCGATCAAGACCGCGGCTGTTGGCCAGTCCATGACATTCTCCTCAAACTAGAGCGCCACACCCTGCGCTGCTCCCTAAGTGCGAGGCTACGTCGCCCGCCCCAATTCGAGCAGGGCCGTTGGTCCCATCCGCTCATGCCGGGTGTACCTAATCGAATCGCCCTGGACCTGGAGACCCATGATGGGCCCTTGGCTCGTTGTGGTTTCGCCATTTTCTGGCTCGCGGAATGGCGATCCGAGTCTTCCACTGTTTGCGGTTACTAACTCGGTATGCCTTCTGTCCCATAAGCATTCGATCATCGCGTGTCGTCCCAGTCGTCGATCAACCCGTCCGTGCGCTGGCCGAGGGCTTTGCTCGGGAACGGCTGCATCGACAATCGTCGTGCCAAAAGTCAGGCCGTCGAACGAGCGGGACTATTGGCTACTGGTCAGGGACTTTTGCCACTAACCGTGGTTGCTGAGCTACCCCAGCCGCAGCGGACCGAGTTGGCGGATGTCATCACCACGGTCGTCCAGCAGGAGTTGTGCCGCGCCGACGTGGTGTCGCATTTTGCCGTAGCCGCCGATCCGATCCGCACAAAGGCCGTCAACGCTGCCGCATTCCAGGGATGGAAGGGTCGCGTCGTGGTCCTCAGCGCCGAAAACGATCCGACCCAGAGGGGGACATGACATTCCTCGCTACGAGCGGCCGTTTGGCCGCCGTGTCAATGAGATCACTCCGAAGGCCTACACCGACATACTGGAGCGGGCACTTGCCTGACGCAGATTCGTTGATCCGCAATCATTTTGTTCAGCTATGAACCGGCTGCAGACAATGACGGGTCAGGAGTGCTTCAGGTGGCACAACAGGCGTTGCAGTCGATATGCGCGTGTCGGCGAGCTGTTTCGCCTAAGTAGTCGGAAGCGCCTCGCCCGTGCTCCGCACAGAGTGTCGGTTCGAGTCCGACTGGGGGCACTTCGGGACAAATCCCTGCCACTAGCCGGCTAGCTGCCTACCATCAGCCGATGCGCGGATCCAAGATCTTGATCACCGGAGCAAGCGGCCAGGTTGCCGTCCCTATCGCCCTGGCCCTGGCGGCCGACAACGAGGTGTGGGGCATCGCCCGCTTCACCGACGCTGCGGCGCGTGAACGCCTCGAGAAGGCCGACGTCCGATGCGAGGCCGTCAACATGGCTGCGGGCGACTTCACCGGCCTCCCGTCGGACTTCGACTACGTCCTCAACCTGGGCGTGGCGAAAAGCGGCCGGTGGGACAAGGACATGGCGGCCAACGCGGAATCGGCAGGTCTTCTCATGGCACATTGCCGCGGCGCGAAAGCGTTCCTGCACTGTTCATCCGGGGCCGTCTACGATCCGCCGGGCGACGAACACCGCACCGAGCGCACCGTTCTCGGCGACAACCACAAGCCTCTGCTTCCCACTTACTCCATCACCAAGATCGCCGGGGAAGTCGTTGTCGCGACGATGGCACGCGCTCTCGGAGTACCGGCGACCATTGCCCGCCTCAACGTCCCGTACGGAAACAACGGTGGCTGGCCGCTCTTCCACCTGGACATGATGCTCGGCGACATGCCCATCCCTGTCCCGCCCGGCGGACCCGCCGTGTACAACCCGATCCACGAAGACGACATCATCGCGATGATCCCGAAACTGCTTGAGGTGGCCTCAGTTCCGGTTACCACCGTCAACTGGGGTGGCGACCAATTCGTCAGCCTCCAAGAATGGTGCACCTACCTCGGCTCGCTCGTCGGCAAGGAGCCGGTGTTCGAAGAGACGGAGCAGACGTTGCGCGGAAATCCGTTGGACGTCACCAAGATGCACGAGCTCATCGGAGGCACGACCGTCGACTGGCGCGATGGCATGCGCCGGATGGCTGCCACATTCCATCCGGAGCTAGTCAGCCAGTAGTTGACCCAACCGCGCCTGCCTCGTGCGCTCCGGGGAGATCCGGCATTTCGTGCCGGCCACCCGCGGAGCGGCGCCGAAGGAACCACATCAGCGCGCCGGCCGACAACAACGCCCCGACGATGATCGTCGGCCACATCAGCACCTGAGCCAGCCACACCCGTCGCTGAATTTTCACGATCCGGTGCTCGGCGTGCCGGAGTCGCGGCAGGGTATCCATGCGCTTCTTAATGCCCGCGATCGGTCGCCGGGAAACCGCCTGACTCGGGATGATCGCAGCGTTCTCTTGTCCCACCGAAACAGGACCTTGGGCCCTACGTCGTGGCATACCGGGTGATTACCGTCGGCCACATGACATGCCAGACATGTAAAGGAAAAGGGCGCATCGTAAAGAAGGAAAAGGAGACCTGTCCTTCATGTGAGGGCACTGGCACCCACCTTGGCCGTACGTGTCAGACGTGCGGCGGTGACAAGTACATCTATACGTCAGTTGAGGTTGACTGCCCCGACTGCTAAGGGCCTCCGGTTCAAAGGGATTGGGTACAACACCATCTCTATCTCGGGAATTCTGGCCCGATCGTCGATGTAAGCGAGACACAAAGTTGCACCGTGATACAAGGAGATGGTGGCGATGGAGGTTCGTTCGCTAGGAAAAGACACGGATGTGGAATTCGACATACGCCCGGCCGACCAGGGATACGTGATTACCCACAGACTGCGCGGGGATAAAAGTTGGACCCACACATTCACCTGCTGTGGGCAGACTGTCAGCATCACGTGCGACACCGAGGCGTCTAGTTCCAGCTGCAACGGCTGGGGCTCCGCGCCCACGATATCGTGCGGGTGAAGTAACCACGTCGCGCGACGACTGGACCGCCACAAAACTAGCGATGGATCCCCGTCGTCCGGAATCGACTCCGGTACGTGCTGGGTGAGACACCCAGCGCGCGGCGGAAGGTACGCCGCATGGTGTCCGCCGATCCGAAACCGGCCCGCCGAGCGACGGCTTCCTGACCGCTATCACCGGTCGCCAGCATCACCTTCGCCGCCTCCAGTCGCGCCTGCTCGACGAACCGGGCCGGGGTCAACCCGACCTGATCGTGGAACATGCGTACCAAGTGCCGCTCGCTGACCGCGGCGCGGTCCGCCATCGCCGCGATGGAGTGATCGGCACCCGGATCGGCGACCACCGCGTCGAGGATCTCGCGCAGCCCGCTCGATGCCGGCAGGGCCGCCTCGGTCCAGACGCTGAACTGGGCTTGACCACCCGGGCGCTGCAGGAACACCACCATCCACCGCGCCACCCGCCGGGCCACGTCGGGACCGTAGTCGCTTTCCACCATCGCCAGACCGAGGTCGACGCCCGCGCTGATCCCCGCCCCGGTGATGTAGGGCCCGTCCTGCACGAACAGCGAATCCGGCACCACCTCGATCTCGGGGTAGGTGCGGGCCAGCTCCTGGCAGTGCGCCCAATGCGTGGTCGCGCGCCGGCCGTCCAGCAAGCCGAGGGAGGCCAACACGAACGCGCCGGTGCACACCGAGGCGATCCGCCGAGCCCGTGGCGCCAGCTCGCCGACCATCTGCAAGGCCGCCGCGACGACGTCCGGCGTCTGCTCTTCGGGAATGTCGTGCTCGCCGGGTGTAAAGGAGAAGTCGGGCGGCACCCCGCCCGGCACGATCAGCGTGTCGATCCGGTCCGGCACCTCGGCCAGTGGCATGTCCACGTTCAACGAGACGAACGACGTCGTGGCAACGGCCTCACCGGTCGGCGAGGCCAGGATGACTCGGTACTGTGCACCGAAATCATTTGCACGCGCGAATATTTCGAGCGGCGCGGCCACGTCCTGCAACGTCACCTTGTCGTACAACGCGAACACGACGATCTTGGGCGTCGTCGATCCCTGCGCTTCCGCGGGCCGGCGCCCAGCGACGGGTGGCCGCTGCGATCGGTGCTCGTCTGACACTCGGTGCTGCCTTTCGGTGACCCCACCTGAGGTGAGGTCAACGTAGCGGGAGTCCGGTGCGACGGCAATGTGGGCGGCGGGGCCAGCGGGGTGAGGTCCGGAATTGCGCGATTCGTGTCCGGACCTGACGGGCAGAGCAATCCGGGCGTAACACCACTGAAACCCACTGCCACGAACCTGATTTCACCGTACTTCGCTCCGGCGCCGCAGCGAAGTCATTACCCCTGTTGCCCAGAAGGTGAGCGTATGGATTCTCGGACAGCCTTGACGCTGAGCATCGGCGTCCTCGGCGGGGTGGCGGTCGCGGTGACCGCCGAACTCATCACGGTGCCGATCTGGGTCGTCTTCCTGGCCTGGGCGTCGTTCTTCTTCGTCGGCGGCGGCGTGGCGGGGTGGATTCGATCGGTGTCGTCGAACATCGTCGGCGTGGTGATCGCGTCGGCCAGCCTGTACGCCGCGTACCTGATGGGTGGCAGCCTGCTGGTCACCGCCATCGCGGTCGGCGTTGGCAGCGCGGTGATGGTGCAGGCGTCGTGGGTGCCGCTGCTGGCCACCACTCCCGCCGTCGTCGTCGGCTTCGCCTCCACCGTCTCGACGGTGGCCGGTAAGGGCAACGACGTCACGGTCACCACCATTTCCCACCCCGGCCTCGTCGCCATCGTGGCCTGTGTCCTCGGGGCATCCTTCGGACTGCTCTCCGAATATCTCGCGACGGTCATGACCAAGAGCGCCAGCACGGAGACCGCCCCCACGGAAGGAAGCCCTGCCTGATGAAACTGCAACACTATCTCGGTGGCCTCGAAGGCCTGCCCGAGCCGCTGACGCTGGAAAAGCGTGTCTTCGTTGAAGATTGGGAGAAGCGCATCTTCGGCATCCACGTCGCGATGATGGGGTTGTCGAACCATCTCGGCTCGGCGTTGCCGGAGTACCCGATCGACGAAGTGCCAACGGCTTTCAAAGATGAGTGGACGTGGGCTGACCTGCGCACCGGCGCCGAGGCGATGAACCCCTTCGACTACTTCAAGTTCCGCTATTACGAGAAGTGGTTGGGTGGCATCACCCAGTTCTTTGTCGACAAGGGTTACGTCACCGAAGAGGAACTCGCTGAACGAATTGCCGAGCTCGCCCCGGCCGCTGCTGCGGAGGACCTGCCGGCGATCGACGATCAGGTGATCGCTTATCTCCGCCTCGGCGACAGCCCGCGTCGTGACGTCGCGCACCCGAAGTTCGCGGTCGGCTCTACGGTGCGCATCACCAACGTGCCCGCCGACGCGCACAGCCGGCTGCCGGGGTACCTGCGTGAACGGGTCGGCATCGTGGAACGTGTCTTCGAGGGCGACTACGGCTACTTCACCCACACCGGCGACGGGATCGGTGACCCGATGCCGATCTACATCGTCGAATTCGACCCGGCCGAAATCTGGGGCGCGCGCGCCGAGGGCGGCCCGTTGAGGCTCTACGCCGAGCTGTTCGAAGCCTATTTGGCACCGATCGAGGAGGAAGCATGACCGGCCAGTTCGCCTACCCGCCCGACCGCGAGGAGATCAGCGCCAAGCAGGTGGCAGCCTTGGAGTCGCTGCTCATCGAGAAGGGCGTCATCACACCGCAAACCGTCGACAAGGTGCTCGCCTACTTCGAGACGGAGATGACCCCACTCAACGGTAAGAAGATCGTCGTAAAGGCTTGGACTGATCCGGAATTCGCCGCAAAGGTCATCGTCGACACCCCCGCGGCCGTCGCCGAACTGAACCTGCCCGACGGTATGGCGGGTGCTGAGGGTGAGCACCTGCAGGCCGTCGCCAATACGCCCGGGGTGCACAACCTGGTGATCTGCACACTGTGCTCCTGCTTCCCCTGGCCGGTGCTCGGGCTGCCGCCGTACTGGTACAAGGATCCGACGTTCCGGTCGCGGGCCGCCCGCGAACCGCGCAAGGTGCTCGCTGAGGTAGGAGTTGATCTGTCGGCCGACACCGAGATCAAGGTGTGGGACTCCAGCGGCCACTCGCGTTGGTTCGTCATCCCCGAAAGGCCCGCCGGCACCGAGGATTTCACCGACGAGATGCTGATGGATCTGGTGACCACCGAGGCGATGATCGGCGTGGCATTGGCTGGTCCGGCGTCATGAAGTTGCATGAGACGTGCACCACCGATCAGGCGGCGCCGCAGTTCGACCACGAGTGGCAGCGTCGCGCTTTCGGGCTTGCGCTCGCGCTGTCGGAGTTCCGGCACTACCCGTGGAGTGAGTTCCAGGAGACCCTGATCGCGACGATCGGGGAGTGGGAAGCCACGCCCGAACCCGAACGGGGGGAGTGGGAGTACTACGACCACTGGGTCGCGACGCTCGAGAAACTTGTCGACCGTCACGAGCTGTTGACCGCGCCGCCGCTCACCGACGCCAATGATCACGCCATCGCCCACGACCACGACCACTAGAACAGCGAGGACTTTCCGATGAACGATGCCAATCCCGCCCTCGGTGTCCCGCGCGCTGACCTGCGTGCGGTCGCAGCGAGTCTTGCTATCCCGCTCCAGTTGGCGGTCCTGATACTGCTCGCGCTGATCGTCTACTACTTCGTCGGCTACGACCAAGGCGCGGTGTCGGTATTCGGTTCCGACACCCATGTCCACGAGTTCGTGCACGACGCGCGCCACCTGCTGGGGTTCCCGTGCCACTGAACGTCGAATTGCCGCCTATGCTGCGGTATCTCGTACCGGGCGTAGTCGGCGGCATCGTCAGCTTCGCGTTCAGCCGAGTGATGATCGAGCCGTTGATCAGTGCCGCGGTGGACTACGAAGGGGAACGCGAGCACGCCGAGGCCCAGCTCGCTGGGGGCGATCATGAACATGGTCACGAGCTGTTCACCCGGTCGGTGCAGGAGAACTTCGGTGCCGCAGTCGGGGTCATCGCTTTCACGGTCGCGATGGGTGTGCTGTTTGCGGTGGCCTACACCATGATTCGCACTGTGCTTGAGCGGCGAGGCGCCACGGCCGATCCCACCGGTCTGGCTCTATTGCTCTCGGCGGGAATGTTCGCGGCGATCGCGTTGGTCCCGGCCCTGAAATATCCGGCGAATCCGCCCACTGTCGGGCTGGAAGAGACCATCGGAGCGCGAAGTTCGGCGTTCCTGACGCTCACCGTGATCTCGGTGGTGGCTGCCTGCGTGGCAGTGGCGGCCGGGTTGGCATGGTCGCGTCGGTGGGGGAGTTGGCCGGCGACGGCCGTGGCGGTGGGCGGATACGTCGTGGTCATGCTCGTCGCGTTCGTGTTGTTACCCAGCTTCCACGAGGTTCCGGGGCCGATCAGCGGGCCCGACGGCATTGTGGTCGAGGGCTTTCCGGCCCAGGTACTGGGCGAATTCCGAGTGTATTCGCTGGTGAACCAGGCGTTGATGTGGATCACGATCGGCGCAACCTGGGCGTGCCTGTCGGTGCTGTCACCGTCGATGCGACGGAGGTCGGCTTTGGTGTCGGCGCGGTAGCCGAATCGGCCGATCGGCGGATGCCTACCGGCGTAGGGTGCGGACCAACCAGCCCCTACGGCGGGAGGCGCCATGCCCGACAAAAGGCCCACCTCGAAGATGCGGCCCCACTTTGAGGACATCCAGGCTCATTACGATCTGTCCGACGACTTTTTCGGCCTGTTTCAGGATCCGAGCCGGACGTACAGCTGCGCCTACTTCGAACCCGCGGACCTCTCGCTGGAAGAAGCGCAGATCGCCAAGATCGATCTGAACCTGAACAAGCTCGATCTGCAGCCGGGAATGACGTTGCTCGACATCGGCTGCGGGTGGGGCGCCACCATGAAACGCGCGATGGAGAAGTACGACGTCAACGTCATCGGGCTCACGCTGTCCAACAACCAACACGCGCACACGACGAAGCTTCTCGACCAGGTCGACTCCGCGCGCACCCATGACGTCCAGCTGCACGGCTGGGAGGAGTTCAGTGAACCCGTCGACCGCATCGTGTCGATCGAGGCTTTCGAACACTTCGGCTTCGAGCGCTACGACGACTTCTTCAAGAACTGCTTCAACATCCTGCCCGACGACGGACGGATGACGATCCAGAGCACCACGAGTTACCACCCGTACGACATGGCCGAACGTGGCAAGAAAATCACGTTCGAAGCACTGCGGTTCGTCAAGTTCATCATCACCGAGATCTTCCCGGGCGGCCGGATCCCGACAGCCACCATGATGCAGGAACACGGCGAGGCCGCCGGATTCACAGTGCCCGAAGTACTCTCGCTGCGGCCGCACTACATCAAGACGCTCGGCATCTGGGGCGATGCTCTGGAAGCCAGCCGGGACAAGGCAATCGAGATCCAATCCGAAGAGGTCTACGACCGCTACATGAGGTACCTGCGGGGATGCCGGGGGATGTTCGCCGACGAGTACTGCGACGTCAACCTCATCACCTATCTCAAGCCTGCGGCCTAGGAGAACTTATGAAGGGCAAAGCCGTCGTCGCGATCGGAACATCGTGATTGCCGCCCCGGATGGGTACCGCCGTCTGCGCGCCGCATGCAGGTCGACGATGATGGGCGTCGGTTCA
Source organism: uncultured Mycobacterium sp. (assembly GCA_900078375.1). Classification (GTDB taxonomy): domain Bacteria; phylum Actinomycetota; class Actinomycetes; order Mycobacteriales; family Mycobacteriaceae; genus Mycobacterium. The sequence continues at coordinate 136,910 of FLQS01000056.1, read as the reverse complement.
TCGGCGATCTGGTCGTAGAGCAGGGCCCGCTCGCCGTCCCCGGACCAGTCGACCAACTTGGGACCGGGCGTGGTCGCGGCCCCCTGGTAGAACCCAGGGGACGGTCTCGAGCGCGGCCTCGTCCCCGCGTGCTGCCTTCGGCAGCGATCCCACCACGGCGCGCCGCCGAAAATGACGGTATCGACAAATGCCGCGAATCATGTTGGACCGGAACGCTGATCGTGGCCGCGCGTACGGGTCGACGTTTGCCGCTGGGAGTAATCACATTCCGGAAAGACGAAAGGGCACCGCCATGGCCAACATCGACCTCAAGCAACGCGGCCCTGTACGACGAGAACTGCCCGGAGTGGTACGCCGATTACATCGTGGGCGAGGCGGCAGGTGAAGAACTGCCGCAGTGACCTCGGGAATCGTCGCGCGGCGTGCGACAAGGCCTTATGGTTTAGCCGTGCCCGAATTGGACCGTCGCAGCATGATGATGATGTCGGGGCTGGGCCTGTTGGCCGCCGCGATCCCGCTCCCGAAGGCCGGGGCGTTCCCGTCGCCACGCCCTGACGCACCGCCGGGCGGCGCGCCGGCCTACCTATTCCAGGACGATTTCGACGGACCGGCGGGATCGGCCCCCAACCCGGGGAATTGGACGGTTCAGAACTGGCAGGACGATGTCTGGCCACCGGTCGAGAGCCAGTACCGCGACGATCGGCGAAACGTCTTCCTGGACGGAAATTCGAATCTCGTGCTCCTCGCCACTCGTGAGGACGATCAGTACTTCAGCGGCAAGGTGCGGGGGAACTGGCGGGTCCCCATGGGCTACACCTGGGAAGCGCGGGCCAAGCTCGACTGCCTGACCTCGGGAGCCTGGCCCGCCTACTGGGCAGTCAACGAAGATCCGCTGCCCGACGGCGAGGTCGACATCTTCGAGTTCTACGGCAACCGCAGTTGGGCACCGGGAACCACGGTCCATGCAGCATCGAACGGCAAGACGTGGGAAAGCAAGTCCATCGCCGGATTGATCGACGGTGGCTGGCACAACTGGCGGATGCGCTGGGACCAAGATGGATTCAAATTCTGGCGCGACTATGTCGACGGCGCCAAACCGTACTTCACGGTGCCGCCCAAGCCCATCCCGGTCCACGGCAACCCCACCGACCTGCGCTGGCCGTTCAACAATCCCGGCTATTGGATGTCGCCGATGTTCACCCTCGCAGTCGGTGGGCCCGGTGGCGGTGATCCTTCGCTGGGGACCTACCCGGCGGCGATGCTCGTCGACTGGATCCGCATCTGGTAGTGACCTGGGGGTCAGTCGGCGGCAGCCAATTTCATCTCTTCCAAGCGTTCCGGCAAGATGTCGACGTACTGGGTGAAGACGTCCCGCAACACCACCTCGTCGGTGAGCACCAGCCCGTCGTCGAGTTCGAGGTGAATCCGGCCGTCACGCGCCAACCGCAGTAGTTCCTGCACCAGTGCCGCCGAATCGCGTGTGCCGTCAAGCAATATCAGCCCGTGGGCGTCCAGCGATCCGAGCGCCACCGTCTCGTGCCACACGTTGAACGTGTAGGCATCGTCACCCTCGCCCAGCGTGAATTCTGCTACTCGTCTTAACGATTCATTCACCCGCAGCGGGTCGGTGACCGGATCCGGGGACACCGCGTCGACCCGGTAGCGCGCCTGGCCATTGACGATCAAGAACTCCAATAGCCGGTCGATCCGCTCGTCGATTGCATCAGGAGACGAGCCGAGCTCCGCGCTCACCAAGTCCACCAGCTGCTCGCGTGACAGCGTCCACGGCGACTGCCACGTCAGGATATCGCAGGCCGCCTTCATTACCGCATCGTCGATCGATACCGTTGCACCACTGGACAACTGAAAGGTCTGAGCCGACTGATCAAGCCGCGTCGGTCCGTCCACCACCGGCATCTCGGTGGCAAAGTGTAAGCCCTCGAAGTTGCGGCGGTCGAGGGTGTGACGGATCTGGACAGCGCGATCGGCATGCACGAACAGCGTTTGACGGAACGCGCGATCGACCGCGAAATCCAGATACTGCTCGATCAACGACTGCGAACCCCCGCAGTGCTGCGCTACGTGTTCGGCGACTTTGGCACCGTAGTTGGCCGCGAACATCAGCTCGGGCTGCGCCTCGGCCAGGAACGCCAGACCGTGCGCACCAGCCCGCGCCAGCATGTCGACGAAATAGCACGGCCGGTTGAAGCCGGCGAGCTCGTCATGCACCAGGTACGAATCATCGAAACCGTGGTCACGCTCGCGGAATTCGGCCACAGCTCGGGCCAGCGATGAGGCCGGCGGCGCCACTTCTTCGAGGAAGGCGACCATGCCACGCGCGTCGGCCACCTGTTGATCCGGCGACCCGCTGTCGCGCGCGGCGAACAGCATCGCGTCGCGCACGATCTCCTTGGACTTCCAGCCCGGGTAGACGTTGTAGCTGATGTACGCTACACCGTCGGGCGTCAGCGCCCTGCTCATGAGGGACAGCATCGCGTCCTGCACGTTCTCCGGCACCCAGCTGTAGACACCGTGGGCGACGATGTAGTCGAACTGGCCCAACGCGGCGATATCCACCGCCGCGATATCGCCCATGACCAACTCCACGTTCTCGATCCCGGCCGCGTGCACAATCCGGTGACCCTGTTCAATCGCGACCTCGGACAGGTCGATGCCCACCACCTGCGCGTCGGGATGGAGTGCGGCGAACGGAATCAGATTCCCCGCTGCACCACAACCGATTTCGAGTACTCGCGCCTTGGCTACCGGTGGCGTCCGCAGCCCGAACAGCTGCGCGATCGCGGCGAGTCGACCCGGTGCCGATTGGGGGATCGAGTCCGCAGAGTACGGCGTCGCGTCGTATGCTCCGCGGATCTCGTCGATTGCTTGGTCGCCGGATTCGGTCGGCATCGTGCTCCTCGCGGTCGCTGGCGGAACCAAAGGGGCCAAGCCCGACCACATTGGATCACAGCGCTGCACAACGCAGCCACGGTGGCGCCAGTCGACAGCCCAGGCGCCACCGCGACTACTGGCAGGTCGTTACTACTGGCAGCCGCCCACTGGCGTGGTGACCACCAGGTTGTCGCCACCACTGGCGTCGGCGTTGGATCCGCAGGACGCAGTGGCCTCGTTGTTGTTGCCATTGCCCGCGAACGCCACGCTGCCGGTGCCGTCCGCGGTGGCGGTGTTTCGGTCACCGCCGCTCACCGTGGCGGTGCTGCCGTTATCCGCTTCGGCGATATTGAGCTTGCCGCCGGAAATCGTTGCGGTGCTGCCGTTCCGGGCCCGCGCGACGACAAATGTTCCATCTTCGGCGGTCGCGGTGCTGTTGTCCTCAGCGTCGGCGAAGTTCAAAATCCCGCCGCTTGCCCTGGCCGTGCTGTTGTTCGTCGCAACCGCGAAATTGAAGAGCCCGCCGCCGGCGTAGGCGTTGCTGCCGGTACCTGCCACTGCCAAGTTGAAGCCCGGGTCCGAGGTCGCCGTCGCGTTGCCGGACTGGACCAGGCTGTGGCCGTTGAACGACACCGCCAAGTCCGGGGTCGGCTGCGGTTCCGTAGCGGCATGGACCCGCGCGGCGGTGGCCGGATTGCGCGGCCCGGCCTTGACGGGGGACGGCGACTTGTCGCTGGAAGATGCCTGTTTCTCTGGGTTGCCAGCCCCGGCAGATGGCGACGCCAGGGCGGTCGGTGCGCCGATGCCGAGTGCAATCAGCGGGCCGCCGACGCATACCGCACAGATCTTTGCTGCAGATGAGGGGGTGAAGCTCAATTTCACGATCATTTCCTTAATTGCCGAGGTAAATCCCCAACCCGGCTGTGATGGTAGTCACATAACTACGTAGAAGCAAATACCTATCCGGTAGCTGAGTTGCAGTCAAATGGCGTAATCGCGGGATGGAGGCAACGCGGCCAGTCGCAGTTTTGCGCGTGCGATCGGTGGTATCTGCCGGCGTGACCAGCGAAATTCACGGCCAGGGAAAGCCCGGCGAAGGACCATCGCAGGGAGTTGCCACAGGCGTCGAGAAATCTTGCGTAGTTTCACCACAGCAACGATCCGGGCCGCCCGAATCGGGTGGTTCGTCGCCGAAATCAGGTTCTCCTCCGCTACCTCTCAGTTACGGTTCTCGTGGGTCAGGGGTGACACGACGACGGGGAGTCGACATGCCTGCAATCCCTCGCCCCTTCATCGCAGCCGGTGTGGCTGTGGTGGGTACCAGCGCCATCGCGATGAGCCCGGTTGTAGTGCCGCCGCTCAGCCTTCGCGCCGAGGCGGCGATCCAACTGACTGCGACCACCGACTGGGCGGACGTCTTCTCCCAGGCGGGCGTGAACGCACAAGCCCTGTTCGACACGTGGCGCGACGCGCCGGCCCCGATCCTTCAGCAGATCGCCGCCAATCTGGCCAAGTACCTGACGGAGCTGCCTGACCTGCCGGGCATCGCAGCGCAGATACAAGCCAATTTCCAGGCCGCGCTCACCGCGCCCCTGGCGCCCGACACATCCACGCTGGACAACACGCACCGAACCTTCTACGAACTCCTTCCGGCCATCATGCAACTGCCTGGCATCCCGGATCTGTTGCAGCTCAGCATCTCTCCCACCGGTAGGCAGTTGTTGGCGTTCTCGACGACGGCGCTCAGCGGCGTATTTCTCGGCATGGCGGGCCCGGTGCTGGGCCCCCTCGTTGTCTTCGCGTCCAGTCTGGAGTCGATCCGAACTGATCTTGGCGCCGCCACTCCTGACGTGGCGAGTGCGATGAGCACGCTGGCCGGCATCCCGGCCGCCATGACCGACGCGTTCCTCAATGGTGGTGAGCATGTCGACCTCACCGCTTTGGCGAAAGCTTTCGGACCGGCGATCGGCGTGAGTTTCCCCGACGGTGTCGAAGTCGGAATTGCCCTCGGCGGTCTGCTCAGCCCGGGTGGCTCGATCTTCAACGCGCTCGACTTCGCCTACGACAACGACCTGCTCGGCGTGCTGCACATCCATGTCCCGCTCGCGACCGGGACCGCGGTCGGGCCGATCGGGGCGATGATGGAGTTCGGCCGGACCATTGCGAAGGCGATCGGGTGGCAAGCTCCGGCGAATCCTGCTGCCGCGCAACGTACAACCGCAAAGAGCAGTTTGGCCGCGGCGAACGAGGTGCCCAGCTCGGTCGTGAACTCCGAAACGCCGACGGTGAGCGTGCCGATCACTGCCAAAGCCGGGACGAGCCGTGTCGTCAGGGTCGACACGGACGCTCGTGCTGCTCAAGGTTCCGGATCCGGCAAAGCCACGACCAAGCGGCCCAAGGCATCCGGCGGTTCCGGCATGGCGTCAAGCGCAAGGACAACCTCGTCGAAGTCGGCCGCCGCGGGCTAGGAGGTCCGACGACCGACCGTGTTCCCGGTTCCCGGTCAACGGTACTCATCCGCACCCGCAGGGGCATCGCTCTGACACACTGCGCCCATGATCCAGGGCTTCTCGCACATCGGCGTTTGCGTAACCGACCTCGACTGTTCGATCCGCTTCTACACCCAGGTGTTCGGGTTCGCGTTGCTCTACCAGCTCGACTTCGACAACAACGAAGTCGCCGCCACCATGGAGCAGGAGGGCAGATTCCGCTCGGCGATGCTCCTCCGCGACGACATCCGCATCGAGCTGCTGCAGTGGGTCGACGTCGAGGTGACCGGGTCGGGCGAACGTAAGCCGATGACTGAGCTTGGCTTCACGCACTTGTCGTTCCGCGTCGAGGACATCGACGGCCTGACCGAGGCCGTTCTTGCCGCCGGCGGGAGGTTGGTGGAGACGACGCGCACCGTGCTCGGCGACGTCACCGACCCGGCATCGGGGCGATTCATCTACCTGACCGACCCTGACGGTACCCGCATCGAACTCATGCAAAATGTCCCTGACCTGTCCGGCATCAGCGCCGGCGACATCGCCGCGGCGGCTGCAAAATAGTCGAGGTATCCGCTCGGTTGAGTCATCTGGCCGGTATTTTCCAGGCTCAACGCCCGCGCACCGGCGTGCCAGAGCCGAGATTCTGGCAGGTTCGGGCGATGATGCAGGTGTGGCTGCTGATGCGAATGTGACTGCGACGGATCCGACGGTCGAAGGGCCGAACGAGCAACCCGTAGCGCACCCCGCAGCGGAGCCCCTGGCTGCCGGGCAGCCGACAGAACCCGACGCGCCGCCCGCTCCCTCGCCGAAACAGCGCAGCTGGGCGATCCCGAAGTCGCCGATTACGCGTAAACAAGCCGACGAGATGGGTCGGACCGCCCTGAAAGCCGTCATGGCTATTGCCAGGTTCGTTGCCGGCAGCGCTCGATCCGGCGCCCGCGCCGTCCGGCAGGTCTGGTGCGTCGTCCAAGCAGTGCCGTCGGCTGTGCAACTGTTCTGCGGCGCGGGCGCAACGATGCTCCTCGGCGTCGTCGGCGCGATCACGCTCCACGACCGCCTCGGCTTGATCTGTACCGTCGTCGTGATCCCGGTGTGCGCCGCCATCCTCGGGGCTCTCGGGCACCGTTGGTACAGCGGGCTCGGCCTCGAGGCGACTCAGCCGACGCGCACAGCTCAGCCGGCCACCTCGGACCTGCAGCGATCAGTGCAATACGTCGATGCGAAACTTGCGCAGGCCCTGACGTCGTTCGGCACCGAACATCACCAGCAGGCAGTGATTGCGCTCTTCCAGGCGAAGACGGCCGTCGAACTCACGTTGGGGACGGAACACGACGTCACGAGTTTCTTCGACGTCCCATTGCGTGCCGATGACTACGGCCTGCGGCCGCGGATTCAAGCCGGGTCGACTTCGGCCTTGCGAGAAAGCAATTCGCGAGCCGCGTCGTGACCGGGGAGAATATCACCGGGCAGGTCGCGCTCATCGAGGATGACTACACGCTGGTCATCAACCGAGGCACCGAAGCCGGGGTGACGGTCGGCATGGTCTTCGCGGTGAACTCCAGCGCGGGCCCCGTGATCACCGATCCCGAATCTGGCCGAGAATTGGGCAGGCTGAGCGGGGAAAAACTTAGGGTGCGGGTGTTCGACGCGCAGCCGTTGTTCGCCCGTGCCCACACCTTCGCCGCGACCGACGATTTTTACGGACTGCTCCAAATCCCCTTCGTGGCAAGGCCGGCCGAAGACGTCGTCACCATCGACGTCGGAGACACGGTCGAATTGATACCGTCGGCCTCGACCGCGACAAGCGGGAGCGGTTGGCCCACCGCAATCGACATGCGCTGACGGCCCAAGGCCGGCCACGCCTGCACGGCGCAGAACGGCGCGCACTGGTGCTGGTCCGCCTTGGTGCCGACGTGCACGCAGCATTGCACCAACCGTTCTTCGATCATGGTGGCCATGTCCATGAACGGTTTGACGGTGATCCGGACGACCCGTTCTCCGAGCAGCCGGCGGAGCTTGCGCCGACGTCCGGGCAGCGCCGACGACGCCACGGTCAGCAATGTGCCCACGCCGAGATCGCAACTTTCACAGATGATTCGCCACACGTCGCCGATATCTGGGTGCGATAGCGACGACTGTTCCGACAACAGCCCGAGCAGAGATTCCTTGACCGCCAGCCGCAGCTGCTGGGGAAGTTCGGTGTCGACGATCCTGTTGGAGACCAGACCGAGTCTGGCCTTGAGGCCGTCGTGGCCGAGCAGCGACGTCAGCGAGCGCCACGCGCCGGCGTCGTCGTGAATCATGTACCCGACCGAACAACAATGCGGGTGCGAACACGGCAACGCGGTCAGGTCACGCCAGGTGACCAAGCCGTCGGTCTGCGGACCCAGCCGCTTGAGCACGCCGGTATGGGTGAGTCGATCGAGCGGGTCGATGTCTGCGGATCGACCGGAGCCGAACTGGGGCTGGATGCTGATTCCGCCGACGTATGGCGTGTCCAAGGCGAGCCGCACCATGTCGCCGATCTCGTTGTCATTCACCCCGAGGGTGGCCGTCATCACCAGCGTCGTGAAGATCTCGTTGTTCGAGAGCCGTTGCAGGGCAAGCCTCTTCAAAGCCCGCAGGTCGCCGCCGCGGTGATGGCGGTGTGCGGTCTCGGACAACCCGTCGTATTGCAGGTACACCTCGACGCGATTCCGGTGCTCGGTAAGTAACTCCAGCAGCACGTCATCGGTGGCGATACGAATACCATTGCTGTTGATCAGTATTCGGGTGATGGGGCGTGCCGTCAGTTCCGCGAGCAGCTCCGGTAGGGCGGGGTGCAGCGTGGGCTCACCACCGGACAGCATCAGCACGTCGATGCGGCCGTTTTCGCGAGCCAGTCGCTGGTCCACGTTGGCCAGTACACCGGCGACCGGGACCACGTTGCGCAGGTCCGGCGAGGAGCCGGTAAAGCAGGTGGGACAGCGCAGGTTGCACGTCTCGGCGATGTCCTCGAGCAGGATGCAGGTGTGTTGCGTCTGCATCTCCGGCAACCCGCGCAGGTACGCAGACGGGATCGGATCGAAATTGCCGGCTACATCGGGGGTGTGGGCCTTCGTTGGTGCCGTCCATTCCTCCAGATAGGACAGAATCTCCGGATCTTCGTCGTACAGGGTGCACACCAATCCGTGTGTCTGGCAACCCCGTTCGAGCCATACTCGGCCATCGCGCTCGACCAGTCGACCGCTCAGGCGGGCGACATCGCTCAGTGGCGTTTCGGGTGCTTCTCTGTGGCAGGAGGGGCAGAAGGCGGTGACGTAGCGCAACAGCTGGTCACCGCGTAGCCGCATCCCGCCGTTCGTCACGAGTACATCTCGGGATTGAGGCCGGTGCAGAACCCGACCGAGACGATGGAGAGAAAGGCCCAGCCGATCATCAGACCCAGACCCAGTCCCTTGATGGTGGCATTCGATGTCGCCAGCAGGGCGCCGCCACCGCCCAAGGCAGCCAGGGCCAACACTGCAGCTCCGGTGGCCACCGCCGCGTTCCCGTTGCTGCCGGCGATCGCCAGCACCGCGAAACCCATCACGAGATTGAACACGAAGTACAGAAACGCCCCGAGGAACGCCATCCCGACCGAGATACGTGGACGACGAGGCGGCGGTCCAGGCGGTGGGTATCCCGGCGGTGGGTAAGGGTACTGACCCGGCGGCGGATATCCCGGGGGTGGCGGATACGCCGGTGGCTGCGGCAGATAGGCGGGCGGCAGGGAGTCATCTGGCGGGACATCGCGATTCTGCTCGTCGCCAGCCGGGGGCGTCGTCATGCGAGTACCTCCTGCCCGCGCGGTGAGGTTCGATAGTAGCCGTGCCGGTATCCGTACGACAGCCGAAATCCGATGAGGACGAGCGACGGAAGTAGAAACCATTGCGGCCGAGTCAAATCCAGCCACACCGTCTCGTTCGCCCTGGTGAACTCGACGAAGAACCGGAAGACCGCGTAGGCCGCGACATAGAGGACGAACAGTTCGCCAGGCCGGGTGATTCTGGGGCGCAGCCACATCAGTGCCGCGAATGCCGCGAGCTGGAAAGCGATCTCGTACAGGAACGAGGGATGCATCGCCTGGCCAGTCAGGCAGCCAGGGCATTCGGGCGTGCTGGCGGCAGCGTGCACGGCCCACGGCAGTGAGGTCGGGCGACCGGGAGCTTCCGTCAAATAGCACCCGATCCGACCGACGGCCATCCCGAGCGCCACCGCCGGTGCGAACAGATCACCGGTTTTGCCCCGGTACCCGCCGATGCGCTTGGCGATCAGCACTCCGACGTACGCGCCGAGCAGACCGCCAAGAATGCTTTTCGAGCCGTACTCCCATGCTTGCGCCACGGTCGGGTTGGCTCCGAAGTCCAAGTGTCGCGCCCAGCCGGAGAGGCGCATCCCGATCGCGCCGCCGACAAGCGCACCGGCGACCGCGACAAGCGATTGATCGTTGACGGCGCCACGACGGCGCGCTTCGATCGCGAACACGACCATCGCCGTGAACACGCCGAGCCCGACGAACAGACCGTGCACGGGCACCGCCACGGGTCCGACATGCCATTCGGGGACCACATGCGAAACCTATCGCACTCAGTGACGAGGACAGGGCGTCAGCCGGGAACGATCCGGCGGGCGACGCGGGCGAGTCGAGACGGCGGGATCTGCCACATCACGTCGTCGGCGGCGTCCCACGCGTACCGCGGGACCGCTCCGTCGAGCAGCGCGCGCAGCCCGGAGAGCTGCAGCTCGTCGGCGGACCACCGGTAGAGCGAGTCGAGTCTGGGCTGGATGACACCGATGTCCAGGAGATGGCCAAAGTTGTGTTCGGCCGCGATGTAGTTCTCCACGTCGTCGCCGAGTGGGTACCGGTCGGGGAGCACCCGCGACAGCGAAAGGTAGATGCCGGTCATACCCAGGCGCGGGTCGCCGAGCGGGCGGCCAAGCGGTGCAAGCCATCTCAGCGCCAACCGTGGTGCGGATACCAGTGCGTGGGCGTAGAGGACGCGAAGCAGAACGACGTTGAGGAAGAATCGTTCTACGCGGCGTTCGGTGGCTGCCAGCGGCATGTTGGCCAGATAGCCTGCGACGATGCTCGTGTTGTGCGCGCGGTACCAACTTCGCGCGGTTGGGTGCTGGATGAACTCGAGGTGTGCGGCGGCCCCGAGACTCGTGGGCTCGCCCGCGTAGCCGAACGCCGATACGGAAGATATCCGCCGTCGATTGTCGTTGGGACCCGGTACATCTGGCGCAGGAGCCCCAACCGTCCCATCGGGTCGTCGCGAACCCGCTCGACGGCCGAGTCAGCGGAGGCGGCAGCCTCAGTGGCCCCACTCATGCGCACGATTATCCCCGCAATCACGCTAACGTCATGCTGTGACATCGAACCTGGTCGAGCGGGCGCACGAGATCGCCGACACTGTGTTGTTCCCTGCGGCGCTGGCGGTGGATCGGACTGGTCACGTGCCCGACAGCCATTGGGAGACTCTTGCCGATGCGGGGCTGTACGGGATCGCCGCCCCCGCTGACGCCGGCGGTCCGGGCCTGGACCTGCCGCAGATCATCGAGATCCTGGAAACGATGGCGGGCGGCTGCCTGGCCACCGCGTTCACCTGGGTGCAGCACCACGGCATGCTCGCCACGCTCGCTGCGACGGGCAACCACGCGCTGCGCGACGAGTTCGTTGCCGGCGCGATCGCGGGGCACATTCGCGGCGGGGTTGCCTACGCCGGGGCGGTGCCCGTGCCGCCCCGGATGTGTGCGCAACGAGTGCCTGGCGGGTGGCTGTTGTCCGGGCACGCACCGTTCGTCAGCGGCTGGGGCATCATCGACATCATCCAGATCTCGGCTGGCGACGTCGAAACCGGCGACATTGTGGCGGGTGTGGTGAGCGCCGAGGTCCAACCCGGCATCACGACCGTGACCGCCCAACAGTTGTTCGTCGCCGATGCCTCACAGACGGTGGCGTTGGACGTCGACGGCTTGTTCATCCCCGACGACCGGATCGTCAGCAGGGTGTTGCGCGCGGACTTCATGGCCAATCAGAACTTCGGGTCGCGCCTCAACGCCACACTGCCCATCGGCCTGGTCCGTCGCTGCGCGCGACTGCTCGACGAGGCCGGGGACCACACGGCGGCAACCGCACTGCGCGGGGAGGCCGACGCGGTACGGGAGCGACTCGATGCCGGACTGAGCGACGCCCCGACGTTGTTGCGTGCCCGTGCCGATGGTTGCGAATTGGCTACCCGCGCGGCCGGCGCCCTGGTCGCGGCGCGGGGTGGGCCGTCGTTGCTGTGCTCGGATCCCGCGCAGTTGCTGGCGCGCTCGGCGCTGTTCACTCTGGTGGCCGCGAGTCGCCCCGAGCTCAAACGGTCGCTGATCGACCATCTGTCGCACTCTCAGGAATAACGTGACATGTCACGCTGTTCTGGTGGTCGGGTCTACAGTGGAGAAGAATTCATGACTCAGCTCAGTCGCGGGGGACATCACTCAATCCGCTGACCTCGATCAGCTCGCCGAGGCCATCAGGCAGCGCGGCCGGGGCCTGGATGTCGTCTTCGCCAACGCCGGCGGTGGTGAGTTCGCGACCCTGGAACAGGAGACGCCAGAACATCTCGCCGACACCTTCAATCGCAATGTGGGCGGCACCGTTTTCACGGTGCAGAAGATGCTGCCACTGCTCAATGAAGGCGCCTCGGTGGTCCTTGCGGGATCGACCGCGGCCTCCGCTGGTGTCCCGTCGTTCGGCGCTTATGCCGCGTCGAAGGCGGCTATCCGCTCACTGGGCCGAACCTGGGCCGCCGAATTGGTGGGCCGCAAGATCCGCGTCAACACCATAGTGCCCGGGCCCGTCGAGACGCCCGGGCTCACGGGACTGGCGCCGAACGGCGAGCATCAAGTCCTGCTCGACGCAGAGGCCGCGACCGTGCCCATGGGACGGATCGGTCAGCCCGATGAAATCGCCTCTGCTGTGCTGTTTCTCGCCTCTGATCAAAGCAGCTTTATGACGGGCGCCGAACTCTTCGTCGACGGTGGCTCCCGGCAGGTTTAGTCCGGCCGGGGCAGTGTTCCCTCGCGCAGGATGCTGTCGTAGACAGTGGCAAGGATGTCGGCCAGTTGCCCCTCCTGCCGCGCGTCGAGGTCGGAGAAGAACAGGGTCCGAACCCACTCGGCGTGCAGCGGGGCAGCCGCGCGCAGCATGTCCTCGCCGGTATCGCTGAGCACCACGTCGGTGGCGCGGCCGTCGGTCTCCGACCGCACGCGATCGACGAGGCCGCGGCCCGTCATTCGCTGTAGGTGATGGGATAGCCTGCTGCGCTCCCAGCCGATGGTGGCCGCCAGTGCGGTCAGCTGTTTGCGCCTGCCCGGCGCCTGCGACAGGGCGTTCATCACCGTGTAATCGCTGAGCGACAACGCGCAGTCGGCCAGCAGTTGCCGATTCATCTCGTACTCGAGGCGGTGGTAGACCCGCATGTAGTTCAGCCACGTCCGCTGTTGGGATGCATTGAGCGGATAGTCTTTCCGACGTAAAGCCACGTGGCTCCTCCGGCATGATAGTGACGTATCACGCATCCTATGCGAGGGCTGGTGCGGCCTGCAGATCGCGTTGATAGCGGGGAGCTTTCGCCAACAAGATGACGTAAAGCGTATCCAGGACCACGATCTCGATATAGATCACCAGCCAGAGCACGTTTGACGGGTCGTAGAGATACTGCGAGATCGCCGCGGTCAAGGTGCCCAGCAGCTTGCCCCAGGCGATCCACATGCTCTGGCCCCGCCGGTCACCGCGGCGGATGAGCATCGTCAAGAACAAGACCGACATGATCAGGTTGTCGATGTATGCGGTGTAAACCGAGCCGTTGTCGCGCCCAAAGACCGATACGGTCGCCACCATCACCGGGGTGACCATGGCGAAGGCGAAGATGAATTTCGGCCAGAAGTACGACTCGGGAAGGTTCTTCGGGTAATCGGATCGCCAGTACTTCAGAAAGATCGCCAGGATCGCGACATCGGCGGCGAACCAGATCGCGTTGATGGATTCCTGCAGGGTTCCGCCGACCGACGGATAGGCGAAGGTGAACAGGAACTCCCAGGTGATGTTCATGACCATGGCCAGAAAGGGCATCGCGAAGGTGCGATCGACCAGCCCCTGCCGGATCACACACGCGTAGGTGATGATCCAGAAAATCCCGCTGGCCAGCCCGAAGGCATCGATGAGTGACATTGCGGCCCGCTTTCCGCAGCGACACCGACTCTGCGTGTGAGGTGAATCCGGGGGAGTGCTGGGAGGGTCGGGTCAAGTCTTAGCAGCTGCCGAGATCCGCGGTGGCGAAATTGACGGCTGCGTCGGTAACTTCTTGGAGGCTCCATTCGCAGTCCAAGGAAGGACCACCGTCGTGAACCTTGACCCCAGTGACCACCGCGACCGGGGACGGTTTCACCGAGTCCGGCGCCGACTGGCTCGAGGAGTTCAAGTCCTTCATCGACGGCGGCGCTGGTGAACTTTGCGTTTCTGGCGCACGCTGTTCTGAGCACTGATGATGTGATTGACGCCATGACAGCTCCGACGGGAGGCCCGACGTGACGGAATCCCGTCCGCCATTCCCACCGTTCAACCTGCACGCCGCGATGCAGAAGGTGCAAGCCGCTGAGGACGCCTGGAACACCTGCGACCCGCAGCTGGTAAGCCTCGCGTACACACCCGACAGCGTCTGGCGCAACCGCGACCACTTCATCGCCGGGCGCGAGCAGATCGTGGAATTCCTGACCGCGAAATGGCAGCGCGAAATCGACTACGCGTTGCGAAAGAGCTTGTGGGACTTCCACGGAAACCGCATCGCGGTGCGCTTCCAATATGAATGCCACGACGCGAGCGGCCAGTGGTGGCGCAGTTACGGCAACGAGTTGTGGGAGTTCGCCGACAACGGACTCATGCGCCGGCGCGAGGCCAGCATCAACGACGTCGCCATCGACGAGTCCGAACGGCGCTACTTCGGGCCACGGTCCGACAACGAGCGGGGCCGGGAATTCCCGCTCCAGTGATGGGTGTTGACGAGGAGATATGAGTAAGCACTACGCGTCGATCGCGTTCACCGATGATGTCCGCACCGTCCAGCGCGAGCACGGAAGCGAGGAGTTCTACGGTCGCAAGGTTGCGGCAGGCGCGGCATCACCGGGCGCTGACCCGCTCACCGATGACGAGAAGGACTATCTGAGCGAGCGCGACGGATTCTTTCTCGCCTCGGTGTCGGAGACCGGCTGGCCGTATGTCCAATTCCGTGGCGGGAAGCCGGGATTCATTCATTCGATCGATGATCACACCATCGGCTGGGCCGACTTCCGCGGCAACCTGCAGTACGTCAGCACCGGCAACGTGAGTGGCGACGATCGCGTCGCCATCATCGTCCTCGACTACGCGAACCAGCGTCGCTTGAAGATCTTCGGCCATGCCCGCATCGTGACCATCGATGATGACCCCGAGCTGGTGAAGTCCTTGACCGACGACACCTATGACGCGGTGATCGAGCGTGCCGTGCTCGTCGATGTCGAGGCCTACGACTGGAACTGCCAGCAGCACATCACCCCGCGCTTCACGATCGCCGAACTCGAATCCGTGCTGGCGCCGCTGCGTGATCAACTCACCGCACTACAAGCCGAAAACGCCCGGCTGCGTGAGCGGCTCGCAGAAGGCCAACGGTGACCAGTATGGCCAAACTCGTGTCGGTCAACGTCGGGCTGCCCAAGGACGTGGAGTGGAACGGGCGCACCGTGTACACCGGCACCTGGAAGGCGCCGGTGACCGGCCCGCAGTTGGTTCGCCGGCTCAATATCGACGGCGACGGCCAGGGAGATCTCGGCGGCCACGGCGGCGAAAACCGAGCGGTGCTGGTGTATCAGCTTGCCTCCTATCGCCATTGGGCGGACGTGCTCGGCCGCGACGACTTGACCCCCGGTGCGTTCGGGGAGAATCTGACCGTCGACGGGCTACCCGACGACGAGGTCTGCATCGGCGATCGGTACCGGATCGGTGATGTGGTCCTCGAGGTGACGCAGCCCCGGGTCACCTGCTACCGGGTCGGAATGCGGATCGGCGAACCGCGCATGGCTGCGCTGCTGGTATCGCACCACCGGCCGGGGTTCTACTGTCGCGTGCTGACCGAAGGGGAACTGGCGGCCGGGCAGGACGTCGTCAAAATCGCCGACGGACCACACCAGGTCAGCGTCGCCGAGATCGACGCACTGCTCTACCTTCCGGGCCACCCCCGCGACGCCTTGCAGCGCGCCCTGGGCATCCCGGCCTTGAGCCCAGGCTGGAAGACCTCGCTCCAGAGTCTGCTGGATCAAGACCCGGAAACCGGCAACAGCGGGCTGATCGGAGTGGCCGCACCGCCGCCGGCGTGGCCCGGTTTTCGGCCGTTGAAGGTGGCTGCCGTCCATGACGAGAGCCGACATGTCCGCTCGGTGCTGTTGGCCGACCCCGCCGACACACCACTGCCGAAATGGCTTGCCGGTCAATCGATCGTGGTGCGTGTCCCTGTCGATCCCGCGGGGACGCCGCTGGTTCGCAACTACTCGCTGTCCAACGAGCCTGGTTCGGCCGGATACCGCATCGGCGTCAAGCGGGAGCCGTCGGGAGCGGTCAGTGCCTACATCCACGACCAGGTCAAGGTCGGCGACCTGATCGAGGTGGCCGCGCCGCGGGGGAGTTTCTTCCTTGACGACAGCCCACGTCCGGTGGTCCTGGTTTCGGCAGGCGTGGGCATCACGCCGGTGTTATCGATGCTGTACGCCTTGGCGGACAGCGCGAATCGCCCTGTCTGGTGGCTTCACAGTGCTCGCAACGGTACCGAGCACGCGTTCGCACCCGAGGTGCAGAATCTACTGAATCGTTTGCCGCACAGTGAATCTCGTATCTTTTACAGCAGCCCGGGTCGAGCCGACCGTAAGGGCGCCAACTTTGACGTGCAGGGGCGACTGTCCGTCGAGGCGCTGTGCGAACTGGGACTACCGGTCGAGGCCGACGTGTATGTGTGCGGACCGGAGCCGTTCATGGATGCCGTCAGTGACGGCCTCGTGGCATGTGGGATCGACGCCCGCAGCATCCGTGCGGAGCGATTCGGCGCGCACGCCGCGATTACCCCGGGGATCGCCGCGGCGCCGCTGAAGGCGCCTCACCCTCCCGACGGGCCACCCGGCACCGGACCGAACGTGCAGTTCGCGCGCAGCGCGCTGTCGGCTCCGTGGCGATCAGCTGACGCCAGCTTGCTCGAATTCGCAGAGGCCTGCGACGTGCCGACGCGATGGTCGTGCCGCACCGGGGTCTGCCACACCTGCGAGACGGCGCTGCTGTCCGGCCAGGTCCGCTACGACCCCGAGCCGCTTGAACCGCCGGCCGAGGGGAACATCTTGCTCTGTGTCGCGACACCGTCCCAGGACATCATCGTCGATCTCTGATCGTCACTGTTTACGAAATACGCGAACCTACGGTATTGCCATTTCTCAATGACGCAGATATCCAAGAACTTGGCAGAGGGCGACACATAAGTGACGCTTCGGCGAATTTATTTCGAACACGTCAATTTGCCGAGAGCAACCTTCGGCACCGTAGGTTTTCGCGCCTGAACCGGGTGGGTCAACGGGTGGCGAATGCGCGTTTCCTAACGTAATCCCGCACGCCGGCACCCGGGGTCACGGGTGAGGCGGCATGGCGGGCTGCGGGTTATCGACGAAAGTCACTGTTGCTGAATGGTTTGTCCCCGGCGCCAGTGGGGGTGTGTGATCGGATGGCGCAGAGGAGTGGGGGCAAGAGTGGCACCGATGTACCGACCCGTGCCCGAGCTGGGTAGTGCCGCGGTGGCGACCAATGTGAAGGTGGCGACGAATTTCCGACGAGGCCAGCCAATTTTCAGCAAATTATAGACGCGTTAGTTAGTTCGCCTTATGCTCCGTCTTGCTGTCAGGTGTCTGTGAGCCTGTCGTCGATTCAAGGTATGGCTACAACGGGGAGTTGCCGATATGAGTTCGACCGTCCGATTTGAGTCCCAACCCCACCAGCTGCGGATGCTGCCGCCAGAGTTCGGTGGCATGGCGGCGCCGAAGTCGGCACCTGGTCACCTGCGGATGCTGACCTGGATTGGGGCCTCGGCGGTCGCACTAGGCGTTGGCGCCGCGATCGCCTCGGTGCCGGCGGTGGCCTCGGCCGACTCGACCGGTTCGGCAGCCTCGAAGGGGTCGTCGACGTCGAGCAGCACGTCGCCGTCGGGTGCGTCATCGAAGTCGACCGCGCAGGCGGGACCGGCCCGGGCCAAGGCGCGGCCGTCGAGTTCGGTGTCAGCTCGCACGACCACCGGCACGAAGAAATCCGCGGCCGTGGAGAGTGCGCCGGCTACGAACGATGCACCGGTCGAGGCTCCCGTGAGCCCGGCGGTCAAGACGTCGGCGGTGAGCAAGACGCCGAAGTCGGCCGCGGTGGGAGTCGGTGGCGGCCTCGAGACTTTGGTGAGTTTCTTCTTCGGCAACGGCACCGCCGCACATCCCAACGGCGGCATCATCATCGGCAACGGCTACTCCTGGACCGCTGACACGTGTGCCGCTGCGACGAAGTGCACTGGCGGCAGCGGCGGAATTCTCGGCAATGGCGGCAACGGTTGGAACGGCGGAAACGGCGGTGCCGCAGGCTGGTTCGGCAACGGTGGCGAGGGCGGCGACGGTGTGGTCGCGGTCAACGGCGGCCGCGGCGGCAACGGCGGGGCCGGCGGCCTGGTGCAGGGCAACGGCGGCGGCGGCGGGAACGGCGCACAGTCCATCGAAGGCCACATCAACGGCGGTAATGGTGGCTCGGCCGGTCTGAACGGCAACGGCGGTGCCGGCGGCGCCGGTGGCATCGCGCAGACCAACGGCGGACCTGTGCCCGCGGGGACCAAGGGCGGGACCGGTGGTCGTGGCGGCTCCGGCGGCGCGCTGAAGGGTAACGGCGGCGAGGGAGGCGCCGGCGGAGACGGCTACGGCATCGGAGCCAACGGTGGCGACGGGGGCAGCGGCGGCAACACCGGACTGTTCTCGCTCACCGGAGACGCGGGTAACGGCGGCCTCGGCGGCGGCGGAACCCAGGGTGGCAACGGCGGTAACGGTGGCAGTGGTGGGCTCCTGTCGGTGTTCGCCAATGGTGGCAACGGTGGTGGCGGCGGCGAAGGGCCAGAGACGTCCGAGAACCCCGGTAGGGGTGGCAACGGTGGTATCGGCGGCAACGCCGGACTCTGGATGGGCAACGCCGGTAATGGTGGCGTCGGCGGCTACGGGGGCGGCGACGGCGGTAACGGTGGAAATGTCGGCGTTCTGTCGATCCTCGGTGCCGGTGGTGACGGCGGCGAAGGTGGTGCGGGCCAAAAGGGTGGCTTCGGCATCAACGGTGCGGTCAAGAACGTCGACGGCACTCCTGGCAACCCCAACGGCACGGCCGGCAAGCCTGGTGGGGCAGGCGGCAGCGGTGGAAATGGCGGTAACGGAAGCCTTTTCCTCGGTGTCGGCGGTGACGGGGGTGCCAGCGGTGCAGGCGGCGCCGGCGGTGCCGGTGGCCGTGGCGCCAACCAACAGACGTCCGCGGCTACCGGTGATGGCGCTGCCGGCGGCAATGGGGGTGACGGCGGTGTCGGCGGCGCAGGCGGTCAGCACAGTGGCGACGCCGGCACAGGCAAGTACCTCTTCGTCGTCGCGTCCAACGGCAAAGTTGGCAGCAGCGGTGACGGTGGCGTCGGCGGGATGGGCGGCGCGGGCGGTGTAGGTCAAGATACCGCCGCCAACAACGGATCTGGCGGTGCAGGCGGTCGAGGCGGTACCGGTGGCGTCGGTGGAGCAGGTGGAGCGGCAACGACCAACGCCGCCGCCGGCAACGGCGGCGCGGGCGGTGTTGGTGGCGTCGGTGGTAATGGCGGCTGGGGCGGCTGGTCGGAAGCCGACTCCAAAGCACCGGCTCTTGGGATTGGTGGTACCGCAGGCACTCCGGGCGACGGTGGGCGCGGTGGCGATGGCGGCGCCGGATCGACCACGCAGATCAGCGGGATCGGCGGCGCCGGTGGCACCGGCGGCGCCGGCGGCAACGGTGGCTCTGGCTTCAACGGTGTCGACGGAGCCAACGGGGGCAGGGGCGGTGACGGCGGCAACGGCGGAGCCAACGGCGGTGCCGGCGTCGAGACCGGCGGCTACGGCGGGAAGGGCGGAGACTTTGGCGTCGCCTCCTATCCGGCCCCTGGCGGATCGAACGCAACCAATGGCGACATCGGCCAAGCCGGTGACGCCGGCACGCCGGCCCCGCCGGCACCGAACGCCCCGCTGGCGGCGTCCGCGGCGCAGCTTCTGTCACCCCAATCGGTGGTGAAGGACCTCTCCGACCGGTTGACCTACATCTTCTTCAACAACGGCCCCAGCATGAATCCGCGGCTCAGCCCAGGCACAGGGGCTGGCAAGCCGATAGTCGTGGACGTTAATGCCGAGAGCAACAACGGATTCGAGGTGACCTACACCGTCACGACTCAACCGAAGTACGGCACCGTCACCCGGCAGGAGGACGGCAGCTACGTCTATCGCGTGGATCCAGCGCTGGTGAAGCCGGGGATCACCGATACCTTCGTGATCACCGCGGAGAACGGCAGCGGTGCGCGGCTGCCGGGTGTGGCGGGTCAGGTGCAGAACTGGTTGCACTCCTGGGCTGTCAACATGGGGCTCGCCAAGGCCGACACCGAAGACGTTGTGGTCACGGTCAAGATCCAGGGCGACGGCGTATATGGCAAGCCGGAACTGAACTCGCAGTATTACGTGGAGCAGAATTACGAGAACTGCATCTTGATGGCGGCGGCGATGGTTGTCGGACAACTCCGCGGCGATAAGGCCCTACAGCCGACAGAGGCCCAAATCGTCAACCTGGCCAAGACCACCGACAGCGTGAGCAAACCGGGCCGGGTGATCTACATCGACGAGAACAGTGCGGACGGGGCCAATGCTCCGGACACCGCGGCCCTGCTGAACATCCACTACGGCCAATACCTTCACGCGGAGCTCAAGGTCTACCAGCCGGATGAGGGCCAGCTGGCCCTCCGCGATCTGGAGGCTGCGGTGGCTCGGGGTGAAGCACCGATTGTCGGTCTCAACGCCGAGACGCTGTGGGCAGCTGTTCAGTGCGCCAAGGGCGACTGTGAGGGGCTTGGCGGCGGGATCAAGGATTTCCAGGAGGCCAACCACGGCGTCGTGGTGATCGGGGTGGACACCGTGAAGGGCATCGTCTACCTCAACGACAGTGGGAGCAGCGCCCAGGCGGACGAGGTCGACAAGGTCATCAAGGACGAGGACGGCAACGACGTCACGGTCAAGGTCAAACGGTTCCCGAAGGGCGAGCCCATCACGATCGGCGCCTTCATGAGCGCATGGTCGACCGACAACTACGAGACGATTTTCGTCTCCAAGGTGGGGTAGTCACACACGCTGATTCGCGACGGTGCCCCATCCTCGACGAGGGTGGGGCACCGTGCTGTCAGGACCGCGTGAGGTAGCGCTGCCAGCGTCGCTGCGCGGTCGCCGACGCCGGCCCGTCGGCGGGCCGCAGCGCCGCGGCCATCCGGGCCCGGACAGTCGCGGTGTCGAAATGTGTTCCGATCGCGACGAGGTGGCTTTGCGCACCGGGTGGTGTGGCACCGCGCGCGATATGAACAGCAGGCCCGACGACATTGACCACATAGCCGCGGGCTGTGGACCGATGTCGCACCGCCACAACGCCCTTCATCCGGTACACGCCCGATGGCGGACACTCCAGCAGCTCCATCAGCCGCTCCGGGTCCAAGGCCCCCTCGGCGGTCACCGTCACCGAATCGGCGTGCACGTGGTCGTGGGCATCGGCCGGCTCGTCGACAAGTGCCTCACGAAACGACAGCTGCCCTGTCTCGTCGGTCGCCGCGGCGACGTCGTAAAGCAGGCTCGGGTCGATCCGTCCGCCCGCGGTCCCGATGACGTAGGCCCGTGAATTGCGTTCCCGCACCCTGCTTTCGACACGTCGCAGCGTCGCGTCGCGGTCGGCTTCCTGGATCTGATCGAGCTTGTTCACCACCACCAGTGTCGCCGCGCCGTAACGCGCGGGCGCCACGCCACCGCGGTCGACGGTGTCGAAATGCTGGGCGGCGTCGACGACGTCAACGACACCGCCGTCGCGGATACCACCGATCTCGCTGAACCCGATGATGCGAGCCAGTGCCGCCGGATCGGCAAGGCCGCTGGCTTCCACGATGATGGCGTCCAGGCGCAGCCTTGGCTCGGCGAGACGGGCCAGCGCGGTGTCCAGCTGGCCGTCGTCGGGCAGGCAGCAGACGCAGCCTCCGGCGATCGAGGCCGGCTCGTCGATCTGCCCGCTGATCAATCCGGCGTCTACGTTGATCTCCCCGAAGTCGTTGATTACCACCCCGATCCGGGCTTGCGGGGTGCGCAGCACGTGGTTGAGCAACGTCGTCTTGCCCGCACCCAGATACCCGGTGAGTGCGATGACCGGGATCGTTGCCCCCCGGTCGCTAGTCCCTGACGCCACCTGGCGATGGTGCCACACCCGACAGACACCCTCGCGACACGCCATGACAAGTTTGCTGGAAGCTATGAATCCGGTATGTGGCAAGGGGTGAAAGCCGAGGCCGTGACGGCGGTGTCAACCCTAGCTGCAGGACGCGATCGAACGAGGTCAACGACTGAAACATTGCTGCGCGAAACACGTTGGAAGGTGGTGGCAAACTGGGTTTTTACCCGTTACAGTGCCTACGGCATCGCATCTTCCCGGTCGGTCTCGCGTCTACCCGCAGAGTACCGCCGGACCACTTCGTGTCGCGACTGGATCGATTCGTTTGCTGTGCAGAAAGGCGGTCGCGCAGGGGCGCGCGCGCACCACGGTTGGTCTCTAGCTCGGGGGGAATATCGTGACCGACGACATTGCGCGGTTGACTTGGCGGCGCCGCCCCGGCCGTCGCATCTGGACCGGCCGTTGTGCGGCAGTTGTGCTGACCCTGTTGGCTTTTGCCATGGTCGGAAGCCCGCCGGCCAACGCAGTCGTCATGTGGCATCCGAAGCCCGCGCTGCTGCCCACGCCGTGGACCAAGCTGGTGGGACCCGACAATGCGCTGCCCGACTACCCGCGGCCACAGATGACGCGGACCGCCTGGCTGAACCTGAACGGGGTCTGGGGCTACATGGGCCGGTCCGCGGGAACCGTCCTGGCGGCGCCGCCGCCCCCGGCGGCCTACCGCGAGCAGATCCTCGTCCCCTACCCCGTGGAATCGGCCCTGTCGGGTATCGCGCGTCACGACGACGAGATGTGGTACCGCAAGGTCGTCAAGGTGCCGAGCAATTGGCTGGGACGCCATGTGCTGCTGCACTTCGGCGCCGTGGATCAGATCGCCACAGTCTGGGTCAACAACCAACAGGTTGCCCATCACGAGGGTGGCTACACCGAGTTCAGCGTCGACATCACCAAGGCGCTGCGGGGACCGGGGGCCCAGGAGATCACGGTGCGGGTCCAGGATCGCAACGAGGCCAACCCCTTCCCGATCGGTAAACAGCGCAACGGCCCGAAGGGCCTGTTCTACACCGGAGCGTCGGGGATCTGGCAGACGGTGTGGATGGAACCGGTGCATGCCACCTACATCAACAAGGTCGACATCAGCACCGATCTGACGAGCTTGTCCGTCACGCCGCGGGTTGCCGGGACCAGGGGACAGCGCACCGTGGTGTTCGTCTCCGAGCCCGGTGGCCGCGTGGTCTCGGTTGGCTCCGCTGGGGCGGGTGACACGATACGTCTGCCGATCCCCACACCGCATGTGTGGACTCCCGACGACCCATACCTGTACGACCTACAGGTCGCGTTGGTGAACCCGACGGGCAAGGTGGTCGATGCGGTCTCCAGCTATGCCGGGCTGCGCACGATCGGCACCGTGATCGATCCGCAGGGTCGGCCGCGCATCGCGTTGAACGGCAGGATCACGTTCCTGCACGGCCCGTTGGATCAGGGCTACTGGCCCGACGGGATCTACACCGCGCCAACCGATGACGCGCTGAAGTCCGACCTCGTGCGGATCAAAGAGCTGGGGATGAACTTCGTGCGCAAGCACGGCAAGGTCGAGCCGGCCCGTTGGTACTACTGGGCGGACAAACTGGGATTGATGGTCTGGCAGGACATGCCGTCGCTTGATGTGTCCCTGGCCATCCCGGTCGGGCCCGCCCCCGAGCCGACTCCGGCTGCAAAGGCGAACTTCGAAAAAGAGCTGCTGGCGATGATCGATCAGCTACGCAGCGTGACGTCGATCGTCGGCTGGGTGCCGTTCAACGAGGGCTGGGGCGAGTTCGACACCGCCCGGATCGCCGGCGTCGTGAAGGCCGCAGACCCGACCCGGATGGTGGACGCCAACAGCGGGGTGAACTGCTGCAAGTCGCGTGGGGACACCTTGGCCGGGGACATCTACGACGATCACACCTATGTCGGTCCCGGCGAACCCAAGATCCATGACGATCTGATGAAGGCACATTCGAAAGGCCCCATCCCGGTCGACAACCGGGTCCGGGTCGACGGTGAGTACGGCGGGCTGGGGCTGGTGCTCGACGGAAACCGGTGGCCGGGGCGACCCGAGGCGTACGAGATGACTGCCAGCCCTGCGCGTCTCACTGATCGCTATGTCGACGTCAGCCGGAGACTAGAGGACATTGTCCGCAGGACCGGCCTGTCCGCGGCCATCTACACCCAGACCACCGATGTCGAAAACGAGGTCAACGGATTCCTGAGCTACGACCGGTGGAAGGTCAAGATGCCGATTCCGGTTGTGGCGGAGCGTAACCGCGCCGTGATCGCCGCGGGCACGCCGGGCATGGTGCCACCGGACGATCGCCGCTGACGAGGCCCGCGGCAACCGAACAGGCCCGATAGTGGCCTGCGGTGGTCTAGCGTGGTGCCCGACGGATCGAATCTGCTGATAAGGGGGTGCCGCCGATGCGAAGTCGACGCCGCTTACAACTGGCGACGGGCGTGGCTGCCGCGCTGATCATCGGTGCGACGGGGACCGCGCACGCCGCGCCGCCGCCACCCACTCCCGACCAGGCCAGCGCCGAATGGACCGTCACCGACGGCTATTTCGTCAAACAGATCGGCTGCACCCCGGAGACCCCGGGAGATCCGCTGTCCATCACCTGGGATCCGCCCGGCTTCCTACCTGGGATCGGCGGGCGGGGAATGATCAATGACGCCAATCCTGCACTGGGCGGCCACTTCTCGTCCTGGTGGAATCCGGTACCCGGCTTCTGGGACGTCCAGTACGAATTCTGCTGAGCGCGTCAGCCGGCCAGCAACCGGTCTGCACTGCGGATCGCCAGCGCCGCGCCGGTCAGCGTCGGATTGACCGCCAGCGAAGTCGGGATGACCCCGACGGTGGCCAGGTAGAGGTTCTCGGTACCCCAGACCTGCCCGAATTCGTCGGTGACGCAGGTGCCGTCGTCGCTGGCACCCATACGACAAGTACCCATCACGTGAGCGAACCCCAGCGTCATCCATCGTGGTTCCACGCCGGCGCGGAAGCGCCCCAGCGCGCCGGCGAGCTCGTGCTGGTCAGCGAGCGTCGAGGCCATCCGCGCGTTATCGGCCTCGCGCAGTGCAACGTCGAAGCGCACGGTGCCGTCGTCGGTGATCGTCATCGTGTTGTCGGGGTGGTTGTCGACCGGGCAGAACGATTGAATCTCGACGAGTTGGCTTGCGGGCAGGTCGATATCGGGCGGTGATGGCGGCGTCGGATTGGTGTCGCGCAGCACCATCGTGTTCCAGGGCGCACTGGGCGCCGGCGGGATCCACAGCCGCGGCGGTAGATCGTCGGTGCTGCCGCACAGCTGCCGATCGAGCACCAGCTGTGAGTACAACACCGGGTGATAAGTGAGGTAACGGCCCAACGCCTGGGGGCGAATTCCCGAGCGGTGCAGCAGTATCGGTGTGCCGAAGGCGCCAGCGGCAACCACCACCGCCGTGGTCTGCACCGTCGTGCCGTCGGCGAGCTGCACCCCCGCGACACGGCCCTGCTCGAGGATGACGCGCTGGACATCGGCGGTCGCGATTCGTATCCCGGTGCCGGCCAGGATGTCGTGGGTGGCGGCGTAATGGATCGTGTCGCGATCGACGAGGTGACCTGCCATGGGTTGCTCGCGGATTTCGCGGCCTGCTGCCGCGAGCGCGGGCCCGAGGCGGTCCAGGATGCGCTGCTGGCGAGCGGATCCGGCGAAGGTGTCGCCTGCGACGCCCAGGTAGCGTTCGGCCGCACCGAGGTAGCGGTCCCATTCGGCGGCCGAGAGCAGCTCACCGCGTTCGGACGCGCCGGGCCTTGGGCAGTTGTTGGTCCACAGCACACCCTGCCCGCCGACCGCAGCGGTGACGCACGCACCAGGCAACTCGCGTGGCGGGGCGGTCTCGTCGAAATAGCTGAAGTCCGAGGAGATTCCTGCCAGGTACGAATCGGGATCCCGTTGGAAGCCTTCCTGATTGCGAACGTGCGAACCTGGGGGATCGGAGATCGCCGGCCCGGATTCCAGGATGGTCACCGCCCGGCCGGCCTCGGCGATCCGGCGAGCGACAACGGCCCCGATCGGGCCGCTGCCGATCACTATCGCCGGAGTCGTCATCGCGATGAGGATAGGTGGTCCCCGGTATCAGCGGGTGCAGTTCAACGACACTGTGATCGTACGGTTCACCACGATCGGGACGAGGATGTCGCGGCCGCGCCCGCGGTCGATCTCCACCACTTGGGTTTGATTGCGCGGATTGCGAATGCTGGTGACAACGCACTGCTCCAGCGGTGCGCTGCCGACCCGGTCGATCCTGACGTCGAATCCCTGCGCCTCGAGCGAGCCGATCGTGACGATCGCCGATTCGGCATGGGCCGGGCTCGCCAGGCTGAGCAGCAGGCCGAGCGCCGCGGCGGCGCCGGCAGCGGTCAATGCCAGATGGAAGGCGAAATTGTGGTTCGTTGTGGACACTGTGAAACCTCCTGTGCTGGCGAGCGATTGCGCTCGCGCCTCGGTGATGACTTCGAGAGTCGCAGCGCGGCACAGTCCCGGCTTGGAGGTTCTGTGGAGATTTGCGGGAGATCGGCCACAGGCGGCCTGCGCCGGGCGAGGCGGATCAAATCTCCACGTAATCTCCACCAAAGCTCCAAGCGCGGGGCGGATGCCCAAAGCGATGCTTTGGGCATGAAAACACTGATGATCACCACGGGCGGTGCTGCGATCGCCGCGGCGGCCGCCCTTACTCTCGCCCCCGCCGCATCCGCTGTCCCTCTCGAGGGCAGCCCGGCCGACGTCGTCGTCTCGTCACTTGAGGCGCGCGGCTTCAACGTGCAAGTCAACGGAGCGGTCAGCTCCTCGCTGTCGCGGTGCACCGTCACGAGCATCAACGGCCTGCGGGGAACCGAAGCCGACGGCGTGCCCATCAACCGCGATGTGGCGACGACCGTGTTCGTCTCCGTCGATTGCCTGCACTGATCGCCACCCGTGGCGCTCTTCGCGCCAGACGGCTGCAAAGGCAGAGCCTTTGTCCGCGTGTTGGGTGACCTTGGTCCATGGTGGCCGGCGACTGTGCCCAATAGCGTCAATGACGAAGGCATTCACCCCGGAGAGGATCTGACATGACTGACGTCACCGAGACGCACACTAAACCCGCCCCTTCCAGCGAGCTGCTCGAGGAGGTACACGAATCGGCCAAGGTGGGCCAGAACGCTGCGGCCGAGGCCGTGCGGATTTTCCGCCAGACGGTCAACGAGGCCGTGCCCGAGGCGCTGCAGCCGCTGCGTACCAAGCTCGTCAACGCTGCAATCGAACTGGCCGACACGCTCGTCACCGCGCAATATCAGTTCAACCGCAACCTCATTCGCAGCGCCGACCGGGCGCTGGGGTCGTCTGAGGACGACGAGAAGTAGATCGTTTGCTCGACCCGTCGCCGTCGAGCGATCAACTCAACACGAACTGTGGGGGTTGATCGCTAGGCGGTCGCCGTCGTAGCGGGATAGCACGAGGTCGAGTCGCGACACTCGTCTGGTCAAGGGGTCGCGCAGTCGAACGGCGTCACTCACCTGGTTGGGCCACAAGTACCGCCACGCCGAGTAGCTGTTCTTCATCCTGTAGACGTTGAAGCCGGCCTCGACGAACGGCCGGAGCACGTCCAGTGGCCGTAGCTGCCGGTCGGGCCACCAGCGCGGCGAGAGTTCGACGACGATCTCCGCGTCGGGGCGCATCGAGCCGATGAGATTGCACATACCTGCCAGGACATCGGGCTCGGCCCCCTCGACATCGATCTTGATAAGCCGCGTCGACGTAATCTCCTGGAACGTCAGGATCTCGTCGAGCGGCAGCGCATCGACTGTCGACTCGGCGTGCAGACCCCGGGTAGGCAGCGTGGTCGACATCCCGGCGTTGTGCCGTGGGCCGGCGAAGACCGTCAGCGTCCCCGACTTGGCGGCGGCGGCCTTGTTCACCTCGCGGATGCGATCGCCGTGGTCACTGGCCGCAGTGTTGCAGTGCAGGTCGTCGAACATCGCCGGTGATGCTTCGACGGCGACGACGCCGCCACAGTCACCGACCGATTCGGCAGCGAGCAGCGAGTAGTAGCCGATGTTCGCGCCGACATCGACGAACACGTCCCCGTCGCCCAGTCTGCTTGTGATGAAGCGGGTTACGTCTGGCTCCCATTCCTGGAAGACCCAGATATAGGTGGCGATGAGGTCGGGGAGACGGCACATCAGCGTGGCGCCGAACCCAGTGCCGCCTGGTAGTTGGCCCGAGTGGCCCAGTCGGGCGCGTATCCGCAGCAGCAGTGACAAGGCTGCGAATACGGGTATGAGGAGCCCTCCGCGAAGCACCTTCTCGACGACAGGAACGGATGTCTTCGTGGTCCGGAGTAGGCGCACCACCTTACGCAGCGCGCACGCGAGCGCGACGGTCACCCGGTCTGCGGGCGAAGAGGTCGAATACCCGGCTGAAACCATGCGTCGCAGCGTGGTTCTGCCTTCTTTGAGCCGACAAAGATTTACCTCCAAACGGTGCGAAGATCACCCGCATGACTGATGAGGTTTCGCCAAACCCACCGTTATTCATGCATTTTCAGGGCAACGCTGCCAGTCAACTCATGTCATCCGCTCAGGCGATTGCCAGCCCTATTGGTTTCGTGACGCCAGACCAGCGGGGGCGTGTCCGATCGCCCGGTGGATCGCATCGGCCAGCGCGAGGGCGCTCTCCTCGGTGAGTTCGAGGGCCACTCGAGCCGATGGTCCGAGCGCCGGATTGAGCACGTCGATGTTGACGGTGTGGGTGTACGGGGCGTGCACGGCGTGGTCGACGTAGACCGTGGCCCGGTCGGCGCGACGCGATATGCCGGCCGGTCTACGGAGAAGAACGAATGCCCGGCGCCCTCGTAGCGGTGGAACTCGTGCGGCTTGCCCAGGCGGGTCAGCTCAGCGTCCAGCGCGGTCACCGCGTTCGGCGTCGGGAACCTGTCCTCGGCCCCGAACAGCCCAAGCATCGGAGCGCTCAGGTTCGGCGCCAACCCCAGGATCGGTTTCATCGCCTTGGGCATCCCCTCGGGTGGATCTTCGACGATGAACGCGCCATAGCAGTTCACCACGGCATCGAAAGGCAGCGAGCACGCCGCCAGAAACGCGTGCCGCCCGCCCGAGCAATGGCCGATGACACCGAACTTCCCGTTGGCCCCTGGCCGCCCGCCCAGATGAGCCACCGCGCCGGCGACATCGCCGACCAGTCGTTCGTCCGGCACGCCTCCCGCAGCGCGGGCCGCGGCGGCCGCATCGTCGGGATCGGCACCGGGATAGCCGGTGACGGCGAGCCGGCGGACGAATTCCTTGGTCTCCCGGTCGTAGCCCGGCATGTGGTGGATCCAGACGATCCCACCCCGTGAGCTGTCGGCCAGCGGTCCGGCCCGGTACGGCTCGATCTCGTCGCCGCCGTACAGGTTGATCGTGATCGTCTCCGCGCGAATCGCATCCGAGCCCGGTCGAGTCATTGGCAGTGCTCCTTGTCTGGCCGCCGTTACGGCCGATGCTGGTCTACCCACCCACCGGTCGTCATCATGGAAGGTGACGTGATCCACGGCAAGGGAGTCCAGCGTGAGCACAGCATCCGAACAGCCCGCAACCGACTACCCACGGGCCGCCGCCGCGCGTGGCCGCGTTGAACCGTCGCCCCGGCGGGTTCGCGGCTTCCTCGGCAGCCAGCTGGTCTTCGACACCACGGCGGCCCGTTATGTCTGGGAGATCCCGTACTACCCGCAGTACTACATCCCGCGGTCCGACGTCCGGGACGAGTTCCTGCACGACGAGGACCACCCGCAGCACGTGCAGTTCGGTGCGTCGCGGATGTTTACCGTGGCCGGCGAGTCGGAGACACACCCTTCGGCGGCGCGGGTGTTCGACGACGGCGACGGCCCGGTCGCGGGTTTCGTGCGCTTCGACTGGCAGGCCCTGACCTGGTTCGAGGAGGACGAGCCGATCTACGGCCACCCCCGCAACCCCTACGTCCGGGTGGATGCACTGCGCTCCCATCGTCACGTCAGGGTCGAACTGGATGGTGTGTTGCTGGCAGACACCGAGAGTCCGGTGCTGTTGTTCGAAACCGGCCTGCCGACGCGGTATTACGTCGACCGCACCGACGTCGCGTTCGAGCATCTCGAGCCATCGGTCACCGAGACGCTGTGCCCGTACAAAGGTGTGACGTCCCAGTATTGGTCGGTCCGGGTCGCTGGCGCGTTGCATAACGACCTGGCCTGGACATACAACACGCCGCTACCCGCGGTTGCCCCCGTTGCCAACTTGGTCGCCTTCTACAACGAGAAGCTCGACATCAGCGTCGACGGAGTATTGCTGGCCCGTGCGCACACCCACTTTTCTTAGGCGATATGTGCACAATCAATATCGGCGGGGACGAGTTCTGCGTCCTGATCATCGGACCCGATTGTGGTCAGGCGGCGCTTCGGGGCCGTCTGCTCGCCGCCTTCGAGCGGTTCAACGCGGACAGCGACCGGACGTACGCGCTATCTGCCAGTATCGGAATGGTCCCGGTGCAACCGGCCGTGCCGACGAGCTGATGTACGAGGAGAAGAAGGGCAAGCCGACTCCGCGGCGGCCTGCGTGATCCTCAGTCGTCGGTGACGGTCAGCTTCACGTCGATATTGCCCCGGGTGGCATTGGAGTACGGGCACACCTGATGGGCCTTGTCTGCCAGCGCGACAGCGGTGTCGTGGTCGACGTTGGGCAGCACCACCTCGAGCTCGACGGCCAGGACGAAACCGCCGGCGTCGTTGCTGCCCAGCGAAACCTTCGCTCCCACAGCGGAATCAGTGACGTCAGCCTTCTCCTGGCGGGCGACCAGCCGCAGCGCGGAGTGATAGCACGCGGCGTAGCCGATGGCGAAAAGCTGCTCGGGGTTGGTTCCGACACCCGAACCGCCCAGCTCCTTTTGGATACTCAGATCGAGATCGAGCTTGCCGTCGGAGGTTCGTCCGTGACCATCTCGGCCTTCGCCGGTGGCCAGTGCTTCTGCGACGTACAGAACTTTCATGCCTGTTCCCTTTCTCTACCCACGACGAACGCCTTCATCGCAGCCAACCTACGCGTACCCTGCGCCCATGTACGCCCCAACCTGGGAATCGGTGGGAACGCATCCGCTGCCGGACTGGTACGACGACGCCAAGCTCGGGATCTTCCTGCACTGGGGGCTGTATTCGGTGCCCGGCTGGGCCCCGCAGGTATCCGATATTCAGCAGCTGCTCAAGACCAAGGGTCCGGCAGAAATGTTGCGGGACAACCCATATGCCGAGTGGTACCTCAACTCCAGCCGGCTACCGGGTAGCCCCACCTGGCATCACCAGCGCGATACCTACGGACGCCAGGCCACCTACGACGACTTCGTCACCGTCTTCGACGAGGGCACCGCGGATGCCGATATGGCCGCCATCGCCGGGGTGTGCCGTGACGCCGGTGCCGGCTACGTGGTGCTCACCACCAAACACCACGACGGCTTCTGCCTGTGGCCCACCGCGCTGGAGCACCCCCGTAAGGGCCGCTATCACGCTCGGCGAGACATCGTGGGCGACCTGCGCAGGGCTGTCCTCGATGCCGGCCTGCGGATGGGCCTCTACTACTCGGGCGGCTACGACTGGCCCTACAACGACGCGCTGTTGGAGAATCCGGCCGACAGCTTTCTCGCTGTCCCGCACACCCCCGATTACCGCCACTACGCGGCCGCACATGTGCACGAACTGATCTCCCGGTATGCGCCCTCGGTGCTGTGGAACGACATCTGCTGGCCGGCGGGCGGTGACCTTGCGGAGCTGTTCGCCGAGTACTACAACGCTGTGCCCGACGGGGTGATCAACGATCGGTGGATCCAGCCACCCGGGCACCGCGGGGCGGTCACCGACTCACTGGCTCGGCTGGGTGGCGCTCTGCTACAGCGCTTTTGGTCGCTGATCCCGGAGGGCCGCAAATCGCTGACGTTCCCGGCCAGCCATCACTACGATATCCGCACCCCGGAGTACGCGCAGTTCGACAGCATCCAGGACAAGAAGTGGGAGTCCACTCGCGGAGTGGGACATTCATTCGGCGCCAACCGCAACGAGCGGCCCGAAGACATCGTGACCACCACTGAACTGGTTCGTTCCTTCGTCGATATCGTGGCCAAGAACGGCAATCTGCTGATCGGCGTCGGCCCCGACGAGCACGGGCGCTTTCCCGACGAGCAGCTGACACCACTGCGTGGACTGGGAGAGTGGTTGCGCCACAACGGCAATGCGGTCTTCGGCACCCGGCCGTGGCAGATCGCCGAGACGACCACAACCGAAGGCGGGTCGATCCGGTTCACGCAGCGCGACGGTGCTCTCAACGCCGTGCTGCTCGATGTGTCGGCAGCCGAGTTCGGGGTCCGAGGGATCGATGCCACCGACGTCACCGAGGTGCGAATGCCCGCGCTCGGCGAGCCGGTCGACTGGCGCGTCAGTGACTCGATGCTGCACGTACGGTTGCCCGAACGGATACCGCCGTCACCGGCTCATGTGCTAACGCTTGGTCACGGGGCGCGACCGGTCTAGCCTGTCCGCGGGCTGAGTAGTCAGAGCACCTTCGACAGAAACTCCTGTAGCCGCGGGCTTTTGGGATTGCCGAACACCTCGTCGGGGGAGTCGTCCTCCACGATGTTGCCGTCGGCCATGAAGAGCACCCGAGAGGCCACCTCCCTGGCGAAGCCCATCTCGTGGGTGACCACCACCATCGTCATGCCGCCGTGGGCGAGCTGGCGCAGCACCTCAAGCACGTCACCGACCATCTCCGGGTCCAGCGCGCTGGTGGCCTCGTCGAACAGCATGATCGACGGGTCCATCGCCAACGCGCGAGCGATCGCCACGCGCTGCTTCTGTCCACCGGACAGGGTGGCCGGCTTGACGTTCGCCTTCTCGGCCAGCCCGACCTGGCCAAGAAGCTCCATCGCCTTCTTTTCGGCGGCGGCCTTGTCCAATTTCTTGGTCGTCACCGGCGCCAACATGACGTTCTGCAGCACCGTCATGTGTGGGAACAGGTTGAAGTGCTGGAACACCATGCCGATGTGCTGACGCACCTTGTCCAGGTCGACCTTCCGGTCGGTGAGGTCGAACTGGTCCACCCGCACCGTGCCTGCAGTGATGTCCTCCAGCTTGTTCAGGCAGCGCAGGAACGTCGACTTGCCCGAGCCCGACGGTCCGATGACGCAGACCACCTCACCCGCCTTGATGTCGGTGGTGATGCCGTCGAGCACCACCAGCTCGCCGAAGGACTTCTTGAGGTTCTCGATCTGGATCTTGACGGTGCCGGCCGGCTCGGCGGCCGCGGCCTCGGGGACGAGTTCGGTCATTTCGCGATCCTTTTCTCGAGGCGGTCCGAGAGTTTGGTCAGCGCCATGATGACGATGAAGTAGATGATGCCGATGATCAGCCACATCTCGAACGACTTGTAGTTGCCGGCGATGATGATCCGCCCGGTCTGGGTCAGTTCTGCGATGCCGATGACCGACAGGATCGAGGTGTCCTTCAGAGTGATCACGAACTGGTTGATGTAGGACGGGATCATCGTGCGGATGGCCTGCGGCAGGATCACCTTGCGCATCGTCGGCAGGTAGCCAATGCCGAGGCTGCGGGCGGCCTCCATCTGCCCCTTGTCGACGGATTGGATTCCACCGCGGACGATTTCGGTCATGTAGGCACCGGCGTTGAGCGAGAGCGTGATGACGCCTGCCGTCAACGCCGACATCTGGAAATCGAGCGCCGTCGGGATGCCGAAGTAGATGAAGAAGGCCTGCACCAGTAGCGGGGTGCCTCGGAAGATGTCGACGAAGGTGGTGCCGATGGCGCGCAACCAGATCGACCTGGACACCCTGGCTAGCCCGAAGATCACGCCGAGAATCAGCGCGAAGAAGATCGAGATGACCGTGAGGAAGATCGTCATCTTCAGGCCCGCGAGCAGCAGTGGGTAGGTGCTCTTGATCAGCCCGAGGTACGAGGTGTCGTCGGTGCTGGCCTTCTCGCTGAGGTAGGTGTTGACGATCTCGTCGTAACGCCCGGACTTCTTGAGGTTGTTCAAGCCGGCGTTGAACTTCGAGAGGAGGTCGGCATTGCGGCCCTTGTTCACCGCGAAGCCGTAGCCGGTCGGCTCCTCCTTGGGCCCCACAGTCTTGAAACCGCTGCCCTGCGCGATGTTGTAGAGCAGTACCGGGTAGTCCTCGAAGGCTGCCTGCGAGTTACCGGTCTTCACCTCGTCGAACATCGACGACGAGTCCGCGAACGAGACAACCTGGAAGCCGTACTTGTCCTTGATGGAGTTGGCGAAGGTGGCACCCTGGGTGCCGTTCTTGACCGCCACCCGCTTGCCACGCAAGTCCTCATAGGACTTGATGTCGTCGTTGGTCTTCAGCACCGCCATCTGAATACCGGACTCGAAGTACGGCTCGGAGAAGTCGAAGACTTGCTTGCGCTTGTCGGTGATCGACATGCCGGCGATGACGCCGTCGACCTGGTTGGCCTGTACGGCCTGCAGTGCGGCGTCGAACCCCAGAGGTTTGATGTCGACCGTGAACTTCTGATCCGCGGCGATCGCACGGATGAGATCCATGTCGATTCCGACGAAATTGCCTTGCTTGTCCTGGAATTCGAAGGGAGCGAAGGTGGTGTCGGTGGCGACCAGGTAGGTCTCACCGTCGGCCGAGGCCCGAGCGGGGGCGAACACACCGGCGGCGAACACCGTGACAAGGGCGGTGAGCACCACCGTGGCAGCTGCCCGGCTGGTACCTCGTCGAGAAATTCGGCGTAACCATCTGGTTGGCATGCAGTCCCCTCCCGGTTCCCGATTGTCGGCGTGTGGTTCACGCTAACGCCATGGCTTGCCGCGTGCCCTGGTAACCGCGAATTGCTGGCGGCGCGACGCGATGTGGGTCAGGCTGGGCCGCAACCATCGACGACGAGGAGTGCCATGACCGTCCGACTATTGACCGTCGTGGGGGTCGCCCTCGCATTGTGCGCGGTTATGCCCGCCACGACTGCGGGGGCGACACCACCAGACGGCGACGCAGCGCGCACCGACATCGCCAAGGGCACCACAGACACGCCGGTGTCGATCACCACCGACGGGCCGACGACGCTGATCGTCCAGAGCCTCGTCCTGCAGCCGGGCGCGTCCAGCGGCTGGCACACTCATCCCGGCACCGAGCTGTCGGTGATCACCGATGGCGCGGTGGCACTGCAGGCCGCCGGCGCGTGTGGCCCGGTCACTTATGGTGCCGGGCAGGCCGTGTCCATCCCGCCGGGTGTGGCGCACCGCGTGGTCAACGAGTCGGCGTCCGAAGCCCAGGTGGTACTCACCTACACGATTCCCGTTGACGCGCCGGTTCGCGGGGACGTTCCCGACGTCTGTGCGAACTAGGACCACCCTTGCCCGGGCCATGCTGATTCCGGCTGAGCGGCAACGGGTTTCGGGGCACGGGCGGCGGTTCCCGATTCGTCCCGCTGCGTTGATCCTCAGTCCTGCTCGACGGTGTTCCCGAAGCCGGACTTGGTGATCTTCGGCGAGCCGCCGCGGTAGGTGACCTTGTTGTCCATCCCGGAGGCATCGATGGTGTCGGCGGCATCGATCGTCACGATGTTGTTCATGCCGGACACCTGAACGTGCGTGCAGTGCCCGGTGATCACCACCGTGTTGTCCATACCGCTGATGGTGACGACGCTGTCGTCACAGGCGATCCGCTTGTTCGCGTTGACACCGGCCACGCTGAGGTTGCCGCCCGGCGCCGGGGTCGCCTCGGTGGCCGCCGAGCTGGACGGTCCCGGGGGAGTGGGGGTGCTGCGGCTGGGCCGGGTGGCGGTGGTGAACGTGCCACCGCCGCCGGAGATGGTCGGGGTACCTGCGCGGTTGACGGCAAACAGCGAGGTGGCCACGATCGCGCCACCGCCGACGATCAGCCCAACGACCAGCAATGCCAGCACAATCCAGCCGATGCGAATGCCAGATGAGGGGGACGGAACCGACGGCGGCGGCATCGGCGGGCCGTAGTAGCCAGGTGGGGGCGGTGGCGGGGGTGGTGGCCAGCCGCCCGGAGGGCCGGCGGTCCCCAGTTCGCTGGTCTGGGCCTGGTCGGTCAGCGGACGTTCGAGTTCCTGGATGCGCTTCTCGGGGTCGTCATCTGGGTTCATCGGCTCGTGCTCCTCGATCAGGTTTCCGACAGACTATTGCGCCAGAGGCCGCGGGGTCGGTATACCGTCCACGTGACTGACCCCGGACGTGCGTATCGCGTGTTGCTCACCCAGGGCACGCTGTACACCACCGGTACCCAGCTGGCCAACGTGTCGGTGGTGCTGCCGTTCATCTGCGCGCAGGAGGGTTACTACTGGGCGGCCGGCTTGCTCTATCCCGCCTATTGCGTCGGTATCGTCGGCGGAAACTCGCTGTCGCCCTACGTGCTTGCCCGGGCTCGTCACCTCAAACACCTGGTGATCGCCACCACCACGCTCCTGATGGCCACCCTGGTAGTGATCAGCGCCTTCTCGGCGTGGACCAAATTGTTCATCGCCGGTATCTTCCTGGCGGTGTCGCTGGCCACTGGTGTGGTGGGCGGGATCTCGAAAGTCGCTTTTTCCGAGGTGGTTTCGAGCAAACTGGAAGATCATCGCCGCAGCGATCTGGTGCTGACGCAGGGTGCCATCGGAGCGATCCTCGCGATCGGGACCACCCTGGTGCTGCTCCCGTTCCTGGCTCAGCGCGACCCGGCGCACAGCCACCTCGACCTGCTCTGGCTGGGTTCGGCTGGCCTGCTCGCCGCGGCGATCGCCGCTGTCTTCATCGGGCCGGTGGAGGCGTCGGAGGCCAGTCGGGTCACGTTCGGGGAGACCTACCGCGACGGTGTGCGCGCGGCCAGATCCGAATCGTGGTTCCGCCGCTACGTCGTCATTCAATTACTGTTCGTTCCGGTCAGCCTGGGCACCTCGTTCTACAGCATTCACGCGTCGGTGAACCACAGCGACTCGGCGGGCAGCCTGCATGTGCTGGTGATCTCGTCGAGCATCGGCATGGTCGCCGGCGCGCTGTTCTGGCGCTTCGTCAGCCGCACATTGGGGGTGCGCGGCATGCTGATCAACAGCGCTCTGCTCGGCGCGGCTGCCGCTGCGATCTGCGTGGTGATGGAATACCGCGACGACTTGAACCACATCTGGATCTACGGCGTCGTGTTCATCCTGGCGACGATGGCCTATCAAGCCATCTTCAGCGCCGGGCTGGCGTGGGTCGGGGCCTTTGCGGCCGAGGATCACCGGGCGACGCTGCTGGGCTTCGGGTCTCTGGTGATCGCCGTCGAGTCCTCGCTGCTCGGTGCGGCACTGGGCGCGGTCGCGCAGGGAGCGGCGGTGGTGGGTCCGATCATCACGCTGCTGGGCCTCAATATCGTGGCTGGGGTCGCGGCGGTGTGGGTCGCGCCGTCGGGGCAGCGGGTGGGTTCAGCTCGGGAGCAGTAGCCGAACGGCATGGGCGACGACGGCATCGACATCGTCGCCGAGGGTGCCGGCCAGCCATTGCTGAGCCAGCTCGGCCATCGCACCGGCATACATCGCGGCACCGACTTCCGTTGCCACCCGGTCGGATTCGGGTGCGGTCCGGCGCTGCTCGTCGAGGACAAGCTCACGCACGTGGTCCTGGGCGGTGCTGCGTCGCGCAGCCAGTACCGGGTTGGTGCGGGCCTCGGTGAACAGGATCTTGCCGCGGCGTGGGTCGGCTGAGCTGAAGTCGAGCACGGCGCGGATGCCCGCGCGCAGCCGTGTCCGTTGGTCGCGGGTACTGGCCATCGCGGTAGTCAAGATGCCGCCGAGTTCGAGGGCCACCACGTCGTAGACGGCGCCCAGCAGCGCGTCAGTGTCGGTGAAGCTCTCGTAGAAGTACCTGGTGTTCAGTTCGGCCGCCCGGCACACCGACCGCACGGACACCGCGGCTTCGCCGCTGTCGCCGAACAAACCAAAGGCGGCGCGAACCAGCAGTGTGCGCCGCTCTGCCTGGCGGTCGGCGGGGGACACCCCGGCCCACCGGGTGGCACTCGGCATTGGCTGAGGATATACCGGCCAGCGGCCGATGCCGTGCTATTTTGGTTACGGGCGTAACCAAAAACCTGTCTCCCGGGAAAGGGGCCGGCCAAGATGAAACTGCTGCTGCCGCACCAACTTCTCGAAAACAAGGTCAGATCCGACTTCGACAAGAACATCAGAAGTCAGTTCTTCCGCGGTCTGGAGTTCGCCGGTCCCGAGGGTGACCCGGGCTGGTTCGGGCCAGGTAGCGCGGTGTGGCATGTGCACTCGCACACCCCGGCGCTGATCTTCGGGCTGCAGTGCGCGGCCTTCATCGAGCGTTTCGACCCCAGCATTTACTGGATGGGCTCCGACCATTCCCGGGTTGTCGAGCACGACGAGCACGGCAACCCCACCGGCAAGCTGGACCTCAAGGGCTCCGGTGTGCGGCTGGCCCACTCCGTGGCGTTCTTCATCGGGACCGCGTACGGGTCGACCGCGACCGCCGAACGTGTCGCCCAGGCGGTGCGAGCCATGCACCACACCATCAAGGGGGTCCGTCCCGACGGTCTGCCCTACGACGCCGACGACCCGGAGTGGCTGCGCTGGAACTACGCCACCGTGGTC
The DNA here is from genome assembly GCA_900078375.1 of uncultured Mycobacterium sp. Lineage (GTDB taxonomy): Bacteria > Actinomycetota > Actinomycetes > Mycobacteriales > Mycobacteriaceae > Mycobacterium. The sequence continues at coordinate 98,270 of FLQS01000056.1, read as the reverse complement.
TGGGGCATCGCGACCGGGCACGAGCTCTACCACCCCACTCCGCTACGCAACATCGACCGCTACTACGGCGAGTTCGTGCGGGTCGGCCACGCACTGGGTGGTACGGACCTGCCGGCGACCAAGAACGAGACGCTCGACTGCCTGCGCTCGTACCTACCGAAGCTGGCCCTGACCCACGGTGCCGCCCAGTTCACCGGGCCCAACCTGATGGAGAATCCCGACGTCCCGCAGGAGGCCAAGTTCTTCGACTGGGCCATCCGCGACAGCATGCCGGATTGGGCCGCCGACATGATTGCCTACCGTCCGCCGCACCCGATCGAAGGTGCCGCTCGACGCGCCGCGACCTGGGCGGCGCTCAACGGCGCGTGGGCGGCGATGGGACCGCTGCCGGAGTTCAAGCAAGCCCAGCAGCGGGTCGCCAACGGCACAACAGTCGCCCATACCGAGCCGGCCTATGTTCTCGGCAGCGATCCGGTGCGCAACCGCGAGACCGTCGAGCAGATGGTGTGATCTGGACCACTAGCGAATTGTTGAGACTCACTCGCTAAGCGTGCCGATCAGCGAACATGATCAGGATCAAGATCGAGAGGTCGACTACCTGGCCGACCAAGGCCGCCGAAACCGCGAATAATATAAGGAATTTCCTTAGGAATTTAGACGCGACTGAGGCATTGTGATTTCGGCCTCTTTTGGCTCAGGCGGGGTAAGAGAATTGAGGCTCACACCTCATTCAGGCGCGTGATTGATGATCTTGAATTGGCCCGAAAGTGCACTTCAGTAGCTATTTTTCCGGACGGCCTGCGGCATTGCAACGAATTGATAACGATCGCGCCTTAGCGCTTCCTGGGATCCGCGGGGTGCATGGGAATTGGGTTCTGAGAAGCCGCGAATTCTCCATGAATTCACTAGCTACACTTGTGCCAGGCAGTTACCGCCAGGTAACGCGCATCGACCAAAGACAATGTCCGGCCGCATTCAGGTCGGCGGAGGTACGAGATCATGGCAAACACAACGGGAGTGACGGAAGTGTTCGAGGGCAGCGCTGTTGCGGTGGCCGAGCGGGCCGCCGCTGCGCACTCGCTGTGGCTGTCGTCGCTGCCGACGATCCGGCGCAACCCGATTGGTGATCTGCTTCCGCAGCTGCTGGGCGGCGCCGAACTGGAGCCGCTGACCGAGCCGATCGCCGCGCCGGTCGTCACCGTCGCCAGGAAGCTTGCCCCGGGGCACGGGCCGGTCAGTGACATGGCCGTCAGCCCGGATGGGCGCTACCTGGTCACCGCGCACTACGGCGCCGACGTGGTGTGCATCGTCGACGCCGCCACGCTGACGGTGACCGCGACCATCGACGGCCTGAGTGAGCCGTACGCGGCCGTCGTCGTCGGTGACCGCGCCTATGTCAGTGCGGCCTCGAACGAGGTTGACGCCGTCGTGGCCGTCGACACCCGCAGTGGGACGCCGTTGGCTGCCAAGACCTTTGAGATGACTGCAGGCGGACTGGCGGTCAGCCCCGCCGCCGACGTCCTCTACGTCGCGCGGACCGCCGACGAGATCGTCGACATCGCCGTCGTCGACATCGAGACCGGCAAGGTCGCCTCCATCGAGATTCCGGCCACGCCCGGCACCTCCGTTGAATCGCTGTGTATCAGCCTCGACGGCACCCGCCTGTTCGCGGCACTCACCACACCTGCCGGCGGCCTGCTGGCGATCGTTGACACCCGCGACCGTGCGGTCTGCGCCCTCGTTGCGATCTCCGGATCCATCGGTGACATCGCGGTTCTGCCCAACGGCCGCACCGTGTTTGGTACCGGATGGGATGCCGAGTTCGGCGGCGCGATCCACGTCATCGACGTTGCCGGCGCCCGCGTCACCGACACCCTCGCGATGGGCGGTGTGCCCACCCAGCTGGTGCTCGGCCGCGGCGGCAACTGCGCCTACATCGTCGATCGCAACGAGATCGCCGTGCTGTGCACCGCCACCACCGAGATCGTCGACACCTTTGTCATCGGACCGCAACTGTCCTGCCTGGCCGCCGACCCGGTACGCAACCGCCTGTACGCGGCCGATTACGCCGGTGCGATCACCGCAATGCGCCTGGAGACGGCCGCACAGCAGCCGCAGCGGTTGGCTGTCGCGGCATCCTGAGCCGCCTGCCACGATGGAGCCATGGCTTTGACTCCTCGGCAGCGCATCGTCAACCTCGTCCAGCGTCACATCGCCAACCCGGTCATGCGGGCGGTCCCGATTCAGACGCTGTTGGAGACCACCGGGCGAAAGTCCGGGCAACCGCGGCGCACCCCGATCGGCGGCCGCCTGACCGGCAACGAGTTCTGGCTGGTGTCGGAGTTCGGTGACCGATCGCAGTACGTGCGCAATATCGCGGCAAATCCGCGGGTGCGGGTCCGGGTCCGCGGCCGCTGGCACAGCGGAACGGCCGCCCTGCTACCCGATGACGATGCGCGGGCCCGCCTGGCCGAACTTCCACGGATGAACAGTGCTGCCGTGCGCGCGATGGGTGACAACCTGCTCACCATCCGCGTCGACCTCGATTAGTGCGCGCTGCAGTCCAGTGACACCGAGATCGTCTGGCTGGTCACGACCGGCACCAGAATGGTGCGGTTATTACCCCGCCCCGGTCCCGTGTAGGGCACCCACTGGGTGACGGTCTGGGGATTGCGAACGTTCGTGACCACGCACTTCGACATGGGCCCGGTCCCGATGCGGTCGATGTTGACGGTGTAACCCTGGTTCTGCAATTGGTTGATCGTGCTCTGCGCCGAGCCATCGGCCCACGCCGTCGCGGCCGGCCCCGCGATGATGCCACCCACTGCTGCCACCGCGGCAAGTGTCAATGTGGTCCGCATAGCCGCCTCCTCGTTTCCGACCCAATGATCCTCTGATTACATCGTCGTTGCCGCCGAAAACGTTCCTTCGACGGTTCAGTGTCCGCGCGGGGCGTACATGATCAGCGCCACGCCGAGCAGGCAGATCAGCGAACCGGTCACATCCCAGCGGTCCGGGCGGAATCCGTCGGCGGCCATCCCCCACAGCAGCGAGCCTGCCACGAACACCCCACCGTATGCTGCCAAGATTCGGCCGAAATGCGCATCGGGCTGCATCGTCGCCACGAAACCATAAGCACCTAAAGCGATTACACCGAAGCCAGCCCAGAGCCAGCCGCGGTGTTCGCGGACCCCTTGCCACACCAGCCAGGCGCCGCCGATCTCCAGAACCGCCGCGGCGACGAACAATGCGATCGATTTCAGCACCAGCACCCGGTGAGTATGCCCGCCGCGATAGATTCTGGCCCATGCAGTGCACCATGCAGTCCTTTCCGCTGACGGTCGCCGCGATCCTGCGCTATGCCGTCACTGTCCACGGCGACCGGACAGTGACCACCGCGACCGGGGACGGTTACCGACACGCCACCTACCGGGAGGTCGGCCAGCAGGCCGGTCGCCTGGCCAACGCCCTGCGGCGTCTGGGCGTGGAGGGTGACGACCGCGTCGCCACCTTCATGTGGAACAACCAGGAACACCTGGAGGCCTACGTCGCGGTGCCGTCGATGGGGGCCGTGCTGCACACACTGAACATCCGGCTCTTCCCCGAACAGATCGAGTTCGTCGCCTACGAGGCCGAGGACCAGGTGGTGATCGCCGACCTGTCGCTGGCGCCGATCCTGGCTCCGGTGTTGCCGCGGATGGAGACGGTGCACACCGTGATCGCCGTCGGCTCCGGAGATCTGGGCCCATTCGAGGCGTCGGGCAAGCGGGTGGTGCGCTACGACGAGGTCACCGCCGCCGAATCGGCCGAGTTCGACTGGCCGGACGTCGACGAAAACTCCGCCGCAGCAATGTGTTACACCAGTGGCACCACCGGTCACCCGAAAGGTGTGGTCTACAGCCACCGGTCGAGCTACCTGCACTCGATGTCGGTGTGCAGCGGCAATGGCATGGGGTTGAGCTTCTCGGACAAGGCGTTTCCGATCGTGCCGATGTTCCACGCCAATGCCTGGGGGCTGCCGTACGCGGCGCTGATGGCCGGCGCCGACATCGTGCTGCCCGACCGCTATATGGACGCCAAGTCGCTGGTGGATCTGATCGAGACGCAGCGCCCGACGGTGGCCGGTGCGGTGCCCACGATCTGGAACGACGTGATGAACCACCTGGATCGCAATCCCGGTCACGACATCTCGTCGCTGCGGCTGGTCGCGTGCGGTGGGTCGGCGGTGCCGGTGTCGCTGATGAAGACGTTCGAAGAGAAGTACGGCGTGCAGATTCGCCAGCTGTGGGGGATGACCGAGACCTCGCCGATGGCCACGCTGGCATGGCCGGCGCCGAATACGCCGGAGGACAAGGTCTGGGAGGTTCGCGGTACGCAGGGCCGGCCGATGTGCGGGGTCGAGGCCCGCATCGTCGACGACAGTGGCGCGGTGCTGCCCAACGATGGTGAAGCGGTCGGTGAGCTGGAGGTGCGCGGGCCATGGATCGCCGGCTCCTACTACCGCAATACCGACGAGTCGAAGTTCCAGTCCGGCTGGCTGCGGACCGGTGACGTCGGCCGTATCGACGGGCAGGGCTACATCACGCTGACCGACCGGGCCAAGGACGTCATCAAGTCCGGCGGGGAGTGGATCTCGTCGGTGGAGCTGGAGAACCACCTGATCGCCCACCCGGCGGTGCGGGAGGCCGCGGTGGTCGGTGTGCCCGACGAGCGGTGGCAGGAACGTCCGCTGGCTGCGGTGGTGCTTCAAGACGGCGCCGAGGTGTCCCCGGAGGAACTACGGAACTTCCTGTCCGACAAAGTCGTTCGGTGGTGGCTGCCCGAACGGTGGACGTTCCTCGACGAGATTCCACGTACCAGCGTCGGCAAGTACGACAAGAAGACCATCCGGGCCCGGCACGCCGACGACGTCTACGACGTAACGCACCTCTGACGCCCAAACCGAGGGGTGTTAGCGCTCGGCGCGTTGATAGGCGGTGACGACGGCCGCTCCGCCCAGCCCGATGTTGTGCTGCAGCGCGGCGGTGACGTTGTCCACCTGGCGCTTGTCGGCGGTGCCGCGCAGCTGCCAGGTCAGCTCGGCGCACTGCGCCAGGCCGGTCGCGCCCAGCGGATGGCCCTTGGAGATCAGCCCGCCCGACGGGTTGACGACCCAGCGCCCGCCGTAGGTGGTGTCGTCCTTGTCGATGAGGGACGGCGCCTCACCCGGGCCGCACAGGCCAAGGGCTTCATAGAGCAGCAGTTCGTTGGCCGAGAAGCAGTCGTGCAACTCGATGACCTGGAAGTCCTCGGGACCGAGGCCGGACTGGTCGTAAACCTGTTGGGCGGCCTGAACATTCATGTCGTGGCCGATGATGTTGGCCGCACTGCCGTCGAAGGTAGACGCGAAATCGGTGGTCATCGCCTGCCCGACGATCTCCACGGCCTGGTCCGCCAGACCGTGCTTGTCGACGAACGCCTCGCTGACCACGATCGCCGCGCCCGAGCCGTCTGACGTCGGTGAGCACTGCAGCTTGGTCAGCGGATCGGAGATCATCTTCGCGCTCAGGATGTCGTCGAGGGTGTACTCCTCCTGGAACTGCGCGTACGGGTTGTTCACCGAATGCTTGTGGTTCTTGTAGCCGATCTTTGCGAAATGCTCGGCGGTGGTGCCGTACTTCTTCATGTGTTCGCGGCCGGCCGCTCCGAACATCCACGGCGCCACCGGAAATGTCATTGCGTCGGTCTCGTTGAGCGCCACGATATGGCGCATCAGTGGCGACTCGCGGTCGTCCGCGCCACTGCCCAGTGAGCCGGGCTGCATCTTCTCGAAGCCGAGCGCGATCGTGCAGTCGGCCAGCCCGCCTCGGATGCTCTGCGCGGCCAGGTACAGCGCGGTGGACCCGGTCGAACAGTTGTTGTTGACGTTCACGATCGGGATGCCGGTCATGCCGAGCTCATAGAGCGCGCGCTGTCCGGAGGTGGAGTCACCTGTGCAGTACCCGACGAAGCCCTGCTGCACTTGCCCGTAGTCGATTCCGGCGTCGGCCAGCGCCTTGTTGCCCGATTCGTTGGCCATCTGGGGGTAGTCCCAGCCTTCGCGGCGACCCGGTTTTTCGAACTTGGTCATTCCGACCCCGACGACGAACACGCGATTTGGCATGGCAATCCCTTCCGTCTGCACTGACGTCCCCGCTAGTGTAGACCGCCTAGAACCTGTTCTAGTTTTCCCGGAGGTGCAGCAATGGCGTTGCGGGTCGTGCAGTGGGCAACCGGTTCTGTCGGGGTGGCGGCCATCAAGGGTGTGCTCGAACATCCCGAACTCGAACTGGCCGGGTGCTGGGTGCATTCCAAGGACAAGGCCGGCAAGGACGTCGGCGAGATCATCGGCACCGAACCGCTGGGGGTGACGGCCACCAGCAGCCTTGACGACATCCTTGCGCTGGACGCCGACGCGGTGATCTATGCGCCGCTGCTGCCCAACCTCGATGAGGTGACCGCACTGCTGCGCTCGGGCAAGAACGTCGTCAGCCCGGTCGGCTGGTTCTACCCGAGTGAATCCGAAGCCGCCCCGCTGGAAGCCGCGGCCCGCGAGGGCAACGTCACCCTGCACGGCGCCGGCATCGGGCCGGGTGCCGCCACCGAGCTGTTCCCGCTGCTGCTGTCGGTGATGTCCACCGGCGTGACGTTCGTGCGCGCCGAGGAATACTCCGACCTGCGCACCTACGGTGCCCCCGATGTGCTGCGTCATGTGATGGGCTTTGGCGGCACACCGGAGAGTGCACTGACCGGCCCTATGCAGAAGTTGCTCAACGGCGGCTTCTTCCAATCGGTTCGGCTGATCGTCGACCGCCTGGGGTTTGCCGCCGAACCGCTGATCCGCACCTCGCAGGAGGTCGCCGTCGCGACCGCGCCCATCGACTCACCGATGGGCGTGATCGAACCTGGCCAGGTCGCCGGTCGGCGGTTCCACTGGGATGCCGTGGTGACCAAGACCATCGTCGTGCGCATCACCGTCAATTGGTTGATGGGCGAGGAAAACCTGGACCCCGCATGGTCTTTCGGCCCGGCAGGGGAGCGCTACGAGATGGAGGTGCGGGGCAACCCGAACACCTTCGTCACGGTGAAGGGCTGGCAGCCCGAAAGCGTTGAGGAAGGGTTGGTGAGCAACCCGGGCGTCGTGGCCACCGCCGCGCACTGCGTCAACGCCATCCCCGCGACGGTTGCCGCCGAGCCGGGCATCGCCACCTTCTTCGACCTGCCGCTCATCACCGGACGCGCGGCGCCGCAGTTGTCTCGCTGACTATCATCTCCCGATATGGCTCACCCCGTCGTCGTCGAGCAGTCCCGCGCGATTCCCGTCGCGGTATCGGATGCGTTCACCAAAACGCTGCCGATGCCGCTGCCCACGTTGTTCGACCGCTGGTATGGACCTATCCCGCCGATCAAGGCCGTGCACAACCAAACCGGTGAATGGTCGGCGGTAGGGCAGACCCGCGACGTCGCCCTGGTCGGTGGAGGCGGAATGCGGGAGACGCTGACGCGCGTGGACCCGCCGCATGCCTTCGGCTACACCCTCACCGATGTCCGTGGCGCGATGTCACCGCTGATCGACCACATCGAAGGCCTGTGGGAATTCAGCCCGCACGGCACCGGCACGTTGGTGACATGGCAATGGACCCTGTACCCGAAGTCGGCACTGACGGCCCCGGTCTTGCCGGTGTTCGCCCGAATCTGGCGCGGCTACGCCAATCAGGCGCTGGCAACGCTGTCGGGTTATCTGCTGCGCTAGGGCTTGAGCAACGCCGCCGGGCCGCGCTGCATCAGTTGACGGCCGATGATGATGCGTTGAATCTCGCTGGCGCCCTCCCAGATTCGCTCCACGCGTAGCTCGCGGAACATCCGTTCGGCGACGTTCTCGCGCATATAGCCGCGCCCGCCGAAGATCTGCACCGCCCGGTCGGCGACCCGTCCGGCCATCTCCGAGCAGTACAGCTTGGCCATCGAGGCCTGGCCGTGCAGTGCCTTGCGATCCAGTCCGGCGTCGATACCGCGGGCCACCTCGTAGAGCAGGCTGCGGGCGGCGAACAGTTCGGTGGCGCTGTCGGCGAGCATGCCGGCCACCAACTGATGCTCGCCGAGCGGCTTGCCGTCGACGACGCGATCCTTTGCGAACGCGGTCATCTCGTCGACCAGGCGCTGGGCGGCGCCCACGCAGCGGGAGGCCACCATGATCCGCTCGAAGCGGAACCAGTCCTGCGTGAACGTCATACCCTCGCCCTCTGCGCCGACCAGATGACTGACCGGGACCCGCACGTCGGTGAACGACACGATCGGATGCTCGTCGGGAATGTTGTGTGAGTAATGCGGCGTGCGCACCACTTCAACTCCGGGCCATGGCAGATCCACGACCAGCAGGACGTGGTCACCCTCGTGCGGCCCGCCGACCAGGACCGCCTGGACGAAGACGTACTCGGCCAGGTTGAACGACGTGACGTGCCACTTGATCCCGTTGATGACGTATTCGTCGCCGTCGCGGCGGGCGGTGGTTTCCAGCGCTGAGACATCCGAGCCGGCGAATTCCTCGGTGATGGCGTACGCCTCGTGCTTCTCCCCGCGCACCGCGGGCAGTAGCCAGCGCTGCTTCTGGTAGTCGGTGGCCACCTCGGCCCACCACTGCGGCGGTGTGTGCATCACCCAGGCGATCGCGTTGGTGACTCGGCCCACCTGTTCCTGCACCAGAACCTGTTGCAGCGCAGTGAATCCCGGGCCACCGACCGAAGTGGGCATGTTGGTGGCATACAAGCCCAGTTCGATGGCCTTGGCGTGATGCTCGGCGGTCAGCTCCTTGGGCAGTTGGCCGCCGGCCATTTCGGCCTCGGCCTCGTAGGGGATCAGAGTCTCGACGAACTCGCGTGCGGTCTCGCGGATCCGTCGGTCTTCGGCTGTCAACCCGTACATTCGCAGTGCTCTCTGCTCGCTGGAAGCTATTGACTGAGCGTTCAGTCTATGTCACGGTCTTGAGGTATGACCAGCAGTCACAGTGCGGATGTTGTGGTGGTCGGTGGCGGCACGGTCGGGGCGTGGACGGCGGTCCAGCTCGCCGAACGCGGGGCCGGCCGCGTAGTGCTGCTCGAAGCCCAGACACTGGGCGACGGCGCCAGCAGCCGCGCCGCCGGCATGGTCCGTGCGCAGGGCGGCACCGAGACCGCCATCCGTCTCGGCTTGCGCAGCCAGGAGTTCTACACCGCCAGCGGTGAGCGGTATCCGCTGGATTGCGGCTTCGTCGCGCAGGGCTACCTGATGCCGTGCTTCACCGACGTCGAAGTGCAACAGGCGCACGACCGGATCGCCCTGCAGCAGAGCCTTGGGTTGACGGTCGAATGGCTGTCCAGCTCCGACATCGACAACCGCGGCACCGGTTTGGCGCCCGGCGTGACGTCAGGCGGCTCGTACGCGCCCGGCGACGGATACATCAACGCCCCGCGCAATGTTTTGGCTTACACCGCGGCGCTCACCGCACACCGGGTCGACGTTCGCGAACGCTGTGCCTTCACCGGCCTGCGGGTGGCCAGGGGGCGCGTCATCGGTGTCGACACCGCCGACGGGCCCATCGACACCAACCGGGTGGTGCTCACCGGCGGTCCGCTTCTCGGTGAGGTCGGTGTGACGGCAGGCGGACGGATCCCCGCCGGCGGCACCCGGCACCAGGTCGTGGTCACCGAACCACTGCGCGACGCCAATATCGACGCGCTGCCCATGGTGTTCGACGTCAGCGAAGGAATTTATTGGCGCCCAGGCGAATACGGCGGCGTGCTGTGGGGGATGAGCAACCCCGACGAGCAGCCGGGCGAGGCCACCGAGTTCGATTGGACTTACTACCAGAAGGCGCTCGCGCGTATCGAGTCGCTGTTTCCGCCGGTGCGCGGCTTGGGCCTTCGGCGCACGTGGGCGGCGACGATCGACTACACGAACGACCACCTGCCGATCCTGGGGCCGCTGCTGACCGACGACGGTGCGATAGACGGCACCGTGGTGGCCTGCGCGGCCGGACACGGCATGATGTGGGGTCCCGCGGTGGCCGAGGCCGCCGCCGACGTCACGCTCAAGGGCGAATGCGACTGGCTGGACCTGACCGACCTCGGGCTGGACCGCTTCGACGCTGACGGAAACAGCCGGCTGGCGCCCGAGCCGATTTCCCTGCCGTTCCCCGAACACGCCTGACAACGAAAGGTTTTCCTCTCATGACCGCTGCAGTGCTGACCACCGTCCTGGCCAATGCGTCCGATGCCGAGCTCGAGGACTGGGGTCCGCTGGAGGAGGCCACCGGTGACCCGATGGCGACCCACGGTCTGGAGGTCTGGGTCGATGGCGCCAAGTCGGCCGGCATTTGGCAATGCGCGCCCGGCCCATCGCACTGGACTCTGGAGACCAACGAGGTCATCTACGTGGTGTCCGGGCGGATGACCGTCACCCCTGATGGGGGCGAGCCGAGTGAGGTGGGTGCCGGCGATCTTGCCGTATTCCCGCTCGGCTGGACCGGCACCTGGGTGATCCACGAAACCCTGCGCAAGGCCTACGCGATCTTCTGACGCGATTAGTTGACCGCCAGCGCCGACGTACGCCGGGCTCGTGCGAGACAATTCACCGGATCGTCGAGCAGGTCTCGGAACGCCATTTCGGCGGCGCCGATGAGCACCGACCGGTCGCCAAGGCCCGGCAGCACGATTTCGGGATGGATGCCGGTCACCTTCAGTGCCCGAGCGTCCATCTCGGCGCTGACGTCTTCCCGCACCCAGGGATACAGAGCGCGGAGATAACCGCCCAGCACGATGATCTCCGGGTTGAGCAGGGCAACCAGACCGGCCAGTCCGCGCCCGAGATGGCGGCCGACCTCGCGGAGTTCTTCTGGCGCCGAGGGTATTCCATCGAGGCGGCAACCGAGTTCGCTGAGTTGGTCGGACGGACAGCCTACGGCCCGGGCGATCGCCGCTGCGCCGATCTCGGTCTCCCAGCAGCCAACGGCCCCGCAGTGGCATGGTCGGCTCCCATCGCCGAACGGTAGGTGTCCGATCTCGCCCGCGAATCCGGACATCCCGCTCACCGGTGCGCCGCCGGTGACGATTCCGGCGCCGACACCAACCTCGCCGGAGACATACACGACGTCGTCGACTCCGCTCCCTACGCCGCGCAGGTGCTCGGCCAACGCACCGAGATCGGCGTCGTTGCCGAGGATCGGGCGCAGGTTGGTGCCGAGCCGATCGGCCAGGATGTCTGCGAACGGTACATCGCGCCAGCCCAAATTCGGTGCCAGACGGACGATTCCGTTGTTGCCAGCGATGATGCCTGGGATGCCGACACCGATGCCGACCAGCACGGAATCGTGCCTTACGTCCCGCAGGACCGCGTGAGTCAGGCGCGCAACCCCCTCCGCGGTCGCCGACGGGTCGTGTCCGTCGGGGGAGGGGCCAGTGGCCTGACTCAGCAGGCGCCCGCCCAGCCCGACCCGGGACACCACGAGGCCCGAGACTCGCACGTCGACGGCCAGCACATAGGCATGCTCAGTTGCGCCGACGCCGACCGAGGGCCGGCCGGCTGAGGACTGCCCGCCGGTCAACCGCGCGTGCTGGTCGGCGAGCTGCAGCACCTCGGCCTGCGCGACCAGGTCGGCAATTGTGCTGCGGTTCAAGCCCATCAGAGATGCCAGCGAGGATCGGGACAGCGGGCCGGCCAGATGAAGATGCCGCAGCAGTGTGCTCAGATTGTGCCGCCGCACGTTCTCCTGGTTGGTCCCTACGCGCGATCGGGGGTTGCTCGAGTCCATTCAGCCCACACCCGTCACGGAACGGCGTCGGCGTGAAATCGCATCGACGCTGGCCGCCAATAGCAGCACGCCGCCGGTGACGAGGAAGTTGATGTAGGACGATTGGTTGAGCAGGCCGAGCCCGTTGGCGATCGTGGCGACCACGACGCCACCGATCACGGCGTCCACGGCCCTGCCCTTACCGCCGAACAGGCTGGTGCCGCCGATCACCGCGGCTCCCACCGCATACAGCAGCGTGTTCCCCGCCCCCGAGGATGCGGACACCTTGCCGCCGTAGGACGCGGCGATGATCCCGCTCACCGCGGCCAGCGACGAGCACACGACGAACACCGAGATCCGGATCCGGTCGACGTTGATGCCGGCGCGTCGGGCGGCCTCGGCGTTGCCGCCGACGGCATACACGTGTCTGCCGTACGCCGTGCGATTGAGGACGAACGTCAGCGCGATCAGCAGTACCCCGACGAGCGGCAGTACGTAAGGGACGCCGCGGATCTCGACGCTGGGGTTGACGCTTCGGTTGATGTTCAGCAGACACGTGACCCCGACGGTCACTGCCGCGATCCCCGTGATGCGCATGGCCACCACCCCGAACGGCGCGTGGTGTAGACCCTGTGCGACCTTGCTGCGGTACCAGTACAACTCGAGTGCAGCGAATCCGACGACGATCAGCACCGCGCAGATCCACCCAGCGGTCACCGACATGTTGCTGATCGTGATGCCGCGGATGACAGGGTCGTCGACCCGCACTGAGCCGCCCTCCCCGATCAGCTTGAGGGTGACACCCTGAAGCCCGAGGAAGAAGGCAAGGGTCACGACAAAAGACGGGATTCCGAGCTTGGCGCGTAGCGAGCCGATGACCAGTCCGATCAGCGCGCCGGAAGCCACACCGGCCAGTACACCGGCCCACCACGGCCAGCCGTGGTTGACCACCGTCAGCGCCATCGCACATGCCGACACACCGCCGGCCACGCCCGCGGACAGGTCGATGTCGCCGAGCAGCAGCACGAAGACGAGCCCCATTGCCAGTACACAGATTGAGCCGGCCTGGGTGATGAGGTTGGCCAGGTTGAGCGCGGAGGTGAACCGCTCGTTGGCGAGCCCGAACACCACGAACAGCACAATGAGTCCCAGCACCGCGGGCAGTGAGCCCATGTCCCCGCCCCGGACGCGCCTCGCATAGCCGCGGACGGCGTCGAGGAAGGTGTCGTCGGAGCGTGCGTCGGCAGCGAAGTCAGCGTCGGCGAGGTCAGAGTTGAATTTCGAACTGACGGTGGTCATCCGGCGATCCTTCACATCGACTGGGCGGCCTCGGCCGGGGCTAGCCCGAGGCTGCCCGATCGGCCGGCGGTGATGAGCTCGACGACCTGGCTGTGGGTGACCGCCGAGGTCTTCACTTCGGCGGCAACCCGGCCCAGGTACAGCGCGCAGATGCGGTCGGCGACCTCGAAGACGTCGGCCAGGTTGTGCGAGATCAGCACCACGCCCACTCCCTGGTCGGCGAGTCGGCGTACCAGGTCGATCACCTGGCGGGTCTGGGCCACCCCCAGCGCGGCGGTCGGCTCGTCGAGCAGGACGACTTTGGAGTTCCACAGCACCGACTTCGCGATGGCCACGGTCTGGCGCTGGCCACCGGACAAGCTAGACACGGTCTGCCGCACCGACTTCACCGTGCGCACCGACAGCGCGGTGAGTGCTTCGGTGGCCAGGGTTTCCATTCGTGCCTCGTCGAGCACACCGCGTCTGATCAGTTCGCGTCCCAGGAACATGTTCTGCACGATGTCGAGGTTGTCGCATAGCGCCAGGTCTTGATAGACGACCTCAATGCCAAGGGCCGCAACGTCGGTGGGCCCGTGGACCGTGACCGACCTGCCCTCGAACACGTAGCTGCCGGAATCGATCGGATAGATTCCGGCGATCGCCTTCACCAGTGTCGACTTGCCCGCGCCGTTGTCGCCGACCAGCGCGGTCACCTCGCCGGGATAGACCTGGAAGTCGATGTCGTGCAGGACGTGCACGACGCCGAAACTCTTGTTGACACCGCGCAGTTCGAGGATGGGCTCGGGCATCGGGGCCTACAGTCCCGCCGCGCTGCACATAGAGGCGAACTGCCCGGTGCAGACCTCGTCCTTGGATTGGCCGTTGTCGGCGAACACGTCGCCGACATTGTCCTTGGTGATCGACTTCGGGGTCAGCAGCACCGACGGCACGTCGCGGTTGCCCTTGTCGTCGCGCGAGGTGCTGTTGGTCTTGGGCCGCTCGCCCTTGGCCAATGCGATCGCGGCGTCGGCCAGTGCGTTGGCCTCCTGGTTGGCCGACTTGTACACGGTCATGCACTGGGTGCCGGCCACGATGTTCTGTAAGCCCTCGACGGTTGCGTCCTGGCCGGTGACTGCGACCTGCCCGGCGCGGTGGTTCTTCTGCAGGATCGAGATCACCGATCCGGCCAGACCGTCATTGGCGGCGTAGACGCCGTCGACCTTGCCGTCGGCGGCGGTGTACATCTGCTCGAAGATCGTGACCGCCTTGTCGTTGTCCCAGTCCGGCACCGCCTGCTCACCGGTGATGGTGATCGATGGTGTCTTGTCGACTACCGAGTGGGCGCCGGCGGTGAACAATGTCGCATTGTTGTCCGTCGGAGAACCGTTGAGGAACAGAACCTTCGACGGTTTTCCACCAAGGCAGTCGACTAACCCCTGGCCCTGCAATTGGCCGACCTTTGTGCCGTCGAAGGAGATGTAGGCATCGGCCGAGCCGCCCAGCGTGAGGCGGTCGTAGTCGATGGTCTTCACCCCCTGGGTCGCGGCCTTCTGCTGGATGGCCGCGCCACTGTCGGAGTCGAGATTGACGATCGCAAGTACGGTGACGCCATCGGCGATCATGCCGTCGGCGATCGTCGCCATCTTGTCGGCGGAACCCTCAGCGTTCTGAATGGAGTAGGGAATGCCGGCCGCCTTGAAGGCGGCTTCCAGCGCGGGGCGGTCTTTGGTTTCCCAGCGCACCGACGATTTGGTGTCGGGCAGGATCACCCCGATCTTGCCGTTCTGGGCCGGTCCGCCCGCGCCAGTCGAGCCCCCGCCGCCGCAGCCGGTCAACGTCATTGCGACACCCGCCAGCACAGCGAACGTTGCCGCACTCAGTCTGTTCATGTCGATCGCCTTCCCTATGTGACGGCGGTGCGGCTAGCGCGCACCCATGAGATGCTCCACGGCCAGTTGCTGCAGCCGAACGAAGCCGAAACCCTTTCCGCCAAAATAGGAGTCGGCGTCGAATTCCTCGTATGCCGACCGGTCAGCCAGCAAGTCGGAGTACGTTTCGCCGGGCCCAAGCGTGGGCTGGCTCAGTTCGTCGACCCTTGCGGCGGCCAGCGCCTCGGCGACCTCAGGGTCGGCGCGGAAAGCCTTCGCACGTTGTTTGAGCAACAGGTACATACGGATGTTCGCCGCTGCCGATGCCCACACGCCGGTGATGTCCTCGGTGCGGCTGGGCTTGTAGTCGAAGTGCCGCGGTCCGGTATAGGCGGCTGACCCGCCGGGTCCGCCGTTCTCCAGGAGGTCGACGAGGGCGAACGCGTTGGCCAGGTCGCCGTGACCGAAAACCAGGTCCTGATCGAACTTGATGCCGCGCTGGCCGTTGAGATCGATGTGGAACAGCTTGCCGCAGTACAGCGCCTGGCTGATGCCGTGCATGAAGTTGAGCCCGGCCATCTGCTCGTGACCGGTCTCCGGGTTGACCCCTACCAGGTGCGGTTGCGCGAGCGTCTCGATGAACGCCAGCGCGTGGCCGACCGTCGGCAACAGGATGTCGCCGCGGGGTTCGTTGGGCTTGGGCTCGATCGCGAATCGTAGGGGGTAGCCGTGGTCGATGACGTACTGGCACAAGATGTCCAGCGCCTCGCGGTAGCGCTCCAACGCGGCCCGGACGTCCTTGGCGCTGTCGTATTCACTACCCTCGCGGCCACCCCAGAGCACGAAGGTCTGGGCGCCCAGCTCGGCGGCAAGGTCGAGGTTGCGCAGGGTCTTGCGTAGCGCAAACCGCCGCACCGCGCGATCGTTGCTGGTGAAGGCGCCGTCTTTGAAAACGGGCTGAGTGAACAGGTTGGTGGTGACCATGGGCACGACGAGCCCGGTGGCGTGTAGCGCGGCGGTGAGCCGATCGATGGCGCGCCGGCGTTGCTCTTCGGAGGAGCCGAACGCGAACAAGTCGTCGTCGTGAAAGGTCAGTCCGTATGCGCCGAGCTCGGCGAGGCGTTCGACGGCCTCGACAGCGTCCAGCGGCGGGCGGGTGGCGACCCCGAACGGGTCGTTGGCCGTCCACCCGACGGTCCACAGGCCGAAGGAGAACTTGTCAGACGGCCGGGCGGTGAGCTCCTCGGTGGCGGCATAGGACTCGAGGATGGACATGGCGGACTCCTGATTCTAAATTTGTTCTAATGCCGAACATAAGATGTGGCCTATGCCACTGTCAATGCCACAATGGCCGGCGGTTGCGGCCAGATTCGGAAAGGTGGCTCGTGTGACCCGTGCAGCCAGGATCGGCAGCAACAGCGACGACGTCAGGCGGCGCAATCTGTCCGGAGTCCTGACCCTCGTCCACCGGCACCGTGCGCTCAGCCGCGCCGAGCTGACCCGCCGGACCGGGCTGTCGCGCTCCACCGTCAAAGACTTGGTCGAAGAGTTGGCCGCGCTCGGGCTGGTAGCCGAAGTCCAGGCGGCAACCGCAACCCAGGTCGGCCGGCCGAGCCCGATCGTCTGCCCGCAGGCCAAGACGTTGTGCGTGGCGGTAAATCCCGAAATCGACGGCATCACAGTGGGTTTGGTGGGATTGGGCGGTCTGGTGCTCGAGACTCTTCATTTTCCCACCGACGTGGTACCGACAGCCGAAGCTGCCGTGGCCACCGCAGCCGGGGCCGTCGAGCTGCTGCGTTCGAAGCTGGAGCCCGGGTGCCGCATCGTCGCCATCGGCGCCGCGGTGCCAGGCCTGGTGTACGGCGGTTCGGCGGTGCGACTGGCGCCGCACCTGGAGTGGCACGACGCCGACTTCGGGCACATGCTCACCGTGGCAACGGGACTGCCGGTGTTTGCGGCCAACGACGCCAACGCCGGCGCCATCGCCGAGCACCTTTTCGGCCGTCACCACAACGCCGACCACATGATCTACGTCAACGGTGGCGCGGGCGGAATCGGTGCGGGGTTCGTGGTGGCGGGCGAATTGCTACACGGACTGGCCGGGTATGCCGGCGAGCTCGGCCACACCTACGTCGGCGGTGACGGGCAATGTCACTGCGGCAATATCGGCTGCCTGGAAACTCAGGTCAGGCAGACCGGGACCGCCGTCGAACGTCAGGCGCGGTATCTGGCCATCGCACTGGGCAACGCGGTCAACATGCTCAACCCGGGGCTGATCGTCCTCGGCGGTTTCCTGCGGGTGTTCCCCGAGCTCGCCGGTGAAGTGCTCTCCGCCGAAATGGCGCGGCACAGCTTGCGCGCGGCGCACGAATTGGTGCGGGTCGTACCTGCGACGCTGGGAGCGGAGACGCTAATGATCGGGGCCGCCGAGCTGGCGTTCGCGCCGGTGCTCGACAATCCGGCTGCAGTGTCCGCCTAGCGCACGCGGGGGATCACCAAGGCGTCGACAGCGACGACACCGGTGGCCGAGGCGATGACGGGGTTGGCCTCGACCGCGTCGAGGTGCTCGCCGAGTTCGATTGCCAGTTGCGAGAATCCGACGACGGCATCGGCCAGCGCAGCCATGCCGACCGGTGGCGCGCCCCGCCAGCCGGTCAGCAGCGGCGCGGTGTGCAACGACCTCAACAGCGCCACGGCCGTCTCGAGGCTGACCGGTGCGCAGGCGACCGCGCGGTCGGCCAGCAGTTCCACCAGCGTGCCGCCGGCGGCGACCACGACGAGCGGGCCGAAGTTGTCGTCACGCACCACGCCGACTGAGATCTCCACGCCCGCAGGCGCCATCGCGTCAATGCTGACGGTCGATCCCAGCCGGCCCGCCATCTCCTGGTAGGCCGCGCGCAGTGATTCGGCGTCGGGGATGCCGAGGGCCACCCCGCCGACGTCGCTCTTGTGCTCGCTGCCTTGAGTTTTCAGTGCGACCGGATAGCCGAGTGTCTCCGCCGCGGCCAGCGCTTCGGTGGCGTCGTTGGCGGTGCGCGACCGCGTCACCGGGATGCCGTAGTCGGCGAGCAGAGCGAAGGCGGTCGGAGCGTCCCAGCCGGGCTCGGCCAGCCTGGTCGCCCAGCGTTGCGCGCGTTCGGCGTCGATCTCGGGGGCTTCCGTCGACACCGGTAGTGGCCAGCGCGCCAGATGGCCCAGTGCGGCGATACCGCTTCGGGCTCCTTCGAGCACCGGAATACCGTTGCTGCGCAGCCGCTTCGCGGTGGGCGGGTCGATCGCCGACGGCACCGAGGCCAGCACGGCCAACGGGCTGCCGTTGGTTGCTGCGACGTCCAGGATGGCGTCGGCGTAGGCGGTGTCATCGTCGAACTCGGTGACCAGATCGACGGCCAGCGCGGTCACCGCCACACCGGGATCCTCGACAAGTGCCCGCAGGCAGCCGCCGAACAGTTCGCGGGTATCCGCGCCGGTGCCCCACACGTCGAGCGGATTGCCGGGCGCCAGCCCCTCGTCGAGCAGCTCGCCGACGGCGGCCAGCGTCGGGGCGGCGAGTTCGGCGAAGTCTACGGCGAGATCGTGAGCGATGTCGGCGCACAGCGCGCGTTCGGCCCCGGAGTCGTGCACCGTCGCGATCCCGTGCGATCCGGGTCGGCGGCGTCGGCCGGCCTCGAAAAGTTCGATAGTGTCCGTGAATTCGGCCATGTCCGAGACTCGAACGGTGCCGGTGTCGGCGCAGAACGCCGCCCAGCCTGCGGCGTCGCCGGCCAGCGCGCCGGAGTGCGCGGCGACCATGGCACGCCCGCGCGGGGAGTGGCCGACCGGCAGGATCACCACCGGGACGTCGCGCTCGGCGGCGCGGTACAGCCCCGCCCGCAACCGACCCACCGACCGGGGGGTCTCCAGCAGCAGCGCGATCAACGTGGTGTCCGGGTCCTCCACGATGTAGTCCAGATAGTCGGCGGTGTCGGTGACCAGTTCCTGGCCCGACGAGATCGCCAACCGGAACCCGAACCCACGCCCGGCCCGCAGGATGGTGGAGAACGCCGAGCCGGAATGCGTCACCAGCGAAACTCCGCCTGGCGGTAGGGGATCGGGCTCGAGGTAGCCGAGCGCGCGCAGTCCGGTGGCGTTGTTGACGAAACCCATGCAGCCCGCGCCGCAGACCGCCATCCCGGCTTCGGCGGCGGTCGCCGCGACCGCCTGACGCAACGCGGCGCCGTGCGCGGAGCCGAAGATGACGGCGGACCGTGCCCCGACCGCGGCAGCGGCTTTGAGCTCGTCGCTCAGTGCGGTGTCCGGAACGCCGAGCAGCACCAGGTCGACGGGCTCGTCGAGTGCGGCCAGCGATGGTGCGCAGGCGATGCCGTCGATGTTGTCGTAGCGCGGGTTGACCAGATGCATGCGCGCCGAGCTGCGGCGCGCCTCGATGATCATCCGCTCGCCGAAGCTGCCCGGCCTCGGGCTGGCGCCGACCAGTGCCACCGAGCGGGCCTCCAGCATCGCGGCCACGGCCGCCCGGCGGCAGTCGGTCATCGCTTGCGGAATCGCTTCTTCTTGGTGTCTGCCAGGGCGGCCCGCGCAGCCTGCCACCCGGGGATGCCGCACACCCCGCCGCCGGCATGGGTGCCGGAGCTTCCGTTGTAGAGCCCGGAGATCGGGGTGCGGTAATCGGCGTAGCCCGGCGCGGGCCGCATGTGGAACAGCTGCTCCAGCGACAACTCACCGTGGAAGATGTTGCCGCCGATAAGGCCGTACTCCTGCTCCATCTCATGCGGCCCGACGATGTCGCGGTGCAGGATGGAGGACTTGAAGCCGGGGGCCACCTGGTCGTACAGGTCGATCAGACGGTCGGCGTAGGCGTCGAGCTCCTCGGTGTGCGGAGCGTCGGCCCAGGCCGCGGGCACCCACTGGGTGAACAGCGACATGATGTGCGTGCCATCGGGATTCAGCGTCTTGTCGAGGGTCGTGGGGATGACGCCGTCGCTGAACGGCATCAATGCGGGCTTGCCGACGCGGGCGTCCTGGAAGGCGGCCTCGATGTATTCCATCGTTGGCGCCATCTCGACCGAGCCGGTGTGGTGTTCGGCCTGCCCGTCGCTGGGATCGGCGGTGAAGTTCGGCAGCTCGCCCAGCGCCAGGTTGATCTTGACCACACCGCTTCTGGTCTTGAAATGCTCGATGTCGGAGACGAACTCCGCGGGCAACTCGTTGCGCGGAATATGCTCCAGGAAAGCGATTTTCGGATGCAGCGTGGTGACGACCAGGGGCGCCCGCAGTTCGTCGCCGTTGTCCAGGGCCACGCCCTCGATCCGGCCGCCCCGCACCAGCATCCGGGACACCCGGGCCTTGGTCCTGATCTCGGCCCCGAAGCTCCGCGCGGAGCGTGCGATGGCCTCCGATACCGCGCCCATGCCGCCCTCGGGGTATCCCCAACTGCCGAGCTGACCGTCGCCGACGTCACCGATGGAGTGGTGCGCCATCACGTAGGCGGTACCGGGCTCATACGGCCCGGCCCAGGTCCCGATGACCCCGTTGACCGCCAGCGCGCCTTTGATTTGCGGTGATTCGAACCAGTCGTCGAGCAGGTCGGCGATGCTCATGGTCAGCAGCCGGGTGACATCGCCCATCATCCGGGTGGTCATCCCGCGCTGGCTCCAGCCGAGCTTCGCGAGCTCGAACAGATCCGAGGGCTTGTGTGAACCGATGTTGGGTGGCACCTGCGTCAGCAGTGGACCCATGACGTCGGCGATACCCTCCAGCCAGGCGTTCCACTTGGGCCAGGTGTCGGCGTCCTTCTTGGAGAATCTGGCCAGTTGCTCATGGGTGCGGGCGGGGTCGTCCTCGTAGATGGTCAGCGAGCCGCCTTCGGGAAACGCCTGGTAGTAGGGGCCCATCGGGTGGACCTTGTAGCCGTGGCGCTCCAGACTGAGGTCGTTCACGATGGTCGGCGGCATCAGGCTCATCACGTAGGACAGCCGGGTGACCCGCAGGTGCGGGGCGTCCTCCCACGGCGCCTCCGTGGTGGCCGCGCCGCCCAGCGCACCCCGCGACTCCAGAACGACGGTCTTGGCGCCCGAGCGTGCGAGATAGGCGGCCGAGACCAGTCCGTTGTGACCGCCGCCGATGACGATGGCGTCGTAGGTGTTCGACATGGCGCTCTACTTTCGTCAGCCCGAACGGGCATCTTTGACTGACTGTTCAATCTAACCAAGTGTTAGGCTTTCAACAAGTGCCAGCGCAGGCATGACTGAAGGGGAGTACGACACGATGGCAGAACCCGCACCCGCGACGGAGAACAACGAAGCGCGGCGCATCCAGATGCTGCGCGCCGCAGCGGAGCTCATTTGCGAACGCGGGTTCTCCGAGACGCGCATCTCCGATGTCGCCAAACGGGCCGGGGTCAGCTCGGCGTTGGTCATCTACTACTTCGGCACCCGCGATCGGCTGCTCGTCGACGCGCTGCGGTATTCCGAGGAATCGTTCTACGAGGCGGCCGAACAGATGCTGGCCGAGGTGCCCTCGCTGCGCGACCGGCTCTCGCTGTTGATCCAGTGGACCTGCGTTCCGGAAGCAGAGAACGAGATCCCCGGCGCCTGGGGGCTGTGGTTTGACTTGTGGGCGCAGGCCTTCCGGCACGACGAGGTCAAGGCCGGCCGGGTGGAGCTCGACGCGCGCTGGCGCCGGATGATCGTGGACGCGGTGGAATCGGCCGAGCTGGAATCCGCCGTCGACGCGCGGATGTTCGCCCTGGAGTTCTCGGCGCTGCTGGATGGCCTGTCGATTCAGGTCGCGTTGGAGGATCCGGAGGTCGACTCGAAGGTGGCCTACGACATCGCGATGCGCTTCGCCGAGCGGGAACTTGATCTGCCGCGGGAGAAGCGGCGTCCGGTGCTGGCTGGCCGCGGCAGGCGCTCGCGCTAAGCCGGGCTGGCAACCAGGTCTACCGCCGGATCGTTGATGACGGCCGCAGCACTTCTGGCCAGCACCCGAACCGCGTCGTTGGTGCACACGCAGGTGACGGCCATTCCGGCGCCGTAGGCCACGGAGCCCGGCCCGGATTGGTTGGGGACGTCGACGACAAGCGCGGTGGGCTCGCCGACGTTGACGTGAACCTGGGTCGATGCCCCGTGATAAACGACCTGGGCCACGGTGCCGCTGATCGCATTGTGCCCGGGCGACACCGGATCGTCGGGGGATTGCAGGGTGATGCGCTCCGGCCGGATGACGATCGCGGCCGGGCCGCGCCTGCATGAGCTGTCCACCGTCGCGCCGAGTCTGGTCGCCAGCGCCGAGCAGAGCGCCGATCCGGCGTCGCTCTCCAGGATATCGGCATCGAAAATATTTGCCGCACCGAGGAATCCGGCCACGTACGTGGTCGCCGGGGCGGAGTAGATCTCCTGCGGGGGACCGACCTGTTCGACCCGTCCCTCGGCCAGTACGGCGATCTGGTCGCTCATCGTGAGCGCCTCATCCTGGTCATGGGTGACGTAGACGAACGTGATCTCGACCTCGCGCTGCACAGCGCGCAGCTCGAGCTGAAGTTGCCTGCGCAGCTTGGCATCCAGTGCGCCAAGCGGCTCGTCGAGCAGCAGCACCCTGGGTTGCAGCACCAGCGCGCGGGCCAGCGCGACACGTTGTTGCTGGCCGCCGGAAAGCTGGGTGGGCCGGCGCTTGGCGAACCCGCGCATCCTGACCAGTTCGAGCGCTTCGCCCACGCGGCGCTTGATCTCGTCCTTGGGGGTCTTCTGGTAGCGCAGACCGAACGCGACGTTGTCCCACACCGTCATGAACGGGAAGAGCGCGTAGGTCTGGAACACGGTGTTCACCGGACGCTTGTGGGGCGGATCCTGCGCGACGTCACGCCCGTCGAGTTCGATGCGGCCCGAGTCGGGCTTCTCGAAGCCGGCGATCATCCGCAGCGTCGTGGTCTTACCGCAGCCGGATGCGCCAAGAAGCGAATAGAACTGTCCCGCGGGGATATCCAGGTCGATACCCGTCACGGCGGGAACTCCGTCGAACGACTTCGCCAGCTGGTGCAGCCGGATCGCGCCGCCGGTCACCGGCGGCCGTCCCCACGGCAGGTGATCAGGCCGCCACCGCCCGCGCGAGCCGGGCGAAGTTCGCGGCAAACCGGTCGACATCGGCCTCGTCGTGCTGAACAGATAGCAACCATTGCTCCACCTTGCCCCAAGGCGGTAGGAATACGCCGCCGTTGTGCTGCATGAGCCAGTGCAAGTGGCCCAACCGGTCGTCGATCTGGAGAAAATCGCGGAAATCGTGGACCGGGTCGCGTTTGAACGTCACGCAACCCTTGGCCCCGATGCTCACCACGTGCCAACCGTAACCGTGTTCGGCCGTCGTCGCCTCCAAAGCGCGGCGAAGCCGCTCGGCCAGCGAATCCATGCGCGCGTAGGCGGCCGGTGTCAGTACCTCGGCCAGGGTGGCCCTGGTGGCCGCCATCGCCAGCGGATTGCCGTTGAAGGTGCCGACCTGTTCGTACCGGCCGTCGGCGATGGCCGACATCACGGTGGCGGTACCACCGATCGCGGCGACGGCGATGCCACCGCCCAAAGCCTTTGCCAGACAGATGATGTCGGGAACAACGCCGGACATGGCGGTGACGCCGCCAGGCCCCGTGGTGAAGCCGGTCTTGACTTCGTCGTAGATCAGCAGGCCGCCGTCGGCGTGCACGAGGTCGCGGATCGCGGCCAGATAGCCATCGTCGGGCGGAATGATGCCGGCGTTCATCATCACCGGTTCCACGATCATCGCCGCCACCTGGCCGCGATGTTCGGCCAGCGCCCGGGCGACGGCTTCCGGGTCGTTGAACGGCACCACGACCACCAGGTCGCGGATCGCCGCGGGGATACCGCTGTTGCCCGGCACCCCGATCGGATGCTCGCGCGGTCCGACCTGGTCGGCCTCCGGGAGCACCGAGACCTCCACCGAGTCGTGATGGCCGTGGTAGCAACCTTCGACCTTGATGATGAGGTCCCGGCCGGTCACCGACCGGGCAAGGTGCACAGCGTCCATCGTGGCCTCGGTGCCGGAATTGGCAAAGCGCCACAACGGCAAATCGAACCGTCGGGCCAGTTCCCCGGAGATCCAGATGGCGTCCTCGGTGGGTTGCGCGAAATGCGTACCGCGGCGGACCTGCCTGCTGACCGCCTCGACGATCGCGGGGTGGGCATGTCCGGCGATGGAAGCGCCGTAGCCGCCGTGCATATCCACGTACTCGGTGCCGTCGACGTCGTAGACCTTGGAGCCCGCGCCGTGGCTCATCCAGACCGCCTGCGGCTGGGCGATCTGCCAGTTCGACGTGGCCCCGCCCGCGAGGTGTTCGCGTGCGCGGCTGATCATTTCGGTGCTGCGCGGCTGGCGCGCCAGGAACACCTTTTCCTGATCGGCGATCAACTGATCGACCGCGTCGTGAACCGGGCTCTCGATAATCGGCGAAGCCACGGGGAAACCTTCCACTCGATTGCTATCCGGACCTGCGAAAAAGCGCCGCTGCATCTATTGACTGAGCGTTCAGTCTATGCCAGAGTCCAAGGAACAAACAAGACTCGAGAAGACTCGAAACCACGGAGGCGCGGATGTCAGCACCGACAGGACCCGGCCCGAATCGTCGACAGTTTCTCCAGCGGGCCGCCCTACTGGCCGCTGGAACCCCCGCGCTCGTGGCATTTCTCGATGCGTGTTCCAAAGGGGGACAGTCGAGTTCGGCACCGACCCTGAAGATCGCGTCGCCGAAGAATCCGGTGACGTGGGACATCGCCAGCGACAACAAGCCGATCGCTGACGGGCTGCCCCCGGAAAAGGGCGCCACCCTGCAGCTCTACAGCTATGCCGACTACATCGCGCCCGACGCGATCAAGTCCTTCGAGGACAAGTACTCGACCAAGGTGGTTGTATCGACCTTCAACGACACCGATGAGGCCATCACCAAGATCCGCGGCGGCAACGTCGACTACGACATCTACTTCCCGAGCTATGACCAGATCAGCCGGCTCGTCAACGGTGGGTTGGTCCGGCCGATCAACCACAGCTACGTGCCCAACATCAAGAATGTCTGGCCGTTCTTCTCCAACCCCTGGTACGACCAGGAGTGGCGGTTCACGGTGCCCTACACCGTCTACACCACCGGCATCGGCTGGCGGGCCGACCAAGTTCCGGCCGACATCGGCGCGCTGAAGAATCCCTATGAGGCACTGTGGGATCCGGCCTACAAGAACAAGACCGCCGTCATCGACGACTGGCACACCGCGATGGCCATGGTGCTGCTCAAACTGGGCATCACCGATGTCAACACGTCCTCGGCCGACGACCTCAAGAAGCTCGGCGACCAGCTGACCGAACTCGTGAAGGCGACCTCACCGAAGGTCACCGTCACCATGTACAGCGACCTGCCCGCCGGTCAGATCGGCGTGTCACAGATGTGGTCCGGCGACGTCATCAACGCCGTCAACTATCTACCGGAGGGCACCGGCCCCGAGATCCTGCGCTACTGGTTCCCGTCCGATGGCAAGGGACTGGTCGACAACGATCTGATCGTGCAGCTGCGCGGCGGTAAGAATCCGGTGCTGGCGAACCTGTTCCTCAATCACATGCTCGACCCGGAGGTCGCCAAGCAGAACTTCCAGCAGATCGGCTACCAGCCGCCGCAGGTATCGCTCAACCCGGATTCGCTTGTCGCCGACGGGCTGGTCCCGGAGAACCTGAAGAGCGCGATCGTGCGCCCCGAGTACTTCGACGTCGGATATCGGCTGCTCGAGCTCGACACCGCCAATGACGCTGCCTGGCACAACGTCTGGCGTGCCTTCAAGGCCGGGGGATCCTGACCCCGGTGAGCCTCGCGGAGGTCGAGGCCCCAGCCACACCGCCGCCGAAGCGGACACCTAGCCGTGGGCTCTGGCCCGTGTTGGCCATGCCAGGCGTCGTCTGGCTGGTGCTGTTCTTCCTCGCCCCGCTCTACGTGGTGCTGGCCATTGTCTTCGGCCAGATCGACCCGATCTTCCGCACATCGATCCCGGTGTGGAACCCCTTGGAGTGGGACCCTTCTCAGTTCACCTACGTCCTGACCCACATCGTCGGCGAGAACGGGGTGTTCGGGCCCGCGCTGCTGCGCACCGCGGTTTACGTCGTGCTCGCCAGCGTGCTGTGTCTGCTGATCGCCTTCCCGGTCGCCTACTACACAGCACGGCTCTCGGGCCGGTGGGCCGGCGTGCTGCTGGCCGCGCTGATCGCACCGTTCTGGATCAGCTACATGATGCGAATGCTGGCCTGGGTCAACCTGCTTCAGGACGACGGCATGGTCAATCGGCTGTTCAGCCTTGGCGGACTGTTCGACGTCAACGTGCACTGGCTGACCGGCCAGCCGGTGGTGGTCGTGCTGGGCTTGGTGTACGGCTATGTGCCGTACATGATCCTGCCGCTGTATGCCGGTCTCGACCGGCTGCCACAGTCCACGCTGGAGGCGGCCAGGGATCTGGGGGCCAACCGATTCGAGTCGTTCTGGCGGGTCACGCTGCCGATGTGCCGGCCGACGATCGTGGCCGGCGTCCTGCTGACCTGCCTGCCCATGCTCGGCGACTACTTCACCTCCGACATGCTGTCGGCCTCGCCGAAGACGGCGATGGTCGGCAACCTCATCAACGACAGCGTGCAGTCGCCAGGACAGACCGGGCAGGCCGGCGCGTTCGTGATGCTGGTGCTGATCGCCACCGTGCTACCGATGTTCTACTACGTGCGGGTCACCGCGCGCGGGGGCGAGGTGTCCACATGAGCGACGCTTGCGGAGCGAATCATGGGCGGACATGGCGCGACCGAGCCTGCGAGGGTGCGGCATGAGGGGCCCGGTCGCCTGGTGGAAGGACCCGTGGCGGCCACCGCGGATTCTGGGGGCGATCACCGCCGGCTATCTGGTGTGGTCACTGCTGCCGGTGCTGATCGCGGTCATCTTTTCCTTCAATGACGGCAGGTCGCGGACGAACTGGCAGGGCTTCTCCTTCCGCTGGTATTGGGGTGACGCGACCAAATCGGTCTGGCATGACGCTTCGCTGCACACTGCCCTGCTGCAGACGCTGAAGCTCGGCGTGATCACCACCTTGATCACCGTGCCGCTCGGTGTGCTGTTCGCCATCGGGATCGACCGCTGGCGCGGGCGGCTGCCCGCCGGCGCCAACCTGCTGATGCTGGTGTCATTCGTGGTTCCCGAGGTGCTGCTGGCCGTCGCGCTGCTGTTCGTGGTGACCTCGCTGGCGCTGCCGATCGGGCTGGGCACCTCCGCGCAGGTGATCGGGCTGGTCACCTTCCAGATCGCCTACCCAGCCGTGCTCGTGCGAGCCCGGCTGGCCACGATCGGCAACCAATATGAAGAAGCCGCAATGGATTTGGGCGCCTCGCCGATGGAGGCGCTACGACGGGTGACGGTGCCGATGTTGTTCCCGGCGATCTTCGCCAGCACGGTGCTGGTGTTCGCCGACGTCATCGACGACTTCGTGCTGGTGCGCTACCTGTCGGGGAACTCCTCGACCGAACCGGTCTCGGTGAAGATCTACAACACCGCGCGGGCGGCGCCGACCCCGGCGCTCAACGCGCTGGCCACCCTGCTGCTGTTGGCTGCGTTGGTCGCGGTGACCGTCGGATATCTGGTGTATCGCCGGATGACTCGCGGCGACGATGCCACCCGCGGCGGGATTGCCGCCTTCGCCGGCGAGGCCTAGTCTGACTGTATGTTCAAACAGACTCCGGCGCCGGTGCCCGCCGGCGATCTCGCCGCTTCCCTCGCGCCGTTCGGGCAGTCCCGAATGCTGCCGCGGGAGGCGTATGTCGACGCCGCGGTCTTCGAGTGGGAGAAGCACAACATCTTCTCCGGCTGGCACTGCGTAGGTCACGCGAGCGACCTGGACGGCGTCGGCGCCCAGAAGGCCGTCGGCTCGGGGGCCAACGGAATCCTGCTGGTGCGCGGCGAAGACAATCAGGTGCGCGCCTTCGCCAACGTGTGCCGCCACCGCGGTCACGAGATGCTGGCATGCGGTGCCACCGCCAAGCGGCGCGGCATCGTCTGCCCCTACCACTCGTGGTCCTACAGGCTCAACGGCGAACTGCGCAAGGCACCGCTCTTCGACAACGTCGACGGCTTCGACTCCGGCCAGTTCGGCCTGGCCGAGCTGCGACTCGTGGACTGGCACGGCTACCTGTTCGTCGACCCCAGCGGCAGCGACGCCGATTTCGACCAGCATGTCGCCGGTATGGAAGACGTCATCGGCCCCTACCGTCCGGAGGATCTGACCGTGGTGGCGCGGCACTCCTACGAGCTGGAGACCAACTGGAAGGTGATCGTCGAGAACTACCAGGAGTGCTACCACTGCTCGACGATCCACCCCGAACTGTCCAAGATCAGCCCACCCACCAGTGGTGAGAACCTCGACCTGCCCGGCGACTGGATCGGCGGCTGGATGGGGATGATCGACGAGGCCGAGACCATGTCGCTGAGCGGGCGCAGCGGCGGCGTGGCGATCAAAGGCCTGTCCGAACAGGAACTTCGCACCGTCATGTATCTGGTGGGATTCCCCAACCTACTGGTGAGCCTGCACCCCGATTACGTGATGACCCACCTGATGACGCCGTTGGCCGTCAACCGTACTCACGTGGAATGCGCCTGGGCGTTCCCGAAAGAAGCGTTGGACAGGCCCGATTTCGATCCGTCGTACGCGGTGGACTTCTGGGATCTGACGAACCGGCAGGACTGGACGGCGTGCGAATCGGTGCAGCGAGGTCTGAGTTCGCCGCACGCCCGCCCCGGGCCGCTGGCTCCCGACGAGGACGGCGTCTACCAGTTCGTCACCCGGGTTGCCCGGGCCTACAGCGGGTCTCGCTGACCGGTAGTTGGGCTGGTAGCGTCCGAGGCTGTGGATCCCGGTGCCATCGACGAGGATGCCTTGGGCACGGCCGACCGGTTCTGTTCGTTGTCGTCGTTGCGCTACGACCACAGCGACGCCCCGCCGCGGTGGCACGCCGCTGCCGAGCTGATCGAGGCGAATCCCGATGTGCCGCAACATCATGTCTGGGCTGCGGCGTCTGCCGCCGACCCGGTGGCGCTGAGCCGTCACCTCGAGGCGCAGCCCGAACTGGCCACCACAGCTGGCGGTCCGTTCGGCTGGGTTCCACTGCTGTACCTGTGCTACTCGCGGGTTTCCTTGCCGCGCAACGAAGATGATGTGCTAGCGGCGGCTCTCGCACTCCTGGACGCTGGTGCCGACCCCAACGCCGGCTACCTCTGGCGCGGTTTGACGCCGCCGTTCACCGCGCTCACGGGCGTGTTCGGCGAAGGCGAACAGGGTCCGGGACGGCAACCGCGGCACCCGTTCGCGCCGGCCCTGGCGCTGCTGCTCTTGCAGCGCGGCGCACACCCCGTCGACCAGCAGACCTTGTACAACCGGATGTTCCGTGCTGACGACTCGCATCTCGAGCTGCTGTTCGATCACGGCCTGGCCGATGCCGGCCCGGGCCCGTGGGAACGCCGTCTGGGCGGGGCGATGGAAACCCGAGAACAGATGTGGCAGCGCCAAATCGACTGGGCAGCCGAACACGGCTTCGCCGACCGGCTGGCGTTGTTGGCCCGGCACGGGATCGATATCGCGCAAGTCGAACTGATCGAGCGAGAGTTTCCCGACGATCCGAACATTCGCGACGGCGACGGCGCCACGCCGCTGCATCACGCGGCCTGGAGCGGTGACTTGGAGCTGATCCGGCGGCTTCTCGAGGCGGGTGCTGATCCCGATCTCGTCGATCACCGCTTTGGGACGACACCGTTGGGCTGGGCGCAGCACGCCTACCAGACCGAGGCGGCCGCGTACCTGGGCAGCTGGCAGACTCGCACGCTGTGACGACGAAACGAGCCCTGATCCTGGCCGGCGGCGGACTTGCCGGCATCGGCTGGGAAACCGGAATCCTGCGTGGGATCGCCGACGAAGCCCCGGATACCGCACAGGCGCTGCTGGACTCCGACGTGCTGGTCGGCACCTCGGCCGGTTCCACCGTCGCCGCACAGGTCAGCAGCCCGCTGTCGCTGGCGGAGCTCTTCGAACGCCAGACCGGCGACATCTCGACGGAGATCGACTCGGGCGCCGACTTCGATGCGATCACCGCGCTGTTCCTCTCCGCGGTGGCGCAACCCGGCGACGTCCGGGAGAAATTGCAGCGCATCGGGACCGTCGCGCTCAACGCGCCGACCGTCGCCGAGCCGCTCCGCCGGAAGGTCATCGAAGCGCGGCTGCCCGCGCACACCTGGCCCGCACAAGATCTGCGCATCACCGCGATCGACACCGCGACCGGGGACCTGGCGGTCTTCGATTCGTCGTCCGGGGTCGACCTGGTCGACGCGGTGGCGGCGAGCTGCGCGGTGCCGGGCACCTGGCCGCCGGTGACCATCGGCGGCAGGCGCTACATGGACGGCGGAGTGACCAGTTCGGTCCATACCGCCGTGGCCGCCGACTGCGCGACGGCGGTGGTCCTGGTGCCCGCGAGCGAATCCACGCCGTCGCCGTTCAGCAGCGGCACCGCGGCCGAGATCGCGGCCTTCAGCGCGCGGACATTCGCCATCTTCGCCGATGACGAATCGCTGGCGGCCTTCGGCCCCAACCTGCTCGACCCGCGCTGCCGGCGCCCGTCGGCGCTGGCCGGGCGTGAACAAGGCCGCCGGGTGGCGGGGGCGCTCACGGAGTTTCTGGCGTGATGATGATTTCCGGTCCGGTGTTGCGGTAGCCATCCAGGGCTTTGGCCGCGAGCTCGCGGCCGAGGTCGATGACCTCGGCGGCGCGGTGGAATTCCAGGCTGCGGCAAGCAGTTCGGGGTACTTCGATGAGCAGGTCGGGCGGATAGGCCGCCATCTGATGGCGGGCCAGCGCGGCCTGCGCGATGTCGATCGTGCGGTTCATCACCGCGAAACTGCCAAGCCTCGGGATCGGCGCTTCCGGATCATCGGCGGCGTCTTCGGAATCCGAGCCGGTGCCGAACCGGCTCAGCATCGAGCGGGCCGTGGGAGTGTCCAGGATGGAGCGAGCGGCGTTGGTGTCCAACAGTCCTGACGTACTGCGCAGCAGCCGGCCGAGCCATTCGGTGCTGGCGCGGGTCTCGGGGTCGGCCGGGGCGCCGCCGTCATCGTTGGGAGCGGGGCCGGACAGGCTGACCGCGATGGTCACGTCGGCCTTGACCGCCGAGATCGGCGCCATCGGTAGTGGATCGAGGATCCCGCCGTCGGCCAGCAGCCGCCCGTCGAGCACATGCGGGGCGATGATGCCGGGGATCGCGATCGAGGCGCGGATCGCGGCGTCGATCGGTCCGCGCTGGAGCCACACCGATTTGCCGGCGATCAGGTCGGTGGCCACCGCGGTGTAGGGGATCGGCAGGCTTTCGATGGTCGCCTCGCCGAGGATGTCGCGCACCGCGTCGAGGATCTTCTCGGCGCGCAGCACGCCGGCGGCGGTGATCGACGGGTCGAGCAGGCGCAGCACGGCTCGCTGCGTCAACGTCTTGGCCCAGTCCGAGAATTCGTCGAGCGACCCGGCGGCGTGCAGGCCGCCGACCAACGCCCCCATCGACGAGCCGGCGATACCGACGACTTCATATCCGCGGCTTTGGAGTTCGTCGATCACGCCGATGTGCGCATACCCCCGCGCGCCGCCACTGCCGAGGGCAAGCGCGACGCGCGCGACGGGGGATTGTTCGGCCATGGCTCCATTCTGCTCACCCTGGGCTAGGCGGGACGAGAAAGGGCACCCCGTGCGGGGTGCCCTTTCGTCGTCGGTGCGCGTCGTCGCGCCCCGGCTAGTCGCGCTGGACTGCGTCGATGGTGCCCTGCTTGTCGCTGCCCACCGTGTATCCCAGCGAGTCGAATGTGGTGTGGCGGGTGTCACCGGACCCGCTAGGGGCCGCGGCCGCGGGAGCGGCCAAGCCGATGACGACCGCGCTCATCGCGGAACCCAGGAGGGTCGCGATCGCGAACTTGGTCATGTTGCTGCCTTTTCCTCGTGTTCTTCCAGTTACATGGGTGTAAACCCCGAGGTCAGGCAAATAATTCCACTGGCAGGAACTGAGTGGCGCTTGGCAGGAAGTCTTCGTTGCGGTGACTTTTGCTACCCGTGATTGGAACGGTCAGCAGCCACCCTCGGCCGCCGCGCGCACCGCGATGATGACGGCAGCCTGCTGCGCGGTGGACAGCTGGCCCCACGTGCTGTTGAACGTGGCGGGGCCGGCGGGCGCGTTGCTCTGCAGCTCCTGGAGGAACGGCTCGACCAACGTCGTCGGATCGCCGCCCTTGCCCTCCATCCACGTCTTGGAGGCCATGCAGGCCTGCGCATATTGTTCTTCGGTCGATTCCGCGGGCACGTCAATTCGAGTGGTCACCCCGCCGGGTGACGTCCCTACCGTGCCGGACGGCGAGGCCGCCTCGGTCGACAGTTGCGCGCTGCTCGATGGTGCGGGTGTCGTGGACGGGTTGTGCCCGCCGCCGCCCGGCGAGCATGCGGCGAGCGCCGCGACACCCGCCGCGGCGGCGAACAGGGAGCGACATCGGTACCCGCGCATGGAATCAATCTATGCAACACTGGCGGCCATGACGGAGCGCACCGTGAATCGGGAGTGTTGTTAGGCGTTAGCCCAACCCCCGATTTGCCCCTGCAATCTCCGAAAGTCCCTCGTCATGCCGCATTCGGGCGCTGCCCTTTCCCTTGCCACGTTTCCCGCCACTGCTCCGGCGGTATCCGCACCGACCCGGTTGCGGTTGCCCGACCTGTTGCACGCCACCGACCGGTACGCCGATGAGGTGTTGCGCGGTCAGTTCAACGACCGGTTGCCGGCCGGCGGGCCACCCACCGACGAACGGTGGTTCACCCGGTTATATGCCGACGACGAGCTCGACGTCTGGCTGATCAGCTGGGTCCCTGGCCATTTCACCGAACTGCACGACCACGGCGGATCGTTGGGTGCGCTCACGGTGCTCTCCGGTGCGTTACACGAATACCGTTGGGACGGTGAGCGATTGCATCGCCGTCGCCTCGATGCCGGGGATCAGGCGGCATTTCCGCTGGGCTGGGTTCACGACGTGGTTCGTGCGCCGACAGTGGCGCCCGTTATTGCGCCGCCCACCGCAGCCACGCTGAGCGTGCACGCCTACTCGCCGCCGCTGACCGCGATGTCGTATTACGAAGTGACCGAACGCAGCACGTTGCGCCGCACGCGCACTGAGCTGACCGACGAACCCGAAGGACAATGATTTCGATGACCAGCCGAATCGATCGCATCCTGGCCGTCGCGAGGGGGCGGCTGCGCCGATTGGAGGCCACCGAAGTCCCGGCTGCCCTGCGTCGCGGCGGGATTCTGGTGGACATCCGCCCGGCGGCCCAGCGAGCTGTCGAAGGGGAGACGGCAGCCGCGCTCGTAATCGAACGCAATGTGCTGGAGTGGCGGTGCGACCCGACCAGCGACTCTCGCCTGCCCCAAGCGAAAGACCACGATGTCGAATGGGTGGTGTTGTGCTCCCAGGGCTACACCTCGAGCCTGGCCGCCGTGTCATTGCTGGACCTCGGTCTGCACCGGGCCACCGACGTCATCGGCGGATATGAGGCACTCGTCGAGGCCGGCGTGCTCGCCGAACTCACTCCGGCGCTTGAACGATTCCCCGAAGCCGATCCGTCTTCTCTGCCGTCCACCCCGGTGGCTGCAGAATCGCTGCCCACGCGTTGACCACGTCGCGCACGTAGCGGTGCCCGTGCCCGTCGGGCACGTCGACGGCCACCGCCATATCGGCGGACACCTGCAGGAACGTCACGATCGGAATCCAGTACATGTCCTCGGACACGTCGTAGCCCCGCGGTTCGCGCAGCCAATCCGGTTCGGAGAACAGCAGATCGGGGTTCCACCACGTGATCGGGTCCGAGGCGTGCTGCAGGTAGACGATCCGCGGGTACCCCCACGGTTTGTCGGGACGGCCCAAGTTGTCTGGGCGCGCGGCGAACCGGATGTTCTGGCCGTCGTCGAAGATCGGTAGCCACATCGACGAGCCGTCGTCGCGGTTGACCGTGACGTCGTCCCACATCGTGTTGTTGAACGTCGGGCCGGAGAACAGCGCCCCGTCGGTGCGCGCGATGATGTTGTTCGGGCTCAGGAACGGTGCCTCACCGCCGAACGATCCCAGACTTTCGCCGAACACCACGATCTTGGGCCGCTGCGCCTCGGGCAGTTCGCGCAACCGGGCGTCGACCGCCTCGAACAATGCCTGGCCGGCCTGACGCGCGTTCTCCTTGTCCACCAGGAACGACAGCCAACTCGGCAGGAATGAGTACTGCATGCTCACGATCGCGGTGTCGCCGTTGTACATGTACTCCAGCGCGGAGGCTTCGGCCTCGTTGATCCAGCCCGTTCCCGTCGTCGTCGCGACCGCGATGACCTTGCGCTTGAACCCGCCCGCCCGCTCCAGCTCCCTGGCGGCGAGATCGGCGGCCGCCTTGATGTTCTTGGCGGAGTTCTTGCCGGCGTAGGCCCGGATCGGTTCGACCGCGGGCGTGCCGTTGAATTTCGTCAGCTGCTCGACGGTTGGGCCACCGGAGACGAAGACGCGGCCCTGATGGCCCAACGTATCCCAGGTGACCAGCGAGCCCGGCCCGCCCGAGCGCAGCGGCGTGGTCGGTGCCGGATTGTCCGAATCCATCTCGTCGTTGACCGAGGCGAAGGTGCTGTTCAGGAAGCTCATACCGCCCCTGACCACAATGCCGTTGAGCAGCGCGATCGCCACGCTCAGCAGTATCGCGACCACAACCACGAACGAAACACGCGGCGGCGCAAAGCGATTCAGCTGACGCACCAGGAATCTGACGAGTTTGCCGACCAGCTGGCCGATTTCGACGAACACGAACAACGCGATCACGCCGATCAACCCGGCTTGCGGGTAGTTGTACCACTTCAGCCGTGGCACACCCATCAGGTCGCGGACGTGGTCCTGCCAGATGTGAAACCAGTAGATCGTGAGGACCAGCCAGATGGCGCCGACGATAACGAGTACCGGCCAGGCCCATCGTGGTGGATGCGGGCTGGCAGGCCGCGACAACATGAAAGTCACCAACCAGACGCCAAAGACGCCGAGGCCGTAGCCGATAGCGCCGGCGGCGCCGCTCACCAGGCCTTGGAACAGCGGTCCGCGCGGGAGCAGCGACGGGCTGAGTGAAAGACCGAGGAAGACCAGACCCACCGCGGTGCCGGTGAAGGTGTAGCGCCGCTGCCACCAGTCCGGTTTGGGCTCGGGTTCGGGCTCTGGCGCCGGGGGCTGCTCGGTCGCGAGCGCCGAGTCGGTGGGTTCGGGCTGCTGCGGCTCGGCTTCGCTCACGACAGCACCTTAGCGGTGCGTGAAGTTCGGAGTGCGTTTCTCGGTGAAGGCGGCCATGCCCTCGGTTTGGTCGTCGGTGGCGAAGGCGGAGTGGAACAGCCGGCGTTCGTAGAGCAGCCCCTCGGTGAGGGTGGATTCGAAGGCGCGGTTGACGGCCTCCTTGGCCATTCGCGCGGCCGAACGCGACATCTGCGAAATCGTCGTTGCGACGGCTTTGGCCTCGGTGAGCAGATCATCGGCGGGCACGACCCGGGACACCAGGCCGCTGCGTTCTGCCTCGGCGGCGTCGATCGTGCGACCAGTCAGGATCAGGTCCATCGCCTTGGCCTTGCCGATCGCGCGGGTCAGCCGCTGCGAGCCACCCATGCCCGGCAGCACACCGAGTTTGATCTCGGGCTGACCGAACTTCGCGGTGTCGGCGGCGATCAGCACGTCACACATCATCGCCAGCTCACAGCCGCCGCCCAAGGCGTAACCGGCCACTGCGGCGATGGTCGGGGTGCGGACGGCGGCGAGCTTGCCCCAGGCCGCGAAGAAGTCGGCGTCGAAGACCTCTGAGAACGAGAGGGTGGCCATCTCCTTGATGTCGGCGCCGGCGGCGAACGCCTTGGCGCTGCCGGTGATCACGATGGCACCGATACCGGGATCGGCGTCGAATTCGGCAGCGGCCGTGGTGACCTCGACCATCACCTGGCTGTTGAGGGCGTTGAGCGCCTGGGGGCGGTTGAGCGTGATGGTGCCGACTCGCTCGTCGCGGTCGACCAGGATGGTTTCAAAGCTCGTTTGGGGGCTCACGTGTGCTCCTCGAAAGTCAGGTCCGGGTCGGCCGGCGCGAAGTACCGTTCCACATCCTCGTCGGTCACCGCCGCCAGCGACGGTGGGTTCCACTTCGGGTTGCGATCCTTATCGATGATCTGGGCGCGGATCCCCTCTACCAGGTCGTGGGAGCGAGCCGCCGCCGACGACACCCGGTACTCCTGCACCAGAACATCTTCCAACGTGTCGAGCTTGCCGGCCCGGCGAATCGAGGCTAGCGCGACCGACGCCGCGATGGGGGAGCGCGACGCGATAAGATTCGCGGCTTCCTTGGCCTCGTCTTCGTCGTGGCCGCGCAGGGCGGCGACGATATCGGTCAGCGTCTCTCTGGCGTAGCACTCGTCGATCCAATACCGCTGGGCCAGAAAGTGACTCGGTGGGGGATCGATGGCGAAGGCCTTCACGGCCACGTCCACGCCGTCGGTGACGATCGTGGCGATGAACCCCTCGATCGCCTCGTGCGGGATGTAATGGTCGGCCAATCCGAGCGCGATGGCGTCGGCCGCGGCGAACGGCACGCCGGAGAGCGCGGCGTGCAGGCCGAGCCCGCCGGGTGCCCTGGCCAGCAGGTAGGAGCCGCCGACGTCGGGTATCAATCCGATCCCGACCTCGGGCATGGCGATCTTGGAGGTGTCGGTCACCACCCGGACGCTGCCGTGCGCGGCAACCCCGACGCCGCCGCCCATCACGATGCCGTCCATGATCGCCACGTACGGCTTGGGGTAGTTGGCGATCTGCGCGTTGAGCCGGTACTCGTCGAACCAGAACTTGCGCACCTCGGAGCCGTCGGCACGGGCACTGTTGTAGACGGCGACGACGTCACCGCCGGCGCAGAGGCCACGCTCGCCGGCGCCGGTGAGAACCACCGCACGCACGCTGTCGTCGTCCGCCCATTCGGTGAGTGTCTTGGCGATGATCGTGACCATGTTGTGGGTCAGCGAGTTGATGGCCTTCGGGCGATTGAGCGTCAGGAAGCCGATGCCACCGTCGACACGGGTCAAGACTTCGTCGGATTCAGCCGTCACGACAGTGAGGTCCTTCCGGTCCTAAAAGGTTGGATGTCCTACCAATCTCAGGTGGAAAGTACCATTGGGCCGATCTAGATCAGCACCCACCAGCTGTCGTCCACAGGTAAGGTCAGGCTTCGTAGGGCCGGACACGCCGGGAAGAATGTTGTGGACTTCCTGGGAACCGGTTCGAGGCGCCGTTCGTTGACGGTGCGTTACGCGACTTCCAGGAGAGGATTCCGACGGTGCGGGAAACCAGCAACCCGGTATTTCGTTCACTGCCTAAGCAGCAGGGCGGATACGCACAATTCGGTACCGGCGTCGCCGGTGCCCAGCAGGTGGCCTACCAGGCCGACCCCTATACCGCGCAGTATCAGCCGCAGACCGGTGTCTCGCGGCCCATGACGATCGATGACGTCGTCACCAAGACCGGCATCACCCTGGGTGTGCTGTCGGTCGTCGCCGTCATCTCCTACTTCCTGGTGTCGGCCAACCTCGCGCTGGCCATGCCGTTCACCCTGATCGGTGCGCTCGGTGGCCTGGCTCTGGTGCTGGTCGCGACGTTCGGGCGCAAGCAGGACAACCCGGCCATCGTGCTCAGCTACGCGGCGCTGGAAGGCCTGTTCGTCGGCGCCGTCTCGTTCATCTTCGCCAACGTCGTCGTGTCCGGCGCCAACGCCGGCGTGATGATCAGCCAGGCAGTGCTCGGCACCATCGGCGTGTTCTTCGGCATGCTCGTCGTGTACAAGACCGGCGCCATCCGGGTGACCCCGAAGTTCACCCGCATGATCGTCGCGGGCATGGTCGGGGTGCTGGTGCTGATCCTCGGCAACTTCGTGTTGGCGATGTTCGGTGTTGGCGGCGGCGAAGGTCTCGGCCTGCGCAGCGGTGGTCCGATCGCGATCATCTTCTCGCTGTTCGTCATCGCGCTCGCGGCCTTCAGCTTCCTGATCGACTTCGACGCCGCGGACCAGATGATCCGCGCCGGCGCCCCGGAGAAGGCGGCCTGGGGCGTGGCCCTCGGCCTGACGGTGACGCTGGTCTGGCTGTACCTGGAGATCCTGCGACTGCTGTCGTACTTCCAGAGTCGCTAGCTGCTCTCGCGCACAAAGCCCCGGCCTGCACGGCCGGGGCTTTGTCGTATGCGCTTCTAGTCAGACGTCAGTGCGATGAAGTCGAAGGAATCGCCGCTCTGAGGTCTGACTCAATGCAAATTAGGACAGCCGCTCGATGACCATGGCCATGCCCTGGCCGCCGCCGACGCACATCGTCTCGATGCCGAACGTCTTGTCGTAGGTCTGCAGGTTGTTCAGCAGCGTGGCCGTGATCCGCGCACCCGTCATACCGAACGGATGCCCGAGCGCGATCGCGCCGCCGGAGACATTGAGCTTGTCCTCGTCCATCCCCAGCGCCCGCGCCGAGCCGAGCACCTGCACGGCGAACGCCTCGTTGATCTCGTACAGGTCGATGTCGGAGATCGACATCTTCGCCTGAGCCAGCGCCTTCGTGACGGCCTCGATCGGGCCCAGCCCCATGATCTCCGGCGACAACCCCGACACCCCGGTCGACACGACGCGCGCCAGCGGGGTCAGCCCCAACTCCTTGGCCTTGGTGTCGGAGACGATCACCAGCGCCGCGGCGCCGTCGTTGAGCGGGCAGGCGTTGCCGGCGGTGATCGTGCCGTTGGGCCGGAATACCGGCTTGAGCTGGCTGATCTTCTCGTAGGTGGTACCTGCGCGCGGACCGTCGTCAGTGCTGACGACGGTGCCGTCGGGCAGCGTCACCGGCACGATCTCCCGTGCGAAGAAGCCGCTGTTGATGGCCTCCTCGGCGCGGTTCTGCGAACGTACGCCCCAGTGGTCCTGGTCCTCACGGCTGATCCCGGTGTGCAGCGCCACGTTCTCGGCGGTCTGGCCCATGGCGATGTACACGTCGGGAATCAGGCCGTCTTCGCGGGGATCGTGCCACTCCTCGGCACCGGCGGCACCGGCCGTCGAACGTTCCTGCGCCTCGTCGAACAGCGAGTTCTTCGTATCCGGCCAGCCGTCGGCGCTGCCCTTGCCGAACTGCGAGACGGTCTCCACCCCGGCCGAGATGAACGCGTGGCCCTCGCCGGCCTTGATCGCATGGAACGCCATCCGGGTGCTCTGCAGTGACGACGAGCAGTACCGGTTCACCGTGGTGCCCGGCAGGAAGTCGTAACCCAGCTCGACGCCCACGACGCGGCCGATGTTGAACCCCGACTCACCGCCGGGCTGCCCACATCCCATGATCAGGTCGTCGATCTCGCGGGGATCCAGCGAGGGCACCTTGTCCAGGGCGGCGCGCACCATCTGCGCGGCCAGATCGTCCGGGCGGATGGTGGCCAGCGACCCCTTGTACGCGCGCCCGATCGGCGAGCGGGCAGTGGAAACGATGACGGCTTCGGGCATGAGATGGCTCCTCGTGAGGTGTGCAGCGACGACTGCACACGAACCTAGCTCGCGGGCACCACGATCGGTGCGGGGACCCCGGTAGTGCGGCGGCGGAGCAGCCTCACCAGGGGTCCCAGCCGGTCGGTCAACGCCCGGACCTCCGAGCGGGTGGCCCACGGCAGGTCGGGAACCGTTTCCCCCGTCCACTCACCGAGCGCGTGGCACAGCGCAGGCAACAACTGGTTGGCGGCCAATGCATATCCCACCGCCGACGGGTGGTAGCGGTCCTCGGAGAACATCACCTCGGGTGCCTGCAGGAAGTTAGGCGACAGGAGGTCGGCCAGCGGCACCGGAAGGCCACCGGCGGCGCGCACCGCGGTGGCCTGCGCGCGGGCCAGCCGCAGCCCGCGCGCGCGGGCGGTCCACCGCAGTGGCTGCGGGATCTCCTTGATGACCCCGAAATCCGGACATGTGCCGACGACGACCACCGCACCGGAGGAGCGCAGGCGCTGAACTGCCGCGCCGAGCCGATGCGCCGACGCGCTGAGCCCGTTGAGTGCGGTGATGTCGTTGGCACCGATCATGATCACCGCCGCGTCCGGCGGCGGGCCCGCCACGAACATGGCGTCGACCTGACCGGACAGGCCCTTCGACGTCGCGCCGACGATCGCTTTGGTCGACAGCCGGATCGACTTGCCGGACTCCTCGGCCAACCCCCGCGCGATCAGCACTCCGGGCACCTCGTCGCCGGTGCGACAGCCGTATCCGGTGGCCGTCGAATCCCCGAAGACCATGAGATGGAGGTCGAACGGCACACCCCGTTCCCAGCGACGGACGGGTCCGCCACCGGGCGCGTAGACCCCGTCGGCGCGAGGTGGAACGTCCCAGGATTTGGGGATGACGTTGCGTACTTGATCCGCTTGCCCGCTGAGCAAACTGCGTGCACCCAGTACGGCGGTGCCGGTGGAAGCCAGAACTCCCGCCGCTGCCAATGCCGCTGTCGACTTTCGCGAAGCGCGTATGCCCACGGGGTCAGTTTAGGTGCTGCTCGGGCGTGAATCGGGTCGCGACAGTGGCCCCGCGATTACGGAGAGGTATCAGATCCGGTAAGAAATCAGATCGTTAGTTGTTGTAGGTAATACACGTGGCAAGCTAAGTCACCGGGCTTCGCTCAATCGCCCGGGACACGTATCTACATTGGCGTAGGGAGTGTTGCGATGACCGCACCCAGTAAGGTCCGGGCTTCGGCCCCGCATCGTGTCAATGCTGGCAGCGGGCCTGCTAGGGCGCACAGCCCGCGCCGCTATCCCGTCAGCGACGGCGCGCCGGTCGAGGTCGTCGAGAGCGGCCCCAGCGTCGCCGCGCGACTGGTCTCGATAGGCACTCGCGTCACCATGTGGCCCACGTTGTCCGTGCTCAGTCACGTCCCGCACTGGCCATGGCCATTCGGCCTGGTCGACTTCGTCGCCCGGGCGTTGCTGCCCACGCCCGGCACCGTCCGGGCCACGGTTGGGCTGCCCAACGCCTCCGCGCAGCTGGTCCGCGCCCCCGGCGTGCTGCCCGCCGACGGCAACCGCCGCGTCGTGCTCTACATGCATGGTGGCGCCTTCCTGACCTGCGGCGTGAACTCCCACAGTCGGATCTCGGTCGCGCTGTCGAAGTTCGCCGACTCCCCGGTGCTGGTCGTTGACTACCGCCTGATTCCCAAGCACTCCATCGGCAACGCCGTCGACGACTGCTACGACGCCTACCAGTGGTTGCGGACGCGCGGCTACGAGCCCGACCAGATCGTGCTGGCCGGCGACTCTGCGGGCGGCTACCTCGCGCTGACGCTGGCGCAGCGGCTGCAAGCGCTCGGCGAGGAGCCGGCGGCGCTGGTGGCCATCTCGCCGCTGCTGCAACTCGACCACGAGCAGAAGCTCACGCACCCGAACATCCACACCGATGCGATGTTCCCGCCCAAGGCCTTTGACGCTCTGGTCGCCCTGGTCGCCAAGGCGGCCGCCAAGAACATCGTCGACGGTGAACCCGAGGGCGTGTACGAACCGCTCGACCACATCGAGCCGGGGCTTCCGCGCACGCTGATCCATGTGTCGGGCTCGGAGGTCCTGCTGCATGACGCGCGGCTGGCCGCGCGCCGGCTGGCGGCCTCCGGCGTACCCACCGAGGTGCGGGTGTGGCCCGGCCAGATCCACGATTTCCAGCTCGCTGCTCCGCTGATCCCGGAAGCCACGCGCTCGTTGCGGCAGATCGGCGAGTACATCCGCGAAGCGACCGGCTAGGCGTCGCAACGAGCGGCCTGACACGATGTAGGCATGCGCATCGCGTCCCACATCAGCGAGCTGATCGGGAACACCCCACTAGTCCAACTGAACTCCGTCGTTCCGGACGGCTCAGGGTTGGTCGCAGCCAAGATCGAGTACGTCAGTCCTGGCGGTAGCGCCAAGGACCGCATCGCCGCCAAGATGATCGACGCGGCTGAGGCCAGCGGCGAATTGAAGCCCGGTGGCACGATCGTCGAACCCACGTCAGGCAACACCGGCGTCGGGCTGGCCCTGGTGGCGCAGCGCCGCGGCTACAAGTGCATCTTCGTCTGCCCGGACAAGGTCAGCGAGGACAAGCAGAACGTGCTGCGCGCCTATGGCGCCGACGTTGTCGTGTGCCCGACGGCCGTGCCGCCCGATCACCCGGACAGCTACTACAGCGTCTCCAACCGGCTGGTCAGCGAGATCGAGGGGGCCTGGAAGCCTGACCAGTACTCCAACCCGAACGGGCCGGCCAGCCACTACGAGACGACCGGCCCGGAGATTTGGGCCGACACCGACGGCAAGGTCACCCACTTCGTCGCGGGCGTGGGCACCGGCGGCACGATCACCGGCGCGGGGCGCTACCTCAAGGAAGTGTCCGGCGGCAAGGTGAAGGTAATCGGCGCCGACCCCGAAGGTTCGGTGTACTCCGGCGGGACCGGGCGGCCCTATCTGGTCGAGGGCGTCGGCGAGGATTTCTGGCCGGCCGCGTACGACCCGTCCGTGCCTGACGAGATCATCGCGGTCTCCGATGCCGACTCGTTCGATATGACCCGCCGGCTGGCCCGCGAGGAAGCCCTGCTGGTCGGCGGCTCCTGCGGGATGGCCGTGGTCGCCGCCCTCAAGGTGGCGCAGGAGGCGGGGCCGGATTCGCTGGTCGTGGTCCTGTTGCCGGACGGCGGGCGCGGCTATCTGTCGAAGATCTTCAACGACGGCTGGATGT
This sequence comes from uncultured Mycobacterium sp., assembly GCA_900078375.1. Classification (GTDB taxonomy): domain Bacteria; phylum Actinomycetota; class Actinomycetes; order Mycobacteriales; family Mycobacteriaceae; genus Mycobacterium. The sequence goes on along the minus strand of FLQS01000056.1, from coordinate 55,473 downwards.
CGTCGTATGGGTTCCTGCGCTCTCGCCTGGACGGTTCGGTGGTCGAGCCGACGGTCGGCGACGTGCTGCGGGGCAAGTCGGGCGCGCTGCCCGACCTGGTGCACACCCACCCGCAGGAAACCGTGCGCGATGCGATCGGCATCCTGCGCGAGTACGGCGTCTCCCAGATGCCGGTCGTCGGCGCCGAGCCCCCGGTGATGGCCGGTGAGGTGGCCGGCAGCGTGTCGGAGCGGGAGCTGCTGTCCGCGGTGTTCGAGGGCCGGGCCAAGCTCGCCGATGCGGTCTCGGTGCACATGAGCCAGCCGCTGCCACTGATCGGGTCGGGGGAGCTGGTCAGTGCGGCGGCGAAGTCCCTGCGGGAATGGGACGCGCTGATGGTCGTCGAGGACGGCAAGCCCGTCGGCGTCATCACCCGCCACGATCTGCTCGGCTTCCTGTCCGATGCACCGCGCCGACGCTGAAATTGTTGCCTGAGCAAATATTTGCCGCTGGTTAACGCCCCGATATGTCGGGCAGATGAAGATTCCGCTTTACCGCGATGCGCAGGTACTTCTCAGGTACATTTATGCCGCTTCACCCCAGGTGATCACTCGGAAGTGGAAGGCGTGCCATGACTGAACAACCGCCAGGTCCCCCGCCGGGGAACTACCCTCCGCCGCCACCCCCTCCGCCACCGCCCGGTGGCTACCTGCCGCCCCCGCCCGGTAGCTATCCGCCCCCGCCGCCCCCGCAGGGTGGTTATGTGCCCCCGCCTCCTGGCGCCGGCTACGCTCCACCACCCCCCGGGCAGCCCGTTCCCCAGCTGCCGCAGAGTGCGTACACGCCGTGGTTCACCCGTGTCGTGGCGTGGCTTATCGACTATGTCCCGGTGCTCGTCGTCATCGGCATCGGCGCTGGCATTCTGGCCGCCACGCAAGAGACGGCATGTGTGACCGATTCGTCCGACTACAACCTCGGTGAGTTCTGTGCGACGGGCGCCTCGACGTCAGGTCAGACGGCGCTCGCGGTTTCCATTGTGCTCGGGTACGCGTTCGTGATCTGGAACCTGGGCTATCGCCAGGGCAAGACGGGCTCGAGCATCGGCAAGTCGATCATGAAGTTCAAGGTCGTCAGCGAAAAGACCGGGCAGCCAATCGGTTTCTGGTTGTCCCTGGTGCGCGAGGTGCTGTACTCCATCGCGTCGTATTTGTGTTTCATTCTCTGGCTCGTCGCCGTCCTGTTCCCGCTGTGGGACCCCAAGCGGCAGTCGCTGGCCGACAAGATCATGACGACCGTCTGTCTCCCGCGGTAAGACAAGGACATCGATGACACAGCCTCCTCCGCCGCCCGGCAACTACCCGCCGCCTCCGCCGCCGGGTAACTATCCACCGCCCCCGCCCGGCAACTACCCGCCCCCGCCTCCGCCCGGTGCCGGTGTGCTGCCCAAGGAGGCGTACACACCGTGGATCAAGCGGGTGGGCGCTTGGATCATCGACGGCATTCCGGCCGGAATCCTGGTCGGTGTCGGCGAAGGCTTGATGGTGGCCACCGGTGAGAACAACTGCACCTCGAGCAGCGTCGACAACAACTACGGCGTGTACTGCACGTCGCAGCCGTCGGCGCTGGGGTTGATCCTGATGTTGGTGTTCTCGCTGGCTGCGTTGGCGTTCGTGCTGTGGAACATCGGCTACCGGCAGGGAACGACGGGCTCGAGCATCGGCAAGTCCGTGCTCAAGTTCAAGGTGGTCAGCGAGAAGACCGGTCAGCCGATCGGCTTCGGGATGTCGATCGTGCGCCAGATCGCCCACGTCGTCGACACACTCGTCTGCTACATCGGGTACTTCTTCCCGCTGTGGGACGCCAAGCGGCAGACGCTCGCCGATAAAATCATGTCGACGATCTGCGTGCCGCTCTGACGGTTTGAGCCGATAGGCTCGCTCTCGATGAGTGAGCAACGTAGTGCCGCCGACCGGCATCGGGCGCAAGGATTCGCGACCAGGGCCATCCATGCCGGCTACCGGCCCGATCCGGCGACCGGAGCCGTCAACGCACCGATCTACGCGAGCAGCACGTTCGCACAGGACGGGGTGGGTGGCCTGCGCGGCGGGTTCGAATATGCCCGGACCGGCAACCCCACTCGGCAAGCGCTGGAAGCGGTGCTGGCCGCGGTCGAGGACGGCACCTTCGGGCGGGCGTTCAGCTCCGGGATGGCCGCCACCGACTGCGCGCTGCGCGCCGTGCTGCGTCCCGGCGATCACGTCGTCATCCCCGACGACGCCTACGGCGGCACCTTCCGGCTCATCGACAAGGTGTTCACCCAGTGGGGTGTACAGCACACCCCGGTGGCGCTGTCCGACCTCGACGCGGTGCGCGCGGCGATCACCGCCAACACCAGGTTGATCTGGGTGGAGACGCCCACCAACCCGCTGCTGTCGATCGCCGACATCTCCGGGATCGCCGAGATCGCTGCCGTCTCCGGCCAGAAGGTGTTGGTGGACAATACGTTTGCCTCGCCGGCGCTGCAGCAGCCACTGAACCTGGGCGCCGATATCGTGTTGCACTCGACGACGAAGTACATCGGCGGGCACTCCGACGTGGTCGGCGGCGCGCTGGTGACCAACGACGAGGAACTCGACACCAAGTTCGCCTTCCTGCAGAACGGCGCCGGTGCGGTGCCCGGACCATTCGATGCCTACCTGACGATGCGCGGTCTCAAGACGCTCGAGCTGCGCATGCAGCGGCACAGCTCCAATGCCGCGAAGGTTGCCGAGCTGCTGGCCGGCCATGCCGCGGTGAGTCAGGTGCTCTATCCCGGCCTGCCCGAGCATCCCGGCCACGAGGTTGCCGCCCGGCAGATGAGCGGATTCGGTGGCATGGTGTCGGTCCGCATGCGTGGCGGCGCCGAGGCTGCGCGCCGGTTATGCTCGCGCACAGAGGTTTTCATCCTCGCGGAATCGCTGGGTGGGGTTGAGTCGTTGATCGAGCACCCCGGTGCGATGACGCATGCGTCGACGGCCGGATCACAGCTCGAGGTGCCCGACGACCTGGTCCGCCTGTCGGTGGGCATCGAGGACCCCGCGGATCTCCTGGGCGACCTCGAGCAAGCCCTAAACTAGCGCGGCCCGCACCGCGGCGGTCGTCACCGCGAGGTTGACGTCGGCCATCTTCTCGTCGTCAACCCATGTGCCGCTTGCGATTTCGCTGGAACGATCGGCGACCCATTGCCAGCCGCGGTCGTTGAGGCTCAGCACCGCGCCCAGTCCGTGCACGGCATGCAGTAGCGAGATGATGGCCGCCGTAGCCGGATCGGGGCGATGGCCGTCGAACAACGCCGCCAGGAGTGCTGATCGCGCCTGGTCCACCCGCGACCTGCTGGCCAGCGGCCAGGCGTAGGAGTTTCGGCGAAATCGGTTCTCCGACAGTGCAATCTGATGAATCTGCCCGGTGCGCAGCAGCTGGTTGAGCACCCGATCCTCGGTGTGTTTGCGCAGCTTGCCGATCGCGGCGCTTGCCGTGATCGGCGCCTCCTGCAACAGCGCCAGCGCCGGGCGCACAACGGGATCCAGCAGTGGTGGCCCCATCAGCACGACCAGCCGGTCGGCCGGCACCGGTTCGTGCGGCAGCGCGGGTCGGACCCGGCAGTCGTAGGCCAGGTCCAGCAGCACCGCAGCGGCCAATAGCCGTTGCAGAAGTGCGGGCTCGATACCGGGCTGGGCCGCGGCATTGTCGAGCAGCAGCAGAAGAAGGTCTTCGGCGATGCGCGCCACGCGCGAAAAAGTCTACGAGTGGTAGGGCTCGGCGCTGACCAGCGTGACCTTCACGGTCTTGCCGCTGGGCACGTTGTACTCGCGAGTGTCGCCGACCTTGGCCTGCAGCAGGGCGGCGCCCAACGGGGAGACCGGCGAGTAGACCTCGAGCTTGTCGTGGTCGATGCCCTCCTGGCGGGTGGCGATCAGGAAGGTCTCGGTGTCGGACTCGTCGCCGTCGTAGTAAACCTTGACCACCGAGCCGGGCAGCGCGACGCCGGACTGCTTGGGCGCCTCGCCCACCTTGGCGGTGTTCAGCAACTCCTGCAGCTGGCGAATCCGGGCCTCCTGCTGGCCCTGCTCCTCGCGGGCGGCGTGGTAGCCACCGTTCTCGCGCAGGTCGCCCTCTTCGCGACGGTCGTTGATCTCGGCGGCGATGATCGGACGGTTGGCGATCAACTGATCCAGCTCGGTCTTGAGCCGGTCATGCGACTCTTGGGTAAGCCAAGTCACCTGGATATCGCTCATTTGGTCGCGCTCCTCGTTCGTTAGTTCCGCGCATGTTTCGCGTTGCAGTCTGTTGTCGCCGCTGGGAAGTTGCGGATCACTCCGCGTGTATTGCCATCGAAGAGCTGCGAGCAAACGCGCTAATGAAGCAATACACGGCTCCCAGCAGGAACCGTGTATCCGCCGAGTCTACCACCGTGCGGTCAGTCAGTTTTCATAGATTCGCAGTTCGCTGTTCGTTCCGCGGACGCCGGTCAGGCCGCGACCAGGTAGCCCGGGACGTCGGTCCCGCAGCCATAAATATCGCCGACGAAAGGCCGCTTATACGACTTCACCACGGTCGTGACCTGCACCGTTGCCGCCTGCGACGGCGGGACCAGGATTTCCCGGCGTCCGGTCTCGGCACCGTCGTGGGACCGCACCCGCACGATGCAATGCACCGGCCGGGACGGGTCCTTTCGGGTCACGCTGATCGTCACCGAGACGGTCTGATCGTCGACGACCTGATAGGTGGCGATCGTGCCCTCGACGTCGTTGCCCTCGAAGCGCTGATAGGCGATCAGGGCGAGCACAACACCGGCGGCCAGAACCAGCACACCCAGCGCGAACGCCACCCGGCGCCGGGTGGCCGGCGGTAGCCCTTGACGTCCGTATCGGGCCTGGAGGAGCTGCGGGGGACTGTCGGTCATCGGTGTGCAGCGCGTCTCTCGTCGGCAGGTTTCGATTACGGGTATCCATACCCCGGATGGAACTATTGGACTATAGGGCGTGCTGCAACTGTTGCATCAGCACGTAAGGCAATGAAGAGCAGATAATCAGGTACAGGGGAGAAGTGACCGAACTGCGGTTGATGGCCGTACACGCCCATCCGGACGACGAGTCCAGCAAGGGCGCGGCCACACTTGCCCGTTATGCCGCCGAAGGTCACCGCGTTCAGGTGGTGACGCTGACCGGTGGTGAGCGCGGGGACATCCTCAACCCGGCGATGGACCTGCCTGAAGTGCATGGCCGGATCGCCGACATCCGTCGAGACGAGATGGCGAGGGCGGCCGAGATCCTCGGCGTCGAGCACAGCTGGCTGGGGTTCATGGACTCCGGCCTGCCCGAGGGCGACCCGCTACCACCGCTGCCCGACGGCTGCTTTGCGGTGGTGCCGATCGAGCAGCCAGTCGAAGCATTGGTGAAGCTGATCCGCGAGTTCCGTCCGCATGTGATGACGACCTACGACGAGAACGGCGGCTACCCGCACCCCGATCACATTCGCTGCCATCAGGTTTCGGTGGCGGCCTACGAAGCCGCCGCCGACCACCGGCTGTATCCCGAGGCAGGCGAACCCTGGGCGATCAGCAAGCTGTACTACAACCATGGCTTCCTACGGGCTCGCCTGCAGTTGCTTCAGGACGAGTTCGCCAAGCACGGCCAGGAGGGCCCGTTCGCCGACTGGCTGAAGAAGTGGGATCCCGAGATCGACATATTTGCCGGGCGAGTGACCACCCGAGTGCTCTGCTCGGAGTACTTCAATCAGCGCGACGAGGCGCTCAAGGCGCACGCCACTCAAATCGACCCGGATGGGTTCTTCTTCGCGACCCCAATAGAGTGGCAGCAGCGGTTGTGGCCCACCGAGGAGTTCGAATTGGCTCGTTCGCGGGTGCCCGCCAAGTTGCCTGAAGACGACCTGTTCGCCGGAATCGAGATCTTTGAGTGAGAGACCTGTTGACGACGGCCATCTCGGTGCTGGCCGATCCGCCGAAGAACACCGGTCCGGACTTCGGCAAGGCCAGTCCACTCGGTCTGTTGATCGTCGTGATCCTGCTGATCTGCGTTTTCGCCCTGGTGTGGTCGATGAACCGGCACCTCAGGAAGCTGCCGAAGACTTTCGACAACGAGCCTGCCGAGGGTGGCGAGGCCGTCGCGGATCAAGCTGTCGGCGCGGCAAACGACGACGGCGCGGGTGCCGAGCGTGACCTCGAAAAGCCCCCGCATGAACCCGGCGGGTAACACTCTCGCCAGCGCGACCAGCCCCTATCTGCGTCAGCACGCCGATAACCCCGTCCACTGGCAGCAGTGGACACCCGAAGCGCTCGACGAGGCCGCCCGCCGGGACGTGCCAATCCTGCTGTCGATCGGGTATGCCGCCTGCCACTGGTGCCACGTGATGGCCCACGAGTCCTTCGAGTCCGAGGACGTCGCAGCGGTGGCGAATGCAAATTTCGTGTGCATCAAGGTCGACCGCGAGGAGCGGCCGGACCTCGATGCGGTGTACATGAACGCGACGGTGGCGATGACCGGGCAGGGCGGCTGGCCGATGACCTGCTTCCTGACCCCGGATGGGCGGCCGTTCTTCTGCGGCACCTATTACCCGAAGCCGCAGTTCCTGCAGCTGCTGGACGCGGTGGCCGAGACGTGGCGCGACCGTCGTGACGAGGTCGAGGAGGCCTCCGATCAGGTGGCCGGGGAGCTGCGGCGGATGGCGGCNGGGCTGCCTGACGGCGGGCCCGAGATCAACGCCGCACTGTGCGATCACGCTGTCGCGGCGATCCTGCGCGATGAGGACGTCGAGCGTGGCGGTTTCGGCCGCGCCCCCAAGTTCCCGCCGTCGGCGCTGTTGGAGGCGCTGTTGCGCTCGTTCGAGCGCACCGGCTCACCCCTGCCGTTGGAGGCGGTGATTCGCACCGGGACGACGATGGCCCGCGGTGGTATCTACGACCAGCTGGCCGGGGGCTTCGCGCGCTACAGCGTCGACGCGGACTGGGTGGTGCCGCACTTCGAGAAGATGCTCTACGACAACGCCTTGCTGCTGCGGGCCTATGCGCATTGGGCCCGGCGCATGGGTGATCCGCTGGCCCAACGAATCACGGCGCAGACCGCGGGGTTCCTGCTTGACGACCTCGCCGACGGTGACATGTTCACCTCCGCGCTGGACGCCGATGCTGCCGGCGTCGAGGGCTCTACCTACGTGTGGACACCTGAACAACTGAACGAGGCACTCGGCGAGGACGACGGACGCTGGGCTGCAAGGCTTTTCGAGGTCACCGACCGCGGCACCTTTGAGCACGGCACGTCGGTGCTGCAGCTGCTGGCGGATCCCGACGACGCCGCGCGCTTCGAGCGGGTACGGCTGGCGTTGCTGGCCTCTCGGCTGACCCGGGTACAACCCGCGCGCGACGACAAGATCATCACCGCGTGGAACGGGCTGGCGATCACCGCACTGGCTGAAGCCAGTGTGGCTCTTGATGTTCCGCCACTATTGAGCGCTGCCCTACGTTGTGCCGCAGCGCTGCTCGACCTACACATCGTCGATGGCCGGCTACGACGGGCCAGCCTGGGTGGCGTGGTGGGTGACAGTGCGGCGATCCTCGACGACCATGCCACGCTTGCCACCGGGCTGCTGACGCTCTATCAGCTCACCGGCGAGGAGAAGTGGTTGCGTAGCGCGACCGATCTGCTCGACGTGGCGCTGCGGCATTTCGCCGACCCCGAACGTCCGGGCCGCTGGTTCGACACCGCCGATGACGCCGAGCAGCTGATGGTCCGGCCTGCTGACCCGCTGGACGGGGCGACACCGTCGGGCGCGTCCGCGATCGCCGAGGCGCTGCTGACGGCGGCTCATCTGGTCGACGCCGACCGCGCGGTCCGCTACGGGCAGGCCGCCGAGGACACCCTACTGGCGCACTCGCCGCTGCTGGCCCGTGCGCCGCGGTCGTCGGGTCATTGGCTGGCCGTCGCCGAGGCCGCGGTCCGCGGCCCGCTTCAGGTGGCTGTCGCCAGCGACCGTCCGGATTCCGAATTGCTCGCCGCTGCAAGGCAGTTGGCGCCGGGCGGCACCATTGTGGTCGGTGGGGCCGTCGATTCGTCACCGCTGCTGGAAGGTCGCGACCGGGTCGGCGGAAACGATGCGGCCTACGTATGCCGGGGCCGGACCTGTGACCTGCCGGTCACCGACGCCGGGGAACTCGCCGACGCGCTCGGTGTGTCCGTGTAGCGTTCCGCGCATGAGCGATGCCCTCGATCTCGAAGCCCTGGTCAACCGCTATCTGAGCACCGTCGCCGCCGGCAATGCGGCCAACGTCGCGGCGCTCTATGCCGAGGACGCCACACTGGAGGACCCGGTGGGCGGCGGCGAAGTCCACATCGGCCGACAGGCGATCGAGGGCTTCTACAAGGCGGTCGAGGGCGCCGAGGTGAAGGCGGAACTGCTCACGTTCCGCTCAGGCGGCCAAGAGGCGGCTTTCCTTTTCGCCCTGACCGTCGCGGGCGCGATGCGGATCGAGGTCATCGAGGTGATGACGTTTGATGGCAGCGGTCAGGTCACGTCGATGAAGGCCTACTGGGGCCCGGAGAACGTCACCCAGCTGTAGGGCTGGGATTTAAAACACTGCGAACCACATCGCGATGTAGTGGCAGATCGCCGCTACCGCGGTGCACGCGTGGAAGAACTCGTGATGGCCGAACGTCGTCGGCCACGGGTTGGGCCATTTCAGCGCGTAGAGCACGCCACCGACGCTGTACAGCGCGCCGCCGACGATCAGCAGCACCAGTGCCGCGACACCGGCACCGTTCATGATCGGCACGATGAACCACGCCGCGACCCAGCCCAACAGCAGGTAGAGCGGCACTCCGACCCAACGCGGCGCTGATGGCCAGAACATCTTGAGCAGCACTCCGGCCAGCGCGCCGCCCCACACGATGGCCAGCAAGATGAGACCGCTGCGCTCGGGCAGCGCCAACAGCGCGAACGGCGTGTAGCTGCCTGCGATGAAGATGAAGATCATCGAATGGTCGGCGCGTTTCATCCACTTGCGAGCGGACGCAGACTTCCAGTTCACCCGGTGATACGTGCCGCTGACCGCGAACATGGCCACGATGGTCACCGTGTAAACGAGCGTCGCGAGCCCCGCGCGGCTGCCTTCCAGCGCCCATGACACCGAAATGAGGGCCGCGCCCGCGATGAAGGCGATGAACGCGGCATAGACGTGGATCCAGCCCCGTGCTCGTGGCTTGCCGAGGAACTGGGCGGCGGCGTCGACGACCGCTTCGGGGAAGTCTTCGGCGCTCTCGCTGTGGGGAGATTCGGGCCGATGGGGATCGGTGGTCTCGACTCGTGCGGTCATGACACCTCCAATTCGCGCCGGGGGGCACCTGCTCGCCACAGTAGTCTGGTTTGTCGTGGAGATCATTCCGCCTCGACTCAAAGATCCGGCCTACCGGCTCTACGAGATGCGGCTGCGACAGGAGCTGGCGCGCTCCAAGTCCCAGCTACCCCGCCATATCGCGGTGCTGTGCGACGGCAACCGGCGCTGGGCTCGTGACGCTGGTCACGACGATGTCGCGTACGGCTACCTGATGGGCGGGGCCAAGATCGCCGAAATGCTGCGCTGGTGCGCGGAATCCGGCATCGAGATGGCCACCGTCTACCTGCTGTCCACCGAGAATTTGCAACGCGATCCCGACGAACTGTCGTCGCTGATCGACATCATCACCGACGTCGTCGAACAGATCTGCGCACCCGCCAATCGCTGGAGTGTGCGGACCGTCGGCGATCTGGAGCTGCTCGGCGAGGAACCGGCTAAGCGGCTGCGCGACGCCGTCGATAGCACGGCGGCGCTGGCACCCGCGGCGTCGTTTCACGTCAACGTCGCCGTGGGTTACGGCGGGCGCCAGGAGATCGTCGACGCTGTGCGGGCGCTGCTGAGCAAGCAGCTCGCCAACGGCGCCAGCGCTGAGCAGCTGATCGAATCCGTCACGATCGACGGCATCTCGGAGAATCTGTACACCTCCGGCCAGCCCGACCCTGATCTGGTGATCCGGACCTCGGGGGAGCAGCGCCTGTCCGGATTCCTGTTGTGGCAGAGCGCGTACTCGGAGATGTGGTTCACCGAGGCGCATTGGCCCGCTTTCCGGCGGGTCGACTTCCTGCGCGCACTGCGCGCCTACAGCCGCCGCCACCGTCGATTCGGAATGTAATGGCTGCGCTGTCGGCAGTGGTCTTCGCCTTGAGCTGGTGGCTGGGGTTGTATCTGCTGGCGCGTGACCCGCGCAAGCCGGTGCTGGCGCTGGCCTCGGTCGGGCTGTGCGGATTCGCCGCCGTGGTGGCTTTGGATGCGGTGCGGGTGGTCAGTGTCGCCCACGCCGAGCTGCTCGGCGAGATCGAGATCTATCTCGTCGCGGTGCCGGGGGTGGCCTGGTTCGCCGTCGTCCTCGAATTGGCCCGGCCGATCGACACCTGGCGCAGCCGGGCCACCGAGCTGACGCTGATCGGTGTCGTCGCCGCGGTGACGTTGGTGGGCGCGGTGATGGCCGGCAGCGTCGAGGGCCCGCTGAGGCCCGGGCACTGGGTGATGTTCGCGGCGATCTCGGTGTCGACGCTGGGCGCGATGGTGGCCGCGGTACGACGGCCCGCGCAGCCGGGCCGGGTGACCGGGGTGGTGATCATTGCGACGCTGTTCTTCGCACTGGGCAACGCGATTCTGGTGATACCGCTGGGCCTGGTGCCGAGCTGGCTGGCGTTGGCGTCGACCTGTTTTGACGTACTACTGCTCGGTGTGGCGGTCGCGTTGGGCGACGCCTTCGATGAAGGCCAGGCGCTGCGGGCCGACATGTTGCGGTCCTTCACCGGAACCCTGGTGGTGGCGGTGCTGTTCGGTGGTCAGTCGCTGATCGGGATGGCGGTCACCGGCGCCGACGGGCCCGGGCGCACCGCGCTGACCGTGCTGCTGTTCACCAGCCTTGCCGTCGCGATTGTCATCAATGTGCTGGCCGACCCGCTGGCCGGCCTGCTGGACCGGCTGGCCTTCTCGCGCTCGCCGGCACTGCGCGCCGAACGGGCCGCACTGCGCGGCGCCGAGGCCGCACTGCCGTTGGTCGCGGCCAACCCGCTGGATGCCTTGGACGACGAGACCTTCGCCCGGCTCACCCGTCGCGCACTGGGCCACTACGGGGATCTGTCCAAGCTCGTCGCCAGCCCATTGACCCAGTTGCCCGTCATCGACGTGCGGTTGGCCGCCCGCGGAGTGGCCGATCAGCCGGTGGAACGGGCCAACGAACTCAAGGCGCTGCTGGCCGACCACATCGCCCGGCTCAAGCCGCGTGACGGCGGTGAGTTCGGCACCACCGAGCAGTGGCGCTACTACAACTCGCTGTACTTCCCCTACGTCGTCGGCGTGCGGGCCTACGCGCAGAACGCCACCGCGGCCGGACTGGACCCGGTGGCCCGGCAGGCCTGGCAGTGGTTGGTCACCGAGGTGCCCCAGCGTTCCCTGCACAACTGGCAGAACGCCGCGGCCCGGTTGATCGCGACGGATCTGCGCGGCCGGATGGCCGTCTCGCAGCCCTGAGCTGCACCTGGCAGTAGTTGGCAGCGCCCAGCGTCGATCTGGCAGTGCTTCGGCAGCAGCCTGATGGACATGACCGCCATCATCACCAGAAGCCAGCCGCTCTCTGATTCCACCGACTCATTACTGCGCTTCGCGATGCGCCTGGACGCCACGCTCACCGGCGTGCTCGGGCTGGCCATCGCGGCAATGGCCGACCCCTTGGCCCGGCTGACGGGCCTGACTGCGGCCCAGGGCTACATCGCCGGAGCGGCGTTCGTGTTCTGCGGGCTCGTCGTCTACGCGCTGGCCGCCGCGCCCGACCTTCGTCGGGTCGGCACCGCCATGGCGGTGTTCAACGGCGTGGGCACGGTCGGAGTGCTGGCCATCGCCGCGGCAGGGATGTTGCCGCTGACCACGTTCGGGGTGATCACCGTGCTCGCCGCCGGTCTCTACACCGCCACGTTCGCTGTCCTGCAGTACCTCGGAGTGCGCCGTCTGGTGTGACTCCCGCCCCACCAATCACCAACCACGAAGGGAACTCTCATGACCAATCTGTCCACCACCACTGCCACCACATCGTCCGACTCGCTGCTGCGCCTGGCCATGCGCGCCGACGCCGTGCTGTCCGGGCTATGCGGTATCGCGCTGATCGCCGCGGCGGGTCCGCTGTCCGGATTCACCGGCTTCCCCAAGGCCGCCGAGTACGGCGTCGGCGCCGGCTTCGTCGTCTACGGGATCGTGGTGTTCCTGGCGGCTGGGTTGGCGCGGGTGCGGCCGGCGGGCATCGCCACGATGATCGCCAACCTGCTCTTCACCGTGGCTGCCGTGCTGGTCGCGGTGGCGGGATCGGCCGAACTGACCACCGCGGGTGTGGTCGCCACGTTGGCCAGTGGCGTGTACACACTGGTGTTCGCCGATCTGCAGTACCTCGGGGTGCGCCGCATGAAGGCGTGATCGGTGACTAGGGTTGCGTCCATGCATGTCGTAGCGTTCGCAGCCGCCCGTAAGGCGGTCTTGGAAGAAGCGGGTGGGGTCACCGCAGAAGGCTTCCCCATGACGAGTTGCTACGTCGAAAATCTCCCGGCGCAGATCACCGTGCCGCTGGTGCTGGCTGTGCACACGGGCGGCGGCAGCGACTACGAGCCGCGGCGCTTCATCGTCGCGAAGTCGCCGGAGGGGGAGCGGGTCGGATTGCTGGAGTTCGCCTGGCAGTGGCCGGACAACCCCGGTGTGCCGGTGAAGTTCCGGGTCTTCGCCCATCACCTACCGATCACGGTGTACGCCGCGGGCGTGTACACGATCGGTCTCTACGACCATCCCGACGCCGTCGACGCGGAGTTTTCGTTCCCGATGCCGGTGCTGCGGCTCAATCCGCTCACCGGCGCACCGACGAACTAGAGCTTGCGCAGCCGCAGCCGGTTGATCGAGTGGTCGGCGTCCTTGCGCAACACCAGCGTTGCCCGTGGACGGGTCGGCAGGATGTTCTCGATCAGGTTCGGCCGGTTGATGGACCGCCAGATATCGCGGGCGGCCGCGACGGCCTGGTTGTCGGTCAATCCCGCGTAGTGGTGGAAGTGTGAGGCGGGATTGGCGAATGCGCCGGCCCGCATCGCCAGGAAGCGGTCGATGTACCACTGCTCGATGTCCTCGATACGGGCGTCGACGTACACCGAGAAGTCGAACAGGTCCGACACCATCAGGGTCGGACCTGTCTGCAGAACGTTGAGCCCCTCGAGGATCAGGATGTCCGGGTGGGTGACGACGTGTTTCTCGCCGGGGACGATGTCGTAGATCAGGTGTGAGTACACCGGGGCGCACACCTGGTCGGCGCCGGACTTCACCGTCGTCACGAAACGCATCAGTGAGCGACGGTTGTAGCTCTCCGGAAAACCCTTGCGGTGCATGAGGTTTCGCCGAGCGAGCTCGGCGTTGGGGTAGAGGAAGCCATCGGTGGTAACCAGGTCTACGCGGGGGTGGTGCTCCCAGCGGGCCAGTAGTGCCTGCAGCACGCGCGCGGTGGTGGACTTCCCGACTGCCACGCTGCCGGCGACGCCGATGATGAACGGCACCGGCCGGCCGGGACTCTGCTGCGGTTCGCCGAGGAATTCGGAGGTCGCGGCGAACAGCCGCTGGCGTGCGGCCACCTGCAGATGAATCAGCCGGGCCAGCGGCAGGTAGACCTCTTCGACCTCGAGCAGGTCGACCTGCTCACCCAGACCGCGCAGCCCAACCAGCTCGTCCTCCGTCAGCTTCAACGGGGTCGACATGCGCAGTGAACGCCATTGACTCCGGTCGAACTCGACGTAAGGGCTGGGTTCACTCAGCCGCGCCATCGTGCCAGTCTTGCAGTTAGCTTGGTTCACATGCAGCCCGGCACCCTCATCCGCGACTACTTGACCCTCGGTTTGCGTTTCGACCGCATCGAGGAGGGTTACGTCGACTCCTTCACCGGCGACCCCGAACTACGGCGTGCGGTCGCCGACGAACCGGCTCCCGAGCCCGCCGAACTGGCCCGCCAGGCCGATCGGCTGCTGGCTGAGCTGCCGCAGGTTCCGCGCGAATCAGGCTTCACCGATCAGCGTGCCGACTTCATCGGCGCGCACCTGCGCGCCCTGGCGTTTTCGGCGCGCAAGTTCGCCGGTGAGCAGGTCGGCTTCGTCGACGAGGTGCGCAACTACTTCGACGTCGAGATCAGCCGCGGCGACCCTGAGCGCTACCGTGCCGCCCACGCCCGCCTCGACGAGGTCCTCGGCGGCAGCGGCCCGCTGGCCGACCGGATGGAGGCTCACCGCCGCGCCGATGAGATCCCGCCCGAGCGCCTCGAGGAATGCATGCACGCGTTCTCCAGCGCGCTGCGTGACACCGTCCGCGCGACGTACCCGCTGCCGGACGCCGAGACCATCGTCTACGAGGTGGTCACCGACAAGCCGTGGTCGGGCTTCAACTACTACGAGGGCAACTACCGCTCGACGGTGGCGGTCAACGCCGACCTCAAACAGCAGATGGCCAACCTGCCGCGGCTGGTGGCCCACGAGTCCTATCCCGGTCATCACACCGAGCACTGCCGCAAGGAGGCCGGGCTGGTGGCCGGGCTGGACCAACAGGAGCAGACGATCTTCCTGGTGAACACCCCGCAGTGCCTGATGGCCGAGGGGCTGGCGGATCTGGCGTTGTATGCGGCGGTCGGGGACGGGGCGAGCGGAGGCTGGGGGCGCTGGGCCGCCGAGATCTACGCCGATCTGGGGCTGCGGTTCGACGGCGAGCGGGCCGAAGCGTTGTCCGAGGCGACGGCGGCGCTGGCTGATGTGCGCCAGGATGCGGCGCTGATGCTGCACGACGAACACCGCGACGTCGACGACGTCGTCGCCTTCCTGCAGCGCTGGCTGCTGGTCGACGACACCCGGGCACGGCAGATGCTGCGGTTTCTGGCGTCACCGTTGTGGCGGGCCTACACGAGCACCTACGTCGAGGGGTACCGGCTGCTGCGGACCTGGCTCGACGATCGGCCGGCCGGGGTGGGCCTGACCGAGCGGTTCGGGCGGCTGCTCGACGAGCCGCTGATCCCCTCGGCGTTGCGTGTCGACGTGCGCGGATAGGCTTAGGTGCATGACCGCAGACTCGACTATTTCGACGCACGAGCCCGCCCCCGGCGCGGACTATGCCGCCACCGCCAGCGAGGCCTACCGCGCCGCGTTGGCGGTCATCGAATCAGTCGAGCCGCGGATCGCCGCGGCCACCCGTAAAGAGCTTGCCGATCAACGGAATTCGCTCAAACTGATCGCCAGCGAGAACTATGCCTCGCCGGCGGTGCTGCTGACCATGGGCACCTGGTTCTCGGACAAGTACGCCGAGGGCACCGTCGGGCACCGCTTCTACGCCGCGTGCCAGAACGTCGACACGGTCGAGTCGCTGGCCGCCGAGCATGCGCGCGAACTCTTCGGCGCCCCCTACGCGTACGTGCAGCCGCACTCCGGTATCGACGCCAACCTGGTCGCGTTCTGGGCCATCCTGGCCACCCGGATCGAGTCGCCCGCGTTGGCCGAGGTCGGGGTCAAGCACGTCAACGACCTCTCCGAGGCCGAGTGGGAGCGGCTGCGCGCTCGGCTGGGCAGTCAGCGTCTGTTGGGCATGTCGCTGGACACGGGCGGGCACCTCACCCACGGCTTCCGGCCCAACATCTCCGGCAAGATGTTCCACCAGCGCAGCTACGGCACTCACCCCGAAACCGGGCTGATCGACTACGACGCCGTCCGCGCTACAGCCCGCGAGTTCAAGCCGCTGATCCTGGTGGCCGGCTATTCGGCCTACCCGCGGCGGATCAACTTCGCCACCATGCGCGAGATCGCCGATGAGGTCGGCGCCACCCTGATGGTCGACATGGCGCACTTCGCCGGCCTGGTCGCCGGCAAGGTCTTCACCGGCGACGAGGATCCGGTGCCGCACGCCCACGTCACCACCACGACCACGCACAAGTCGCTGCGCGGTCCGCGCGGCGGGCTGGTGCTGGCCACCGAGGAGTACGCACCCGCGGTCGACAAGGGCTGCCCGATGGTGCTCGGCGGCCCGCTGTCCCACGTCATGGCGGCCAAGGCCGTCGCGCTGGCCGAGGCCCGCCAGCCGTCGTTCCGGGTCTATGCGCAGCGGATCGCCGACAACGCCAAGGCATTCGCCGAGGGTCTGCTCAAGCGGGGGGCTCGGTTGGTCACCGGCGGTACCGACAATCACCTCGTGCTGCTCGACGTCCAGTCCTTCGGGCTGACCGGCCGCCAGGCCGAGTCCGCGCTGCTGGACGCCGGCGTCGTCACCAACCGCAACTCGATCCCGAACGACCCCAACGGGGCCTGGTACTCCAGCGGCATCCGGTTCGGCACCCCGGCGCTGACCACTCGCGGGTTCGGTCCGGCCGAGTTCGATCGGGTCGCCGAACTGGTGGTCGATGTGCTGTCCAACACCGAAGCCGAGGGGACGTCCAAGGCCAAGTACAAGCTGGCCGACGGCGTCGCGGACCGGGTCCACGCCGCCGCCGCCGAACTGCTGGCGGCCAACCCGCTGTACCCGGGCCTGACGCTGTAGGCGACGAAACGCCGGGTGGCCGAATTTTCAGACATACGTGTCTGTGAGTTACAGTTACTTCATGGCACAGAAACCTGTCGCAAACGCGCTGACCCTGGAGCTTGAGCCGGTTGTCGCCGACAACCTGGCCCGCCATCAGGAAACCGCAGATGAGTGGTACGGCCACGACTACGTCCCGTTCGACCAGGGCGAGAACTTCGCGTTCCTGGGCGGCACGGACTGGGATCCGTCCCAGGTGACCCTGCCTTCGGACGTCGTTGACGCCCTCGAGATCCTCTTGATCACCAAGGACAACCTCGCCGGCTATCACCGCGAGCTGGTCGAGCACTTCATCCTGGAGGACAAGTGGGGCCGCTGGATTGGCCGCTGGACCGCTGAGGAGCACCTGCACGCCATCGCGGTCCGGAACTACCTGGTCGTCACCCGCAACTTCGACCCGACACGCGATGAGGACGTCCGACTCGCGCACGTCATGCGCGGCTATCGGGCCGAACAGTTCAGCCAGATCGAGACGCTGGTGTTCATGGCGCTCTACGAGCGTGCGCACGCGGTGTTCACCCGCAACCTCGAGGCCAAGATCACCGACCCGGTGCTCAAGGGTCTGGTCGGGCGGATCGCCACCGACGAAGAGCGGCACGAAGCGTTCTTTGCCAACCTCGTCGCACACTGCCTGCAAACTCATCGTGACTCGACGATCAACTCGATCAACCGCCGCGGAGTCGGATTCGGTGTGGTCGGCGGCGACATCATCGAGTACCAGGACAAGCTCCGGAATGTTGAGCAGGCCGGCATTTTCGACCTCGACGCCTCGCGCCAGGTGGTGTCCGATCGCATCAAGGCATGGGGTCTCGAAGACGAGCCGGTGCTGAAGAAATTCGTTCGCTCATAACGCGGCGGCGCGCCGGTCGGCGCGTGGACTGAGACCGGAGTAGCGTCGCTTCCGATGGCTAGCGACATGCTCTGCTGTCCGGGCGGCACCTCTCGTATCGACTACGACAGGACCGGTCCCGGTCCTGGTGCCGCAGTGTCCGCCGAGGGGTTCGCGGGGACCGCGTGAACCTGAGGAGCGCCCAGTGACCGATTCGCAGTCGCCCGTTCGGACGTATGTGCTCGATACCTCAGTCCTGTTGTCCGACCCGTGGGCATGCACCCGGTTCGCCGAACACGAAGTGGTGGTACCGCTCGTGGTCATCAGTGAACTGGAAGCCAAACGCCACCACCACGAGTTGGGTTGGTTCGCCCGACAGGCGCTGCGGTTGTTCGACGATCTTCGTCTGGAACACGGTCGTCTCGACGAGCCCATTCCCGTTGGGACACAAGGCGGAACACTGCATGTCGAGCTGAACCACAGCGACCCGACGGTGCTGCCGTCCGGGTTCCGCACCGAGACCAACGACACCCGCATCCTCACTGTCGCCGCGAACCTGGCTGCCGAGGGTAAGCGAGTCACGTTGGTCAGCAAGGACATTCCGCTTCGGGTGAAGGCCGGCGCGGTGGGCCTTTCGGCCGACGAGTACCACGCCCAGGACGTGATCACCTCCGGCTGGACGGGGATGACCGAGCTCGACGTCGCAGGCGAGGATATCGACTCGATCTTCGCCGAGGGTGAGATCGACCTCGAGGATGCCCGTAACCTCCCGTGCCACACCGGCGTTCGGCTGCTCGGCGCCAACCAGAGCGCGCTGGGCCGGGTCAACGCGGACAAGAAGGTGCAGTTGGTGCGCGGCGACCGCGAAGTGTTCGGCCTCCGGGGAAGGTCCGCCGAACAACGCGTCGCACTCGATCTGCTGCAAGACGAGTCGATCGGCATCGTGTCGCTGGGCGGCAAGGCAGGCACCGGCAAGTCGGCGCTGGCGCTGTGCGCGGGTCTTGAGGCGGTGCTCGAGCGGCGCACCCAGCGCAAGGTCGTGGTGTTCCGGCCGCTGTACGCCGTCGGAGGGCAGGAGCTGGGCTATCTGCCAGGCAGCGAGAGCGACAAGATGGGTCCGTGGGCGCAGGCCGTCTTCGACACCCTCGAGGGCCTTGCCTCACCGGCGGTCCTGGAGGAGGTGCTCTCCCGCGGGATGCTTGAGGTGCTGCCGCTGACCCACATCCGCGGCCGTTCGCTGCACGACTCGTTCGTGATCGTCGACGAGGCGCAGTCGCTGGAGCGCAACGTGCTGCTGACCGTGCTGTCGCGGCTGGGCAGCGGATCGCGGGTGGTGCTGACCCACGACGTCGCACAGCGCGACAACCTTCGGGTCGGTCGCCATGACGGTGTGGCGGCGGTCATCGAGAAGCTCAAGGGCCACCCGCTGTTCGCGCACATCACCTTGATGCGCAGCGAACGTTCACCGATCGCCGCACTGGTCACCGAGATGCTCGAGGAGATCAGCCCCGGCGCGCTGCCCTGATGATCGCGCACGGACAGGGACCGGCCAGCCGCGGCCGGTAAACTCAGCCGGGTGCGGCGCCCACCCGACAGCCTGTCCTGGTCCTATCTGCGGACCGTCATCGGCGTGTGCGCAGGGGTGGTTGTCGTGGTCATCGGTGGTTTCACCGGGCACGTCAAGGTGGCCAAGGCCGATTCCGTCGACTGTTCGGTGGTCAAGTGTGTGGCGCTGACGTTCGACGACGGGCCTTCGCCGTACACCGACCGGCTGCTGGGCATCCTCAACGACGCCGACGCCAAGGCCACGTTCTTCGAGATCGGTAACAAGGTGGCGGCCAACCCGGCCGGTGCCAAGCGGGTCGTCGACGCCGGTATGGAGCTTGGCAGCCACACCTGGGAACACCCGAACATGACGGCGATCCCACCCGAGGATGTGCCGGCGCAGTTCAGCAAGGCCAACGACGCCATCAAGGCTGCCACCGGGCAGACCCCGGTGCTGTGGCGGCCGGCCGGTGGGCTGACCAATGACGCGGTCAACAAAGTGGCCGCCCAATACGGGCTGGCCGCGATCCTGTGGGACGTGATCCCGTTCGACTGGATGAACGACTCGAACACCGCCGCCACCCGCTACATGCTGATGACCCAGATCAAGCCCAACTCGGTGGTGCTCTTCCACGACACCTACTCGTCCACCGTCGACCTCGTCGAGCAGTTCATCCCGGTGCTCAAGGCCAACGGCTATCACCTGGTGACCGTGACCCAGATGCTCGGCCCGCGCGCGCCGGGCAGTGTCTACGGCTCACGGGACAACGGCCCGCCGGCCAACGCCTTGCAGGACATCCCCGCCGCCGATCTTCCGACCCTGCCGGCGACCCCGTCGCCGAAGCCGATGCCGAACATTCCGATCACCGACATCCCCGGGGCTAATTCCGGCGGGTCCAATAACGGCGCTTAGTGCACACCGCCACCCCGTTCGTCCTGACCCTGATGGTCCTGGGCTATGCCGTGGTGTCGGGCTTGGTGAATCGCTGGTACGTCGCGCCGGCGCTGATCTTCGTCGGTCTCGGAATGCTGTTCGGCCCCTTCGGTTTCAACCTGCTTGATGCCGGTCCGGGCACCAGTGGCTA
This sequence comes from uncultured Mycobacterium sp., assembly GCA_900078375.1. Classification (GTDB taxonomy): domain Bacteria; phylum Actinomycetota; class Actinomycetes; order Mycobacteriales; family Mycobacteriaceae; genus Mycobacterium. The sequence continues at coordinate 35,357 of FLQS01000056.1, read as the reverse complement.
CACGGTCCTTGCGCAGCTGGCGCTGACGGTGATCCTGTTCAATCAGGCCGCCAAGCTGGACCCGCGCGTGGTCCTGCGGCGTGGGCATGTCACCTTCCGGCTGCTGGTGATCGGGATACCACTGACGTTGGTCCTCGGGACGCTCACCGCCGCGGTGTTGCTGCCCGTGCTGCCGTGGTGGGAGGCGGTGTGTCTGGCCGCGATCGTGGCACCCACCGAGGTCGCGCTGATCGATGCGCTGTTGGAGGACAATCGGATTCCCGATCGGGTGCGTAACGCGCTGTCGGTGGAAAGCGGTTTCTACGATGGCTTTGCACTGGCGGTGCTGTTGGCCGCGCTCGCGCTGGCGTCGGCGCAGACCGATCAGCGTCCCCGGGACTGGACCTGGTTCGTCGTGCGGACCGAGTTGGTGTCGCTGGTCATCGGTGCGGTGATCGGGCTGCTCGGCGCGATGCTGATCGCGTGGTCGCGGCGGCGGGACTGGATGAGTGACACCTGGGCGCAGTTGGCCACCTTGGCCGTCGCGCTGATCTGTTTCGAGTTCGGCGAACGCGTGCACGCCAGCGGGTTCGTCGCGGCGTTCACCGGTGGTCTGGCGTTCGCGGTGGTGGCGAGGCGCAACAATACCCAACTGTCGACCCAGGTTTCGGATGCCACCGGCCAACTACTGGAGTTGTTGGTGTTCGCGATGTTCGGTGCGTTCGCGGTGATCGACTCCTGGCAGCACACGAGCTGGCGGGTGGTGTTGTTCTGCGTCGTCGCGCTGTTCGGGGTGCGGATGGTCGCGGTGTTGGTGGCGTTGATCCGCACCGATATGCCCGGCTATGGCCGGGTGTTCATCGGCTGGTTCGGGCCGCGGGGGATCGGCACTGTGGTGCTCGGCCTACTGGTGATCGAGCGCGGCGACATCGAGCATGCCGACCTGCTCACGCAGGCCGGGGTGATCGTGGTGACGTTGAGCCTCGTGCTGCACAGTCTCACTGCGCCGCTGGGGATCGCCCGCTATGCACCCGATCCCCAGCGCGCGTGAAACTTAGTCCCCGTCTTTGACTTTCGCCATCGCCAGCACGTCCAGGCGCTTGTCGAGCTCGGCTTCAGAGAGCTTGTCCCCGATCAGCCCACGGTCGATGACCGTCTGCCGGATCGTCTTCTTCTCCTTGAGAGCCTGCTTGGCGACCTTGGCGGCCTCCTCGTAGCCGATCGCCGAGTTCAGCGGCGTGACGATCGAAGGGGACGACTCGGCCAGTTCGCGCAGGTGCTCCTCGTTGGCGATCAGACCGTCGATGCACTTGGCGGCGAACAACTTCGACACGTTGGACAGCAGCGTGAACGACTCAAGCAGGTTGCGCGCCATGACCGGGATGTACACGTTCAGCTCGAACGCGCCCGACAGCCCGCCCACGGTGATGGCCGCGTCGTTGCCGATGACCTGGGCGGCCACCTGGGTGACAGCCTCGGGGAGAACGGGATTGACCTTGCCCGGCATGATCGAGCTGCCCGGCTGCAGGTCAGGGAGCGCAAGCTCGCCGAGGCCGGTCAATGGACCTGACCCCATCCACCGGATGTCGTTGGCGATCTTGGTCAGCGACGCGGCGATGGTCTTCAGCGCGCCGGAGGCCTCGACCAGCCCGTCGCGGGCGGCCTGTGCCTCGAAAGAGTCCTTCGCCGTGCGCAATTCGGCTAAGCCGGTCTGCGCGACGAGCACGTCGACGACCTTGGCGCCGAAGCCGTCCGGGGCGTTCAGGCCGGTGCCGACCGCGGTGCCGCCGATCGCCAGCTCACCAAGGCGGGGCAGGGTGGCCTTCACGCGTTCGATGCCGGCCTCGACCTGGCGGGCATAGCCGCCGAACTCCTGACCCAGGGTCACCGGGACGGCGTCCATCAGGTGGGTGCGTCCACTCTTGACGACCGTGCGCCACTGCCGCGCCTTGTTAGCCAGCGACTCGTGAAGCACTTCAAGAGCCGGAATCAGGTGGCGCACTGCGGCTTCCGTCGCCGCGATGTGCGTGGCGGTGGGGAAGGTGTCGTTGGACGACTGCGACATGTTCACGTCGTCGTTGGGGTGAACCGTGACGCCGTTGGCTTCACAGATCGAGGCGATCACCTCGTTGGCGTTCATGTTTGAGCTGGTGCCCGAACCGGTCTGGAACACGTCGATGGGGAACTGATCGTCGTGCAGACCGTCGGCGATCTCGCCCGCGGCGGCGATGATGGCGTCGGCCTTCTCCGCGGAGAGCTTGCCGAGGTCCTTGTTCACCTGTGCGCAGGCTGCTTTCAGCAAGCCGAGGGCGCGGATCTGGGTGCGCTCAAGCCCGCGGAACGAGATCGGAAAGTTCTCGACGGCACGCTGCGTCTGGGCTCGCCACAGGGCCTTGATCGGCACCCGGACCTCGCCCATGGTGTCGTGCTCGATGCGGTATTCGCCCTCGACCACACTGTCGGTGCTCATGTGCTCCCTTTTTGTCGGTTACGGAAGTGGATATGCAGCGGTCTTGTCCCCGGTGAAATCCACCGCGGAGTATTCGTTGAGTTTCGAAAGCCGGTGGTAGGCATCGATCATCCGGACGGTGCCGGACTTCGACCGCATGACAATCGACTGCGTGGTGCAGCCGCCACCGAAGTAACGGACGCCCTTGAGCAGGTCGCCGTCGGTGACGCCGGTGGCGCAGAAGAAGACGTTCTCCCCGGCGACCAGGTCCCTGGTGGTGAGCACCCGATCCAGGTCGTGGCCGCGGTCGATGGCCTTCTGACGCTCGGCGTCGTCGGTGGGTGCCAGCTGCGCCTGGATCTCGCCGCCCATGCAGCGGATGGCGGCGGCGGTGATGATGCCCTCGGGCGTGCCGCCGATGCCGGCCAGCAGGTCGGTTCCGGACTCGGGTCGGCAGGCTGAGATGGCGCCGGCGACGTCGCCGTCGGAGATCAGCCGGATCCGGGCGCCGGCCTCGCGAACCTCGGCCATCAGCTTGGTGTGCCGCGGCCGGTCCAGGATGCAGACGGTGATGTCGGAGACCGACGCCTTGCGCACCTTGGCGATGCGCTGGATGTTGGCCGCGATCGGTGAGGTGATGTCGATGAAGTCGGCGACGTCGGGGCCGCCGGCGATCTTGTTCATGTAGAACACCGCCGACGGGTCGAACATCGCGCCGCGCTCGGCCACGGCGAGCACCGAGATGGCGTTGGGCATGCCTTTGCTCATCAGGGTGGTGCCATCCACCGGGTCGACGGCGAAGTCGCAGTCCGGCCCGTCGCCGTTGCCGACCTCTTCGCCGTTGTAGAGCATCGGGGCGTTGTCCTTCTCGCCCTCGCCGATGACCACGACACCGCGCATCGACACCGAGTTGACCAGCTCACGCATGGCGTCGACGGCCGCGCCGTCGCCACCCTCCTTATCACCCCGGCCGACCCAGCGGCCCGCGGCCATGGCACCCGCCTCGGTGACCCGAACCAATTCGAGGGCGAGGTTGCGATCGGGCGCTTCACGGCGACGGGCTTCAGGCATGGCTGAGATTGTCCCAGAAGCCAGCGAGCCGTCTAGACCTGGGATACTGGCTGACGTGACGACCCCGTCAGAGACCGGCATACCCCCCAAGGAGCCCAAGCCCAGGCTGCTCCAGGACGGTCGCGACATGTTCTGGTCGCTGGCCCCGTTGATCCTGGCCTGCATCGTTTTGGCCGGCCTGGTGGGGATGTGCTCGGTGAGTCCCCGCGGGCCGCGGGACGGGGCGCCGCCGCCCTATGACGCCACCGCAGCCTTGAAGGCGGACGCCGAGGCGCTGGCCATCCCGATCCGGCTCCCGCAGCTCCCCACCGGCTGGGTGGCCAACTCCGGCAGCCGCGGCGGGATCGATGGCGGCCGCACCGACCCGAACGGACAGCGGCAGCGCGCCGTCTCCTCCACCGTCGGCTACCTGGCCGCGTCCAAGATGTATGTGAGCCTCACCCAGAGCAATGCCGACGAGCAGGCGTTGGTCGGCTCGATCCACTCGTCGATGTATCCCACCGGCGCCCAGGACGTCGACGGCGTGAAGTGGATCGTCTACGAAGGCGGCGAGGACACCGAACCGGTGTGGACCACCCGCCTGGACAGCCCGGCGGGACCGGCTCAGGTCGCGATTACCGGGGCAGGTAGCAGCTCGGACTTCCGTACGCTTGCCGTTGGCACGCAGACTCAGAAGCCGCTGCCGCCCGGCCGATAGGAGACGTCAATGCCCGGAGCTGAATCCAATGTCCCCGGCCAGGCGGCTCCGGCCGCCGACCTCACCGGATGGATCGCGGAGCCGTTCAGCGCGGCCGGTTTCACCCATGATGTCTACCGCAAGGGCGAGGGGCCTGGCGTGGTGCTGATCCCGGAGATGCCTGGCGTGCATCCCGGCGTGCTGGGGCTGGGGAATTACTTGGTGGACAACGGCTTTACCGTGGCGATCCCGTCGCTGTACGGCACGCCGGGCGCGGCTGCGATGAGCCCGGGTGCGATGGTGTCGCTGGCGCGCGGGTGCGTGGCCAAGGAGTTCGCAGCGTTCGCGACCAATAAGGAACGGCCGGTGTCGCACTACCTGCGGGCGCTGGCGCGTGACCTGAAGGCCAAGACCGGCGGCAAGGGCGTCGGGGTCATCGGGCAGTGCTTCTCCGGTGGTTTCGCGTTGGCGGCCGCCGTCGACGACAGCGTGCTGGCCCCGGTGTTGAGCCAGCCGTCGGTGCCGATCGCGCTGACCGCCAAGCAGAAGCGGGACCCGGGGCTGTCCGAAGGCGAGCTGAAGGTCATCGAGAAGCGGGTCGCCGAGGATGGGTTGTGCGCGCTGGCGCTGCGGTTCAGCGGCGATCCGATGGCGCCGGCCGAGCGGTTCAAGACGCTCAAGGATCGGCTCGGGGATGCCTTCGAGGTTATCGAGCTGGATTCGTCCAAGGGGAACCCCGACGGGTTCGGCCGGATGGCGCATTCGGTGCTGACGCTCGAGGTGCGCGAGGTCGAAAACCAGCCGGCCTACGAGGCGCGCAAGCGTGTGGTGCGGTTCCTCACGGAACGCCTGACGTAGCGGGGCCGCCCAGCAGCGCTTGCACCGCCGAAGGGTTTTTGTAGAACACGTCGAGTTCGGTGATGAATCCATCGCGGACCGTGAACACCTCAGCCATGCTCATCTCGGCACTTTTTCCGGACACACGCCCGGTGAACTTCAGGCGATAGTGGAGCACGACTGTGTCGCCGTCAGCGACAAATCGCATTTCCGAGGTCGGCGTGACTTCAAGTGCCTCGGACATCTTGGTGACGAGCTCGAGAAAGCCTGCTGAGCCGCGGTAATCGCCGCTATAGGGCACGTCGCCTGCTGCGTGAGCAACAAACTCGTCGTGCAACAGGCTCCGGGCGTCATCGAACCTCTGATCGCCGAACGCGTCGACGAACTTCACGACGATCGCGCGGGAATCCTCGGTCTGGGATGTCATAGCGCCCAGTGTGTACGGCCGTGGGGCTATTCGCGCTCGATTGTTCGCAACCCTTCAGTGGGCGTCCACCATTTTCGCTTCACCGGGCCACTTCGGTTCGTCGCCCTCGACCGGGTCGACCGTGGCGCTGTGCAGCGCGAACCGGGCGCCGCGGCGAAGGTCGGCGCCCTTGCGGGCGTTGGGCATTGAGCCGAAGGTGAGCGCGCCGTTCTCGAAGGTCGTCTCGATGCCGGAGATGCGGGGCGAACCGTCGGCGCGCAGTGTGGCGATGGTCTTGTGCTTGTGCGCGTCGAACAGGGCCTGCACCCGGTCGGCGAATTCGGGTACGGCCGCTTCGACTTCGCGCCACGTCGTCATGTGTTCAGGATGCCCGCGCGGACGGTGTTGCGATGACCACCGTCGCGTGGTTCTCCGCATCAACCCCGCCGGCGCCGACGATCCGCGTAAGGCGCGCGCGCAATTCGTCTTGGGCCCGCGTATCGAGTGTGAGCACATTGGAGTGCGTGAACACCATGTCTATCCAGGCATCGCCCGCATAGTGCTGCGGTTCGAGGACTTGGCGACGCTCAATGCTATACCCGTGGGACTCGAAAGTCGTTGCTAGATCATCGTTATGGACAGCGTCGACTGGCCATCGCTCGGACTGTTCCAGAAGGTCGGCGAACGCCTCATCGAGCTTTGCCCTGGCCGGCGAGACGGGAGTGATCCGATTGGACAGCAGGGCGAGCCGACCGCCAGGTCTCAGGAGCGTGGCGACTTTCTCGAGCGCGGCGTGCGGCTGCACCCAGTGGAAAGACTGGGCAGAAACAACGAGATCGAACGATCTGTCGTCCGGTTCCCAGTCCTCGAACGTCGCTTGCTCGACGTGGATGCCGTTGGCCGCCGCCACGTGCGCCATGCGGGCGTCAGGTTCTACTGCGAGTACCTCGGCGCCCGCATCCCGCAATTGCACCGATGCGATTCCCGTTCCCGCCCCGACGTCAAGTACACGCACGTCCTCGCGGTCAACCAACTCAACAATGAGGCTGCGTGGGTAACGCGGGCGGAAACGGTGGTAGTCGTCCGCAACAAGACCAAACGCGTCCGCCCGGCGGCGGTTGGTATGGCTAGGTCGGTCCACATGTCAAGGATGCGCTAGTCGATCGCTGAATTGTCGGACCCATATGGCACTATCGAACATATGTTCGGAGGAAGTCAGTACCACGAGTATTTCGAGCCGTCGGATACGGCCGAATCGCGTGCATTGCTGACCAGCATCTGCGCATCCGCCAGGGTCGAGAATCAAGGCGCGGCGCGACGGCTCGCCTCGATCGCCGAGCTATTCGAACTGCGTCGTCGCGAACGTGGCGAGCGTGAGGACTGGGCGGTGGACACCTGGGCCGCGGTGGGCGCCGAACTGGCTGCCAGGCTACGGATCAGCATCGGCAAGGCCGGCAGCTATATGACCTATGGGCTGGCGATGCGGCAGCTACCTGAAGTCGCGGCGGTCTTTCTTGCTGGTGACATCGACATGCAGATCTACCAAACGGTCGTGTTTCGCACCGGCCTCATCACCGATGAAGCGGTGTTGGCCGAGGTCGACCGCCGGCTGGCCGAGCGGGCGGGGCGCTGGCCGTCAATGACTGATGGGAAGCTGGCTTCCGAAATCGATCGCATCGTAATCGTGCATGACCCCGACGCGGTGCGGCGCCGCCGCAAGCACGCCAAGGACCGCGAAGTGATCGTCGGCGACGATATGGATGGCTGCACCGAAATCATCGCGCGGCTGTTGTCCACCGACGCGCAGGCGTTCAACCAACGGCTGGACGCTCTGGCCAAATCGGTGTGCGCGGCTGACCCACGGACCTCCGCGCAGCGCCGTGCCGACGCTTATGGCGCCCTGGCTGTCCGCGCCGAGCGGTTGGCCTGCCAATGCGGCGATCCGGGCTGCCCGGCAGCTGAAAGGCCTGCGCCCGGGCCGGTAGTCATCCACGTCGTCGCCGAGGAAGCCACCCTGCAAGGGCGGTCCGACCAACCGGCATATGTGTTGGGCGCCAACACCTTGATCCCCGGCGAGTTGCTGCTTGAGCTTGCCAATCAAGCCAAGTTGAGTCCTCTGATCCACCCCGCCGACCTGCCGCCGGAATCCGGCTACCGCCCCTCTCGAGCGTTGGCCGATTTCGTGCGCTCGCGTGATCTCACCTGCCGTGCCCCGGGCTGTGACGCGCCCGCCACCCAATGCGATCTGGACCATACGATCCCGTACCCGAATGGCCCGACGCACGCCGGCAACCTCAAATGCCTATGCCGGCGTTGCCACATCCTCAAGACGTTCTGGGGTTGGCGTGACAGGCAATTGGCAGACGGCACTGTCATCTGGTCGCTGCCTGGTCAGCAAACGTATGTCACCACACCAGGCAGCGCTCTACTGTTCCCGAGTCTGATGGCGCCGACGCCTGCTCCGCAGCGGCCGCCGATTGCTGAATCGGAGGGTGATCGCACCGTCCTGATGCCTCGGCGCAAGACCACCAGGGCGCAGAACCGTGCCAAGTACATCGCCGCCGAGCGCTGCCGCAATCGCGCCGAGCGAAGGGTCCGCCATGGTGCTCTGCTCGGCCTTCGGCAACCAGCAAACGACCCCGACCCGCCGCCCTTCTAAGGGCCCTGGCAAAGGGCTGTGATTTCGCGCGGGTCCATATACCATTCCCCGCGTGACCACGACCCCAGCTGAGCCGGAAACGCCGGCACCCCCAGTCGATGCCGGAAAGGGCAGCATGCCGGCATCTCGGCGCGCAGTGGCCATTGTCGTCGGTGGGGCGATTATGGTGCTCATCTACGCCGCCACCTTGTTCGGCTACTGGTGGCTTTCCGGTTCGGCCAAGGAGCTGGAGGCGTCTGGCGAGAACAACGGATCCGAGACGGTGGTCTTGATCACGCTGCAGTCGCTGCGCACAGTCGACTACAAGGCCGACGCCAAAGTGCTTGTCGTGCCGGCCGATTCACTGGTCGATGACAAGCTGGATGTCCTCAAAGAGGACATTGCCGTGCGTCTACACCCGTGGAACTCACTGGGGGACTTGAAGTTCCCGGCAGGTGCGGCACCAGCAGAGGTGACCACGACCATCGACGTCAACGGCGATGTGAACACCTGGCCGTTCGATACCTACCAGACCGAGGGGATCAGCGCCGATCTGCTGGTCGGCGAGGGTGAGGATCGCAAGATCATTCCGGCGAAGGTCGAAATCGCGGGTGCCCTGCAGGGCTGGGACCTGTCCAGCGACACGGTGGCGCCGTCACCGCAGGCCAAGGGCGACGGCGACGCCACGCAGGTCACCTTCAGCCGAGCGCTCGGCCCGCTGGCCTTCGACCTCGGCATCGTTGTCGTTCTGCTGACGCTTCCCAGCATCGCCATGTTCACCGCAGTGCTGGTGATCACCAGGCGCAAGCAATTCCAGATGCCGTTCGCAACGTGGTATGCCGCAATGCTGTTCGCCATCGTTCCGCTGCGCAATATCCTGCCCGGGGCACCACCGCCCGGCGCGTGGATCGACGTGGCGCTGGTGTTGTGGGTCATCGTCGCATTGGTCACCTCGATGGTGATGGTCGTAATTTCCTGGTACCGCCAGGTCGACTAGCTTTCGGCCGGCTCGCCGTCCGCGGCGACCGCAGTATCTTCAGTCTCGTCCCGAAGGCGCCGCCGGAATATCCGGCGGCGCTTTTCTGGTGGTTCGTGCGACGTCATCTCCACGCCCTTGTACACGGCGAGGTACACCGAGATCGTCGTAACGATGATGATCATCAGCACCGGGCCCAGCACGATGCCCCAGAAGCCGAACATCGCGATACCTGAGAACACTGCCAGCAGCATCAGCGCCGGGTCCAGCCGTGCCTCGCGGGGCACCAGGATGGGCCGCAGGAAGTTGTCGATGTTGGTGACGCCGATGAGGTGGAACAACACCACGAACAGGCCGCCGCCGATGTTGCCGAAGAACATCATCCCGATCCCGAACGGGATGGTGACGATGCCGCTGCCCAACGGGATGACAGACAGTGCGGTCAGGAAGATCGCGAAGATGAAGAACCCTTGGTGGAAGCCGCCGATATAGATCGACGCCGCGCCCATCACACCTTGAACCAGCGCGATGATGAACTGGCCCTTGACAGTTCCCTTCACCATGGCGCCCATCTTGGCCAGATAGAGGTCGGTGACCTCCTCGCCGAGCGGGTTGAGCCGGCGGATCAGCAGAAGCAGCTGCTCGGAGTTGGTCAGCAGCGAGATCAGGACGTACAGGAAGATAATCGCCGACGTGATCACGCCGATCGCCCCGCCCGCGGCGCCTTGCAGCGCGTGCAGCAACCAGCGGCCGACGCCCTGAGAGACGCTGACCAGGTTGCCCCTCACGGACTCGGTGGTGACCGAGAAATGCCCGAACGGCAGCTTGGCCAGCGCCCGGTTGACGTACGTCAGCGCCTGATCGCCGACGGTGGACATGTTCGCGGTCTGCACCCAGTCCGCCACGTGCACCAGCATGTGTGAAATCTGAAGCACCGCAAGCGTTAACAGTGCACCGACGGGGATGATGACGGTGGCCAGCGCGGCCAGCACCGTGCACGTCGCCGACAGCCCGGTCCCGAACCGGCGCCGGCACCGGTTGTACAGCGGGGTGAACAGATACGCGACGATGGCCGCGATCACCACCAGGATGAAGTAGTGCCGCAGGAAGTAGGCACCCAACACCAAGGCGAGCAGGGTGATGATCGCCAGGGCGCGCTTCTGGGTGACGGTGAATTCGGTGTTCACCGAACTACTGATTCATCAGCCGGGTCAGGTGCTCCGCAATGTTGGGGTAGCGCTTCAGGTGTGCGCCGCCGTTGAGGTCGAGTATCTCCCCGGTGAGCCACGACGATTGCGGCGAACACAGGAAGGCCACCGCGTCGGCGATGTCCTGCGGAGTTCCCGCCCGGCCCAGCGCGGTGTTCTCGACGTATTCGTCGACCACACCGGGGATCACGGCCGCGCCCTCGGTCAGCGGGGTGTGGACGAAGCCGGGTGCGACGGCGTTGACCCGGATGCCGCGCGGGCCCAACTCCAGCGCAGCCACCTGCGTCAGCATCGACAGCCCGGCCTTGGCCGAACAGTAGGCGCTCATCCCGATCGCCGGCTGGCGAGCGTTCAGCGACGTCAGTGACACCAGGGTGCCGCCCTCGCCCAGATGACGCCCGGCGTGCTTGATCACCAGGAACGCACCGGTGAGGCATACGTCGACCACCGAGCGGAACTGCTCGGCGTCCAGTTCGGTGATGACCCCGAACCCGCTGAACCCGGCACAGTTCACCACCATGTGTAGCCCGCCCTCGCGAGCCACCACATCGTCGAAAAGTGTTGCCACCGAGGCTTCGTCGGTGACCTCCACCGCCGCCCAGACGTGCGGTGCACCCAGCGTCGCGGCCCGTTCCTGCGCCAGCTCGGTGTTGCGGTCGGCGATCGTCACCCGCGCCCCCTGCGCCGCCAGCGTCTGCGCGGTCGCCCAGCCGATCCCGGAGGCACCCCCGATGATCACCGCCACCCGTTCGGTCATGACACCTTCCCGTCGTTCTCCGGAGCGCCCCACTTGTTCCGCACTGCTTCCCATGGGTTGCCGTACCCGGCGGGCTTGCCGTAGTACGGCGACTGCCGCTTGAGGTACTCCCGAGCCACTGGCGCGATCACCCGGAACAGATACCGCTTCCAGCCGACCTTGTTCGCGGTCTCGGTCAACATGTCCGGCCACGAGTAGTGCTGGTGCTTGAGCAGCTGCTGGGCGGTCGCCGAGTCCATCCAGTCGGTGGCGAACCAGCCGTCGTCGTCGTTCGGGTCGCCCTTGCGTCCCGGCGGCAGCGCGCCGACCAAGCCCATCGCCGCGGAGGTGGACTGCCCGATGTCGCCCTGCCGCAGCCGGTGGCTGTCGTCCCCGCCGATCAGCAGTGTCTGGCCCAGCGCATCGGCCGTGGTGGCCGCGGCGAACGCGAACGCCACGTCGCGGACGTCGACGGTCTGCAGCCGGCCGTCGGTGGGCAGCACGCCCTCGAAGAAGATCAGGTTGGGATCCATGCCCAGGTTGGGCTCGGTGGTGAGAACCCCGCCGAGCCGCAGGATCACCCAGTCCAGGTGTGAGGCCCGCACGATCGCCTCGGCCTCGACCTTGTGCTTGCCGTAGTTGTCGTACGGATTCACCGGCGTCTGCGCGGTGAGCACATCGGTGATCCGGTAGGGGTTGCGCGGTCCATACACGGCGATGCTCGACGCCTGCACCAGCCGCGGCGGTTTGGCTTGGGCCTCAGCGGCTTTCACCAGGTTCGCGGTCGCACCGACGTTGACCTTGTAGGCCAGCGCAGGCTTGGCGTAACACAGCGGCGGGATCACCGCGGCCAGGTGGATCACGGCGGCGGGGGAGACCTCGGCCAGCAGTGTCTCGACCGCGGCCGGGTCGGTGAGATCAGCCCAGCGCACATTCACACCGGCGGGCAGCTCAGCGGCGGCCTTCTGGGTCGCCGGGGTGTCGAGGTCGGTGGCCACCACGTGACGGCCAGCGGCCGCCAACTGCTTGACCGTGGCACTTCCCACCAACCCGAATGCGCCGGTTACCAGCACAGCGTCGGACATCGAGCTCCCTTCTGCGGTTAGAACGCGTCCTAGTGAAGCACGGGCGGGGTACCGGTTCTATCGCTTCACGCAGCGGAAGCCGATGTGGCTCATGCCGGTGTCGATCATCTGTGGCCGGCGGGCGGCGGGGCGATACCGCATGCAGTAGCTGTCCGCGCACAGGAACGATCCGCCCTTGATGACCTTGCGCGGGACGTTGAACTGCGGTTGCGCCGGGTCGTAACTGCCTGCTTCGCAGCAGGGGTCACCCTCGCGGGTGTCGGTGTACCAGTCGCACGTCCACTCCCACACGTTGCCGGCCATGTCGAACAGTCCGTAGCCGTTGGGTGGGAAGCTGCCTGCCTCGGTGGTGCGTCCGTAGCCGGGCTCGGGGCGCCACGGGAACTCGCCATGCCAGTAGTTCGCCAATCGCTGGCCGGGACCTTCGGCTTGCGCGCCCCACGTGTAGTCGGTCTGGTCCAGCCCGCCGCGCGCCGCGGTCTCCCACTCGGCCTCGGTCGGTAGGGCCAGCCCCGCCCAGGCCGCGTACGCCTCGGCGTCCTCGTAAGCGACGTGGACGACGGGATGCGCGGCGCGCTTGGCGATCGACGAGTTCGAGCCCAGCGGATGCCGCCACGAGGCGCCGGGAGTCCAGATCCACCACTGGCTGAGGTGGCGCAGGTCGACGGGCCCGCCGGTGCGGCGGAACACCATCGAGCCCGGCTGCAGGTTGGCGGCGGGTGCACCGGGATAGTCATCAGGATTCAGGGGTCGCTCGGCGACGGTGAGGTAGCCGGTGGCCGATACGAATTCGGTGAAGTCGGCGTTGGTGACCGGACGGGATTGAATCGAGAAGCCGTCGACGGTGACCGACCGGGCCGGGGCTTCCTCGGGATAGTGCCGGTCGGATCCCAGCACGGCGGTCTGCCCGGGGATCCGGACCAGCTCGGGGTCAGTCACCGAAGACAGTTCGCCAGTCGTCGCGCATGCTGGCCTGCGTCCAGCCGAACTTCTCAGCGTGATCCAGCGCCTTCTCTGCGCCTGCGGTGTAAGCGAATTCGCGGTCGGCATCGTCGTGGCAAACCAACATCGCCAGCGACGGGCCGGGCCCGGCCGCGGTGTACTGCAGCATCTCGATGTCACCGTTGGAGTTTCCGACCGCGAGGATCGGCCGCCGGCCCACCCGTCCCCAAATCCGGACCGGCTTGATCGGGCCGTCGTTGAGAAATTCCGGTTGTGCGGTAGTCAGCAGTTCGCCGTTCTGGAAGATCAGCCCGACCGAACTGCCGATCACGCGCTCCGGCGGAATGCCGTACATCGCCGTCGTGATCGGGCGCATGAAGTCGCGGCCCCCGCCGGAGACGATGTAGCTGGTGAAGCCGAACGATTCGAGGTAGCGCAATAATTCGACCATTGGCACATATCCGCAGGCGGTGTACGCCCGGCCCAGGCTCGGATGCCTGGCGTCGGTGAAGAACGCGCTGACCCGCGCGGCGAGCTCGTCGGTGGTGATCGTGGCGTTGGCCGAAAGAACGCCGCCGACAAGCAGTTTCAGGTCCGAGTCGTCACCGTTGTAATGCTTGGTGACGGCGTCGCCGAACCAGGCCAGATCGCCGGCGGCCGCCGCGGTATAGGGCTGCTTCGCGCCCAGCGCGGGTTCGGCCGCCACCTGCTCGGCGATCCGGCGCACCAGGAAGTCGAGCTGGATGTACGCCGGCTTCTCGCACCACAGTGTGCCGTCGTTGTCGAACACGGCGATGCGTTCTTCTGGCGCGACAGCAGCGGCCGCGCGCTCGGTGAATTCGACGAGCGCCGACTTCGTGGGCCCGTCGTGCCAGGAGTCCAGCATCTAGTCGCTCGCGAGAAAGGCTTCGAGCTTCTCCACGATTTGGTTGATGGAGAAGCTTGCCGGTTCATGTCGGGGCGGAAATTCCTTGAAGGTGTCCAAGAACATCGACGCCATCGCCGTCGCGTAGATGACGAAGAAATCGCGTCGCAGGAACCATTCGTAGTAGGTGTTCGACGTGATGTCGGCGTACTCGAACGGGTCGGTGCGCAGGTTGAACAACTTCGGCACCCGCAACTCCGTGAACGGCTCGGCCCAGGTCCGCAGGGTGCCCTGGCAGCGCTGCTCGGCGAAGACGATCTTCCAGTTCTCGAAGCGCATCGCCACCAGCTGGGCGTCATCGTTGAAATAGAAAAAGCCGCGCCGGGGACTGTTCTCGACTTCGCCCATCAGATACGGCAACAGGTTGAACCCGTCGATGTGCACCTTGTACTCGACGTCGCCTATCTGGTAGCCCTTCTTCAGCTTCTCGACGACATCGGGGTCGCCGGCCGCGGCGACCAGCGTCGGCAGCCAGTCGTGATGCTGGATGATGTCGTTGGAAACGCTGCCCGCCTTGATCTTTCCGGGCCAGCGGATCATCTCAGGCACCCGGTAGGCGCCTTCCCAGTTGGTGTTCTTCTCGCTGCGGAACGGGGTGGTTCCCGCATCGGGCCAACTGTTGCGGTGCGGCCCGTTGTCGGTCGAGTAGATGACGATCGTGTCCTCGGCGATGCCGAGCTCGTCCAGCACGTCGAGCACGGTGCCCACGTTCTTATCGTGGTCGATCATGGCGTCGTGGTACTCGGACTGCCACATCCCGGCTTGGCCCTTGCTGCCGGGTTTGAGGTGGGTGTAGAGGTGCATGTGGGTGAAGTTGCACCACACGAAGAACGGGGTGCCCGTTTCGTGCTGTCGCTTGATGTAGTCGACGGTGCGATCGGCGATATCGTCGTCGATCGTTTCCATCCGCTTGGCGGTCAGCGGCCCGGTGTCCTCGATGGTCTGCTTGCCGACCGGCCCGTATCTCGGATCGTCCGGCTCGGTGGAATCCTCGGTGAGCGCCTTGCAATCGAGGACGCCGCGGGGGAGCGCCATCTCGTGCAGGCGCGGGAACTGGTCCTTGTGCGGGTAGTCGAACTGCTCGGGTTCCTCCTCGGCATTGAGGTGATACAGGTTGCCGTAGAACTCGTCGAAGCCGTGCACCGTCGGCAGGTACTTGTTCCGATCGCCGAAGTGGTTCTTGCCGAACTGGCCGGTGGCGTATCCGAGCGGTTTGAGCAACTCGGCGATGGTGGGATCTTCGGCGGCCCAGCCGATATCGACGCCGGGCATACCGACCTTGCTCATTCCGGTGCGGTACACGCTTTGTCCACTGATGAACGCCGCCCGTCCGGCCGTGCAACTCTGCTCGCCGTAGGAATCGGTGAAGCGCATTCCCTCGGCGGCGATGCGGTCGATGTTGGGCGTGCGATATCCCATCATGCCGTCGCTGTAGCAACTCAGGTTGCTGATGCCGATGTCATCGCCCCAGATGACCAGGATGTTGGGCTTTCCGTCAGGCATATTTCGACGTTAGGACAATGGGCGGCGCCGTGGCGGAGAAGAGGTTCCTTCTCACGAACAATTCACGAACCGGGCTACTCAGGACGAACAGTTCTCGTAGTTGGCAATCAGCTGCCGCTCCTGCGGAATCGGCAGATACACCAGCGGGTCGTGTCTGGTGCAGCCCCCCACGGTGATCGCCACGGGTCCGCGCGCGAATCCGCGTCCGCCGATGTGCCCGGATAGGTGGTCGCTGGCGCTGTAGAGGACCGGGGCCGGCAGGGTGGCGACGATCGGCAGGTGTGCCCGCGCGAGCTGCAGCGCCGCGGCGACGTCGCGGGAATCGGTGGTCTTCTCGGAGAACCACACCGGCGGAGTGACCGGATCGTTGATCCGCAGCCGGTCGATGTGGGGGATCGCTTGGTCGACGTTGAGCCGGTCGAACACCTCCAGCTCAGCCGCGGTGGGGAATCGGCGTGAGGTCTCGATCTCGGCGGGATGCTCTTTGCCGGCGTCGAGGGTCCAGTCGAGCATCGCCAAGCCCGGGAACCGCTCGGCGAGGGTGCGCGCGGCGGCAGTGACCGTCAGGTAGTCGGCGGCATCGCCGAGTTCGAGGCGCGCGAGATTGGAATGGCCCGCCTCCTGGGCAGTCAGCTGTCCCCCGGGGTGAACGACAGTGGCGCGCATTGTCACTGTCGCGCTGGGGAATTCGCTGCGCAACGCCACCCAGTCACGCGCCTGCGCGACGATCTCGTCGCGGTTGGCGATCGGTAGTCTGCCGCTGTCGAGGGCGAACAGATTCCAGCCTCGTCGCAAGTCCAGCTCGACCCGGTACCCGGCGTACCTACCGCTGCCGATATCGCGCAGATATCGGGTAGTGATGGCGGCGGCCTGGTCGCCGGTTATCCCGTCGGAGACATCGACGTAGAGGCGGAAGTAGACCATGCCCTGGGCTTGGCTGTGCGCAGTGTCGCTCGTGACCGCGACCACGCCCGGCAGTCCATGTATCTGCCCGGCGAGCGCGCGCGCCTCGGCTGTGCGATCCGGTACGTCGGTTGAGCATCCCGACAGCACCGCAAGTGCAGCCAACGCTGCGAGTGCTGCGGTCATACGGCGGTGGCACACGGCAGACGAGTCTACGGACGTGCGCCGGCGGCGGCACGATCGGAGCGGTGGCTACTCTCGAAATGTGCCGCCTAAATATCCAGTGCTCATCGCGGCCGTCCTGGCGGTGGGACTGACCGCTCTGCAACAGCCGTCGGCGAAGGCGACGACCGGCCATGAACCGTTAACTGCGGCGGGCTTGGTGGCGGCGCTTGCGATCGAGGGCGTCGCGGCGCCCAACCCCGTCGACACCACCGCTCAGGAGTGTCCCGTTGCCGGATGTCAGCAGGCCCTTGTCACCGACACCATGCGCGTCAAGTCGTTCGCGACAGTGTCTCGAGCCAAGTGGTATGCGATGACTCATCGGCTGCCGCAGTTCGCCAATATCGTCGTTGAATTCGCGCCGCCGCTGACCATCGCACAGCGCGATGGTTATCTCGCGGCGATCGCACGGCTGCTGCCGTGAGCCTTGCGAAACGGTGCTGCGCGGTCGCGTTCCTCATGTTGACCGCGGCTCTTGCGGGGTGCGGTGGTCGCGGTACCGGCGGCCCAGCTCCGAGTTCACCGCACGACGCGGTGATGCTCAACGACGTGTCCGTCGCCGCCGTGCTGGGCGCGATCACGAAGGCCAAACTTCCGGTGCTCAATGCGCGCGACTCGACGGCATCGAGATGTCCGGAGGCCGGCTGCGTGCAGGCGATCGACACCGATGCAGTGTCGATCCTGAAATTCCCGAGCACCGGCCGCGCGGAGCTCTATGCCGCCGCGGTGCCCGAGATGCTTCAGGTCGAGGACATCGTCGTGGTGTTCACCCCGACGGTGACAACCCAGCAGAGGGCTGCCTACGGTCAGGTCATCCAGCACGCGATGCGCTAGCCCTTCATCTCCGCGTAGAGCTCGGTGTAGTACGGCAGGCATTCCTGCAGCGCTTGGTCGGTCGTGTACTGCGGCACATAGCCGAGGTCGCGGCGGGCCTTGGCGATGGAGAAGTAGTTGTCCACGGACACCCGTTCCACGGCAAGCGGTTCCAGCGGCGGCTGGGGCAGCCCGAACTTGAAGTGCAGCCATTGCCAGCCGGACAGTGCCGCGTGAACCACTCCACCGGGGATCCAGAACGTCGGCCACTTCTCGCCGCAGGCCTCGACTACCGGCCGGGAGAAGTCGAACATGTTGATCGGCTCGCCGTCGTTGATGAAGTAGGCCTGACCGGGTGCGGTGCCGCCGGGCACCAAATGCTCTGCGGCGAGGATGAATCCGTGCACGAGGTTGTGCACGTAGGAGTTGTCGAGCTTGGCGTCCTTGTTGCCGACCAGAACCTTGACGTGCCCGGCGATCACGCGCTCGAACAGCTTGCGGAACATGGTCTGATCGCCACGGCCCCAGATGCCGCTGGGGCGGATCGAGCAGGTCAGCAGCCCGTCGACACCGTTCTGGCTGAGCGCGAACTTCTCGGCGACCACCTTGGTCTCGGTGTAGAGGTCGTTGAATCGTGCCGTGTAGGGCAGGGTTTCGTCGCCGTCGACGATGCGCTGGCCACCCATGACCACGCTGTTGGATGCGGTGTAGACGAAGCGTTTGACGCCGGCGGCCTGTCCCGCGTGGATCAGGTTCTTGGTGCCGCCGACGTTGACGTCGAAGCTGCGCTTGCGGTACGCGTCGGTGACCGACGCCCCGCCCATCAGGTCGATGATCGCGGCGGTATGGAAGATCGTGTCGATCCCGTCGACCGCCGCGGCGACGGTGGCGGTGTCGCAGATGTCGCCCTGGAGCACCTCGAGCCGCTCGTGCGGCGGCAGTGCCGACGCCGCCCGGTCGAAGGCCCGGACGAAGTGTCCGCGCTC
Source organism: uncultured Mycobacterium sp. (assembly GCA_900078375.1). Lineage (GTDB taxonomy): Bacteria > Actinomycetota > Actinomycetes > Mycobacteriales > Mycobacteriaceae > Mycobacterium. The sequence goes on along the minus strand of FLQS01000056.1, from coordinate 17,002 downwards.
GAGCAGCTCGGTCACCAGGTTGGCGCCGACGAACCCGGCGCCCCCGGTCACCAGGACGCGGCCGAGGTCAGTTGTCAGCGTGGCATCACCCATGGCGGCGAGCATAACTGAAACACGTTCCAGTTTTCCAATTTCGCAGGTAATCGGCCTGGGCTGATCAGTCCTCGCCGTCGTCGCGGGCGCCCAGCGCATCCTCGATGCGCTTACGGGCTCCAGCTAAGTGTTCTTCGCAGCGTCGTGCCAGTTCCTCGCCTCGCTCCCACAGCTTCAGCGACGAATCAAGATCGAGTCCGCCTTGCTCTAGGACGCGAACCACGTCGATCAGTTCATCTCGGCACTCTTCGTAGCCAAGCTGACTAATGGGCTTCGTCTGGTCGTTACTCATGCGGCTCCATCTGTCGGGCCCGTACTGGTGGCGCCGATCGCGCCGTCGCTGACCCGGATGCGCAACCGGGTTCCGGCAGGTGCGTCGGCGCGGGTGCGCAGAATGTCGCCGTCCGCCGTCTGGACGACGGCGTAGCCGCGGGCCAGCGTTGCCGCCGGGCCCAGTGTGGCCAGCCGCGCGGCCAGGTGGCCGATCCGGTCGGATTCGGCTGCGACCATGCGCTTCACGTCGCGGCGCACCGCGGCGCGGGCGCGCTCGATCTCCTCGGTGCGCAAGGTCAGCCCGCGCAGCGGGTCGGCCAGCACCGGGCGGCTGCGCAGGTGGGTCAGCGTGCGCTGCTCACGGCCGACCCAGTTGCGCAGCGCCTGGGCGCTGCGCTGCCGCAGCTCGGAGACCAGAGCCCGTTCGGCGACCGCGTCGGGCACCACCTTCTTGGCGGCGTCGGTCGGAGTGGCCGCGCGCAGGTCGGCGACCAGGTCGCACAGCGGGTTGTCCGGCTCGTGGCCCACCGCGCTGACCACCGGTGTGGTGCAGGCGGCGATCGCGCGGCACAGGGTCTCGTCGGAGAACGGCAGCAGATCTTCCACGCTGCCGCCACCGCGGGCGATCACGATGACGTCGACCTCGGGATCGGCGTCCAGCTCCTGAAGTGCCTCGACGATTTGCGCCACCGCATTCACGCCCTGCACGGCGGTGTTGCGGATCGCGAACCGCACCGCCGGCCAGCGCGCCGCGGCCACCGTCGTCACATCGTGCTCGGCCGCGCTGGCCCGTCCGGTGATCAGTCCGATGGTCGACGGCAGGAACGGCAACGCGCGTTTGAGGCGTGGGTCGAATAACCCCTCGGCCTCCAGCAGCTTGCGCAACCGCTCGATGCGAGCCAACAGCTCGCCGACACCGACGGCGCGAATATCACTGACCCGCAAGGAAAATGAACCACGGACCGTGTAGAAGGTCGGCTTACCGCAGACCACGACCTGGGTGCCCTCGGTGAGCTTCACCGGGGCGGAGTGCACCAGATCACGCGGGCAGCTGATGTCCAATGACATGTTGGCCGCCGGATCGCGCAGCACCATGTAGGCCGTCGAGCTGCGCACGTTGATCTGGGTCAGCTGGCCCTCGACCCACACGCTGCCGAGCTTGTCGATCCAGCCGGCAACCCGGATGGCCACCGCACGGACCGGGTACGGATTCTCCGCAGAGTTGGCCTGGGCGGTGGTCACTTGGCGGACGCGCGGGTGATCCTGTTGGCCAGCAGAGTCTGGAACGGTGCGCGGGCCTTGGAGGCTTCCTCGTAGGCCAGCAGCGCCTCGAGATCGGCGACGCTCAGCGACTGCAGGCGGGCGCGCAGCTGAGCCAGGGTCAGCGATTCGTAGTCGAGCTCCTCGGCGATCTCCGGTGCGCTGGTGGTCTTCGTCGCCACTGACGGCGGGGTCGCCTGGGCCTTCGTGTCCACGCCGTCGGTCACCGTGTACAGGGCGAAACGACCCTCGGTGAGGCGCTCGCCGTCGAGCAGGGGCCCGTCGTCGTCACCTTCGACGTCCTCGTCGAAGGTCGCCCAGTGGGGCTGTTCATCCTTCGGCGGGAAGATGTTCTCCAACGCGGTGTCGCCCTTGATCACCAGGTCGGCCAGGTCTTGCTGCACCTTCATCACGATGTGGGCGATGTTGCTCGCCACCGTCATCGGGTACATCAGGATGGTTTGGGGCAGCTTGCGGGTTTCCTCGATGGCGGTCACGGCGGCCCCGACCAGCAGACGAACCCCATATGGTGCTGTTGCCATGGCCCACAGCCTACGGCTGGCCCCGCGACGTTGCGGGAACGTACCCTTGAAACCATGCCGCCTACCGTCAACATGGGGATTCCCGGTGTCGCCAGCTCGGTGGCCGGGGGTGTGTTCGGAGGGCAGGAGCGAAGCGACCCGGGAAGTGACGGGAGCAAGCGGGTGCTGCTGGCCGAACCCCGTGGCTACTGCGCCGGGGTGGATCGTGCCGTCGAGACCGTCGAGCGGGCGCTGGAGAAGCATGGCGCCCCGGTCTACGTGCGGCATGAGATCGTGCACAACCGCTACGTGGTGGACACCCTGGCCAAGGCCGGGGCGGTGTTCGTCGAGAAGACCGATGAGGTGCCCGAGGGCGCCATCGTCGTGTTCTCCGCTCACGGCGTCGCGCCGACGGTCCACCTGGAGGCCGCCGCGCGCAATCTGAGGACGATCGACGCCACCTGCCCGCTGGTCACCAAGGTGCACAACGAGGCCAAGCGGTTCGCCCGCGACGACTACGACATCCTGCTGGTCGGTCACGAAGGCCATGAGGAGGTCGTCGGGACCGCCGGTGAGGCCCCCGACCACGTCCAGGTCGTCGACAACCCGGACGCCGTCGACAAGGTCACCGTGCGCGACCCGAACAAGGTCATCTGGCTGTCCCAGACCACGCTGAGCGTCGACGAGACCATGGAGACGGTGCGCCGGCTTCGGGAGAAGTTCCCGACGCTGCAGGACCCGCCCAGTGACGACATTTGCTACGCCACGCAGAACCGCCAGGGCGCGGTCAAGGCGATGGCGCCGGAGTGTGACCTGGTGATCGTGGTCGGCTCGCGTAACTCGTCGAACTCGGTGCGCCTCGTCGAGGTGGCGCTTGGCGCCGGCTCGAACGCGGCCAAGCTGGTCGACTACGCCGAGGACATCGATCCCGCGTGGCTGTCCGGTGTCACGACGGTCGGGGTGACGTCTGGGGCGTCAGTGCCCGAGATTCTGGTCCGCGGCGTGCTGGAACGGTTGGCCGAGCACGGCTACGGCACCGTGCAGCCGGTGACCACCGCCAACGAGACGTTGGTGTTCGCACTTCCGCGCGAGATCCGTCCCGCCCGTACCTAGGGCTCGGCGCGCGTCAGCGGTCGGAGCGCCAGGACTCGGCGTCCCACTCACTTGAGCTGCGCGGCCGTGGCTGCTGACGCGGATCGTCCTCGCCCTCGCCGCGATACCGCACCCGCGACACCGGGTGATGGTTGCTGCCGTCTCCGTTGGCCCGGCCCGGCGGTCGTTGCCGCGGCGGTGGTTCGTAGGGCGGGTAGGCCTCGTACGGTTCGAACCGGTTGCTGCGCTGCGGCGGCGCGCTGTAGGGGTCGCGGCGTTCGCGAGGCACCCGCGGTTCGCGAGGTTCCCGAGGTTCACGAGGTTCACGCCGGGGCGACGGGGGTGTGCGGCCGCTCGGGTCGCGCGGGCGCCTGCGGCGCGGGGTTTCGGCGAAGTCGGGGGCGTCGTCCGCGGCCGGACGGCGCCGGCGGGGACGCTCGGGCGCCTCGGTGATGTCCTCCAGCGGGGGACGGGCGTGCCGGGATCGGGTGGGCGCGGGACGTTTGGCGGGCCGACCCGAGCGGGGCCGCTTCTCCGCGGTCGCGGGGCGATCGATGCTGTGCTTGCGCTGGGGTGCCTCTTCGGCGCCGTCCTCGTCGTCGACGTCAGCGCGGCGCAAGACCGAGGTGAACTTTGCCGCCAGCCCGGCGAACAAGCCAGGCGCGGCATCGTCGTCGTCGGCCGGCGCGGCCGGGACTGCCGATCGGCTCGACATGGCGAAGTACCAGCGCACCAAGCCGACGAGTAGTACGCCCGCCGAGGTGAACAGCATCAGCGGGAAGCGCTCGATCAGGGGGTAGCCGAAGTTGATCAGGGTGTCCTTGATGCCGGTGAACTCGGCGCCGTGGAACACGAAGTAGGCGCTGGGCACCGCGACGAACAGGATGAGCGGGGGCTGGATGACGGCGGTGAAGATGCTGGACTGCCGGACCGCGAGCACCGCGGCCACACAGCCGACGGCATACAGGGCGCCGAAGACGTTGCCGAGATCCTTGTTGCCCGACCCGGCATCGAACGCGAAGCCAATTGTGGTGGCGATCACAGCAATCAGGACTGCACCCCACCACGGCACGCCGGGGAGATTCGGATGCGCCGAGCGATTCGCGGCCGCCACCGACGACCTGGCTCGCTGTGCTGACACACGTAGACCGTACCGTTTCTGACTGAATGTGGACCGGCGGCGGGGCCGTGGGCCGACGGGTCTGCCAGAGCTTTCTCCTAGACTGTGGTCCCTGTGAGCCTCAGCCTCGGAATCGTCGGTCTGCCCAACGTGGGGAAATCCACCCTGTTCAATGCGCTGACCCGCAATAACGTGCTGGCAGCCAACTATCCATTCGCCACTATCGAGCCGAACGAGGGCGTGGTTCCGCTGCCCGATCCGCGGCTGACGAAGCTGGCCGAGATCTTCGGTTCTGAGCGGATCCTGCCGGCGCCGGTGACCTTCGTCGACATCGCCGGCATCGTGAAGGGTGCCTCCGAGGGGGCCGGCCTGGGCAACAAGTTCCTCGCGAACATCCGTGAGTGTGACGCGATCTGTCAGGTGGTCCGCGTATTCGCCGACGACGACGTGGTCCACGTAGACGGCAAGGTGGACCCGAAGTCCGATATCGAGGTGATCGACACCGAGCTGATCCTGGCCGATCTGCAGACGCTGGAGAAAGCGTTGCCGCGCCTGGAGAAGGAAGCCCGCACCAACAAGGATCGCAAGCCGGTGCACGAGGCGGCGGTGGTCGCCCAGCAGGTGCTCAATGACGGCACCACGATGTTCGCCGCGGGCAAGAAGGTGGACTCGGGACTGCTGCGTGAGCTGAACCTGTTGACCACCAAGCCGTTTCTCTACGTGTTCAACTGCGACGAGTCCGTGCTGACCGACCCCGAGCGGATCGCGTCACTGAAGGAGATGGTCGCGCCGGCCGATGCGGTGTTCCTCGACGCCAAGATCGAAGAGGAGCTCCAAGAGCTTGACGACGAGTCGGCGACCGAGCTGCTGGAATCGATCGGGCAGACCGAGCGCGGGCTGGATGCGTTGGCACGAGCTGGTTTTCACACCCTGAAGCTGCAGACCTATCTGACGGCAGGACCAAAAGAGGCCCGCGCGTGGGTGATTCACCAAGGCGACACCGCACCCAAGGCGGCGGGCGTGATCCACACCGACTTCGAGAAGGGCTTCATCAAGGCCGAGGTCGTGTCCTTCGACGATCTGGTTGAGGCCGGGACGATGGCCGCTGCCAAGGCTGCGGGCAAGGTGCGGATGGAAGGCAAGGACTACGTCATGGCCGACGGCGATGTCGTCGAGTTCAGGTTCAACGTCTGAGCGATGAGTTAAGCCCGGCGCGCGAGTCTCAATAGTATGGGAACTCTGAATTACACCGCGACGATGTCCCTCGATGGCTATGTCGCCGACGCGAGCGGTGATTTTCAGTGGTCGGCCCCGCACGGGGAGGTGTTCGCTGTCCATGCCGACCGCATGGCCACGGTGTCGACCGAAGTGCTGGGGCGCAAGACGTTCGCGTTGATGCAGTACTGGGAGACCGATCCGGACGACGAGGTCTGGACGCCGGCAGAGCGGGAGTTCGCCCGGCGCTGGCGGGGCATCGACAAGGTGGTGGTGTCGTCGACGCTGACCCGGGAAGAGATCGAGTCCGACCGAGTCCGTCTCCTGCCCGACCTGAGCTTGGATGAGCTGCGCCGGATCGTCGACGCTGCCACGGGCGTCGTCGAGATCTTCGGGCCCACAGTCGCCGCCGCCGCCATCCGCGCCGGCTTGGTCGAACAGTTCCAGTTCTTCGTGGTGCCGAAGATAGTGGGCGGCGGCCTGCGCGCCCTACCCGACGACGTACACCTGAACCTGCGGCTTGCCGAGCACCGAGTCTTCGACAACGGCGCCGCCCATCTGCGCTACGTGGCTGGCTAAGCGGTGCCGATGAGCCGGCGTCCTTCGGCTGTTGGTTGCCGAACGACGACGACGCCATCGTCACCCCGCGCGTTGACCTCGAAGTACTTGGCGATGGCGGGCAGCAGCTTCCTCAGCACTATCTCTTCGTCCGCACCGATCCTCGCGGCAACGTCCTTGTAGAAGGCGGCACCCTCGTTCTCGTCACAAAGCTCGACCGATGCCCGAAGGACAGCCAGTTCATCTGGCGTCGTCGCTTGTACGGTCTCGATTTCGGGGTTCAAAGATGTTGTTGGCCAAGAGTTTCGGGTCCATAATTGATCAAGGTTCGCCCTGACCGACTCGGTTCCTGGTGGCAACTCGACATGTTCGACCGAGCTGTACGTCTCCTCAATGCACAACCGTACTGCCGCACGTGCGCGGCGCGTCCCCATGCCCCACGATGCAGCTTCGGCGGTCAAGTCGTCGACGGTGATGTTGTTGATGCTCGTCTTACCGTTGATCACATGACCCGTGCCCTTGAAAGCCGGGTCTAGGTACATGACCGGGGCGGTGTCATAAATGGGGGCCAAGGACACGCTCCCATCACGACTGATCATTACCGAATAGTTCTTGGAGTGCGCGTCAGCATTGCCAATCACGACGTTAAACGTCACAGCCCTCAGCAACGCCGACCGAAATCCGTCGGGGTCCAGCGCGCGTGGTGCGGCCGCGCGCGCCACACGGCGTAGCCTCGACCCCAAACGGGTTGCCTCATTGGTGCTCTCATACTTGGCCTGGGGATCGAGACCTAACGCCTGACAGAAGTCCTCCTGATGGAGCCGGTGGCCGTCAGGGCTTCGGTCGTAGCGAGTAACAACAATGGCCTCGCGTTCTTCGAACCGTTCCAAACGCGACTCGGCAGCATTGATGCCTGCCCCGCGCGCCACTCGTAACGCCCAATCCTCACTCTGAATAAGAAATTTCACGGCGCCACCGAGGGGCTCGGGCTTGATGATATGGGTCGAGGCCGCACCTGCCTCAGGCCAGCCCCAGCCACCGTCGGAAAGCGCCACCAAGAGAACTTTGTCTTGAATACCGGCAAGCGAAGCCTGCGGTGTGGTGCCCTCAGGCAGATGGTAGGTCGGCAGGTCGGCGATCAGGCTGTCGACCTCCTGCTTCGTCAACTCGCGGACTTGGCCGGCCCCGGGGTTTCTCCCGCCGGCGAGGATCTGAACAGCGCCGGCACATTCCGCGCCTACGTGTTCCAACAACGTCATCGTGTCGTTGATGGGTACGCGAGCCTCGGCGGCGATATGCCGGCGCAGGTTGCCTTCTGGCAGAAGACCTTCGATGAACGCAGACACCTGCAATGACTCGCGCTGATCTTGGATCGCTTGTCGTGAGATGGGCAATGCCAGAGACAGGACCCGACTGCCCTCCCCGAAGGTGTCGAGCGCCTCCTCGGTGAATTCCAAGCGCAGGCGGAATCTGCGCGGCTCGCTCAGTGTGGCGACGCGGATGCCGTACAACCAAACTTCCAGTTTCTTAGGTGCCATCGACTACCTTCACTCGAGAAAATTTCGGTACGAGCGCGAGGGCGATGCCGCACTCTGACAGCGCGCGCAGCGCTATGTCGACGCTGACAGATTCCCCCCGCTCGAGACGGGAGATCGTCATACGACTGACTCCGATGCGGTTCGCGAGCTCGTCCTGGTGAAAGCCTCGAGACTGGCGGGCGCGCCGTGCCTGCTCGCCGAGTTCGGCGGTGTCGTACACGAGCGGGACGGGATGATACATATTTCGATCATACGGCCAATCGGTGCCGATGATCAATATTTCGATCATCAGGATGAACTCGAAAGATGATCGATATTTCGATCATTGTCCCTGAATGCCCTGATGATCGATATATGTAGCACAATCGCCACGGCTGGAGCTCGGGCATGGCCAGCCCGGCGTGCAGGCGCTCAACCGCTGAATCTTGGCGAGATCAAGCCCGGTTGCACCGAGTGCGCTCCAGATGTCGGACGACAAACCCAAGCGGTGCGGGGGTATCAGCCTAGGTGATGGACCACATTTCGAGCAGTGTCCGGATGGTCGCTACCAGAGCCAGCGGTTGATCCAGCATGGGGTGGTGGCCGGCCGCCGCGAGCTCAACGAACGGGCCTCTGAGCTGCAACATACTTCGGATGCGGTCGGCCATATCGGGTGATACCAAGCCGGCCTCGGACCGTATATACCCGATACGACAAGGCATTTCGGCCATTGAGCGTTCCAGCTTCTCCTCGTCCGCGGGTACGCGGCCCAGGCGTACATCGAAGATCGCTGGATCGAACTTCCAGAACCACCCTTCTGGCGCATGGCGTACCGATTGGTCGGCGATATGGCCCCAGATGTAGGGGAGCACGGTGCTCTGCGCGGGGACGGGTGTGAATCGTTCGAGGATCTCCTCCTTCGACCGGTATCCGCTGGGGTGTCGATTGCGATCCCGCAGCCGCGCTTCTTCGGGCGCCTCATCCCGTAGCGGCGAATCGATGACAATGATGCTGTCGATCTGCTCGCCGTAGCGGCCGGCCGCGGCCGATGCGACGGAGCCGCCCATGCTGTGGCCGACGATGGTTGGTCGACCAGATGGTCCTTCCGCCTCGGCTGCTGCCAGCACTTCGCGTGCCCAGGTGCGCGGGCGATACTCCGTGCGAGCCCCGCTGTCGCCATGACCGCTGAGGTCTGGTGCGATGACCCGGTGGGTTTTCGAGAAGAACGGTGCGATGTGGTCCCACCATCCCGAGTGGGCGGCTCCGCCATGAACGAGCACCAGTGGCGGCAGGTCGCGGCTTCCCCAGGTACGCAGATGTATCTGGCAATCATCAACGCCGATATCGGAATGCTCGGCCTTCTCGGCCAACGCTGCTACGAACCACTCCGGCGGGCTCTGGGGTAGTGGGGATTGAAGCGCCGGTCGCTTCCGTCCAATGAGCGCCACCGCAATCAGATACCGCAGGAAAAGAGGTCGTGCAGAACCGGTTTCATCGATCCTGATCGCAATGGCATCGTCACCGTTCCCATTTGTGCCCGCAGCAAATCGGCTAGTTCAGTGATTCTACTTGGCCGAAAATCGTTTTTACCCTAACTTGATGGACTCACTCAGCACCTCGCGATCCTTGAGCGCGCCAACGAGGGCATCGACCCCCTCGAGAGCCTGCTCGAAGCCGAAGTCCGTGACTACGGGGTGGTGCCGTTATCGGCACCGTGCTGGAGAATGTGAAAGCGCAACGGGCACAGGAGCGTTTGGTGGCGGCCGGGCTTGCCGACTTCGTCGACATTCGCGTCGGCGATGCCCTCGATACACTGCGCGACGGCGTAGGTGGCTCGGTGGATCTGGTCCACCTGGATGGCGCGGTCACCCTCTACCGGCCGGTGCTGCAACTGCTAGAACCGCACCCGGCCCCCAACGCGCCGACCCTTGCTGAGAACGGCACACCAGACTATCTCGACTACGTCCGGGACCGAGGCAACGGATACGTCTCGCTCACCTTGCCGTTCGAGCCGGCCCGCGGCAACGAAATGTCGCTGTTCACGCGTCACGCGTAACCGACCCAACCGCGAAAAGTGAACGCCGAGAAGAACTCCGTGACATCGGTGAAACCGGCGTCGAGCAGGACCGCGCGGTCTTGCTCCGGTGACAGGATCGGAACGTCCGACGCGATGGCGGAACGCGCCTTGTCGACGTCGGCGGAGTCGATGCCCGACGCGATGAGGTTCGCGATGTGCCGCCCTATCCACAACTCCCGCTCGTCATCGTCGCGCTGCGGAAAACTCAGGTGCGCAACGACAAACGGTGCGCCAGGTGCGAGGCGCTGACGTACCCGAGCCGCGGTGTCACGCCGTTGGTCGCAGGGGAGGAAGTGCAGGGTCAGCAGACTGGTGGCGGCGGCGAACGGCCCCGGCGGCGCATCGTCGATGTACCCGTGGTGCATGCGCACCCGAGCCGCATGTGCGCCGAGGTTCTGCGCAGCGAGATCCAGCATGGCGGCCGACGGGTCCACGGCATCAAACGTCCAGCCGGGCTTGGCCTCGGCGAACGACTTGGTCTCCAGACCGCCGCCTGCCCCGAGTACCAGAATCCTGGCATCGGGCTGCGCACGCTCGTCGATGAGGACCGTGGCAAGACGGTGAATATCGCGGTATGCGGGCACCATCTGTGCGGCGCGCTCGGCATACAGCGCGACATGGACTGAGTCGTCGAAAGGATTTGAGGTCACAACGCGATGGTGCCGATCCCGGTGCATGACTGGCAAGATAATTTGCCGATCAGGCAAGAAGGCAATCCCTACAAGATGTGCCGGCGGCGTGCCTCAGTGATCGAGTCCCCGCGCTTGCCGACCCCGAGCTTGATGTAGATGCTCTTGAGATACCACTTCACGGTGTTGATGGTGACTCCGAGGTTGCGGGCGATCTGCTTGTTCGACAGGCCACGTTCCAGCAGACGCAGGATGTCGATTTCTCGTGCGTTGAGCGGCTCTTCGGGCAACGGCGATCGATCCGCGACGCGGGCGATGACCGGAATGGCCGCGCTACGGGCATCCGCGTGCGCGGTGGCAAGCAGGCGGGAGAGATAGTTGGCCGGCACCTCGGGAAAGCCGCTGGGCTGTCGGCTGGTCCGGCTGGCCTCACGAAGCTGAGCCACCATCGTCAGTATCTCCGGCCCCGCATCGATAACTGTGCGGACGAGTCCGGATCGAGCGGCCGTCACCAACGCAGGTACCAGCACCTCGGTGGCAGCTGCCGTATCTCCGCTCAGATAACGCACTTTCGCCAGCTTGATGTTGGTGGCTGTTTCCCCGTACCGCCAGCCGACCGTCCTGCTGTCGTCCCGCATTGCTGCGAGGATGCGGCACGCGCCGGCGAAGTCGTTGTTGACACGCAGGATTCGAGCTCGCATCCCGCGCTGGTAGTAGCGTACGGCGAAGGCGATGCCGTCTTGTCCCGTGGCGACGTCGTTGGTGCTGCGCGCCAGTGCGTCCTTGGCGCGGGCGATGTCGCCGACGGCGAGGTGTAGGCGCAAAACGTCGCTGTAGAGGGCGGCGGATAGCCGGGGCATCGAAAGATGTTGTGCGGTATAGATTCCTTCTTCGAGTAGCGCCAGAGCGTCGTCGATATCGCCCCGAAGGACTCTGATGCGGGCCAGCGTGCTGTAGGTGGCGATCATGAAATCGGCGACGCCGCTTTCCGCCCCCAGCTCGTGGCACTCCTCCAAAAGTGATTCCGCCGTGTCGATGTCACCGTGTTCGTAGTGCACCCGGCCGAGTAGCGCACCAGCAAGCCGGGCGGCGTGTGACTGTCGCCCGGCCATGCGTTCGGCCACCGCCCTGGCGTCGGCATAGCGACTTTCGGCGCTGATGAGATCGAGTCGGGCGAACGCGGCCAAGCCGGCGAAACAACGTCCGTACACACCGGCGAATGGGCCGGCGGTGGTTTCGTGAAACGGGGTGGCCCAGCGCTGGCGCGCTTCGGCCGAGTCGTAGGCGAAGTTGTGGATGTCGACGAAGGTGCTGATGTTGGCCGACACCGCGACCAGGAAGGGCCGGTATCCGGAATTCTCCACGAGGTAAGGGGCCACGAGGTCTGCGGCCCGGTCGATGCGGTCGCCGTAGACATCGATGCATGCTTGCACGACGTTGGCTTCACCGAGCACGCCCGCCGTCGCGCTGTCGGTTACCGAGCCAAGGGCGGCGCGGGCGAGATCGAGCGAGACCTGAGCCTGCGCACTGCGTTGCAACAGACAGTTGGCCCAGGCGATCCCGATGTGCAGATTCGGCCGGTCGGCGAGCAGGGGCTTGGGCAGCTTGTTCACCAGCGCGAGCAGGGTGGCCATCCGGCTGTGTTCGACCAGGGACATGGCCTGGGTCTCCACCAGGTCCACCGCCGCGCGCCCGTCGCCGGCGTTGAGTGCGTGTGTAACGGCCTCGCTGTACAGCTCGTGCTCGGCGAACCAGGCTGATGCCGTGCGATGCAGGCCGACGATCTTTTCCCCGTGATCGCGTTCCAACCGCTGGCGCAGGTATCCGGCGAACAGGTGGTGGTAGCGAAACCATTCGCGGTTGTCGTCGAGCGGCCGCAGGAACAGATCGAGCCGCTCGAGATCTTCGAGGATCGCTTGCCCGCGGGGCCGGCCACTGACGGCGGCGGCGAGCCCACCGCACAGGCGCTCGCAGATCGAGGTGGTCAGAAGGAAATCGAGGAGATCAGCGGGCAGCGTGTCGAGGACGTTCTCGGCGAGGTAGTCACCAATGGAATGGTGTCGCCCGGAGAAGTCGCGGATCAACGCCGACGGGTCTGGGCTGTTCCGCAATGACAGGGTAGCCAGCTGCAATGCGGCCACCCACCCCTCGGTGCCGGACCACAACGTGTGCACGTCGTCGCCGTTGAGGTCCAGAGCGTTCAGCTCGAGCAGGAAGGCTGCCGACTCCGTCTCGTCGAAACGGAGCTGCGTGGCATCGATTTCGTAGACCTGCTTGCCGACCTTGAGCCGCCCGATCGCGGGTGTCCGGGTTCGACTCGTCACGATCAGGTGCAGATTGCTGGGCCCGACGTCGAGAAGAAACTCCAATACCGCTGTGGCGCCTTGCCCTTCGATGAGGTGCCAGTCGTCCAGCACGATCGCCAGCGGCCGCCGGTATTCGGCACATTGATTGATCAACTCGGCCAGCACGTAGCGCTGCGCGTCGTCGGACTCCTGTTCCAGTAGCCCGCCCAGCCCGGCGCCCACGGTGGGTTCTACCCGGCGAACCGCCTCCACGAGATGGCCGAGGAACGAGCCGGTTTCGTTGTCGTCGCGACCCAGCGTGATCCAGGCGACCGGCACTCCTTCGCTGCTCAGCACCCGCTGCCATTGCGCTGCCAACGTCGTCTTGCCGAAACCGGCTGGGCCGTGGATCAATACCAGCCGTTTGGTGCTGCCCGCTCGGAGCAGATCGAGGAGGCGCTCGCGGGTGATCAGGCCGCCGTCCAAGGCCGGGGCCCGCAGCCTGGTCGACACGACCGGAGCGGGCTGCCTCCTTGGCTGCATCCGCCTAGCCTCCCCTTCGGCTTCCGATCCGGCCGCAATTGCGCATGCCGGTCGGTTTGATGATGTCAGATATCTTGCCTTAGCGAAGGCTTAACTAATATCGAGGTGCTTTGCTGCGGTTCGGGTGGTCCGCGGAGGCAAAACGGGTGGCGGCACAGTCAAATGGCGTTGCCGCAGCTAACTTGACCGGATCGGGTTCCGCCGTATGCGCGTAGATGGGCCAGCACATCATCCCTAGGACGTCATGACCGACTTCATCGACGAGGGCGTTGCAGGTAAGGGCCTGGTCGCGGCGTTCCAGCAGGTCGTGGCGCTGCCGAGCGAAGTCGTCGTTGGTTATGAGGCGCTGGCCCGTTGGCCCTCATTGGACAACCCCTCACCCCTCGACATCTTCGACCGCGCTGCGACGACCGGCCGTCTCGACCGCCTGGACGAGCTGTGTATTCGCGCCGCAGCCCAGGGCGCCCTTCAGCGCAATTTGACGCCGGGGACGCTGTTGCTGGTCAACTGCGAACCGGGGACACCGGCCGTCGATCCGACCGTCGCCCCCGATGTCATGCGCGCCGCGGACGCGTTTCGCCTCACCTTCGAGATCACCGAGCGCGGACTGCTGACCAACCCTCGCGCGTTGCTGCGCAAGGTGGCCGCCTTGCGCGCCCTGGGCTTCGCGATCGCATTGGATGACGTTGGCTCGCATCCCGACTCACTGGTACTGCTCGATGTCGTTGCGCCCGACATCCTGAAGCTCGATATGGGCTTGGTTCAGCGCCAGCCGGATCGGATGCACGCACGCACCATCGCGGCGATCATCGCCCATCACGAGCGCACGGGCGCCGTCATCTGCGCCGAAGGTATCGAGACCGCCGAGCATCTGGAACAGGCGCTGGCCTACGGCGCGACCCTGGGCCAAGGCAACTGGTTCGGTGCGCCGGGGGAGGTGACGAGCAGACCGGAACCCTTCGAGTGGCCGGCACGAAGGACCCCCTGCCCGCCGGCCGCCCATCATTCGACGATGGAATTGGCGATGGCCGGCCTGCCCACCCGAACCGTGCGCAAGCAGACGCTGACGGCACTTTCCCGCCACATCGGCGGTATCGCCGCCACCGCGCAGAACGCGCCGATCGTCCTGGCCACCCTGCACCCCGATGAACATCTGGATCTGCAGACCGAGCAGATGTACTCGGCCATCGCCGAGAGATCGCCACTGGTGGCCGTATTCGGGCAGACCCGGCCGACGAGTCTTGGCCCCCGGGTGCGGGGCGTGACTCTCGATCGCGACGATCCGCTATTGCTTGAGTCGACAATCCTGGTGCTCGGACCCGAAACTGCCTGTGGATTGATCGCACGGGAGCGGCCCAGTCCCGCAATGCATTCCGCCGATGTCGAGATGCGGCGATTCGACATGGTGATCACCTACGACCATCAACGCGTCACCGCGGCGGCCCGCCCGTTGCTCGACCGGCTGGCTTGATTGTTTGCTATCAACGCCGCGATCTTGAATTCGCTGCGGGTTATCGGCCGGGCCAAAGTTGGTCACCATTGCCAGATGCGCCACAAGGGGTTTTGGGCGAATTGCGGTGTCCAAATACGCAAGTCGCAAAATTGACTGACACGACAAAAACTGACGGTCCGAGGCGTATAGCTGTTTCTAATGCAAATGAAACCGCTGGTCTACGAGTGGGTTGGGGGCGACATGTCTGGTAGGCACACAGTGAAGGCGTCAGCGAAGGCGCAACGCCGCCGTGAGCCGTATATGTGGCTCGGCGCAGGCGCGGTGACACTGGGCGTCGGGGCGGCATTGGCGAGTGGGGCGGGGATCGCTTCCGCCGACACCGGTGGATCCTCTGGATCCGGGCCGTCGAGCAGCCATGCCGATTCACCGTCAGGCAAGGCAACGGGCTCCACTAACAGGAGCCCGGCCAAGAGCACTGGATTCAAACGGACGTCGGCCGCTGGCGCCGAACCCAGCCTCCGCGCGAGTGCCGTCGCGACGAGCGCTCGGGCGACCCAGCCGCAGGCACCCGCTGGCCGCGCATCGGTGAACAACCCGTTAGCGAGTCTGCTGTCACAAGTTATGTCGGCGTTCGGGGTGAAACCTGTCGCCGCGCCGACCGTTCGGCTGCCTGCCCGGGTGGCGGCCGTTAACCCCCTTGGTGCGTGTGCCCCTAACAAGGACTGCTCCAATGTGAACCTGAGCGGGGCGAATCTCGCCGGCCAAAACCTGACCGGGTACAACTTCACCGGCGCGAACCTGTCGGGTGCGAATCTGACCAAGGCGACGCTGGCGGGGGCGACCTTGACCGGGGCGACCCTGTCGGGGGCAAATATGACCTCGGCCAACCTGACTGGCCAGAATCTTCAGGGCTTTGACCTGGGCGGCGTGACGCTGGTCGGGTCGAACCTGACCAACGTCAACCTAACCGGGCAGAACCTTCAGAGCAGGAATCTGACCTCGGTGACGTTGGTTGGGGCGACGTTGACCGGGGCGGCGCTATCGGGCGCGAATCTGACCAACGCCAATCTGACTGGGCAGAATCTTCAGGGCTTCGATTTGAGCGGTGTGACGTTGGCCGGAGCGAACTTGACCAACGCCAATCTGACCGGGCAGAACCTTCAGAGCCGAAACCTGACGAAGGCGACGTTGGTTGGGGCGACGTTGACTGGGGCGACGCTGGCGGGGGCGAATCTGACGTACGCCAATCTGACTGGGCAGAATCTTCAGGGGTTTGATCTCACGGGCGTCACACTGGCCGGGACGGGCTTGGCCAACGCAGATCTGGCTGGGCAGAACCTTCAGGGTGTGAATTTGAATGCGGCGGTGCTGTCCGGGGCGACGTTGGCCGGCGCGAACCTGTCGGGCGCGAAGTTGACCGCGGCGCTGTTTGTCGGGACGAACCTGTCCGGGGCGACATTGACCGGGGCGACGATGGTCGGGGCAAAACTCACGGGCGCGACGTTGACCGGGGCGACGTTGACGCGGGCGAATCTAACAGCGGCCAATCTGACTGGGCAGAATTTGCAGGGGTTCGATCTGACCGGTGTGACGTTGGTCGGCGCGATCTTGGCCAACGCCAACTTGACTGGGCAGAACCTGCAGGGCCGCAATCTGACTGGAGCGACGTTGGTTGGGGCGACGTTGACTGGGGCGACGCTGGCGGGGGCGAATCTGACGTTGGCCAATTTGATCGGGCAGAACCTGCAGGGGTTTGACCTGACCGGCACTGTGCTGGTCGGAACGAACTTGACCAATGCGAATTTGGCTGGGCAGAACCTGCAGGGCCACAACCTAACTGGCGCAACGCTGCTCGGGGCGACGTTGACCGGGGCGACGTTAGCGGGGGCGAATCTGACGTTGGCCAACCTGATCGGCCAGAATTTGCAGGGGTTTGACCTGACCGGCACTGTGCTGGTCGGGGCGAACCTCTCGGGGGCGAATCTGACCGGGCAGAACCTGCAGGGCCGCAACCTAACTGGCGCAACGCTGATCCAGGCGACGTTGACGGGGGCGACCCTGTCGGGGGCCAATCTGACCAAGGCCAATCTGACGGGCGCGAATCTTCAGGGGTTTGATCTGACGGGTGTCACGTTGACCGGCGCGACCCTGGCCAACGCAGATCTGACTGGTCAGAACCTTCAAGGCCTGAATCTGACTGGTGTGAAGTTGGGTGGGGCGAACCTCTCGGGCGCAAATCTGGCCAATGCCAATCTGACTTCGGCGACTTTGGTGGGGGCGACGTTGACCGGGGCGACGGTGACGGGTGCCAATCTCACTAGTGCCAATCTGACGGGGGCGAATCTTCAGGGGTTTGATCTGACGGG
>FLQS01000062.1 GCA_900078375.1 uncultured Mycobacterium sp. | reverse complement strand
GCCGGCGGTGTGCTCCTGCGCCCCTTCGCCCGACTGATCTCCAAGGCCGGTGACAGCGTCACCACCTACGGCGAACCCTGGAACATGAACTAACACTCCCTGAGCACGTATCAGAATGGCCCCCGGCGCAAGCCGGGGGCCATTCTGTTGCTGCGCTGTGTCAGTCTCTGTCGCCGCTCGTGGTTTCTGCGGTATCCGGGCTCGGGCCGGTGCCCGGGCCGGTGACCTTCTTCGGTGTTCCACTTGCGTCGGCCAACAGGTCGCGGATCTCGGTCAGCAAGCTGAGCTCGGTGTCGCTGGCCTGCTCGACCTCGCCCTTCTTGCGAAGCCGGTTGTAAGGCGCGACGACCAAGAAATACACCACGGCCGCCACGAGAACGAAGTTGATCAGCGCCGACACCAGAATGTTCAAGTCGATGGCCTGGCCGCCGCCGATGCCGATGCGCAGGATGCCGTACTCGGTGTCCTTGCCCGCCCCGATGCGATCGATCAACGGCGTGATGATGCTCTCGGTGAACTTCGTGACCAGAGCGGTGAATGCGGTACCGATGACCACAGCCACGGATAGATCGACGATGTTTCCGCGGGCGAGAAACTCCTTGAATCCTTTCAACACGGTATTTCTCCTTTCGATTGGGATTTCGCTTGTCAATTGGACGGCGTCCCCGAGACCTCGAAGGTTAATACGGGCAGGGCAGAGCGGGGCGGGGTCACCGAGGAGCTGTTAGCGTGGCGGCAGATGCTTCTGAAGGGGCGATGCGGAGGGGACATCATCATGGGGATTCGCGCGGTCGCGACGGCAGCCGTGTTCGGTGTGCTCGCGGTTGCGGGTGGCATCGCGGCGGCCGCACCGAGCCCCGTTCCGGCTCCTGGCCCGGCGAAAACATCGTCCTCCGATGAGATCGCCGACATGGTGATGGATGCGATTCAGAACCCGGACGCTCCGCCCACTGCACCACTTCCGCCCCCGCCGCCGCCAGGCGGTTAGCTCAGTGGATCGTCAACGTGACGGTCTGCACCAGCGTGGCGGCAGCCAAGGAGTGCGCGGCTGGGGCCTGCAAGGCCACCAGCACCACCCGGTCATCACCAGCCCCTGCGGCTTTGTGCTGCGGCGAAACCAGCACCACGGTGGCGTCAGAGGCCACCAATGTCGGCTTGGCGTCGGTGCCGGCGTCCGCTGCGCCCATGACGTCGACGACGTCACCGGGCCTGATCAGGTCGAGGACCGCCGCGTCGGCAAGGTGCAGGGGCACCACTCGTGCGTCGGGACCGGCGGCGAGACCAGCCAGGCGTGAGCCGAGGACTCTGACGTCGGTGAGCACTTCTCCCCGGCGAGCCGGCCCGGCCAGGGTGGTGCCGACAAGCGCGTCGATCGTCGTCTGAGCACCATCGGGTAACGTTGTGGCAGAACGCTTTTCGAGCCTGATATCGGCGGCGGTCAATGCCAGTCCCGGACTGAGGTCGTGAGCGGCCACCACTACGTCGGCGCGCCGGTCGCCCGGATCCGGACGCAGTGCGGCGATTCCGGCGAGAATGACCAGTCCACCCGCCGCCACGCGTCGGGCCAGCATTGTGCGGGTGAAGTCGGGTCGCAACAGTTGCCGAATGCGATTTGGCAATGTCGGATTGAGCGATTCACCCATGCGGCCACCGTAATTGGACCGCCGGCGTCAGGGCTTCGCCGTGCATTCCGACCTGTTAATAAGTGGGCCAGCTGCTCGCACGCGGTCGACGACGTGCATTCTCATCCGTCCGGTCAAGGACGAAAGCAGTGTTGCTTCTTGACGAGGAGGCTCGTCAGCTCGATGCGGCAGCTGCCGGCGCTGAGCTGCTCGAGTCGCTCGAACTCGATGAGCTGGAAGACGAGTCGCTGGAACTCGAGGGCTTCTCCGAGCTCGATGACTTCTCGGAGCTCGACGACGACGATTCCGACTTGGAGTTCTTGGACGCATCGCGGCTGTCGGTGCGATAGAAACCGCTGCCCTTGAACACCACGCCAACCGAGTTGAATAGCTTGCGCAGCCGACCGGTGCACTGCGGGCAGCTGGTCAGCGCGTCATCAGTGAACGCCTGCACCGCATCAAAGCGGTTGTCGCACTCGGTGCACGCGTAGCTGTAGGTCGGCACATAAACCTCCGGGACGAAACTTGGTCTTTAGCACTCTATCGTGTCAAGTGCTAGAACCGCCATGTGGCACGTATCATTCCCAGTGCCGCGCGGGGGATCGGCGTGACGAAATGCGGCAAAAGGGATTCGAGGGGGGACGCTCGGGTGCATCGTAGGCCGATGGCCTCACAACGTGTCGGCCAGCGCAAACAGTCCGTGTTTGGGGGTGAGGACGTGGGTCATCCGTACGTCATGAGCCTCACTCGGAAGTTCGTCGACAACTTCGTCGTCCCGGACCACCGCGACCAGCCGGGCGCCCGGCCTGCACAGTGCCAACGAGCGGTCGTAGAACCCGCCGCCGCGCCCCAGCCGAACTCCGTTGCGGTCCACTGCCAGTGCCGGGACCAGCACCATGTCGGCCCCGGCCACCGCCGAGCTCGGCAACCACGGCTCGGGGGGCTCGAGCAAGCCGAACCGGGCCACAACCAGCGCGCCGGGCACGTAGACACCCCACAGCAGGGCGAGCGCCTCACCGTCGGCCCCGGAACGGGTCACCGGCAACAGCACCCGGGCGCACAGCGCGCGAAGGCGGTCCACCATCTGCACCGAACCAGGCTCGGCGCCGACGGGCAGGTACGCGCATACGGTGTCGCCGGGCCCAACGATCTTGCCAAGGTGGTCGGTCAGCGCCAGGGCCTCGGCCGCCCGGGTCGCGGCGGGTACCGCGCGTCGCGCCGCCAACAGGGCTGCCCTGAGTTGGGCTTTCGTACCGGCGAGCACGCCGTCCACCATGTCAGCGCACGTGTCGGTTGCGCCAGAGTGAAGGGCCAAGATGATGCCGATAGGGTGTGAACGATGAGGCCGCCAGAGGTCCCGTTTCCGCGCACTGCGATCGTCCCCGCGGCCGGGCTGGGTACGCGATTCCTGCCCGCGACCAAGACTGTGCCCAAGGAATTGTTGCCCGTCGTCGACACGCCGGGCATCGAGCTGGTCGCCGAGGAAGCCGCTGAGGCCGGCGCCGAGCGTCTGGTGATCGTCACCTCCGAAGGCAAGGACAGCGTTGTCGCGCATTTCGTGGAGGACCTGGTGCTCGAGGGCACGCTGGAGGCCCGCGGCAAGAAAGCGATGCTGGAGAAGGTGCGCCGCGCCCCCGCGCTGATCAAGGTCGAGTCGGTGATCCAGCACGAACCGCTGGGGCTGGGACATGCCGTCGGGTGCGTGGAGTCGGTGTTGTCCCCGGACGAAGATGCGGTGGCCGTGCTCTTGCCCGACGATCTGGTGCTGCCCACCGGCGTGCTGGAGACGATGGCGAAGGTGCGGGCCAAGCGCGGCGGCACGGTGCTGTGCGCGATCGAGGTGTCGGACGAGGAAGTCAGCGCCTACGGCGTCTTCGACGTCGAAACCGTGCCCGATGCGGCCAACCCGAACGTGCTCAGGGTCAAGGGCATGGTCGAGAAGCCCAAGGTGGAGGATGCGCCGTCACGGTTCGCCGCGGCCGGTCGCTACCTGCTGGACCGGGCCATCTTCGACGCGCTGCGCCGGGTAAACCGCGGCGTCGGCGGCGAGATCCAGCTGACCGACGCCATCGAGTTGCTGATCAAAGAAGGCCATCCGGTGCATGTCGTGGTGCACCGGGGCTCTCGACACGACTTGGGAAATCCCGGCGGCTACCTGAAGGCTGCTGTTGACTTTGCCTTGGATCGTGACGACTATGGCCCGGATTTGCGGCGATGGTTGGTGGCGCGCCTAGGCCTGGCCGAGAAGACCGAACAGTAAACGCTGCGGCCGGCCCGCGCGACCGGTGCTCGAGGCAGAAAGGCGCGCGGTGCGTTCGGTAGAGGAACAACAGGCCAGGGTGGCGGCCGCTGCGGTGGCGCCGCGACCGGTTCGAGTGCCGATCGCCGAGGCTCAGGGCCTGATGTGCGCTGAGGAAGTGATCACCGAACATCCACTGCCCGGTTTCGACCAGGCCGCCATCGACGGCTACGCCGTTCGCAGCGTGGATGTTCAGGGCATCGGCGCCGACACCGACGACGACCAGGGCGCTGGCGAGATCAGCCTGCCGGTGATGGGCGTGATCGAAGCGGGTGCGCGCACGCCGAGCCGGCTGCAGCCCAAACAAGCGGCCCGGGTGCAGACCGGTGCGCCGATGCCGACGCTGGCCGACGCCGTACTCCCGCTGCGGTGGACCGATGGCGGTCAGGCTCGGGTGCGGGTGCTGCGCGGGGTGCGGTCCGGGGCCTACGTGCGCCGGGCCGGTGACGACGTACAGCCCGGCGATGTCGCCGTGCGGGCCGGCGCGATCATCGGTGCCGCCCAGGTCGGGCTGCTGGCGGCGGTCGGTCGCGAACGGGTGTTGGTACATCCGCGCCCGCGGGTAACCGTGCTCAGTGTGGGTGGCGAGTTGGTGGACACCTCTCGTACGCCTGGCAATGGGCAGGTCTACGACGTGAACTCGTATGCGATCGCGGCCGCGGCGCGCGACGCGGGCGCCGAGGTGAACCGGCTTGGCATCGTCAGCACCGATCCCAAGGAGCTGCGCGACGTGGTCGAGGGTCAGCTCAATCGCGCAGAGCTGGTGGTGATCGCCGGTGCCGTCGGCGGGGCGGCCGCCGAGAGCGTGCGCACGGTGCTGTCCAAGCTGGGCGAGATGGAAGTCGCCCGCATCGCCATGCATCCGGGGTCGGTCCAGGGATTCGGCCAGCTTGGCCGAGAGGGCGTTCCGACATTCCTGCTGCCGGCCAATCCGGTGAGCGCGCTGGTGGTTTTCGAGGTCATGGTCCGTCCGCTCATCCGGCTGTCGCTCGGTAAGCGCCAGCCGATGCGGCGTGTCGTGCAGGCCCGGGCGGTAGCGCCGATCTCGTCGGTTCCGGGCCGCAAGGGATTCCTGCGCGGGCAGCTGATGCGCGACCAGGACACCGGCGAGTATCTGGTGCAGGCGCTCGGCGGTGCGCCCGGCGCCTCGTCGCACCTCTTGGCGACCCTCGCCGAAGCCAACTGCTTGGTGGTGGTGCCCACCGAGGTCGATCAAGTCCGGACCGGCGAGCTCGTGGACGTCGCCTTCCTGGCTCAACGCGGCTGAACCGCGGAATCGCACTGTGAATCTGTGGCGTAACAGCTCTCTGCATCCGGGTTGGCCCGCTCGGGTCGGTCCGCTTCGGGTGGGTGCCGGTGTCGTCCGGTTGCGCCCGGTGCGGATGCGCGACGCGGCGCTATGGAGCCGAATCCGGATGGCCGATCGCCGCCATCTCGAACCGTGGGAGCCGACGGCCGAGGTGGATTGGGCTGTGCGGCATGCAGTTTCGTCATGGCCGCCGGTGTGTTCTGGACTCCGCGGGGAGGCGCGCAAGGGCCGGATGCTGCCGTACGTGATCGAACTCGACGGCGAGTTTTGCGGTCAGCTCACGATCGGCAACGTGACCCACGGGGCGTTGCGTTCGGCCTGGATCGGCTATTGGGTGTCTCATGCGGTGACCGGCGGCGGGGTGGCAACCGGTGCGCTGGCGCTGGGTCTGGACCACTGTTTCGGACCGGTCACGCTGCACCGCGTCGAGGCGACAGTGCGCCCCGAGAACGCGGCCAGCCGGGCGGTGCTGGCCAAGGTCGGCTTCCGGGAGGAAGGCCTCCTCGAGCGGTATCTCGACGTCGACGGCGCATGGCGGGATCACCTGCTGGTGGCGATGACGGTGGAGGAAGTCGAGGGGTCGGTGGCGGGCCGGCTGGTGCATCGCGGACTGGCGCAGTGGGCGTGATTGCCGAGCCGACTTGTTACTAATGTGACATTTGAGGCTGTTGGTGCTTGTAAAGGGGTAATTACACGTGTGTAATTGAGCCCGGCGCGCCGTCACGGTTTGCGTAGGTCACGGACCTAGCCTGGACGGGAAAGGAGCAGGCCACCATGCCAAGCATCCCCCAGTCATTGCTCTGGATATCGCTCGTGGTGCTTTGGTTGTTCGTTCTGGTTCCCATGCTCATCAGCAAGCGCGACAACGTCCGACGTACGAGTGATGTCGCGCTTGCCACCCGGGTGCTCAACGGGGGCGCGAAATCGCGCCGGTTCAAGCGCAGCGGACCGTCGGCCGGCCATCGGCACGACCCGGACTGGCAGCCAGAGGAAGACCAGTTCGACGAGCTGGACTCCGACGACGACGTCGAGCCGTCTCGCACCCGTTCGGTGGTGGTCGTCGCCGCGGTGGTCGAGGAGGCCGAGCCCGATTATCTGGACGTCGACGTCGTCGACGAGGATTCCGGCGCGCTTCCGGTCGGTGGCACCGCGAAGGTCGCCGCGCCCCAGCCGACCCTGTTCGACGAAGCCCCGGTGGCCGCCGAACCCGTCGTCACCGAAGACGAGTCCGAGGCCGAAGCCGTGGCAGAAGGCGAGGCCACCGACACGTTCCAGGCGATCGCCGAGGACGAGCCGCAGGACGGCACGGCCGACGAATACGAATACGTCGAGGACACTTCAGGTCTGGAAGCCGAGGACGAGCCGGCGACGGTGAGTGCGCCGCGGGCCAGCCGGCCGCGACGGGCCGAGACGACGGCCGCCGCGGTCAGTGCGCGCAAGTACCGCTTCCGCAAGCGGATGTTGATGGCGATGGCGGCGGTCATGGTGATCACTGCTGTGCTGTCCTTCACCGTCAGCCCTGATCTGTGGTGGGCCTGTGGTGGGGCCGGTGCCGTGACGATCCTGTACCTGGCCTATCTGCGCCGCCAGACGCGGATCGAGGAGCAGGTGCGCCGGCGCCGCCAGCAGCGGATGGCGCGCTCACGGCTCGGGGTGGAGAACACCGAGGACCGCGAGTTCGACGTCGTGCCGTCACGGTTGCGCAGGCCCGGTGCCGCGGTGCTGGACATCGACGACGAGGACCCGATCTTCGAGCACCTCGATGAGGTTGCGTTCGCCCGTCACTTCGACCTGCCGCGGGCGGCCGGGCAGTAGGTCACCGGTTTCGGCAAGGCGGGCTCCGGCTGGTAGCCTGCCAGAGACCAAGGGGCTATAGCGCAGTTGGTAGCGCGTCTCGTTCGCATCGAGAAGGTCAGGGGTTCGATTCCCCTTAGCTCCACCACGTTTGATCAGTTCACAGGCTATTTGGCCGGTACTGCCTCCGAGCCCGTTCGCAACCTAGCGGCAGCAGTTGGGGTCCAGCACCGTGCAGAGCGCGATAAGCGATTCTCGGCGTGGACGGTGGTAGACGTTCATTCCGCGACGTTCGGATTCGACCAGGCCGGCCTTCCGTAACTGGGTGAGGTGGTGGCTCACCGTCGATTCACTGAGTTCGACCGCCGTCGCGAGGTCGCAACTGCACACCTCCCCAGCGTCCGAGCTGAATAGCAGCGAGACCAACTTGACCCGTACCGGGTCGGCTAGCGCCTTGAGCCGCAATGCAATCTCCAACGCCGCGTCGTCGTCGAGGGGACCGGCGGCCATGGGCGAGCAGCACACCGGAGCGGACATATCGACTACGGGCAACGTCTTCGGCATGCCTGCCATCCTGCCACAGGTATTGACATATATCGAAGAGGTGGCATCATCAGTGCTATTGCAGTTCGATATAAGCCACATAGGTAGGAGCCGTCATGTCCCGCGCTCAGCTCGCCCTTAACGTCGATGATCTCGACGAAGCCATCAGCTTCTACTCCAAGCTGTTCAACACGACGCCCGCCAAGGTGAAGCCGGGTTACGCGAACTTCGCCATCGCCGAGCCGCCGTTGAAGTTGGTCCTGCTGGAGAACCCCGGCAAGGGCGGCACCATCAACCACCTCGGAGTAGAGGTGGCCTCGAGTGATGCCGTACACGCCGAGATTGCTCGACTGACCAACGAAGGCATGTTCACCGAAGAAGAAATCGGAACCACGTGCTGCTTCGCCACGCAGGACAAGGTGTGGGTCACCGGACCGGCTGGTGAGAAGTGGGAGGTGTACACCGTGCTGGCCGACTCGGACACCTTCGGTACCAGCCCGGAGCACGCTGAGGGCGGCAACGCCGAGGGTGGCGTCTGCTGTGGCGGCACCGCGGCCGATAACTCTGCCGCCACCAACGCTTGCTGCTGAGCCGGTGAACACGCCTGCCGCGACCGACGCCGATCCCGCAGTCGTCGGGAAGCTGTCGCTGCTGGACCGATTTCTGCCGGTGTGGATCGGCATCGCCATGGCCGTCGGCCTGCTCCTGGGGCGTCTCGTCCCAGGGCTGAATACCGCCCTGGACAAAGTGCAGGTCGATGGCATCTCGCTGCCGATTGCCCTCGGGCTACTGATCATGATGTATCCGGTCCTGGCGAAGGTCCGCTACGACCGCCTCGACACCGTGACCGGCGACCGCAAACTGCTCATCAGCTCGCTGGCGTTGAACTGGGTTCTTGGTCCCGCACTGATGTTCGCGCTGGCCTGGCTATTGCTGCCCGACCTTCCCGAATACCGCACCGGCCTCATCATCGTCGGCCTTGCCCGCTGCATCGCGATGGTCATCATCTGGAACGACCTCGCCTGTGGCGACCGCGAAGCCGCCGCCGTCCTCGTCGCCCTCAACTCGGTGTTCCAGGTCGTCATGTTCGCCGTCCTTGGCTGGTTCTACTTGTCCGTGCTGCCGGGTTGGCTCGGCCTGTCACAGACCACCATCAGCACCTCACCGTGGCAGATCGCCAAGTCGGTGCTCATCTTTCTCGGCATCCCCCTGCTCGCCGGATACCTCTCCCGACGGCTCGGGGAGCAAGCGAAAGGCCGCGACTGGTACGAGACGAAGTTCCTACCGAGGATCGGACCGTGGGCGCTCTATGGCCTGCTGTTCACCATCGTCATTCTCTTTGCGCTGCAAGGGGATCAGATCACCAGCCGCCCGCTGGACGTTGTCCGGATCGCCTTACCGCTTCTCGCCTATTTCGCGATCATGTGGGGCGGCGGCTACGTACTGGGCGCTCTGCTCGGGCTGGGCTATCAGCGCACCACCACTTTGGCATTCACCGCAGCGGGCAACAACTTTGAGCTCGCCATCGCTGTCGCAATCGCTACCTACGGTGCAACCTCCGGACAGGCGCTAGCCGGAGTCGTCGGCCCATTGATCGAAGTGCCCGTCCTCGTCGCCCTGGTCTACGTCTCCCTCGCCTTACGACCCCGCTTCGCTAACCAGGCACCGTCAGCGCCTGCCACGCCCGATAGGAGCACCCCATGACCGACATCCCCGTCTCCCTGGCCGCCCACGCTCGCGGCGACCTGTCCATCGACCAGCAGCATGCGCTCAAGACCGCGGCCACTCGCCTGCACACCGAGTTCGGTGAGCACTTCGGCGTCGAAACCATCGAACGATTCCTGCACTCGTCCTACGACCAGTTCGCCGGTCGCGCGACCGTCCTCAACTTCGTGCCACTGCTGGCCGAACGTTGGGCACGCCAACGCCTCACCGCCCTTGCCCGTGTCGAAGGCAGGATCAGCGACACCAAGCCCACCGTGCTGTTCCTCTGTACCCACAACGCAGGACGCTCCCAAATGGCGCTCGGATATTTCAACCACCTCGCCGGAGACCAAGGCGTGGCCTGGTCGGGCGGATCGGAACCGGGCAACGAGATCAACCCCGCCGCCGTGGCCGCGATGGCCGAGATCGGCATCGACATCACCCGCGAGTTCCCCAAGCCATGGACCGACGAAATCGTCCAGGCCGCCGACGTTGTGGTCACTATGGGGTGTGGGGATGCTTGCCCGTTCTTCCCCGGAAAGCGTTATGAGAACTGGGAATTGCCCGATCCGGCTGGCCAAGGCATTGAAGCCGTCCGACCGATACGCGACGATGTCGAAGCGCGTGTGCGCCAACTACTCGCCGAACTCGGTATCACCCCCGTCGTCTGATGGCCATACTGAGCGCACACCGTCGGTGTTGTTCGTCTCGACTGATGCAACGCTGCGACGGGTTCAGTCAGCGACGTTGAATCCCGCGATGACTTTCGTCGGCGTTATCCGCACGACCAACTCGCCGGGCACCCCGTTGCGCCGGCCGAATTCTTCGGCGCGCTCGGGCCCCATATAGCGGCTGGCAATGCGGGTCGCGGTGTCCAGCAGATCGTCGGGATCCTCGGATGTCGACGCGATCCCCTGGACTTGCACGAACGAGAACGGGGGATCCTGGTCGTCCACGCACACCACAACGCGTGGGTCGCGGCCCAGGGCCCGGCCCTTGGCGCCGTGCTTTCCGGTGTTGAACACCAGCTGGTTGTCGTCGACGACGAACCACACCGGCGCGACCAGTGGCCTGCCGTCCGCTGCGGCATAGCCCAACTTGGCCGTGCGCGTGCCAGCGGAAAGGAATGCGATCACTTCTGCGGAGAGTTCGTCCATACCGTCGAGGCTAGGCCTGACGGCAGCGTCAGGCGTGCCGAAATAGGCGGGTAGGCTGGCGATCAGGTGCATCGAACCGAGGAGGAAGTTACGTCCACCACCAGGCCAAACCTTCTCCAAAACCTTGCCTACTCGTACGGCTTCCGACGGCTACCCGCGGCCATGCGCGACTGGGTCGCCAACGACCTCGCCGGGCCGGGTTGCGTACGACGATTCATGCTCAAAGCAGCGATACCCCCGTTCTTCATTCTGGCGCCGTTCTGGTTGCTGCCCGTCGAGCAGAACGCGTTGTACGTCCACGCGGAAATGACGGTGCCGATCTACCTGTGGACGGTGGCCATCTCGTTTGCGCTGAACAAAGTGTGGCGGCGGCACCGGCTCGCAGTGCACGGTCTGGATCCGAATCTCGTGGATGTCGGCAAACGCGAAAAGAACAAGCGGGTCGATCAGGACTACATTGCCCGTTTCGGGCCCCGGCCACCGGAGGCCGACTATCAGAAGAACAGCAACCCGTTCTTCTGAGCCGATGCGTCCCCCGGGTAGCGAGCGGCTTCGCCCCGCGACTGGCGGATGAGACCGTTTGATGTCAGGGGCGCGCTAACTGCGGACAACAGATATGTCCGCACGTGCGGAGCTATCAGTTACTTCTTGCCGTGCATGCGGCTATTGACCCGTCGCAGAGCTCGATGCTAAGCAGTTGCACAGCATTCGGAAACCGCTCGACACCGCGACAAGATGAGGTCAACGATGACGCTGCAGGCCATATTGGACGACATTCGAAGCCGACCCGGTGACGGCGAGGTCATCTCGATCATCGACCCGGTGACCGAGGAGTCGATCGGTGAGTTCACCGACGGCGGGGAGAAGGCGGTCGACGAGGCGGTCGCCCGGGCCAAGGCGTCGTTCGAATCCGGTGTCTGGTCTGAGCTGCCGGGGCGGGAGCGGGCCAAGGTCATGTGGCGTATTGCCGATCTCATCGACGAGCATGCGGCGGAATTCGCGGCGATCGACTCGGCCAACACCGGAATGATGAAGCTGCAATCGGAGATGGTGGTCCCCACCTGTGCCGAATTCTTCCGCTACTACGCCGGTTGGTGTTCCAAGATCAACGGCACCTCCTACGACGTGAAGACCACCGGCATTGCCGCCGACAGCTACGTCGACCTGCACGCCTACACGCT
Organism: uncultured Mycobacterium sp.; assembly: GCA_900078375.1. Taxonomy (GTDB): domain Bacteria; phylum Actinomycetota; class Actinomycetes; order Mycobacteriales; family Mycobacteriaceae; genus Mycobacterium. Next base: position 20,300 of record FLQS01000062.1, on the reverse strand, counting down.
CAAGGAGCCCTACGGCGTTGTCGGCCTGATCTTTCCGTGGAACGGCCCTATCTTCAACGCCTGCGCCAAGATCGCCCCCGCGCTGGCCGCGGGGTGCAGCAGCCTGGTGAAACCCGCTGAGGAGACACCACTTTCGGCGCTACTGCTCGACAAGCTGATTCACCAGGCCGGGGTGCCCGGGGGTGTGGTGAACCTGATCACCGGCTACGGGCACACGGCAGGGGCGGCGATCAGCGCGCACCCAGGAGTCGAGAAGGTCGCGTTCACCGGCTCCACCGAGGTCGGCAAGATGATCGTGGCTGCGTCGGCGGGCAACCTCAAGAAGGTCATGCTCGAGCTCGGCGGCAAGTCGCCGGTGCTGATCTTCGACGACGCCGATCTGGAAAAAGCCATCTTCGGCGCCGCAATGGGCATCTTCGTGCACTCCGGTCAAGGATGTGTTTGCGGCTCAAGAATTTTCGTGCAGCGCGGCGTCTACGACCAGGTCGTCGAGGGCATCGCCAATGTCGCAAACTTCATGAAGTACGGCGGCCCGGACGAGGAAGGGGTCATGAGCGGCCCGCTGATCAGCGCTAAACAACTCGATCGGGTGCTGGGTTTCATCGACGAAGGTAAGCGCGACGGTGCCGAGGTCGTCACCGGCGGGTACCGGCTCGACCGCAAGGGGTACTTCGTACACCCGACCGTGCTCACCAACGTCGACCCCAGCATGCGCCTCTATCAGCAAGAGATCTTCGGACCGGTGGTGTCGATCATCCCGTTCGACGACGAAGACGAAGCCATTGCGATGGCTAACGACACCACCTACGGGCTCGCGGGCACGGTGTGGACCACCAACATCAGCCGGGGCCACCGGCTCGTGAAGCGTCTGCACGCAGGCAGCGTGCAGATCAACTGCCAGCTGATCTTCGACCACGATGTGCCTTTCGGCGGCTACAAGCAGTCCGGATGGGGCCATGAGTTCGGCAAGGAAGGCCTTGAGGGCTACTTGAAGACCAAATCGGTTTGGGCCCAGCTGTAATCGACAGGACGACAGACGACGCCGACGGCGGCCGCCCCACGAAGGGGCGACCGCCGCGCACGTGAATCTAGAGCGCCACGAACGAGGCACCCAACTGAACGCCCCAGACCTGGGCATCCGCGTTCCACACCACCGGGGCGAACGGGGCCCACGGCGGGGGCGGCGGAGCCGGCGGTGCCCACACGGGCGGGATCACGTTGTCGACGTTCACCGGCACCCACCGGTGCCCGGGCGGCGGGAAGCCGTCGTGCCCCGGCGGCAACGGATTGCCAGGCCCACCCACGTTGACACCCGGTCCCGGTGGCTGTGGCCATGGCCAGTGCGGGTCGGCCTGGGCGATTCCAGCGCCGGCGCCAAGGACACCGGCGCCTAGTGCGGCCGCAACAGCGGTCTTCGTGGCAATTCGTGTCAGCTTCATCGACATACTCCTTCGTCGTTGGTCTGCACCACACGCCGGTCGGCATGCGACACGTTCTCGCGGACATTGAGAATGGAGAACGGGCAACGTAGGCGCCATATCTTCAAGCGCTCAATCCCGGCCCAACTGACTAAAGTCAACAGGATCAGACCAGCCCGGAAGCGATATTGTAGGTTCATGTCGGTGGGAGAAAAAGCGTCCGCGCGCGAGACCAAGCGGTTGCAGACCCGGGAGCGGCTCATGGGCGCGGCGATCGCCGAGTTCAAGCGGTCGGGGATCGCGGCGGCCGACGTCGGAGCCATCGTCGCCGCCGCCGGGGTCGCACATGGCACCTTCTTCTTTCATTTCCCGACAAAGGAACACGTGCTCCTGGAGTTGGAGCGTCGCGAAGAAGACCGGATTGCCAAGCAATTCGCCCGCTACTTGGCGGATTCCGAACACGATCTGGCCTCGACGCTCAACGAGGCCGTCCGTCTGGTGATGGGCCTCGGACGCCGACTCGGTGCGGTGCTGTTCAAAGACTTTCTCGCGCTGCACTTCTCGCAGACCCGCCCGACGGATGAGAGCAAGGAACACCCGGTGGTCGTCGCGGTCGCCGGAGAAATCGAGCGCGTCCAGCGGCGGGGTCAGGTTGATCCTGCGGTCATTCCGATCAACAGCGCGGTGTTCTTTCTGCTGGGCCTCTACGCACTGCTGACGACCACACACGAGTGGCCGGCGCAGAGCGCGTTGATCGATGACTACGTAACCAGGACGCTGCGGAGTATTGAGTCTCGCTAGTTTTACTGACTGTAGTCAGTTTAGCGAGCCTGGCTTCGTCCATACCCGCGGGCGGCGGACTTGATGAGCACATGGAGGAGTCGCAGCTGGCCCTTCAGTCCTCATTTCGTGCCGGGATGCCGATTGCCGCCCTGGATCGGAGTAATTGTTGCCCGCGTCACACGCCCCGGGGCCATCCGCGGGTGGCCCGTCTACCGGGTGAATCGGCTGTCCACCTATCGATGGACCCCATAGAGTCGATGCACGCCTGTGTTGATGCGTATCCGTGGGGAGTCGCTGATGAGTGGATGGTTGGTACGCAACATCCCGCCGGGATGGCTTCTTCTCGGTCTGATCGTCGTCGTCGGCGGGGTGGCGATGCTGCTCGTCAAGGGGGTTCGGCGACGATTCCCCGCCTTGACCCGCGACGAGCACAATGACGTCACCAAGTTCACCTACAGTTTCATCGGCTTCATCTATGCCTTCTTCATCGGTTTCGTCGTCTCGTCGATGTGGGGGCAGATCAACACCACCGACGCCAACGTCCGGGCCGAGGGTGCAGCGGGAGTCGAAATGGCCAGGGATCTCGATGTTTTCGAGAAGGCGGACAGTGGCCGTATCCGGCAGGCGCTGCTCGCCTATGAGCAGGCCGCAATCGCCGAGTGGGACAGTGGCTATGGCACCCGCTCGCCCGAGGCCGACGCCGCGTTGGCGCGGTTGTCCTCGGCATACCATCAGGTCAACGCGGCGACCGGCGGTCAGAAGAGCCTCCTGGCGACGTCATATGCCAACCTGGACAAGATGAGTCAGGCGCGCACCGTCCGGCTGTTGACCGCCCGTGAAGACACTGGACCGCCGTGGCCCCTGTGGGCGGTCATCTTCCTGACCAGTGCCATGGTCCTGGGCACCGTCGTCATCTACGGGGTCGAGAAGGCCTCGATGCACTACCCGATGGTGGTGGTCGTCGGCCTGGTCGTCGCGACCAACCTGTTCCTCATAGTCGAGCTTTCCCACCCGTTCATCGGGGGCATCTCGACAACGAATAGCCCGTTGTACGAGGTTATTTCAGTTCTCACTCAGCCGGCTCGGTAGCGGTCAGTGTGCTCGGGGCGCCAGCGCCGGGCCGATCCACCGGTGAAGGTACGCCCGAAGTTCCGCGCCGCTGCGCGGCGGATCGGGTGGCGCGATGACCATCGACTGGATCATCCGTAACAGAAGTTCGACGAGTTCGTCGATCATGGGATCGTCGAAGCCGAGTTGATCCCAGTCGATCTGGGCGTGGTGGAGGACCGCCCGGCAGCGTGCGATCACATCGGGGGTCAGCATCGCCCGGCTGAACATATTGGAACGGTCGTTGGCCAGCAGGAGGGCTAGCTGAGGCTCCTGTGGAAGCCGCTCGATAATGTAGGCGACGACCTCGACGAGCTGCCCGGTCACGTCCATGTCCGCGACGACGCGGTCGATCTGGGTGACGAAACTTCCGAGCGCGGACTCGGCGGCGGCGGCGAACAACTCGTCGGTTCCGGTGAAGTAGCGATACACGGTTCGGCGGGTAATGCCCAGCTCGTCGGCGATGTCTGACACGGTCGTCCGCGCTGCGCCCCGCCGGTCGACCAGGCGCAACGCGGTGTCGATGATCCGCTTGCGTGCCTCCGCGTCGTCGGCGGGCGGAGAACCGCCCCAACCTTTTCGCGCCATCAGTCTTGACTCTTCCGTCCGATTGCTCCAAGAATACACACATGACACACACGTGAGCATTGTGTGTAATGACTAGTCGACGGAGGCGCGATGACGGCCCTGGAAGTCCGGCGGCCCAAGTTCGATTTCACCGGCGATGTGCCGTGGGAGTGGAATCCGGCCAACCCGCAGTTCTCGTTCTTCATGAATGCGACGTCGATCATCGCGATCTGCTTCGAGCAGATGATCGTGGCCGCTGTCCAAGAGGCCGCCCCGCTGATCAATGATCCCGAGACTGCTGCGGAGGCAACGGCTTTCCTGCGCCAGGAGGCTCAGCATTCCAGCACGCACCGCAAGCATGTCGCCGCTCTGATCCGCCGGTATCCCGGCCTGGCGAAGACCCTTGACGACGCGATCGCCAGCTTCGATGACGTCACCAAGAGCACGCCGCTCAAGTTCCGGCTGGCCTACATCGCCGACCTGGAAGCCACGTTCACGCCGAGCTTCAAGATGATGCTCGACAACGAGGCGACGCTGTTCCGGCCCGGCGATGACCGGGTGGCGTCGCTGCTGATGTGGCACTTCGTCGAGGAGGTCGAACACCGCAGCTCGGCCCTGGTGGTCTACGACGCGGCCATCGGCGACAAGTGGTATCGGATCAGGGCGCTGCCTGCTGTTGTGCGGCATCTCATGACCGTCATGCGCATCATTGCTGACGGGGTGAATGAGGCTGTCCCCGAGGCGGATCGCAAGGTCGACGCTCGCACACTGCTGCCGGCGTTCGGTATGCGCCAGACAGTGACGCAACGCTTCACGCGCCGAGCGGCATCGACACCGAACGCGTTCGCGACCGTCCCGCGGAAAGAACGCCTGGTCGCGGCGGGTCGGGTGTTGATGAGCCAGACACCGTTTCACGACCCGGCCAACGACCGGCTGCCCGAGTTCGCTGACCTATGGTTCGCCCGGTGGAAAGCCGGCGGCGACGTAACGCGCTGGTATACAGGTCAACCCGTCGGCCCGGGAGCATGATGGCCGAACAGTGCACCGCAGCCTTCGACGCGATCGCCCACCCGCTTGGCGGCTTCACGTGTGAGAATGCGCCGGCGTTCATCCACCTGCGCAACCCCTTCGCGCTGACCAACTGGACCTTGCCGGTCCTGGAACTGATGATGGTGGTGGGTGCGGTTCTCGCGCTTGCCTATTCGATCCGCAGCCTGCGGCGGCATGGCGACCCGATCAACCTGGCGCTGTGGTGTGCCACCGTGATCTACCTGTTCGTGATCGAGATTCCCCAGTACTTTCCCAACGTCTTCGGCGTCCAGGATCAACTCGGGTTGGTGTTCGCCCACAACGTCTTCACCGTGGAGTTCCTGTTCGACCGGCTGCCGCTGTACATCGTCGCGCTCTATCCCGCCGTCATCACTCTGGCCTTCGAAATCGTCCGTGGCCTTGGCATTTTCCGTGATCGCGGGGTGATCGTCGGCGCTATCTGCGTCGGGTTCGTCCACCACTGCTTCTACGAGGTGTTCGATCAGCTGGGTCCGCAGCTTCGATGGTGGGCGTGGAACACGGCCAATCCGATCAACCATCCGATGTTCGCGTCGGTACCCATGTCGAGCATGTTCATCTTCGCCGTACTCGGACCGATCGTGGTGACCGTGCTGGTGATGCTGCTGGTGGGCCGCAAGAGCGGGACGTCGGCGCCGGCCGGCTGGGCGCTGGGCTGGCGGACGGTGCTCGCGGGTGTCCTCGTACCCCTCGGGTTGATCATTTTGAGCATTCCCACCTCGCTGTTCGGCGGCGCCAACCCCAACACCACGGCACAGGCGGCCGTCTTCGCGATCGAATTTTTGATCGTCGCGGCGATCGCAGTACCGGTTCTGGTCCGGCAATGGCTGCGGACCCGCGGCGACCACGAACCCAACGAATTCGTCCGCGTCTTCGGGCCGATCTATTTGATTGTGTTGGCAGCGTTGTGGATCAGCGCGCTCGGTGGCTATTTCGGGGCGATGAACGGCATCACCGCGGACGGGACTCCGACGGGCAGCCTGGCCTACGCCTTGATCTGTTTCATCGTCTCAGCGCTGGCGGTGGCATCGAACGCGGGAGCCACGAAGCGTTCCAGTACCTCACGCTCGTCGGATGCGATTGCGATCGGCGAGTAGGCCAGCGACACGACGACGCGCACGATCCATTGCGCGGCTTGCGGATCGTCATCGGTGATCCCGGTGAGCTCGGCGGCAAGATGGGCCAGCACGGGGGAGGAATGTAATTCCCTCACGTCGAGCAGGTTGCCCGCACTGAACATCAGACGCCGCAGCGGATCAGACCGGATCTGCCGCAGTGCCACGGTGATTGCGACGATCACGCGTTCCGACCCGGTGACCCCGTCGACGGCGCGGCGGACCTTGTTGACGATGGCCGCCGCCAGCCGCGTCAGTACCTCGTCGCGGATCGCAGCCTTGCCCCCGGCATGGCGATAGACCGTTGCGCGCGAGCAGTGGACCTTCGCCGCGACAGTGTCGATGTCGAGGGCGTCCAGCCCATCGCGCATCACGAGCTCGGTCGCGGCAGCGTAGATGCGATCCGCTGCCGCCGCTCGACGATCGCCACCGACGACCCAATCGTCGCGAACCATGGCCGGCCTCCCTGCGTAACTTCGGAATGATCTTCTCAAATGTGAGACAAGTATCCAGCGAAGCCTCTCTATCTGTGCAGGTGAATGCTCATCGATGAGACAGCACCGTACTTCGGCGGCGGGCTCGATTCGCGACTTTCCCCATCGTGTTGACGCGGCGGGTGCACGCGGCTCAGCGTGGAGGGATGACATTGGCGGATACCGGTCTGGGGCTGGCGCTGTTCGAGGATCGGTACATTCAGGACCCGCACGAGCTGTACGCGCGGATGCATCAGACCGATCACGTCCACCGCATCGGGGAGTCGAGCTTCCACGCCGTGAGCAGTTGGGCGGCCGTCAACGAAGTGGTTACCCGGTGCGCGGATTTCTCGTCCAACCTGACCGCGACGATGATGTATCAGCCCGGCGGCGCCGTCACCGGCTTCGAGATCGGCGAACTCGGCGGGGAGATCCAGGCACTGGCGACGGCGGACGAGCCCGCACATTCGGTGCACAGAAAGCTCCTGCTGCCGCAGTTGGCGGCCAAGCGCATTCGCGCCTTCGAGCCCTACATCGCCGGCACCGCAGCTTCCCTGTGGGAGGTGAGCGCCAAAAGCGTTGGTATCGAATGGATGAGTGCGATGGCCAATCGCCTACCGATGATGATCGTCGGCCGGATAATCGGAGTGCCCGATACCGATATCGGCAAGCTCATCGAGTGGGGGTACGCCGCCACTCAAGTGGTTGAAGGCCTGGTGACTCAGGCTCAGATGGAATCCGCCGGTATCGCCGTGATGGAACTGAGCGCCTATATCGCCGAGCAGTTCACTCGGGCAGCAGCGCAACCACGCGACGACCTGCTGGGCGACCTGGCCTCGGCATGCGCGACCGGAGACCTGAGTCAGGTAGCGGCGCAGACGATGATGATCACGCTGTTCAGCGCCGGGGGCGAATCGACGGCCTCGCTGATCGGTTCTGCCGCTTACCTACTTGCGACACGTGCCGACCTCCAGCGACAGCTCCGGGACGAACCGCATCTCCTCGGGGCGTTCCTCGAAGAGGTGCTCCGCTACGAGCCGCCCTTTCGTGGCCACTACCGCCACGTCGTCAACGACACCGAGCTCTTCGGGACCGAACTCGAAGCGGGCTCACGCCTGCTCCTGCTCTGGGGCGCGGCCAATCGAGACCCATCCCATTTCGACGATCCCGCCGAATTTCGGCTGGACAGGACGGAAGGCAAGGGCCACATCAGTTTCGGGAAAGGTGCGCACTTCTGTGTCGGAGCGGCACTCGCCCGGCTGGAGGCCAGAATCGTCATCGAAGAACTGCTCGACCGAACCTCGGCGATCGGCGTCGCTGATGTCGGGAGATGGTTACCCAGTCTGCTGGTGCGACGTCTCGAGCGGCTCGAGCTCGCTTTTGGTTAGCGACGATGGGAAATATCCACTGCCGCATACTCTTCGACGTACGTCTGGTCGTCCAGCCCGAAGTAGGTGCACGTGCGGTCGTCGAGGGCCACCACCCAACGAACAACGCCGGCCCGCCACGCTGCCCCGGCGAACTGGGGGAAGGTGGTCCGCCCGGCCTGATCGGCTCGCAGCGCGTCGAGCAACGCGGCGCGGTCGAAGGGCGGCACCTCGGCCATGCCTTGCAGCAGCGGAGTCTCTTGGATAACGACGGGGCCAAGATCGGTTTCGTACCGACTCTGCATCGCCGGCAGCCACCACGTACTGGTCCGGACGCCGGCTCGGCGCAGGGTTTCGGCGAGATAGGGAAATCCCTGTCTGGCAGGTCGGTTGGCCATCGCATCGCGCAGTGCGGCATCGAGATTCCGCAGGGCCGGGCTTATGGATAGCATGACAACATAAAACCGGAATGACAACATGTTGTCAATAATTGGGAGGTTCATGGCCGACGAAATGGCGTTACTGGTCGCTGACGTCTTCGAGCTCGCCGGTCTTCTGCGGCGCTCCGGGGAGGCGATGGCGGTGCGCGAAGGCCAGACGCAGGCGCGTTGGCAACTCCTGAGCGTGATCTCCGATGAGGCGCTGACCGTGCCGCAATCGGCTCGTCGCCTCGGTGTGACGAGGCAGGCCGTTCAGCGCGTCGCCAACGAACTCGTGGGCGATGGACTGATTGAACTCGACACCAACCCTGATCACCGGGGCTCGCCGCTGCTGAGCCTCACTGGCCACGGGCATCGCGTGCTGAGCCGCATCAGCAAGCTCGCCGCGGTCGAGAACCACCGCCTGGTCCAGGCGGTGGGCGCCAATACGGTGCGGTCGACCCGCGACGGTGTGCGGCGCTTGACCGCGGCCCTCAAGGGTTAGCGGCCGCCGCCGCCCACTTCAGCGGGCAGTGGTGGTGGCAGCGGTGTCGTTGACGTCGGGGTGGTGCTGGTCGGCGCCGACGATGACGACGTCGGGGCGGCCGATGATGACGTCGACGACCGAGATTGGGGACCGTGGAAATCCACCCACGACTCCTTGCGAACCACGCTGCCGCCGGTGCTGACCGCCAACGAGCTCGAACTCACGGTGTACGTGATGCCGTCGTTGACCGCGGTGTACGAGCCGCCGCCGGCACTGGACGCGGACAGCACCAGCTTCGCGCCGTCGCGCACCCGCACGCCGCGATACTCGTACCCGCCGGACGTCTTGCAGATCGCAACCCGTGAGCTGTCAGTACTGCCGAACAGCACGGCGGCGTCCGAGCACCGCGCCGTCGAGTCGAGATAACCCTGTGAATCGAAGGCCGGGGCGGCGCCGGCGTGTGGCAACGCGGTCAAGAGCAGCGCGGAAGATGCCGCAGCCGCCGCTATGCCTGCGGCGCGGATCGCTAGAGAGGACACTCCATCCACGACACCACGGTGGGTGCGGGTCTGCGAGCGCCGATACTGAGAATCCACGAGATCGTTAGTTTCCTGAGACCGCGGCCGGGCTGTTTGTAGACAGATTTCCGATTGTGTACTGTGACCGGGCGCACAGTCGCTATTGTCGGGGCGTCGTACCACCGTCGGGGGATTCGGATGGAGTGTGAATTGCACGGTCACATGGGCGCTCGGCGCCAGGCACTGAAAGCACTGGCGACGGTCGTCTCGGCAATCGCGCTGTTCCTGATCTCGGCGCTGCCCGCCTGGGCTGCCGATTCGATCACCCTCACCTGGGTGCGCCACGGCGAGTCCTACGGCAACATCGCCGGCGCCGGAATCGACACGTTGGTGCCCGGGCCCGAACTCACCGACCTCGGCGAGCAGCAGGCTGAGGCCATCGCCGAGCAGCTCAAAGACGGTGGCTACGACAGCATCTACGTCTCGGACATGATCCGCACCCATCAGACCGCTGCGCCGCTGGAAGCCCTTCTGCCGGGCCTCCCGGTGTATGAGAAGACGGGCATCCACGAGATCAGCGCGGGCATCTTCGAGGGATCGCCCATCGACAGCGGGCTCGGCCGCATCGGCTATTTCCTGATCCCGGTGGCGTGGACGCTCGGGCTACGTAGCCTGCCCATCCCGGGCGGCGAGAACGGCAACGGGTTCGAGGCGAGGGTCAATAGCGTGATCGCCGACGTCATCACAAACGGTGACACCACGCCCGTGCTCTTCTCGCACGGCGCGACGATCATGGTCTGGACGATGATGAACGTCGACAACCCGGACGTCATGCTGATGCTCACGCACCCGCTGGGCAACACTGCAGTCGTGGTCGTGACGGGCAATCCGGACGACGGCTGGATGTTGCAGAGCTGGGATGGTGTTGCGGTCAGCCAGAACCCGTCGCTCGGCGGCCAGCTGTTCGTGAACATCCGCAATCTGGTCGTGGCCCCGCAGACCGCGGTCTACAACGTCGTGCAAGCCGTCAAGTCGGGCGATCTCACCAAGGTTGTGGCCGCCATCCGTGACGGTGTGGTCACCGTTGCCAAGGCCGGCGTCGGCTTCGTCAAGGACTCGGTCACCGACATCGCGCAGGCGATCCGCGGTGCCCTCCCGGGTGCGGCAGCGGCCAAACCCGCTGCCACCAAGGTCAAGTCGGCTGCGGCGACAGATGAGGCCTCGAACGGTGCCACCGATCTGACCGACGGCAACAAGTCCGAGCCCGGCACGGCCAGCGCTGCTGCCAGCCGCCGCGCCGGCTCGTCACAGGCGGCGTCGGACCAGGACGGCCAGAGCACGACCACCGGAAAGGCAGACGGGGGAGCCAAGAAGGGCACCGGCTCGAGCCGGCGGGCCAGCGTGAGTAAAGCGGCTGCCTGACAATTGATTCTTGTCAGCCGAGATACCGCGACTCGAGCACCAGGTCGGGAATCAGGCTCTGGTACTCCATGTGGCTGCGATGTTCCACCGTCTCCCAGCCCTTACCCTGCTGATCGCGCATGTAGCCCCGGTACTTCGGGGAACCTGGGAAGCCCACGTTGTCGGCCACGACGATGGCGCCGCGCCGGAGCCAGCCACGCTCGGCGATGCTGAGCAGATCGGTCAGGTACGCGTGCTTGTTGTGATCGATGAACAGGAAATCCAATGTGCCTGAGTCGAATCCGCACTCGTCACGCAGGATGTCGAGGGTTGACCCGCCGTCGCCGATCGTTCCCACCACACAGGTGATGCGCTCTTCTACGCCTGCGTGTGCCCAGATCCGCCGGGCCACTGCGGCATTCGCCGCGGCCAGCTCGACGGAGAAGATCCGGGCCGATGGCGCAGCGCGCGCGATCCGCAGCGCGCCGTAGCCGCAGTAGGTGCCCAGTTCCAGCGCCAGCCGCGGATCAGCGCGGCGCACCGCCGCGTCGAGCACGGCGCCCTTCTCGTCGCCGATATTGACCAGAAACGACCTCGCGTAGGCGTACTCGTCGATGGTGGCCAGCACGTCGTCGATGTCACCGCGGCGGGCATTTGCCTCGACATAATCGGCCGCTGCCGCCTCCCGGCCGTCACCGATCTGACCGGTTCTGTTGAAATTACGGATACCGATGCCGGTGCGTATCACCGACCATCGGAGCAGCGGGAAACGCTGGCCAAGCTTCATGTCCCCACGCTACGTTGTGCTCGGGGTGCCACTGGAGAGGGTTGAGTGGGGGCAGATTCATCACCGCCGGCCGACCGGGGACGCGGCGGCCGGACGCTCGTGGCCGTGGGTTATGGCGTCATCTGCCACGCCGCCTTCGTGGCGGGTGTCGGCGCGATGATCGTGGCGATGTACTTCGGGATGAGTCGCTCGCTTGGCACTCTCTCGGCCCCGTGGGGCTGGATCGCCAACACCGCGCTGCTGGCCCAGTTCCCGGTCGTGCACTCACTCCTGCTCACGGGACGGGGCAGGGCGCTCGTCAACCGGCTGGCGCCTCGAGGTACCGGCCCGACGCTGGCGCCGACCACGTTCGTGACCCTCGCGTCCCTTCAGGTGTTCGCCCTCTTTGCGCTGTGGTCGCCGTCGGGAACCATCTGGTGGCAGGCACACGGGACGGCATTGGGCGTTCTCGACGTGCTGTACGCGAGCGCCTGGGTGCTACTCGGCAAAGCGATGTTCGACGCCGGCCTGTCGGTACAGATCGGTACGTTGGGCTGGCTCACATTGTTGCGTGGTCGACGACTTGTCTATCCGAAGATGCCGACGAGCGGCCTTTTTCGGCTGATGCGACAGCCCATTTACGTGGCCTTCACGCTGACGGTTTGGACCGTGCCGACGTGGACGCCCGACCAACTGGCAGTGGCTGCCACTTTTACGATGTACTGCCTGATAGCACCCCTTTTCAAGGAGGCTCGATACCGCCGCATACACGGCTCCGAGTTCGACAACTATGCGCGCAGGGTGCCCTATTGGTTACCGTGGCCGGGTAGGCCACGAAGTCCTTCGGGGAGGCATTGTGAACCTGCTGCTGGTCGTGTACGTATCAGCAGAAGGCAGGGCTGACACCAAAGGACAGATCATTGCTGCGAGCGACCGCCCGGCTAGCCATTGCCGCACCACGACGGGTGGTCGCAATCGCCATCCTGATCATGGTGGTGATCGGCATTTTCGGCGTACCTGTCGCCAAGCATCTCTCCCCGAGCGGGTTCGCTGACCCGACCTCGCAATCGTCACGGGCCACCGACCTGCTCACCGACAAGTTCGGCCAGGGCGACGTCCAACTTTTGGTGGTCGTCACCGCGGGCGATCGGTTCGACAGCCCGGCGGCGCGAACGGCCGCCCTCGACGTCATCGATCAGCTGAAACGCTCCGGACACGTCATCGGGATCACCTCAGCGTGGACTTCACCACCACAGGCGTCGGCCGCCTTGGTCAGCCGCGATCAGAAGTCGGGTCTCATCACGGCCGGAATCACCGGCAACGAGGCTAACCAGCAGATCTACGCCAAAGACCTGTCCGACCAGATCACCCGCAGCCGCGACGGTATCGTCGTGCGCACGGGTGGGACGGCGATGGTGAACCTGCAGGTCACCGAGCAATCCCAGCATGATCTGCTGCTGATGGAGTCGATCGCGATTCCGCTCAGCTTCCTGGTGCTGGTGTGGGTGTTCGGCGGCGTGTTCGCCGCCGCGCTACCCATCGCAGTCGGGTTGATGGCCATTCTCGGTGCCCTGGCCGTCCTGCGGGTGACGACGTTCTTCACTGATGTCTCGATCTTCGCGCTGAATCTGACCACCGCGATGGGACTCGCCCTGGCGATCGATTACACGCTGCTGATGATCAGCCGCTATCGCGACGAACTGGCCGAGGGGGCGGATCGCGATGAGGCGCTGACGCGGACCATGCTCACGGCGGGCCGCACCGTGCTGTTCTCGGCCACCACCGTGGCACTGTCCATGGGCGCCATGGTGATTTTCCCGATGCACTTCCTGAAATCGTTCGCCTACGCCGGCGTGGCCACCGTCGCATTCGCCGCGATCGCGGCGATCGTGATCACGCCTACGGCGATCAGCCTGCTCGGTGATCGGCTCGACTCGCTGGACGTGCGCCGGTTGTTCCGCAGGACGCTCCGCCGCGCCGAGCCCGTCCAACGGCCCATCGACGAGCAATTCTGGTACCGGTCAACGAAATTCGTGATGAAGCGCGCGGTGCCGATCGGGTTGGCCTGCGTGGTGGTGCTGGTGACCCTCGGTGCGCCCTTCCTCGGCGTGCGCCCGGGATTCCCCGACGATCGGGTGCTGCCGTCGTCGGCGTCGGCTCACCAGGTGGGTGATCGGCTGCGCGGCGATTTCACCAACAATTTCGAAACTGCCATCCCGGTCCTCATCCCCGACGCCGATGGCCTGTCCGACGCCCAGATTGCCCGGTACGCCGCCGACCTGTCGCGAGTCAACGATGTGTCGACCGTGTCCGCGCCGATGGGGGCCTACGTGGGCGGAAACCTGGTCGGACCGCCATCCGCGGCGACCGGTCTGGCGTCGGGCAGCGCGCTGCTGACGGTGGAAAGCACCGCCCCGCTGTTCTCGGACCGGTCCTCCGATCAGCTCGAGCGGCTACATGCCGTGAGTACGCCCGGAAACCGGACGGTCGAGTTCGCCGGCACGGCACAAATCAACTCCGACAGCGTCGACGCCATCGTCTCGCGGCTGCCCATCGTGTTGGGCTTGATCGCGGTGATCATGCTGGTACTGCTGTTCCTGCTGACCGGCAGCATCGTGCTACCGCTGAAAGCCTTGGTGCTCAACGTCCTGTCGTTGACGGCGGCGTTCGGCGCGATGGTGTGGATCTTCCAGGACGGCAACCTCGGTGCGTTCGGCACCACCTCCACCGGGACCTTGGTGGCGAACATGCCAGTCTTGTTGTTCTGCATAGCTTTTGGGCTCTCGATGGACTACGAGGTGTTCCTGGTGTCGCGCATCAGGGAGTTCTGGCTCGCGTCGCCGCAGGGCGGGGTGGCCGATAACGACGAGAGCGTCGCGCTCGGGGTGGCCCACACGGGGCGGGTGATCACCGCGGCCGCGCTCATCATGGCGATCTCGTTCGCCGCGCTGATCGCGGCCCATGTTTCGTTCATGCGAATGTTCGGGCTCGGTCTGGCGCTGGCGGTGGTGGCCGACGCAACGTTGGTACGGCTCATCCTGGTGCCGGCATTCATGCACGTCATGGGCCGCTGGAACTGGTGGGCGCCCAAACCGCTGGCGTGGATGCACCAAAGGGTAGGGATCCGCGAAGGCGGGCCGGCGCGGCATACTGGTTGAGGTAGGAAGTACGAGGGGGTCGCAGTGAAGGTTGGTGAACCAGTGGGTTCCGGGTCTCGTATTGAAGACATGCGTCCGATCAGTGTTATCGCCGGTGTGCGTGGTGAATTACCACCGCACCGATACAGTCAGGCCGAGGTCACCGAGGCGTTCCTGACGATCGGTGGATATGGCGAGTACGAAGAGATTCTCCGCAAACTGCATCGCAGTGCCAAGGTCGACAATCGTCACTTCGTCCTGCCGCTGGATCAGTACCCTGCGTTGAAGGATTTCGGCGAGGCCAACGACCTGTTCATCGAGAACGCTGTCGAACTCGGCTCGGCTGCGGTAGCCGGTGCACTCGAAGAGGCCGGACTGCGTCCCGAGGACGTTGACCTGGTCGTTTCGACGACGGTGACGGGTGTCGCGGCCCCGTCTATCGAAGCCCGGATCGCTGGCCGGCTGGGCATGCGGCCCGATGTTCGTCGGGTGCCGATGTTCGGTCTTGGTTGTGTCGCAGGCGCGGCGGGCGTCGCCCGGCTGAACGACTACCTGCGCGGCGATCCCGACGGTGTCGCGGTGCTGGTGTCGGTGGAGCTGTGCTCGATGACCTACACGGCCAACAAGCCCACCCTGCCTGGGCTGGTGGGCAGCGCGCTGTTCGCCGATGGGGCGGCGGCGGTCGTGGCGGTCGGTGAGCGGCGGGCGGAGAAGATCAAGGCCGGCGGGCCCGACGTGATCGACTCGCGCAGCCATCTGTATCCAGATTCGTTGCGCACCATGGGCTGGGACGTCGGGGCGGACGGTTTGGAGCTGGTGCTGTCCGCGGATCTACCCGAGGTGATCGAGCGCTACCTTCCCGACGACGTCACGGAATTCCTTGGCGCACATGACCTGAACATCGACGATATCGGCACCTGGGTCTGCCACCCGGGCGGGCCGAAGATCATCGAAGCGATCGTAAACAGCCTCAAACTGCCCGACGAGGCACTCGAGTTGACCTGGCGATCACTGGCCGACATCGGCAACATCTCCTCTTCCTCGGTGCTGCACGTGTTGCGTGACACCATCGCCAAGCGTCCGTCAGCAGGTCCCAGCGTGATGATGGCCATGGGGCCAGGGTTCTGCTCGGAACTGGTGCTTCTGCGCTGGCACTGATGACTTGGTACGTACTGCTCGTCGCGGCCGTCGCGCTGGAGCGGGTCGCTGAACTGGTGGTCGCCCGGCGCAATCTGGCCTGGAGCAAGGCGCAGGGCGGTGTCGAATTCGGCGCGTGCCACTATCCGATCATGGTCGTTCTGCACACCGGGCTGCTTGTCGGCGCCCTGGTGGAGGTGATCGGGCTACACCGGCCGTTCCTGCCCGCACTCGGCTGGCCGATGCTGGCGATAGTGGTTGCGGCGCAAGGCTTGCGGTGGTGGTGCATCACCACCCTCGGCCAGCAGTGGAATACCAGGGTGGTGGTCATCCCCGGCGCGCAGCGGGTCGTCGGCGGGCCGTACCGCTTCTTCAGCCACCCCAACTACGTCGCGGTGATCGCCGAGGGCATCGCGCTGCCGCTGGTGCACACCGGATGGATCACCGCACTGGTGTTCACCGTCCTCAACGCCGCGCTGTTACGGACCCGCATCCGCACCGAAAACGCCGCCCTGGCAAGCCTGTCGTGATCGATCTCCTGGTCGCGGGCGGTGGGCCGGCCGGGCTGGTCACCGCATTGCACGCCGCGCGGGCCGGGCTTTCGGTGACCGTTGTCGAGCGGCGGCGCCCGCCGATCGACAAGGCCTGCGGCGAGGGCATGATGCCCTACACCGTGCGGCAACTGGAGGCACTCGGAATCAAGCCGCCCGGCAAGGTGTTTCGCGGAATCACCTATTTCGACGCGGAGCGCCGCGTCGATGCCCCGTTTCGGGCCGACTCCGGTCTTGGTGTGCGCCGCACCGCGCTGCACAGCACCCTGGTAGACGCGGCCTGCGCGGCGGGCGTCGACCTGGTCACCGCCCATGTCGGATCGATCAGTCAGGACGCGGATTCCGTTGAGTGCGCGGGATTTCGCGCGCGCTACCTGGCCGCCGCCGACGGCCTGCACTCGCCGATCCGCCGGTCGCTCGGCCTGGCCCGCCCCAGCCGAGGCTCGCGCCGGTGGGGACTGCGGCGCCACATCCACACCGCGCCGTGGAGCGACCGGGTCGAGGTGTACTGGGCTGACGGTGCCGAAGCGTATGTCACGCCGGTTGCCGACGATTGCGTCGGCATCGCGATCCTGACCGCGCGGCAGGGCTCCTTCGAGAGCCGGCTGGCCGAATTCGGTGCGCTCAGCGAGCGCGTGAACGGTCACCCGCACGGGCCCGAGCGTGCCGCCGGCCCGTTGCGGCAACGGGTGGCGGATCGCACCGCAGGGCGCGTGATGCTGGTCGGCGATGCCGCCGGCTACGTCGACGCATTGACCGGTGAGGGCCTTGGCATCGCGTTCGGCGGCGCCGAGTTGTTGGTGAATTGCGTTCTGGCCGAACGGCCGGGGGACTACGACCGGCAATGGCGGCGGATGTCGCGACGCTACCGGGCGCTCACGGCAGGCCTGCTGCACGCCGTCGAGTTCGCCCCGACCCGGTCGCGGATCATGCCCGCGGCGGCGGCATTTCCGAGTGCGTTCACCAGGATTGTCAACCTGCTGGCGTACTGACGGGCGTAGGCTGCGCCGCTATGAGCAACGGCCCCCGCGACGTCGCGGAGATCCCGGACATCCCGGACTGGAATCGCTTGCTGGACGGCCGCGTTGCGGTGGTGACGGGGGGCGGGGACGGTATCGGCGGGGCGATCGCGGAGTTGTTCGCCGCCCACGGCGCCGCGGTGGAGGTCGCCGAGATCGATCCGGCTCGCGCGGAGCGGATCAGCCGCGACGTGTCGGCGGCCGGCGGACTGATTCGCAGCCACGTGATTGACGTCACCGTCGACGACGACGTCGCGCGCCTCGCCGACGCGGTGCTGGCCGAACACGGCCGGGTGGACGTGTTGGTCAACAATGTCGGGGATTACCGGCCGCTGGTGGCCTTCGACGAGTCGACGCCGCAGAGCTGGCAGCGGATGTACGACATCAATCTGCGGCATGTCTTCGCGGTCACCCGGGCGTTCGTCTCGGCCATGATCGCGGCGGGCAGCGGCACCATCGTGAACGTCCACTCCGTGGAAGGCATGCGTGGCTTCCCGCGCGATCCGGTATATGGGGCGATGAAAGCCGCTGTCGCGCACTTCACGACGTGCCTGGCGGTGGACCTGGGCCGGCACGGGATCCGGGTCAACGGCATCGGAACAGACCTCACCCAGACTCCCCAGGTGGACTACCTCACCGGTTACACCGATGTCGAGCACCTGTGGGAGTCCTGGGCGCCGGTCGGCCGGGTCGGCTGGCCGCAGGACCAGGCGCGGGTCGCGCTGTTTCTGGCGTCCGAGCTGTCGGCGTTCGTCACCGGACACAACATCCCGGTCGACGGCGGTACGAAAGCCGGTGGAGGCTGGCTTTTTTCACCGCGCGCCGGGCGCTTTGTGAACCGGTCAAAGCACCTCTAGCCCGCCAGCGATCACCGGTCCGGTGCGAGTTCGTGCGCCGAATCGGCCCGAGTCGTTCTCACCCATCGGTAACCTCGGAGTTGATGACTACGGAGGTCGTATGACGGCAGACGGCGGCGAACGCGGTCTGGCGTCGGCGCTGGGTGCGACACCCGAGTTGATCACCATGCGCGCCGACGGATTGGCGGACATGGAGGTGTTCGACGGGTGCCCGCCTGACCTGCTGCTGCCGCTTGCCGCACAGCTGCAGCCGTTGCAGGCACCGGTCGGTCAGGTCCTGACGCGCCAGGGTGAGCGAGCGGTGTCATTCCTGCTCATCCAATCCGGCCGGGCCGAGGTGCGCCACGTCGGCGACGACGGCGAGGTCGTCCTCGGCGAGGTCTCCGCCGGCATGATCGTCGGGGAGATCGCGCTGCTGCGGGACCAGCCCCGTACGGCCACGGTTACGGTCACCGAACCCCTGACGGCGTACATCGGCGACCACGCGGCGTTCGAAATCCTCGCCGACCTGCCCGGCCTCAGCGAGCGAATGGTGCGCACGGCCCGGCAACGGCTGGCGGCCTTCGTCACCCCGATCCCGGTAGTGCTCTCCGATGGCACCGAGCTGATGTTGCGGCCGGCGCTGCCCGGTGACAGCGAACGCACAGCCAACGGGCCGATCGAGTTCTCCACCGAGACGCTCTACCGCCGGTTCATGTCGATGCGCGCGCCCAGCATGACGCTGATGAATTACCTGTTCCAGGTCGACTACGTCAACCATTTCGTCTGGGTTCTCGTCGACGGCGCCGACGGCCCGGTCGTCGCCGATGTGCGATTCGTTCGCGATGTGTCGGATCCCTCGGTGGCCGAGATCGCGTTCATCGTCGGTGACGCCTACCAGGGCCGCGGTATCGGCAACTTCATGATGGACGCGTTGATCATCGCGGCGGAGGTCGGGGGAGTGAAGCGGTTCTCGGGGCGGGTGCTGTCCGGCAACGTGCCGATGCGGACGATTCTCGACCGCTTCGGCGCGCACTGGGAGCGTGAGGAGCCCGGCGTGGTGATCACCGAATTCGATGTGCCGAAAACCGATGCGCTGCAGATTGATCCGGCCTTGCGCTCAGAGATCCGGGCAACTGTGCGGCAAGTGCTCCGGGCGATCAGCTGACATGGCCAGGCCCGCGCTCAACAAGGACACCCGACTGTGCATATCGCTGGCGGCCAGGCCCAGCAACATCGGCACTCGTTTCCACAACTACCTCTACGAGCAACTCGGTCTGGATTTCATCTACAAGGCTTTCACCACAACCGATATCACCGCCGCGATCGGTGGAGTGCGGGCGTTGGGCATCCGCGGGTGTTCGGTGTCGATGCCGTTCAAGCAGGATGTGCTGACGCTGGTGGACCATGTGGAGAAATCCGCCCGCACGATCAATGCCGTCAACACGATCGTCAACGACGACGGTGAGTTGACCGCGGCCAACACCGATTACACGGCCGTACAACGGCTGATTGCCGAGTACGGATTGGACCCGCACGCGGCGGTGCTGATCCGTGGTAGCGGCGGGATGGCGAGCGCGGTGGCAACAGCCTTCCGGGACAGTGGTTTCAGCGAAGGAACGATCGTGGCCAGGAATGCCGACAGCGGGTTGGATCTGGCGGAGCGTCTGGGCTACGAGTGGCGAAGTGAGGTGGGCGACCTTCGTGCTCCGGTGATCGTCAACGTGACACCGATCGGGATGGCGGACGGACCCGAGGAGCACGAACCGGCCTACGGCGACGAGGTGATCGCCGCTGCGCACACGGTTTTCGACATGGTCGCGGTGCCGTCGGAGACGCCGTTGATCGTTGCGGCCCGGGCGGCCGGTAAGCAGGTCGTCACCGGCGCGGAAGTGATCGCCCTCCAGGCGGCCGAGCAGTTCGAGCGCTACACCGGCGTGCGGCCGAGTGCGCAGCAGGTCGCCGAGGCGTCGGCGTTCTCCCGGGCCTAGGCCCACGGAAATGCAACGGCTCTAGTCCTTTTCGTCGTCTTTGGGGAGTAGGCGTTCGGGGTGGTGGTAGGCGTTGGTGCCGCCGGTGAGGGGGACGTCGGGTGGTGGGGTCCAGTGGGTGGTGCCGTCTGCGAGTTGGT
>FLQS01000060.1 GCA_900078375.1 uncultured Mycobacterium sp. | reverse complement strand
TGGCCGGCGCGGAGATGATGACCTTCTTGGCACCCGCGTCCAGGTGGCCCTTGGCCTTGGCAGCGTTGGTGAAGATGCCGGTCGACTCGACGACCACATCCACCCCCAAATCACCCCACGGCAGCGCGGCCGGTCCCTCTTTGACCTCCAGCGCCTTGATCTTCGTGGCGCCGATCACGATCGTGTCCTCACCCTCGAGGCTGACGTCGTCGGGTAGGCGGCCCAGGATCGAGTCGAACTTGAGCAGATGCGCCAGGGTGGCGTTATCGGTGAGATCGTTAACGGCCACGATCTCAATGTCCCTGGCCCTACCCTCGGCCTGCTGAGTTGCCAAAGCCCGGTAAAAATTGCGTCCAATACGACCGAAACCATTAACGCCAACCCGGATGGTCACGTTGTCTCCTCTATTCATTGACGAATGCTCGCCGCCAGCCTAGGCAATCGAGTGATCGAAAGTCGTGCCACAAAATACCGTCCAGTTCGCTCTCCGGCTGCGCCCGACAATCCAGCGGGGCTGCCCTCACCTACGCCGGCGAGCCAGCGAGCCAGGAAGACAACGCCGGTGTCGAGAAGATGGTTTGGCATGCGCTGCGCGACAGGGATTCCATATCACCTGCTCGACGGCCGCCGTTGACGGGCGGCTCAGGCGCTGGACGCCCGGTCGTCCTCGTCGTCGAAAAGGCCGAGCTCGTCGAACATCTTGCGCGTCTCCAACGCTGAGTCCTCGTCGAGGCGGCTGATCGCGTAGCCGGCGTGCACGATCGTGTAGTCGCCGACCTTCAGGTCAGGCAGATAGGCCAGGCAGACGGTCTTGGTACTTCCGCCGAAGTCGACGGTAGACATCCGCGTACCCCCAGCTTCCCAGATATCGGAAACCTTGCCGGGCACGCCGAGGCACATGTGCCTTCCTTCCTTTCCGGTCGGACCATCACAGGCCGTACGCGGTAAGGGGCTTTCCGCGCAGGTCAGTCGTGATCACGCTAGCCGCGCCCGGCGAGGGCGACAATCAGAATTTCGCACAGGAAGTCTGCGTTTTTCTGCGGTGCCATTCACCTCAGGACGACCATCGCGGAGCGCTAGCGTTGTAGCGCGGTACTCGTGCAGTCCGTGCGGCGAGGAGGGTGAAGGAGAGTCCACGTGGAGGCGGCGGTGAACAACAGTGCATGAGCTGTCGCTGTGCCATGCGATCGCTGGCGTCGTGAGACCCTATGCCGCCGATCGGCATGTCGATGTGGTGCGTGTCCAGGTCGGCGCGCTCCGGCAGATTGTGCCGGACTCGTTGTCCTTCTGCTGGACCCTGGTCCGCGAGCACGAGTGCATGCCCGACACAGAGCTCGAACTCGAACTGGTCCCGGCCGAGGTGATGTGCCGCTCGTGCCACCGACAGTCGGAGATCGCCTCACGGTGGTCGGTGTGCTGCCCGGAATGCGACAGCAGCGACGTCGAGGTGGTCAGGGGTGAGGAGTTCCAGGTGATGTCACTGGATGTGTCGTGACGCGCGTCGTTTCAATGAAAGGCGTCGTTTCAATGAAAGGTGGCCACCGTGGGTAGATTTCACCGGCACGACGACGGCACTGTGCACAGCCATGAGCACGACGACCACGGGGACCACGGGGACCACGGGGACCACAGCGGCTACGACACCGGCCCCCAACGGGTGGACGTGCTGGAGTCGATTTTCGCCGAAAACGACGTCCGTGCGGATTTGAACCGGAATGCCTTCGAGCGCAACGGGATTCGTGCACTCAACCTGATGAGCTCCCCCGGCTCGGGCAAGACCACCGTGCTCGCCGCCACGCTTGACGAACTAAGGGGTGAGCTCGCCGTCGGGGTGATCGAAGGCGACATCGCCACCGACCTCGACGCCGCCAAGCTCGGCGGCCGGGGGGCGCAGGTCTCGCTGCTCAACACCAACAACGGCTTCGGCGGCGAATGTCACCTGGACGCACCGATGGTCAACCGAGCGCTGCAGGGCCTGGACCTTCCCGGCCTCGATCTCG
This sequence comes from uncultured Mycobacterium sp., assembly GCA_900078375.1. Taxonomy (GTDB): domain Bacteria; phylum Actinomycetota; class Actinomycetes; order Mycobacteriales; family Mycobacteriaceae; genus Mycobacterium. Next base: position 30,838 of record FLQS01000060.1, on the reverse strand, counting down.
TCATCGTCGAGAACGTCGGCAACCTGGTCTGCCCGGCCGAGTTCGACGTCGGAGAGCACGCCAAGGCGATGGTCTACTCCCTCACCGAGGGTGAGGACAAGCCGCTGAAGTACCCGGTGATGTTTCGCTCGGTGGATGTGGTCCTGCTCAACAAGATCGACCTCGCGCCCTACCTCGAAGCCGACATCGACACGTACATCGCCCACGTCCGCGAGGTCAATCCGACCGCGACGATCTTGCCGGTGAGCGCCCAAACGGGCGAAGGCATGGCGGCGTGGTTCGGCTGGCTACGCCGGTTTGTCGCAGGCACCCCGACCAACGCCGGCACCTGACGGCCCACGGCGAGCGGCATTATGACGACACTTGGCCAGAATGCTGTGAATGCGGGCAGATACTGAATAGTTCTGACACGGCGTTGACACGCGCTTTCCCCCGGGTGTAGACCGGGAAATTAGCGTCGCGCAAGTGGGCCGACGGTCGACTCCGGTGGCGCAGGGGTCCAGCCCGACCCCGGAGAGCTGCGATCATGCCAACGGAAGCAGCAGTCAAAGCAGAACAGACGTTGATCCACGTCCTGTGGATCAACGCTGGTTTGAGTTGTGACGGCGACTCGGTGGCGTTGACTGCCGCCACCCAACCCAGTGTCGAGGAGATCGCGCTCGGCGCGCTCCCCGGTCTCCCCCAGGTCGCCGTGCATTGGCCGTTAATTGATTTCGAATGCGGTCCGGAGGGAGGTGCAGACGACTTCCTCGAGTGGTTCTTCAAAGCAGACAGGGGCGAATTGGAGCCATTCGTCCTGGTGGTCGAGGGGTCGATCCCGAACGAGCGTCTCCACGACGAAGGCTATTGGTGCGGATTCGGCAACGACCCCGCAACGGGACAACCGATCACCACCAGCGAGTGGCTGGACCGGCTCGCACCGAAGGCGACCGCGATCGTCGCCGCCGGAACGTGCGCAACCTACGGCGGTATCCACGCCATGGCCGGCAACCCGACCGGCGCCATGGGGGTACCGGACTATCTCGGGTGGCAGTGGAAGAGCAAGGCCGGAATTCCGATTGTCTGCGTGCCCGGTTGCCCGACCCAACCGGACAACCTGTCGGAAACGCTGACCTACCTGCTCTATATGGCAACGGGTCAGGCTCCGATGATTCCGCTCGACGATGCGCTGCGTCCCAAGTGGCTGTTCGGCAACACTGTTCACGAGGGTTGCGATCGCGCTGGCTATTACGAGCAGGGCGATTTCGCCTCCGAGTACGGATCGCCGAAATGCATCGTCAAGCTGGGCTGTTGGGGCCCGGTGGTGAAATGCAATGTGCCCAAACGAGGTTGGATGAACGGCGTCGGCGGCTGCCCGAACGTCGGCGGCATCTGCATCGGCTGCACCATGCCGGGCTTCCCGGACAAGTTCATGCCGTTCATGGATGAGCCCCCGGGCGGCAAGCTCTCGAGTTCCGCGTCGGGCCTTTACGGCTCGCTCATCCGGCCGCTGCGCAGCGTGACGGGACGCACCCTCGACAAGGAGCCGAACTGGCGGCACAAGGGCAAAGAACTCACCACGGGCGCCCGTCGCACCTGGTAGGTGCCGACCCGACCATTTCACCGGTCCAGACAGAGAGCGAAGTTCGATGACAACGATCATTCCTGAGCCGACACACGCGAAGCGGGATCCTGGCCAATTGGTGGAAATGGCATGGGATCCCATCACCCGTATCGTCGGCAGCCTCGGCATTTACACCAAGATCGACTTCGACAACAAGGAAGTCGTCGAGTGCCACAGCACCTCGTCGATCTTCCGCGGTTACTCGATCTTCATGAAGGGCAAGGATCCTCGCGACGCGCACTTCATCACCAGTCGCATCTGCGGGATCTGCGGTGACAACCACGCGACCTGTTCGTGTTACACGCAGAACATGGCGTACGGCGTACAGCCGCCACACCTGGGCGAGTGGATTGTGAACCTCGGCGAGGCCGCTGAATACATGTTCGACCACAACATCTTCCAAGAGAATCTGGTCGGCGTGGACTACTGCGAGAAGATGGTGTCCGAGACCAACCCGAGCGTGTTGGCCAAGGCCGAGAACACGCAGTCACCGCACGCCGACGCGCACGGCTATCGCACGATCGCCGACATCATGCGTGCGCTGAATCCGTTCACCGGGGATTTCTACCGCGAAGCGTTACAGGTCAGCCGGTCGACACGGGAGATGTTCTGCCTGATGGAAGGGCGGCACGTCCATCCGTCCACGCTGTATCCGGGTGGGGTGGGCACCGTCGCCACCATCCAGCTGATGACCGACTACATGTCACGGTTGATGCGCTACGTCGAGCTCATGAAGAAGGTCGTGCCCATGCACGACGACCTGTTCGATTTCTTCTACGAGGCGCTGCCCGGTTACGACAAGGTGGGTCTGCGTCGCACACTGCTGGGCTGCTGGGGCTCGTTCCAGGATCCCGAGGTGTGCAACTTCGCCTATAAGGACATGGAGAAGTGGGGTCGCGCGATGTTCGTCACCCCTGGCGTCGTCGTCGACGGCAAGCTGGTGACCACGTCGCTTGTCGACATCAACCTGGGTATTCGAATCCTTTTGGGGAGTTCGTATTACGACGACTGGACCGACCAGGAGATGTTCGTCAAGACCGATCCGTTGGGTAATCCGGTCGACCGGCGGCACCCATGGAACCAGCACACCAACCCGCACCCCCAGAAGCGCGACATGGAGGACAAGTACAGCTGGGTGATGTCGCCGCGGTGGTTCGACGGCAAGGACCACCTCGCACTGGACACCGGCGGCGGACCATTGGCCCGGCTGTGGGCAACGGCGCTGGCCGGCCTCGTCGACGTCGGTTACGTCAAGTCGACGGGTCACAGTGTGCAGATCAACCTCCCGAAGACCGCCCTGAAGGGTCCGGTCGAATTCGAGTGGAAGATCCCGGAGTACGGCAGCAACACCATCGAGCGCAACCGCGCACGGACGTACTTCCAGGCCTACGCTGCCGCCTGCGCACTGCATTTCGCCGAGAAGGCGCTGGTGGAGATTCGGGCGGGGCGCACGAAGACGTGGGAGAAGTTCGAGGTGCCCGACGAAGCCATCGGATGCGGTTTCACCGAGGCGGTGCGTGGAGTGCTATCGCATCACATGGTGATTCGCGACGGCAAGATTGCGAACTATCATCCGTACCCGCCGACCCCGTGGAACGCCAACCCGCGGGACAGCTACGGGACGCCCGGCCCCTACGAAGATGCCGTGCAAGGCCAGCCGATCTTCGAGGAGAACGATCGGGATCACTTCAAGGGCATCGACATCATGCGCACCGTGCGCAGTTTCGACCCCTGCCTGCCTTGCGGCGTACATATGTACCTCGGCGAGGGCAAGTCGCTGCAGAAGCTGCACTCCCCCACCCAGTCCGTTACCGGGGAGTAATGCATGGGCAAACCTGGATCGGAAAGCCAGTCGGAAAAGCCCAGTGACTCCGCGGATTTCGAAGGAAACGCGCAGTGGCGGCTGGCGGGCGATCGGATTCAGACGCTGCTGGATGCCACCGGAGTCGGCGGCACGGCCGCGCGCGAACGCGCCGAGCAGCTCGTCGGCGAGGTAGTCGACGTCTACGGGGCCGGCCTGCATCGGGTCATGGACCTGGTCGATGACCCGGCCGTGACGGCTCGTCTGGTGGCCGATGAGCTGGTGGCCAGCCTGCTGTTGGTGCACGGCCTGCACCCCCACGATGTGCACCGCCGAGTGTCCGACGCGCTGGACAGCGTGCGGCCCTACCTCGGCTCCCACGGCGGTGACGTGTCCTTGCTCGGCGTCGACGACGGTGTCGTTCGGCTGCAATTCCAGGGCAGCTGCAAGAGCTGCCCTTCGTCGTCGGTGACACTGGAACTCGCGGTCGAAGACGCGGTGCGGGCCGCGGCACCCGAGGTTTCCTCCATCGAAGTCGTCACTGCCGAACCGGAACTCACCACCGCGGTGATTCCCGCCGAATCACTGATGGCTCGACTCCACACGGACGGACACGGCGCAACGACCTGGCATCAAGTTCCCGATATTGCCGGGCTGTCACCCGGCGAGGTCGGGGGTTTTCTCGTCGCCGATACCAGCGTGCTGGCCTGCCGCATCGGGGACCAACTGTTCGCGTACCGCGACCATTGCCCGGGCTGCGACGGCTCGTTGGCGGGCGCGGCGTTGCATCGCGGGATGGGCGCCGGTGCCGACCCCGTGCTGCGGTGCCCCCGCTGCCACGCGCACTTCGACGTCGTCCACGCCGGGGCAGGGATGGACCGGCCGGATACGCACCTCGATCCGATGCCACTGCTGATCCGCGACGGCGTGCTATCCATTGCCCGCCAGCACACACCGGCGGGTCTCTTCGCATGACCAGCCCCTTCGACGTCTTGGCGCGCATCACCAACCGGCGCGCACCCGAGCCGATAGGCGAACGGTGTGAGATGTGCTCCGAGGCGATCGCCGACGAGCATCAGCACGTCGTGAATGTCGCTGGCCGCCAACTGATGTGCGTCTGCCGTAGTTGCCACCTGCTGTTCACCGACGGGAGCGCCGAGCTTCGGTACCGGTCGGTGCCGGACAGGTATCTGGCGTTTCCTCGGTTCGCGCTGGACCGCCGCGCGTGGGAGGCGCTGCAGATCCCGGTCGGCTTGGCGTTCTTCTTCCGCAACTCTGCGCTTGATCGCACCGTGGCGTTCTACCCTGGGCCGGCGGGCGCCACCGAGTCAGAGCTGGACCTCGGCGCCTGGAATGCGATCAGCGGGGCAGATCCCAGGGTCGGTCTGCTCGCCGACGATGTGGAGGCGCTGCTCGTCCGGGTCCCGGACGACGAGGCGAATCCGCCCGAGTGCTACCTGGTTCCGATCGACGCTTGTTACGAGTTCGTAGGCCGGCTCAGGATGCTGTGGCACGGCTTCGACGGCGGGCAGCAGACCCACGAGTTCATCGACGGTTTCTTCGCTCGGATTGCCGCGCGCAGCAAGGAGCGCGCGCCATGAGCAACGTGGCGTTCACCGTCTTCGACGTGGCTCCGGAGCCGTACGCCGCGACGCCTGTGCTCCTTGCCCGCGTTGGTGTCACGGCCAGCGGCGACGACCCGGTGCACGCAATCGCGTTGCGCGCGCAGGTCCGCATCGAACCCCTGCGTCGCAGCTACTCCGACGACGAGGCCGCGGGGCTGACGGACCTGTTCGGCCCCCGCGAGCGCTGGGCATCCACACAGCGCACATTCCTGTGGGAACACTGCGTGGCGATGGTGCCCGGATTTACCGGCGTCACTCAGATCGCGCTGCCACTGGCATGTACCTACGATTTCGAGGTCGCCGCCGCCAAGTACCTGCACGCGTTGCGCGAAGGCGGCGTTCCATTGCAATTCCTCTTCAGCGGAACGGTATTCGTTAAGGGGGAGCACGGCTTCGCCGTCCAGCAGGTGCCGTGGGACTGTGAAGACCATTACGACATGCCGGTATCGACCTGGCGAGACCTCATTCGCCAGCACTACCCGAACAGCGGGTGGGTGCGGCTGGGTCACGACGCCGTCACCGCACTGGCCGCCTTCAAGTCCTCGCGCGGCCTGCTGGACTTCGACGAGGCGGTAGCCGCGCTTCTGGCTGCGGCCTCCGATCGGGAGGACGTGCGGTGACTGCGAGCTGGGATCGGGCCCGCGCCATCGCCGACGCCGTGCTGTACGAGGGCTACCTGCTGTACCCGTATCGGGCGTCCTCGAGCAAGAACCAATCCCGTTGGCAGTTCGGTGTTCTGGGTCCGCCCGGCGCGAACGACGCTGGAGTCGGCGAGGACGACTCCCTGTCGGCACAGTGCCTCCTCGACGGCCACGGTGTGCTCACGATCGTGGTGCGGTTCCTGCAACTTCAGCGCCGCCAGGTCGAGCGCGACAGCGGCGCAGGCCACTTCGAACCGGCAGCCGAACTCACGACGGCGGCCGGATCGTGGCTGACATGGGACGAAGCGGTCGAATGCGAACTGTCCTTCGGCCCGGTCGAACTCGATGAGCTGACACAGCCGTGGGCGGTTCCGGTGGTCGCCCCCGCCGACGCGGATATCGAGCAGGTTGATGGTGGCCGGCTGGTCCGAACGCGGCAGGAAGTCCGTGCAACGCTGACCGTCGGCGTGGAGCGCGATGACGGGCTGCAACGCATTACCATTGCCGTACGCAACACCGGTGCCGTCGCCGCCGATAAGGATCGCGCAATCGCGACTTCGCTGATCGGTACCCATGTCATCGTCGAAGCCGTTGACGGCAAGTTCATTTCGCTGCTCGAGCCGACGGACGATGCGGCCGCGGCTGCGGCGCGGTGTAGGCAACACCGGTGTTTTCCGGTACTTGCCGGGCGCCCAGGTGAACGTGACCTGCTGCTGATCTCGCCGATCATCCTTTACGACCATCCCGAGGTTGCGCAGGAGAGCGGCGGCGCACTCTACGACTCGACCGAAATCGACGAAATCCTGACCCTGCGCGTCATGACGATGACCGACGAGGAGAAGGCACAGGCCCGCGCGACCGACCCCCTCGCGGCGCAGCTCATCGAGCGGTGCGACGGAATGTCGCCAGAAGACATGCTCGGGCTGCACGGCGTATTGCGAACGCCGCGCACCGACGCGAGGCCGCCGCTGATCCCCGAAGTCCCCGACGGTGTCGATTGGTGGGATCCGTTGGCCGACAAGGCGGTCCAACCAGATGTTGATGCTGTTCAGGTGAACGGCGTGCGCGTCAGGCGCGGCAGCCGGGTTCGGTTGCACCCGTCCCGACGCGCCGATGCCCAGGATATCTTCTTCGCCGGAAAGGTCGCCCACGTCACCTCGGTCCACGAGGACGTCGAGGGCCATCAGCACGTCGGGGTCGTGATCGACGACGATCCGGCGGCCGACCTGCACGACTGGTACGGCCGTTACCTGTACTTCGCACCTGACGAGATCGAGCCTCTCGATTCGCAAGAGTTCAGCCCAGAAAGGAGTCCAACATGGAGACAGTAGGTTGGATCGCAACCGCCGTCGTGGCAGTGGTCGTGGTCGCGGGGGTGGCCGTCGGCCTCCGATCCATACCGGATCTTCGCCGCTACCTCAAGATGCGGCGCATGTAGCGTCCTTCGATCGATGATGGCGACGTCGTGACGTCCCGGATCCTGGTGGCCGGCATCGGCAACATCTTCCTCGGTGACGATGGTTTCGGCCCCGAGGTGGTGCGTCGTATGTACGGCCGGTTCACCGATGCCGATGCCGTGCGGGTGGTCGACTACGGCATTCGCGGAATGCACCTGGCCTACGACCTGCTCGACGGCTGGGACGGGCTGATAATCGTCGACGCGGTGCCGAACCGTGGATCACCGGGCTCCGTGCGTGTTTTCGAGATCGATCACGAATCGCTGGGCTCGACAACGGCTCTCGATGCCCACGGAATGGATCCGGGTGCAGTGTTCGCAAGCCTGCACGCACTGGACGGTACGCCGCCGCGCACGATCGTCGTCGGGTGCGAGGTCGCCGACATCCAGGACGGCATCGGCCTCAGCGCGACCGTCGGCGCCGCGGTGCAGGACGCGGCACAGGCCGTCGAGGCGGCGGTGACAATGCTTCGTTACGCGGATACGGTGCGGGAGGGTTGAGCCGTGTGTCTGGGAATTCCGGGCCAGGTAGTCCGGCTGTTGGACGGTTACGGTGGACAGCTGGCCCTGGTCGACGTCGCCGGCGACAACCGAAAGGTGAACGTGGGCATGCTGCCGGAGGAGACGTTCTCCCCCGGCGACTGGGTCATCATCCACATGGGTTTCGTCGTCGAGAAGACCGACCGGGCCGGCGCCGACCAGGCGCGCGCAAGCCTGGAACTGATGGGCTCAGGATTAGCTGAAGGACGCGATCCGGACTCCACACCGTGAGGGTGCTTCCCGGACGCCCGAGCTTCAGTCCGTCCGCGCCGGTTCCAGGGGAATGGTCACGGTGACGGTGGTGCCGGAGCCCGGAATCGACCGAATGGACAGTCGGCCACCGACCAGCTCGGCCCGTTCGGTCATCGACAACATGCCGTAGCCACCGCGCTTGGGCCCCGGCGCGTGATCGGCCGGGCCATCGTCGGCAACCGGGGGGTGGCCAGTATCAAATCCGACCCCGTCGTCGACCACCTCCAGGCTGGCGACGTTGTCGCACACCGAGAACCGCAAGCGGACAACACCGGCGCGCGAATGTTTGAGCACGTTCTGCAGGCACTCCTGCGCGATGCGATACAACGCGACCTCAATATGCTCGGGCAGCCGTTCGTCGGCAAGCTCGAGCTCGACGTCGACCTGCGGGGTCGCGCTAGCCAGGCTGGCCAGACCACCCGCCAGGCCAAGGTCTTCCAGGACGGGTGGCCGTAGGCCGCTGATAGCGGAGCGTGCCTCCTCCAGCGTCAGTTCGACCATTTCGCGGGACTTCTCGATCTGTTCGGCCACCTCCGCCGCGTCGCCTTCGTCCGCGGCAAGAGCGGCGGCCTCCAGGCGGTATGTCAGGGTCACTAACCGCTGCGAGATTCCATCATGGATGTCGCCGGCCAGGCGGCGGCGTTCCGCCTCCTGGGCCTCGATCACCTGCTCGGCGAAGTTCTCGTGCGCCTCCTCGCGGGCCGTCAGTTGCCGATGCAGCCGGGCCTGATGCAGCGCGCCGGCGATGAGTCGCCCGATGACCATCAGCAGCTCGACATCGCGGGCGGTGAAATCGCGCCGCGCGATGGTGTGGACGTTGAGGACGCCGACAAGGCCGCCCGGCTCGGTCTCCATGGGAACCGACAACATCGAGGTGAAGTCCGAACCGCGCAACGACCCGATCGGCACATAGCGCAGGTCGGCTTCCTTGTTGTCGGCGATGATTACCGGTTGCCGGTGGTCGGCCACCCAGCCGGAGACGCCGGACCCCAGCGGCAGCCGGATCCGGCCTACCTGCTCGTCGAACGGCGGCGTCGCACCGGCCAGGATCAGGGAGCGGTCGGAATCGTCGAGGACGTGCACGAAGCAAACATCCGAGGCGGTCGCCGCGGTGATCATCCGCGCCACCGCGGCCGCCATCGGCTCCAGCCCGGGTCCGCTGGAGGTTGCTGCCACAATATCGAGCAGGAGGGCCACCTCGCGATCTGCGTCGACCAGGCCATGCATCGGATGCGCGCCGGACACCGTCACAGGTAGATGCCCTCCCGTAGCGCGGTGGCCGCCGCGCCGGTGCGGTCGCTGACGCCGAGTTTGCGGTAGATGGACCGCAGGTGGCTCTTCACGGTCTCGTCGCCGATCACCAGCTCGTTGGCGATCCCGCGGTTGGACAGCCCGGTGACCACGAACGACAGAATTTCGCTCTCCCGTTGGGTGAGCCCTTGTCGCGCGCCGGGCCAGAACTCGTCGCGTCGCAGCCGTGCGGCGGTGTCAACGGCTCGCGCTGCCAGCCTGGCATCGATCGCGGTCGAGCCATCGCGCACACACTCAAGTTGGCGCACGAGTTCGTCGCCGCGGATTCCCTTCAGCAAATATCCCGACGCTCCGACCCGCAACGCCTGGAATAAGTATTGCTCATCCTCGTATACCGATAGCAGGATGACTTTTCGTTCGGGATTTCGTTCCAAAATAGCCCGACACAGATCCAACCCGCTCGCGCCTTCCATCCGCACATCGCACAGCACAATGTCGGGATTGAGACTTTCAATAACGTGCAGCGCATTTTCCGCACCGATCGCCGAACCGACCACGCGCACCCGGAGTCGGAAGGACGCGAGCACCGCCTTGAGACCTTCGATAACGATCTCGTGGTCGTCCACAAGGACAACGCGCACAGGCCCGATCGCCGCCGCCGCCGTCATAGAAACACGATAGCGCCGATTCCTGCGGTCATCACGAACCGTTCGGCCCCGTTGGGCCCAGGGTTTGGGCCGCGGGCAGATGCGGATCGGTCCGAACCGTGCGGGGCCACGCGATCACCCTCGCCGGTCGGAATGTTCAGCCATCCAACGGATATCCATGTGCCGCACACGACGGTGTTCGACGGCAATCCAGAGGACGCCGAAAGAGATCGCAAGCACGGCGACCACACCGGTCATAAGCGTGTATTCGCGATGTTGGTAGGCGACGGAGGCAATACAAAAAACCAGAGAAATCACGCCAAGCGCGATTGACAGGAAGCCCGGCCAGCAATAGCCATCAATGAACGGCTCGCCGGCGTGTTGGTGGGTCGTGCGGAAATGATCAACGGGATCGTGGTGCGCTTTTCTCATTGCGCCTCCTATGTCGGGGTAACGAAGAATCAAACCTCCCGCTTAGCGACGTCGCTAAACGGAGTATTCGCGACCACAAGTCGCGTCCAGGAGACGACGCACGAGCGGTGTGACCGGCCAATACGGCAGTAAGCATCGCGCGTCGAGCGACACCCACCATCCCCTTGAAGGGTGGTTGCGCGGGTGGCCTTATTAGGCCCGGCTCGGGGCCGACGGGCGCCCGACTGGATTCGGTTGGCACATTCGTGACAAGGCAGGGTTGCCCGTCCCGGTGGTAACCACGTCTGTACTGGCCTTTAGTTGGTGGGCGCGGACGGTATCGAACCGCCGACCGCTGGTGTGTAAAACCAGAGCTCTACCACTGAGCTACGCGCCCGTGCCCGGGCAGGTTACACGGCGGGCGCCGGTGCAGGGAAATCCTGGTCAGGCCGTCAGCGCGGCCAGCGCGTCGGCCCAGACTGCCTGATCGCGCGCCTCACCAGGCTGCTTGCACTCGGCGAACCGCACGATCCCGGCGCGGTCGATCACGAAGGTGCCGCGGTTGGCAATGCCGGCGTCGGCGTTGAACACCCCGTACGCCTGCGCGACCGCACCGTGCGGCCAGAAATCGGAGAGCACCGGGAACTGGAATCCGCTTTGCGTGGCCCACACCTTGTGCGTTGGCGGCGGACCGACGGAGATCGCCAGCGTCGCGGTGTCGTCGTTGGAGTAGACCGGCAGACGGTCACGAATCGCGTCGAGCTCGCCCTGGCAGATGCCGGTGAACGCCAGCGGGAAGAAGACCAGCAGCACGTTCTTGGTGCCGCGGAAGTCACGCAGCGTGACGGGTTGACCGTTCTGGTCTTTGAGCGTGAAGTCGGGGGCGAACGATCCGACCCCAACCGTCACGAATGCCTCCCGGCCGCCTTCGATTTCGGCTGCACCAACCGGCTTGCGCTCCAGTCCCCCAGATTGGCCGAGGAGGTCTGCATCAATCCCGCGGTAGGTGCCGACTCGGCGATCTCGGCGGGAAGCACGTGTCCGGGCTTGCCGGTCTTGGGTGTCAGCACCCAGATGATGCCGTCATCGGCCAGCGGCGTTATCGCGTCCATCAGCCGGTCCACCAGGTCACCGTCATCGTCGCGCCACCACAACAGCACCACGTCGACGACCTCATCGGCATCCTCGTCGAGCAATTCGCCGCCGCTGGCGTCCTCGACGTCGGCCCGGATGTCGTCGTCGCTGTCCTCGTCCCAGCCCAGCTCCTGCACGACCTGATCTTTTTCGATGCCCAGCTTCTGGGCGTAACTCGGGGGGCCACCCTCCGCGACCACCGTCGGAACCTCCTTCAATTCAGGGTCGGCTGTCTAGGCCTATCGTCGCACGACAGCGAGCATTACTCGCCGTGCGGTAGGGAATCAATACGTCGCGTCGCACAAGCTCAGCGCATTCGACCTGGTGTCATTGAGATCTTGGATGGTCGTGTTGAACTCTCCCGGCCCTGCATGCGCGAGGATCGCGCTGGCAGTCTTGTGGGCACCGTCGACCCAGTCCTTGAACGCTGCTTTCAGCTCGTCCGGGATCGCGTCGGTGATGCTGGCGGCGACGGCGTCGGCGCTTTTATTGAGTGAATCGACTGCCGGACCCTCGGTGGTCGACACGTCGGTGGCGCCCGAGTTGAAGGCGCTGACATAGGCATTCACCGCGTCGATCGCGTCGGCGCTGGAGGTGGACAGGGTCTCGCAGGTGTCGTGCATGGCCTGTGTCGTCAGCGACGCCTGGCGTTCGGACTCACGCGCGCTGGAGGACGCGGCGGACTGCGAGATCGACACCGACATCGACGTCCGATAAGCAGGCGCATCACCGGCGTTGACCCCGGCCTGGCCCCCGGTGACGGCCGTGCAGCCGACCACGCCGGCCATCACCGCCGCGGCGCTGCCGACCAGCAGACCACCGATCCGCAGCCTGCGGGCAGTTCTGATCAGCACAGCTCGGAAGGCTACCGGGTAACCGCCCGGCTCGGCACGGTGCGAGGAATTCACCGATCCCCCGACTGTCACTACTCGTCGGTACGGCCCCGAGTGCGGCACGATAGGGGGCAGAGGGTGCAAAACCTGCACCAGCTACTAAGGAGCTGAAGTTGACCACCGAGTTCGCGCGCCACGATCTGGCCCAAAACTCAAGCAGTCAAGGCGATTCCGATCGAGTCCGGGTGATCCGCGAGGGTGTGGCGTCGTATCTGCCCGACATCGACGGTGAGGAAACCGCGGAGTGGCTGGAGTCGTTCGACGAACTTCTGGCCCGTTCGGGCCCGGCCCGGGCGCGCTATCTGATGCTGCGCCTGCTGGAGCGCGCCGGTGAACAGCGCGTTGCGATCCCCGCGCTGACCTCGACCGACTACGTCAACACCATTCCCACCGAGCTCGAGCCTTGGTTCCCCGGTGACGAGGACGTCGAGCGTCGCTACCGTGCCTGGATCAGGTGGAACGCCGCGATCATGGTGCACCGCGCACAGCGCCCCGGGGTCGGCGTGGGCGGACACATCTCCACCTACGCGTCCTCGGCGGCGCTCTACGAGGTCGGCTTCAACCACTTCTTCCGCGGCAAGGCCCACCCGGGCGGCGGCGACCAGATCTTCATCCAGGGCCACGCCTCCCCCGGCATCTACGCCCGCGCCTTCCTCGAGGGCCGGCTCACCGCCGACCAACTCGATGGCTTCCGTCAGGAGCACAGCCATCCCGGCGGCGGGCTGCCGTCCTACCCGCACCCGCGGCTGATGCCCGATTTCTGGGAGTTCCCGACGGTGTCGATGGGCCTGGGCCCGATGAACGCGATCTATCAGGCGCGGTTCAACCACTACCTGCACGACCGCGGTATCAAGGACACCTCCGATCAGCACGTGTGGGCGTTCCTCGGCGACGGCGAGATGGACGAGCCGGAAAGCCGCGGCCTGATCCAGGTGGCCGCCAATGAGGGCCTGGACAACCTGACCTTCGTGGTCAACTGCAACCTGCAGCGCCTCGACGGACCGGTGCGCGGCAACGGCCGCATCATCGACGAACTGGAAACCCTGTACGCGGGCGCCGGCTGGAACGTCATCAAGGTGGTCTGGGGCCGCGAGTGGGACGCCCTGCTGCACGCCGACAAGGACGGCGCGCTGGTGAACCTGATGAACACCACACCCGACGGTGACTACCAGACCTATAAGGCCAACGACGGCGCCTACGTGCGCGACCACTTCTTCGGCCGCGACCCGCGCACCAAGGCGCTGGTCGAGCCCATGACTGACAGCGAGATCTGGAACCTCAAGCGCGGCGGCCACGACTACCGCAAGGTCTATGCCGCCTACCGGGCCGCGATGGAGCACAAGGGCCAGCCCACGGTGATCCTGGCCAAGACCATCAAGGGCTACTCGCTGGGCGCCCACTTCCAGGGCCGCAACGCGACTCATCAGATGAAAAAGCTTGCGCTGCAGGATCTGCGGGACTTCCGCGATGCCATCCGGATCCCGGTCAGCGACGCCCAGCTCGAGGAGAACCCGTACCTGCCGCCGTACTACCACCCCGGCCCGGAGGCACCGGAGATCCGCTACCTGATCGACCGGCGTCGCGCGCTCGGCGGCTTCCTGCCCGAGCGGCGCAACAAGGCCAAGGTGCTGACCCTGCCGCCGCGTGATGTGTACAAGGTGCTGAAGAAGGGGTCCGGCCAACAGCAGGTCGCGACCACCATGGCCACGGTGCGCACCTTCAAGGAACTGTTGCGAGACAAGGAGATCGGGCACCGGATCGTGCCGATCATCCCCGACGAGGCCCGCACCTTCGGCATGGACTCGTGGTTCCCGAGCCTGAAGATCTACAACCGCAACGGCCAGCTGTACACCGCCGTCGACGCCGAATTGATGCTGGCCTATAAGGAAAGTGAAATCGGGCAGATCCTGCACGAGGGCATCAACGAGGCCGGGTCGACGGCGTCGTTCACCGCCGTCGGCACCTCGTACTCGACGCACAACGAGCCGATGATCCCGATCTACATCTTCTATTCGATGTTCGGGTTCCAGCGCACCGGCGATGGGCTGTGGGCGGCCGGCGACCAGATGGCCCGCGGCTTCGTGCTCGGCGCGACGGCCGGGCGCACCACGCTGACCGGCGAGGGCCTGCAGCACGCCGACGGTCACTCGCTGCTGCTGGCGTCGACCAACCCGGCGGTGGTGGCCTACGACCCGGCGTTCGCCTACGAGATCGCCTACATCGTGGAGAGCGGCCTGGCGCGGATGTTCGGCGAGAACCCGGAGAACATCTTCTTCTACGTCACGATCTACAACGAGCCCTACGCCCAGCCGGCCGAACCGGCGGACTTCGACCCCGAAGGGCTGTTGCGGGGCATCTACCGGTATCGGAAAGCGCAACAGTCCCGATCCAATGTCGCGCAGATCCTGGCGTCCGGCGTGTCGATGCCCGAGGCGCTGCGCGCCGCCGATCTGCTGGCCGAGCGCTGGGATGTCGCCGCCGACGTCTGGTCGGTGACCAGCTGGGGCGAACTCAACCGCGACGGAGTGGCCGTGGAGAAGGAACTGCTGCGCCACCCCGACCAGCCGGCCCGGGTGCCCTACGTGACGCAGGCGCTGGCCGATACCGCCGGCCCGGCCGTCGCCGTGTCCGACTGGATGCGCGCGGTGCCTGAGCAGATCCGGGCGTGGGTGCCCAACACCTACGTCACGCTGGGTACCGACGGGTTCGGCTTCTCCGACACCCGGCCCGCGGCGCGCCGCTACTTCAACACCGACGCCGAATCGGTGGTGGTGGCAGTGCTGGAGGCGCTGGCCCGCGACGGGGAGATCGACCCGTCGGTGGCGGTCGCCGCGGCCAAGGAGTACCGGATCGACGACGTGCTGGCCGCGGAGGTCTCGTACGTCGACACCGGCAGCGCCTAGGCCACCGGTCGACCACAGCCCGCGCGTTTTGGTGGGAACATCCAGAAATCCGGCGTAGCTTTTAGGGATGCTCGACAATACGCCGCTTGAACCGCCGCGGTCTCCGCTGGAGTTACTCGAGACCGTCCCGGAGTCGACGCTGCGCCGACTCAAGCAGCACTCCGGCCGGCTGTCCAGCGAGGCGGTGGCGGCCATGACCGAGCATCTGCCGTTTTTCGGCGAGCTGGAGGCCTCCCAGCGCGCCAGCGTGCAACTCGTGCTGCAAACCGCGGTGGTCAACTTCGCGGAGTGGGTCCGCAACCCGCTGAGCAACGTCGGCTATACCGCCGAGGCGTTCGCGCTGGTCCCCCAGGAGCTGACCCGTCGCATCGCGCTGGCCCAGACCGTCGACATGGTGCGCGTGAGTATGGAGTACTTCGAGGCGGCGTTGCCCGCGCTGGGACGCAACGAGGAGCAGCGCGTCGCCCTGTCGGTCGGCATCCTGCGCTACAGCCGCGATCTGGCCTTCGCGGCGGCGTCCTCCTACGCCGACGCCGCCGAAGCCCGCGGCGCCTGGGACAGCCGGATGGAGGCAAGCGTCGTCGACGCCGTCGTGCGCGGCGACACCGGGCAGGAACTGCTGTCCCGGGCCGCCGCGCTGAACTGGGACACCACTGCCCCCGCGACGGTGGTGGTCGGTACCCCGCCGCCCGGGCGGGAGGAACTGGCCAGCGAAGATGTCCGCGAGATCGCCGCGCGCCACGGCCGGGGGGCGCTGGCCGACGTGCACGGCACCTGGCTCATCGGCATCATCTCCGGCCCACTGGGGCCGACCGACCGGTTTTTCACCGATCTGATCAACGCCTTCGCCGACAGCCCGGTGGTGATCGGACCGACCGCGCCGATGCTCAGCGCGGCCCACCACAGCGCCAGTGAGGCCATATCAGGGATGAACGCCGTCGCCGGCTGGACGGGCGCGCCCCGGCCGGTCCTAGCCCGAGAACTGTTGCCCGAGCGCGCACTTCTGGGCGATCCCTCGGCCGTCACCGCGTTGCACACCGAGATCATGCGGCCGCTGGCCGATGCCGGACCAGCGCTCACGGAGACCTTGGACGCCTACCTCGACAGCGGCGGCGCGATTGAAGCTTGCGCCAGAAAATTGTTCGTTCATCCAAATACGGTCCGCTATCGCCTGCGGCGGATCACCGACTTCACCGGCCGCGATCCCACCGTGCCGCGCGATGCGTATGTCCTGCGAGTGGCGGCTACCGTGGCTCGGCTGGGTTACCCAGCGCCCATCCACACCACGGCAAACAGTTCTGTTGCCCAGCTCACACCGCCATTGGTCGGTACCGCGGGGGTTAATTAAGTCCGCAGGTAGATCGCGGCAAGGTATCGGCGGAGTCGCATCACATGCACTTTTGTGGAGACCCCACAAAAACATAAGACAAGGTTCATAATCTCTTACACCGTGCAAATCGGCTTTCACAATGTTCTCTTAATGAGTGGCTCCTCAACCCGTGATCGCAGTGCTGGCCCCAGGCCAGGGATCCCAGACTCCCGGCATGCTCGCCGAATGGCTCGAGCTGCCCGGTGCCGCCGATCAGATCAAGACCTGGTCTGACATAGCCGGTCTGGACCTGGCCCGCTTGGGCACCACCGCGACCGCTGACGAGATCACCGATACCGCGGTCACCCAGCCCCTGGTCGTCGCCGCGACCCTGCTCGCCAACGGCGAACTGGTCAAGCGCGGTCTTCTTGCCGGCAAGAAGACCGTCGTCGCAGGGCACTCAGTCGGCGAGATCGCGGCCTATGCCATCGCCGGCGTCATCTCTGGCGACGACGCAGTGAAGCTGGCCGCCGTTCGCGGTGCCGAGATGGCCAAGGCCTGCGCCACCGAGCCGACCGGCATGTCGGCCATCCTTGGCGGTGACGAGGCCGAGGTACTGGCCCGCCTGGAGGCGCTCGACCTGGTTCCCGCCAACCGCAACGCCGCCGGCCAGATCGTGGCTGCCGGCGCGGTCGCGGCCTTGGAGAAGCTGGCCGAGGATCCGCCGGCCAAGGCCCGGGTGCGCCAGCTGGCCACCGCCGGTGCCTTCCACACGCACTACATGGCCTCCGCGCTCGACGGCTATGCCGCCGCGGCGGCCGAGGTCGTCACTGCAGAGCCCACCACCACGCTGCTGAGCAACGCCGACGGCCAGCCGGTAGCTTCGGCACAAGACGCGATGGAGAAGCTCGTCGCGCAATTGACCAGCCCGGTGCGCTGGGATTTGTGCACCGAAACCATGCGCCAGCTCTTTGACGACACAGAGGGCTCGGCGATCGTGGAGCTCCCGCCCGCGGGAACTCTGGCCGGGATCGCCAAACGAGAACTTCGGGGCGTCGCGACGCGTGCCGTCAAGACACCCGCAGATCTGGACGGACTCGCCGAGCTCTGAGGGCCGGCGTCCATCCAGGACAACCACATAGAAAACACGTTACGAAGTAACACAACAGATCAAGCACCCAGTAACACAACAAATTACGAAGGAGCCATTGTGCCCGCCTCTCAGGATGAAATCATCGCCGGTCTCGCCGAGATCATCGAAGAAGTCACCGGTATCGAGCCCTCCGAGGTCACCCCGGAGAAGTCGTTCGTCGACGATCTGGACATCGACTCGCTGTCGATGGTGGAGATCGCCGTGCAGACCGAGGACAAGTACGGCGTGAAGATCCCCGACGAGGACCTCGCCGGTCTGCGCACCGTCGGTGACGTCGTCTCCTACATCCAGAAGCTCGAAGAAGAGAACCCGGAGGCTGCCGCCGCCCTGCGAGACAAGTTCGCAGCAGAATGAGCAGGCCTTCCACTGCTAGCGGCAATTTCCCCAGCGTCGTAGTCACGGCCGTTACGGCGACGACTTCCATCGCGTCGGATATCGAGAGCACGTGGAAGGGGCTGCTGGCGGGCGAAAGCGGAATCCGCGCACTCGATGACGAATTCGTCCACAAGTGGGACCTGCCCGCGAAGATCGGTGGACACCTCAAGGAGCCCATCGACGACGAGATGACCAGGTTGGACCTGCGACGCATGTCGTATGTCCAACGGATGGGCAAGTACCTGAGCAAGCGAATCTGGGAAGCCGCAGGCACGCCTGATGTGGATCCGGACAGGTTCTCGGTTGTGATCGGCACCGGTATCGGCGGCGGCGAGAAAATCGTCGAGATGTACGACGCCATGAACGAGGGCGGGCCCCGCAAGGTGTCCCCGCTCGCCGTTCAGATGGTGATGCCCAACGGTGCCGCCGCGGTCGTCGGCCTCGAACTGGGCGCACGCGCCGGGGTCATCACCCCGGTGTCTGCGTGCTCGTCGGGGTCGGAGGCCATCGCGCATGCCTGGCGGCAGATCGTCATGGGCGACGCCGATTTCGCCGTCTGCGGCGGTGTGGAAGGTGTCATCGAGGCGCTGCCGATCGCGGCGTTCTCGATGATGCGGGCCATGTCGACCAACAACGACGATCCCGAAGGTGCGTCCCGCCCGTTCGACAAGAACCGGGACGGATTCGTGTTCGGCGAGGCCGGTGCGATGATGGTCATCGAGCTCGAGGAGCACGCCAAGGCGCGCGGCGCGAAGCCGCTGGCCCGCCTGCTCGGCGCGGGCATCTCGTCGGACGCCTTCCATATGGTGGCGCCGGCGCCGGACGGCCTCCGGGCCGGAGCGGCCATGAAGCGTGCGATGGAGACGGCAGGCCTGTCCCCCAAGGACATCAGCCACGTCAACGCACACGCAACAGCCACTCCCATCGGTGACACCGCCGAAGCCAACGCGCTTCGGGTCGCCGGTGTCGGGGGGGCCGCGGTGTACGCCCCCAAGGGCGCGCTCGGCCACTCGATCGGTGCGGTCGGTGCGCTGGAGTCGATCCTCACGGTGCTGACCCTGCGTGACGGCGTCATCCCGCCCACCCTCAATTACGAGACACCCGATCCGGAGATCGATCTGGATGTCGTCGCGGGGGAACCGCGTTATGGCGATTACCAGTACGCGATCAACAACTCGTTTGGGTTTGGAGGACACAACGTAGCGCTGGCGTTCGGGCGCTACTGACACCGTTCCGGGGGGAAAGGACTAGCAGGAAGCAATGGCAGGGTTGACACAATTGTCAACGGGGAATGGCTTCCCCAACGTGGTCGTCACCGGAGTTGCGATGACGACAGCCCTGGCATCCGATGCCGAAGGCACCTGGAAACGGTTGCTGGACGGTCAAAGCGGTATTCGTCGTCTCGAGGACGAGTTCGTCGAGATGTACGACCTGCCGGTCCGCATCGGGGGGCACCTGCTCGAGGAATTCGACGGTGAGCTGACGCGGGTCGAACTGCGCCGGATGTCCTATCTGCAGAAGATGGCCACCGTCATCAGCCGGCGGGCCTGGCTGAGCGCCGGCTCACCGGAAGTCGATTCCAAACGGTTGATGGTGGCGCTCGGAACCGGGATCGGCTCGTCCGAGGAACTGCTGTTCGCCTACGAAGCGATGCGCGCCAAAGGTCTGCGGGCGGTATCCCCGCTGGCGGTCCAGATGTACATGCCCAACGCCGCCGCGGCGGCCGTCGGGTTGGAGCTCAAGGCGAGGGCCGGGGTCATCACCCCGGTCTCGGCTTGCGCCTCGGGTTCGGAGGCCATCGCGCAGGCATGGCGACAGATCGTTCTCGGCGAAGCCGACATCGCGATATGCGGTGGCGTCGAGACCAAGATCGAGGCCGTGCCGATCGCGGGATTCGCGCAGATGCGAATTGTCTTGTCCACCACCAACGACGACCCGGCCGGCGCCTGCCGGCCGTTCGACAAAGATCGCAACGGGTTCGTCTTCGGTGAGGGCGGCGCGATGATGATCATCGAGACCGAGGAGCACGCCAAGGCGCGCGGGGCCAACATCCTCGCACGCATCATGGGTGCGGGCATCACCTCGGACGGGTACCACATCGTGGCGCCCGACCCCAACGGTGAACAGGCGGGTCACGCAATGACGCGGGCAATCCAGCTCGCCGGTTTGCAGCCCTCCGACATCGATCACATCAACGCCCATGCGACGGGCACCCAGGTGGGCGATGTCGCGGAGGCAAAAGCGATCAACAATGCGGTCGGCACCCATCGGCCTGCGATCTACGCGCCCAAATCGGCGCTGGGCCACTCGGTGGGTGCCGTCGGTGCGGTGGAGTCGATCCTCACCGTGCTCGCACTGCGTGACGGCGTCGTGCCGGCCACGCTCAACCTGCGCAACCTCGATCCGGAGATCGATCTGGACGTGGTGGCCGGCGAACCCCGGCCAGGCAACTACCAGTATGCGATCAACAACTCGTTCGGATTCGGTGGTCACAACGTGGCTATCGCCTTCGGGAAGTACTGACAACACGAGCAGTGTTGACAGTGCTGACTGATATCCCGTGCGCACATAGGAGGTTCAGATGACGACCATCGCCCCTGAGACTGTCGGCGAATCGCTCGACCCGCGTGACCCGCTGCTGCGGCTGTCCACGTTCTTCGACGACGGCAGCGTGGAGCTGCTGCACGAGCGTGACCGGTCCGGTGTGCTGTCCGCGGCCGGCACCGTCAACGGCGTGCGCACCATCGCCTTCTGCACCGACGGCACCGTCATGGGCGGTGCCATGGGAGTCGAGGGCTGCCAGCACATCGTCAACGCCTACGACACCGCCATCGAGGAGCAGGCCCCGATCGTGGGCATCTGGCACTCCGGTGGTGCCCGGCTGGCCGAGGGCGTCAAGGCGCTGCATGCGGTGGGACTGGTCTTCGAGGCCATGATCCGCGCCTCGGGCTACATCCCGCAGATCTCGGTCGTGGTCGGCTTCGCCGCCGGTGGCGCGGCCTACGGTCCCGCGCTGACCGACATCGTCATCATGGCGAACGAGGGCCGGGTGTTCGTCACCGGCCCCGACGTCGTGCGCAGCGTGACCGGCGAGGATGTCGACATGGCCTCCCTGGGCGGCCCGGACACCCACCACAAGAAGTCCGGTGTGTGCCACATCGTCGCGACCGACGAGCTCGACGCCTACGCCCGCGGTCGCCGGTTGATCGGATTGTTCTCCCAGCAGGGCCATTTCGACCGCAGCAAGGCCGAGGCCGGGGACTCCGACCTGCACGCGCTGCTGCCCGAGTCGCCCCGTCGCGCCTACGACGTACACCCGCTGGTGGAGGCACTGCTGGATGCGGACACGCCGTTCGAGGAATTCCAGGGCAAGTGGGCGCCGTCGATCGTCGTCGGTCTGGGCCGGCTGTCCGGTCGCACCGTCGGCGTCATCGCCAACAACCCGCTGCGCCTCGGCGGCTGCCTGAACTCCGAAAGTGCGGAAAAGTCAGCGCGTTTCGTGCGCCTGTGCGACGCCTTCGGCATCCCGTTGGTCGTCGTCGTCGACGTGCCCGGCTATCTGCCCGGCGTGGACCAGGAGTGGGGCGGGGTTGTGCGTCGTGGCGCCAAGCTGCTGCATGCCTTTGGTGAGGCGAGCGTTCCGCGGGTGACCCTGGTGACGCGAAAGATCTACGGCGGGGCCTACATTGCGATGAACTCACGATCGCTGGGCGCCACCAAGGTGTTCGCCTGGCCGGACGCCGAGGTCGCCGTGATGGGCGCCAAGGCCGCCGTCGGCATCCTGCACAAGAGGAAGCTGGCCGCCGCGCCGGATCACGAACGCGAAACGCTGCACGAGGAATTGGCTGCCGAGCATGAACGGATCGCCGGCGGTGTGGACAGCGCAGTCGAGATCGGCGTGGTCGACGAGAAGATCGACCCGGCGCACACGCGCAGCAAGCTGACCCAGGCGCTCGCCGAGGCTCCGGCCCGACGCGGGCGGCACAAGAACATCCCGCTGTAAATCAGGCGCGGATACGCATAGCGTCCCTCCCCGGCGGGGCGCCGAAGAGCCTGCGGTATTCGCGGGTGAATTGCGATGGGCTGTCGTAGCCGACGCGATGCCCGATACCCGCGATGTCACCAGGCGCGGTGACAAGCATCGAGCGCGCCTCCTGTAGCCGAATGCGCTTCTGAAACTGCAAGGGGCTCATGGCGGTAACCGCCCGGAAGTGCCGATGGAACGTCGACGGGCTCATCCCGGCCACCTGAGCCAGCTCCTCGATGCGCATCGGCTCGGCGTAGTTGTCCCGGATCCAGCCGATGGCGCGGCTGACATAGGACAGGTTGCTGTCGGCCAGGCCGATCTGGCGCACGGTATCCCCCTGCGGCCCGGACAGCAGCCGCCAGATGATCTCGCGCTCGATAAGGGGCGCCAGAATCGGTGCATCCAAAGGCTTTTCGAGCAGTCGCAGCAGCCGAATCACCGCGTCGAGCAACTCGGAATCGGCATCGACCGTCGACATCGCCGAATGCGCGCCCGTGCCGCGGGCCCAGCGCGTGGCCGGGGTCTGTAGCACCAACCCGGCGACTACGGCGGGCCGCAGCACCAGCGCCATCCCCAACGATGCCGCTCCGTCGCCCGTGTCGATGAAGTGCCCGGTGACCGGTAGATCGGCGGTCACGACCAGGCACTGCCCCGCGCGGTATTCGTAGACCTCATCGCCGAGCAGCAGGCGCTTGCCGCCCTGCGCCATCACCACGACCAGCGGTTCGGTCAGCGAGTAGTCCGGCGTGGCCGATGCCGTCTCCTCGGACAACAGCAGCCCGTCGATCGACGTCTGTAGGTCCGCCCTGGCGTGGGCCGCGATCAACGTGCGCATCTCAGCCAACTGACCCATGCGGACATCCATGTCCAGATCCCATCAAAATTGATCGGATTATGCAAGAGGTGGATCGCATTAGTCTACCGCTGAACTGGTTAATCACCTTTGATGGATATGTCAGACATCCCAAGTAAGGAGCGATTCATGCCACTTGATCACTACGTCACCCTCGGCCGGTCCGGCCTGCGGGTCAGCCCGTTCGCCCTCGGCGCCATGACATTCGGCGAAGACGCCGGCGGCGCCGGGTCCAGCGTCGAGGAATCCGAAAAGATCCTCGCCGCCTACCTGGACCGCGGCGGCAACTTCATCGATACCGCCAACTTCTACACCAACGGCCACTCGGAAAAGATCCTCGGCGACTGGTTCGCCGCCCGCCCCGGCCGGCGCGACCGGGTCGTGCTGGCCTCGAAGTTCTTTGCCAACCTGCACCCCGGCGATCCCAACGGCGGCGGCGCAGGTCGCACCGCGATCCTCGGCCAATTGCGAGAAACGTTGCGCCGCTTGAACACCGACTATCTCGATCTGTACTGGCTGCACAACTGGGATCGCAACACACCCATCGAGGAGACCTTGCGCACGCTCGACGACCTCGTCCGCGCCGGCACCATTCGCTACATCGGTTTCTCCAACACGCCCGGCTGGGTGACCGCCCAGGCCCAGACCGTGGCCGTGCTGCGCGGCTGGACACCGCTGATCGCACTGCAGGTGGAGTATTCGCTGCTGGCTCGCACCGTCGAGGGCGAGCTGGCTCCGCTGGCGCTCGACCAGGGCATGGCCCTGGTGCCGTGGAGCCCGTTGAAGAACGGATTCCTGTCCGGCAAATACCGGCGCGGGGCCACCGTGGACGATTCGGTGCGCGCGAGTTATGTCGGCGGTCCGAGCGAGAACGAGTTCGTGGTCATCGACGCGGTCACCGCCGTCGCCGACGAGGTCGGGACCACCCCGGCCGCGGTGGCGCTGGCCTGGTTGCGGGCGCGGCAGGGCACGGTCGTGCCGATTCTGGGGGCGCGACGGATGGCGCACCTCGAGGACAACCTGGCCGCGGTCGACGTCACGCTTACGCCCGAGCAGCTGCACCGGCTCGACGAGGTGTCGGCGCCGACGCTGAACTACCCGGCCGGAGTGAACGGGACGACCCGTTCGATGCTGCAGTTCGCCGGCACCACCGTGGACGGTGAGCCGTCGACGGTCTATCCCCCGCTGCTGCAGAGTGCGGTCCGGTATTGAGTCAGGCGCGGGCCAGCAGGTCCCCGGCCACCGCCAGCGCCCGGTCCCGGTCGGCCTCGACGAGCCCGATGCGGGTGCGCCGGTCAAGTATGTCGTCGACGCTCAGCGCACCTTCGTGGGTCACGGCGAACTCGAATTCCGCACGGGTGACGTCGATTCCGTCGGCGACCGGGTCGGTGGGCCGGCCACACTTGGCTGAGGCGATGACGTTCGGAGACTCGGCGCCGTATCGAGCGACCAGCGAGCTGGGCAAGTGGCTCGTCGTGCGCAGTGTGGCAACGGGATTGGCGGGCGCGCCGACCAGCGGCAGGTTCCGGGTACGGCACGGCTGGGCGGAGATCGACCGCGCCGTCAGCGCGCGGTCGACGGCGTCCTGCGCCATGTACCGGTACTCGGTGAGCTTGCCGCCGACGATGCTGAACACGCCGGAATCCGACTCGATGACGGCGTGCTCGCGGGACAGATCCGACGTCCTCGGCTTCTCCCCGGGTCGCTTCGCTCCTGCCCGCCGGCCCTCCCCCGTCTCGATCAGCGGTCGCAACCCGGCGTAGGCGCCCTTGACATCCGCGTTGGTCAGCGCGGTTCCCAGCGCGGTGTTGACGGTGTCGAGCAGGAAGGTGGTCTCGGCGGGAGTCGGTTCGGGCACATCGGGAATCGGGCCGGGGGCGTCCTCGTCGGTCAGCCCGAGGTAGACGCGGCCGAGCTGTTCGGGCATCGCGAACACGAACCGGTTGATCTCACCGGGGATCGGAATGGTCAGCGCGGCAGTCGGATTGCCGAACGACGCGGCGTCGAACACCAGGTGTGTACCCCGGCTTGGACGCAGCTTGATCGCGGAATCCACCTCGCCGGCCCACACGCCCGTCGCGTTGATCACCGCGCGGGCCGTCACCTCAAGCGACTCGCCGGTCAGCTCGTCGCGCAGCCGCACCGAGGTGCCGGTGGCGGTCACCGCCGACACCCGGGTCAGGATCCGTGCACCGTGCTGAGCGGCGGTTCGGGTCACCGCGACAACCAGCCTGGCGTCGTCGATCAACTGACCGTCATAGGCCAGCAGGCCACCGTCGAGGCCGTCACGGCGCACGGTCGGCACCATCGCCGTGGCCTGCGATACACCGATACGCCGGGACCGCGGCAGGGTCGACGACTTGGTGCCCGCCAGGATCCGCAACGCATCACCGGCCACGAAACCCGTTCGTATCAAAGCTCGTTGGGTGCGACCCATCGACGGCAGCAGCGGAACCAGCTGCGGCATGGCGCTCACCAGATGCGGGGCGTTGCGGGTCATCAGGATGCCGCGTTCGACCGCGCTGCGCCGCGCGATACCGACGTTGCCGGTCGCCAGATAGCGCAGGCCGCCGTGGACCAGCTTGGAGCTCCACCGGCTGGTGCCGAAAGCCAGGTCGTGCTTTTCGACCAGCAGCACTGACAGACCGCGGCTGGCGGCGTCGAGTGCGATGCCGGCGCCGGTGATGCCGCCGCCGATGACGACGACGTCGACGCGGCCGTCGTCACCGAGCTCGGTCAGCTCGCTGGTTCGCCGGGCGGCGCTGAGGGCGGTGAGGTCACTCATGGGGCAAGGTATCCGTTCAGGGCACAGGACAGCTCGACGCTCAGGGCGTCGCCGTCAAGGATGGGTTCGACGATCTGGGCGGACTGGATCGTGGACTGCCCGATGAGCAGCACCATCGCCGACATCTGGCGAACGTCGCCGGCCCGGACACTGCCGTCGGCCTGGGCGGCGCGCAGCGAGTCGACAAGCAGGTCGATCAGGATCTGCTGGCTGGTGCCGAGGCGCCCGGCGATATAGACCATCGCCAGGTCGGGAGCCGACCTCAGCACCGAGGTGATGAGTGCGTCGTCGCGCAGGCGGCGGGCCACCTCGACGATCCGCTCAACCAGGCCGACGCGGCCGGGGCTGGTCGCCGGCACCGCGCGCCAGGCGCCGGTAATCCGGTCGGTCAGCAGCGAGGCCACGATCGTGTTGGTGTCTGGCCAGCGGCGATACACCGTCGGACGGCTCACGCCCGCCCGGCGGGCGATCTCGGCCAGAGTGACGCGCTCGACCCCGAAGTCGCGGACACAGCTGGCCGCGGCGGCCATGATCCGGTCGCCGATATCCACCGATTCGTCGTTACCGATTGACAGCATCTGTAATACTGTAACGCATGAGCAACGATGCCCGCACCCTTGTTCCCCCGATGGCCTGGAACGCCTGGGGTGATCCCGCGGCAGCCAAGCCTCTCTCCGACGGCATTCGGGCGCTGCTCGAGCAGGCCCTTGGCGTGACCGTGAGTGAGATCCCCGCGCCGTCGATCACCGAGGTGCAGGTGCGCCCGTCCGGATTGGCCGACGTGCACCGCGATGCGCTCGCGGAATTCGTGGGCGCCGACTACATCCGGACCGACGACCAGGGCCGGCTGCTGTATGCCGGCGGCAAATCCACTCTGGATCTGTTGCGCCGCAAGGAAACCCACCAAGATGCACCCGACGCGGTATTGCTTCCCGGCAGCGAGGACGAGATCGCGACCGTGCTGCGCTACTGCTCGCAGCACGGTATCGCCGTGGTGCCCTTCGGTGGCGGCACCAGTGTGGTCGGCGGGCTGGACCCGATCCGCGGCGATTTCGCCGCCGTCATCTCACTGGACCTGCGCCGTCTCGACGCGCTGCACTCGCTCGACGAGACATCGATGCAGGCCGAACTGGGCGCGGGCGTCACAGGGCCCGACGCCGAACGACTGCTCGGTGAACACGGCTTCTCGCTGGGGCACTTCCCGCAGAGCTTCCGGTTCGCCACCATCGGCGGGTACGCAGCCACCCGCTCGTCGGGGCAGGACTCCGCCGGGTACGGCAGGTTCAACGACATGATCCGCGGGCTGACGGTGGTCACCCCGGTCGGCATCCTCGACCTCGGTCGCGCCCCGGAGACTGCGGCCGGCCCCGACCTACGCGAGCTGTTCTCGGGATCCGAGGGCGTCTTCGGCGTCATCACCCGGGTTCGCCTGCGGGTGCATCCGGTCCCGGAGACGGTGCGCTACGAGGCGTGGTCGTTCCCGGACTTCGCCACCGGCGCGGCCGCGCTGCGAACCGTCACCCAGATCGGCACCGGCCCCACCGTGCTGCGGTTGTCCGACGAGGCCGAGACCGGCGTGAACCTGGCGACCACCGGCAACATCGGTGAGCAGAGCATCACCGGCGGGTGCCTGGCGCTCACCTTGTTCGAGGGAAGTGCCGCACATACCGAGAGCAGGCACGCGGAGACTCGCGCGGTGATGGAAGCTCAGGGCGGCACCTCGCTGGGTGAGGCCCCGGCACGGGCCTGGGAGCACGGCCGTTTCGATGCACCGTATCTGCGCGATTCCCTGCTGGCGGCCGGCGCGTTGTGCGAGACGCTGGAGACGGCGACGACGTGGGCCAACCTGTCCACGCTGAAAGCCGCGGTCACCGAGGCGCTGACGACGTCGCTCGCCGAAAGCGGCACGCCCGCGTTGGTGATGTGCCACATTTCGCATGTGTATCCCACCGGGGCGTCGCTGTACTTCACCGTTGTGGCCGGGCAGCGGGGCGACGTCGCGGCTCAATGGCTCGCCGCCAAAGTTGCTGCCTCCAATGCGATTTCACGCACCGGCGGCACCATCACCCACCACCACGCCGTCGGGGCCGATCACCGACCGTGGATGGGCACGGAGATCGGCGAGCTCGGCGTGAAGGTACTACAGGCCGTCAAGCAGGCCGTCGACCCGGCGGGGATCCTGAACCCCGGCAAGCTGATTCCATGATTTCCCACGTCACGGTCCTGACGAACCCGAAGTCGGGTCACGGCAACGCCCCGCATGCCGGGGAGCTTGCGGTGGCCCGCTTCCAGGAACTCGGGATCAACGTGACCGGAATCGTCGGCCGCGACGCCGCTCACGCCCGCGAGCTGGTCGACGACGCGCTGACCCGGGAGACCGACGCGCTGGTCGTGGTGGGCGGTGATGGAGTGATCCGCCTGGCGCTTCAGGCGTTGGCGCGCACCGACATTCCGCTGGGGATCGTACCGGCCGGCACCGGCAACGACCATGCCCGCGAGTATCGGCTGCCGATGGCCGATCCGGTAGCGGCCGTCGACGTCATCGCCGCCGGGCACACCGAAACCGTCGACCTCGGGCACATCAAGGGCGCCGACGGGTCCAGCACCTGGTTCGGGACGGTGGCGGCAACCGGGTTCGACTCGCTGGTCAGCGATCGTGTCAACCGGATGAGCTGGCCGCACGGCCGGATGCGCTACAACGTCGCGCTGGTGGCGGAGATCTCCCAGTTGCGGCCGTTGCCATTTCGGCTGGTGCTCGACGGCGAGCGGGAGATCGTCGCCGACCTCACACTGGCGGCATTCGGCAATACCCGCAGCTACGGCGGCGGCATGTTGATCACGCCGGGGGCCAACCACTGCGACGGAATGCTCGACATCACGATGGTGCACTCCTCGTCGCGCGTGAAGCTGATCCGGTTGTTCCCGACGGTGTTCAAGGGCACCCACGTGAACCTGCCCCAGGTGACCACGGACCGGGCCCGCACCATCACCGTCGACTCCCCCGGCATCAATGCCTACGCCGACGGCGACTATGTGTGCCCGCTTCCCGCCGAGATCTCCGCGGTTCCGGGTGCGCTGAAAATCATTGTCCCGGAGAAGGTCTAGCGTTCCAGCACCTTCGCACAGCCGTCGAGGATCGCGCGGAAGTTCCACGGCAGCAGCCGTGAGGTGAGCGCCTCCACCGCCTTGCCGCCGCCCTTCGCCGGATGGGTGTAGCTGCTTACCCAGTCGACGTGGGTGCCGTCGCCATCCGGGGTGAACGTCAGCGTGCCGCCCTCATGCTCGAAGGCCGGCACCGACTTGACGATCAAATAGGTGTAACTGTGCGGATAGCGCCCAGACCGCCGGGCGCCGGTGAGTCCTTGGCCCAATCGGCCGTGACGATCAACGGAGCAGCCTTCAGGTTCACCGGATCTGCCACCATCGCCTGGACGGATACCAAGAACCCTGGGATTCCGGAGGGAATTCTCCTCGGTGCCGGCAACCACAGCGGGCCGACGTATGTTCTGGCGGCGAGAGCTTTTGACGCTCTGGTGAAGAAGTCTTCCACGGGCAGCGACGTCAAGGGCGCCTACAAGGCGACATCAAGTACTAGGACGCCCGTCGGGCGCTTATCGCGCGAAAAACCGCATAGGCGAACAACAGTCCGGTGCCAATCTCGGCGAGGGCGGTCACCCGGGAGAACCACCTGACATTGATGCGCGGACCGCTGACGTAGCTGTCCCGATAGTCCGGACAGAAGTTGGGCAGCAGGTGCGCATACGTGAAGACGAGCGCACTGCGGTAGCGCAATTCGGGATCGAAACTTGTCCTCGTGTTGCCTCACGTCAAGATGCGCGCGTAGGGGGATTCGTTGCCTCATGTGAGCGTGCGCGCTTGGTGACTGGAGCGGGGGGTGCCGGTTGGGGCTTTGCTGGTGGTTAGGGTGAAGAGCTGGGCGGTTAAGGCCTGAATCTGGCGGCCGGTGGCGGCTGGATTGATCAGTGAGTGGGTCCGTTTGAGTGCGACGGTGCGTTCCACAGTCATGCTCGGGTGATTGATCGCGCGGTGAAAGGGGGTCGTGGCTTTGTCGTGTTTCTTGGACACTTTGGCTCCTGTGCGGACTTTGGAGATTAGTTTCTGCTGGGGGTGGAAGTAGTTGGTCAGCATCGACTGCAGGTGCCAGATTTCGTTGAGTAGCAACAGTTCTGCAGCGGTGTCGTAGCGGTAGTAGCCGACCACTGTGCGTACCACCGTCCAGTTCTTCTGCTCGACGTGGCAGCCGTCGTTCTTGTTGCCCGGCCGGGACCGGGTGAAGGTGATGCGGCGGTCTTGACACCATCGCAAGAGGTCGTCGTTGATGAATTCCGATCCATTGTCGGAGTCGACGCCGCGGATCGGGAACGGCATCGCGGCGGCGATGTGATTGAGGGCGGCCAGTACGTGTTTGGCCATCCGGTCGGGCATTGAGCGGCTCTCGGTCCAGCCGGTGGCGATATCGGTGACCGTCAGTGTGAAGGCATGGCCCCCACCGCGATTGCCGCCGTCGTGGAAGACCGTGTCGATCTCGACGAAGCCGGGCACAGCGTCATCCCATTCGGCCCAGGTGCGTACCGGGATCTGGCTTTTGAGCAGCGATCCCGGCTTGGTGCCCACACGTCCTCTGATCGTGTATTTGGCTCGCTCATCGGCCAGGCGGCGATCGATGGTGGCCGCCGACATCGAGACCAGCAACGCCGCTGTCTCATCACTGATGACCAGCTCCCGGAAGTGACGCAGCACGGCCACCAGCTCTGCGAGCATGGGGGCGAGCCGTTTACCGGCGGGCATTCCCAGCACCGTCCAGCAGACCGTCAATGCGGCGATGACCTCGGGCCCGTACTTGACTGGCCGGGGACCGCGCACGGTGACGATCCTGGGCTGCAGCGCGGCTGTGAGCGCCTTGCGGGCATGGTTTCGGTGCCAGCCGGTATTGGCGCACAACTCGTCGAGAATCCGACTCTTCCCGCGCTTACTGGCCTGCTGGTAGCGGATCGCCGCTGCCTGCGTCACTGCTCTGCGTTCGCCCAATGTCAACCCCATCACCTGGGCCTACCGAAGTCATTGCTGACCAAGCCGGCAGACGCGCCGTCCACGCGCGCATTTCAGATGAGTCAACGAACCACCCATTCGCGCGCATTTCAGATGAGTCAACGCGGTC
>FLQS01000079.1 GCA_900078375.1 uncultured Mycobacterium sp. | reverse complement strand
GCCTGTCCCGACGAACAACGCCGCAACCGCAGCAATCACCGCCACCAGCAACCGACCGACGATCCTCATATTCCTCCATCACCAGTGCGGTGACCGCATCTGTATGCCCGTCACCGTGTAGAAATCATCACGAGCCAGACCCCCCAATCACGTTGGGCGAGTTGCCGACTCACTCGATGTCCGGGCGCTCACCAACGAACGTCCGGAGCCCGGAGTATCACACCGACGGGCTGAAAGAGCACTGAGAGTCCCGTGCAGGCTCCGGCGGATCCCCACCATTTCGGTCACAACGAACTCACGCGGTGACCCCGGGATGGAACGTCTTCTGCGCCAGTGGATTCGGGCAGCACCGGGCGATCCGATCTGCCAGTCGACGCTGCCACCAGGACCCCACCAAAGATCGGGCCGGCCGCCTTACCCGCCGCGAACGGTTTTCGTCTCGATCGCCAGAAAGTCGCCGTCGTGGCGAGAGAGCACGAGGTCGAGTCGCGAGACTCGCTTGGTGAGATCGTCGCGCACCCGGATCGCGTTGCTCACGTCGTTGGGCCATAAGTATCGCCAGGCGGTGTAGCTGTTCTCCATTTTGTAGACGTTGAAGCCGGCCTCAACAAATGGGCGCAGCACGTCGATCGGTCGCAGGTGCGGGTCAGGCCACCACCGCGGCGAGAGCTCGACGACGATCTCGGCGTCGGAGCGAAGCAATCCGATCAGGTTGGCCATCCCCGCCAAGACATCCGGTTCGGCGCCCTCGACATCGATCTTGACGATCCGGATTGACGTGACCTCGTCGAATGTCAGGATCTGGTCGAGGGGCAGCGCTTCGATGGTCGACTCGACGTCAAGACCTCGCGTCGGCAACGTCGTCGACATCCCGGCGTTGTGCCGTGGGCCGGAGAAGACCGTCAGCGTTCCGGATTTCGCTGCGGCCGCCTTGTTCACCAGGCGAATGTGATCACCGAGCTGGTCAGCCCGAACATTTCGACGCAATTCGTCAAACATCGTCGGCGAGGCCTCCACGGCGACCACGCTCCCGTGGACGCCCACCGAGCGTGCTGCCAGCAGCGAGTAGTAGCCGGTATTCGCACCGACGTCGATGAAGACATCACCGTCGTCGCATCTGCTGGCGACGAAACGCGTCAGATCTGGTTCCCACTCCTCAAAGACCCAAATGTAGGTCGCGATGAGGTCCGGCAGGCGGCACATCAAGGTGGCACCGAAACCCGTTCGACCCGCCACCAAAACCGTACGACCCAGCCGAGCGCGGCCCCGCAACAGCATTGATAACACCGAATAGACGGGTAACAGCAGCGCACCGCGGAACACCTTCTCGGCGAGCGGAACCGATTCCTTCGGGGTCTGCAGCAGCCGGGCCATCGCACGCAAGACACGCGCAAATATCATCACTATCCAATCCGCGGCCATCGACGGTGGGCCGAACCACGCGGTGCATCGTCGAATCCGACACCGGAGATCGCATCCACGCGGCTTGTCTGCAGCCACTTCAACCGTTCCGGACACCGCCGCCACACCGTGTCAGACCGCCGCTGAGAAGACGCTGAATACCAACGCAATTCAGCCAATTCCCGGCCAATCCACAGCTTCGAGCAGGCAACATTGCGCGGAGCCTCCGGGGCGATCAACCCTTCGGCCGCCACCACCCCTTACGCCAGCCTCGACCGGCGCGAGGGCATGTGCCGGCTGTTCTTCAACCGCACCGGATCCCTGCCGCATCCCGTCAACCCACGTTCAGACAAGGACGGATCGTGCAGATCGCGTCGGAACCCGCAGTGCCACAACGTGTCTGCGAGTGCGTGGTGCGGCGTGACCGCCGAGGGTGGCGTCGTCTTCAGCCGCGCACAGCGAATGTTCAGCAGATCGCGGGCACGGTGAACTCATCGGCCCCCCGCACGGGTTCGATTGAACAGGAAGGAATAGACAACCCATGAGGAGAACCACACAGCGGCTACTCGCCGGAATCGGCACGATGTTGGCCGCTGCGACGCTCGGCGGGGTCAGCGCGGCGCTCGCGCAGGCCGCGCCTACGCCGCCGCCTACGCCGCCGCCGACCTCGCAACAGTGCGACGCCCCCAAGCCCGGAGACACCCCCGATCAGCCGGGCGCACCGGACAAGGACAACATCCAAGGTGGCGACCAGGGCGGACCTGACGCCCCCTGCTGAGGCACCCCACGCATCGGCCCGGCACTGCGGCTGTGCCGTCGGTGCCACCTCGCGGCGCGGGACACGAACCCCCAGTGCTTCGCCGTACTGGGACCTCCCGCGCCGCGACATCCCATCCAGGAATCGAGGAAGACATGCCTGTCATGAAGAACGTGTTGGCGGCGGCGGCCGGCGGCGTTGTGGTTATCGGCGTGGCCGCCGGGTGCGGTGCCGGCGGCCCTGCCGGTACATCGTCGGCACCAGCATCGGCCAGCGCTGCGCAGTCGGTGACCGAGTCGAACCCGCCCGGCGACATCCCGGACAACCAAGCCTTCGTCTCCTACACCGCTGCCGACGGGTCCTACACACTGAAGTACCCCGAAGGCTGGGCGCGCACCGATTCCGGGTCGACGGTCACCTTCAGCGACAAGTACAACAGCATCACCGTCGGCCCCCACGACGGCTTCTATCAACCCACCGAAACCTACGCCCGCACCGTCGAAGTACCCGGCATCGCCGCGCACACGCCCGGGTTCACCGCAGCAGACGTCAGCACCGTGCAACGGTCGGCGGGCCCGGTGATCGTGATCAGCTATCAGGCCGATTCGCCACCGAGCCCGGTCACCGGAAAGTCGGTCCGTCAAGACGTCGCCCGCTACGAATACGCCCACGGCGGGCGCGGCGCGGTGGTCACGCTGGCCGCGCCGACGGGCTCGGACACCGTCGACCCGTGGCGCACCGTCACCGACTCGTTCGCGTGGCTGCGATGACCACGCCGGAAGTGACGCAAGCCCTTCTCGATGCGGCTGTGCGCGCCCAGGGCAGCGCCCCAGTGCTGGAGGCCGTCTCGCTGTACCGGTTCTTCCGCGCGGGTGACGAGGAGACACTGGCCCTGCGGGGGGTGTCACTGACCGTGTGCGCGGGTGAACTGGTTGCCGTGGTCGGCCCGTCCGGGTCGGGTAAGTCCACGTTGCTGGCCTGTCTGGCTGGTCTGGACGAACCCGACGGTGGCACCGTCTGGCTGGGGGGGCAGCGCATCAGTCATCAATCCGAACAGCTGCGCTGTCGGCTTCGCGCCCGACACGTCGGCCTGCTGTATCAGGATCGAAACCTGTTGATGCCGTTGACCGTTGAACAGAACGTGCGGCTGGCCCAACGACTGGCCGGCGGGCTCGTCCGGACACACCCGACGGTGCTGCTGGCCTCGTTGAGTATCGCCGAACGCGCCGACGCCTACCCCGAGCAGCTGTCGGGCGGGGAGCTTGCCCGCGCCGGGCTGGCCGTCGCGCTGGCCAATGACCCGGAGGTGGTGTTGGCCGATGAACCGACCGGAGAGCTGGATACCGCCACCGAAGCCGGCGTGTTGGCCGTGCTGCGGGAGCGGGCCGCGGCCGGGGCCGCGATCGTCATCGCCAGCCACAGCTCGGCGGTGGCCGCGAGCGCCGACCGGGTTGTCACCCTCATCGACGGACAGGTGATGCCGTGAACAACGTCCGGAACACGGATCTGCCGGTGCGGGCGGAGTCGGATGTAGATGAGCCCACCGTGGTGCGCACCGAGCACCTCACCCGTTGCTTCGGTACAGGCACTGGCACCGTGGTGGCAGTGCGCGGTGTGACCGTGACGGTCGCCTGCCATGACCGCATCGCGTTGACGGGGCCGTCGGGATCGGGCAAGTCCACCCTGTTACACCTGCTGGCCGGCCTGGATGAACCCACCTCCGGCACCATGAGCTGGTTGCCTGCGGAGCCGAGCACAGCCCGTCCCGCAGCGGGGCTTGTCTTCCAGGGCCGCAGCCTGGTGCCCAACCTCGACGTGATCGAAAACGTGCGCCTACCGCTGCTGTTCGCCGGACACCCGGAGCGCGAGGCCACCGCCTGCGCCCGCGAGGCGCTGGCCCGGCTGGGTGTCGATGCGCTGAGCGAGGCGTTACCCGACGCGTTATCCGGTGGGCAGGCGCAGCGCGTCGCCATTGCCCGCGTCCTTGCTAGCGCGCCGCGGCTGATCTTGGCCGATGAACCCACGGGCCAGCTCGACCACGCGACCGCCGCGCTGGTGATCGACGTCTTGCTGCGCGCCGCCGACGAGCTGAGTGCTGCGCTGATCGTGTCTACTCACGACCCCGTGATCGCCCGGCGTCTACCCACTGAGTGGGCGATGCGCGACGGCCGCTTGCGGATTACCACCAGCGACGAGAACCAACGATGATCACAGTGTGGCTCACCGGCCTGCTGCGCCGCCAACGCGCCCGCCTCCTCGGGGCCACCGCCGGCGTCGCTGTCGCTGTCGCCCTGATCGCCACGTTGGGATCGTTTCTTGCCACCTCGGAAGCCACTATGACCGAACGCGCGGTGCACAGCGTGGCCGTGGACTGGCAGGTCCAAATCACCCCCGGCGCGGACACCGCTGCGGCTGCCCGACTGGTCAGCGCCACTGCCGGCGTGAGGGCCGACGCGCGGGTCGAATTCGCCCAAACCAGTGGGTTGTCGGCCACCGTCGCCGGCAGCACCCAAACCACCGGTCCCGGGGTTGTGCTGGGCATCCCGGCGACTTACCGAATTCTGTTCCCGAACCAGATCCGTACCTTGACCGGTGCGGACACCGGTGTGCTGCTGGCTCAGCAGACCGCGGCCAACCTGCACGTTGCTCCCGGCGAGACGATCAGCATCGGCCGCGCCGGACTGCCCGCCGTTGCGGTGACGGTGGCCGGGATCGTAGAACTGCCGCAAGCGAATTCATTGTTCCAAACCGTCGGCGCTGCACCAACCGCGCAGCCGGCCGCACCGCCCGACAACGTGGTGCTGCTTCCAGAAACGCAGTGGCACAACCTGTTCAATCCGCTGACTGCCACCCGCCCGGATCTGGTCTCCACACAGATCCATCTACGTCGCGCCCATGCCCTGCCGGCCGATCCCGGCGCCGCCTACACAACAGTGCGCGCCGCGGCACGCAACCTGGAAGCCCGCAGCGCCGGGGCCGTGCTCGTCGGCGACAACCTCGGTGCGGCGCTGGACGCCGCACGCGGCGACGCCGCCTATGCCCGGGTGTTGTTTGTGTTCCTGGGGCTGCCCGGTGCCGTGTTGGCCGCCCTGCTCACCGCCACCGTCACCTCCGCCGGCGCCGACCGGCGCCGCGCCGAGCAGACTGTGCTAAGGGCACGGGGGGCCACCGCACGTCAGCTGTTCGGATTGGCCGCTGCTGAGGCAGCCGTCATCGGCGCGGTCGGGGCTGTGGCCGGGCTGGCTGCCGCAGCGGTGGTCAACTGGCTGGCCTTCGGGTCGCCGCGGTTCGGGAGCACGGCCACCGCCGCGGTGGGGTGGCCGGCGGCGGCCGCGGCCGCCGGGATGGCGGTGGCGGCCGCGACCGTGCTGGTGCAGGCAAGACGCGAGGTGCGCACACAAACCGTTGCCGACGCGCGGATGCGCCTGGGCACGCTCAGCGTGCCGGTCTGGGCACGGTTGGGCATCGACGGCCTCATCCTGGGCGCGGCGGCGGTGGTGTTCTACGCCACCACTGGCCGCGGGTATCAGCTGGTGCTGGCCCCCGAAGGGGTGCCAGCGATCTCGGTGTCGTACTGGGCGTTCGCCGGCCCCGCGCTGCTATGGATCGGCGCCGGGCTGCTCACCTGGCGACTGGCCGATCTGCTGCTCGGGCGCGGCCGCCCACTGATCGCCGCGGCGCTGCGGCCGTTCACCGGTGACTTGGCGAACACCATCGCCGCGGGAATGTCCCGTGCACGTCGCCCGCTGGTGCGCGCCATCGTGATGCTCACCTTGGCGGTGGCGTTCGCCGCGTCCACGGCGACATTCAACGCCACCTACCGCCAACAGGCCGAAGTCGACGCTCAACTGACCAACGGCGCCGACGTCACCGTGACGGCGACAGCGCCGTTACCGGCCGAGGTCGCCGGCAGGCTCGCCGCCGTGCCCGGGGTGCGCGCCGTGGAACCCATGGCTCACCGGTTCGCATACATCGGCGCTGACCTGCAAGACCTCTACGGGGTGCGCCCAGCCTCGATCACCCGCGCAACCGCCCTGCAGGATAGCTATTTTCCGGAATCGACCGCGAGGGCGCGGATGAGCGCCCTGGTCACCCGGCCCGACTCGATCCTGCTGTCGGCAGAAACGGTGCACGACTTCCAATTACGTCCCGGCGACCAGGTAACGCTGCGCATCGTCGACGCCTCCACCCGGCAACCGCGCCCGGTCACCTTCCGCTACGCCGGAGTCGTCACCGAGTTCCCCACCGCCCCCAAGGACAGCTTCCTAGTTGCCAACGCCGACTACCTCGCCGCGCAGACCGGCGCGGCGGCCCCCAACGAATATCTGATCGATACCGGTGGCCGCGACACCGCCGCGGTCGCCGCCCGCATCCGCGCCGTGGTCGGTACCGGGGCGACGGTGACCGACATCAACGCGGTGCGGGCCGACGTCGGGTCCAGCCTGACCGCAGTGGACCTGTCCGGGCTGACCCGCATCGAACTGTCCTTCGCGCTGGTGCTGGCCGTCGGAGCGGGCGCGCTCGTGCTGGGCCTCGGCCTGACCGACCGGCGCCGCATCTACGCCCTGCTCTCGGCGCTGGGCGCCCACCGCCGCCACCTGCGCGCGATGGTGTTCAGCGAAACCGCCATCCTGACCACCATCGGGATCTTCGCCGGCGGGCTCACCGGGTCGGTGCTGTCGGTGATGCTGGTCAAAGTGCTCAGCGGTGTGTTCGACCCGCCGCCGGACAACATCGCGGTCCCGTGGACCTATCTCGGGGCCACCGCCGCGGTCACGGTCGGGGCGCTGGGCGCAGTCAGCGCCGCCGCGGTGTTGCTGTTCACCCGCCACCCCGCACGCGGCCTCATCCGTGACCAATGACAGCGGCGGGCGTCGACGCTTGACGGACATGACGATCACCAGGTCCGCCTGCGGTACGTCACGCCGCGGTGCTCGCCGGCATGCTCCTGGCGTTGCCCGCCGCGCGGGTGTGCTTGTGCACCGCGCGAGCACGGGCACCGCACTCGTGGGCCAGTGATGTGCTGGACGGTCTGCTTCTGGGCGCGCGCCCAACCACCGACACCCGAGACGATTTTCGAAGCGCGTATGTGCAGGACCGAGGAAATCAGCGTGATCACCCAGCCGTGACGTCGTCGGTGCCGAAGAATCGACTCATCACGACCCCGAACCACCGGTGTCGACGCGAACACGGTAGCGCCGCCCATGAGAGCGGACGCGCGACAACCAGGAGGCACTACACAGGTGCACGTGCGCACGACCCGGCCCGCCACTGAAGGCGGCTCAGGGCTGACGATGGACCGCCCGCAACTGATCTCGGCGGCGGGCCGGCTGTCGCGCTGGTCGGTGCGCGCCCGATCCACCGTGGCGGCCGCCGTCATGGTGACACTCGGGATCGGTGTCGCATCGGCAGCCATGCTCTTCGTCCTCTACCACACGTTGCAACGATCTACCCAGGCCGCGGCCCAGACCCGCGCCGGTCAACTCGTCGAACAGATGCGCACCGACGGCCCCGCCGAACTCGATCCTGGCCTGTTGGGCACCGACGGCCAGGTCGCTCTTATCCAGGTCCTCGACGACCGGGGTGCGGTACAGCTCGCGTCGGCCGGAGCCCCCAAGTCAGCTGTGGCGTCGGTGGTCGTGCCACCCGGGCAGACGGTGACACTTGGGCGCATCCAGTTGGCCGGCGACCGCGGCGACTTGTGGGTCACTGCGCGCGGCGCCGCGACTCCGGCGGGACCGGTCACTGTCCTCGTCGGCGGGGACCGTGAACCCGTCGAAACGACCGTGGCCACCGTCGGGCTGATGTTGGCCATCAGCGGACCGCTCGTCGTCGCGCTAGTCGCTTGGGCGACCTACTTCCTGGTGGGGCGGGCGCTGCGTCCCGTCGAACGCATCCGCGCCCGCGTTGACACCATCAGCACCGAGCAGCTCGACGAACGCGTCCCAGTACCACCGACCGGCGACGAGATTGCCCATCTCGCACAGACCATGAACAATATGCTGACCCGGCTGCAGGCCGGGCACGCCGCACAACGTAGGTTCATCTCCGACGTGTCCCATGAGTTGCGCAGTCCCTTGTCGGCGATCAGCACCGCGCTGGAGCTGGCCCACAACCGACCCGACATGCTCGACGCCGAACTGGTCGACGAGTCGCTGATTCCTGAAACCCGCCGCATGCGCGATCTCGTCGACGACCTGCTCTTATTGGCTCGCGCCGATGAACACGAGCTTACTATCCGTGCCGACAACGTCGACCTCGACGACATCATCGCCACCGAAAAGGCCCGCCTGCAAAGCAACCCGCGATTGACGGTGCGGGCACGGATCGGCGCCGCCCGGGTTAGCGGCGACCGCAGACAGCTCACGCGCATGGTGCGCAATCTCGTCGACAACGCCGCCCGACACGCCCACAGCACCGTCGAACTCGTTTGCGAGCGAGTGAGAGACAGCGCCGTCATCCGCATCGCCGACGACGGACCGGGAATACCGGCCGACCAACGCGAGCGGGTGTTCGAACGGTTCGTGCGCCTCGATGCCGCTCGAACCCGCGATGCGGGTGGTAGCGGGCTCGGGTTGGCCATCGTCGCTGAAATCGTGGCCGCTCACCACGGCACCGTCAGCATCGGAGACTCGGGCGGCGGGGCGTGCGTCACGGTGACCCTGCCGGCCGACACCGACAGTTATGCGCCCGCCGAGGACATCCGGTAACCCACCCCCCGCACGGTGTGAATGGTCTGCGTGCCGAAAGGAACGTCGAGTTTGCGCCGCAGATACCCGACGTAGACCTCGACGATATTGTCGTCGCCTTCGTAGTTGATGTCCCATACCGACTGCAGAACCTCCTGCTTGGTGACGACCGTATCGGCGTGGCGCATCAAGTACTCGAGCACCCCGTACTCGCGGGGCGTCAACTCCACCTCGACGCCGGCTCGGTTCACTTGGTGGCGGGCTGGGTCTAACTCAAGATCATCGACCCGCAGCACGGGTGGGCGCGCCGGCGCGCCCCGGCGCAGCAGCGCCCGCAATCTGGCGATCAGCACCACGAACGAGAACGGCTTGATCAAGTAGTCATCCGCGCCGAGGTCGAATGCATCGGCCAGGTCGTACTCCCCGTCCTTGGCCGACAACATGAGCACCGGGGTCCACACGTCCGCCTTGCGCAGGTCGCGCACGATTTCGTAGCCGCTCATCGACGGCAACATGATGTCGAGAACCAGCACGTCGAATCCGCCGCCGACGGCCTCATCGAATCCCACCCGCCCGTCGCCGGCCACCTGCACGACGAACCCTTCGGCCACCAAACCACGACGAATCAGTTCGGCCAGTCGCGGCTCGTCCTCGACGACCAGGATGCGCACAATGTCCTCCACCAAATCAATGAACGGCTCGTCCAGTACAGCAGAACCGGCCGATATCCAGAGGGCCGCTGAGGCGCCTCCACCGAGACCATGCCGACGACCCGCGCCGAACTCCCGCCAGGCGGGCCACTCGACGCGCCGGTGCGCTATGTGATGCGCGGGCCTCACGCCACCGCACTGTTCTGGGCGCTAAAGGGCGCCCCCACTCAGCGAACCCGGCGGCGATCTTCCTGGCACAAACACCCCACGTTCGGCTATCCGGTAGGCAGGCCAATTTTCTCGCCACCTTCCTCGTCGCTGTGGTGGGTGGGTCAGCTTAAAAACGGGGCGTTTGCACCCCGCGATCTCCTGGAAGGGTGGTCGCGCTGTTCAGCACCGCGCGGGCACCGCGCTGTCGGATTTGATGAACCTACCGGCGAATCGGCTGCGCCGGCGGGGCGGTCATCCTCACCAGCGGACTGCGCAATCGACTCAGCCCTCGTAGCCACGCAACTCGGGCAGCAGGATGCCCAAATCGATCACGTCGACCTGAATCCCCAATCGGCTGGACTAACACGTTCCTGACGCGACGACGATGTCGCGCCGGGTCATTTCCGACCACGCTCACGATGGCAGGCGTGCGCTGAGAAACCGCTGAACGGCTGGGCCGTTGCCGGCGGTTGTTAGTTCATGTTCCAGGGTTCGCCGTAGGTGGTGACGCTGTCACCGGCCTTGGAGATCAGGCG
>FLQS01000066.1 GCA_900078375.1 uncultured Mycobacterium sp. | reverse complement strand
TCGACCTCCGGGTCTGACTTAACCCCACGCGCCACAGAGCGCTTTGAGGCACCCCGCCCCACAAGCCACTAATTCAGCAGAGTCCTAGAGCGCCGCGCGGATCCGGTCGCCGACTTCACGCGTCGAGTACGTCGCGTCACCGCGGCTGGCCAGATGATCGCCGACCGCGGTGTCGACGCGGGCGGCCGCGGCGTCCTCGCCGATGTGGCGCAACAGCAGTGCCACCGACATCACCGCCGCCGTCGGGTCGGCGATGCCCTGGCCCGCGATGTCGGGCGCACTGCCGTGGACGGGTTCGAACATCGACGGATTGGTCCGGGTGGCATCGATATTGCCGCTCGCAGCCAGTCCGATCCCGCCGCATACCGCGGCGGCGAGGTCGGTGATGATGTCGCCGAAGAGGTTGTCGGTGACGATGACGTCGAACCGTCCCGGGTCGGTGACCATGTGGATGGTGGCGGCGTCGATGTGCTGGTAAGCGACCTCGACGTCAGGAAACGCCCGCCCCACTTCATCGACGACCCGCGACCACAGGCTGCCCGCGAAGGTCAGCACGTTGGTCTTGTGCACCAGGGTGAGGTGTTTGCGCCGGGCCTGCGCGCGGGCGAACGCGTCGCGGACCACCCGCTCGACTCCGAACGCGGTGTTCACGCTGACCTCGGTGGCGACCTCGTGCGGTGTGCCGACGCGCAGCGCGCCGCCGTTGCCGGTGTAGGGGCCTTCGGTGCCCTCGCGCACCACGACGAAGTCGATATTCGTCACCCCGGACAGCGGACTGCTGACACCGGGGTACAGCCGGCCCGGCCGCAGGTTGACGTGATGGTCCAGGGCGAAGCGGAGTTTGAGCAGCAGGCCGCGCTCCAGCACCCCGCTGGGCACCGACGGATCGCCGATCGCGCCGAGCAGGAGGGCGTCGTAGCCCTTCAATTCCTCGATGGTCTCCGCGGTGAGCAGCTCACCGGTCGCGTGGTAGCGGCGCGCACCGAGGTCGTACTCGGTCTTGTCCACACCGGGCAGCACGATGTCGAGCACCTGCAGCGCTTCGTCGATGACTTCCGGGCCGATCCCGTCGCCCGCGATTACCGCCAGTTTCATGACAGGTCCACCACTTCCAGCGTCGTCGCACCAACGGCGTCACCGATGGCCGACCGGACGTCGTCGTCGACCTCGCGGTCCAACCGCAGCATCACGGTCGCGGCCCTGCCGGTGGTGTCCTGGCTCAGCTGAGCCGCCAGGATGTTCACGTCGGCGTTGCCGAGCAGGGTGCCGATCTTGCCGAGCGCCCCGGGCTGATCGGAGTAGTGCAGAACCAGGTTCACGCCCTCGGCACGCAGATCGAAGCTGCGGCCGTTGATCTGAACGATCTTCTGGACCTGCTGCGGCCCGGAGAGCGTCCCGGACACATTGGTCGCCGCGCCGTCCGGTCCCACCACCCGCACGTCGACGAGGCTGCGGTGGTTGGGGCTCTCGGTGGCGGTGGTCAGCTCGCTGGCCAGACCGCGTTCGGCGGCCAGGTTTGGCGCGTTGACGAACGTCACCTGCTGATCGGTCACCGTCGAGAAGAAGCCGCGCAGCGCCGAAAGCTTCAGCACCTCAACGTCTTCGGAAGCCAGCTCACCGGAGACCCGTACCGACAGGCTGGTGGCGGCCCCGGTGGACAGCACACCGGCGAGCAGGCCCAGCTTGCGGGCCAGGTCCAGCCACGGCGCCACCTCTTCGCTGACCGCACCGGCGCCGACGTTGACCGCGTCGGGCACGAACTCGCCGGCCAGCGCGAGCTTCACACTGGCCGCGACGTCGGTGCCCGCCCGGTCCTGAGCCTCCTCGGTGGAGGCACCGAGGTGCGGGGTGACGACCACCTGTGGCAGCTCGAACAGCGGGCTGTCGGTGCACGGTTCGGTGCTGAACACGTCGAGTCCGGCGCCGCGCACGTGGCCGCTGGTGATCGCGTCGGCCAGGGCCTGCTCATCGATCAGGCCGCCGCGGGCCGCGTTGACGATGATCACGCCAGGCTTGGTCTTGGCCAGTGCTTCCTTACCGAGCAGACCGGCGGTCTCCGGGGTCTTGGGCAGGTGCACGGAGATGAAGTCGGCGCGGGACAGCAGGTCGTCGAGCGTGAGCAGCTCGATACCCAGCTGGGCGGCGCGGGCCGCCGACACGTAGGGGTCGTAGGCGATGACGTGGGTGCCGAACGCGGCCAGCCGTTGGGCGACGAGCTGCCCGATGCGGCCCAGTCCCACCACGCCGACCGTCTTGCCGAAGATCTCGGTGCCCGAGAACGACGAGCGCTTCCAGGTGTGCTCGCGCAGCGTGGCGTCGGCGGCGGGGATCTGCCGCGCGGCGGACAACATCAGCGCCAGCGCGTGCTCGGCGGCGCTGTGGATGTTCGACGTGGGCGCGTTGACGACGAGCACGCCGGCCGTGGTGGCGGCGTCGACGTCGACGTTGTCCAGGCCGACGCCGGCGCGGGCGACGATCTTCAGCTTGGGCGCGGCGGCAATGACCTCGGCGTCCACGGTGGTGGCCGAACGCACCAACAGCGCGTCGGCGTCGGCGACCGCGGCCAGCAGTTTCGGCCGGTCCGGGCCGTCGACCCAGCGGACTTCGACCTGGTCGCCCAGGGCCGCGACGGTCGACTCGGCAAGCTTGTCTGCGATCAATACAACGGGCAGATTCACGCCGGTCAGCCTAGTGGTTGTTGCCCGGTGCACGATCAGCGGCCGTGGTGCGGTCTACTTAGCGGGTGGACGTGACCGTCGTCGGCAGTGGTCCCAACGGGTTGGCGGCTGCCGTCATCTGTGCGCGAGCCGGCTTGAAGGTGCGCGTCATCGAGGGCCAGCCGACGTTCGGTGGCGGCGCCCGCACCGCGGCCGACCCGGAATTCCCCGGCATCCGTCACGACGTCTGCTCTGCGGTGCACCCGCTGGCGTTGGCCTCGCCGTTCTTCGCCGAGTACGACCTTGCGGCGCGCGGGGTGCAGCTTGCGGTACCGGAGAT
Source organism: uncultured Mycobacterium sp. (assembly GCA_900078375.1). Taxonomy (GTDB): domain Bacteria; phylum Actinomycetota; class Actinomycetes; order Mycobacteriales; family Mycobacteriaceae; genus Mycobacterium. Next base: position 22,596 of record FLQS01000066.1, on the reverse strand, counting down.
CTCCTACGCCAACCCGCTGCCGAACCGGCCCGCCGCGATCGCCTACCACTCGTTGGAGCGCACCTGCGCCGAACTTGACGACGGGCGCTCCTGGCGCCGGTTGTTCGGTCCGCTCGCCGAGCATCCCGGCGGCGTCGTTGGCTTCTTCCTCGGCGACAAACGCTCGCTGCCGCCCGATCTGCCCACCATGGTGCGGGCCGGCCTCCGGGTGCTGGCCCAGGGCAGCCCGGCGTGGCGCACGCTGCGCGGCGACGACGCTCGCGCGCTCTTCACCGGCGTTGGCGCACATGCGATTTCGACGATGCCGTCGCCAGTCAACAGCGGCGCAGGCACCATGCTCGGCACACTGGCGCACACCGTCGGCTGGCCGGTGCCGGTCGGTGGCAGCCAGGCCATCGTCGACGCCATGCTTGCCGATCTGCAGGCCCACGGTGGCGAACTGGTCGTCGGCGAGCCGGTGACCTCCCCTCCCCCCGGTGTGGCTATCTACGACACCGCCCCAACCGCCCTGCTCAACATCTACGGCTCAGCAGTACCGGACAGCTACGCAAAGTCATTGCGGCGCTATCGGTTTGGCCCTGGTGTGTGCAAGGTGGACTTCGTGCTCTCCGGTGAGATTCCGTGGCGCGATCAGCGGGTGGCGACCTCCCCGACTGTCCATATGGGCGGGACCAGAGCGCAGATGGCGTACTCCGAGAAGGAGATCGCCTCAGGCCGGCACGCCGACTGGCCGATGACATTGGCAGCGCTTCCGCACGTGTCCGATCCGTCACGCGTCGACGCTGCGGGGCGGCGGCCACTGTGGACCTATGCGCACGTCCCAGCCAACTCGACCGAGGACCTCACCGAAACCATCACCGGCCTGTTCGAGAAGGCCGCACCCGGGTTCCGGGATCTGGTGCTGGCGTCGCGGTGTGTGACTGCAGCGCAGATGTCACGCTACAACGCCAATTACGTCGGGGGGGACATCATCGTCGGCGGCGCCACGCTCTTCGCCGCGATGGTCGGCCCAACCCTGCGTTGGAATCCGTGGACCACGCCGATCCCCAAGGCCTACCTGTGCTCGTCGGCGACCCCGCCGGGAACCGGTGTGCACGGCATGTCCGGCTATTACGCCGCGCGCACGGTGCTCAAACGCGAATTCGGGCTGCCACTACCGTCACTCGCGCCGAAATCCTAGGACACTTGCTCGAACAGCAGCGCCAGCTGGCCCGGGGAGATAGCCACTCCGCACTGGTTGCGCAGATCGCGCAGCGGGCCCGCGATGTTCTGCAGATCGAACAACTCACCGGGATGTCCGATGAAATACGACCGCACCGAGGCCTTTGCATCCTCGGCTGACTGGCTTGCCGCGGCGGTCAGCACATCGTCGGCCCCGGGATGATTGGCCAGATATCCGCCGGCTGCGGCCAGCACACCGCTGGATGTGGTGGCCAACCCGCTGGCGTTGCAGGGCGCGGCCGCCGCTGTCGGCATCGACACGAAGGCCGCGGCCCCCAGAACACCGACCCCCAGCGCACCCACCGTCAGCGCACCGAGCACGCTACCTCTGGACGTTGTCATTGCCGAACTCCTTCGCCGTTGCTGTGAATCTCTTGAAGCGTTGCACACGACGGAGTACCCCGCCGTTCCCCGCAGGAAGCCCCGGCGATACAGAAGACCTTACTGTTGTAATTTCGGGAATCTGCCGTCCCAAGCGGCTGGAAGCCCTAGCATCAGCGGCCATGACCATCTCCGCGGCCGCAACCACCGCCGAGCCGGGCGCCGGGCGCAGTCCGATCCCGTTGCGCGAGCGCCGCTACGACTGGTTCTTCATCGTCGTGTTCACCGTGTTCATCGGGTCCTCGTTCACCGGCGACATCGTCAACATGGTGAGCCGCCCCGACCCGGACTCCGATTTCTTCCTGGCCCGCGTGGTGTATCACGTCTACGCCGGGGGCACCGATCCACTGTTGATCGCCAACCCGCGGTTCCTGCAGGTCGGCGCGAGTGTGTCCGCGGTGGTGTTCGGAACCTTCTACGTGCTGCTCGTCTACGCCTTTATCAAGGGGCGCGAGTGGATCCGCAAGCCGTCGTTCATCTACACGGGCATGGTCGTCCAAACGACCTTTATCGTGGTGATGGTCGGATTCGCCGGTGACGCAGCGCTTTTCCAGGCGGTCTGCAACACCGCCTACGACTACACCTTCACCAACGTGCCGAAGGCGCTGGCCTACAACCTGCCCTACATCATCGTGCCGATACTGCTGACCGCCCGCATGTGGCGGCCGCATCCGTTCACCCGCCCCTGAACGCGACTTCGGCGCGCTAACCAACGCCCGTGAGCGACGGTTAGCGCGCCGAAGTCGAGTGCTACGCAGTCTCCGTAATGGGCCGGTCGACCCAGCTCATCAGGTCGCGCAGCTTCTTGCCGGTGACCTCGATCGGGTGCTCGGCGTTCTCCTTGCGCAGCTTCTCCAGGCGCTTGTTGCCGCCCTCGACATTGGCGACGAGCTCCTTGACGAAGCTGCCGTCCTGAATGTCCTTGAGGATGGCGCGCATGCGCTCCTTGGTGTCGGCGTCGATCACGCGCGGACCCGACAGGTAGCCGCCGAACTCCGCGGTGTCGGACACCGAGTAGTTCATCCGGGCGATGCCGCCCTCGTACATCAGGTCGACGATCAGCTTGAGTTCGTGCAGGCACTCGAAGTACGCCATTTCGGGCGCGTAGCCGGCTTCCACCAGGGTGTCGAAGCCCGCCTTGATGAGCTCGACCGTACCGCCGCACAGCACGGCCTGTTCGCCGAACAGGTCGGTTTCGGTCTCGTCCTTGAACGTGGTCTTGATGACGCCGGCACGGGTGCCGCCGATGCCCTTGGCGTAGGACAGCGCCAGCGCCAGGCCTTCACCGGTCGGGTCCTGCTCGACGGCGACCAGGCAGGGCACGCCCTTGCCGTCGACGAACTGGCGGCGCACCAGGTGGCCGGGGCCCTTCGGGGCCACCATGCCGATGGTGACGTTGGCCGGCGGCTTGATCAGGCCGAAGTGAATGTTCAGACCGTGGCCGAAGAACAGCGCGTTACCGGCCTCGAGGTTGGGCTCGATATCGTTCTTGAAGATCTCGGCCTGCGCGGTGTCGGGCGCCAGCAGCATGATGACGTCGGCCCACTTGGCGACCTCGGCCGGAGTGTCGACCTCGAGGCCCTGCTCGGTGACCTTCTCGCGCGACCTGGAACCCTCTTTGAGGCCGACCTTCACCTGCACACCGGAGTCGCGCAGGCTCAGCGAATGGGCGTGGCCCTGGCTGCCATAACCGATCACCCCGACCTTGCGACCCTGAATGATCGACAGGTCGGCATCATCGTCGTAGAACATCTCGATGGAATTTGAAGCCACGATGGCCTTTACCTTTCTGTGGTTACTGCTGGGTCTTTACTTGTTGTTCGTCATTCCGCGCGGTCCGCGCGACAGCGCCACCACGCCGGACTGCACGAGCTCACGAATGCCGTAGGGCTCGAGCACCCGCAGCAGCGCCTCGAGCTTCTCCGGCGTACCGGTGGCTTCGACGGTCAGCGACTCGGTGGACACGTCGATCACCTTGGCGCGGAACAGGTTCACCGCCTCGATCACCTGGCTGCGGGTACCGGCGTCAGCTCGAACCTTGATCAGCGCCAGCTCGCGCGCCACAAAGTTGTCGCCGTCCTGCTCGACGATCTTGATCACGTTGATCAGCTTGTTGAGCTGCTTGGTGATCTGTTCGAGCGGGGTCTCCTCGGCGGTGACCACGATCGTCATCCGCGACATGTTCTTCTGCTCGGTGGCGCCGACGGCCAGTGACTCGATGTTGAAACCGCGCCGGGAGAACAGTGCGGCTACGCGTGCCAGCACACCGGGCTTGTCTTCGACGAGCACCGAAAGGGTATGGGTGACAGTGTTGGCGGCCATCAGGCTCGACCTTCCTCGTTGTCGTCGAACAGCGGGCGGATATTGCGTGCCGCCATGATCTCGTCGTTGCCGCAACCCGCGGCCACCATCGGCCACACCTGGGCGTCGGCGCCGACGACGAAGTCGATCACCACCGGGCGATCGTTGATCGCCCGGGCCTGGTTGATCACGTCGATCACGTCCTCTTCACGCTCGCAACGCAATCCGACGCATCCGTAGGCCTCGGCCAGCTTGACGAAGTCCGGGATGCGGTGGCTGTGCGTGGCCAGATCGGTTTGGCTGTACCGCTCTCCGTAGAACAGCGTCTGCCACTGGCGCACCATGCCCAGGTTGCCGTTGTTGATCAGCGCGACCTTGATCGGCACCCCTTCGACCGCACAAGTGGCCAGCTCCTGATTTGTCATCTGGAAGCAGCCGTCACCGTCGATCGCCCACACCTCGGCGTCGGGCCGGGCCATCTTGGCGCCCATGGCTGCCGGGACGGCGAATCCCATGGTGCCCAGACCACCGGAATTCAGCCAGGTGCGCGGCTTTTCGTACGAGATGAACTGCGCGGCCCACATCTGATGCTGGCCCACGCCGGCGACGTAGATGGCGTCCGGCCCGGCGATCCTGCCCAGCTGCTGGATGACGTATTCCGGGCTGAGGCTGCCGTCGTGCTGCGGGTCGTAGCTCAGCGGGTAGGTGGCCCGGATCCCCGACAGGTACTCCCACCAGTTGTCCTGGTTGACCCTCGGCGAACCGCCCAATTTGCGAAGAGCCTCGGTCAATTCGGTGATCGCCAGCTTGACGTCACCCACGATCGGCACGTCGGCATTGCGGTTCTTGCCGATCTCAGCCGGGTCGATGTCGACGTGGATCACCTTGGCCTCGGGCGCAAAGGAATCAAGCTTGCCGGTCACCCGGTCGTCGAACCGTGCACCCAGGGCGATCAACAGGTCACTCTTCTGCAGGGCGGCCACCGCGGCGACGGTGCCGTGCATGCCCGGCATGCCCAGATTCTGCGGGTGACTGTCCGGGAAAGCGCCGCGCGCCATCAGCGTGGTGACCACCGGAATCCCGGTCAGCTCGGCCAGATCCAGCAACTCCTCGGTGGCGTCGCCGCGGATCACCCCTCCGCCGACGTAGAGCACCGGCTTGCGCGCCGCGGCAATCAGCCGGGCGGCCTCCCGGATCTGACGGCTGTGCGGCTTCGTGTTGGGCTTGTAACCGGGCAGGTCGATCTGCGGCGGCCAGGCAAAGGTGCACTGACCCTGCAAAATGTCCTTGGGGATGTCGACCAGCACCGCGCCGGGACGGCCGGTGGAAGCGATGTGGAACGCCTCGGCCATCACCCGGGCGATGTCGTCGCCGTTGCGCACCAGGAAATTGTGCTTGGTGATCGGCATCGTGATGCCGGAAATGTCAGCTTCCTGGAACGCGTCGGTGCCGATCAACGCGCGACCGACCTGGCCCGTGATGGCGACCACCGGAATGGAATCCATCTGGGCGTCGGCCAGCGGGGTCACCAGGTTGGTGGCGCCGGGGCCCGAGGTGGCCATCATCACGCCGACCTTGCCGGTGGCATGGGCATAACCACTGGCCGCGTGCCCGGCACCCTGCTCGTGGCGAACCAGGACGTGGCGCAGTTTCTGCGAATCGTAGAGCGGGTCGTAGACCGGCAGCACCGCGCCGCCGGGGATCCCGAAGATGGTGTCGACGCCGAGTTCTTCCAACGAGCGGACTACCGCCTGGGCGCCCGTGAGCTGCTGCGGGGCGACGCGCTTGGCGGAGGTCGTGCCGGTCTTAGGGGCGGTGTGTGCTGTGGCTCCGCCGTCGGCGGGCGCCGTTGGCTCGGGCGGTCGCGTGGTGGGTGCGCTCACAATGTCGTCCTTTTCGGTCCTGTTCATTTCTTCGGGCAAGAAAAAACCCCCGTCAGCTTCGGCGGCTGTACGAGGGTTGCGCGCTGGTGCGTGTGGCTATGCCCGGGTCGGGGCAAGCGCGGCACCAACGCGCTGGCCAATTACTACGAGCATTCCGCCGTTCATAACCTGCGACCGTAGCCTCCGTACAGGTCAAGCGTCAAATCTCGGCCCCCCTCGCTGGTGGTGGGAAGATGGCGCCATGCCCTCGCGTCGCACACCTGATGCATCCACCGCCAAGCCCGTCGTGATCCGGATATCGCCGATGGCACATTTCGCCTCGGGATTCCTGGCCCTTGGGCTGCTGGTGATGATCACGATCTTCCCCGCCTGGGGTGCGGTGTTCATGGTGCTTCCCGTCCTGGCTTCGGTCGCGATCGTGCGGCTGCGTACGGTGGCCGACCGGGACACGGTGACCGCACGCACGCTGTTGCGTAGCCGCACGGTGAGCTGGGACGAGGTCGACGGCCTGCGCTTCGACCGCAGTTCGTGGGCGCGGGCGCACCTGCGCGACAGCTCGGACATGCTGCTGCCCGCGGTGACGTTCGCGCTGCTGCCGCTGTTGGCCGAGGCCAGCGGCGGACGGGTGCCCAATCCGTACGACTAACTAGGCCCTACGTGTGAGCGGCTCGACTACGCGAGCGGGTTGTTTCCGTGCAGGAAGAACCACGCCGCGACGCCACCACCGATACCGAGCGCCAGCGCGATGAATGAGCCGATGAACGGACGACGGGCCCAGCCGCGTCCGCCGTCGAATCCGTAGCGACCCGGGCCGACCAGGATCACCGCGGAGGCCGCCACGATCAGCACCAGCAGATACTCGATGCCGTCGGGGCCGAAGACCGCGAGATAGCCGTCCTGGCGCTGAGCCGCGACGATCGTCAGCAGGCTGTTGACCAGATAGGCCACTCCGCCGGCGGCGGCCAGCGGCGTGAACAGTCCGAGGATCAGCAGGACACCCACCAAGATCTGGGCGCCGGCACCGACATAGGTCAGCACGCCGGCATGCTGGTAGCCGGCGTCCGCCAGCGCGGCCTTGAAGCCGTCCAAGCCCTGGCCACCCCACCAGCCGAACGCCTTCTGCAGCCCGTGGCCGATGAACACCGCACCGACGACGACCCGCAACAGCAGCAGACCCAGGTCCTGGGTGCCCCTGCGGCCGGCCGCCTTCGCGCGTTCCTCGGCGTCGATGGGCTCGATCTCCATCGGAGTGGCCTGCGACGGCATCGCATCGATATGCGGTTGCACGTACGGCAACGGCTCGGGATCGTGCAACAGGCCATAGCCCGTCGACGGCGCGGAGCCCGGCAGCCCCGAGCTGAAGTGGGGAATCGTCGTGGTCTCGAAATCGCCACCGTAGGTGGCCGAGGGCAGATCGTCTTCCGGGTCGACTAGCTGGGCCGACGCCGGTCGAGCCGAGGAGTCGTCGGGGCGCTGCCAGTGCGGATCGGGGCCTTGACTGGTCACGAAAGTCAGAGTAAGTGCAGTTCGCCGCAAATCGGGGATTTGAGCGGCGCTTCTAGCGGCGAATATTGCCTGGATTTCGCGCCGCACACGGGCCGTCGTGGCGAACATCGACGCGCTATCCGTAACCTGGCGGGCATGCAGGTACGCCGGTCGGTCCGTGGGGTGCTGGCCGTGTTTTGTGTGACGACGGTCGTGGCAGGGTCTTCCGCGGGTTGTGCGAAGTTCAACAACGACATCTCGCAGCCGTTCACCACCGCCCCACAGCTGGCGCCCGGCCCGAGCTCAGCACCGCCGCCCCCGCCGCCGCTGCCGCCCAAGCCGTTCCCCAAGGTCTGCCCCGCACCGGGCGTCATGCAGGGCTGCCTGGAGAGCACCAGCGGGCTGATCATGGGTCCGGACAGCAAGACCGCCCTGGTGGCCGAACGGACTACCGGCGCGGTCAAGGACGTGTCCGTCAGCGCCGAGCCGAAGATCCACACCGTCATCCCGGTCGACCCGAGCGGTGACGGCGGGCTGATGGACATCGTCCTGTCCCCCACCTACTCCCAAGACCGCCTGATGTATGCCTACATCAGCACGCCCACCGACAACCAGGTGATCCGGGTGGCGGACGGCGACATCCCCAAGCCGATCCTGACCGGGATCCCCAAGGGCGCCACCGGTAATTCCGGCTCGCTGATCTTCACCAGCCCGACGACGTTGGTCGTGCAGACCGGCGACGCGGGCAATCCCGCGCTGGCGGCGGATCCGAAGTCGTTGGCGGGCAAGGTGGTCCGCCTCGAGCAGCCCACGACGGTCCACCCGGCACCGCCCACCACCGCACTGTCGGGGATGGGCCCCGCCGGCGGCATGTGCATCGACCCCACCGACAAGTCGCTCTACATCACCGACCGCAGCCCCGTCGGCGATCGCCTGCAACGCATCTCACCGGACGCGAAGACCACGACCGTGTGGACGTGGCCGGACAAGCCCGGCGTTGCGGGATGCGCGGCGTTGGACGGCACGGTGCTGGTGAACCTGGTCAATGCGAAGCAAACCGTGGCCGTTCGGCTCGCGCAGGGCACCGGCGCGGTGACCGGTGAGCCCGAGGTGGTGCGCCAGGACACCCACGGCCACGCCTGGGCGCTGCAAGTGGCCCCGGACGGAAACATCTGGGGCGCAACGGTCAACCGCACCGCCGGCGATGCCGAGAAGCTGGACGACGTGGTCTTCCCGCTCTTCCCGCAGGGTGGCGGCTTCCCGCGCAGCAACGCCGACAACACCTGACGAATTACCAAACGGATCTCTCGTTAGTCGTCTTCGGCGACCGACCTTTGCAGGTGACGGGCCTGATGCCCACCACGCTCTCTGGTAGCGTCTACCAAATATCGGGTCAGCCGGGTATCGGAGTTCAGCCGTTGGAGGAGTCGTGAGGCGTTCGGGCATGACGCCGAAACCGGGCACGGGCCATGCCTACGACGACGGCTCCAGGCGAACCGAAATTCTGCAGACGGCGGCGGAAATCATTGCCACCTCGGGCCTGCGTACCTCGCTGCAGGAGATCGCCGACGCGGCAGGCATTCTCCCCGGCAGCCTCTACCACCACTTCGACTCGAAGGAAGCGATCCTCGTCGAGCTGCTGCGCCGCTATCACGAGGATCTGGATCGCATTGCCAACGAGGCGCAGACCAGGCTGAACGACCCGGAGTTTCATCCGGCCTTCGACCAGATCGCCGAGCTGTCCACGGCGATTGCGCACTGCGCGATCACCCATCGCGCCGCCTTGCAGATGTCGTTCTACGAAGGCCCCAGTTCCAGTCACGAACTGACAGCTCTGGCCGCGCGCCGTCCGACCGCATTGCTTCAGTCGATGTTGGAGACGCTTCGGGCGGCGCGGTGGAGCGGATACCTGCGATCCGATGTCGACCTGGCCGTGCTGGCCGAACGGATCGTGCAGACGATGCTGCAAATCGGGCTCGACGTCATCCGCGGCAACGCGGGGCCGGACAAGTCGGCAGTCCTGCTGTGCCGGATCCTGCTCGAAGGCCTGGCCACCGGTGCTCCCACCGACGAACAGCTGGATCGATCGGCGGCTTTCCAGGCCGCCGACGCCGTGGTCCGGTCGTGGACCGACGACGCGGACGCCGAGCCCGACGACAAGGCCGCCCACGTACGGGCGGTCGCGAGAACAGAATTCGGCAAGAAGGGCTACGAGGTCACGACTGTTCGTGACATCGCATCGGCCGCGGGAATGGGCACCGGTACCGTCTACCGGTTGATCGGATCCAAAGATCAACTGCTGGCGTCGATCATGCAGTCCTTCGGCGAGAAGGTCGCCATGGGATGGTCCGAGGTGCTGCGGGCGGACTCCACGATCGTCGAGAAGCTGGACGCGCTGAGCTGGATCAACACCAATGCGATGGATCGCTTCGCCGACGAATTCCGGATTCAGCTGGCCTGGATGCGCCAGTCTCCCCCGGACACGCCCAACCCCGGCTGGTTGTTCACCAAACGTGTTCGACAGATGAAAAGCCTTCTCGCCGAGGGTATCGAGTCCGGCGAGATCAGCATCGACAGCCCGTCGAACGATCTGCTGGCGCGTTCGGTGATCGGCGTCGGCTGGATCCCCGAGAGCATCCTGCGTGAGCTGGGCACCCGCGCGTCACTGTTGTGTGTGCGCGACACGACGCTTCGCGGCGTCGTCGTGACGTGACGCCCTACTCAGGATCGAACAGCACGGGCAGCGACGTCGGCGACCGGAACACCTGTCCGCGGATGTGCGGGTCGTCCCCGTCGGGGTCCATCCGCAGGTTGGGCAGCCGGTCGAGCAACAGGTTGACCGCGGTGCGCATCTCCAGACGCGCCAGATGCATACCGAGACACACGTGCACGCCGTATCCCCAACCGAGATTGCTCCGTGACTCGCGGAACAGATCGAACGTGTCCGGATCCGGGAAGCGGTCGCCCTGCCGGTTGGCCGCGCCGAGCATCGGCATCACCGACGCACCCGCCGGGATCGGCACCCCAGCCAGTTCGGTATCCCTGGTGGCGACCCGAGTAATGGTCAGCAGCGGCGGATTCCACCGTACGCCTTCCTCGATCGCCTGCGGCAGCAGCGCGCGGTCGTTGCGCACGGCTTCCAACTGGGCGGGATCCGACAACAGGGCGAACAGTAGATTTCCCAGCGACCGGTAGGTGGTTTCGACGCCGGCGGGAAGCAGCAGCCGCAGGAACGAGAAGATCTCTTCGTCCTCGAGCCTCTGGCCGTCGATCTCCGCGGCGGCGAGCAGGCTGATCAGGTCGTCCCGCGGCTCGGCCCGCCGTGCCGCCAGAATCGGCGTGAAGTACTCGACCAGCGCAGCCGAAGCCGCCAGGCCGCGTTCGGGATTCATGATCCAGCTCAGCAGCGAGATCGACCAGCGTTGGAACTGCGGATAGTCCTCCTCGGGCAACCCCAACAGCCCCGCGATGATTCGGCTGGGGAAGGTGAAGGTGAATTCCTTGACCAGGTCGGCCTTGCCGTTCGCGGCGAAGGAGTCGATCAGCTCGTTGCCCACCCGCGCGACCAGTTCGTCTTGGAAGCGCGCAAGTGACTTCTGCGAGAACGCTTTCGAGATCAGCGCACGCAGCCTGCCGTGGACCGGTTCGTCCATGCCGAGCATCACGCGCTCACCCAGAACCGGACCGAACGCGGCGATGACGCCCGACGACGAGAACGTCTCGTTGTCGCGCAACATCTGCTGCGCCTCCTCGAACCGGTACACAATGAAAACAGGTAAACCGGCCTCTCCGGGCATTGACGAACCTTCGATGCGCTGCACCGGCTCCTCCCGCCGCAACCGGGCCAGCTCCGGGAATGGGTCGCGCACATTGCCGGACACGACGTCATCGAACGTGCCGAAGTCGTCGAGGTCATCGAAAAGTTGTTCCATTAGCGCTCCTTGCGATATCAGTCATTCTGTTGCGGCGAGGGCTGTCTCGCCGCTGAACGTTTGGTTACCGCCGCGACGATGCGTTGCATCACCGGCTGCGGGATGACTTTCGTGGCCAGTACCATCGCCTTCTGAGCTGTTGTCAGGGGATACGCGCCGTCGCGCATCGAGCCCTGTCTGGGAATACCGAGCACGATCCGGGACATGTGGTGCATTCCTGACGACGGCAGGAATCTGTTGGACACCAACAGCATCGACGCGTCCAATCCGACCCCGTGACGGCGGAACGGGCCGCGGTCGGCCAGCGCCTTGACCAACCCGTCGGCGAAGCGTTCCGGCGACCGGGCAAGTTTCATCGCGGAGCGACCACGGGCGTTCATCGTCTGGTGGAGCCGCGCGTACGGGCCGCCGAAGTCACGGTCATCGGTGGTGCCGGCATCAGTGATGATGTCCGTGTCATAGGTGCCGGTGATAAGGACCGTCACACCGAGACCGAAGGGGGCGATCTCGACGGCCAACGATTCGCCCCAGCGTTCCATGGCGCCCTTGCTGGCCGAGTATGGAGCGGTCCCCGGCTGCCCTCGCACCCCGGCCGAGCTGCATACCAGAACGATCCGGCCCTCCCCCGCGGTCCGCATCGACGGCAATAGCGCATTGGTCAGAGCGACCGGACCGATCACGTGGGTGGCGAACATGCGCTGCCACAGGCCGACGTCGGTCTCCTCGGCCATCCCGGCTGAGGAGATTCCGGCGTTGTGCACCACGGCGTACGGTGCGCCGACACGTTCCTCGATTGCCTTGGCGGCGTTCGTGATTGACCCCATGTCCATCAGGTCGAGTGACACCCCGATCAGCCGGTCATCGTCCTCGCCCGCACGGGTCGCTTCACGGAGCAACGGCATGCCGCGGTCGGGGGTACGCATGGCGGCCACGACCTGCCAGCCCTCGCGGTACAACCGCACGGCTGAGGCGAACCCCAAACCGCGGGCCGCGCCGGTGATGACTACAGATCGCGGTTCACCCATGCGTGTTCTCGGGCGCACAGGCCCCTTCACCCGGAGGCGGTGGTTGGACTTCGGGGCGACCATCCGGCAGACCCTGCTGCCAGGTAGACCATTTACCGACCGAGAATGGCCCTTGCGCACCAGCCTTCTCGTAATAGCCCTGCGGGTCATACACCTTGGCCTCCGGGAAAGGCCATGGGCACGCCACCGAAGTGGCGGCGCCGGTGGCCTTGATCACCCAGAACCACCCACCGTAGGCGAAGTACGCCACGTTGATGATCGCGAACATCACCAGGAACGTGCCGAGCGCCGGCTTCTTCGGGGACAGCTTTGCCTTCGCCGCAAGCTTCTCCGCCACGGACTTCCCCGTGTCATCGCGGTAGACCAGGATCGACGCCGGGATCATCACGAACGTCACCNACAGCGATTCCCAGAGGAGTGGGAACTGGAAAGTGCTGCCGGGGAACAACGTTCCGAACGGGATCGCCTGGGAGTAGATGTACAGTCCAGTGCGCACCAGGCTGACTTCCAGGATGGCGTCGAAGATGAAGCCGATCACCAACGTCAGCAACCCCAGACTGATCAAGGGGTGCCGGGCGACGAACGCTTCGGGACCGCGCTTGGCCTGAAGCTTGCGCAGAATCCAGATGGCCGGGAAGTACGGGCCGAAATAGAAAGTCACATAACCGAACACGATGAACGGTTCGACGGTCGGCGACATCATGATCAGGTACCAGGACTCCGGCCAATGCAACAGGGCCGGGTTGTACACCGCGTACGGCGACCAGTTCATAATCGGGTCCTGCCACACGATCAGCGTGGTGACCAGGACCATCATCAACACGGGGCTGCCGGGGTTATTGCGCCAGCCGCGGATGAAGACAATGGTCAGCACCACGACCATGATCGCGGCGCCGATTTGCGAGACGAGCTGCCAGTGATCCCAGGCGTTCAAGAAGTCGACCGGACGGGGCCGCCCCGCGACGTTCGGGTTTGCCACCCGCGGGTCGACACTGGTACTCCCCACGACGAGGAACAGCCCGAGGAAGCCAAGCCAGGCAAGCAGTGCGATCACTCGGCCCCAATTCGGGCCGGTGCGTGCCGGCGAATCGACCTGTGTTTCGGGCGGCGTGGATTCCTGTGTTGTCATCTCAGCGCTCCTCTCCGAAGCGGTCGACCAGGTGTGAGTTAATCCCGTCGGGATCGAGTGTGCGCGCGACGAGGTAGCCGGCACCCATCCAGGCCCGCCGAGTCCACTTGCCAAGGGAGACACGGGTTCCCGGCGCTCCGGACGCGGCCGGCAGCATCTTGACCCGCTCGAGTGCCTCCTTGACCCCGCGCGGGCTGAGTGGATGGGCATCGCTGAAGGCCTGGACCAGGGTAGCCGCGACATCGCGGTTCACCACGGTCACGCAGAACTCCGGACGACTACCGTTGTACTTCGCGGCGTACTTATCCAGCCACGCCTGGCCGATCGGGTTGCCCTCGTCGTACTGGTCGACCCCGATCCAGCCCATGAACGCGTCCCACATGATCGGGTTGACCCAGGCGTTCTGGAAGGCCGTGGTGGTGAAGCGTGGCGGATCCCAGCCGAGCGCCTGCAGTGCCGGGTTGATGAAGACGATCCCGAAGCCGAAGCCGAGATGCACGATGGCCTCGGCCTTGGCTTCGTGCAGGGTCTGGACCGCAGCGTTGATGTCCTGCGCGGTCTGGGCGATCTGGGCTTCCGCGACGATGCGAATACCCTTGCGGCCGCATGCGTTCCGCAGGTTCTTCAGATAGCTTTCGCCGATCAGGCTCTGTTCGACCAAGACGCCGATCTCAGTGAGTCCCCGCTTTGCGACCAGGTCGACGATGAAGATCGGCTCGTCGGTCATTGAGCCTTGCGGGAAGGCGAACGTCCACTCACCAAGCCAGTCGTCGGTACCCGTCACGCTGATCGCGGGAACCTTGAAACGCTCCTCGATCGCCTCGCGTACTGGCACGCAGTTGTCGGTGATGTTCGGCCCGAACACCACCAGGCAGCCCTCGTCGACGAGTTCGCCGTAAGCGTCGATCACGGCCTTGACGCTGCCCTTGGGCAGGCCCTCGACTTCCTTGTAGATCATCTGAACCGGCCGGTCGATGACGCCGTCCGCCATGGCCTCTTCGAAGACGAGGTCGAAGCACCGGGTGAACGAAGACAGGAGCTCGTCCGGAAAGCCCTGCGGCAGTGTGAAGTCCATCAGGTAACCGACCTTGATCGGCTCCGCGGTGCTTTCGTAGGACATTCAGTCTCCTGATCAGTCGGGTACGGAGAGATAGACGTCGATCATTTCGGCGAGGCCACGGCCGACGACCGCATCGTCGGTGAGCGGACCCGCGATGGCCGCGAGCGCCGCCTCGCGCATCGGCAGGCCCTCCGCGATGAGTCGGCCCGCCGCGATCAACACCCGCGTCGAGGCCACCTCGCGAAGCCCACCGGTCTCCAGCCGGCGCACCGCCTGTCCGAGGCGAACCAGTTCGGTGGCCACCGAACGCTCGACAGCGGCTTCGTGAACCACGATGCCCTCTTCGATTTCCGTTGTGGGGAAACCGAATTCGACGGCCACCATGCGCTGCCGGGTGGAGTCCTTCAGATCCTTCAGCACGCTCTGGTAGCCGGGGTTGTACGACACCACAAGCCCGAAACCGGGCGCGGCGTCGAGCGTCACACCGAGCCTCTCGATGGGCAACTGGCGGCGGTAGTCGGCGAGTGGATGCAGGACGACCGTGGTGTCCTGGCGCGCCTCGACGACCTCGTCGAGGTAACAGATCGCGCCGTCACGCACCGCACGCGTCAACGGGCCGTCGACCCACACCGTTTCGTCGCCACGCAGCAGGTAGCGCCCGACCAGATCAGCTGTGGTCAGATCGTCGTGGCACGCCACGGTGATCAACGGACGGCCGAGATCGTGGGCCATCGCCTCGACGAACCTCGTCTTGCCACAGCCGGTCGGCCCCTTGAGCAATAGCGAAAGCCCTTGCCGGTAGGCCGCCTTGAAGACGGCCTCCTCGTTTCCGACAGCCCGGTAATAGGGCCGCCCTCGATTTGGGAGGTCTGCGGCCCCGTTCTGGTGCTCGAGCTTATCCGCGACCACTCAACTTCCCTTCCCCGCTTCGCTGCGGTGATTGGCAGCGTATCCCGGAACAGATGTTTGTTTCAAGCATCGAGTCATGACACGTGCCGCCGGACTTCCGCGGCGCGGACCGCTGACCGGAACAGCGGCCCGATCACGCCTGTGAGCTGCTCTGGGCGACCCACCACCGCATGTGCGGTACTGCCGAAGACGCTGCGAAGCGACGCCGCATCGACGTTGGCGCCGACCGTCAGGCACACACAGCCGGTGCCCCGCCGGCGGGCCTCCGTCAGCGCCCGGCGCGCATCGGCAGCGCCGTATCCGCGCTCGTAACCGTGGTCGTAGGCAAGACAATCCGAGAGCACGACGAGGAGTCGCCTCGAGGTACCGCCGCGTTCCTGCAGCACCCGGCTTCCGTGGCGGATGGCAGCGCCCAGGCGTGAGTACGCCGCGGGTTGCACGCTGTTGAGCCTGCGCAGGACATGGCTGTCCAGATGCTCGTCCATCCGTTTGATCGGAATGAGATTCACCGCCGAGCGGCCCTGGGAGTTGTAGCCGTACAGGGCGACCCGATCCCCGAGGTCATGCAGCGCGACGACAAGGCTCGCCGCAGCGACACGTTGCTGCTCGTGGACGGTCTTGCCGACCGTGCCGGCCTCAGCAGACGATCCCGACACGTCGAGCAACACCAACACCGAAAGGTCCCGGCGCCGGCGCAGGCTATCGAGGTACACCGCTTCATCAGGCACTGAACCGGCCATCACCTCCACCCTCAGCGCTACCGCGGCGTCGATGTCGATGTCGTCGCCTTGAGCCTGCCGATGCCGGCGGTGCAGGCCCATGCCGAGGCGGGCCAGCGGCCGCCGAAACGCGATGGCGTCGTCGATTGCCGCCGACGCTGCGAGCCCGATCCGCGGTTCGACCTCGCGCACGGTGCACCAGTCCGGGCGGTACTTCCGCTGATTGACGTCCCACTCCGGATACGTCACCCCACCCGCGGTGGCATCCGCACCGTCCTCGGTGGCGGCCGATGCGCTTGACGAGACCGCGTTGGCCCCGCGATTGGCCGAATTGGTGCGATGGGTCGGTGAATCCGCTCCCGGCGGCCCGCCGCGGGAACTACCCGCACGCGTGGACGACAGCAGCTTCTTGAGCCATTTCCCGATGAAGCCGCCGCCCCCGACGGGGCTGGTGAACGCATCGGGATCGTCGTCACCCGTTGGAAATTCGCCGTCGTCGAGCTCTTCGAGCTTGCGGTTGCCCTGGCCTCGCGGCACGTGGCCGACCGTGTGGTGGTCCACCGCCTTCGCTGCGCGCCCGATGACCTCGAGCAGCTGTTTCGGCCGCAGGACGCCGAAGTGTGCGGGCGCGTCCGCGATCGGCGCCGAACCTGTCGCGATCCGCAGCGACTCGGCCGCGGAGTGGCTTCGGCCGGCTACGGCGGTATCGGCCAGCGATACGAGGGCGCCGGGCAGGATGTCGGCGTTGGCCAGCAGCGCGCGGTGCCCCTCGACGGCGAGATACCGTGCTGCCGCCTTCCGGTTTCTGGTGAGGGTCCTGACGATGGCGATGTCGAGGCTGCCGGCCGCGATCAGCGAGGCCTGGGCGGCAATCGCCTCGATCGTGGCGCGTTGGGCGGCCATGGGATCGACAAAGATGCGCTGCCCGTCCGTCCACGGCGGCGACCCGGGCTCGGCAGGAGCGACGACAACGACGTGGCCGGCCAATGCCGAAGCGATCACGGCCAGCCGCGCGAGTCGATCGTCGTCAGCCAAGGAGTACCTCTGCCCTCTCGCGATCGCCACTGGCGTTTGTTGACCAAATATCTGTTCCATCGTAGAGTTCGGCCGGAGGGCAGTCAACTGCCCCGTTCGCGGCACCGCGAGGTCGCATCAGCACCGAATGACAAGGGTGGTGACATGATCGATTTCACCGGCCAAGCAGTGATCGTGACGGGGGCGGGCCGGGGACTCGGCCGGCTGTACGCGCTCGATTTGGCCAAGCGGGGCGCCGCCGTCGTCGTCAACGACATCGGCTCGACCATGCGCGGGGACGGTGTGGACGCCGCGGTCGCCGATTCCGTGGTCGACGAGATCACCCGCGCCGGCGGTCGGGCAGTCGCCTCGCACGACTCGGTCGACACCGCAGCGGGCGGCGCGGCGATCGTCGAACGGGCGGTGGATGCGTTCGGCCGCCTCGACGCCGTGGTCAGCAATGCCGGAATCTTCGGCAGCGTTGCCTTCGAGGACCTCCGCCATGACGACTGGACCAGGATGCTGCGGGTGCACCTCGACGGTGGTTTCCACTTGTCCCAGCCCGCCTATCGGGTGATGAAGGCCAACGGCGGCGGCCGGTTCGTGTTCATCTCCTCCTCGGCCGGAGTTTTCGGCCAGCCGATGGAGGCGCACTATGCGGCGGCCAAGATGGGCCTGGTCGGGTTGACGAATGTCATTGCCATCGAAGGTGAAGCGCATGGCATCCTGGCCAACGCCGTGTTGCCGACCGGCTTTTCGCGGATGGTCACCGAGACGGTCGGCGACGAGAAGTTCCTCGCCGAGTCCGGCTTCATGCGCGCGATCCGGGCCGAACTGGTGGTGCCGCTGGTGGTGTTCCTGGCAAGTACGGCGTGCACGTTCACCCATCGCAACTATTCGGCGTGCGCGGGGCGGTACGCCCGCGCGTTCGTCGGACTCAGCGAAGGCTGGCTGGCCGACACCGACTCCGATCCGGCGGCCGAAGACATTGCCGAACATCTGGAGCAGATATCGGCCACCGAGACGTTCATCGTGCCGACCTCGATCGTCGATGAAGTCCTGGAGGTCTGCGATCGCCTTGGCGTGAGCCCCATGCCGGGTGGTGCCGACGTCGAGTTTCCCGAACCACAGAAGCGGCGGAGTTCGGCACAGAGATGAGTGACCTGGTCCTGATCCCATTGACACACAACGGATTCAGGGTGCGATCACCGGATCGACTCTCGCGCGTATCGGTTTCATAAAGGAATCGGCGCGATCTTGCTTTGACCGCACAAACCGATACCGTCTTGTTCGGCAAATCAAGATCGTCACGGACGGGGAAGCGTGTCACCGAACATCCACCGCCCGGCGGCCGTGTCGGTCGGCGGCGCGGCCATGATCTTGCTGAGCTGCATCGGTAATCCGCTTGCCGGCGCCGCGCCGAGCCCGGGTGTGCCCTGCGGCAGCATCATCGAACAGTTCGCGTCCTCGCCGACGGCCGTGCCGGACATGCTCGGAAGCGCAGCCTCCGCCGTCGGCGTGGCGCTCCCCGACGCGGCCGCGCCGGTTCCTGTCGCCGCTCCCATGGCGGCCGCTCCCATGGCCGCCGCCCCCATCACCGACAGCGCGCTGACCCCGGTGCCTCCGGCGGCGGTGCCCGTCGTCCCGGTGGCTGCGCTGCCGATGCCGGTCGTACCCGCTCCGGTGGTGGTGCCCGCCGTACCTGCCGCCCCAGTTCCGGTCGCCGCGCCGGCCGCCGTCCCCGCACCGGTTGCGGTTCCCGCCGCCGCCCCCGTCGGTCCTGTCGTCCCCGCCGCGGCACCGGTCACCGACGTCGTCCCGGTGGCCGACATCGCACCCGCTCCGCCGATGGCCGCGCCGGTCGCCGACGCCGCACCGGTCATCGAGGCCGCGGCGACACCCCCGGCGGCACCGGCCGAGCCCGCCCCGGTGGCTGCTGCCCCGGCCCCTGGTCCCGAACTGTTCTCGCTGACCGCGGAACCGGAACCCGCGTCGGCACCAGAAGCCGCCGCAGCGCCAGAGGCTGCCGCAGTGCCGACGGCCGCTCCGGTCGAAGACGCCGCGGCCGTCATGCCGGCTCCAGTTCCACCCGCCGCCGTCCCTGTCGTGGTGCCCCCGGCGCCGCTGCCACTAGGCGCCCCGGTGCCCGTCGTCGCCGCCCCCGCGGCCGCGCCGGCCCCGCCGATCCCGGCCGCGCTCACCACCCTGCCCGATACCGCGGCCTTGGCACCGCCGCTGCCGGTCCAGGCAATCGTCGACGCGATTCCCGGTGGACAGCTGCTGCCTGACCAGATTCCGGTGCCACACGATCTGATCTGCGAGGGCACCGCGTGGTCGGCCAAGGCGGTGACCGACGGTGCAGCGCGCCAACAGCATCCGGTAGCTCGCCCACCGTTATGGGCTGATGAGCCGTAGTCAGTCCACCACGAGCTCGAGAGACCCACGTCGGCAGCGCCGAACGATGACGTGCGCCCGAGCAGGAGCGCCAGGACGCTCGCAGCCTCCAGCCGAGCCAGGGGTGCGCCGAGACAGAAATGAGCTCCTTTGCCGAAGGTTAAATGTCCCTTGACATTCGGGCGGTCCAAACGTAATTCGTTTGGGGCGTCGACATGGCCGGGATCGCGGTTGCCGCACCCCACAGCAGCAACACTCGAGAGTCGGCGGGCAGGTCAATGGTCGCGCAGCTGTTGTCGCAGTTCGGAATTGGTGGCCAGCAACCACACCGCAGTGCCCAGCAGCGACGCCGTGGACTCCCCGCCGGCACTGAACAGCTTCCGGTCTCCGCCGCGTCCAGCAGCATCGACCGATCAAAGCACCCTTCGCGCCCACACCGACACTTGGATGAGAAGTTGCGAGAAGATCGCACCAATACGTCGATCTCGGCGTTAGCTCTCGAGTGGAATCGTGACCGTGACGGTGGTTCCGGCGCCCGGTCGGGAGCGCACCCGCAACGTTCCCCCGACGAGCTCGGCCCGCTCCGCCATGGACAACATGCCGTAGCTGTCCGACGACGGGCCCCCCGGCACGGACTCGAAACCCACACCGTTGTCGGCGACCTCCAGCAGTGCCACCCCGTCGTTGACGGCAAAGCGCACCGTGGCGACCATCGCGCGGGAGTGCTTGACGACGTTCTGAAGCCCTTCCTGCGCAATGCGATACAGCGCGACTTCGATATGCTCGGGCAGCCGTTCGTCGACCAGGTCGAGGTCCAGATCGATCTCAGGGATGGAGGTGGCCAAGCTGGCCAGGCCGCCGGCCAGTCCGAGGTCGTCGAGAACCGGCGGGCGCAAACCGCTGATCGCCGAACGTGCCTCGGCCAGCGTGAGATCCACTAGATCTCGGGCTTTTTCAAGTTGCTCGGCCGCGGCCAGGTGTTCATCATCGACTACGGCGCGGGCGGCGGCATCGAGTCGATAAGTCAGCCCGACGAGCCGCTGCGAGATGCCGTCGTGGATGTCACCGGCGAGGCGGCGTCGTTCACTTTCCTGTGCGGCGATCACCTGCTCGGCGAAGTTCTCGTGCGCGCGTTCGCGTGCGGAGAGCTGGCGGTGCAGCCGAGCCTGGTGCAGCGCGCCGGCGATGAGCCGGCCGATGATGAGCAGGAGTTGGATATCGCGGGGCGTGAAATCTCGCCGCTCGATCGTGTGCACGTTGAGCACACCCACCAGGCCACCCGGTTCGGTTTCCATCGGAACCGACGCCATCGAGGCGAAGTCCTTGCCGCGCAACGCCGCAATCGGCACGTACCGCGGATCGGCCTCCTTGTCGCTGACGATCACCACGGGCTCGCGGTGGCTGGCCACCCATCCGGATACCCCGGATCCCAACGGCATCCGGATGCGGCCCACCTGTTCGTCGAACGGCGGCGTGGCGCCGGCCAACGTCAACGACCGGTCGGTGTCGTCGAGAACGTGCACGAAACACACGTCGGATGCGGTTGCGGCGGTGATCATCCGGGCCACCGCGGCAGCCATCGGCTCGACACCGGGTCCGGTGGACGTCGCGGCGATGATGTCCAGCAGTAGAGCGACTTCCTGGTCGGCGTCGACGAGTCCGTGCACAGCGTGCGGGCTGACCCCCTTTGAACGATTCATCGAAAGATGCCTTCCCGCAAGGCGGTTGCAGCGGCGCTGGTGCGATCGCTCACACCCAGCTTGCGATAGATCGAGCTGAGGTGGGTCTTGACCGTCTCCTCGCCGATCACCAGCTTCGCGGCGATGCCCCGATTGGACAGCCCGGTCACCACCAGCGACAGGATCTCGCTTTCCCGCTGGGTGAGCCCGTGCCGGGCACCCGGCCAGAACTGGTCACTCTGCAGGCGCGCCGCGGTCTCCGCGGCGCGGGCGGCCAGGCCGGCGTCGATCGCTGTCGAGCCGGCGTGCACACCTTCGAGCTGGCGGACCAGCTCGTCACTGCTGATGCCCTTGAGCAGGTATCCGGACGCGCCGACCCGCATGGCCTGAAACAGGTACTGCTCGTCGTCGTAGACCGACAACAGGATGACCTTGCGGCCAGGGTCGCGTTCCCGCATCTCCCGGCAGAGGTCGAGCCCGCTGACGCCCTGCATCCGCACGTCACACAACACGATGTCGGGATTCAATTCGGCGATCACGGCCATGGCCTTCTCGGCACCGATTGCCTCGCCAACGACTTCGACGCGTTCGGAGAACGGCGCGAGCATGGCCTTGAGGCCCTCGATGACCATTTCGTGGTCATCGACCAGCACCACCCGCACCGTCATGGCCTTCACCGTAGTGCCGCCGCTGACCAGCGTCACCGCATTGTCCGGTAACCACAGCGGCCACATATGATTACATTCGCAAACACCCGGGTGAGAGACGCCCCCACCCCCACTCCCCTGATCGGGGGATGCCCACAGTTGCAGGCGGGGCAATACTTCGACCGTGGCCACGATGACCCTGGACACGATCAGCCGGGATCGATCCTTCTGGTGGAATCGAGCGCACTGCGCCTACACCGACGCGCCCGTGCTCGAGGCGGTCATCTTCGACTTCGACACCCCACTGGCGGCCACCGAACGCGACGCCCATACGTTCCGGGACCTGATCTGGAACTTGCACTGCGGCGACATCCGGGTCGGCATCACCGCAGCAGGGTCACGCGCTCGGATCGAGCCCTTGGTGCGGGACCTGATCGGCGACGGCGTGGTCGAGGTGATGATCACCGGCGACGACGTGGTGCGGCCCAAGCCCGATCCAGAGGTCTACCAGCGGGCGTTGTATGAGCTCGGGGTCGGATCGGAAGCCGCGATGGCCGTCGAGCATTCCAAGGCCGGCTTTCACACCGCGCGATCGGCCGGGCTGGCGACGATCGTCGTCACCACCCTGGGCACCCGCAACCTGGACTTCGTCGGCGCAGCCGCGGTCATGGAGCGGTACGACTGCGACGAGCCGCTGTCCGCCGGGCGCTGTCGGCGGCTCCACGAACAGTGGTGGATCGATCGGTCGCGGCTGAGCGCCTAGCTCTGGCCGCAAGCGGCCATACTCGGTCTAATCCGCCTGGCCGCAAGCGGCCAT
>FLQS01000067.1 GCA_900078375.1 uncultured Mycobacterium sp. | reverse complement strand
AGTCCTCGGGTGTGGCTGTCGGCTACGCCGTCACCGGTGCCACCTCCGGCGGCGACGCCGAGATCAGCCTCTACTGAAAGCGACCGACACATGACCAGTGCACTGATTCCAGAACTGTCCGGCCGTAGGCTCAGCGTCGACTACGCGCTCAAGCAGCCCACCATGATTCGGGCCCGGATCGCTCAATTGGCCGACAGTCAAATCCTGCTGCCGAAGTTCTTCCACACCCTGGGCGCCCAGGTCACCGGCGGCGGGATGCTGTACTCCGTCATTGCCGCCAGTGACTTCTTTACCAGTGACGTCGAGAAGCGCTCTCCACGAAGCGAATACCGCGTAGTGGAGGGAGTCTCACCAGATCCTCTCCTCGCGCTTGTGGAGGATTATGGGGGCAAGTTCCAGCTGGGCATCGAGGAGATCACTCGGAACGATGTCAACTATCTCGACCAGCAGACCACGCAACTCGCGAACACGATTACTCGCAAGCTCGACGTCCGGGCCATGGCCACCGTCACCGCCGCCGTCACCGGCGCCAATGTCGTACCCGGGCACGACTGGTCCACCTTGGTGACCGTCGGCCCGCTCGACGGACTCACCCCTTCGGCCGAACTGCCCACTGCCGATCTGTCCGCGGCCCAGCTCGCCTCGGATTTGCAGGAACTCGGTGTAACGCACGACCTGCTCATCGTTCACCCAAACGAGGCGCACAGCCTGCGGGTCGCGTACGGCGACAAGCTCCAAGACATGCTCGACAGCGCAGGGGTGGGACTGTTCGCCAATCCGCGTGTCGCTGCTGGTACCGCCTGGGCAGTCGAGTCAGGCATGGTCGGCACCGTCGGATTCGAGTTCCCGCTGACTGTCGACGTCTGGGAAGACAAGGCCACCCGGTCCTGGTGGGTTCAGGCCTACGTCGTACCCGCCTTCGGTGTTGATCGACCGTTCGCCGCCAAGAAACTCACCGGACTCGCCGGATAACAGAGGAGACCTGAAATGGCACTTACTTTCGACGACACACAGGCAGCAAGCCTGCTTGAGCTGCTCGGCCTGCCTGCCGACACCACCGACATCGACACCATCCTGGCCACCGTCAAGGACGCCGTGGCCAGCGAACCGATGGACAGCAAGCCCTCAGCGGTCGCCGCGGCCGCCAAGCGCGCCGGCCTGGAGGTCATCGACAACGACACGCTCACCGCACTGCGTGCCGAAGCCATCGAAGGCCGCCAGATCAAAGCCGCGGCCGCACGCCAGAAGATCGAGGACACGGTGACCACTGCCATCAGCAAGGGCAAGATCACCCTGTCCCGGCGAAAGCACTGGGTCGACCTCATCACCGCAGACCCCGGTATGGCTGACGTGCTGGCCTCGGTACCCGATGAGACCGCGGTGCCGCTGACCGAGATCGGACACGGCGTCGACTCCGAGGGCGGCCCGGGCGAGAAGCGCGAGGCATGGTTCTACTGACATGCCGACCCGCACGCTCGGCGTCGCGCTCTGGGAGTACCGCGACCGCAACGGATGCAGGCGCCGCGCCTACTACCGCGAGACGTTCGAGCTGCCTGACTCTGAGGTAGAGCGCGGCGAGCGTGCGAGCGTGTTCGAGCCAGCGGTGGGTCGCATCTCAGATGCAACCCCACCGAAGACGAGTACCAATCGTTTGCTGGTCGACTGGCTCGTCGAGCACCGTCACGCCGACCGCGATGCCATCAAGACCCTGACCAAAGCGCAATTGTGGCAGCGCATCGAAGACTCGGAAGGTGTTGTTTCACAACAGGATTCGCCACGTGTGTCGACGTGAGATCCGCTGTGGCGCAGCGCATCCCCCACCCTCGAATTATCGAGGGTGGGGGGGCCTAAGCGCACATGACGTACGTCACGACATTTTTTTACCCGAGTCGAAAAGTTTGCTGTCGTGCGTGAATCGCATTGCTACGCAAGCGTTTCCGATATCGCTGGTGACACGAAACACGTTGCAGCGCAGTAGAATTACTCGATGGGAGGCGTGAGCAGTGGGTGCCATCAACGCTTGACGTCTCGTGCACATCTCACATGCTATTCAGGGTCGAGGTCGAACGACCAACGCTAATCACGGGCAGTTCGGATAGATCCGCCGGGCCCGCGACGTGAACAGCACCACCTCGGTCAAGCTCACCCCCTGCTTGTCCATGATCTGCTGCTGAATCGTCCCCAGTGGTGTCCCCAGTTCTAGTTGCGAGCAGACATAGTGCGCGGTGCCCAGCGTCTCGGTGCGGTTGTAGACGACGATGCCCTCAGAGATCAGCTGGTTGATGAATCGCTGGTCGTAGGTGGCGAGAGGGTCAACCGGCTTCGCGCTGGCCGGCGCGCGAACGGGCAAGGTGGGTGGCGGCTTCACTGGCTCGACAACAACGGTGGTGGCGGTCGCGACGACAACCATCAGCTTGTCGGGCGCACTGCTCCGGTCCTGGTCACGAAGCTTCCATGCCGCCAGTCCACCCACGGCACCGATCGCGATGACACTGGCCACCACCGCGAGCACGGTCACCCGCCGGGGTGTCCATCGCCGTTCGGGATCTTCCCAGCTGCCGGTCAGCGGGTAATCCTCGTCAGCGGCGTCGAGCGACCACGCTTCGACTGACTCGGTGCCCATCTCCGCGACGCCTGCCAGCTCGGTTGGGTCTGCAGGCTCGGCGTTCATCCGGGCACTTTGTCCGGGCAGAACGACTCCATGGCCGCACGGGCGAATCGGCCTACTTGCGCCGCGGTGAGCGATGGCTGTTCTCGCATCAATTCGGCCAGGAGGGACGGGGTGTTATTGCCGCGAATCTCCAGGTAGGGGCACACGCCGTGAGCCGTATCCAAGAGGGCTTCACGGTCCACCACAGGGATGCCCTCTTGAATGATCGTCGCCATGAATGCCGCGTCCTTGAGGTCGAACCGTGAGATGGTCACGTCCGGCGCAATCGAGACCGTGTCCGACGTGGCCCCCGACTTGGGGTGCTTGTCATCGCTATTGGTGCGGACCATCGCCGCGACACAGCCGCCCGCCAGAATGACCGCGCCAACGATAAACAGGCCCTTCACGGGTGAACTCATGCGAACCTGGGGTGGCGTCGGCGCGACGGCGGGAGCCCACACACGCCCATCCCAATAGCGCTGGCCGGGGCCTTCGGGATTGGGATACCAGCCTGCCCGCGGCAGTGACGATGGTGGGGGCAGTGTCTTCGGGGGCGTGGCGGCCATAGCGGCTGGGAAAACGGTGTCGCATTTGACGCAGCGGATTCGCGGCGCGGTCGCGGTGGCGGACATCGTCAGCCGTGCCCCACAAGCGGGGCACAGGATCGAGCGCTTGGCTGTCTCCATCCGACGCCCCCTGCGAGTTACCTGTGAGCAGGCAGGATACGCCGATAGCGCTGCGGGCGTAGAGAGGATCAACAATCCGACAACCAAAGACAACGAACGGCCCCGACCACCCGTGAGGGGGCAGCCGGGGCCGGCAGCGGTTGGTTAGGCGCTGAGTCGATCGACCTCGTCCGCCGCTTCCAGCAGAGCAGCTGCTAGCCGGCGGGCCGTCTCACTGTCGTATTCGTCCCGAGCTTCGATGCCGATCGTGCGTTCGACCCGGCCGTCCGCGTATTGCAGGCCAGATATGTACACCTCAACGTCGGCGACTTTGCGTTGTGTGCCGTCGAAACTGCGTGTCCATACGCCGTCTTCGACCATCTCGTCGCTGAAGACGCAGAACCGTCGAGCATCCGAAGGCCGCTCGACGTCACCGAAGATGACGCTGTTTACGACGTTGGCGGCGGCTGTTTCGCGGGCTGCCTCTAGCAGTCCTTCGGCAACCTCGTCCGCCGGTGATCGTGAGGTTGACTCCAGAGTTGTCAGCTTCTCGACCTGGTCTGGCGTGAGCTGATCGGCGATGTCTCGCCAAGTGATTGCGGCGCTCACTTCAGGCGCTCCAGTTCGTCTGCCGCAGCGACGAGCGCCTCGGCCAACCGGCGTGCATCAGCAGCGTTGAGCTTGCCGCCCAGGTCCAGTCCGTAGACGGACAGGTGTGGCCCGTCGACGGTGCCGGTTTCGTCTTGCCAGCCGTCGATGTCGACCGATGTGGGGCCCGCATCGTGGGCTGCCCAATGAGTCGACCGGGTTAGCTTGCCGGCCTGGTTGGTACTGTCCCAGCCGCCAACCAACGTGGTGTTAGCCGGCGGCTGGATACGGGCGTTGAGTTCTGCGTCGCGCTCGTTCTCGGCGATGTACTCGCGCGCTTCCCCGACAAGCCATTCGCGGCAGGCATCGGGATTCGCATCGTGGTATTCGACATCGCCGCGCTGAAGTTGTTCCAAGTCTTCAAGGCCAGCGATCTGCCTGGGGGTCAACTGGTCGACAAGGTCGCGCCAGGTGGTTTCGGATGTGACGGTCATGGTTGTGCCTTCCTGTTGAGGAGGCTCACTGTCGCGCCGGGCACCGACAATCTCGGCGGGCGCAGTGCAATCGCATGTGTGCCGGCCGATGCCGCCGCAGCAGGTGCGGCTAGTCGAGTCGACGTGGTACGGGTTGGTGTCGGTGGTGTTGGGGATAGTGGACATGTGATGGATGCCTCTCGATTGTCGCCGCTAGTCCAAGATATTCAGCCCTACGACGCTCGTTGCCGAACAGCATTTATGCAGGTCAGGCACAGCGCAAAGTCGCCCCTAGTGCGCGACTACCTCGATTAGGACCCGCATGTCAGCACAGCGGGTGAACATCGGATCGGGATCCGAGTTCGAAGGTGTGGTCGGTTACTCACGCGCGGTGCGTACCGGAGGCTTCATCGCCGTCTCCGGTACCACCGGCGCCGGGGACGACGTCGTCCAGCAGACGCGAAATGCGTTGCAGCGCATACAGAAAGCGCTATCAGATCTGGACGCCGGCCTGTCCGATGTGATCCGCACCCGGATCTACGTCACCGACATCTCCCGGTGGCAGGAGGTCGGCGCTGTCCACGCGGAGTTCTTCGGTGCGGTCCGCCCGGCCGCAACCATGGTCGAGGTCGCGGCCCTCATCGAGCCCGGGCTGCTGGTGGAGATCGAGGCCGACGCCTACGTCGGGGACTCAAACGGCTGAAACCAGCCGTCAGAACCCGGCCGGTACGGAGTGACGTTCGTCACGGCAGCGGCGGGCAGCGCGCCGTACAGGTGCGGGAACCGCATCGACTCCGGATCCGTTGGAACTCCAGGTTCGAAACGCACCGGGGCGCCCAGTCGCTGCGGGTCGATGTGTAGCAGTACCAAATCGGTCCGGCCGGCGTAGAGCCGGTTGGCGGGCAGGTGCACCTGCTCCGGCGTGGAAAGGTGGACGAATCCGACTTCGGTCAGCGAGACGGGGCAAAGTTCACCGACGGCCGCGGCGGCTTCCCAGTCCCGCTGTCCGCACAGGTGGAGTAAGAAATCCGGATTCGGGTACATACGACCACACTGCACCACCCGCAACAGCACAGGGCGTGAGACACGACACAGCGTTAAACCCCCGGGGAACAAGGCCGAAACAGAGAACGTCTGAGACAGTGGAGATACGTGACGGTGGCACCGAATCACCGAAGCGCTGAGCACCTTACGGAGGAGCCCAAATGAACGCGACCCTGACCAGTCCGGAATTGACCAAGGCTGATCGCTGCGACCGCTGTGGTGCGGCTGCCCGGGTCCGCGCGAAGCTGCCTTCAGGCGCCGAGCTCCTGTTCTGCCAGCACCATGCCAATGAGCACCAGGCCAAGCTTGTCGAGCTGGCCGCGGTGATCGAAGTCGCTGCGTCGGAGGCATAACCGCAACTCACGGCCGCGTCGCTGGGCAGGACTGCCGTCGTCAGGAATGCTGGTCTGGTCATGACTGACCAACCTGCCAAGCCGTCGCGCCATCACATCTGGCGAATCTCCAAGCGGACATTGTCCAAGAGTTGGGACGACTCGATTTTCTCTGAGTCGGCCCAGGCCGGATTTTGGTCGGTGCTGTCGCTACCCCCGCTGCTGCTGGGGGTGCTGGGCAGCCTCGCCTACATCGCGCCGCTGTTCGGACCGGACACGTTGGCAGCCATCGAGAACCAGCTGATCAGCTTCGCCAACAGCTTCTTCTCCAAGAACGTGGTGAACGAGATCATCCAGCCGACGGTCCGCGACATCATCCAGGGTGCGCGCGGCGAGGTGGTCTCGTTGGGCTTCGTGATCAGCCTGTGGGCCGGCTCGTCGGCTATCTCCGCGTTCGTCGACTCGGTGGTGGAAGCCCACGATCAGACACCGCTGCGCCACCCGGTGCGGCAGCGGTTCTTCGCGCTGGGCCTCTACGTCGTGATGCTGGTGTTCGTTATCGCCGCGGCGCCCTTCGTCGCGCTGGGTCCCCGCAAGATCTCCTCATACCTGCCCGACAGCTGGGACAACGTCCTGCACTACGGCTACTACCCCATGCTGGTGCTGGCCTTGGTGGTGGCGGTGACCATCCTCTACCGAGTGTCACTGCCCAGGCCGCTGCCCACGCATCGGCTGGTGTGGGGCGCGATCCTGGCGACCACGGTGTTCGTGGTCGCCACCATGGGCCTGCGGTTCTACCTGACCTGGATCACGAGCACCGGTTATACCTACGGGGCGCTCGCGACGCCGATCGCGTTTCTGCTGTTCGCGTTCTTCCTCGGCTTCGCGATCATGATCGGCGCCGAACTCAATGCCGCCATCGAAGAGGAATGGCCGGCCCCGACCCCGCACGCCGAACAGGTGCGGACGTGGTTGCGGAGCAAGGCGAGGTCGCTGAGCGACAAGGATGTCGAGGACGCGCCGGAGCCGCAGCCCGAAGAGCCCGAAGCGAAGGCCCCGGTCAGCCCTTCTTGAGATTCTCGTAGACGCGCTTGCAATCCGGGCAGACCGGCGACCCGGGTTTGGCCGCACGAGTGACCGGGAACACCTCACCGCACAGCGCGACGACGTGGGTGCCCATCACGGCGCTCTCGGCGATCTTTTCCTTCTTGACGTAATGAAAGACCTTCGGCGCGTCATCATCGGTGCCGTCGTCGACGCGTTCGTCGGTGTCGGTGCGCTCGATCGTCTGAGTCTGCATAGACGACATTGTGCCCGCTCGGGCGACCGGAGGAAACCGGCCTGCATATCGGCCGCGGAATGTGGAACAGTGGAGCTATGAAGCGTGAGCTGGGGTTCGATGACGAAGGTCGGCCCGTGCTCATCACCGCCGCCGCCCCGGCCTATGAGGAGCAGCACCGCCAGCGAGTCCGAAAGTACTTGACGATCATGTCTTTTCGGATCCCGGCACTGATCCTGGCGGCCGCGGCCTATGGGTTATGGCACAACGGGCTGATCTCGTTGGCGATCATCGCGCTGTCGCTGCCGCTGCCGTGGATCGCGGTGCTGATCGCCAACGACCGCCCGCCGCGCAGGGCCGAGGAACCGCGCCGGTTCAACGACACCCCGCGGCGGACCCAGCTGTTCCCGCGCCCCGAGCCTCCCGCGCTCAACACCGGGATCTCCGCAGCGCAACCGCATTCGGCCAACGGCGTCGATCCCGGTTCCCGCTGACCCTCTCCGCGGTCATTTCTCAGGACATTCTCAGGGCTCCGCCGTATTACCGCACTTCAGAGGGTGTGAGAAGGCGGGCCGGTGGGAACTCTTTGCTCCGGTCGAACGTTGAACCGTTTGACAGTTGCAGCCGATCAGGAGGCCACCATGGCAAATGCCACCACTAGTCGATTTGACAGCGACCTGGACGCCCAGAGTCCAGCCGCCGACCTAGTGCGCGTGTATCTGAACGGCATCGGAAAGACCGCCCTGCTCACCGCGGAGGACGAGGTCGAACTGGCCAAGCGCATCGAAGCCGGCTTGTTCGCCGCACATCTGCTGGAGACCCGCAAGCGGCTCAGCGATAACCGCAAGCGAGACCTGGCGACCGTGGTTCGCGACGGGCAGGCCGCCCGAAGCCACCTGCTGGAGGCCAACCTGCGCCTGGTCGTGTCGCTGGCCAAGCGCTACACCGGGCGCGGCATGCCGCTGCTGGACCTCATCCAAGAGGGCAACCTGGGCCTGATCCGAGCGATGGAAAAGTTCGACTACACCAAGGGTTTCAAGTTCTCGACCTACGCCACCTGGTGGATCCGCCAAGCCATCACCCGCGGTATGGCCGACCAGAGCCGCACCATCCGGCTGCCGGTGCACCTCGTGGAGCAGGTCAACAAGCTGGCGCGCATCAAGCGCGAGATGCATCAGAACCTGGGCCGCGAGGCCACTGATGAGGAACTGGCCGAGGAGTCGGGCATTCCGGAAGAGAAGATCGCTGATCTGCTGTCGCACAGTCGCGACCCGGTGAGCCTCGACATGCCGGTCGGCAGCGACGAGGAGGCCCCGCTGGGGGACTTCATCGAGGACTCCGAGGCCATGTCGGCCGAGAACGCCGTTATCGCCGAGCTGTTGCACACCGACATCCGCCACG
This sequence comes from uncultured Mycobacterium sp., assembly GCA_900078375.1. GTDB lineage: Bacteria > Actinomycetota > Actinomycetes > Mycobacteriales > Mycobacteriaceae > Mycobacterium. The sequence continues at coordinate 174,053 of FLQS01000067.1, read as the reverse complement.
TGCTGGCCACGCTGGATGAGCGCGAGCAGCAGGTGATCCGGCTGCGGTTCGGCCTCGACGATGGCCAGCCCCGCACCCTCGACCAGATCGGCAAGCTGTTCGGCCTGTCCCGCGAGCGCGTCCGCCAGATCGAGCGTGAGGTTATGTCCAAGTTGCGCAACGGCGATCGGGCTGACCGGCTGCGGTCCTACGCCAGCTAAATCAGGCAACCCCTTAGTGTGCCCGTCGGCGAAGCCGGCGGGCACACTGCTGTGGGCGGAGGTGTTGCACGTCCATTTACGCAGCTAGCCCAGTAGACTCGGGACCGAAGAAGGGTGCCTTATGAACGACCTGGTCGATACCACCGAGATGTACCTCCGCACGATCTACGACCTCGAAGAGGAGGGCGTGATCCCCCTGCGCGCACGCATTGCCGAGCGGCTCGAGCAGAGTGGCCCGACGGTCAGCCAGACCGTGGCTCGCATGGAACGCGACGGCCTGCTGCACGTGGCCGGCGACCGGCACCTCGAACTGACCGACAAGGGCCGCGGGCTGGCTGTGTCGGTGATGCGCAAGCACCGGCTCGCCGAGCGGCTGCTCGTGGACGTCATCGGACTGCCGTGGGAAGAGGTGCACGCCGAAGCCTGCAAGTGGGAGCACGTGATGAGCGAGGACGTCGAGCGCCGCCTGGTGCAGGTTCTCGACGACCCCACGGTGTCCCCTTTCGGCAATCCCATTCCGGGGCTGTCCCTGCTGGGTCTGGACATGGGCCAACGCGAGGACGCCCATCTGGTGCGGCTGACCGAGCTTCCGCCCGGCACCCCGGTCGCCGTCGTGGTCCGTCAGCTGACCGAGCATGTCCAGGGTGACGTGGAGTTGATCGGCATGCTCAAGGACGCCGGCGTGGTGCCCAATGCGCGGGTGCAGGTAGAGAACAACGCGAGTGGCAGCGTGACGATCGTGATCGCTGGTCACGAAAACGTGCAGCTCCCCCACGAAATGGCCCACGCGGTCAAGGTCGAGAAGGTCTAGCTCGGGCTAGACCGCGCGGCGGCCGTACGACCGTCGCGGCGGAAGACGTACCCCGAGCCGTTTGGCTAACCGGTACCCGGTGCCGGCCAGCTCACGAATCTGCTCGGGTCGCATGCCGGACTGCAGCGCGGTGTCGAGCATGCACGCCATCCGATGCTCTGGGTCACTGCGCAGCGCAGCCTCCAGCGATAGCCCGGCCAGCGGGCCGTCACCACGGGCGTAGGCCGAAAACGCCAGCAGCACAAGCGCTTCAATTCGCCAGGGATCGGGAAGCGTGCGCGCCAACAGCGCCCACAACGCCTCGGCCCGCGCGGCGTCGGCCCCGACGGCCAATGCATACAGCGTGTCCCGGACGGCGACGTCCGTCAGCGCGCAGGCCAAACCCGCCAGCTCGGCATCGTCCAACTCCTCGCCGTCGCACACCCGGGCAGCGAGGGCCATCGCCGCCTCCACGTCCCGGCGGCCGCAGCCGTCGGGATCGGCGCGCCAGTCCGCCTCGCGTACCTCACCGCGTTCGGAGATGATCGGAACCATTGCCGCACTGCGCTTTTCGTCAGCCACCTTGATCACCGCCTGCAGATCGGCCCTGCGCCGATAGAGCCGGCGCCCATCGAGCACGGCGGCAGCAGCCAACGGAGACGCCATCGGATCCTCCACCGCACCGAATGCCCCGCATCCGTCGACGCAGTGCCATCGCCCGCCGGCCTCCACCCGGTCGACGACGTGGACCGCGTAGAGCTCCATGTCATGGGCGGACAGCGCCGACGTCAGCTCGTCGCACAGGTCGCGATAATCCTGGTTGCACATGGGGCATTGGGCGCCGTCGGCGTCCACGATCACCGCGACCACGGTGTCCGCACCCGAGGCGGACGCGAGCTCGGCCAGGTGGCTGAGGTCACCGTCGAGCGCCTTGGGCAGGTCGATGCGCATCACCGCACCCATCTCGCCGTGTTCGAGGGACACCAGCACCAGGGACTGTTCCGGTGCGAAGCCGAGAACGGCAGGCAAGGCGGCGATGAGCGCGCCGGGTTGGGTGAAGCGGTAGCCAGGTTCGTGTGTGGTCATGGGTGTGACGCTGTCAATCAGCACCGTCGAGACCGCCCCGCCCACGCCCTCGGCAGCCCAGCCCTGTGGATGAAGTCGGAGCTGGGGATCAGCGGCGGTGCGCGGAAGATCGGATTGTTCATGTCGTATTGACATCGTCGGCATGCGAGATTCGGCAAACCGGCGTACACCTTGTCCTCATGGGTTTGGAATACGACCTCGTCGTCATCGGCTCGGGTCCCGGTGGCCAGAAGGCCGCCATCGCTGCGGCCAAGCTGGGCAAGTCGGTGGCCGTCATCGAGCGGGGCCACATGATCGGCGGTGTCTGTGTCCAGACCGGCACGATCCCGTCCAAGACGCTGCGCGAGGCCGTGCTGTACCTGACCGGGATGAGCCAACGCGAACTCTACGGAGCCAGCTATCGGGTCAAGGACAAGATCACACCGGCCGATCTGCTCGCGCGCACCCAGCATGTGATCGGCAAAGAAGTCGATGTCATCCGAAACCAGTTGATGCGTAACGGTGTTGAGCTCTACATGGGCCGCGGCCGGTTCCTGGACGAGCACAACCTGATCATCGAGGACCCCACCCGGGCCGAACATTTCACCATCAGCGGCCGCTATGTCGTCATCGCGACCGGCACCAAACCGGCGCGGCCCGCCGGGATCGAATTCGACGAGAACCGGGTGCTGGACTCCGACGGCATCCTCGACCTGAAGAACATCCCGACCTCGATGGTGGTGGTCGGCGCTGGAGTCATCGGCATCGAGTACGCCTCGATGTTCGCCGCGCTGGGCACCAAAGTCACCGTCGTGGAGAAGCGCGACACGATGCTCGACTTCTGCGACCCCGAGATCGTCGAGGCACTGCGCTTCCACCTGCGCGATCTGGCGGTGACATTCCGGTTCGGTGAGGCGGTGACCGCCGTCGACGTCGGGTCCGCCGGCACCGTGACAACACTTGCCAGCGGCAAGCAGATTCCGGCCGAGACCGTCATGTATTCCGCCGGACGGCAGGGCCAGACCGACCACCTCGACCTGGCCAATGCCGGCCTGGAGGCCGACAACCGCGGCCGGATCTTTGTCGACGACAGGACGTTCCAGACCAAGGTCGACCACATCTACGCCGTCGGCGACGTCATCGGCTTCCCGGCGCTGGCGGCTACCTCAATGGAACAGGGCAGGCTGGCCGCCTACCACGCCTTCGGTGAGCCGACGGCCGGGATGACCCAGCTGCAGCCGATCGGCATCTACTCGATCCCCGAGGTGTCTTACGTCGGCGCCACCGAGCAGGAGCTGACCAAAGATTCCATCCCCTACGAAGTCGGAGTGTCCCGCTACCGCGAGCTGGCCCGCGGCCAGATCGCCGGCGACTCGTACGGCATGTTGAAGCTGCTGGTGTCCACCGAGGACCTGAAGGTGCTGGGCGTGCACATCTTCGGCACCGCCGCGACCGAGCTGGTGCACATCGGCCAGGCCGTGATGGGTTGCGGCGGGACGATCGAATACCTCGTCGATGCCGTCTTCAACTATCCGACGTTCTCGGAGGCCTACAAGGTCGCGGCGCTGGACGTGATGAACAAGCTGCGCGCGCTGAACCAGTTCCGCCGCTAGCTCAGCACTCGATGCCGAGTGCCGCGGGCGCGTCGTCTCCCGGACCGCCTGCCTCGGCGCGGGCCAGCAGGTCGGCCGTCGCCGCGTCGAACGGCGACGAATAGGAGATGTTGTCCTCGCAGCCGCCACCGTCGCGGCCGCCGATCACGCCGACCACCGTCGAACCCGTCATCCACGGGCCTCCGCTCGTGCCGTCGACCAGCCCGCCGCAGTGCAACGAGGGATATCCATCCGGGTCCATGCCCGCGGTTGTGTCGCAGCCCAGCGCCGTTCCGCCGACGCCCAACGGGTACCCGACCACCGTCACCGGCGCGGAGTCGCCCGGTGCCACGCCCAGCGTCAGCGCCCGACCGGCGACCGATTCGAGTGCCCCGCCCGCGGAGCGGCTGACCCGCGCAAACGCATAGTCGGCCTTGGGGTCCTGGGTGGCGAGCCAGCGGGGATCGAGGTAGACGGCGTCGACCGTCCACACGTCGTCGGGGGCGGCCTTGTCGTCGAACGCCGGTACGAACGTGACGGGGACGCCGGCCGTCAGGCAGTGTGCGGCGGTCAGGATCAGATTCTGGCCCGTGGAGTGGACCACCGACGCGGTGCACGTGTGGGCATCGGTGCCGCCGAGGAACAGCGCCCCGACCGCCGGTTGGGGCGTCACCGGCTCGGCGCTCTTGGTCACGGACCCCGCGACGGCGGCCTCGGCGGCTTTGACCGAGGGTTCGGACGGCGTGCGGCAGGCCGCCACCAGCACCATGGCCACCGCCAGGTTCAGTGCCGCCGAAACCACCCGCATCTGCACGATCATGCCTGATGCGGGGGCTGTGAGCCTGTCGTGATCACAGCCGTCGGGGAACGACCTGCACAGCACCTGCGTTGTGCAACACAGGCGCTATCGATAGCGCAGGCCCAAATCTAAGAGACACTGGTTGCCACGGTACAAGGGCGCGACAACCGCGTCCGGGCACCGCGAGGAGGCGGAGACGATGACTGACGAGCAGGGACAGCAGTACCAACCTGAGCAGACCGGATTGTACGAACTGGAGTTTCCGGCGCCCCAACTGTCCGCGCCCGACGGGCGTGGACCGGTGATGATCCATGCTCTTGAAGGGTTCTCCGACGCCGGTCACGCCATTCACCTGGCCGCCGAGCACCTCAAGAGCAAGCTCGACACCGAACTCGTGGCCTCGTTCGCGATCGACGACCTGCTGGATTACCGGTCCCGTCGGCCGCTGATGACGTTCAAGACCGACCACTTCACCGACTACGACGATCCGCAACTGAACCTGTACGCCCTGCGGGACAGCGTCGGCACGCCGTTTCTGCTGCTCGCCGGCCTGGAGCCGGACCTGAAATGGGAGCGGTTCGTGACGGCCGTGCGGCTGCTGGCCGAGCGGCTCGGGGTGCGCCAGACCATCGGCCTTGGCACGATCCCGATGGCTGTGCCCCACACCCGTCCGGTGACACTGACGGCGCATTCCAACAATCGCGAGCTGATCACCGCGTTCACCCCGTGGGTAGGCGAGGTGCAGGTCCCCGGCAGCGTCTCCAACCTGCTGGAATACCGAATGGGCCAGCATGGCCACGAGGTCGTCGGCTTCACCGTCCACGTGCCGCACTATCTGGCCCAGACCGACTTCCCCGCGGCCGCGGAGGCACTGCTGGAGCAGGTGGCCAAGCTGACTTCGCTGCAGGTGCCGCTGCGGGCGCTGACCGATGCCGGCGCCGGTATCCGCACCAAGATTGACGAGCAGGTAGAAGCCTCGCCCGAGGTCGCTCAAGTGGTGAGCGCACTGGAGCGCCAGTACGATGCTTTCGTTGCCGCTCAAGACAACCGGTCGCTGCTGGCTCGCGACGAGGATCTTCCCAGCGGTGACGAATTGGGCGCGGAATTCGAGCGATTCCTGGCCCAGCACGCCGACGACTTCAAGGACGGTTTCACCGACAACGGGGAGACGTAACGCGAAGTCGACCGCACCGACGACGGGGTTGCCCATGACGCAGCGAAAGCCCAATCTGCAGCCCGTTCGGGACGTGACGCCCACGCTGCATTTCCGGACCATTCACGGTTATCGGCGGGCGTTCCGGGTGGCCGGGTCGGGTCCCACGCTGCTGCTGATCCACGGGATCGGCGACAACTCGACGACGTGGCATTCGGTGCACAGCAAGCTCGCCCAGCGATTCACCGTCATCGCCCCGGACCTGCTGGGCCACGGCCAGTCTGACAAGCCGCGGGCGGACTATTCGGTGGCCGCCTACGCCAACGGCATGCGCGATCTGCTCGGCGTCCTCGAGGTCGACAAGGTCACCGTGATCGGGCATTCACTCGGTGGCGGTGTGGCAATGCAATTCGTCTACCAGTACCCGCAATTGGTCGAGCGGCTGATACTGGTCGGCGCCGGCGGAGTGACCAAGGACGTCAACATCGCGCTGCGGGCCGCCTCTCTGCCGCTGGGCGGCGAGGCGCTGGCCCTTCTGCGGCTGCCAATGGTGCTGCCTGCCCTGCAGGTCGCCGGGCGGGCGCTGGGCACCGTCTTCGGCTCGACGGGATTGGGCCGCGACCTGCCTGACGCGCTGCGCATCCTGACCGATCTGCCCGAGCCGACCGCGTCGTCGGCGTTCACCCGCACCTTGCGCTCGGTGGTGGATTGGCGTGGGCAGGTGGTGACCATGCTCGACCGATGTTATTTGACCGAATCTGTTCCCGTGCAACTCATTTGGGGCGACCAGGACGCAATGATCCCAGTCAGCCATGCCCGGATGGCCCACGCCGCCATGCCCGGCTCCCGGTTGGAGATCTTCGGCCGGTCTGGGCACTTCCCGTTCCATGACGACCCCGACCGGTTCGTGGAGGTCGTCGAGCGGTTCATCGACTCCACCGCACCTGCCGAGTACGACCAGGACGTGCTGCGTGAACTGTTGCGCACCGGCCTATCCGAGCGTTCGGTCACCGGCACGCTCGACACCCGGGTGGCGGTGCTCGACGCCATGGGCGCCGACGAGCGCAGTGCCACCTGACGCTCTACCCCCGGCAGCGTCGTAGAGTCGAAATATGACCGTCGACGTCACTGTGTTGCGGGTGTTCACCGATGCGTGCGGCAATTTCGGCAATCCGCTCGGTGTGGTCGACGCATCGACCGTGCCGGCCACTGAACGGCAGCGAATCGCCACCGAATTAGGTTACAGCGAAACGATATTCATCGATATACCGAATAGCGGCGCGACAACCGCGCACGCACACATCTTCACCCCCGCCACCGAGCTGCCATTCGCCGGGCACCCGACCGTGGGCGCGGCCTGGTGGCTGCGGGAACGCGGCACCCCGATCAATACCCTGCAAGTACCGGCCGGCATCGTGCAGATCAGCTACGACGGCGCCCTCACCGTGGTGCGGGCGCGGGCGGAATGGTCACCGGAGTTCGCCATTCACGAGCTGGATTCGGTGGACGACCTGCTGGCCACCGAGCCGGGCGACTACCCCGACGATGTCGAGCACTACTTGTGGGCCTGGCTCGATCGCGACGGTGGGCATATCCGGTCGCGGATGTTCGCCACCGACCTTGGCGTCCCGGAGGATGAGGCGACCGGCTCCGCGGCGGCGCGGATCACCGATTATCTGAGCCGAGACCTGACGATCACCCAGGGCAAGGGATCGCAGATCTATACGACGTGGAACTCCGAAGGGTGGGTGCTGGTCGCCGGTCGCGTGGTCAACGACAGCGTGCGACAGCTGGACTGACGACAGCTCAGCCGGAGGTGCCGACGGCGCGATGGGCACGCAGCGCCTCGATCTCGCGCTCGAAGTCCTCGGCCGAGCTGAACGAGCGATATACCGAGGCGAACCGCAGGTAGGCGACCTCGTCGAGTTCACGGAGCGGCCCGAGGATGGCCAGCCCGACCTCGTGGCTGGGGATCTCGGGGGAACCCGCCGCGCGCACGGTGTCCTCGACCTGCTGGGCCAGCAGGTTGAGTGCATCGTCGTCGACGGCTCGACCCTGACATGCCCGCCGCACCCCGCTGATGACCTTCTCTCGACTGAATGGCTCGGTCACGCCGCTGCGTTTGACGACCGCCAGCACGGCGGTCTCCACGGTGGTGAACCGGCGACCGCACTCCGGGCAGGACCGGCGCCGCCGGATGGCCTGGCCCTCGTCGGCCTCCCGAGAGTCGACCACCCGGGAGTCGGGATGGCGACAGAACGGACAATGCATGACCGCTCCTTCGCCTCCGCCGCAGCTCGATGCTTCGAGCCACCCAGAGCCTACCTGCGCCGTCCGCAGAGCGGTCACGTCCTGGAAACTGGGGCGAACGAGACCGCCACCATCGAGGCCGCTTGTCCGGCACACGTTTTGGCCAGCCGTGACGCGCCGGGTGGTCACCCGATGGGCGCGATGAGAGTCTGCCCGGCATCCAGCGAGGCCGAATCGAGCTTGTTGAGCTCGCGGATGCGCTGCATGACCTGCCCGGCGGGCGCGTCGGGTGCCACCCGGCCGGCGAGCTGTTGCAGGGTCTCCCCCGCCTGGACCTGGACCACAGCGAGCTGATCCGGCAACTGGTCGGTGGCGGCCATCGGTGTGCCACTGAGATGACCCACCAACCCCAGCCACAGGGTGATGAGCGCGGCCACCGCGGCCAGCGCGATGGTGACGGCGGTGCTCACCGGCCGGCGCGTGTGGGGCGCCCGCGAGAAGGCGACGCCGGTGCCGGGGTAGCGCATCGGCGCACTGGCCGGGCGCACCGGATATGGCCGATGGGTGCGGGGGCCGGCCGGACGGTCCCGAACGGGAGCAACGGGCCTGACCGCCGCCCGGGGGCGCATCGGCCGCACCGGTGCCGATGGGAAAACCTGCCGATCGTCGATGACTGTCACGTCTGCTTCCTTCCTCCAAGACGCCCACTATTCGCTCTTGTGTTCGAACTGTACTCGATCATCCGTTCGAATACCGAACATGTGAGCGAGCGTGTCTGAAGAATAAATCCGGCCACCGACAAGTTTTGATCTGCCCGGCACCTGCATCATTACCGGACGCGACACGCTGGTCTCGAACAAGTGTTTGATTATCGATGCTCACACGACTACATTCGGGCCCATGAGCGACCGCAGTGAGACAGCAGGTGCCGCCTCCGGACTGACCGAGCGGCAGCGAACCATCCTCGACGTGATCCGGGCCTCGGTCACCACCCGCGGCTATCCCCCGAGCATCCGCGAGATCGGCGACGCCGTCGGGCTCACCTCGACGTCGTCGGTCGCACACCAGCTGCGCACCCTGGAGCGCAAGGGCTTCCTGCGCCGTGACGCCAACCGCCCGCGCGCCGTGGACGTGCGCAGCGCCGACGAGGTGACCACGGCGACCGCGGTGACCACCGACGTCGCCGGCTCGGACGCCCTTCCCGAACCGACGTTCGTGCCGGTGCTGGGCCGGATCGCCGCCGGCGGTCCGATCCTGGCCGAGGAGGCCGTCGAAGACGTCTTCCCGCTACCCAAAGAACTGGTCGGCGAGGGCTCGCTGTTCCTGCTCAAGGTTGTCGGCGAGTCCATGGTCGATGCCGCGATCTGCGACGGCGACTGGGTGGTCATCCGCCAGCAGAACGTGGCCGACAACGGCGATATCGTCGCGGCGATGATCGACGGCGAAGCCACCGTGAAGACGTTCAAACGCACCAGTGGTCAGGTCTGGCTGATGCCGCACAACCCGGCCTTCGACCCGATCCCCGGTAACGACGCCGCCATCCTCGGCAAGGTCGTCACCGTCATCCGCAAGATCTAACGGGGCGGAGCCCCTTATTCCGCCTTGACGAAACCGTTCGCCTGAGCGAGTTCTTCACTGGCGAACCACACTTCGGGCACGGTGTGGTCGTAGAGCGCCGAATCCGGGGTGTAGTACAGGCCCGAATGAGTGTTGGCCTTGATCACGTAGCCCTCGGGCGCCTGATACGGATCAGACAGCGGGAGATGGATCGCCGGGCGTGACGAGGCGACCCCGGCCGGGACGTCGGACTGCTGAATCTCCGCCGGCTCGGTGATCGATTGGGCGTCGTCTTCGGCGTCCACGGGCTCGACGACGATCTCCGCCTCGGCGAATTCCTCGGGCTCCGGTTCGGGCTCAAGCTCGGGTTCGTCGTCCGGCTCGGCGCGACGCCGCCGCCCCGGCCTGCCGAGTTCGCCCATTTCGAGTCGCCACATGGACTGCGACTCACCAAGATTCACCACCGCATGACGCCCTGAATCGGCAGCCTCGTCGGCGTCCTCGAATTCCTCGATCTCGGCATACTCATGTTCGACGGGCACCTCGGCGGCCTCGACCTCGTCCGTCTCGTCGGAATCCGCAGGTTCGGCGGGAATGCGAGTCGGTGTGGTGTCGATGGAATCCTGATCACCGTCGAACACGTCCTCGGGTCCGGGCTGCGACTTTTCCTCGCCGCCCGGCTGCGCCCAGGAGAGCCCAGGCGCAGCGGCGACCTGCACGCGGCCACCGTCGGGGTACGTCGAAAAGCGGTCGGCCGCAGAAACACCCGCAACACCCGCCGGACCGGCGTTATCTCCGGGCCAGTGATCGTCATCGTCGTATTCCGAGTCATGGAAGTCGTCGTCGACCTCGATATCGGCGCCGCGACGGCGCTGCAACCAGAGCAGGCCCAGCGCGATCACCGCTACCAGCAACAGCGCCGGAATGATGATCAGCAACCACCACCAATGCCAGGTGAAGCCCTTGCCGGACGTCGGTGCCGGGCCCGCCTGCGGCCCGGTCGCGTTGGGCACCTGCACCCCGGCCAGTTGCGACGCCAGCTCCGGCGGTTTGGTGGTGAACTTGTTGGCCGCCTTGTTCCAGGAGATCTCGCCACCGCTGAACTTCTGGGTCACGGTGTCACCGTTGACACTCTGCTCGCCGGTCGGCACGCCGAGCTTGCCGCCGGCCCCGCCCAGCTTCGCCCACGCGGCGTTGATCGCGCCGCGCACCACGACGGCGCCGTTGTCAGGTGTCCAGAAGATCACCGGCTTATCGGCGGCGCTGAATGCGCTGACCCGGCTGTTCGGCGCACCGCCGTCGGCCTCGGTTCCGGTCGGCAGGCCGAGATCGCCGGTCGGTCCGCCCTGGGCCTCGTACTTCGTCAGGATCGCGCCCGTCACCGCGTGTGCGCCGGTCGCCGGGGAGTAGAAGATCTTGCCGCCGGCGTAGTCCTGCTCGGCACCGTCGGTGCCGACCGGACTTTGGCCGCCCTGCCGGGCACCGAGCGGGCCCGAGAGCCCACCCGCGGCACGCCACGCCTCGTTGATCGCGGTCGTCGCGTCGGTCGGGACCTCTACACCGGCCAGGTTGTTGGCCAGTTCGGCGGGCACCGTGGTGAACGTCTTGGTGCTGTTGTCGTAAGAGATCTCACCGCCAGTGAACTTCTGGTTCACCACGTTGCCGTCGAAGGTCTCGGCACCGGTGGGCACGCCCATGGTCCCGGCCGAGCCGCCAAGCTTGTCCCATGCGGCGTTGATCGCGCCGCGCACCACCCACGCCCCGGTGTCGGGCGTCCAGAAGATCGCCGGTTTGTCGCTGGCGCTGAACGTGCTGACCCGGCTGTCCGGACCCACCAGGCCCGCCACCTCGTCCATGGTGGGGAAACCGAGGTCGCTGTCGGCGGGGCCACCCTGCGCTTGGTACGTGTCCAGGATCGGCCCGAAGAGAAGGTGCGCGCCGGTGGCCGGGGTGAAGAAGATCTTGCCGCCGCTGAAGTTCTGGGCGAATCCGTCGCCGACGGCGTAGACGTCGCCGTCCTTGGTACCTACTGGGGAACCGTCGCCACCGGCGGCCTGCCAGGCCTGGTCGATGGCATCACTTGCATCACTGTCGGGGGTCGCGATCGCCCCGGGCGCGAACAGCAGAGCCGCTGTAGCCGTCGCGATGACGGCGAGCGCCATCCGCTCGACGCCTCTACTGAGACGACTTCCAAGCCAGGTCATGCACTCTCCCCGCAGTTTCGGTCAAGATGCTTCCCCTTATCCTCCGTGTCAACTGTGCGTCAGCACTTCACGACACGCGGCGTTTCCCTAGATAAGCCACACGTGAGTAAGGGGTAAAACTCCGGAAAAGTCGAGCACAAAGCCAAGCTATTCGCGTCACCGGGTCTCACATTGCGGCTTGCAGGGACACAAATTACCAGGTCAAACCGATGTTCCGGGCTAACAGCCCGGACAATTCCTATGGCCTGGGCTAGACGCCCAGGCTGCGGCCGATGATTTCCTTCATGATTTCCGTCGTCCCGCCATAAATCGTCTGAACCCGGGCGTCCAGGTAAGACCGCGCAACCGCATATTCGCGCATGTAGCCATAGCCGCCGTGCAATTGCAGGCAGCGGTCGACGAGATAAACCTGCTTCTCGGTGGCGTACCACTTCGCCATCGACGCCTGCTCGGCGGAGAGTTTTCCGTCCAGGTGCAGCCGGATGAACTCATCGACCATGATGCGCACCGCGGTGGCCTCGGTGGACAATTCCGCCAGCAGGAAGCGGCTGTTCTGCTGGCTGCCGATCGGCTTGCCAAACGCCTTGCGTTCCTTGGTGTATTGCAGGGTCTGCTCGAGCACGCTCTCCATGGCCGCGGCCGCCATCACGGCGATGTTGAGGCGCTCCTGCGGCAGGTTCTGCATCAGGTAGATGAAGCCCAGGCCCTCTTCACCGAGCAGGTTCTCAGCGGGAACCTTGACATCGGTGAACGACAGTTCGGCGGTGTCCTGCGCGTCCAGGCCGATCTTGTCGAGGTGCCGGCCGCGCTCGAAGCCCTCCATGCCGCGCTCGACGACCAGCAGCGAGAAGCCCTGCGCGCCCTTGTCGGGGTCGGTCTGGGCCACCACGATCACCAGGTCGGCGTGGATGCCGTTGGTGATGAAGGTCTTGGAGCCGTTGAGGATGTAGTGGTCGCCCTCTTTGACTGCCCGGGTCTTGATGCCCTGCAGGTCACTGCCGGTGCCGGGTTCGGTCATGGCAATGGCGGTGATGTATTCGCCGCTGCAGAACTTCGGCAGCCAGCGCTGCTTCTGCTCCTCGGTGGCCAGGTGCAGCAGATAGGGCGCGATGATGTCGTTGTGCAGGCCGAATCCGAGCCCGCTGTACCGCCCGGCCGCGGTCTCCTCAGTCAGGATGACGTTGTAGCGGAAGTCCGCGTTGCCCCCGCCGCCGTACTCCTCCGGCACGGCCATACCCAGAAAGCCCTGCTTACCGGCCTCGAGCCAGACCTCGCGGTCGACGATCTTGTCCTTCTCCCACTCGTCGTGGAACGGCGCGACGTGGCGGTCGAGGAAGGCCCGGTAGGACTCGCGGAACAGGTCGTGTTCGGGCTCGAACAGGGTCCGCTCGTACTTCACGACGGAGTTCTTATCTGGGCTCGATTTCAGGGCCATGGTTTCCTTCCGGACGGCACTCGAGGTCTTCCGACGAGGATAACCAACCGGATGGTTGGTCGCTCCACGGGCCCCGCACTGCTCGCTTGCCTAAACTCGTGACATGCACGGCAACCCCACCAGCCTGACGCACTGGGGTGCCTTCAGCGCGACGCTGGCCGACGGCGAGATCACCGCGGTCACGCCGATTCCCGGCGACGCCGACCCCTCCCCCCTGCTCGGCAACATCCCGGGCTCCCTGCGTCATCCGTCCCGGATCGCCACGCCGGCCATCCGCCGTGGGTGGCTGCGCGGCGGGCCCGGCCCCAGCACCGCGCGCGGCGCCGACGAATTCGTCGCCGTGGGCTGGGACGAGCTCGCCGATCTGCTCGCCACCGAGCTGCGCAGGGTGGTCGACACGCATGGCAACGAAGCGATCTACGGCGGCTCATACGGTTGGGCCAGCGCCGGGCGCTTCCATCACGCCCAGAGCCAAGTGCACCGGTTCCTGAAATTGCTTGGCGGGTATACCTTTTCGCGGCATTCCTACAGTCTCGGCGCCACCGGTGTGATCATGCCGCGAGTGGTCGGCACCCACGACGATCTGTTCAAACGATCCACGGACTGGAACGTCATCGTCGAGCACACCGACCTGCTGGTGTGCTTCGGCGGGGTGAATCTGAAGAACACCGGGATCAACCACGGGGGCACCACCGGTCACCCGGCCCGCGGAGCTCTGCAGCGGTTCCGCCACAAGGGCGGCAGCATCGTGTCGATCAGTCCGCTGCGCAGTGACGTCGAGGGCGACTGCCGGTGGCTGCCCGCCGTTCCCGGCACCGATGTGGCGATCATGCTGGCGCTGGCCTATGTGCTGGCAGGAGAGAACCTCGCGGACCGGGAGTTCCTGGACACCTACTGCACCGGATACGAACAGTTCGAGCGCTACCTGCTCGGCGCCGACGACGGCCAGCCGAAGTCTCCGCAGTGGGCCGCGGACATCTGCGGGATCGACGCCGCAGTGCTGACGGAATTGGCGACGACGATGGCCGCACAGCGCACGATCGTCACCGTCAGCTGGTCGCTGCAGCGGCTGCGCCACGGCGAACAGGCCCCGTGGATGGGGCTGACCCTGGCGGCCATGCTGGGCCAGATCGGCCTTCCGGGAGGCGGTTTCGGCCACGGCTACGGCTCGATGAACGAACCCGGGCTGCCGCCGATTCGGGTTCGGCTGCCCTCGCTGCCGCAGGGTCTCAATCCGGTGCAGAGCTTCATCCCGGTGGCGGCGATCAGCGACATGCTGTTGCACCCCGGCGAGCCGTTCACCTACAACGGGCGCACGTTGACCTACCCCGATATCAAGTGCGTGTATTGGGCCGGCGGCAATCCCTTTCACCACCACCAGAATCTGCCGCGGCTGCGTCGCGCGCTGGCCCGTGTCGACACCGTCGTGGTGCACGATCCGTACTGGACGCCGATGGCCCGGCACGCCGACATCGTCGTCCCGTCCACCACGGCATTCGAACGGGACGACTTCTCCGGGTCACGCAATGACCCGCTGCTGGTGGCGATGGCGGCGCTGGCGAGCCCCTACGCGCAGTCCCGCGACGACTACACGACCTTTGCCGCGCTGGCCGACCGGCTGGGCTTCGGCGAGCAGTTCACCGAAGGCCGCACCGCGCGGCAGTGGCTGGAACACATGTATGAAAAGTGGGCCGCGGAAATCGACTTCGCGGTCCCCGATTTCGACCAGTTCTGGGCCGACGGGTTCCTACGCCTCCCGGTCGAATCGGGGCTGACCCTGCTGGCCGACTTCCGCGCCGACCCGCAGGCGCATCCGCTGGCCACCCCGAGCGGCAGGATCGAGATCTTCTCCTCCGACATCGACGGGTTCGGCTACCCCGACTGTGCGGGGCACCCGCGCTGGTACGACCCTGTCGAATGGCTGGGCGGGCCGCGCGCCGAGATGTTCCCGCTGCACCTGATCGCCAACCAGCCCGCCACCCGGTTGCACAGCCAGCTCGACGGCGGCGCGGTGAGCCAGGGCGCGAAAATTCAAGGGCGCGAACCGCTCCGGATGCATCCCAACGATGCCGCGCAGCGCGGCCTGGCCGATGGTGACGTGGTGCGGGTGTTCAACGACCGCGGATCCTGCCTGGCCGGGGTGGTCGTCGACGAGGCGCTGCGGCCCAGGGTGGTGCAATTGTCGACCGGAGCCTGGTACGACCCGCTGGACCCGGAAGACCCGGATTCGATGTGCGTGCACGGCAATCCGAACGTCCTGACCGCCGACGTCGGCACCTCGTCGCTGGCCCGCGGCTGCACCGGTGCCGCCGTCCTGGTGCAGGTCGAGAAGTTCGACGGTCCGCTGCCGCCAGTGCGGGCGCATGAGCCGCCGGTGATCCGGTGACCGAGGTCGTCACCGTCACCGAACGGGGTCGTGAGCTCGCGTTCGGCTTCGATGAGATGAACCGCTACCACGGCGGGGGTTCGCCGGCCGGCGTCGCGACCGCCTTCAAGGTTCTCCAGCGGGCATTTTCGGTGTTGTCGCCCGAGGCGCCACCGCTGCGACGCTCCGTGGTGATCAGGACGGCGTTTCGCGGGCCCGGCGCCCGCGACGGGTTCGAGGCGGTCACCAGGGCGGTCAGTGACGACCGCTTCGCCGTGGACCGCACATTGCTGCGCTCCGATCTGGGCCGGCTGCGCGAGGACTTCGTCTTCGCCGTCAACGTCGGCGGCGAACCAGTCGTGCTGATACTGCGGGACGGCTTTGTCACCGACGAGTTTCTCGATCTGGCCCGGACACCGGACCGCACGGTCGAGCAGGAAACGCACCTCGACGAACTCAAGAAGCAGCTTGCGGAACGCCTGATGGCCACCCCTGCCGAGCAGATCTACGATGTCACCTGACGTTCACGCCGATCTTCTCAGGTTTTTCTCACGTTCGACTGCGGGCATAAGTCCGCTGATGCGAGGATTTTCGCGATCCCGCCTGCGTCGACGAAAGTTTGCTGATGCCTCAGACAATCCGCACCGCCATTCGCTCGGTAACCGTGGCCGTCCTGGCGATGGTCGCCGCGGTCGTCCTCGCGGTGACCAGCACGATCACCGCTGCCGTCAGCCTCGCCGCGGTGGCGCTGATCGTCCCCGGCACCGGCACCCCGAACCCGGCCGTGCCTCCGCTGGGCACCAACTACATGCAGAATGCGGTGGACTACTACATCCAGCCGCTGGATCCCGCCTGCGCGACGGTGTGTATACCCGAGCCGGTCCCCTACATCGCGCAGTTCTGGCCGTTCCCCTTCCCCGGCTGGGGTGGCTTGACCGGGGCGAAGCTGAATGTGTCGGTAGCCAGCGGCGTGCAGAGCCTCAACACCCAGATCGGCAATGTGGACCCAAGTGACGACATCGTCATCTTCGGCTACTCGCAGGGCGCGACGGTGTCCGGACTCGTCAAACGCCAACTCGCCGACGCGAACGGCGGCGTCATCCCCGATCGCATCTCCTTCGTCCTCATCGGCGATCCCAACCGCCCCAACGGCGGTATCTTCGAGCGGCTCGCCAATTTCGGCACAGTCCCGATCCTGGACGCCACTTTCGGCCGGCCGACACCCACCGACACCACCGTGCTGCCCGACGTGAACACCACCGACATCGCGCTCCAGTACGACGGCATCGTCGACTTCCCGGCCAACCCGCTCAACCTGCTGGCCGATCTGAACGCAATCGCCGGTTTCATATACATCCACGGGAGCTACCTGTCACCCCGCGGAACGCAACCGTCGACTGCACTCCCCTACGGGTACACGATTCCCGAGCTCGAGGCGGCGATGGACTGCGCGCAGAGCCCGAAGAACTGCCAGACCTACAACGACACGCTTTACATCACGATCCCGGCCAAGACTCTGCCGATCATGCAGCCGCTGCTGGACATCGGCGCTGCGACCGGTACCACCGCGCTGATGAAGCCCATCGTGGATCTGATCTCGCCGGTCACCCGGGTGTTGATCGAAACTGGTTACAACAGAAGCAATTACGGTCAGCCGACACCGTTCACGATCTTCACGCCGATCAATCCGGTGACGTTGACGGTCGACCTCGCCACGGCGGTAGTCCAGGGTATCCATGACGCGCTCGGCGATCTGGGCGTGTCGGTGCCCGGGGCAGCCACGCCCGCCCCCGCGACGACACCGACGTCGACGTTGGCGGCGGCCAGCACCAGCCAACCGGTCACCGAGCCGGTGTCGAAGCCGGTGCAGCGCAAGGCCACCGCGTCGACTCACGCCAGCGCGGCGGCTAAGCCGGGCCGGACCACGACCGGCGACGATGCGAAGGACACGGTCGGCAGCCAGTCACCCAAGCCGGCGAAGTCCGGTACCGGCAAGAGCGGAAGGCCAGCGGCGGCAAGCACTTCCGGGCACAACGAAGCGAAAGCCGCTGCGTAGGTGTACCTAGGCGGCCGCTGAATCAGCCGGTTTCGGTGCATGGTGACCGGTGGCGGCCGATCGAGCACTCGGGTGCCTAGCCAGTGGCTGGCGTCCGCGGGCCGAATCGGTGATGGCGCGCGGGCCGTTCGAGGGCCGGGCAGACGTGGCCCGCTCGCGTGGGCCGACGATTGTCGTTCCGCCGTCGGCGCGGGCGGCCTCAGTCGTAGGGGACTTGAACACAAGTCGCCCCTGGGAGAAGTACGGTCCGTCGGCGGGGGTCACAGTCGAGTAACCCGCGTCGACGATCGGCTTGAGGACCGAGTTCAGTGCGTCGACCGCTCGCTCCGGTACGCCGAGCTGTTGAAGCGGCCCGAGAAGCGGCAGCGTGGCTGAGGGGATCATGTAGGTCGTGGTCGTCCCACCCAGGCGACTGGTCACGCGTGACACCTCGACTGCGTCAGAGGGCAGGGCCAGCGCCGGACCGTTGTGGAGGTAGAGCGTTGCCACCAACGAGTTCACCACCGCCAGCAGATTCCATGGCCGGTCGGGTGGGTCGGCCCAGCCGTCGTACTGGTGGAAGACGACGCTGACGTCGTATTGGCTGTCGGCCAGACGGTGCACGGTGTAGTTGACCAGCGGCAGCCACGCCCCCGCGGGCAGATAGACGTCGAACAAACCCGATTCGGGACCCGAAAACAGGGCGAATTTCAGTAAGTCGGCTGGCGGGGCGCTGGGAGTCGTTGCGAGATAGGCTAATTCGCGGTTGATTACAAGGGTCCCCTCCGACAGCCCGGCAATCACCACCGGGTCGCCATCGGCAACGGCGTTCATGATCTGATCATCGAGCGAACCGCGTCCCATGGCGACGGCATCGTCAACGCCAGGCGCGGCCAGGCTGAAGCTCAGCAGACCCATGCTCGCCGGGTAGTTGACCACCTGAGCCGTGCTATCGGGGAACCAGTTCGCGCCGATCTGATGGTTCAGCCGGTCGTACCCCGCCAGAAGCGACAGGGGCGGGCCGCCTGCTTGGCTGGTCCCCGCGAAATAGAGCCGTCCCACCGGCAGCTGGGCGACGATGTTCGGATAGTAGAGCGGTCCCGCACCGGGGACGGTGATCCTGGTCTGGGCCTGCACCCCAGGCGCCGAAACCATTCCGACGGCAATCATCGCGGAAACGAGTCCCGCCACCGCCGCCGCTGGCGGTCGTTGCAACAACTTCATCGGACGTCCTCCCCCGAACGGTATCCGTCCTACCGTTCAAGGATCCTGGACATCCCACGGCCGCGGCAGAGCCATTGGGCCCCAATGTGCCGAGGTATCAGTACCCACGTGTCGGCACGTGCGCGGTGAGTCCGCCTAGCTGCTGTACTGGCGCAGGCTCGCCGCCAGCGCCGCGGGCACGCGTGCTTTGAGGCGGGTGCCCGCATCGGAGTGCTCGACGGCGTCGACGTGCCCGTCGCTGTGCAGCCGGGCCACCAGGTCGCCGCGGTCGTACGGGATCGTCACGTCGACGGTGATCTCCCGCGGTTCGACGAGCTCGCCGAGCCGGGCACGCAGGCGCTCCAGACCCTCGCCGGTGTGCGCCGAGACGAACACCGCTCCCGGCAGCGCCTTTCGCAGCTGGGCCAGCGTCAGCTCACTGGCGGCGTCAATCTTGTTGACCACCAACAACTCCGGTGCCGGTGGCGCGTGGTGGTCGTTTTGCACCTCGCGAATCACCTGGCGCACCGCCTCGATCTGGGCCAGCGGATTGCTGTCGGATCCGTCGACGACATGCACCAGCAGATCGGCGTCAAGCACCTCTTCCAGGGTGGAGCGGAACGCCTCGACCAGCTGGGTCGGCAGATGCCGGACGAACCCGACCGTGTCGGTGAGCACGAACGGCCGGCCGTCGTCGAATTCGCCACGGCGAGTGGTCGGTTCGAGCGTCGCGAACAGTGCGTTCTGCACCAGCACACCCGCCCCGGTCAGCGCGTTGAGCAGGCTGGACTTGCCGGCATTCGTGTAGCCGACGATCGCGACGGACGCCACGTCGCTGTGCAACCGGCGGCTGCGTTGGGTGTCGCGGATCTGCTTCATGTCCTTGATCTCGCGGCGCAGCTTGGACATTCGTTCGCGGATGCGACGCCGGTCGGTCTCGATCTTGGTCTCACCCGGGCCACGGGTGCCGACCCCGCCGCCGCTGCCGCCGGCACCGCCGCCCTGCCGCGACATCGATTCGCCCCAGCCGCGCAGCCGGGGCAGCATGTACTCCATCTGGGCGTACGCCACCTGCGCCTTGCCTTCGGCGCTGGTGGCGTGCTGGGCGAAGATGTCCAGGATCAGTGCGGTCCGGTCGATGACCTTGACCTTGACCACCTTTTCCAACGCATTGAGCTGGGCGGGGCTGAGCTCGCCGTCGCAGATCACGGTGTCGGCGCCGGTCGCGATCACGACCTGGCGCAGCTCCTGGGCTTTGCCGGAGCCGATGTAGGTGGACGGATCGGGCTTGTCGCGGCGCTGGATCAGTCCTTCGAGCACCTCGGAGCCGGCGGTCTCGGCCAGTGCGGCCAGCTCGGCGAGGCTGGCCTCGGAGTCGGCGGCGGTGCCTTCGGTCCACACCCCCACCAGGACGACCCGCTCGAGGCGGAGCTGGCGGTACTCGACCTCGGAGACGTCGGTGAGTTCGGTGGATAGGCCGGCGACGCGCTTGAGGGCGGCACGGTCCTCGAGCGCGAGTTCGCCGACGCTGGGGTCGGGAAAGTCAGGTTTTGTCATAGGCCTTACGTGTCATAAGTCGTAATCGATGGTGTCACGCCCGTCCAACGTCGCGCATCCCAATAACGTGCCGTCAGCCCAAGAACGTGCCGTCAGAATTGTGCCGCCCACCACGCGTCGGCCACCTCGCCATGCGCCACCAGGCACGACGGCCCGCGCAGGGAGCTGCTGGTGTGGCTGACTTCGACGGTGACCTCCCCACCGGGAATCCGCACCCGCAGGGTGCCGGTCGACATGTTGAGGTGCGCGAGGGCGGCGACGGCGGCGGCGACCGTCCCCGTCCCGCAGGAACGGGTTTCGCCGACACCGCGCTCGTGCACCCGCATGCTGACCGCGCCGTCACCGGCGATGGTCAGCACCTCGACGTTGACGCCGTCGGGGAACTGCCGGTGATCGAACTGCACGGGCGCGGCCACGTCGAGGGCGGCAAGCGCCGCCTCGGACAGGCCGGGATCCAGGCAGGCCAGGTGCGGGTTGCCGACGTCGACGCCGACCCCGGTGAAATGCCGGCCGCCAACGGTGGCGTTGCCGGTTCCGAGCAGGTTGACCTTGCCCATGTCCACGGTGACCTCGGCGTCGAGCGCGTCGGCGTGGTGCACGACGACCGGTCGCGGCCCGGCGAGCGAGCCGACCACGAACTCGTCACGCTTTTCCAGTCCGCTGGCCCGCAGGTAATGCGCGAAGACCCGCACACCGTTGCCGCACATCTGGGCGATCGATCCGTCGGCGTTGCGGTAGTCCATGTACCAATCCCGGGCGTCGACACCTTCAGGCAGCCGGTCCAGCACGCCGGCGGCGACGACCGCGCCGGCGGTGGTGACCCGCAGGACGCCGTCGGCGCCCAGACCCTGGCGCCGGTCGCACAGCGCCGCCACCGCCGAAGGTGCCAGCTCGAGGCGCGCGTCCAGGTCGGGCAGCAGCACAAAGTCGTTCTCCGTGCCATGCCCCTTGGTGAAGATCACCTGATCAGGATACGTGCCGCCACCGGGTGATCACCTCGTCGGCGAGCCCGGCGGTCGCACCGTCCAGCCAATGGATGCGATGGTCACGGCGAAACCACGACCGCTGCCGTCGCACGTAGCGCCGGGTCCCGATGAAGGTGAGCTCGCGGGCCTGCGCCAGCTGCTCCTCGGTGCCGCCGGCATCGAGCGCGGCGATCACCTGGGCGTAGCCGAGGGCACGGGCGGCCGTCACGCCCTGGCGAAGCCCGCAGTCCAGCAGCGCCCGCACCTCGCCGACCAGACCGGCGTCGAACATCGCGTCGGTGCGCTGCGCCAGGCGTTCGTCGAGAAGGCTTGTCGGCCAATCCAATCCGATGATCAGCGTGTCCCAACGCGGCGACCCGATGCGGGGTGCCGACGCGGCGAACGGCTGGCCGGTGAGCTCGACCACCTCCAGTGCCCGCACGATCCGCCGGCCGTCGGTGGCCAGGATCGCCGCCGCCGCGGACGGGTCGCGGCGGCCCAGCTCCGCGTGCAGCGCGGCCACCCCGATCTCGGCGAGCTGCTGTTCCCACCGGGCGCGCACCTCGGGGTCGGTGGCCGGGAAGGCCCATTCGTCGAGCAGGGACTGGATGTAGAGCATCGAGCCACCGACGATGACCGGCGGCACACCGCGGGCGGTGATGGCCTCGACGTCGGCGGCGGCGGCCTCCTGGTAGCGCGCGACGGTCGCGGTCTGGGCGACGTCGAGCACGTCGAGCTGATGGTGCGGGATGCCGCGGCGCTCGGCGACGGTGAGCTTGGCGGTGCCGATGTCCATGCCGCGGTACAGCTGCATGGCGTCGGCGTTCACGATCTCGCCGCCGAGGCGTTCGGCGACGTCCAGGGCCAACGCCGACTTGCCGGTTCCGGTCGGCCCGATGACCGCGATGGGTCGGCTCATGGCGTCCAGAGACCAATGAAGTACCCGACCCCGTACGGCGCGCCCCGCACCAGCTCCTTGGCCGCCCGCGGCCCGGGTTCGGTGAGCCCGGCCAGCACCTGGTAGCCGACCCGGCCGACGATGCCGCTGGGCAGCCGGGTCAGGGCGGCGGTATCACCGCGGGCCAGCGCATCGTCGAGCGCGGCCTGGACCGGTTCGGCGTCCGGGTCGTATCCGCCGGGGGCGGGCGGTGTCAGCGTGTTGGCGCCGTCGGCCACGACGAGCACCCCGATCGGATCGGCGGCGGCGTCGATCTCGGCGCGTAGGGCCCGGCCCAACGCCGCCGCCGTGTCGGCGTCGTGGTCGGCGCGGTACACCCGGACTTCCGCCCGGGCCGACGGGTTGGCCTGGCCGCGCAGCCACCCGGTGAACAGCGCGCACAGCGGCAGCGCACGCACTTCTCCGCCTGCGGCCGGGGACAGCGCGATGGGGACGTCCACCCCGTAACCGGCGAACGTGCCCCTGGTATCCGGGCCGATGACCTGGGCGTCCGGGCCGACGCCGACGGCGATCCAGCGATCCGGCAGCTCGGCGGCGGCCGCCACTGCCGCGGCGCGGAATTCGGCCACCTCGGCTGCCGCCGCGCCGGCCAGCTCGGGCACCAGGACGGGCGCCGACGGAGTCAGGGCGATGGCGGACAGCACGCCACACACGGTAGTGGCCGTCAGCCGGGCACACTCTCGGCGGCGGGTGCGTCCTTCGAGGTGACTTCCCCGCGCGCCAGCGCGGCCGTCGCGAACACCATCGCCGCGACCGCGACGATCAGCAGGAACCAGCCGGCGTCCCCGGGCCGCAGCGTCTCGCCGAGGACGAAGATGCCCAGGATCGAGCCGACGATCGGTTCGGCGACCGTCATCGTCGGCAGCGACGCCGCCATCGACCCCGCGCGGAACGACGATTGCTGCCACATGGTGGCGGCCACCGCCACCAGCGCCCACGCGTACAGCTCCGGGCTGCGCAGCACCGCTTCGATGCCGTGGTCCAGGCGGCCGACGACGCCCTTGGTGAGGACCGCGAACAATCCCCACAGTGAACCGGAGACCAGCGCCAGCAGCACCGCGGCGGCGGGCTTACCGGACCAGATGCGGGACCCGATCACGCACAACGCCATCGCCGGGCCCATGATCGCGGCCACCCAGATCCACAGTTCGAGGCCGGCCCGGGAATGCCCCTCGGTGGGATTGCCGACGGTCACGATCACCGCCACTGACGCGGCCAGGAGCACCGCCCACAACCACTGCGAGCGGCTGATCCGCCGGTGCGCGAAGTAGGCGCTCATGGGCAGGGCGAACAGCAGCGAGGTGACCAGCAGGGCCTGAACCAGCAGCACGGAACCGAACCCAAGCGCGGCGGCCTGGAATCCGAACCCCGCACCGCCGGCCACACTGCCCACCCACCACGTCTTGTCACGCAGCAATCGGGTGAACAACTCGATCGGACTCAGCTGTTCGTCGGTGACTTCGTGCGTCGAGCGCTGCTGAATCACGTCACCGATCGCGATGAAGAACGCGGCACACAATGCAAGCAGGACTGCGATATCCGTCTTTGCCATGACCGATCTCCTCCGCCCTCGAAGCCGACAGCCTGCCCGCCGACCGGCGCGGTCCGCAACCTCAGACGAGCCAACCCGGGCGCATCTGTGGCATCGACCTGGTTCAATACCAACGAGGACGGCCGACCGCAAGCGCTTGGGTCGCCGGCCATGCACCAGTGGCGCCGCGTCGCGCGGCAGATGCGCGGGTGACCGCGCGGAGGGTAGGTGAGGCGAGTCCATGACCATCGACGAACCCAGCGCCGGCGGACCCCCGAGACCGGGACCGCGACCGGGACCACCGCGGCCGGTGCCCAAACCCCACCCTCCCACTGCCCCGCTGGCGGTGCCGCCGTCCAGCGACCCGCACCGATTCGGCCGCGTCGACGACGATGGCACGGTGTGGCTGATCACGTCGGCCGGTGAACGCTCCATCGGTTCATGGCAGGCCGGCGACAAC
Source organism: uncultured Mycobacterium sp. (assembly GCA_900078375.1). Classification (GTDB taxonomy): domain Bacteria; phylum Actinomycetota; class Actinomycetes; order Mycobacteriales; family Mycobacteriaceae; genus Mycobacterium. The sequence goes on along the minus strand of FLQS01000067.1, from coordinate 149,934 downwards.
GAGGCCGCCTTCGCCCACTTCGGCCGACGCTTCGAGGATCTGGCCACCGAGATCACGCTGATGGAGACCCGGCTGGCTTCGGGCACGGGTGATGCCCGCAAGATCAAGGCCGCCGCGGCCACTCTGGCCGAAACCCTGCCGACCGCAAGCGTTCTCGGTGATCTCGACGCACTGGCCGAGCGACTCGCCGCAATCCGCGACCACGCCGAGGAAACCGCCGCCGCCGACCGGGCGCGCCGCGAGAAACACCGCGCTGAGCAGACCGCCCGCAAAGAGGCGCTGGCGATCGAGGCCGAGGAACTGGCCAACGGCTCCACGCAGTGGAAGGCCGCCGGAGATCGGCTTAGGGCCATCCTCGACGAGTGGCGCACCGTCACCGGCCTGGACCGCAAGACCGACGACGCGTTGTGGAAGCGCTATTCGGCGGCCCGCGAGACGTTCAACCGCCGCCGCGGTTCCCACTTCGCCGACCTGGACCGGGAACGCGCCGGCGCCAGGCAGGCCAAGGAAGCGCTCTGCGTGCGCGCCGAGGAGCTCGCCGGATCCACGGACTGGTCGGCGACGGCGACGGCGTTTCGCGATCTGCTGACCGAGTGGAAGGCAGCCGGGCGGGCGGCCAAGGACGTCGACGACACCCTGTGGCATCGGTTCAAGTCCGCACAGGACACGTTCTTCGCCGCGCGCAACGCGGTGAACGCCGAGCGCGACGGCGAGTTCGCGGCCAATGCCACCGCCAAGGAGGCGTTGCTGGCCGAGGCCGAGAAGCTCGACACCTCCAACGTGGATGCGGCCCGCTCCGCGCTGCGGACCATCACCGACAAGTGGGACGCGATCGGCAAGGTGCCCCGGGAACGGTCCGCCGACCTCGAGCGCCGGTTGCGTGCAGTCGAGAAAAAGGTGCGCGACGCGGCCGATTCCGGCCGGATCGATCCCCAGGCCAAGGCCCGTGCCGAGCAGTTCCAGGCTCGCGTCGAACAGTACGAACGGCAGGCGGAGAAGGCGGAGGCCGCGGGACGCACCAAGGATGCCGAAGCAGCCAGGGCCAATGCCGAGCAGTGGCGGCAGTGGGCCGACGCGGCAGTCGAGTCGCTGGGAAAGCGCTAGCTAGGATTCCGGCGCGGGCGGCGGCTGCCTGCCCTCGCGACGGTCCACATCCTCCAGCAGGGTCCGAGCCTGACTCTGCGCGGACGCGGCGCGGCGCTGCTCCTCGGCAGCCAGCTGCACGGCGGTCCGCGTCCACACGACCCGTGCCCAGTGGAACGTCAGCAGGATCACCGCGAGCCAGCCCAGCAACAGACCGATGCCTGGACCGGGATGTCCGTGCGCGGCGGTCTGGCGCGACCAGACGGCCAGCAGCCCGACCGCGCTGGCCAGCGCCGAACCCGCCAGCGCCAGCCAGGCCAGCACCCAACGCCGGGTCAGCAGGGCCAGCATCGAAAACCCGACGCCGAACACCAGGGCCAGCCAGGTGAACAGCCGGGACGGCAGGGCGATGCCGACGCTGAGCGCCTTGTTGTCCCCCATCAGCACGTCGACGCCGCGTGCGCCGCCGGTGTGCGGCAGGATCAGCGACACCAGCAGGACGAACACCAGAATGGCCACGACCATGGCGCGGGCACCCGGTGCAATCTCGCCGGCGACCTTGCGTTCGGCCGCATCGATCTCGGATCGGTAGGCCTCGAAGTCACTCATCGCGAACATCCCGTCGTCTCTTCGATGCGGGGCCGGCCCACCGGCGGCAACCCCAACCCGATCGTGCGGGGCCGCGTGCCTGCGGCGTGGGCGTCACCGGCCCTGGTACGACGGTGGCTGCTCAGCGGGGCGTCGGCGATCAGGTGGTGCGGCGCCGCGCCGGTCACCGTCGTGGTGACGATGTCACCGGGCCGTGGCTCGGTCTCGCCCGGCGTGAAATGCACCAGGCGGCCGTCGCGGGCGCGTCCGCTCATCCGGGCGGTACTGGCGTCCTTGCGGCCTTCGCCGGTGGCCACCAGCAGCTCTACGGGCACGCCGATCTGGGCGGTGTTCTCCTCGAAGGAGATCTGCTCCTGCAGCTCGATCAGGCGTTGATAGCGTTCCTGCACAACGGCTTTGGGCAGCTGACCGTCGAGTTCGGCGGCGGGGGTGCCGGGCCGCTTCGAATACTGGAAGGTGAAGGCGGCCGAGAAGCGGGCCTGTCGCACCACGTCCAGGGTGGCGGCGAAGTCGTCCTCGGTCTCGCCCGGGAAGCCGACGATGATGTCGGTCGTGATCGCCGCGTGCGGCATCGCTGCACGGACGCGCTCGATGATGCCGAGGTATTTCTCGGCGCGATAGGAGCGCCGCATCGCTCGCAGCATCCGGTCGGATCCCGACTGCAGCGGCATGTGCAGGGCCGGGCAGACATTCGCGGTCTGCGCCATGGCCTCGATGACGTCGTCGGTGAATTCGGCCGGATGCGGTGAGGTGAACCGGACCCGCTCCAGCCCGTCGATGCGCCCGCAGTCGCGCAGCAGTGCGGCGAACGCGCCACGGTCACGCGGGGTGTCTAGGTCGGCAAACGAGACGCCGTAGGCGTTGACGTTCTGGCCCAGCAGGGTGATCTCCAGTACGCCCTGGTCGACCAGCGACTGCACCTCGGCGAGGATATCGCCGGGACGGCGGTCCACCTCTTTGCCGCGCAGCGACGGCACGATGCAGAACGTGCACGTGTTGTTGCAGCCCACCGAGATGGAAACCCATGCAGCATAGGCTGATTCGCGGGCCGCGGGCAGTGTCGAGGGGAACTCCCGCAGCGACTCTTCGATCTCGACCTGGGCCTGCTGGTTGTGCCGTGCCCGTTCGAGCAGTGCCGGCAGTGAGCCGATGTTGTGGGTGCCGAAGACGACGTCGACCCACGGCGCCTTCTTCAGCAGGCCGTCGCGATCTTTCTGCGCCAGGCAGCCGCCGACCGCGATCTGCATGTTCGGGTCAGCCTGCTTGCGCGGCGCCAGGTGGCTGATGTTGCCGTACAGCTTGTTGTCAGCGTTTTCGCGCACCGCGCAGGTGTTGAACACGACGACGTCGGCGTCAGCACCCTCGGGCGCCCGGTGATATCCGGCGGCCTCGAGCAGTCCGGCCAGCCGTTCGGAGTCGTGGACATTCATCTGGCAGCCATAGGTGCGGACCTGATAGGTGCGCCCAGCCCCCGAGCTAGGCAGTTCGCCCGCCGGGTGGTCGTTGGTCAGCACCGATGTCACACGCCCATCGTACGGAGCGGTCGGTGCGCTGGAGAAATCGCGGATCGGCCAACGCTCGGCAATCTAGGGGTTACCTGGGTATGGTCTGAACGCATGGGGCGCAGCGGCGACGAGCCGATGATCTCGGTCAAGGGCGTCAATAAGCACTTCGGCGAACTGCACGTGCTCAAGAACATCGATCTCGAGGTCGACCGCGGCCAGGTGGTCGTCGTGCTGGGCCCGTCGGGTTCGGGCAAATCAACATTGTGCCGCACCATCAACCGCCTGGAGACCGTCGATTCCGGCACTATCACCATCGACGGCGAGCAATTGCCTTCGGAGGGGCGCAAACTCGCGCAGCTGCGCGCCGACGTGGGCATGGTGTTCCAGTCGTTCAACCTTTTTGCGCACAAGACGATCCTGGAAAACGTTGCTCTGGGGCCAGTGAAGGTGCGCAAGGTCGCCAAGGACAAGGCGCGTACCGACGCGTTGGCGTTGCTGGAGCGGGTCGGTGTGGCCAACCAGGCCGACAAGTATCCCGCGCAGCTGTCCGGCGGTCAGCAGCAGCGGGTCGCCATCGCCCGGTCACTGGCGATGAACCCGAAAGTGATGTTGTTCGACGAACCGACCAGCGCGCTGGACCCGGAGATGATCAACGAGGTGCTGGCGGTCATGACCTCGCTGGCGACCGAAGGTATGACGATGGTGGTGGTCACCCACGAGATGGGCTTTGCCCGTAAAGCCGCCAACCGGGTGGTGTTCATGGCGGACGGCGCGATCGTCGAGGACGCCCCGCCAGGAGAGTTCTTCGACAATCCGCGCTCGGAGCGCGCCAAAGATTTTCTCGGCAAGATCCTCAACCACTAGGGCGAAAGGAACCCCGACTGTGCCTACTCTTTCCCGTCTCTCCTGGCGCGTCATCGGCGCCGCCGTACTTGCTGTCGCGTTGCCGTTCACCGCGACCGGGTGCGGTGGTGGTGGCAGTAGCGACAAGCTGGTGATCGGAACGAAGTTCGATCAGCCAGGTCTGGCGTTGAAGAACCCCGACGGAACGATGAGCGGTTTCGACGTGGACGTGGCCAAGTACGTCGCCAAGGAACTCGGTTACCCCGAGGACAAGATCGAATGGAAGGAATCGCCTTCCGGGCAGCGCGAGACCCTGATCCAGAACGACCAGGTGAAGTACATCGTCGCGACCTACTCGATCACCGATGCGCGCAAGGAGAAGGTCAGCTTCGCCGGACCGTATCTGGTGACCGGGCAGAGCCTGCTGGTGCGGGCCGACAACTCCGACATCACCGGCGCGGAGTCGCTGCAGAACAACAAGAAGCTCTGCTCGGTCAGCGGGTCGACGCCGGCACAGCGGATCAAGGACAAGTACCCCGGTGTCCAGCTGCAGCAGTACGACACCTATTCGGCCTGTGTGGAGGCGCTCAAGAACGGCGCAGTCGACGCGGTGACCACCGATGAGGTGATCCTGGCCGGGTACGCCGCGCAGTCCCCCGGTGCGTTCAAGATCGTCGGCCAGCCGTTCTCCGAGGAGCGCTACGGCATCGGGCTGAAAAAGGGTGACACCGCGACGTGCACCAAGATCACCGACGCGCTGAAGAAGATGGAGTCCGACGGTTCCTGGAAGGCCGCGTTCGACAAGAACCTCGGCCCCGCCGGCATCCCGACCCCCGCGCCGCCCGGACTCGACGGCTGCTGAGGCCATACCGACGTGGAGGTCTTCAGCGAGTTTCGCGGCCAGATCTTCGAGGCGTTCTGGACGACGATTCAGCTCACGGTGTTCTCCGCGATCGGAGCGCTGATCCTCGGCACGGCGCTGGCCGCGATGCGGCTGGCGCCGGTGCCGATGCTCAACTGGCTGGGCACCGCGTACGTCAACGTGGTGCGCAATACCCCACTGACGCTGATCATTTTGTTCTGTTCGTTCGGGTTGGCGCAGACGCTGGGTATCACGCTGGTGGACCCGAAGTCCGCATCGTCCATCGAGGACAGTAACTTTCGGCTGGCGGTGCTCGGGTTGACGGTCTACACCGCGTCGTTCGTCTGCGAGACGGTGCGCTCAGGAGTGAACACCGTGCCGCTGGGCCAGGCCGAGGCAGCGCGCTCACTGGGCTTCACCTTCAGCCAGAACCTGCGAGTGATCTTGTTGCCACAGGCTTTTCGGTCGGTGCTCATCCCGCTCGGATCGGTACTGATCGCGTTGACCAAGAACACCACGATCGCCTCGGCGATCGGGGTGGCCGAGGCGGCGCTGCTGATGAAGGAGATGACCGAGAACACCGCGGCGCTGGTGACGGTGGGGACCATCTTCGCGCTGGGCTTCGTGATCCTCACCCTGCCGCTGGGTTTGCTTTTCGGCTGGCTCGGTAAACGGCTGGCGGTGGCACGATGAGCACGGCGTCTGTTCTGTTCGATGCGCCCGGACCCCGGGCCAGGATCCGCAACCGCGTCATCAGCGCGGTCACGATTGTCGTTGCCGCACTGGTGGTCTGGGCGGTGGTCGCCAAGCTGACCAGCAAGGGTCAGCTGACCGAAGCCAAGTGGCAGCCGTTCCTGACCGCCAATCTCTGGAAGACCTACGTGTTGCCGGGTATCGAAGGCACACTGACCGCCGCCGCCCTGTCGATCGTGCTCGCCTTGATTCTGGGGTTCTTCCTGGGGGTGGGACGGCTCTCGCACGTCGGATTCATCCGCTGGCCGTCGGCGGTGATCGTGGAGTTCTTCCGCTCCGTGCCCGTGCTGATCATGATGATCTTCGCGTACTTCCTGTTCGCACTGTACGACACGTTCCCGTCTAAGTATCTGGCGCTGGCCGGTGTGGTGACCGGCCTGACGCTCTACAACGGCGCGGTGATCGCCGAGATCGTCCGCGCCGGCGTGAACTCGCTGCCCCGAGGTCAAGGCGAGGCGGCCTCCGCACTGGGATTGACCTGGGGTCAGACGATGCGGTCAATCCTGTTGCCGCAGGCCGTTACCTCGATGCTGCCGGTGCTGGTGTCGCAGTTGGTGGTGGTACTCAAGGACACCGCGATCGGTTATCAGATCACCTTCGTCGAGATGGTCCGCCAGGGCACGGTCGTCGGGTCGTCCTACGGCAATTACGTTCCCGCGCTGATCGTCATCGCGGTGTTGATGATCAGCGTGAACTTCGCGCTCTCGGTGGCGGCCACCAAGCTGGAGAAGCGGTTGCGCCGCTCCAAGCGCGCACCGGCGCCCATGCATGCGACGGCCGCGCTGGAGCCGGGCGACTGACGGTCAGATCGAGACGGGTATCGGACTGAGCAGGGCTCCGAAGGGTGTCTCCATGACCACGCTGAACTGCGCCCCGATACCTCCGAGGTCCAACGGGTCCAGAATCAATTCGGGTCGATCAGGCGTCACCGGTGCGGCCGCCACCTCCAGCAGCGCGCCGTTCGCCGCGCTGAACACGTGCATCACGAACGTCGGGGCGCCGGGGACCAGATGCGGTAGGTCACCGGCTCGGACATGTACGGGGCCGGCCACTTCGGACTGTGCGTCGACGCCGGGTTCGGGGCCGTCGACCTCGATCCAGGCCGGGACCGAGATCGGACCCCACGGCGAGTCGATGCTTGTGCCTTGCGGTCCGGTCGCGCTCAGTTCCGGCGCGACGACGACGTCGACGCCGGGAACCACCATGTCCTCGGGCGGATAGCGCACCGCGACGGCGACCCCGGCCCGCGACCACACCGGCACGTGAAGCACCGCGGTGCCGGTGAACACCGTCGCATCGGTTGGCGTCGGGCTCAGATCCACGACGGCGATCTGCGGCCAATACCAGGGGTCAGCGTCGGTGGACGCCTCTACGAGGCGAGCCTGAATGGGTTGCCGCGCATAGCGATCGAGAACCGAGGCCTGGACACCACGAACGACGACCGTCGCGGTCACCGGGACACTGCCGGCACCGGCCTCGCCTGCCCGAGTCAACGTCAGCTCCGGTGTAGGTGGCACGTCGTCGTAGGGCACCACCACGAAGACCGGCTTGACCGACGTGAATGGCGGTTCCACGCCGTCGCGCACGATTCGGCCCGTGTTGTCGAGCTCGGCTGTGACCGGGACCGCTCGGACGGCGAGGACATCGACGGTGCCCGCCGGTACGTCCAGGCGCGCGGTGGCCACCCCCGCCCGCACCGGAACCGGCTCGGGCACCGCGAGCATCGAGGCGGCGCGTGCGGTGGCCGGGTTCTGCTCGTTGAGCCTCTGCGCGCGGACCGCCCTGGTCGCCGCGGTCAACGGGTTCAGGGCCGCCGCGGTACGCAGCGCCGATTCCGATGCGAGGTAGAACCGGTAGGCGCCGCCGTCGCGCGGGGCGCGCACCGTGAGCGTCACGGAAACGCCGGGGTCGGCCGCACGACGCGATGTCACCAGCATGTGCGGAGCGATGGTCGGCGGGCGCATCGCACGTGCATCACTGGTATCGACATCAAATGTGACTGTGTCGGAGGAATTTCCGGCACTGTCCTCGACTTCAGCGGCGATGATGACGCGGTGGCGCTGCCCGGGAACCGTTGCCGGTGCCGGGAATTCGGCACGAACCAGCCGTACGGTGTCCTGGTCCGCGACGGCGCCGGCCAGGTCCAACGAAGCCATGACTGTGCCATCGGTGCGCCACGTGGTGCGCCGCAGCGGCAGCGCGCCCGGCACGCTGGCCGCGGGCACCCGGAACCGCACATGTACGACACCCGGGGAGGCCAGTGCCGCCCCGGCCGGCGTCTGGCGGGCCAGCCCGGCGTCAATGGTGGGCGGCGCCGGCGGCAGCGGGCCGGGGGGATCCAGGGCGATGCCGGCCGGGTCGCCCCAGCGCCCGATCCAATCGCTCAGCGCGACCGACCAGATGACCGGAACCGCCGGATCGCCGTCCGGGACGTCTTGGCTGCCTGCCAACGTCGATGCACCGGTGGCGTCGTCCCAGCCGGGAAGCAGTGGGGCGGCAAGGCCGGTGCCGTCGACCTCGGGGTGCAGCGTCTGCGGCTGGGGATCGGTGCGCAGAAAGGCCACCGGCGACCGCGGTACTGGTCCGCGCAAGGCGTATGTCGTCTTGGGCAGCGCACCGATGGCGATGGTCTGCTCCCAGCGCCGTGGCTCATCGGGTCCCCACCTGGGCGTGAATGGCGGTGGCGCAAGCACGGGCTCAACCGGACGTGCAGGGGTGACCCCGGAGAAGTACGGCATCGGAATATGAGCCAGAAGTATTGCCGGAGACCCGAATTCCGGATGAGACGACCAGCCCGCAACTTCGTTGAGCAGGTCCAGGTAGGCGCCGCCCGCGCCGATGCGGTCGTCATAGACCCCGTCATCAGTCGCGTTGTCCACCACGGTGACGCCGGCCGGCACCCGGCCGAGATACAGGTGCAGAGGAACTGTCGCCCACAGCAACCCCAGCCACGGCGCGTTCACCAGTCCGTGCGGCAGCATCCCGGACCGGCCCAGCCAGCGCGCGATTCCGGGATCGAGCGAGCCCACGCTGAGCGCCGCCGCCGCCGTCTGGGCCGCGACCACCCGGTAGCGCTCCCCCGGATCACCGTTCGCGGCGGCGATGAGTCCACGGCTGTCCGAGCCGAGCGCGTCATGTGCGATGTGCACCCAGTCGTTGACAGAGCTTCCAGTCCGGGCGATCTGATCGGCGCGGCGCAACTCGTCGTCGGGACTCCACGGACCGCCCGGATCGGTGAGGGCGTAGGGCACCGCTTGGCGTGGCGCGGCCAAGGCGACCCGGTCTTTCCAGGAGGCGAGGTTGCCGGGCGTGGTGTAGCCGCGCAGCGGCAGAATGTCCTCCGGTGGTGCGTGAACTTGTGGGTCGCCGGGGATGTCGCCGATGTCGGCCGCGAAGTCGGTGGGCAGCGCGAAGAACGACGCTTCGATGATGCGGCCATCGCCGGAGACCACCAGACCGGCCATGTCGTGAGCTGCCACGGCGTAGGGTTCCCGGTCGCGCGCGGACAGCTCGACGAAGGCGCCGCCGACCGCGACCCGGCCGGATATCGCCGCGACACGCAGGTTGCCTTCGCCCTGGATGAGTGCCCAACCGATCATCAGTCCCGCCGGCGTGCGCGGTTGGAGGAGCACCGAATTGTCGGGAGTGACGCGCAGGCCCGGTTCCGGCGGCTGATTTGTCACCACATCGATCGCCTCCACCCCGATCGGCTCTTCGATCGACATGTGGCGCAACAGGATTGGGCCGGCCGTCAGATCCGTCATGCCGCCCGGCGTGACCCGCCAATACAAGCCGTCGGGGACGCTGTCCTCTTGGCCAGCGTCGATGTAGGCCGCCTCACCGAGTGCGACCACCGAATGAGAGAACACGCTCATGCTTGCACCGCCTTGATCGGTCCCTGCAAGAATCGTGGTCGGGGGTCGACCCGCAGCAGGCGCCGGAACACCGTGGCCCCGTCGTCGGCCGTGACCACGAGCGGGATAGGTCCGGCCAGGACGGTGGGGTCATGGCGCAGCCAGAGCACTCGAGTGCCGGTGCGTGAGGCTCGCTGCACCGGCAGGACGGTGCCGGCGAGCGTGGCCGTGCGAATGTTCATGCGCCCCTGGCGGATCAGAGGCTCAGACGACTCGAGAAGCAGACCGGCTGGGCTCCACCGCCCCGCCGACAGTGCCCATAGCACCGTGCTGCGCGGAGCCGAAACCGTTCGCAGCGGCGGCAATCCGAGCGCGGCCAGGGTCAGTTCCAGTTCGGCGTCGTCGATGATCACGCCGTCGGCCAGACCCGCCAGCGCCTCGGGGTCGCCAGCGCCGCCCGCGCCGATCGCGACGTCGCCGTGCGCGGTCGGCGCCGTTGCCAGTGCGACCGCGGTGTCGGCCAGGTTGAACGCTGCGATCAGCTCCACCGGGCCGGCGAATGCCGACGTGGTGAAGGTGATGCCATCGAGTTCCGGGTCACCGGGTTTGAAGGTCTGACCAGTCAGTGGCAGCCCCACTGACAATTCGTAGGGGGTCTGCGGTTGCAACGGCAGCGTGCCGCGCAGTTGCCCGCCGTCGGGCAGCGACTGGCACCCCGCCAGGCGAGCCGCCTCGGCCAGCAGGTCAGCCGCCGACAACCCCGGCCCGTAGACACCAGTCGCCAGAATCGCCGGCTCCAATGCGGGCAGCAGGAAGTTGTGGGGGCTGTTCCCGCGGTCGGTCCGCCGCGCGGCAAGGCCGATGCCGCGGCCCATCGTGTTGGCCAACTGTGCGATGTGCGGGGCTCGGAAGGTCGCCGTCACCGGATCGCCGGTGAAATGAAACGGCTCGTGGTCGGCTGGGGTGTAACCGTCCAGATAGCGCGACAGAAAGCCGGGATCGAATCGGTCGACCCGCCTGGAAGCGGTTTTGACGGTGACGATCTCGACATTTCTCTTCCACGATGCGACGACTGTGTCGTCCCACGGGGTGGCATCGGCCGCCGGGATCCCACCGGTCTGAGCCGCCTTGGCCTTGGGGTCTTTCCCGGCGGTGCGGAAGAACCAATACACAGTGCGCGAGTCCGTCGGCGCGACGTTGGTCGTTCCGTCGACACGGTCGTGGTAGGCCAGGGTGGCGGTGATGCGGTACTGGCTGGCGGCGTCGAGCACCACCCGACCGGACCCGTCGACGAGGGTGTCGGGCGGTAAGGCGGTCAGGGCCGCCGCGTCCGACGTCGAGGAACTCGCGCTGTCGTACATCGCCGTCGCCAGCGCATACAGTCCCAGGATGGCCAGTGGGCGTAGCGCGCGTGAATTGAGTTCGGCCCCAAGCGCACTGGGCTGACCGTGGTGAGCGAGATGCACACGCCAGAGTCCCCCGCCCACCGGTTCGATCGGTGCGGGGCGGCTGCCGGTGGCCGTGAACACCGTGGCGGTCCCCCACGGCCTGTCCTCATAGTCGCGGCCGGTGTCGACCAGCAGGTAGCCCTCGGCAACCGGTTCGCGTAGCTCAATGGTGTGTCGCGCATCCAGACGGAGTTCCTCCACGGCCGCGGACGTGTGGGCCCACAATCGCAGCGCCCCGTCGAAGGTGGTCCCGTCGGCGTCGACTGCGTCCGCGAAGGTCACGACACCGCCGTCGTCGACCCACCCGGTGGCCGTGAGGCCGGCCAGCAGATCGGCGGGCTCGTCGGCCGGGCTGATGACGTCGAATCCGACTGCGCGGCTGAAATTCGGCCACCCGGTGGGGAATCCGATCTGGTTCTCCCGGGGCAGCGCTCGCCAGGATCGCCGCTGGGGTAGGCGGCGCGCGTCGGCACCGTAGGTCCATGCCGCTTCGGCGCCGGGGTGCCAGTGACATTTGTCGGCGCCCTGGGCGACGTTGGGCGGAATGCTGCCGTCGGCCGGTGGCGCCTGATGCACCAGTGAGAGCCCTTGTTGCACGGTCAGTAAGGCAAGCTGCCGTTGGTCGGAGGTGACTGCCGGCGGCGCGTCGGATGCGACGTCGGAGGGAATCTGCCAGGCGGACGCGGTGTCCAGAGCCACCGAGGTGGCGCCGGCGTTGGTGATCTTCTCCAGTGCCACCTGCGTGAGATGCCATTCGTGTTGGAAGCGGCCCGATCCGGAGAGGCCGGCGTGGACTTCGTGCCGGATGCCGGCCGCGGGGTCGACGACGGGGGCGATGGGGAAGGTCAGCAGCGGGATGGTGTCGGGCCACACCGTCGGCGTTGATTGCCAGCCGCTGGCGGGCGCGTCGGCGTCCTGGAGCACCAGGTGCCCGGCCGCGGGTTGGTTGGGGTCGGTCAGCAGCCGGCCGATGCCGTCGGCCAGCGTCACTGTCGGTACGGGCCACTGATCCGGCGGCGGCGCTTGGGTCAAAGCACTGGTGTCGCTGCCGATTTCGATGCAGCCTCTGAGTTCGGTGAAGAACAGGTCGACGACCGCGCAGACCTTGAAATGCAGGTCGACCTGGCCTTCCGACAGCAGCATCTCGGCAATCGCGGAGACACCGATGCGGAACGGCCCCAGCCCGACGGCGCCGTCGAGGCGCCCCTGTGCCCACACGGTGACCGGGCGGGTTCCGATCGCGGCGATCAGGCTGGCCGATACTTCGGCCCATACGAGCGGTTTGACCCCGAACACCTGCCGGAATCCGACGCCCGCGGCGACCGTAAAGCCGTACAGAGGCTTTCCGGTTCCTGCGAGATTCTCGATACCGTTGCCCCGGATCATCAGGAACGCCCACCCCGCGTTGACCTGCAACGGCCCCAAACCGGGGAAGATGACGGCCTTGACCGGTCCGGGCGGACGACCGGTGGACACTCCGCCGAGGCCGTCGTCGGAGCCGAGATGCAGCCACCACTGCGCGGCATCGAAATGACCGGCGGCCGGGATGTCCACCTTGAACAGGTAGGGCACCGTCAGGTGGGCTTCGAGACCCATGTCGAGTGCGTCCTTGTTGGCAGAAAGGCCGCCCAACACCGTGAGGCCCGGAGTGTCGTCGTCAGTTTGGATCTTGTTGTAATCGGGCACGAGCTCATGGCGTTGCTGCACGAAGCCGGCGTCCAGGCCGATGCGCAAGGCGAAGTCCGGCACGGTGACACCGACAACACCCAGCGCATTGGCGGTGAAGCCGTCGTCGACGGCCGTGCCCACCACGACTCCCGCGCCGAGGGTGAGGTCGCCGGGTGACGGAAGCAGCCCATCGTCTTCCCACGGCCGCCATCGGCGCAGCGATTTCATCGGATCGGCCGGCAACGGCACCGGCATACCGGAGTTCGTGCCGATCGTAGCCGCGAGCGAGAACAAGCCAAGACCCGTGGGCCCCAACAGAATCGGAGCTGGCAGGTCAACCCCGGCCGACAGCTTGACCTGCTCCCCGTCGATCCCGACCGCGATAAACGCATTGACGCGCAATGGCACGATCTGAGCCCACAGATCCACGTCGAGCTTGTCGGTGACGGTCACTTTGCCACCGCCGCGCAACACGCCGGGCAGCTCGACGGAGGCGTCCAAACCGCGCAAGCCGATATCGGGCGTGAGCGCACCGTCGGCGAATGTCGCCCGGATCGTCGCCCCGGACACCCGAACCGGGCCGAGGTCGACGGTGAATCGCAGATCCACCTCGAACCAGGTCGATCCCGAGCCGCCCCGGCTGCCGATCACCTCGAACAGATTGCCCGGCCCGTCGACATGCCAGCCTCCGGGGTCGACCACATCCGCTCGAGCGCCCTGCAGATCCAGCGTGATGGCATCCTCGATCGACGCGGCGGCCACGTCGATCACGGCCCGAATATTGCGCCACCGCAACCGCATTGGTCGCGTCATCCTGATCTTGAGCTGCGGCTCGACTTTCCAGTCCTTGGCTTGCACCGCCCCTTCGACATCCAGGGTCACCGCAACCGTGCTGGCGGTGCTGCTCGCCTGCAAGGTGACCCCGTGCAGGACCATGCCGCCCAGTTGCGCGAAGACAGGGCCGAAACCCCGTGCCGCCGTGTACAACAAGCCCAGCGCCGCGATCTCTGCAGCGCCCGCACGGGCCGCCATCGCAGGCCCGAGGACCGTGGTGACGCCCGCGGCGATTGCCGCCGCATCCCCCGATTCACCGACTCGGGCCAGCCCGTCGGTACCGTCGGATTCTGCCGTCACCGCGACCTGCACCGCGGCCGGGTCGCCGGGAGGACGCGAGGCGGTGACACGCACCCGAATCGTCTCGGGCACGTGTGGTCCGGTCGCGCCGAACGGTGAACCGCCGCCAGGCAGCTCGAGCACAGCCGACACGGCCAGCGGCACCAGATCGGTGAGCGAGGCGGCACGGGCGAGGTGGAACGTGACGGTGCCCGACACGTGCGGTCCGTCCGGGCCTGCCGGGGTCCGCGGCACCGGCACCGTGATATCGGTGCCGTGAGCGATGGCGGACAGGTCCGCGGGCAACACCAGGCCGCCGACGATGGGAAGCGTCGCGGGCAGCACCAATTCGATCGCCCCGAGCGCAGGGCCGGCATCGGCCAGCGCGATCTCCGGGCTTGGCAGGCTCAGCCCGAAGCCGCCGGGTAGCACCAGGTGACGCGATGACAGGACCGCGCGGGCACCGGCGTCCGCAGTGATGGTCGCCGGGTGCGCGGGCGAACCGCCGATGGTCAGGTCACCGGCGAAGGCGACCGTGACCGGAGCGCCGGTCGGCGTCATCGAGGCCCGCGGCGGGTCGGTCGCCAGATCGTCGCGATCGGCGGCCTGCACAGCAATGACCGGCGTACCGGGCCCTGCGGCGACGCCGGTCACCCGCAGGACGAAACCGTCGTCTCCGCCGGCCGGTGCGGACAGTGTCCACCGGACCGCGCCGTGCAGCGGCGAGTTCAACGCCCCCGGTATGGCGGCCCCGGATCCTGCGGCGTCGAACGGCCCGGCGCCGGCCGGGACCGGTCCCGCGATTGTCAGCGAGTTCAACAGGGTCGCGACATCGGACGGCACGACGGTGTTCGCCGCGAGGATGCTCTGACGAACGGCGTCGAGTAACGAGTTCATCTAGTCCCCCCGGTGATCGATCAGATCGCGGACAACAGTCCGAACAGCGCGGCGTGGATTTCCCGTTCCACTTTCGGGTATTGGTTGGCGGAATCGGGCCAGAATCCACCGTCATCATCCTCAGGGTCGGACGGGTTGCCGCCCAGTTCCTGTCCGGCTTCCAGGGTGAACGTGTGGACATTGAGCAGCAGCGGGTCGGCGAACTGGCGGCTGAACGTGAAGTCGTCAAAGGCGCCGGTGGTCGGATACAACATGCAGGACGGCTGCGGGGTGTATGTCGAGCGCTGGATTGCGGTGGCACCGCTTCCGGCTGACGCTACGATCGCCGCCGCCATCGAGGCGGCCAACGATTGATGCCGAGACAGCAGCGGTCCGCGGGCATCGACGAGGTTGTCGGGGATGTACTCCGCATAGGTGGTGCCCGACACGACCCCGTCCCGCTGGAAGTTGAACAGCGGATTCAGGAAGCTCTGCGTCTGGTCGAAGGACTGGTTCTGTTCAATTCCCCAGGGATACAGGATGGTTCGCCCGAACATGTGCACGTCCACCAGATGGGTGATGCCGGTCTGGGCGACCAGCTCCATGAGATTCATGGTCTCGGGCTCGATCGCCGGGCCGTTCGGCGGCGGCGCGAGGGTGTAGCCGCGGAAGACCTCACTGCACGGATCCTTCGACGTGTGCACGGTCGTTGCCGCTGCCGCGGAGTAGTAGACATCCTGATCCCACGCGATCGGGAAGTTGCGGTTGATGTCGGCGCCCTGACATGGCGAGCCGGGGCGGCGATTCTTTCGCCACATCCGCTCGACGGACGTGCTGCCGGACAGGGCGAAGTCACGGCCGTCAGGGTTGACGCAGGGAACGACGTACAGATCGATCCTGCTGAAAATGTCATTGACCGTCGACAGCGGCACGGCATACTCGTCGTAGACCACCCCGCTCGAATCGGTGAATGCGGGATAGGTGATATCGGTTCCGTTGGTGAAGGCGCTGAGCAGCTGCCGACAGAAGGACAGCAGTGCGTCAGGTGGTGCCAGCTCACGGGCGTGGACCCCGCCGGTGAACAGCACCGGGATCGCGTCGGCGACTCCGGTGTTGATCTTGACGAACGGTACTGGCTGATTGTCCTGCGCGGTCAGGTGATTGAGCGTGAATCGCGTGCAGTTGAACGAGAAAGCCGATTCCAGAGCGATGATCGCGTTGGTGATCGCCGCGGATTTTTTGTAGCCCATCCCCCAGCCTTCTTCCTGACCTATTCCACTTCGATCTGCTCACTGATGGCGTCCCACTGCTGCTGCAGCGCCGCCTCGTCGCGAAGTACCACGACCTGGTACTCCAGTGCGGCCAAGGTGTCGAGCGTTTCGATCGGCGCGTAGGCGACGACGCTCCACTGCCCGTCGGCCACCTGGCTCGCGGTCGCCCGGACCAAGGACAGGTCGGCGACGGTGACCAGCCCAGCCATCGCTTCTTGTGTGCCGGTGATCAATGCGCATGCGACCATCGCAGGCCTCCAGCCTTCAGTTGGTTACCAGATGTGGTCGATAGCCGCAGTGCCGTCGGCACCCTTGTAGGCAACCTCGTACGGCTCGTCGCCGATGTGCAGCGCAGCGAACAACGTCCAGCCGGGCTGCCAATTGCGGTACAGCAAGGTGTCCACGCCGGTGCCGTCCGGCCGCACCCGGTCCACCGACATCAGCCCGTCACCGGCGCGATAGGCAACGTAGAAGGTGTCGCCGAACCGGGTGAACGGAGTGAAGGCAGTCCAGCCCGGGCTCCAGGTGAAGTTGGCGGTCGTGGTGACATCTTGTCCGTCCGGCGAAATCCCGCACAGCTGGGCTCTGCCGGCGGCGGTGTCATAGAGAAGCAGCTGCTGGCGAGGTCCGGTACTCAGCGGCACGAAGTGGGTCCAGCCCGACGACCATGTCGACCCCATCGTGTTCTTGAACCCCGAACCGTCGGGCAGCAGCTGATCGATCGCCACACTGCCGGTAGCTTGTTTGTACGACAGCAGGAACTGGTTGCCGCCCATGGTGAATGGCGCGAAGTGTGTCCATCCGGTCGTCCAGTTCGCCGTCCACCGGGTAGTGACATCGGCCCCGTCGGCGCTGACGTCGTCCAATTCGGCACTTCCGGTCGACGCGCGGTAGAGCAGCAGATGCGCTCCGGCCGTCGACTTCAACGCGGTGATGCCGGTCCACTTGCCACCCCACGTGGACCCCATCGTGTTGTCCCAGCCGCTGGCATCTGCGCGCAACCGGTCGATGCTGACCCCACCGCTCTGTTGTTTGTAGGACAACATGTGGCACACGCCGGCCAGATCGAACGGAACGAAATGCGTCCATCCCAGAGACCACCCCTCGCGCGAGACCTCTTCGGGGCGGTGCGCGAAGCGGGACAGGGTTCCTGAGATCTGTTTGTGGCACACCGGGCAGAACGGTGCGGCCAGGTCCTTCATCTTGCAGTTGTATGTGGGCCGGTATATGCCGCAGTGGAAGTAGCCACCGCCGGAATAAGCGCCGACATCCTTGGGCCCCAACGGATTGGGGCGATCATCGCACTGTGCGCAGTTCGGATTGCTCAGGGTGGGCAGCGCGGTGTCTGGCACGGTCAGCAGGTCGTGCCATTTGACGGATGCCCACACCGTCGACTTGGTGAGGTTCACCTGCCCTAGTTCGTTCCCGGTGTAGGACTCGTGCGCTGGATCTGGCACCCCGCACTTCTCATAAGTCGGGTACTCGTCGGCGAGGTGGAACGAGGAATGGCCCATCTCATGGATGGCGATGCCCGCCGAGTCCGGGTGCAGCGAGAAGGTCGCAGCCTTGCCGCCCGAGCCGCCGTATTGAGTGCTGTTGACCAAGAGCATCACCTGATGTGTTTCGGGCAACGCCGCTTTGGCCGCCGCAACAATCCTGTCGTCGTCCCCCGCCAGCAATCGGTGGGTCTGGCGGCGGAAACAGAACGTCGAGTCAAAGAATGTGCGGGCGACGGCGCCGGTTCCCCCACACGGGTCCCCGGCCGGGTCATCGGCGCCGGTATCGGTGGATGTGACGTCGAGGCGATACACGTTGATGGCCGTTCGGTAGATATCGAAGGGCGGCGTGGCGAACAGGGTGTTGACGAACTGTACGACACCGGTGGCGAAGGCCGCCTGGTCGGCTGCCCGGAAGCCATCGGCGACGACCATCACATTGAAGCGGCGGGCCGCGGGACCGTGTTGTCGTACCGTTTGGCGACCGACGATGGCGCCGTCGTGTTCAGTCATTTCGCTCCCTAGAGTTCGACGGTGGCCAACGCGGCTGCCGCGATGCCCTGGTCGTTGTCCACCGGGTCGGGCCCAAAGATCACGAGGGTCGCGGCGTTCCCGAGCGCGGGTGCGAGCAAATCGAACGAACCCGCTGAAGAATCTCCCTTCGCGCGAACGAAAGTTCCATCCTCGGTGGGCATTTCGTAGTGTGGAGACATCGGGTTCTCGGAGATCCTGCGGAAGAGCACGGCGTCGTTCGTGTCACGGAGCTCGTACCAGAACCCGGCGAAGCCACTGATATCGTCGGTCCGATCAGACGGGCCAGTACGCATTTCCACGGTGTCGACCTCGGTGACCGCAAGCGCCGCGCCATCGAAGGCCATGCTGAAGCGCCACGTGAAGTCTTGGCTGGGAGGATCGTCGGGCATTGCACTGCTCCTTGCCTACTCGGTATTCGTATTGCGAAGTCGCACTGGCGCTATCACGGGACAGTGGCCCGCGTTGTGCGGCGGGCGTTCGATACCGGCGGCTCGGCCGTCAACTGCGGTCGACAGCGAGCGAGGACTTTGTCTAGCAGATCTGGCGCACACGGCATTCCCCCCCGGCCGGGCTTCGATGTCGATGACTCGAACACGGCTCCACGTTCACGATAGGACGCCGGGAGGAGCTCGCCGTGAGTAGCGGCCTACCTAAAAAGCGGAACTCCCCTACCCGATACGACGAGTAGTACGAAGGTCACAGTGCTGCGCAGCGCTGTAGCAGCTCGGCCGACGGCGACTGGTAGAACGACAGCACCGCGTGCTCGCAGCCCAATTCGGCGAAGCGCGGCAACTGGTCGAGCTGGGAAGCGACCTGCTCGGGCTGCAGCGGATACAGGAAGATCTGGACGGATCGGCGGATCTCGGCCGGATCGCGCCCGACCTCGGCACACGCTTGGCCGAGCCGGGTGTTGACCTCACCCCACAGCTCCGGGGCGCCGTGACTGGGCGTGGGTGTGGCGTTGTCGGCCAGGCCGTAGAAGTGGTCGTAGTTCCAGATCGCGTCGAAGCCCAGTTCGTCGGCGCTGCGCCAGAACTGTTCGAGCTCGGGATAGTCGAATGTGGGCGCGAGCTTGGCCGAGATCCGCATGCGCGAAGCCTAGCCCGCACGCTCACCGGCCGGCCCAGGCGCAGGTTACGGACCCGCCAGAGCTTGACTGTCGCGCCCGTGCGGGTATAAATCGCAGGAAAGGAGGTCCACATGCGCGCGCAGCTTGCCAAGACCGGCGCCGGCGCCCTGATGGCGTTGACCATGCTCGCCGGATGCGCCGTGCACCAGGGGACGACTGGCCAGGCACCGACCACCCAGCCCGCCGGCTATGAAGAACACAACACCGCCGACATCGCCTTCGCCCAGCAGATGATTCCCATCGCGCAGCGAGCGGTCGCGTTGAGTGACGCCCTGCTGGCCAAGCCTGACGTCGACCGCGATGTCGCGGACATGGCGAATAGCGTCAAAAGCATTGACGGCCCCGAGATCCCCCAGCTGCAGGCTTGGCTCAACGATTGGGGCAATCCGCCGGACGCCAAGGCTGGCGACGTCACCGTATTGGCAACGGATCCGTCGATCGCCGACGTCACAAATGCCGACACCGCCACGGCCGCCCGGCTTTTCCTCCAGCAGATGATCGCCAACCGCCAGCAGGCGATGGAGCTCAGCAAGACCGAGAGCGGTCAGGGCGAATACCGGGCAACGGTTGCCCTCGCCGAGGCCAACGAAGCCACTCAGAAGCGGCAGATCTCCACCATGAAAAATCTGCTGAGCACGCGGTGATCAGACCCGCCGGCGTTCCCGCTCGGCCGCAATCCCCTCGTTGACCACGGCGACGGCCATGCTCTGGTTGTAGCCACGCCGGGCCAGCATGCCGACCAGCCTGCGCATCACCTTAGTGTCGTCGGCGTCCGCCAGCGCCTCGCGGCGCAGCTTCTGCTCCACCAACTGCTCGGCGCGTAGCCGCTCCGCACCGGCGTCGATGCCGTCGAGCGCCGCAGCGATCACGTCGTCATCGACGCCCTTGGTCCGCAGCTCAGAAGCCAAGGCGCGCTTGCCTTTTCCGGCTCTCGCCCGTCGCGATCGAACCCACTGCTCGGCGAAGTCCGCATCGTCGATCAGGCCGACGGCGGCCAGCCGATTCAGTACCGTCGCGGCGACCTCGTCGGGGTATCCCCGCTTGGCCAGCTGCCCGGCCAGCTCAGATCGAGTCCGCGACCGCGCGGTGAGCAGGCGCAAACACAGAGCGTGCGCCTGCTCTTCGCGGGTCTCAGAAGTCGACTGGGGCGGGCAGGACGTCGTCGACGAGTTCATCGGTTACCACCGCGCCGATACCGAGCTTCTCCTTGATCTTCTTCTCGACCTCGTTGCCGACGTCGGGGTTCTCGATCAGGAAGTTGCGGGCGTTCTCCTTGCCCTGCCCGAGCTGCTCACCCTCGTAGGTGAACCACGATCCGGACTTGCGGATAAAGCCGTGTTCGACGCCCATGTCGATGAGCGAGCCCTCGCGGCTGATGCCCTTGCCGTAGAGGATGTCGAACTCGGCCTGCTTGAACGGCGGGGCCATCTTGTTCTTGACCACCTTGCAGCGGGTGCGGTTGCCCACCGCGTCGGTGCCGTCCTTGAGCGTCTCGATGCGGCGCACATCCAGGCGCACCGAGGAGTAGAACTTCAACGCCTTACCGCCCGTGGTGGTTTCGGGCGAGCCGAACATCACGCCGATCTTTTCGCGCAGCTGGTTGATGAAGATCGCGGTGGTGCCCGAATTGCTCAGGGCGCCGGTGATCTTGCGCAACGCCTGGCTCATCAGCCGGGCCTGCAGGCCGACGTGGCTGTCGCCCATCTCGCCCTCGATCTCGGCGCGCGGCACCAGAGCGGCTACCGAGTCGATGACCAGGATGTCCAGCGCACCGGAGCGGATCAGCATGTCGGCGATCTCGAGCGCCTGCTCACCGGTGTCGGGCTGGCTGACCAGCAGGGCATCGGTGTCGACACCGAGCTTCTTGGCATAGTCGGGATCCAGCGCGTGCTCGGCGTCAATGAAGGCCGCGATACCGCCTGCGGCCTGGGCATTGGCCACCGCATGCAGCGCGACGGTGGTCTTACCAGAGGACTCCGGGCCGTAGATCTCGATAATGCGGCCACGCGGCAGGCCGCCGATGCCCAGCGCCACGTCCAGGGCGATGGATCCGGTCGGGATGACCGAGATCGGTTGGCGTATCTCGTCACCAAGACGCATCACCGAGCCTTTGCCGTGACTCTTTTCGATCTGTGCGAGCGCGAGTTCGAGGGCTTTCTCGCGATCGAGGGCTTGTGGCGCCATGGTGATACCTCTTCCGGTAGTCGTTGTTGACCGGTTCTCGGTCGGTTGGCCGTGACGCTAGGGCAGGGCTCCGACAAAACGGGCGAACGTCGACCACGATAGCGAACATGTGTTCGATGGCAAGCAAGGCGCGCCGAGCGTGTCGGCTACCACTGATCGCGCGGCACGTCGAAGTCCGCGCACAGCGCCCGCCATACGTCGCGGGGGTCCACACCGTCCTCGATGGCCTGCGTGGCGGTACGTCCGCCCAGCTGAGTCAGCACGTGGTCGACCAGCAGTGAGCCCCCGCGAACCCGACCGAACTGCGCATCCACCAGTTCCCGGAATTCCGTCAGCCGCACGTCACCAACTTACCCAGCCGCCCGCGTCGCCTCATGGCACACCCGCACCGGATCGGTGACCTGTCGAATGCTCTCCCCGGCGCGGCGGGCCGCGTCCCGATACCCCGGCGACGACAGCACTTCACCCACCTCAGCCGCCAGTGCCTCGGCGGTCAGCGGCCGGATCAGACGCGCACTACCTTGCCGCACAACACGATTCGCCAACTCCCATTGGTCACCGCCGCCGGGGAGCACCACCATCGGCACACCGGCGAGCAGTGTCTTGGACAGCATGCCGTGCCCGCCGCCGCAGATCACCAGATCGGCGTGGGCCAGTAGCTCGTCCTGGCGGCCGAGGCCGACGCTCGCCCACGGCGGAACGTCCAGGTCCGCACCGCCAAGGCGGGAGATCACCACCCGCGAGCCCGCGGGCAGGGTGCGGCCCGGGACCAGGTGTTGCAGCACCAGCTCGGCCACGCCGGCGGCTCCGATCGTGGCGGTCGACGGCGCCACCACGATCACCGGGCCCTCCCCTGGCGGGATCGGTAGGACGGCGGCAGTCGGCTCGAAATGCAGTGGCCCGACGACGACGGCTTCAGTGGGCCAGTCCGGGCGCGGCACCTCCAGCGCGGGCAGAGTGGCGATCAGCCGGCGTACCGGCCCCGGTTCGGTGGCCGGCAGTCCGATCTCGACCCGCGCCGCCGAGCGCTGGCGCTGCCCTTCCTTCACCGACCGCGCGGTCATGGCCCGCAGCATCGAGTCCCGCAGCCGGCCACGGATACCGGTACCGGGCGCCAGCCCACTGCCCAGCGGCGGCAGGCCCCGCGACGGCAGATACAACGGCTGCGGGTTCAGCTCGACCCACGGGATGCCCAGCAGTTCAGCCGCCATCCCACCACAGACGGTGATCACGTCGGAGACGATCAGATCGGGTGTCAGCTCGCGCAGAATCGGCGCGTTGAGCACGGCCATCCGTGCCGCGCGCTGGTGGATCTTCTCGCCGGCATCGGTATCGTCGTCGGCGTCGGTGGGATCAAGGCCGGCGAGTTCGACGGCCTCGATGCCGGCCGCCCGCGCCGTGTCCAGCCATTCGGCGCCGGTCAGCAGGACGGGATCGTCCCCGGCGGCAGCCAACCGCAGGCACAGCGCGATCGCGGGAAACGCATGGCCCGGATCTGGACCGGCCACCACCGCGACGCGCACGGGCCTACCCTGCCACAGCGCATTCGCAATAGGCTGGCGAGCATGACCGAGCAGACCACCAATGTGAGCTCCGACATTGACAACGCCCATACCGTCGAGGTCTTCCTCGCCGCACTGCAAGATCAGGACCTGACGACCGCCGACGCCCAACTGGACGACAACCTGGTCTACGAGAACGTCGGCTTCCCCACCATTCGCGGCCGCGCACGAGCCATCAAGATGTTCCGCAAACTGCAGCGCCCCAGCTTCGGCTTCGAGGCCAAGATCCACCGCATCGCGGTCAACGGCCCCGTGGTGCTGACCGAACGCACTGACGTGCTCGCGGTCGGCCCGGTGCGGCTGCAGTTCTGGGTGTGCGGCGTGTTCGAGGTGCACAACGGCCGAATCACGTTGTGGCGGGACTATTTCGACATGTACGACATGCTCAAGGGAACGGTCCGCGGCCTCATCGGCGCCGTGGTGCCCGCCCTGCGCCCGACGCTGTAGGAGATCACGATTAGCACTGAGCGCACGAAACCCAACCTGTTCCAGCTGGTCGGCTACTACCTGGGTAGACGGTTGCCGGAGCCGATGCTGGACTGGGTCCGCAACGACCTCACGGGTCCCGGCGCCGCACGGCGCGTCATGCTCCGTGTGCTGGTGCCCGCGGTGCTCATCCTCGCGCCGTTCTGGCTGGTGCCGGCCGCCATGTGGGTGCGGGCCAGTATGACGGTCCCGATTCTGATCCCCTTCATCTACTTCTCACACGCGCTGAATAAGATCTGGCGCAAGCACATGCTGCGGGTGCATCAGCTGGATCCGAACCTGATCGAGAAGCTCGAGCGTGAGCGCAACGCCGGAAAACATCAGTCCTATGTCGAGCGGTTCGGGCCGCGCTCGACGCTCTAGGCCCGGCGGAGCTGACCCAGCTCGTCGAAGGCCTGCGCCCAGCCCATCAGCCGGTCGGTCGCGCCGGCCAGCTCGTTGCGATAACGCTGCTGGGACATCGGCGAGCTGGACATCGAGCCGGTGTTGGCCGCCGACACCAGTTGGGCTGCGGCGGTGACCATTTCGTTGTACTGCCGTACGCCGGCATTGAGCTGAGCAGTGAACGCGTTGATCGTCGGCGCCAGATACGACTGCGAATGCGGTGTCTCGGCCGCGGCGCGCTCCATCGAGACCACTTCGGCGGCAGTAGCCGCCATGGTCGCCGCGGTGCGGTCCGCAGCCCGGGTCAGCTCGCGAATCTCCTCCGGGGGCAGCATGTTCCCGCGTGTCATCACACCCAGTAGGGAATGAAATCCGCGCTCGGAGGCGCCCAGCGCCGACATCGACGGCCGGGCCACCGAACCGTGCGGCGGCAGCCGTCGGCCGCTGACCTGACGCTGCGGCGGTAGCGGCTCAGCGCGAAGCCAGCGGTAGCGCAACAACAACAGCGTCGCGGGCACTGCGGCGCCCGCGGCAATCACACCTGTGATGATCAGCCCCCATACCGGCGTGCTCCATGTCGCGAGCAGCCCGGTGACCGCCACCCAGAACACCGTCGCGAAACCGAAGAACAGGCCCAATCGCAACGACCAGCGCCTCTTGCGCAGCAGTCGGGCCCGCGGATCGGCTGCGGCACTGAGCTTTTGGGCCGCCACGTCGGCATATTCGCTGACGGTGTCGATACCGCGCTGCATGGCCGAACGCCATCGCCGCGATACGAATCCCGGTTTGTCCGGTGTCACCGCCATCGAGCTGTTCGCCTCCTATTGCCCGAGCGGCTGCTCGGGCTCGGGTGTGCTGGCAGGAGTGACCGGGGTGGCCGGCGCGGCGGCACCACCGGCCGGCAGGGCATCGCCGCGCATCGACGCGCGGATCTGCTCGAGCCGGGAGTGGCCGGCCATCTGGACGCTGGCCTGCTGGACCTCGAGCATGCGGCCCTGCACCGAGTTCTGAGCCAGCTCGGCGGAACCGATCGCGTTGGCGTAGCGGCGCTCGATCTTGTCGCGCACTTCGTCGAGGCTTGGGGTGTTGCCGGGGGCGGCGAGCTCGCTCATCGACCGCAACGACGCGCTGACCTGCTCCTGCATCTTGGCCTGCTCGAGCTGGCTGAGCAGCTTGGTGCGCTCGGCGATCTTGGTCTGCAGCATCATGGCGTTCTGTTCGACAGCCTTTTTGGCCTGACCCGCGGCCTGCAGGGCCTGGTCGTGCAGGCCCTTGAGGTCCTCCACGCTCTGCTCGCCGGTGACCAGCTGCGCGGCGAACGCCTCGGCGGCGTTGGTGTACTCGGTGGCCTTGGCGCCGTCACCGGCCGCGGTGGCCTGATCCGCCAGTGTGAGGGCCTGACGGACGTTGACCTGCAGCTTCTCGATGTCGGCGAGCTGACGGTTCAGCCGCATCTCGAGCTGGCGCTGGTTACCGATCACCTGGGCGGCCTGTTGAGTCAGCGCCTGATGCTGACGCTGGGCCTCTTCGATCGCCTGCTGGATCTGGATTTTCGGGTCGGCATATTCGTCGACCTTGGAGTTGAAAAGCGCCATCAGGTACTTCCACGCCTTGGTGAACGGATTCGCCATCAGTTGCCCGCCTTCGTATCGAGTGCCGCAGTAGGTCGCAGTTAGGTCGCAGTGCCCAATTTATCGGTTCCCGATGCCCGGCCACACCCCTGTGCGCATGTGGCAGGGAGCTGACCCCGGCTCGAGCCGGTTCAAGGGTCAGGCGACCGCCATCGCGACAGGTTGCGGAATGACCACCTTGGTGGCGACGTCGATGACGTTGTTCTGGGCTGGCACGGCCGTCAACGGGGCAATGCGCTCGCGGTCGGCCATCTTCTCGCCGGCATCGGTCAGCACCCGCGACAGCGGGACGTCGAGTGCGCCGCAGATCGCGCTGAGCAGTTCGCTGGAGGCTTCCTTACGGCCGCGCTCCACCTCTGAGAGGTAACCGAGGCTGACACGGGCCGTATCGGACACCTCGCGAAGGGTGCGTCCCTGCGAAGTACGGGCGTCGCGAAGTACGTCGCCGATCACCTCACGCAGCAGTACGGCCATCGAGCTGTCCTCTCCCAGAGTTGCAATAACTACTGCAACGCCGCGATGAACCGATTTGGTTCCCAGGAAACGTCAAGTCCGTTCGACCAGGCCGGATAGCCGGCCGATGGCGTGGTGCACCGCGGCCAGCCGGATATCCCAGCGGGATCCGTCGAGCCGCAGCTCAGCGACCTCCGTCGGCCCCGGACCGGCCAATCCGAGGTAGACCGTGCCGACCGGATGCCCGCCATGCGGTTCCGGGCCGGCCACCCCGGTCAGACCGACACCCCAGGTCGCCGCGCAGCGGTCCCGCGCCCCTTCCGCCAGCGCTGCCGCCGTCGGCGCCGCGACCGGGCCCACCTCGTCGAGCAGCGCACGCGGCACACCGGCCAGGGCGATCTTGGTCTCGACGGTGTAGGTGATCAGGCCGCCGACCACCACGACGCTGGCTCCGGGCACCCCGGCCAGCGTGGCTGCCAGCAGCCCGGCGGTCAGCGATTCCGCGGTCGCGACGGTCTGACTGCGCGCGGTCAACTGTGCGACCAGCGCGCGGGCGGCGTCATCGACCAGCGGATCGCTCACGGGAGTCCCTGATCGCCGACACCATGTAATCGACGCCGGTCAACACCGTGAGCACGATCGCGGCCCACATGATCACCCAGGCCACCGTGAGCCAGGGTGACGGCCAGTTGTGCAGCGGCAGCACGAACAGGCCGATCGCGACGGCCTGCACCAGCGTCTTGAGCTTGCCCCCACGGCCGGCGGGGATCACCCCGTGCCGCAGCACCGCCAACCGCAGCACCGTGATCCCGAGCTCACGGACCAGGATCACCACCGTCACCCACCACGGCAGGTCCCCGAGCATCGACAGCCCGATCAATGCCGCCCCGATGAGCATCTTGTCGGCGATCGGGTCGGCGAGCTTGCCGAATTCGGTGACCATGCCGTAGCTACGGGCCAGCGAACCGTCGAATCGATCGGTGATGACGGCGACCGTGAAGATGGCGAAAGCGGTTAGCCGGGAGGCGGTTTCGTGGCCGTCACCGGCGAAGAGAGCCAGCAGGAAGATCGGGACCAGGACCAGCCGGATTCCCGTCAGCAGGTTGGCGACGTTGGCCACCCGCACACGCGGGACCACTGGAGGGGTTTGGGGTTGTCCCGACACGGCATCAGAATATCGGTTGGCAGGCCGGGGCCTCACGCCCGATACTCTGCACCCGTGAGCTCTGATGTCGTCATCCGCCGCGCCCGCACCTCGGATGTCCCCGATATCAAGCGTCTGGTCGACACCTACGCAGGGCGGATCCTGCTGGAGAAGAACCTGGTCACGCTATACGAGGCGGTCCAGGAGTTCTGGGTGGCCGAGCTCGACGGCGAGGTCATCGGGTGCGGTGCGCTGCACGTCCTGTGGGCGGATCTGGGCGAGGTGCGCACGGTCGCCGTCGATCCGAAGGTCAAGGGCCGCGGTATCGGGCACACGATCGTCGATCAGCTGCTGAAGGTGGCCCGCGAGCTACAACTGCAGCGGCTGTTCGTGCTGACGTTCGAGACGGAGTTCTTCGCCCGGCACGGCTTCGCCGAGATCGAGGGCACGCCCGTGACCTCCGAGGTCTACGAGGAGATGTGCCGCTCCTACGACATCGGTGTCGCGGAGTTCCTCGACCTGTCGTATGTGAAGCCGAACATCCTCGGCAACACCCGCATGCTCTTGGTCCTCTGACTGTTGAGTGAGCGTTGACGCAGCGATTGCTCCCACTTTCGCAGCGTCAGCGCTCAGTGAACGACGTTGTGGATAGCCGAGAGCCGCCGCGGTCAGCCGCTGGCACGCTGACCACTCATGACACGGGTCTTTATCGGCTCTGAAGCATTGGCGGCCGGTCAGGTGAACCGCTATCAGCTCGCAAACACCCATCAGCGCGTCTTCCCCGATGTCTATGCTCCGCTCGGAGACAGGATGACGCTGCTGGACCGCACCACGGCGGCCTGGCTGTGGTCTGGGAGGCAGGCAACCGTCACCGGCCGTGCAGCGGCCGCGCTGCACGGTGCACGATGGGTCGACCCTGACATCCCGATCGAGCTCAACTTCGCCAACAATCGCAGTCCGCGCGGGGTCGTCACGCGCCGTGAAACCCTGCTCGCAGAAGAACTCAGCCGTCGTGGCGGGTTACCTGTCACGACAGTCACCCGAACCGCATTCGATCTGGCACGTCGCGGTCCCTCGATCCGCCGCGGGATCGCGGACCTGGACGCGCTGGCCAACGCAACCCACTTCCGTGCGGGCGATGTCCTTACGATTGCCGGCGCTCATCCACATCTGCGAGGCGTCCGACGTGTGCCTTCCATGCTGAACGCCGTTGACTCCGGTGCGCAGTCACCACGAGAGACGTACCTACGACTCGACCTCATCAATGCCGGCTTCCCGCGGCCGACGACGCAGATCCCGGTCGCTCGACCTGACGGTCGCTGGTACTACCTGGACATGGGGTGGCCCGACATTCTGGTGGCCGTTGAGTATGACGGCGAGCATCACCGCACCAGCCGGACGGCCTACGCCATCGATGTGGAGCGACAGGACTACCTGATATCGGTCGGTTGGATCGTGGTGCGTGTGCTGGCCGACCATCGCCGAACAGATGTCATCAGCCGGGTTGGGCGGGCGTGGGACGCCCGGTCAAGCAGAGCTGCAAGTTGAGTGAGCGCTTATGTGTCATTCCCGCCTGGAATATGCGACGTGACGGCTCAACGAACGCTCAGAAGTCGTCCTCATCGTCCCCGTCGTCGGCGCTGCCGCCCCGGATCAACATCAGTGTCCCGGCCAGTTCGTCGGGCTTGACCAGCACCTCGCGAGCCTTGGATCCCTCCGAGGGCCCAACGATGTTGCGGGTCTCCATCAGGTCCATCAACCGTCCGGCCTTGGCGAAGCCGACCCGCAGCTTCCGCTGCAGCATCGAGGTGGAGCCGAACTGGCTGGACACCACCAGCTCGACGGCCTGCAGGAAGACGTCCATGTCGTCGCCGATGTCCGGGTCGACGTCGGTGCGTTCCCCGGCCGGCTTGGCGGCGGTGACGCCCTCGGTGTACTCCGGCTCGGCCTGGTCCTTGCAGGCCTGCACGACGGCTTGGATCTCCTCGTCGCTGACGTAGGCACCCTGCAGCCGCTCCGGCTTGCTGGCTCCCATCGGCAGGAACAGGCCGTCGCCCATGCCGATCAGCTTCTCGGCGCCCGGCTGGTCGAGGATGACCCGGCTGTCGGTCAGCGATGACGTCGCGAAGGACAGCCGCGACGGCACGTTGGTCTTGATCAAGCCGGTGACCACGTCGACCGACGGCCGCTGAGTGGCCAGCACCAAGTGGATACCGGCCGCGCGGGCCTTCTGGGTGATCCGCACGATCGCTTCTTCGACGTCACGTGGCGCGGTCATCATCAGGTCGGCAAGCTCGTCGACAACCGCCAAGATCAGCGGGTACGGCTTGTACACCCGCTGGCTGCCCAGCGGCGCGGTGATCTCCCCGGAGCGCACCTTGGCGTTGAAATCCTTGATGTGGCGCACACGCGATGCCTGCATGTCCTGGTAACGCTGCTCCATCTCCTCCACCAGCCAGGCCAGCGCAGCGGCCGCCTTCTTGGGTTGGGTGATGATCGGCGTGATCAGGTGCGGAATGCCCTCGTATGGGGTGAGTTCCACCATCTTCGGGTCGATGAGGATCATCCGCACTTCTTCGGGCGTGGCGCGGGCCAGCAGCGAGACCAGCATCGAATTGACGAAGCTCGACTTGCCCGAGCCGGTCGAGCCGGCCACCAGCAGGTGCGGCATATCGGCGAGGTTGGCCGAGACGAAATGACCCTCGATGTCCTTACCCAGCCCGATCACCAGCGGGCGGTGATCGCCACGGGTCGACGGTGCGGTGAGAACGTCTGCGAGACGGACCGTTTCGCGATCGGTATTCGGCACCTCGATGCCGACCGCCGACTTGCCCGGGATCGGCGCCAGGATCCGGACGCTCTCGGTGGCCACCGCATAGGCGATATTGCGTTGCAGCGCAGTGATTTTCTCGACCTTGACGCCGGGGCCGAGCTCGACCTCGTAGCGGGTGACAGTCGGGCCCCTGGTGCAGCCGGTCACCGAGGCGTCGACCTTGAACTGCTGCAGGACCGACGAAATCCTCTCCACCATCTGATCGTTGGCCGGGCTGTGGCGCTTCGGCGGGTCCCCGGCCACCAGCAGATCCAGCGACGGCAGGGTGTAGGGACCTTCGACTACCCGATCGAGAACCTTGGTGTCCTGCGTGGGAGTGTCCGGCTTGGGAGTGCCGTCCTTGGGAATTGGCTTCTTGCGCCGCGCTTTGACCGGCTCGGGAACCGTCGGCGCGTCCTCGGAGAGCGGATAGTTGTCCAGCGGCGTGCCCACCGGTTCCTTTGCCCCCGGCCAGGCCGGCGCCTCGTCGGTGTAGGACCGCGGGTCGTCGTAGTAGCCGTCGGAGAAGTCCTCTGGCTCAGCCTGTTCGACAGCGGCGGGCTCGTCGTAGTCCTCGTACTCGTCGTCCTCGTCGTAGCGGCCGCGGGTGCTGAACATCGCATAGAGCGTCTCGGGCACCTCGCGGATCGTGGTGCCGGTCAGCAGCAGCACCCCGAACAGTGCGGCGATGATGAGCAACGGGGTGGCGATCCACGAGGTCAGCCCGTCGGACAAGGGGCCGCCGATCGCGAAACCGATGAAGCCGGCGGCGCGCTGCCGGGCGGCTGGATCCTGCGGCGCACCCGACCAGAGGTGCCACAGACCCAGCACCGGCAGGGCGATCATGGCGCAGCCCAGAATCAAGCGTGGGCGGGCGTCCGGGTTGGGTTCGGTGCGCATCAGAAGGACGGCAACGGCGCAGATGATCGCGGGCAGCAGCACCACCGCACCGCCGACCAGGGTGCGCAGCACCGAGTCGAGCCAGGCGCCCACCGGGCGGGCGGCGTCGAACCAGGAACTGGCGGCGATCACGACGGCGACAGCGAGTAGCCCGAGCGCCAGCCCGTCGCGGCGATGACCGGGCTCGATGTCACCGGCTCGACCGACCGAACGGGCGGTCGAGCCGGCCCCCTTGGCCAACATCAGCCAGGTCGCCCGCGCAGCCCGCCCACTGGCTGCTGCGGCGGTGGCGACCGGCGAGGAGTTGCGCTTCTTGGCAGGCTTGCGCCGCGCGGCCGGCTTCGCCGACCGCGACGCACCCGTTGACCTGGTCGTTCGCGCGCTTGAGCGAGCGGCCGTCTTGTTCGCCATGCGGGCAAGCCTAGTCGCAGTTACCCCATCTGCACCACCCACAACACCCGTAACACGGCGCGTCGTTGCCAGACTGCGACAAAGGCCAACAGAGGCCGTTTATGGGGCCCTCGAACCGCCTACCGAGACCCCATCGTGCGGCGATACGAAGCAGGGCTAACGTAAGCGCCGTCACACCTACTTCCGAGGAGCTCGCTCATGCCCGTCGTCGTCGTTGCCAGCTTCACCGTCAAGCCCGAATCCGTCGATGCCGTGCGCGAGGCCTGCAAGACGGCGGTCGCCGCGGTCCATGAAGAGCCTGGTTGCGACCTGTATGCCGTGCATGAAGGCGACAAAACGTTCGTGTTCGTCGAGCAGTGGGCCGACGAAGACGCGCTCAAGACTCACAGCACCGCGCCCGGTGTGAGCGCCCTGTTCGGCGCGATCGGCGAGCACCTCGACGGCGCGCCGGACATCAAGATGCTGCAGCCCATCCCGGCCGGTGACCCGGCCAAGGGACAGGTCCGTCCTTAATCATCATGGGTGAACTCGACGGCAAGGTCGCCCTGATCACCGGCGCCGCTCGCGGCCAGGGCCGCGCGCACGCGCTGAAGCTGGCCTCCGAAGGCGCCAACATCATCGCGCTGGACCTGTGCGACCAAATCGCCAGCGTGCCCTACCCGCTGGCCACGCCCGAGGACATGGCGGTCACGGTCAAGCTCGTCGAGGAGACCGGGGCCCGCATCGTCGCCCGGGAGGCCGACGTCCGGGACCGGGCGGCGCTGAAGGCCGCCGTGTACCAGGGCATCGAGGAACTGGGCCGGCTCGACATCGTGATCGCGAACGCCGGTATCGCCCCGATGGCCGACGACGGCGCCTGGCAGGACGTCATCGACGTCAATCTGACCGGCGTCTATCACACGGTCGACGTGGCGATGAAGCCGATGATCAAGCAGGGCGACGGTGGCGCGATCGTGCTGACCAGTTCGGTGGCCGGGCTGGTGGGCATCGGCGCCCCGGTTGCCGGGTCGCTGGGGTATACGGTCGCCAAGCACGGCGTGGTCGGCCTCATGCGGGCGTACGCGAATTTCCTCGCGGCGTTCAATATTCGGGTCAACTCAGTGCACCCGGCCGGGGTCAACACCCCGATGATCGACAACGAGTTCACCCGGTCCTGGCTGGAGGGCTTCGCCCAGCAGATGCAGGGCGGGCCGGACATGAGCAACGCGCTGCCGGTGCAGACGCTGGAACCCGAGGACATCGCCAACGCGGTGTACTTCCTGGTCTCCGACGCCGGCCGCTATGTCACCGGGGTCACGCTGCCCGTCGACGCCGGGTACACCAACAAGCGCTGAGGCTAGGCCTGAGCGGCGGCGGTGAAGATGCCGTCGCGCAGGACTACCTCGGCGCCGACGAGGTCGTCGATCAGCGCCGATGCCATCAGTTCCTGATCGTGGCTGCGAGCCACGGCGCGGCTGCCGTCGGCCAGATCAGCCACCACGATCGCACGCTCGGGTCGATCTCCCTCGAACACAACGGTATACGCGACAACCCGGGCGGCACCCTGCGCGTCGACGACGACCGGCAGCGGCGGTTCTTCGCCGGCGACAGCGTCCGTGACGTCGATCGTCTCGAACGGCTCTGGCGGCGCCTCGGCGGTGATCACCAACGCCCCCTGCTTGGTGTAGAGGCCACTCACACTGCTGACCAGTGCGGCGTGGGCGTCCGAGCTGGTCAATCGCTGCGCCGCAGCCGCAATCGCATGCAGGACATAACTGTTGAGCGGACCACCGGCGAAGGACATGCCACCTGTCAGGGTCAGATCACGTCCCGCCGGCACGCGCAGCGCCTGGGCTCCGATGAACACCGGCGCGGGGAACGCCGAATAGAGGTCCAGCAGCTCGATCTCGGAAACATCCCGCCTCATCCGGTGCGAGATCGTCTCGCCGATGATGCGCATCCCGGCCGGCTGACTGAGCCGGGTTCGGCCGGCCACTGGCACAACGTGATTGGACTCGACCGCCACGGCCGGGTAGCACCGCGCCCCGGTGGGGATCCCCAGTTCGTCGGCGTGCCGGTGGGTCGTGATGACCAGCGCACACCCTTGATCGACGGTCCAGGTCGTGGCCAACAACTTGGTGTAGGGAAAGGCCAGCATCGGGTTGTTTGCCGACGGGTCGCGCAGCTCGTCGGGACGATAGCCGTTGGTCCGCACCGCATCCGGGTTGTTCCGGGCGATTGCGGAGAATCGCGAGTACACCCGAGCGAGCTCATCGCGGTGCTCCTCGACGCTCCGCCCGTTCTGGCTCCGCCAGAAACTGTCGATCAGGGCGTAGTACGCGGGAGTGGCCGACAGTCCCGCGGCCACCTCCGCAGGGTGCGACATGCCCGCGTCGAAATCCGGTGAGGTCAGGGACTCGTCGGGCTCCACACCCGCCGCCTGGGTGGTGACGTGCGCTTCCAGCCCGCGTGCTGCCGCGCGGACCTTGCGGTAGTGCGCCTCGCCACCAACCACCAACGCCACCCGGTGGGTGCCGGTTTGGACGGCCCGACATGCGTGGCTGACCAGTGTCTGCTGCATGACGCCGATGTGGGCGAGCACGGTGTGTGCGGCACCCGCGTCGATTCGTTCGGCCACGAGGCGCGCGGGGTCCGCGTAACGGGTCAAGCCTGCGGGGGCGCCAATCCAGTCCACGTCGACGCCGTCCACGCCGGAGGCCTTCAACGCCCAGCGCGCGGCGCTCGCCATCAGTTCGGCGGCCTCCTGACCGTCGCGGGGGTCGGCGTCACGGCGGCTCACCGAATGCCAGCCGACGAGGACAGGGGTCGACGGGTCGATGGCTGGCACGAAAAGCTGTCTATCACACGCTGCACTACGATCGGGTGACGATGACACCCGATCTGGACCTCACCAGCGTCCCGGCGTGGGCCGTCGAACCCGCTTGTCCGACGGCCGATCTGACCGGCCGCCAGTACACGGTGCTGGCCATCGGCGCCGAGGCCGCCGAGATCGCCGCGCGGTGGACCGCCCAGCTCGGCGCTGAGCGTCCCGACGCCGAGCCGCGGGTGCATCTGGTCGCCGACGCGGCGGCGGCATGCACCGTATTGGACGCCGACCTCGCCGATGCTGTGGTCGGCTGGCGGCTGTTACTGGCCGGGCCCGCCCACGCGTGCCTGCGAGTCCGCGCCCGCGCCCTCGAACTCGGTGCGGCCGACGACGAGATCACCGTCGCCAGTACCGAAGTGGCCACCCGCGAAATCTATTGCGCGCACTGCCGGACCACCACCGCTGCGCCAGTGGGATTGACCGAGGAGATCTCCTGCACCGGCTGCGCACGCCGGCTGTTCGTCTACTACCACGTGTCCCGGCGGCTCGGCACCCACCTGGGATTCGCGACCAAGGCCGATCCGACACCATGAGCACGCTGACGTTGGAAGTCGTCGCGATCGACGACACTGTGCCCGGGATCAGGACACTGACTCTGGCCCGCGCTGACCGCGGGGTGTTGCCGTCGTTCACCCCTGGCAGCCACATCGTGATCCAGTGCGCCGACGGCGCCAACGCCTACTCGCTGACGGGTGAGACCACCTCGCCCCGCGAATACGTGGTGTCGGTGCTGGAATGTCCGCAGGGACGCGGCGGATCGCGCTGGATTCACCGATATTTGACGGTCGGCGCCACCCTTGTGGCCCACCAGCCGCGCAGCGCCTTCGCCCCGGTGCTGCGCGCCAGCAGGCACCTATTGATCGCCGCAGGCATCGGGATCACCCCGATGGTGTCGCACCTGCGCAGCGCCCGGCGCTGGGGCCGTGACGTGCGGTTGCTCTACGTCCACCGGCAGGGCCGCGGCGCCTACGTCGACGAGATCGGCTCGCTGACCGGAGCCGCTGGGCCGACGACATCCGGCACCGACAATGCGGCGTTCTTCACCGACCGCGCGGCTTTCCTGTCCGAGCTGTTGCCCACATTGGCCGGCCAACCGTTCGGGACGCATGTCTACATCTGCGGCCCAAGCCAATTCATCGACGACGTTGTTACCGCCGCCACCGGGTTTGGCTGGCCGCCCAGCCGCATCCATGTCGAACACTTCGGCGGCGACCTGGCACCCGGGGATCCATTCGAAGTCGAGTTGTCCTGCAGTGGTGATGTTTTCACCGTCGAGTCGGGAGTCTCCCTGCTGGAGTCATTGACGGCCCGCGGGCATTCCGTCCCCAGCCTGTGCCACCAGGGCGTGTGCGGTGAATGCCGGGTGCCGGTGCGATCCGGCTCAGTGTTGCATCGCGACCTCTATCTGAGCGACGACGAGCGCCGCGACTCGATGATGGCCTGCGTCTCGCGCGGGTCCGGCCGAGTGGAGCTGGAGCTATGAGCCGGCTGGTGTCGGCGCCGGATCTGGTGGCGTCCTTCCCCTTTCCGTACACGGGAGATTCCTACCGCTATAGCACGAACATCGCGCCGGCCGGCGCAGTCGTCGCCACTGCGACCGGTCAGTGGGGCCAGCGGGTGGTGGACATCGACAGCGAGTACGGCCATGAAATCGCCGAGCGCCGACGCATCC
The DNA here is from genome assembly GCA_900078375.1 of uncultured Mycobacterium sp. Taxonomy (GTDB): domain Bacteria; phylum Actinomycetota; class Actinomycetes; order Mycobacteriales; family Mycobacteriaceae; genus Mycobacterium. The sequence continues at coordinate 114,385 of FLQS01000067.1, read as the reverse complement.
TGGCGGACGACCCATCCCGCCATGCGGTGCTGCCCCACATGCGCGTCGCCTGCTGGGACACCATGCTGGCGTTGATGACCGAACTGGCTACCGCTTACCCAGCGACCATGTCGCTGACCCGCGAGGGCGAGACCTGGCATTGGTGCAACGAATTGCTGGATATCGAACAGGATTTCGTCATCGGTGACGAGTCAAGCTTGCCGTGCGAACCGCTGGCCTACATCGCCGGCCAGGTGCAGGAGGACATCGTCCTGCTCGACCAGCGCGACGGTGACCTGTTCGCCGACGCGGGTGTGGTCACCTTCGCCGCGGGCTGGTCGTTCGGGTTCGACGTCGGGATGACGTTCCTGGAGATCCACGGCCCGGTCCCCCGCCTGCGTGAGACCGGGGTGATCACCAGGGCACGGGAATTCCTGATGCGCTTGGCGGCAGGCGACATCTATCGCCGCACCAATTGGTCCATGACGGTGGGGCGCCGACTGGACGTGTCCACCGAGGCCGTTCCCGACTGGCTACCCGACCGCGACCAGCTCGACGCGCTCGACGACGAGGCGTTCGGCCGGCTGATCCACCTGCGTGTGGAGGTCCAGCACCTGATCCGGCTGCCGGAGTCCGGGGCGATCTGCTTTCTGATCCGCAGCTACATGCTGCCGCTGGCCGACATTGCCGCCGTCGACGAGTGGCGCGCCCGTACCGCGGCGGTGCTGGCCGAATTGCCGGACGACATGGCCGAATACAAAGGCCTGAGCGCCTACCGGGATCGCGCGGTGCGCTGGCTTCGCTCGCGCTGACCACCCGGAGCCCGTGCCCCGGTCACAGCCGCGACAACGGTGAGCAGCAGCATCGTCAGCAGCGGCCACACCGCGGGCGCACCTTCGGCAATCAGACCGAGCGCGAAGCCGGCGATGATCATGCCCACGCTGATGACGATGTGGGTGCAGCTGATCAGCACGACCGCGTCCGCGCTGTCGGCGTGATCGAAGATCCAGTCGTAGGCAGCCGGTAGCAGGGCTTGGTTCGCGACCGCCGAGAGCAGCATCGCCGGTCCGAACGCCCACAGCCCCGGGACGATCTGCCACTGCTGCGAGGCGATGCACAGAACCGCCGCGGCCACGCTGATCAACGCGCTACAGGTGTAGACACCCCGTACGCCCAGATGCCTGCGGACGACGCGCCACAGCGGTATCCCGGCCAACAGACCGACACCGACGAACACCAGGAACTGGTCGACATTGATGCTGGAGCCCAGGAATTCGGCGGCATAGATCGCATAGAAGGTGGGCGTCAGGATCACCGGGACGAAAACGAGATTCGTTGCCAGGAAACGCCGCAGCCAACGGTTGGCGCGCAGCTGGTGCCGTCCGGCGCGCAACGTGTCGACCATGCGGGTCGGCCCCTTGGCCAACTCCACGCCGGGGGTGCGCAACGTTGCGCAGCACAAGGCGCCCACCACCATCGCCGCGACCGAGATCCAGAGCAGATCGGCGTCGTGCCATCGGGGCGTGTGGGGCAGCAGGCGCCCCGCAGTGAAGGCGGTGATGAGAACGACCAGCGCGCCGCTGTATCCCGCCTGCTTCAGCATGAGGTCGCCACGTTCCTGGGCCGACACCAACGCCGACATGGCCATTGGCGAGACCACCTGCGAGCTGCCGGTGACGGTGCCGATCAGCAAGCACGCCAACAACAGTGGGTAGGCGAACAGCCACCGAGGCGCCAACGCGATATCGAGCGCAACCAGCGCGGTGAGTGCGGCTTGAGTCAGCGCAATCCCGACCAGTAGTCCGGTGACCGAGTCGGTCAGACGTAATACCTTGGGACCCAGGACTGTTCCCAGCATGGTTCCGGCGGTGAACGCCGGCGCCAGCAGTGCCACCACGACGCCGGGACTGCCGAGCTGGTCGGCAATATACGGGATGACGGCCGAGATGCTGCTCACCTGGACGCCCACTTTGAAGAACGTTCCCTGGGTGAGCAGCGCGCGGTAGTTACCGCCTTGTGCGGGACGCGTCATAAGCAGGAGAGCTTATCCGGCTACGCGGCAGTCGTCGCCTAAACTTCGATGACGGTCGGCACGATCATCGGCTGGCGCCGGTAGGTCTCCCCCACCCATTTGCCGACGGTTCGTCGCACCACTTGGGCGATGCGGACCGGGTCGGTGACATTGTCGGAGGCAAGCGATTCCAGCTCCGCCTGAACCTTGCGCGTCGCCGGTTCCAACGCCTTGGGGTCCTCGGAGAAGCCCCGCGAGTACAGGTGCGGCGGGGCGGCCAGCCGCCCGGTTTCCCGCTTCACCACGATCGTCGCCGCGATGAACCCCGAACTCAGGATCAGCCGTTCGCCCAGCGTCGCCTCACCCACATCGCCGGTGATCAGCCCGTCGACGAACATCTTGCCGACCGGCACTGCACCGGCGATGGCGACCCGGCCGCCCACCAGGTCGACGCTGACGCCGCTCTCGGCCACCACGATGTTCTCTTCCGGCACACCGCTGCGGGCGGCCAGCTTGGCGTTGGCGCGCAGCATGCGCCACGTGCCGTGCACCGGCATCACGTTGCGTGGCCGCACCCCGTTGTAGAGGAACAGCAGCTCACCGGCGTAGGCGTGACCCGAAACATGCACCCGCACTTGCTGATTGGTGACCACTCTGGCACCGATTTTGGCCAGGTCGTCGATGACGCCGTAGACCGCTTCTTCGTTGCCGGGGATCAGCGACGAGGACAGAATGATCAGGTCGTCGGGGGTGACGGTAATGCTGCGATGTTCACCGCGCGACATCCGCGACAGTGCCGCCATCGGCTCGCCCTGTGTGCCGGTGGTGATCAACACCACCCCCTCGGGCGCCATCTCCTCGGCCATCGCGATGTCGACGACGTCGCGATCCTCGACCTGCAGGAAGCCGAGCTCGCGCGCGATGGCCATATTTCGCAGCATGGACCGGCCGACGAATGACACTCGGCGGCCCAGTGTGATTGCGGCGTCGACGATCTGCTGCACCCGGTCGACATTGGAGGCGAAACACGCCACGATGACCCGTTGCCCCTCGGCGCCGCGCATCAGCCGGTGCAGAGTGGGGCCGACTTCGCTTTCGGAGGGGCCCACCCCGGGGATCTCGGAGTTGGTCGAGTCGCACAGGAACAGGTCCACCCCGGCATCGCCGAGCCGTGACATGCCCGGCAGATCGGTCGGACGGCCGTCGAGCGGCAGCTGGTCGAGCTTGATGTCACCGGTGTGCAGGACTGTGCCGGCACCGGTGTGGATGGCGATCGCCAGCGCATCCGGAATCGAGTGGTTGACCGCGAAATACTGGCACTCGAACACTCCGTGCGTGCTGCGCTGCCCCTCGCCGACTTCCACGAACACCGGATTGACCCGGTGCTCACGGCATTTGGCGGCCACCAGCGCCAGCGTGAACTTCGAGCCCACCACCGGGATGTCGGCGCGCATCTTCAGCAGGTACGGGATGGCGCCGATGTGATCCTCATGGGCGTGCGTGAGGACCAGGGCTTCGATGTCGTCGAGCCGGTCGGCGATCAGCCGCAGGTCCGGCAGTATCAGGTCGACGCCGGGTTCGTCGTGGTTGGGGAACAACACACCGCAGTCGATGATCAGCAGTCGGCCCAGATGCTCGAAAACGGTCATGTTGCGGCCGATTTCGTTGATGCCGCCCAGCGCGGTCACGCGCAGACCTCCCGGGGCCAGTGGCCCGGGAGGCGACAGCTCCTCGTTCACCTCAAGACGCCCGCGGCGCGCAGGTCGGCGGCCAATTCGTCGAGCTGCTCCGGAGTGGCAGGCACCTGCGGCAACCGGGGCTGGCCCACATCGATGCCCTGCAGCCGCAGACCTTCCTTGGCAAGGGTGACCCCGCCGAGCCGGGTCTGCGCGGCATTCAGCGGCGCCAGCGTCACGCCGATCTTGCGGGCGGTCGCGATGTCACCGGAGTTGAAGGCGGTCAACATGTCTCGAAGCTGGCTGGCGGCCACGTGCCCCCACACACTGACGAAACCGACCGCGCCCATCGCCAGCCAGGGCAGGTTGAGGGCGTCGTCGCCGGAGTAGTAGGCCAGGCCCGTCTCGGCCATGATCTGCAGACCTCCGTGCAGATCGGCCTTCGCGTCCTTGACCGCGACGATGTTGGGGTGCGCCGACAGCGTGCGCATGGTGTCCCACTCGATCGGGATGACCGAGCGCGGCGGGATGTCGTAGAGGATCACCGGCAGATCGGTGGCGTCGGCCACCGCAGTGAAGTGTGCGACCAGACCCGACTGCGGCGGCCGCGAGTAGTACGGCGTGACGACCAGCAGGCCGTGGGCGCCCTCCGCCGCGGCGGTCTTGGCCAGGTGCACGCTGTGCGCGGTGTCGTAGGTGCCGGCGCCGGCGATGATGCGGGCCCGGTCACCGACGGCTTCCAGGACCGCGCACAGCAGCGCCAGCTTCTCCTCGTCGGTGGTGGTCGGTGACTCACCGGTGGTACCGGACAGCACCAGCCCATCGCAGCCGGAGTCGACCAAATGGGTAGCCACCCGCGCCGCGGCGATGGTGTCCAGCGTGCCGTCGGGCTTGAACGGGGTAACCATCGCGGTCAGAACGGTGCCCAATCGGGCGCTGACGTCGAATCCGCTGGTGCTCACGGACACCTAGATTACCCGCTCGGCGTGAGCGCCTCCGCGATTACCCGCTTGCCTCAGGCCTCCGTAGCCAGCGGGGACGTCGCCACCTCGGTGCCGTCGGCAAGTTCGCTGATCTGGAAGTCGGCGAAGACGGCGGGGGCGATGTCAGCGAGTTGACGCAGGCAGGTGATCGCCAGCCGGCGGATCTCGACGTCGGCGTGTTCGCTGGCCCGCATGGCGATGAAGTGCCGCCAGGCCCGGTAGTTGCCGCTGACCACGATGCGGGTCTCGGTGTCGTTCGGCAGCACCGCGCGCGCCGCTTGACGGGCCTGTTTGCGCCGCAACACGGCGTTGGGCTGGTCCGCAAATTTCGCTTCCAGCCGGGTCAGCAGCTCCAGATAGGCGGCGCGGCTGGCGTCAGCGGCCTCGAGCAGGATCTGGCGCAGCTCCGGGTCGTCCTCCAGCCCGGGCGGCACGACCACCTGGGCGTCGTTCTCCGGCACGTACCGCTGGGACAGCTGGGAGTACGAGAAGTGCCGGTGCCGGATCAGCTCGTGTGTACAGGACCGGGAGATGCCGGTCATGTAGAACGACACCGACGCGTGCTCGAGCACCGAGAAGTGACCCACGTCGATGATGTGTTTGAGGTACGACGCGTTGGTGGCCGTCCGGGGATTCGGCTTGGACCAGCTCTGATAGCAGGCGCGGCCGGCAAACTCGACAAGCGCTTGGCCGCCGTCGGCGTCGGTGGTCCAGGGCACGTCGGCAGGCGCCAGGAACTCGGTCCTGGCGATCAGCTGCACGCGCAGCGGCGCGGTCTCGGCCACGGGCTCACCTTAGCGCCCGAGGACGATGGGATCCTGAACCAGGCGATCGCTATCAACAAGGAGTCACATGCCCGACGTGCTGTGGGGAACCGATGTCGAGGCGGCGGACTATGCCGGTCACCGCGGGCTGCAGTACTCGCCTCGGCCAACGACATTCGCGAGCATCTTCGCCGAATCTCAGCGCTGGGCCGACCGCACCTACCTGGTTCAGGGCGCCCGGCGCATCACGTTCGCCGCGTTCGCCGATGCCGTGAGCGTCGGAATCATCGCCCTGCGCGACGAGGGTGTCCAGCCCGGCGACCGAATCATGCTGTACGCGTACAACACCCCGGACTGGGTGGTCGCCTTGTGGTCCAGCTGGCTCAGCGGCGCCATTCCGGTGCTCGCCAATCGCTGGTGGCGGCAGCCCGAACTCGAGCACGCGATTGAGCTGCTCGAGCCGTGTCTCATCCTGGCCGACTCTGCGATGGACGGCGTAGCACCGGAGAAGACACGGGACATCGCCGGATTCGCCGGCGATCAGCACGTGGCAGAGCCCGTCAGCTCCGCTGAAATCGAGGATCCCGATGCGACATCGGCAATCCTGTTCACGTCGGGAAGTTCGGGGCTGCCGAAGGCCGTTGCACTGTCCCGGCGTGCCGTCATCGCCAATCAGCACAATGTGTTGGCTCGGACGAAGCGACTGCCGCAGCAGCAGAACCCTGATGCCCCGCAATCGGTCGCGCTGGCAAGCACGCCGATGTTCCACGTCGGTGGGCTGTCGAACCTGTTGAGCAACTACCTGACTGGCGGCCGGATCGTGATCCCCGAAGGGCGGTTCGACGCCCGCCAGGCACTCGAATTGATCGAACGCGAAGGTGTGCACAATTGGGGCGGCGTCCCCACGATGGCGATCAGAGTGCTCGAGCACCCCGAATTCGACACGTTCGACCTATCGACGCTGCGCTCATTCCCACTCGGCGGAGCAGCGGTACCCACCGCGCTGCTCGACCGGCTTCGGATTCGGCTTCCTCAACTCGGCAGTCGAGGACTCGGAAACACTTGGGGCATGACCGAAGCCGGTGGATTTTTGACCGCCGCGATGGGCAGCGACTTGCAGCGATATCCGGGCACCGTGGGCCGGCCGTACCCAGTTGTGGAGCTCGTCATCGACCGTCCCGACGCCGACGGTATCGGTGAAATCCTGGCGCGCAGTCCAACAGTGATGAACGGCTACGTCGGCGTGGACGACGGGACCCTCGACGAAGAGGGCTGGCTCCATACCGGTGACCTCGGCCACCTGAACGCGGAGGGCTACCTGTTCATCGACGGTCGCGCGAAAGACATGGTCATCCGGGGCGGCGAGAACATCAGTTGCCCACAGGTCGAAGCTGCCCTGTCGAGCCATCCAGCGGTCGTCGAAGTCGCCGCCATCGGACTGCCCCATCCCGACCTGGGCGAGGAACTCGCTGCGGTGATCGTCCACCGCCAGGGCGATACCGCACCGACGGAGGCGGAACTTCGTGCTCATGTGATCGACGCGCTCGCCTACTTCGCCGTTCCGACCCGGTGGCATATCAGCACCGCTGCGCTCCCGACGCTCGCCGGCGAAAAGATCGACAAGAAGAATCTCGCCGACCGGTTCGCGTGACGGAATCGCTCACACCGCCTTGCGCAGCTGGGGAGCCAGCTCACCCCGCCGGCCGACCGTGACGCCGCCGAGCCCCAGCCAGGACGCCATCGCCTGAAGTTCGGCGGCCAGCCGCGGCGCGACCACAGCCGGATCCTGGCCCGGCTCGACGAACGCCCCGACCACGTTCAGCGCATCACTGGTCCGCTCGGCCTTGAGATCGACGCGCCCGACCAGCCGCCCGTCGAGCAGGAACGGCCACACGTAATACCCGAACTGACGCTTGGGTTGCGGCGTGTAAATCTCGATGCGGTAATGGAATTCGAACAGGCGCTCCACCCGCGGACGGAAGAAGATCAGCGGATCGAACGGGCACAGCAGCGCGGTGCCGCGATCCACCCGCGGCACCGTCACCCCGGCTGACAGGTAGGCCGGCGCCGACCAACCGGTCACCTCGACGCGCTCCAGCTCGCCTGTCCCGACCAGCTCGGCGATGGCCGGCTTGACCTGCTCGGAGCGCAGCCGGAAGTAGTCGCGGATATCGGCCTCGGTGCCCACGCCCAGCGCGGTGGCCGCCCGCAGGGTCAGCTCACGAAGAGCCTCGTCGTCGTCGACCTGGCGGGCCAGCACGTCCGGTGGCAGCACGTTCTCGGCGAGGTCGTAGTGCCGGGCGAAGCCGACCCGGGTGGCAGTCGTCAGCGCCCCGGAGGCGAACAGCGCCTCGGCCACCCACTTGGTGTCACTGCGGTCCCACCACGGGCCCTTGCGCCCACGCGGCTCGGATTCCATGTGCGCCTCGATCTGACCCGCGGTGCTCGGGCCGTGTTCGGCGACGGTGGCCAGAATGTTCTCGGCCAATTGCGGGTTCTTCCTGACGATCTCGGTGCCCCAGCGGCCGTGGGTGTATTCCCGCATGCGCCAACGCAACAGCGGCCAATCTTCGACGGCCATCAGTGCGGCCTCGTGCGCCCAGTACTCGACCAGCAGCCGCGGCGAGCGGGCGCTGTGGCTCCACGCCGCACCGTCGAGCACGTCGCGGTCGTAGGGGCCCAGCCTGCTGAACACCGGTGCGTAGTGGGCGCGCACCGCGACCGACACCGAGTCGAGTTGCAGCACCTGGATGCGGCTGATCAGCCGGCGCAGGTGCGCGCGGGTGACGGCCCCGCGGGGCCTGGGTTCGGCCAGACCCTGTGCCGAAACGGCAACGCGGCGGGCCTGATCGGCGGACAGCCGGTTCATGCTCGCAGGTAGCTGTGGAATCGGTAGCGCAGCCCGGAACGACTGTCCTGCCACGGGCCAGACGTGCCGACCCAGGATTCGTCGAGCAGCGGGGCCAGGGCGTCGTCGTCCTCGAGACGCAGGTCGATCTCCACCTCGGTCACCTCGCAGCGGGTCGCCATGGGAAGGGCGAGGTGGTAGATCTCCGCCCCGCCGATCACCCACGCGTTGTCATCGGTCAACGCGCCGATGTCGCCCACCACGGTCGCTCCGTCAGCCATGTAGTCAGCTTGCCGGGTGAGTACGACATTTTTTCGCCCCGGCAGTGGCCGCACCGGCGCCGGCAGCGACTCCCAGGTGCGCCGACCCATCACGACGGTCTGACCCATCGTGAGGTCCTTGAAGCGCGCCAAGTCCTCAGGCACGCGCCACGGGATGCCGCCGTTGCGGCCGATGACACCCGAGGTCGACTGCGCCCAGATCAGGCCAACACTCATACGGCAACCGGCGCTTTGATGGCCGGATGTGGATCATAGTTGCGGATTTCGAAGTCCTCGTACACGTAGTCGAAGATCGAATCACGCTGAGCAAGAACAAGTTCGGGGTACGGGCGCGGGTCACGGCTGAGCTGCTCGGTGACCTGCTCGACGTGGTTGTCGTAGATGTGGCAGTCACCACCGGTCCAGACGAACTCCCCCACGTCGAGCCCGGCCTGGGCGGCCATCATATGGGTCAGCAGCGCGTAACTGGCGATGTTGAACGGCACGCCCAGGAACAGGTCGGCACTGCGCTGGTAGAGCTGGCAACTGAGTCGTCCGTCGGCCACGTAGAACTGGAACAACGCGTGGCACGGGGCCAGCGCCATCTGCGGGATTTCGCCGACATTCCACGCGGAGACGATGATCCGGCGGCTGTCCGGGTCGGTGCGCAGCAGGTGCAGCGCGGCGCTGATCTGGTCGATGTGCTCGCCCGACGGCGTCGGCCAGGATCGCCACTGGACGCCGTAGACCGGTCCGAGATCGCCGGTGGGAGAAGCCCATTCGTCCCAGATGCTCACCCCGTGCTGCTGCAGCCAGGCGACGTTGGAGTCGCCGCGCAGGAACCACAGCAGCTCGTAGACGATCGACTTCAGATGCACCTTCTTGGTGGTGATCAACGGGAAGCCGACGGACAGGTCGTAGCGCAGCTGATGCCCGAACAGGCTGCGGGTGCCGGTGCCGGTGCGATCGGATTTCGGCGTGCCCTGCTCGAGCACAAGTCGCAGCAGATCTTCGTAAGGCGTGGCGATCGGCACGCCGCTCAGCTTACGTCCACGGCGCAGGAGTAGAACGGATGCCATGCCGACCATCACCGACGCCGTGACCACGCCCGATGGCACCTGTCCCGTCACCCTGGCCGTTCCCGACGGGCCGGGCCCCTGGCCCGCGGTGGTCATGTACCCCGATGCCGGCGGTACCCGTGCGACGTTCGTCGACATGGCGGTGCAGTTGGCCGGCCTGGGGTACGTGGTGCTGGTGCCCGACGTGTACTACCGCAGTGGTGACTGGGCACCGTTCGACATGGCGACCGTGTTCACCGACAAGGCCGAGCGGCAGCGGCTGTTCTCGATGATCGGCAGTGTCACGCCGGACGCGATGGCTACCGACGCGCGGGCGTTCTTCGACTACCTGGCGGCACGGCCCGACGTTACAGGTGAGACGTTCGGCACCACCGGATACTGCATGGGCGGCCGCACCTCGCTGACGGTCGCCGGCCGAGTGCCCGAGCGGATCGCGGCGGCGATGTCGTTCCACGGCGGGGGCCTGGCCTCCGAGGATCCGGGCAGCCCGCATCTGCTGGCCGACAAGATCAGCGCGGCGGTCTACATCGGCGGCGCTCAGGACGACGCGTCGTTCACGGCCGCCCACGCCGAAACCCTGGACAAGGCACTGACCGACGCCGGGGTCGAGCACACCATCGAGTGGTATCCCGCGCTGCACGGTTTCGCGGTGCCCGACAACGCGCCGTATGACGAGGCCGCTGCTGGGCGGCATTGGGACGCGATGAAGGACTTCTTCGGGGCTCACCTAACTGCCTGAGCTGGGCTCCTCGTGGCGGTGCTTGCGGATGCTGCCCAGCGCGCGGATCACGCCGCGCGAGGCGTACAGCGCGACGACTCCGGACAGCACGATCAGGAAGACGAACATCACCAGCCAGTTGCTGCGGCTGTGCGGCACGTTCCACCACACGATGGTGAACAAAACGGCGCAGACGAAGACCACGATGTCGCGCCAGTTGCCCTTGTAGGAAGCGGCGATCTCGCGCAGTTCGCGGGTCTTCTCGGTGGCGGTGATGAGGTCGACGATGCGCTCGTCGATGCTCTTGCGCAGCGCCGCGCGCAGTTCGACGTTCTCCTCGGGGATCTTGTCGAGCAGCTCGATGTCGTCCTTGATCGCGCCCCGGACGTCGGGGCCCCTCAGGCTGCCGGCGGCGACACCCAGCAGCGCTCCGCCGGCGATCGGCGCGGCTCCCAGCGCGATATCAGCGATGCCCATAGCGCCTCATTTCGTTCGGAACGCGGTTGTCGTTCGCACTGACGTTAGGGCCGACCGCAGGCGGAATGACGGATTTCGGCCCTCAACGGAGACTGGACTTTCCCTGCCACCCAGCCGTGTTGAGGGTCACTGCGCCATCAATGTCGCCGCGAGGGTGGCACCAAGGTTCCAGCATGCCTCGACATCGGCCTTGGTCGGCTTGCCCATCACCACGACGTTGTCCGCGGCCCGCACCCAGCCGAGACCGGCAGTGATGCCGTCGAGGGCACGCTCAGCTCCCTCGATGCCTTCGTTGCCGTGCAGATAGACACCGAACGGCCGGCCGCGGGTGGAGTCCAGTAGCTGGTAGTAGGACTGGTCGAAGGCGTGCTTCAACGCGCCGCTGATGTAGCCGAGGTTGGCCGGCGTGCCCAGCAGGTAGCCGTCGGCTTCGAGCATGTCGGCCGACGAGCAGGTGAGCGCCGGCCTGCGCACGACCTTGACACCCTCAATCTCGGGGTCGGTAGCTCCGGAAAGCACCGCCTCGAACATCTCGTGGCAGTGCGGAGACGGCGTGTGATGCACGATCAAGAGGCGTTTCATCGCTTTTGTCCTGCCTGCATGGCAACAGCTTTGCGCATCGTCTCGCGGGCACGACCGCGATCCCCGGCGTAGTCGTAGGCCCGGGCCAGCCGATACCACCGCAGCCAGTTGTCCGGATCGGCTTCCAGTTCGGACCGCACGGTGTTGAACAGGGCGTCGGCGGCGTCGCGGTCGATACGTCCCGACGGTGCCCGCGGCAGGTCACTCACGTCGAGTTCCATCCCGCTTTCGACGGCAAGCCGGGCCAGCCGCTGATGGGCGAACCCGGCCCGCAACGTGGCGACCATCGCCCACGCCCCGACGACCGGCAGGATCAGCACCCCGATGCCCAGCGCGACCGCGACCGGTGTGCCAGTGCCGATGAGGGTGACCCCGGTGCGGCCCAGCAGCACGAAGTACACCACCATGGCCGCACACATGAGGCCGATCAGCAGCTGGATGCGCAGCGCGGGGTTCACAGGTCGAGCAGCGGTTCGATTCCGATGGTGAGCCCAGGCCGGGTCGCGACCTGGCGGACGGCGAGAAGGACACCGGGAACGAACGACGTGCGGTCCAGGCTGTCGTGCCGGATGGTCAGCGTCTCGCCGAGGGTGCCGAAAAGTACCTCCTGGTGGGCGACTAGGCCGGTGAGCCGAATGGAGTGGACCGGAACGCCGTCGACGTCGGCGCCGCGCGCCCCTTCGATCCCGGTGCTGGTGGCATCGGGGTTGGGCGGCAAGCCTTTTCGCGCCTCGGCGATCAGCCGCGCAGTGCGCGTCGCGGTGCCCGACGGTGCGTCAGCCTTGTGCGGGTGGTGCAGTTCGATGACTTCCACCGATTCGAAATAGGGCGCCGCCTTCTGCGCGAAGTGCATCGACAGCACGGCACCGATCGCGAAGTTGGGCGCGATGAGCACAGCGGAGCCCGGGTTGCCGACCAGCCATGAACGAACCGTGTCGATGCGCTCGTCGGTGAAACCGGTGGTGCCGACGACGGCGTGGATTCCGTTGTCGACGAGGAACTTCAGGTTGTCCATCACCACATCGGGGTGGGTAAAGTCGATGACCACTTCGGTGTCGCTATCGGTCAACAACGACAACGCGTCACCGGCGTCCACCTCGGCGCTCAGGGTCAGATCATCAGCGGCGCGCACCGCCTCGCACATGGTGGTTCCGACTTTGCCTCTGGCTCCCAGGACCGCAACTCGCATGGATGCAGCCTATCGAGACGCGCTCATCCCGAGGCGGCCAGACCGGCGAACGCGATGAGCACGAAGACAACGCCGAACAACGTCGCCGCAAACAGACCCTCCGCGACATGCCGCAGTGGGGTGAGGGCGATCGAGAGCAGGGCGAACACGCCGGCGAGAACAAGCGGTAAGAGCGGCATGACCATCCAGTAGTAGACGAACGGCGTGGCCGTCATCACCACCAGACCGAGGACGAATCCGGCCAACAACGGCGCAAGCGGGGGTGGCGGCGACGCCGGTGGCCATCCGGGATCTCGGGCGTACTCAGATTCCCACGACATCACAGCCTCCACAGCCAGGACTGAATCGCGACGGTGCCGAACACAATCCACGGGGACAGCGCGCAGATGATCACCGTGACGCCAAAAGTACGTCCTGGCGTCCTCGACACGAAGAGCAGCCACGACCCGCCGAGAACCATCAGACCACTGATAACGATCACGATGAACAGACCGACTGGCGGGATGCGCGAATAGTCGGCGCTGGCGCTTCGGTAAGCCATCGCAACCACGAACAGCATCGCCGAAAAGAAGCCACCGGAAGCAGCGCCCCAGAAAACGGCCAGCCTGCTTCGGATTCCGTATTCTTTGCCTGGCATCGGCCTCATCCTAGGATTCATTTTCCGACCGGTACCCGGACGTGTTCGTCGATCGGCCCCAGTTCGGCCGACGGGTAAAGCGTGCCGATCGGCAGGGGGGCGACGGGTGCTGGTACGTAACGCCCTAAGGCGTCATCGGCGAATTCGCCCATCAGCCCAGGTCCGATCTGCTGAGTAAACGGCAGCCCGACGAGCGGCCCTTCGGGTCCGATGTTGCGTGGAATGATGCCGGCGACGGGGGTTGTCACGCCTGCGCGATCGTTGTAGATCTCGATCGCCGGGAAGTCGGAAATGCGGCCACCCACGATGGGTCCGGCATCCGTCGGTTTGATCACGAGTCGGCCGTTGACGTTCCATGGGCTGGACTTCGCGAGTTCTTCGCCGCCTGGCGAGAATGGATCGGCTGCGCGGTAGTCGATCAGTACCGAGCCATTGGGGTTCTGACTCACGCGCACATCCGGTGTCCCGGTCTTCGCCTGGCCGTTCATCACCGACGGGTTCTGCCGGGCGACGACGAGCCCGCTCTCGTAGTCGACGTATATCGACACACGAGATTCTTCAGGACCGGCCGACGGGTCGAAACCCCTTCCGTCGCCGAGGTTGTCACCGGACGGCGTCCACGCCGTGTCGCCGGGGATGAACAGATTGCCACGCACGACGCCCTGGCCGGGCACGGGCCGTATTCGGCCAACCACAACGTGCGGCGGCACCCCCGCGTTCTTGGTGTCGTAACTGTGTGGATCGAGCGCCGCAGCGGTGTCCCAGTCAGCCGCGGTGGCCGGATCGCGCCCGAAAACCTCACGGAAGGCGGCGATTTCGTTGTCACGGCGGTGTGCTCGCGGTCCAAATCCCGGCGACTGCGGAAAATCCGGTCCAATACCCAAGCCCTGAAGGCCGGCGTCGCTGATGGCGTCGGCGAGTTCGGTATCGATTTCGTCGGCTCGCTGTTTCAGCCGCACCAGCCGTGCCGCGATGTCCTTGGCCGCCGCTTCCACCATCTCCTGCTCGGCGAGTGACTGCGCGGCGAAGATGTACCACGTCACGGAGCCAGACACCGTGTCGATCGTGATGCCCCAGGCCGCCGCCTCGTCCTGGATCTCGTGCAACTCCTCCTTGATGGCAGCCACTTGCGGGGCTGCTCTGGTTGCCGCTTGGGCGACCGTCAGGTAGCTGTCGGCGTGGTGATACAGCTCTTGCCGGGTCTGCCACATCGCGGCACGCGCCGCATCGGCGGCGTTGCCATCCCATCGAATGCCGTCGACGATCGCCCCAAGCTGGTCGGCGGTCATCCTGGTGGCCCTGCCCTGCCCGTCAGCCGCACTCGCGACCGCGTTGATGGCCGACGGTTCCCACCGCTCAATATCCACGAGCGACAAACCCACTCGCCCACCTCCCTTTGCCGCGTTGAGAAGAAATTAGGCGATCGGGCGGAGCCGCACTAGTCACCTCGACTCAGTGCCGCAAACACAGCTCGTAGCGCGTTGCCAGGTCCTACGTTTTCCGTTGGGGAGGTCGGGGATGTTCAAAAAAGCAGGGTTGGCCGTGATGATGAGCGCCGCACTCATCGCGACGGCACCAATGGGCAATGCGGCAACCGTTCTCACGCTCGAGGGCGGCTTCGTCGGAATGCAGCACATCTGGCATTTCGTGCCGCAGCAGCTGCAGGGCGACTTGTGTAAGTCGCCCAACCACTGTCAGCCGGTCGACTATTTCGCGTTTCCGGGCGGCGCCTTCACCGACCAGGGCGCGGCGAAAGTCGTGCAGGCGATCGATGCCCTGCCCAGCGACGAGCAAATCGTCCTGTTCGGGCACAGCCAGGGCGGGCAGGTCGTCTACTCCGATCTGCGCCGGTTTGCCGCCGATCCGTCGAGCGCTCCGGATCCATCGAGGCTGACGTGGGTGTCGATCGGCAATCCGGAGAACGCGTACGGGGGTCGGCGGGGCAAGACCGAGACCACCACCACTGTGTGGTTACCGCCTGACACCGCCTACACCGGCACCGAGGTCATTCGGCAATACGACGGGTGGGCGGACTGGCCGGACGATCCGCGCAACCTGCTCGCGGTGGCCAATGCCGTCGTCGGGATGTTCTCGATTCACACGAACTACCGCCAGGTCGACCTCGACGACCCGGATAACGTCCGCTTCACGCCCGAGGTGAACGGGCAGCCGGGCAATGTCACCTATGTGTGGGTGCCCACCAAGACGCTGCCTCTGGTCGCCTGGGCCGGGCCGCTGGCGCCGGCGTTGGACAACGCCCTCCGACCGATCATCGAGAAGGCCTACCACCGGCCGGTGGACATCCCGGATCCCAGTCCGCCGTCGTCTGCGGCAGTTCAGTCGGCGCGTTCAGCGGTCGCGCCGATACGGTCGACGGGCGCGACCAAACGCGCCGTGCGACCGAGCGACAAGCCGACCAGCCAGCGCAAGGCGGAGAGCTCGACGGCGTCCTCGGCTCGCCGACCGTAACGCCTCGGCGGTGATCGGAGCCATTTCCCGCCATGGCGTTACGTTGGACGCCAGGCCGCGATCTCGCCTAGAGTGGCGCGGCGCCCCGCAGGTGCTCGAAGATCAGCGACGTCTGCGTACCGGCCACATCGCGGTCCGCATTGAGGTTCTCCACCACGAACGACCGCAGATCGTCGGTGTCACGGGCAGCCACGTGCAGGATGAAATCGTCGCCGCCAGCCAGGAAGTAGACGTCCATCACCTGCGGCTTGCGCCGGATCTGCTGGATGAAGTTGCGAATCCGGCCGCGAGCGTTGGCTTGCAGGCTCACCGAGATCATCGCCTGCATCGACAGCCCGATCGCGGCGGGATCGATATCGGTGTAGAAACCCCGGATCACCCCGAGCTCCTGCAGCCGGCGCACCCGCCCGTGACAGGTGGACGGGGCGATACCGACGGCGTCGGCCAGCGCACTATTCGAGATGCGCGCATCGGCGTGCAGGGCCGCCAGAATCCGCCGGTCGACCTCGTCCAGCTCAGCGGCCCGAACATCCTTCGGCGCACCCCCCGAACGAACGATCGTTTTCGTCGATTCTTCGGACATATGCGGATCTTAACGAATCTTCGCCGTCTTGATTGCCTTTATATCGATAGTTCTTCACAATTCGTATAGGCCAATCCCCGAACTAGGAGCGATCATGCGTGTCGGCATCCCGACCGAGATCAAGAACAACGAGTACCGCGTCGCCATCACCCCGGCGGGCGTGTCCGAGCTGGTCCGCCGCGGCCACGAGGTGGCCGTCCAGGCCGGTGCCGGCGAGGGATCAGCCATCCACGACGTCGACTTCAAGGCCGCCGGCGCCCAAATCGTCAACAGCGCCGACCAGGTGTGGGCCGAGGCCGACCTGCTGCTGAAGGTCAAGGAACCCGTCGAGCCCGAATACGCGCGCATGCGCAAGGGCCAGACCCTGTTCACCTACCTGCATCTGGCCGCCTCGCGCCCCTGCACCGACGCCCTGCTGGCGTCAGGCACTACGTCGATCGCCTACGAGACCGTCCAAACCCCCGACGGCGCGCTGCCGCTGCTGGCCCCGATGAGTGAGGTCGCCGGCCGGCTCTCCGCCCAGGTCGGCGCGTATCACCTGATGCGCACCCAGGGCGGTCGCGGTGTCCTCATGGGTGGCGTCCCCGGCGTCGCCCCGGCGAAGGTCGTCGTGATCGGCGGCGGAATGGCCGGCGACAACGCCGCCGCAGTCGCCTGGGGTATGGGCGCGCACGTCACCGTGTTCGACCTCAACGTCAACATCCTGCGCAAGATCGATGCCGAGTACGGCGGCGCTATCGAGACCCGCTACTCCTCACGACTCGATCTGGAGGACGCGGTCAAGCAGGCGGACCTGGTCATCGGCGCCGTCCTGGTGCCCGGCGCCAAGGCCCCCAAGCTGGTCACCAATGCGACTGTGGCACAGATGAAGCCGGGCGCGGTCCTCGTGGACATCGCCATCGACCAGGGTGGTTGCTTCGAGGATTCCAAGCCCACCACGCACGACAACCCGACGTTCAACGTGCATGACGCCGTGTTCTATTGCGTCGCGAACATGCCGGGCGCGGTCCCGCGTACGTCGACGTACGCGCTCACCAACGCGACCATGCCGTACGTGATCAAGCTGGCCGACAAGGGCTGGCAGGATGCGTGCCTGTCGGACCCTGCGCTGACCAAGGGCTTGTCGACCCACGATGGACATCTGCTCAGCCGCGAGGTCGCCCACGACCTCGATCTGCCCTACACGGATCCGGCCGGCCTGCTGACCTGAAAACCTTGGTGAGCCAACGGCTCACCCGCACACAGCGGACCGGGATGGCTCATCGAGCGTCCCGGTTCGTTGGCGTTTAGACCTCACATACCGGCCGGCGGATGCCCAAGGCAGATCAGCGCGCCCAGCGGATCCCTGATCGCCGCGAGCGTGCCGTAGGGCGTGTCCTCGCCGGGCATCAGGATCTCCGCGCCAAGGGCCTCGCTCTGCTTCACCGTCGCGGCGACATCGTCGACGGTGATGTACACCTGCCAGAACGACGGCACCTCGGCGGGAAAAAGCTTGGCCGCGTCCATGATTCCCGAATATGCACTCTCGCCGGCGAAGACCTGGCCGTATCGCTCGGGGCCGACGGCATCCGGGGCGCCGCCGGTGCCGATCTCGTCGATGCGGGCGCCCAGAACCGCCCGGTAGAACGCCAGCGATGCGTCGTAATCCTTGCTCTGACATTCGAACCAGTACGGCCCCCCGTGCTCACCCCACTCGGTGAACCCCGGATGCGTGCCGGGCTGCCAGAATCCGATGACGGCGCCGGCGGGGTCGACGACCACCATCATCGAGCCCAGATCGCCGACCGCCATCGGCGGCACCATCACCGTCGCGCCCGCGGCCTGCGCCGCCGCGATCGTGGCGTCGCCGTCGCTGGTATGCAGGTACACCGACCAGATATTCGCCGGACCGGCGTCGGCCATGTGTGGGACCAGCCCGGCGACCCGCTTACCGTTCCGGGTGAAGTTCTGGTAACCGCCGAACTCCGCCTGCGGTGGCGCCTCGAGCTCCCAGCCGAAGATCTCCTGATAGAACTCCGCGGCACGCGCGGGATCACTGCTCATCAAGTCGAACCAGATGGGCGCCCCGATCGGGGCGGCGTACTCAGTCACTATGAATCCTTTCGGCTGATGTCGTCGTGCTGATTCCGTCTTCAAAGATGGACTCTCACGTGAACGAAAACTCATCGCGCGGCCGCACCAGCTCAGGTGAACAACTCCCCGTCGACGTAAAACCAGCGACGAGCTCTGACCCCAAACCGGGACCGCTCATGCAGCGTCCCAGTCCGCCGCCCGTCTCGGTAGTGCGCACGGAATTCGACCTCGCCCGTCTGGTCTTCCGGCCGGCCGTCGACTGTGTCGACGATGTGCAGACCCGTCCAGGTCAGCCCGTCCGGTGTCAACGCGGTGGGCCGGGTACGCGGATGCCAGGTCCGCCAGATGTAGTCGAGATCGCCGACGGCGTAGGCGCTGTATCGGGCCCGCATCAGCTGTTCGGCAGTGGCGGCCTGACTCTCGCCCCGATGCAGTGGCAGGCAACACCGGCCGAGCGGCTCACCGGACCCGCAGGGGCACGCGTCGGTCGGTCGCATCCTCGTCTAACCGTGGCCGAGCAACGCGGGTAGCGCCAGCGTGGTCACCTCTGCCACGAGGTCGCGCAGCGCTGGCGAATTCGCGTCGTTGGATTGCGTGCGGGTCATGATGGCCAACAGCACCCGCTCGCCGTGCGGCCCGAACGCGATGCCGACGTCGTTGGTGCTGGCGAAATCACCGGAGCCGGTCTTGTCGGCGGTGGTCCAGTCCGGCGGCAAGCCCGCCCGCACGCTCGACGTGGTGTTGACGCGCATCCAGTCCTCGAGCTGCTTGCGATGCGGCTCGTCGAGCACCGTGCCGGTGAGCACCGACAGAATGCCGCCGCCGAGGGCCCGCGGCGTGCTGGTGTCGCGCGGATCACCCGGCAGGGCCGAATTCAGCTCGGTCTCCCAGCGATCCAGCCGAGTGCGGTCGTCACCGATAGACCGGGCGAATGCGGTGATCGCCGGCGGACCGCCGATGACCCGCAGCAGGAGGTTGCCCGCGGTGTTGTCACTGACCTGCAGCGCGGCGGCGCACAGGTCCGAAAGTGCCATCGGCTTACCGACATTCGGCTCAGTACGCGGCGAATTGGCCCTCAGCAAGGTCGGGTCGACCACCACTGTGTCGGTCAGCCGCAACTCCCCCGCCTGGGCCATCTGCAGCACGCGCGCCGAGGCGTAAGCCTTGAACGTCGAGCACATCGCGAACAGATCGCCGTCGCGGTGCGCCACCGACTGCGTCGAGTCCAGGTTCTGCCCGTACAGACCCACGAATGCGTTGTGCCGCTTCTCCAGTGCTGCGATCCGCTGCTCGATCGGCGGCAGCGGTTCGGCCGGATCACTGAGCGTCGGGTGTGCCGGGGACGGCTTTTCGCCGCAGGCCGCGACGGCGGTCAGTGCCGCACCAACGACGAGCAATCGACGACGCGACAGGCTCATGCAAGATCCCCGGCCAGAGTCGCGACAACGTCACCTGCGCTGCCCCCACTGGTGCGGCGCCACGACGTGCCCGCCCACAGATTGGTGCCGTTCGGGTCGCCGGCGGCGACCGCAGCCCGGCGCAGCGGACCGGTCATCTGGTTGACCTCGGGGTAACCCAGCGGCGCCACGCCGTCGTAGCGCGCGGTGAAGGCGTTGGCCAGGCCACGCGCGTAGCGACCCGAAAATGCCTGTGTCACTACGGTTTCGGTGAAGTTCTCGTCGGTCAGTGCGGCCCGGTGGGCGCCGTTGGTGCCCGCCTCGTCGGACAGCAGGAACGCGGTGCCGGCCTGCGCCGCGACGGCTCCCCCGTCCAGGACCCGTCGCACATCCGCCGCGCTGGCCAGGCCACCCGCAGCGATCACCGGCAGGTCATAGGCCGCGCCGATCGCGGCCACCAACCCGTCAAGAGGCTCGTCACCGGGCAGTGCGACGGGGTCGAACGTGCCGCGGTGCCCGCCCGCCTCCGGACCCTGGACCACCAGGGCGTCCACACCGGCGGCCACCGCAACTGCCGCCTCGTCCAGGCTCGTCACGGTCACCGCGGTCAGCACACCGCGGTCACGCAGGCGGCCAAGGACTTCCGCATCGGGGCACCCGAAGGTGAACGACGCCACCTCCGGTGCGGTGTCGGCGACCACATCGAGCTTGGCCTGCCACGCATCGTCGTCGGGCTTGGGCTGCCCGACTTCGGCACCGTAGTGTTCAGCCAGCGGGGCCAGCAGGTCGCGATAGCGGTCCAGTCCGTCGGGGGTTGCCGCAGACGGCTGCGCCACAAAGATATTCACCCCGATCGCTGCCGTGGTCAGCGACCGGGCCCCGGCGATGACATCAGCGAATTTGTCGGCGCTCAGATAGCCGGCCGCCACGAATCCCAGACCGCCGGCATTGGACACCGCCGCGGCGAGGGCGGGCGTACTCGGACCGCCTGCCATTGGTGCACCGAGAATGGGTACGGCCAAATCCTGCAGGCTGAAAGTCACGGCTAGCTCCTGATTGTCCGAAGTGGCTGTGGCAGTGAGCGTTTTGATTTGTGCGGACCGAGGATCGCGGCACCAAAGGGCTTGGTCAACACCTGGCGGGCGATCGCGTTGACCTCATCGAGGGTCACGTCGTCGATGCGCTGAAGCGTGGTGGAGATGCTGCGATATTCGCCGTAGTTGAGCTCGCTGCGGCCCAGCCGATGCATCCGCGACGCGGAATCCTCGAGTCCGAGCACCAGGCCGCCGCGGATCGATCCCTTCGCGATCCGGCATTCCGATTCGGTGATGCCGTCGCGTGCCACGTCCTCGAGGACTTCGGTGGTCAACCGCACCACCTCGTCGAAGCGCTCCGGGAGGCAAGCCGCATACACCGACAATGCCCCGGTGTCGGAGAACGTGTCAACCGACGAGAACACCGAGTAGGCCAGGCCACGGCTTTCCCGAATCTGTTGGAAAAGCCGTGAACTCAGACCACCGCCCAGTGCGGTGTTGAGCACCGACAGGGCCCAGCGATGCGGCCAGTGCCGGCCGGGTATCCGCACGCCCAGCGACAGGTGGGTCTGTTCGGCATCGCGGTTGATCAGTTCCAAGCTGGGCGGGCTGGCCAGCCGGCTGGCGCCCGTGCGCGGCGGCTGCGGTGCACGGCCTTTGACCAGGCGGCCCCTGAAGTGCTTGCGCACCAGCCGAACCACCTCGTCATGGTCGACATTGCCGGCCACCGCCACGACCATCCGCTCGGGCGTGTAGCGACGGACGTGGAACGAGTGCAACTGCGCGCGGGTCATCCCGGACACCGAGTCGACGCTGCCGATCACCGGGCGGCCAACAGGATGATCACCGAACATGGCCGTCAGGAAGACGTCTCCGAGCGCGTCTTCAGGGTCGTCGTCGCGCATCGCGATCTCTTCGAGGACGACGTCACGTTCCAGTTCGACGTCGTGCGACGCGCAGACACCGTTGAGCACGACGTCGGCGACCAGATCGACGGCCAACTCCAGGTCGTCGTCCAAAACGTGGGCGTAGTAGCAGGTGTGCTCTTTGGCGGTGAACGCGTTCAGCTCGCCGCCGACGGCGTCGACGGACTGCGCGATCTCGACGGCCGTCCGGGTCGGGGTCGCCTTGAACAGCAGATGTTCCAGAAAGTGCGCGGCCCCGGCGACAGTGCGACCTTCATCGCGCGAACCGACGTCGACCCAGACACCAACCGAGGCCGAACGCACCGATGGGACGAACTCGGTGACGACGCGCAGTCCGCCGGGAAGGACGGTGCGCCGCACCGCAACCGGCGCCTCAGTATCGAGGCGCCGGCCGCGGCGTAATGCTGTGTTGATCCCCGGGTCGCTTCGCTCCTGCCCGCCGGGATTAGGCGTCGGCGGTCGCGGCATCGGCATCAACAGGAGCCGGTGCGTCTGCGGGTGCGTCTGCCCCTTCTTCGGCGACCAGGACCAGCGAGATCTTGCCGCGGTTGTCGATGTCGGCGATCTCCACACGGAGCTTGTCGCCGAGCTTCACGACATCCTCGACCTTGTTGATCCGCTTGCCCCGGCCCAGCTTCGAGATGTGCACCAGGCCGTCACGACCGGGCAGCAGCGAGACGAACGCACCGAAATCGGTGGTCTTGACCACGGTCCCGAGGAACCGCTCGCCGACCTTGGGTAGCTGCGGGTTGGCGATCGCGTTGATCATGTCGATCGCCGCCTGGGCCGACAGGCCGTCGGTGGCACCGACGAACACCGTGCCGTCGTCCTCGATCGAGATCGAGGCGCCGGTCTGCTCGGTGATCGAGTTGATCATCTTGCCCTTGGGGCCGATGACCTCGCCGATCTTGTCGATCGGGATCTTGATGGCGGTGACGCGCGGGGCGTACGGGCTCATCTCGTCCGGAGCGTCGATGGCCTCGGCCATCACCTCGAGGATGGTCAGGCGCGCATCCTTGGCCTGCGCCAGCGCACCGGCCAGCACCTGCGACGGGATGCCGTCGAGCTTGGTGTCCAGCTGCAGGGCGGTGACGAACTCCTTGGTGCCTGCGCACTTGAAGTCCATGTCGCCGAAGGCATCCTCGGCACCGAGGATGTCGGTCAGCGTGACGAAGCGTCTTTCGACGCCACCACCCTCTACTTCCACATCGTCGGACACCAGGCCCATTGCGATGCCGGCGACGGGGGCCTTCAGCGGCACACCGGCGTTCAGCAGCGACAGGGTGGACGCGCACACCGAGCCCATCGAGGTGGAACCGTTGGAGCTCAACGCTTCCGACACCTGGCGGATCGCGTACGGGAACTCTTCCACGCTCGGCAGCACCGGCATCAGGGCACGCTCGGCGAGCGCACCGTGGCCGATCTCGCGGCGCTTGGGCGAACCCACGCGACCCGTCTCACCCGTCGAATACGGCGGGAAGTTGTAGTGGTGCATGTAGCGCTTGGAGGTTTCCGGTCCCAGCGAGTCGATCTGCTGGGCCATCTTGACCATGTCCAGTGTGGTGACACCCATGATCTGGGTCTCGCCGCGCTCGAACAGCGCGCTGCCGTGCGCCCGCGGAATGATCGCAACCTCGGCCGACAGGGCGCGGATATCGGTGACACCGCGACCGTCGATGCGGAAGTGATCGGTCAGGATGCGCTGGCGCACAAGCTTCTTGGTCAGCGAGCGGTAGGCCGCGCCGATCTCCTTCTCGCGCCCGGCAAACGTCTCGCCGAGCTCTCCGAGGACCTCGTTCTTGATCTCGTCGGTGCGCTCGTCGCGCTCGTGCTTGCCGGCGATGGTGAGTGCTTGCGCCAGCGAGTCACCGGCCGTGTGGGCGACGGCCGCATACACGTCGTCCTGGTAATCGGGGAACAGCGGGTAATCGGCGACCGGCTTGGCAGCCTTGTCCGCCAACGCCTTCTGCGCATCGCACAACGCGGCGATGAACGGCTTGGCTGCTTCGAGTCCCTCGGCCACCACGGCCTCGGTCGGCGCACCTGCGCCACCGGCGATGAGCTCGATGACATTGTCGGTGGCCTCGGCCTCGACCATCATGATCGCCACATCGTCACCGGCTTTGCGGCCCGCGACGACCATGTCGAACACGGCGCGCTCGAGCTGCTCGACGGTCGGGAACGCAACCCACTGGCCGTCGATCAGGGCGACGCGCACGCCACCCACCGGGCCGGAGAACGGCAGACCGGAAATCTGGGTGGAGGCCGACGCGGCGTTGATCGCCAGCACGTCGTACAGATCCTGGGGATCCAGGCTCAGGATCGTCACCACGACCTGGATCTCGTTACGCAGACCCGAGATGAAGGTCGGGCGCAGCGGCCGATCGATCAGACGACAGGTCAGGATCGCGTCCGTGGACGGACGGCCTTCCCGGCGGAAGAACGATCCGGGGATACGTCCGGCGGCGTACATCCGCTCCTCGACGTCGATCGTCAACGGGAAGAAGTCGAAGTGGTCCTTCGGGCTCTTGCTGGCCGTGGTGGCCGACAGGAGCATGGTCTCGTCGTCGAGGTAGGCGACGACGGCGCCGGCGGCCTGCTGGGCGAGGCGGCCGGTCTCGAAACGGATGGTGCGGGTGCCGAAGCTCCCGTTGTCAATGACGGCGGTCGCCTCGAAGACGCCTTCGTCGATTTCAGCTACAGACATAGATGCCCGTTCAGCCTTTCTGAGTTCACTGTTCAGCTGTTTCGCGTCGTCACAGATGAACTCAGGTAGCCCTGAGCACTACGAGGCTTGGGCCTGGATGCGGCTACGGCCGTCGATCGAAGCGGCCGGGCTCTCCCCAGTTCTTTGGGGCCCGGCAGCCACTACCGAAGACCGCCCGCGCAGGGAAGCTTCGCTATGACACGCAGGAACGGGACACGCGGATATGCATGAACCGCACCCGATGTTCGAGCCGGAAAACGGCTCACAACGGCCCCTATGTTACACGGTGGGTAACGCCGCTCAGCGGCGCAGACCCAGGCGCTCGATCAGCGAGCGGTAGCGCGCGACGTCGAGGTCGGCGACGTACTTGAGCAGCCGGCGGCGACGGCCGACCAGCAACAGCAGCCCGCGGCGCGAGTGGTGGTCGTGCTTGTGCTGCTTGAGGTGCTCGGTGAGGTCGGAGATGCGCTTGGTCAGCATCGCCACCTGCGCCTCCGGCGAACCGGTGTCGGTCTCATGCAGACCGTACTGGCCCAGGATTTCCTTTTTCTGCTCGGCGGTCAGCGCCACGAAAACATCTCCATCACATCGGTGCCGCGAAGGGAATCAGTCTTGAAATACGTGGGCCGCCGCGGACTGCAGCACACGCCGTATCGGTTGGTCAGCCTAGCAGCGAGGACGCCCGGAATCGAAATCGCGGCAGCTCAGCCTCTTGACAACATACAACCAATTGGTTGTATGTTGGTTGAGTGACCGTTGACCTGGAGGACCGGGCGGACGCCCTGTTCCATGCACTCGCCGACCGGACCAGGCGCGACATCATGCGCCGGGCGCTGGCCGGAGAGCACTCGGTTTCCGCCCTGGCGCTCAAGTACGACATGAGCTTTGCCGCCGTGCAGAAGCACGTCGTCGTGCTGGAGAAGGCCGGCCTGATCACCAAGCGACGGCACGGTCGCGAGCAGTTGGCCAGCGGAGACGTGACGGCCGTGCGCTCGGTGGCCGCCATGCTCACCGAGCTCGAACAGGTTTGGCGGGGTCGCATCGCCCGCATCGACGAACTCATCGCAATCGAAAAGAAGGAGAACCAATAATGCCCGTCACCGACGTCCAGCACGATCTCGAGAACCTGACCCTGACCATCACCGCCGAGTTCGCCGCGCCGGTGGCGCGGATCTGGCAGGTCTACGCCGATCCGCGCCAGCTGGAGAAGGTGTGGGGGCCGCCGCTATATCCCGCAACAGTCGTCGACCACAAGCTGGCCCCCGGTAGCCGGACGACGTATTTCATGACCGGCCCCGAGGGCGACAAGCACGCCGGTTACTGGGACATCACTGCCGTCGACGAGCCGAGGAGCTTCGCGTTCCTGGACGGTTTCGCGGACGCGGATCTGAACCCGAACCCCGACATGCCGGTCTCGGAGAACACCTACACCTTCACCGAGCACAACGGCGTTACCCATGCGGTCTACGTCGCCAAATTCGCGTCCGCCGCAGGCCTTCAGCAGGTACTGGACATGGGTGTGGTCGAGGGCTCGACGTCGGCGATCAACCAGATCGACGACCTGATCGCGTCCTGAATCTCTGCTCAGTCCTGCGCCGACAGGATCGTGCGGGCTTTCTCGGTGTCCTTGCCCATCGCCTCGACCAGGTCATGCACCGAGTCGAATTTGAGCTGGCCGCGCAGCCGGGCGACGAAGTCCACCGCGACGTGCTGGCCGTAGAGATCGGCGGCGGTGTCCAGGACGAAAGCCTCTACCGTGCGGGTACGCCCGGAGAATGTGGGGTTGGTGCCGACCGAGACCGCGGCCTGATACCGCTCCCCCGGAACCACCGAGCCGGTGACCGGGCCGTGGCCCAGCACGGTGAACCACGCGGCGTAGACGCCGTCGGCCGGGATCGCGGAGTACATCGGCGGTGCGACGTTGGCGGTCGGGAAGCCCAGCACCCGGCCTCGGCCGTCGCCGCGCACCACGACGCCTTCGACGCGGTGCGGACGGCCCAGCGCCTCGGCGGCGGTCACCACGTCGCCGGCATCAACGCAGGAGCGGATGTAGGTCGACGAGAAGGTGACCGTCTCGCTCTGGTGGTGCTCGGCGACCAGCGACATGCTCTCGACGGCGAAGCCGAACCGATCACCCGCCTTGCGCAGGGTGCCGACGTTGCCGGCCGCCTTCTTGCCGAAGGTGAAGTTCTCGCCGACGATCACCTCGACGACGTGCAGCCGCTCCACCAGCAGTTCGTGGATGTAGCGATCCGGGGTGAGCTTCATGAAGTCGGTGGTGAAGGGCACGACCAGGAACACGTCGATGCCCAGTTCCTCGGCCAGTTCGGCGCGCCGGGCCAGCGTCGTCAGCTGAGCCGGGTGGCTACCTGGGAACACCACTTCCATCGGATGCGGGTCGAATGTCATGAGCACCGCCGGCACGCCCCGAGTGCGGCCCGCCTTCACCGCGCGGGCAATCAGCTCGGCATGCCCACGATGTACGCCGTCGAAGACGCCGATGGTCACCACACATCGGCCCCAGTCCGAGGGGATCTCGTCCTGTCCGCGCCACCGCTCCACGTCGGCAAGCCTACGGCGCGCCCGCGCGACGAGACACGCTAGATCCCCAGATCAGGTGATGAATGCCTAAACTTTTGGGTGTGAGTCCTGACGGTAGCCCCAACCAAGGGGTGCACGACCTGACGACGGTCGCCCAGGACTACCTCAAAACCATCTGGAGCGCCCAGGAGTGGTCGCAGGAGAAGGTCAGCACCAAGCTGCTCGCCGAGCGCATCGGGGTGTCGGCCAGCACCGCCTCGGAGTCGATCCGTCGGTTGGCCGATCAAGGGCTGGTGGACCACGAGAAGTACGGCGCGGTGACGCTGACCGAACGGGGCCGCCACGCCGCGCTGGCCGTGGTCCGCCGCCATCGTCTGCTGGAGACCTTCCTGATGCGCGAACTCGGCTACAGCTGGGACGAGGTGCACGACGAGGCCGAGATCCTCGAGCACGCGATCAGCGACATGATGCTCGACCGGATCGACGCCAAGCTGGGGCACCCGACCCGCGACCCGCACGGCGACCCCATCCCGTCAGCCGACGGGCTGGTGCCCACTCCTCCCGCCCGCCAGCTATCGGCCTGTGTCGACGGCGAACTCGGCACGGTGGCACGGATTTCCGATGCCGACCCCGAGATGCTGCGCTATTTCGACACCGTCGGCATCAGCCTGGACTCCCGCCTTCGGGTGCTCGCCCGGCGGGACTTCGCTGGTGTGATCTCCGTGTCGGTGGAGTCGTCCGACGGCGCAGCAAACACCGTCGAACTGGGCAGCCCTGCGGCCCAAGCGATCTGGGTCGTCGGCTGAGTCGCTTCATCCGCAAGCGCTAGGGCCCTAGCGTCGCGGGGCGGATCACCACCACGGATTTGGTCCGGCCGCCCTTGTCCTCCAGCAGCGCGATCACCCGCCCGTCGGGATCGGTTGCGGCATAGACACCGTCGACTCCCGCCGCGGTCAGCGGCCGGCCATGGCGGGCGTCCTCAGCTTCGGCTTCGGTGATGTTGCGGCGCGCGAACGCCAGCAGGCATGCCTCGTCTAGGGAGTAGCTGAGCTGCGGATGGTCGGCGAGTTCGGCCAATGACCGCGCGTGGTCGAGACCGTAGCCGCCAACCCGGGTGCGGCGCAACGCGGTCAGGTGTCCCCCGACGCCCAGCGCGTCACCGAGATCGCGTGCCAGCGCCCGGATATAGGTGCCCGACGAGCAGTCGACCTCGACATCCACGTCGATGAACGGTCCGTCGCGCCGAATCCCGTTCACATCGAATCGGTCGATGCGGACCGCGCGTTCGGCCAACCGCACATCCTGGCCTTCGCGCACCAACTGGTAGGCCCGCTTACCGTCGACCTTGACCGCGCTGACCGACGACGGCCGCTGCGCGATCTCACCGCGCAGGTTTGCGATCCCCGCGTAGATCTGCTCATCGGTCACCTGCTCAGCAGAAATATCCTGCAGCACTTCGCCTTCAGCGTCTTCGGTCGTGGTTGACCGACCCAGCCGGATGGTCGCCACGTACGACTTCGATGTGGCGGTGAGCAGGCCGAGGATCTTGGTGGCCCGCTCGATGCCGACGACCAGGACGCCGGTGGCCATCGGGTCCAGCGTGCCGGCATGGCCCACCTTGCGGGTGCCGAAGATCCGCCGGCAGCGGCCGACCACGTCATGGCTCGTGATGCCTGCCGGTTTGTCGACGACGACAATTCCGGGCGAGGATGTGCTCACAGCACGATCGCCGTCAGCGCCAGCCCACCGCCCACCGACCACCGGCCGGCCAGCTCGTGGAGCGGCGGGCCAGAGCGGGCGGCCGGGTCGATCAAGATCCGCGACACGAATGTTCCAGCGATCCCGGACGATTCGACATCGAAGGTGATGTGGGCGTCTTCGAAGCCCAGCCAACGCTGGGTCAGCGGAAACCACGCCTTGTACGTCGCTTCCTTGGCGCAGAACAGGATTCGGTCCCAGTGCAGGCCGCCCGGCAGTGCGCCTATCTCATAGCGCTCGGCGGGCAGGCTGATGGCGTTGAGCACTCCGTCGGGCAGCACGCCGTGCGGCTCGGCGTCGATGCCCACCGAACGGACGTTCGCGCTGCGCCCGACCACCGCGCCGCGATACCCCTGGGTGTGGGTGAGGCTGCCCACCACCCCGTCGGGCCAGCACGGTTCACCCTTGTCGCCCTTGAGGATCGGCACCGGCGGCAGGCCCAGTTGCTGCAACGCCAGGCGCGCGCAATGGCGGACGGTGACGAACTCGTTACGCCGCTTGTCCACCGATTTGGCGATCAGCGGCTCTTCCTCGGGCAATGGTGTCAGGCCCGGTGGATCGTCGAATGCTTCGGAGTAGACCAGATCGGCGATATCCGGCAGCACCGCAGCCATGAGTTGACTCATCCGCGTCGACTGCGCAGTCGCTCGCGCAGCTTCTCCGACTGCTCCTTCATCTCCTGGGTGATGACGAAATGCCCGCCGAAGTCGTTCAGATAACCCGGCGCGTACTGCGGGTCCGGCAGGATCTGGCGCAACCACCGATAAGGCTTGCGGCGCCGCCACTCTCGCGGATAGCCGACGGACACCTCCTCGAAGCGCACCCCGTCATACCAGGTGGTCCGCGGAATATGCAGATGCCCGTAGACCGAGCACACCGCGTTGTAGCGGGTGTGCCAGTCGGCGGTCGCAGTCGTCCCGCACCACAGCGAGAACTCCGGGAAGAACAGCACATCGCAGGGTTCGCGGCGCAACGGGAAATGATTCACCAGCACCGTCGGCGTCATCCAGTCGAGTTCGTCGAGCCGGGCCCTGGTGTGCGACAGCCGATCCCGGCACCACGCGTCGCGGGTGGCGTACGGCTCGCTGGACAGTAGGAATTCGTCGGTCGCCACCACGTTGCGCTCGCGGGCGATCGCCAGCCCCTCCGCCTTGGTGGTCGCACCGGCCGGCAGGAATGTGTAGTCGTAGAGCAGGAACATCGGCACGATGGTCGCCGGCCCGCCCTGCTCGGTCCAGATGGGGAAGGGGTGTTCCGGAGTTACCACGCCCATCTCGTCGCACATGTTGACCAGGTAGTCGTAGCGGGCGCGGCCGAACACCTGGGCCGGGTCTTTGCCAGTGGTCCACAGCTCGTGATTGCCCGGCACCCAGATCACCTTGGCGAAGCGCAGGCGCAGCAGATCCAGCGACCAGCGGATGTCATCGGTGCGCTCGGCGACGTCACCGGCGACGATCAGCCAGTCGTCCGGCGACGAGGGGTACAGCGATTCGGTAACCGGCTTATTGCCGGTGTGACCCGTGTGCAGGTCACTGATCGCCCAAAGCGTGGGAGCCACAACACGCCAGACTACTTGCGCACAGCCGGTTGGACCGCCGGCGGTCGGGCGGGAGAACCTGACGGCGGCCCGGCAGCTCACGCCGTACTACATAGTCTGAAAGGCGTGCGCAATCATCGGCCCCAGCAATTCGTCGACCGCACTCTGTCGCGCTACCTGCGGATAGCGCCCCCGACCAGCGACTACGCCGTTCATCGCGGCGTCGGCATCCCGATGCGCGACGGCGCCGTCCTGCGCGCCACCCACTACGAGCCCAACGTCGACACCCCCCTGGGCACCATCCTGGTCCGCGGCCCGTACGGCCGCTCCTTCCCGTTCTCCCTGATCTACGCCCGGCTGTACGCCGCACGCGGGTACCACGTGCTGCTGCAGAGCGTGCGGGGCACGTTCGGGTCGGGCGGCGACTTCGTGCCCATGGTCCACGAGGCCGACGACGCCGCCGACACGGTGGTGTGGCTACGCGAACAGCCGTGGTTCGGCGGCAAATTCGCCACCATCGGCCTGTCGTACCTGGGCTTCACCCAGTGGGCCCTGCTCTCGGACCCGCCGCCCGAACTGGCCGCGGCGGTGGTCACCGTCGGCCCGCACGACTTCCACGCCTCCTCGTGGGGCACCGGATCATTCTCGCTGAACGACTTCCTGAGCTGGTCGAACTCGATCGCCCACCAGGAGGAGGCGATAGCGCGGCGGCTGGCGTTCCAGACCCGGGCGGCGCGCCGGCTGGAACGCGCCATGCACGGGCTTCCGCTGGGCAGCGCCGGCCGTGATCTGCTGGGCTCGGGGTCACCGTGGTACGAGTCGTGGATCGAGCATCCGGGCGGCGACGACCCGTTCTGGGAGACCATGCGGATGACGTCCGCACTCGACCGCTGCGACGTGCCGGTGCTGTTGATCAGCGGCTGGCAGGACCTGTTTCTCGACCAGACCCTCCTGCAGTACCGCCACCTGCGCGATCGTGGCGTCGGCGTCGCGATGACGGTCGGACCGTGGGCGCACAGCGACATGATCGTCAAGGCCGGCGGTACCGCCGCCGCACAGACGCTGGACTGGCTCGGCACCCACCTGGCCGGCATCCCCACCACCGCCAGGCGCAGCCCGGTGCGGGTGTACGTCGCCCATCACGGCTGGATCGACCTGCCGGATTGGCCGCCGGCCACCGGTGAGGGCGTGCTGTACCCGCAATCAGCGGGCCGGCTGGCCGCGGCCCCGCCACCCGCGGATGCCGCGCCGTCCAGCTTCCGCTACGACCCCGCCGACCCGACCCCGACGGTGGGCGGCCGGCTGCTGACCCAGGAGGCCGGCTACCAGGACGACTCCGCGCTGGCTCGGCGGGCCGACGTGCTGAGCTTCACCAGCGGGCCGCTGGATGCCGACCTGTACGTGTTCGGCAACCCGGTCGTCGAACTGGCCCATGAGGCCGACATCGACCACGTCGACCTGTTCGTGCGCGTCAGCGAGGTGGACGCCCGCGGGCGCTCCCGCAACGTCAGCGACGGCTACCGCCGGCTCAGCGGGCCCCAGCAGGGCCCGGTCCGCATCGAGCTCGACCCCATCGCGCACCGCTTCCGCGCCGGGACCCGGGTCCGGGTGCTCATCGCCGGCGGATCGCATCCCCGGTTTGCCCGCAACCTCGGGACCGGCGAGCCGGTCCTCACCGGGCAGCGGATGGTCCCGGCGGCGCACACCGTGCACCACGGGGCCGGCGGGGTGTCCAAGCTGATCCTGCCGGCGTCGGCCAGCCTGCCATCACCCGACGGCGGCGCGGACCCGGCCGGCGATCGCGTCTAACGCGGCAGCGTCGTGCACCGGTTGCCCCAGTTCAGCGGTCGCGGGTAATTGCACCCAACTGGTGCAGCCGCCGTACTGCGGCTCGCGGGTCAACCGGATCGGCGCGACGAGCGGGGCGGCCTGCACCACCAACACGGTCAGCCGGTGGCGCGGCCGGAAATCCAGCCGGTCGGCCTGCACCGACTCGGCGGTCCAGATGTGCAGATCTTCGATGCCGGACAGCCCTTCGCGGTTCGACACCGCAACGGCGGCAACGACTTTCGCTGCACCTCGGATCACGAGGTGCGCGTCGGTGCTGTCGGCTGCGGCGTCGGCGAATAGATCACGATGCTCTGGGCGCACCCGCTCGGCGTGGCTGTGCGCAACTGTCGGGAACAGCAGGAACTCCTGCGCGGCGACGGCGAACCGCTTCTCGTGGATACCGCCCTTGCGCAGCAGCACGGTCTGCCTGCCGTCGAGCAGGGCATGGACCGCCGCGCTCCACTCCTTGAGGGCAGTGGTCATTTCGTTGCAAGCCGCGCAATGACTTCAGGCCGGCGCAGCGGCGGAATGGTTTTGGGTGGCTGGCGGCGGGCCGGTAGCTCGGACAGCAGTCGCGTGGTGGTGGCCGCGACCTCGGCGACCGCGATTTCGAAAGCCTCGGCGACGGCATCTGAGGGCCGGGTGATCCCGCTGACCTTGCGCACGTACTGACGTGCGGCCGCGGTGATCTCTTCCTCGGTCGCCGCCGGCTCAAGCCCCCGCAACTCGGTGATGTTTCGGCACATAGGTTCCAGCATGCCCGCCATCGGGGCCGAATTCACTGCGGGATCGTTGATCGGATTGATATCCGGCACCCATCTGACTCACAAGTTCCCGTCCTAGCCTGGCCGGCATGTCTGCGGGACTCGCACCGGCCCGGCCGAGCAAACGGGCGGTGGGCCGGCCGCGCGGTTCGAACACCGACGCGCGCCGCGAGATGATCATCTCCGCAGCGGTGCGGGTGTTCGCCTACCGCGGATACGACGCCGCCACCCTGCAGGAAGTCGCGGAGCTGGTCGACATCACCCGGCCCGCGGTGCACCACTACTTCCCTGGCAAAGCACCGCTGTACCGGGCGGCGCTGGACCGGGCCCACGACATCGTCATGGCCCCAGCCCCGGAACACACGCTGGCGAGGTTCACCGCCCCTCCGCACGGTGAATCACGCTTGGCGTGCGCGCTATTGGGGACATCACTGGCCCAATCGCACCGGATCGCCGAAGTCGCGCCCCGGATCACCAGCGTCTCAGCCGATTTGCGCCGCCTCTGCGAAGAAGCGCTGGGCGCCAAGGACGAACAGCGGGCTGACCTTCTGGTCGCAATGATCGTCGGACGGTGGGTCCTGACCGCCTGCGACCTCACCTGGTTGGACATCGAGACGGGTTTCGGCCCGCTCTGAGCACATTCCCAGCCACCCGCTCGGCACGGTGCCACCACAAGGATGTGTCGCGAGAGTAGATTTACCGCGACTCGACGATGCGCGGGTCACGCATGTGTGGGGCTGGAGGTCCGGTGTG
Organism: uncultured Mycobacterium sp.; assembly: GCA_900078375.1. Taxonomy (GTDB): domain Bacteria; phylum Actinomycetota; class Actinomycetes; order Mycobacteriales; family Mycobacteriaceae; genus Mycobacterium. The sequence goes on along the minus strand of FLQS01000067.1, from coordinate 80,810 downwards.
CGAATGCGACGACTAGGACGAACCTGCTCAGCCTTGGTGCTGCTGGTCGGTGCGACCGTCGTACCGGGCTGTGGCGGTCCGACCAATCTGACGCAGGTCGCCAACGATCTTCAGGCGGCCCTGATGACGATGCCCGGGGTCGCCGACGCGTGGGTTTTCCACGACGAGACGTACGCCGAGGGCTTCACCTTCAACGTTGCGGTCGACGCGCCAACCGCAACACGGTCCGAGCTGATCGCCATCGCCGACCGGATCGCCGACGTCCGGATCAGCCTGATCGCTAACTACACCCAGAACGTCGAATTGTGGGTGACGCCGGACAAGCCCGTGACGATCAGACGCCACCGGAACGTCGACCCCGCGCAGATGGCCGACGACGCCGAACGACTCCGGGTGATCGCCGAGGGCGCCGACGGCCGGATCGACTGGTTCCGCGGCGACGACGGCGCGGTCAATCAACTGTCGGTGACCGAGAGCCACACGCCGGCGGCCGATCTCCTCGACGCCGTCCGGCGCACCGCCGGGGACAGCGGGCTCACGATGTCCGTGTCACCGTCGTCGCCCTCGCCCCGAACCCCACGGATGAGCGTCTCCTTCCCGCTGCACGCCCAGCGGCAGGCCGCGGTCGAGCAGTTCCTCGGCAGCGTCGGTGTCGATGTGTTCGGGCTGCGAATCGACGACGACGGCGTGAGCGCCCTGCAAGCCATGGTGCCCACCGATCCCGTCGCGGCCGAGCGGGACCTGTCCGCTGTCATCGATGTGAGCAGGACCGTCGCAACCGACCCGATGTTGGTGGCCTGGTATGTCCCCAGCGCCGTCGGCGGCGTACCCCTGTTCGGCGGTGTCGTGGAGGTCCGTGGTTGCTCGGCTCCCGCAGCGCAGGTTCGGCAGGCAGCACTGGGGGCCGGTCACGACGACACCTCCACACTGCAGGCGCGCCTGCAGTCCAAGATCGACACCTGCGTCACGTCCGCACCGATTCGCACGGAGTGGACTCCACCGGTACCCGAGGTGTTTACTCCCTCTCCCCCAACAACTTTGAGCCAGCACCACGCAAGGGTTAGCGCGCCGGGCACCGACACCGACACCGCCACCACCGCTGCCGAACGCCTCAAGCCGACACCGACGAGCGGTGCGACCCGCGACACCCCCATCGCCAGGCCGGTGCGTCTGCCGTCACCGCTCGGGTCCCCGGGGATGAGGCCCCGCCCCGCCGCGGCCGGGGATCCGACGGCAACCGACCCCGGCGGTCCGCCGCGCCCCCCGACCGCAGCCCACCGCCCGACGAGCCGGACGGCACGCTCGGCCCGTTAACGGTGCCCGTTACGGTGTCCCTATGACCGGCGACGACATCCTGCTCATCGACACCACCGATCGCATCCGCACGGTGACGCTGAATCGGCCCGGCGCCCGCAATGCGCTGTCGAGCGCGCTGCGCAGCCGATTCTTCAGCGCGCTGCGCGAGGCAGACGCCGACGAGAACGTCGACGTCATCATCGTCACCGGTACCGACCCGGTGTTCTGTGCGGGGCTTGACCTCAAGGAACTCGGCGACACCACCGAACTTCCCGACATCTCACCGAAGTGGCCGCCGATGACCAAGCCCGTCATCGGGGCGATCAACGGCGCCGCGGTGACCGGCGGGCTGGAGCTGGCGCTGTACTGCGACATCCTCGTCGCCTCCGAACACGCCCGCTTCGCCGACACCCACGCCCGGGTCGGGCTGCTGCCGACCTGGGGCCTGAGTGTGCGGCTGCCGCAGAAGGTCGGCGTCGGCATGGCCCGGCGGATGAGCCTGACCGGTGACTACCTGTCCGCCGAGGATGCCCTGCGGGCCGGCTTGGTCACCCAGGTCGTCGCGCACGAGGAGCTGCTACCGGCCGCCCGGGCGGTGGCCGCCTCGATCGTCGGCAACAACCAGAAGGCCGTGCGGGCGCTGCTGGCCTCCTATCACCGCATCGACTCCGACCAGACCGACTCGGGGCTGTGGATCGAGGCGATGTCGGCCCGCGCCTGGATGGCGCAGACCTCCGGCGACGATATCGCCGCCAGCCGCGCCTCGGTGATCGAGCGCGGCCGCGCTCAGGTGAAATAGCTTTTCGGGGCGAGCGAAGCGACGGGAAATACTTTGCGTCAGACAGCTTTCGCGCTGTCGATGAGGCTCTGCCACTTCGCCAGCGTGCCGGTGTCCTTGGCGATGATGTTGCCGATCTGCAGCTGGCTCAGCGTCACTCCCGCCAAGGTGTAGCTGCTGTTGTTGCCGACGATGGTAATCACCGTCGAGCCGGACTTGTCCGAGACGTCGAACTCTTGTGCCTGCATCCAGACGAAGTCCAGGGTGTCTTTGGCGGGGTCGAAGGTCAGCACCGGGTTGGCGCCCCATGCCCAGCCGATGGTCGTCGACGTGCCGCCGGTCACCGGGGTCCCGCCGCCTCCGCCGCCTCCGCCGGCGGCGTTGGTGTAGTCGACGACGTTGATCGTGCCGTAGTCGTTGAAGACGTTGCTGAACGAGCCGACGGGGTCACTGAGCCCCGACGCGCCGGTCGTGGACTGCCCGAGCGTGCCCGGGATGTCGCGAAGGACCTGCCACATCGACAGCATGCCGATGCCCTTGGTGCGGGCGAAGTCCTCGAGAGCCTGGGCGTCGGCGACAGTGAACACCTCGGTGAGCACGTCGTTGACGCCGAGCATCGGGGTGACGCCGATCTGGCTCCAACTGAAGGTCTTTGAGCGTGCGGTGTAGAGCGCCGAGACCTGGGCGTAGGTGGACTCGGCAGCCTCGATCGCGTAGGCGCCCATCGTCTTCGCGTTCGGCCCGCTGGTGGGTGCGGCGGATTCGCCGTAGTCCATCGCCATCACATTGACGCCGGCAAGGGTGACGCCAGCCTTGAGCGCAGTGTCCACCACGTTGACACCATCGGCGGTCAGTCCGGTCGGCAACACCGGCAGCGTGTACCAGATCTGCACCTCGGGCTTGGCCTTCTGCAGCAGCGCGAGGGCCTGCGCATTCAGCGTGACCGAGGCCGGGTCGGCCACCGCGGCGCCCTCGATGTCGAAATCGAGGTGGGTGACGCCGTAGGTGTCGACGACCGTGGCGTAGGCGTCGGCCAGCTGCTGGGCCGTGCGGCCTTTCGTCGCGTAGTACTGCGCGATGCTGGTGCCCGCCGCACCGCCGAAGGAGATCATGACGTCGCCGCCGGCCGCCTTGAACGTGGCGATCGAGGAGTTGATCGCTATCGCCTGTTCGTTGGTCGAATTCGGTTCCAGCGCAGCCAATCCCGCCCAGGCGAGGTTTCCGTTCTCGTCGGCCTGCATGAAGCCCAGCGTCACCAGCGAGGTGCCGTAGGTCTTGGACAGCGCCAGCAGATTAGGTACCGGGTATGCGCCCATGTCGACGTAGGGCGCGAAGAAACTCTTGCCCCACTGTGCGGTTCCGCCGGGCGCCGTGGCGGTGTCGTCGTTCGTGATGGTGCCGGTCGCTGACGCGGTGGCGATGCTGGCACCGGCCGGACTGGACAGTGTGACGGTGAACGTCTCGGTCGGCTCAACCGTGGCGTCACCGGTCACGGCGACGGTGATGGTTTTGGACGTCTCACCCGCGGCGAACGTCACCGTGCCCGTTGCAGCCGTGTAATCCTGGCCGGCGGTCGCGGTGCCATTCGATGTCGCGTAGTTGACGGTGACCACGCCCGTCGCGGCCTTGGATAACGTCACCGTGAACGAGATGTTCGACGTCCCGCCATTGCCCTCAGCCTTGCTCGCATTGCCGATCGACACGCTCGGCAGTTGCGGGACGGTGGCGTCATCGTCGTCGGTGATGGTGGCCTTGGCGGTGGCCCTGCTGATGGTGGCAGCGGACGGGCCGGACAGCACGACGGTGAAGGTTTCGGTCGGCTCGACCGCGGTGTCGCCGAACACAGCCACGTTGATCACCTGCGACACCACTCCCGGGGCGAACGTGACGGTGCCCGTGCTGGCTGCATAATCCTGGCCTGCCGTCGCCGTACCGTCTGCCGTCGTGTAGGTCACCGTCACCGTCTTGGTGCTCGTCTTGGACAGTGTCACCGTGAACGCGGCGTCGTTCGTGCCCGCGTTGCCCTCGACCAGGCTGGTGTCGGTGATCGAGACGCTGGGAACCGCCGTCGGCCGACGCAGCAGGGATTCGATCTCGCGACGGATCAGGGCCAGCATGCCGGTCAGCAGTTGCACCGGTGACGGCGGCAGGCCCTTGATCCCGAACAGCGACAGGAAGCCCGAGACGATATCGGCCGGGCTGAGCGCGGCGGCCGCGGCCTGGCGGGCCGGCGCCACCAGTGCCTTCGGCGCCGACACGGCAGCCGGTTGGGATGTGGCCGAAACCTGTTCCGCGGCAGCCGGTTCTGCCGTTGCGCTCGTCGCGCTGGAGCTGGCCGACTTGCTCGAATCCGTTTCCGGGGCGGACGTGGAGTCATTGGTGGCGGGCATCTGCGCCTGGGAGCGGGTCCCCGAAGCCGGCCGGGATGCCGACGGCGTGCGGGTGGACTTCCGGGGTGCGTCGACCTTGCCGCCGGATGGCTCCTGCGCCGCCCGGCGCGAGGTGCCCATCGATGACTTCGACGGCTTCGACGGTTGCGACGCCGAACCGCCGTCCGGGGTGTCAGCAACCGCGACACCGGGGCAGGCGGCGACCGCGAGGCCGAGGCTCATCGCAAACGCGGCCGAACCGACGCGTAACCCAAAAGCTGTCGAACTCATGGCACCCCCGTACCTGGACGATCTGTCAGCAACGCTCAGTATTAACCCACGATCAGGGTTCACGAAGCCTACTCAGCAAAACTTCAGTTTGGCTCGAATTGGGCAAGCTTTAGGCTTGGGCCCATGAATGAGGCACATGAGGTCTGCGGTAGCGACGAGTGGCGCCAGCTGATGCGTGAACAGATTCTGCCGTGGGTACTGAATGGGACCAATCTCGGTGACGACGTCCTGGAGGTCGGGCCGGGCTACGGCGCCGTCACCGATGTGTTGAGCACCGCGCTGCCGCGGGTGACCTGTGTGGAGATCGACGAGACGCTGGCGGCCATGCTGACCGAGCGGTTCTCCGGGGTGCCGTCGGTGCAGATCCTGCGCGGCGACGCCACCGCACTGGACTTCCCCGACGGCCGGTTCTCGGGTGCGGCCTGCTTCACGATGCTGCACCACGTGCCGACCGATGACCTGCAGGACCGGCTGCTGGCCGAGGTGGCCCGGGTGCTGCGGCCCGGGGCCACGCTGGTGGCCAGCGACAGCATCGGCAGCGACGACATGGAGAACGCGCACGAGGGCGACACCTACAACCCCGTCGACCCGGCCGGGCTCGCAGACCGGCTCACCGCCGCCGGCTTCGTCGACGTCGACGTCCGCACCAACGACTTCGGCTGGGCGGCCATCGCCCATCGTTAGACAGTACCGGTCGCAATCCCTCGAGCGCCGTCGATAACGGTAACCACGCCGGTCCCGCCGTTCACCTCCACAAGCTGCCCATCGGCAAGGACCTGCGATCCATTCTGGGTGCCGACGACTGCTGGAATGCCAAATTCTCTCGCCACGATGGAGGCGTGTGACATCGCTCCACCGATGTCGGTGACCACGGCGGCGGCGGTCGCGAAGAACGGTGTCCACCCGGTGTCAGTGACGCGCGCGACCAGAACTTCCCCGGGCTGGAGTTCGTCATCGGGGGAACGCAAGATCCGCACCCGGCCAACGGCAACACCCGATACCGCCGGCACCCCACTGACGGACCGCGCACTCCCGGAGCTAACGACGGGTTCACTGCACCGCATCGGTTGGGCGAATCGCAACGGCAATTCAAGTCGCGCGAGCCGCGCCCGCTCCGCACGGCGTCGCGCGACTGTCGTCCCCAGATCCGCGCCCTCAGAAAACAGTTCTTCGTAGCTGAGGTAGAAGATGTCCTCACCGTTGGTGAGCGACCCTCGCGCAGTCCGCCGAGCACCCCATTCCCGCAGGGCCATCCGCAACTGGTGGGTCAGCCGCATGACCGCGTCGCGACACCGTTCACGCTGTTCGATCATCGACCGGCCGGCCTTGGACAACAGCCGGCCGACACGATCCGTCGGCGGTGAGCCGATGGGTCGTCGGGACGACACATTGATCGCGCCGGCGACGGCCCGCAGGAGAAGCCACGGAGCGTCGGAATAGACAGCATTGGACAGTTCCGTCTCACCGGGTCCGCGGTGACCCGCTAGGTCCAGTAGGGCCTGCACCTGCCTCGCGTACTCAGGGTCCAGGGCCTGCAGGTCCGACCAGCCCCGAGCATCCATCTTGGAATTCAGCAACTGCGCGGCGGGGCGACCCTTGGCCTGCTTCGACAGCTCCTTCACACCGTGCAACAGACGGGTGCTAGCCAGCCCAGCCGCGTGTCCTTGTGGCTGCGTCACCCCCGCTTCGCCATATCGTCGTTCCAACATCGCCGCCGGGGCGCTGACCAAGAACGTGCACAACAGGCCGACCTTCCAGCCGGCAATGCAATCGCCCCACAGCATCTCGATCCGTGCCCGCAAGCGTTCGTCACACAACGCACCAAGCTCATCGGCTGTCATGGCGATCTCGCCGGCATGGCGCTCGACGTCGGCGACCTCTTTGCCGATGCCCGCCAGCCGCGGGCCGGCCGTCCAGGCGAATTCGAGGTAGCCCAAGACGTCACGCACGGCCAGCCGCGGTCGCACGTATCCGTCCGGATAGGGCGCGCCATTGATGTGGTGGTCAAAGTCCTCGGGTGTCTGCCCCGTTGTGGCGGAGGCCATCTCGCGAAGAACGCTGACGTTTTGATAGAACCGGTGACCGAAGATGGCCAGTTGACGACGCCGGATATTGTCCCGGATCTTCTCGTCGAGCGGGAGCAAGCGTGCCACCTGGTCGGCCCCGGTGAACAGTGCGTCGCGAATGAGCGCCAACGAGAGCGGGGTCATCGGGCCCGGGAACGCCTCAGCGAGGTTCGCACAGGTCCATTCGGGATAGTCCGGGTCCGCGCGCGGTGTGTCGAACTCGCCGCATCCCGGGCCAGACAGCACCTCCACGTAGTTCCCGGCATCATCGGCCTGGGCAGCCTCGCGCGGCCGTGCGTCGTCCAGTTTCGTCGGTCGGCGAATCTCCTTCATTCCCAGCACGATGTGACTCGTGGCGTGGCGACCCTGGTCGGCGATCGACTCTGCGGAGGAATGCGCGAGCCGAAAACCGAAGTCCTGCTTGAGCCGAGTCGTGTCGGCCAGCGGCCAGTGCAGGAACATGTCGACTAGTTCCGGTGCCGAACGGGCGACCGAGGCGACCTTGCTCATCGCCCGCACCGCGGGCACCAGAATCGACGGTGGCGTCGGCAGTGCGGGACGACGTGCCAGTCGTGCGACCTCGACCCAGGTGAGCACATCGTCAGCGGCCAGGTTCACCGGGCCGGTCGCGGTCGAGTCACAGGCGTGGGCAAAGAACCGCCCGACATCGTCCTGATGAACCATCTGGATGCAGGCCGTGCCACCCAGACCGGGAATCACCAACTGCCGGTAGACATTCGCCGGAGCGTTGTGTGCATCTCGGCCCACCACGACCGTCGGCCGGACCCGAACTGCCGGGACACCCGACTCGGCGATCAAGGCTTCTGCTTGGGCTTTATGCCACTCGTAGACCAAACCATAGGCAGGGTCCAGGCTTTCGTACTCACGCCAGGGCTCCGGATGATCCGCGTGCGCCCCATAGGCGGTCACTGAGGATGCGAATACCAATCTTTCACAGCCGGTATCGTCCATGGCCTGCAGCACATTGGCGGTGCCTCCGATGTTAATCGGCTCGGCCTCAGCGTGGGTGATCGAGCCGCTGAGAGCCCAGGCGAGGTGGACGACCGTGTCGCAACCGGCCATGCCGCGCCGGACCGACTCGGCGTCACGGATGTCGCCCCGCACGAACCGCGCACCCTTGGGAAGGGCCGGCGGTTCGTGGCGGGCGAACACCACGACATCGTGACCGGCACGGGCGAGCCATCTGGTCGTGGCAACACCAAAGGCACCGGTGCCACCCGTAACCAACACGGCCCCACCCGTCATGAGCCAGCGGCCTGGTCGACAGACGGGATCTTGCTCTCGCGGATACGGTCGCCGAACGTCTCCAGCCAGCTGAATCCGAGCCGGACGTTGCGATCGTCGTCAGTTCGACGGGTGTGGCCGGCCTGAGCCCGGTAGCCACCCCAGCGCGCCGCCGTGAATTCCGACAGTTTCCCGCCGTCTTCCAGCTCAAAGGTCCACTCCTCGCCCGTCGACGCTGTCCACCGGGCCCGCTGCGCCCAGTCGTCCTCACCCAGGTCGATGCCGCCGGTGACGCCACTGTCCATCGCCACCGCACCCGACTGGTCGCACACGCCGGTGAAGTTGAAACCCTGCCGGCCCATGCACAGGTGACCCCACTCGATCGTGCCGTCGTCGTATTCGTTGGCGAACGCCTGCCAGCCCAGCTGCAGATCCTTGAAAACGCGGAACTCTTTCCAGTCATAGCCCGAGGGCCAGTAGGCGTGATCCCAGAAGACAAACCCCTCGACAGCGTCGCCGAGCACCTCACCGCCGACCTTGTACAGCTCGCTGACGTAAAGGATCGGTTCTTCCTCATCGGGTGCGTAGATCTGCACACCGGGTCCGACCAGGGCGCCATCAAGGGCCAGCAGGTCGCCCTCACTCCATGCGAACTTGCCCGGGGTGGCTTCGAAACGGAAGGCGCCACCGGAGTCGCCGACCTTCTCCATCATCGCGCCGTGCAGCAGGACGCGGTCATCTGAATACTCCCGCTTGACCTCTCCACGAACGGTTTTCGCAGAGTCCGGCTCAATCGACACCGCGCCGCCGCGGGCGTTCATCAGCCACAACCCGGCCGTCATCGGCCCGATGAACTTCCGCTCGAAGACGTGCAGCGTGCCATCCGCCTCCCGCCAACCGCCGTAGAAGTACACCACCTGCTCGCTGAGCCCGAACGGCGTGTTGTACGGGTGATGCACGCTCACATCCGGGGTGTACGGCGCGGTCAGCGCACGGTGCTGGAACGATCCGATATCTGATGCCATGTTGCCGCTCTTCCTGATTGCACTCGGTATGGGGCCGGTGGGCCGACTCGACGACGCAACCTTATTACCGACAGATTGTGTTGGCAATAGCCGAGGCGATACGCTTTTCCCGATCGGTCATGAACCGCAAGAAAGGATCACTTCGCCGTGGACTCCGCACCCGAGGATCAGGTCCGGCGCCGCCGACCGGGCGGTGGTCGGCGGCGCGACCCCGATATCGATACCCGTGTCCTACACGCCGCCCGTCAGGCATATGCCGAATTTGGTTGGGCTGGTTTTCATTTCGATCGGGTCGCCAAATCGGCTCGGGTCAGCCGCGACGTGCTGTATCGCCGCTACTCGGACAAGGCGAGCCTCCTGCTCGACGCGCTGGCCGATGCGGTCCTGCCAACCGTCCACGGCGGCGGGCCGATTCGCGACCAACTGATGACGTACGCGCGAGAAATGCACTCCTACTTCACCTCGGCAGACGGCGTCGCCAGCCTGCGCATCCACCTGGAAGCGGCCCAGTTCCCCGATCTCTACCGCGCCTACCGAGATCGCGTGGTCGACCCAAACTTCGTCGTCAACATCGCCGCGCTCAACAGGGCGGCGGCCGGTGGACACCTGCGAAAGACTGCCGATCCCACTGCCGTCCTGGAAGCCATCGGTGGCGGCGTGTTGATCCACGCGCTCTTCAGTCAGCACGCGGGCGCAACCAAAGCAGCGTCTCAACAGGGCCGTAAACGGCTCGAGGCCGCGTTGGCAAGCTTTGTCGAACTGGCTCTTGCCGACGAGAACGACGCCTGACCCGGACACTAATTCGTCAATGCATGCGAAGATCGGCCGGTGAGTGCGCAGGAGCGGTCAGGAACCGGTCCGGGCCGACCCCGCGACCCCGACATGGATGCCCGCATTCTCGATGCCGCTCTGCGGGTGTACGCAGCACGGGGCAAGGCCGGGTTCAGCATTGACGTCGTCGCGAAGGCGGCCGGCTGCAGCCGCCCGGCGGTGTATGCGCGATGGCCCACCCGCACCGAACTCCTCCTCGCAGCGGTGCGATCCTTCGATTCCAGCCTTGACGTCGCCGACACCGGCCCGGTCCGTGACCAATTGGTCGCCGTCGCCTCACACTTCATGGACGGCTTCTCCAATGTCCACGGGATGGCGACATTCCGAATCGTCTTGGACAGCCTGGATGATCATGAGCTGCTTGGCGAGTGGGAGAAGATCAACGAGGCGCGCCTGCGCAGTGCCCGCGACGTGATCGGGCGGGGCATCGAACGCGGCGAGCTCCCCGCGGAACTGTCGGCGCCAGAGTTTTTTCGCAGCCTGTTCGGTGCAGCGATGCTGCAGGGCATCTACGACCACCTGGGCATGTCGGAGTCGTCGGGCTCGACACGCGCACATGCCGACCGGCTCGTCGACTTCTTGTTGGGCACCCAGCACCGCTAAGTCATTGACACGGTGGATTCCCTGCGTGCTACCGTTGCCGCAATTAGCTGCAATCCGTGCATTTAATTGAGGCGAAGGGGCGCGATGACGGGCCACAGCTTTCCCCGCCGAGCGGAATTCGACCATCAACCGCTGGTCGGATTCTTCCGACCTGAAGCCGACCAGTCGGTGGTCACGCGGTCGTATTTCGGGCTGGTCCTGGAGGGCACCTGGTTCTACGGCATACTTCGCACCCAAGACGGACGTTCCTACGCCATGCTGCGAAAAGCTGTGGGCTACACCACCCGTGACATCGCGATCATGGCCTCCGACGATATCGGGCTACGCGCCGATCCGCGCAGCGCGCAGGCCTCGATCGGCGGCAAGGTGGGCCGTGCACTCATCGACGGCTACGACGTCACGACGGGTGGTTCCACGCGGGGCGCACATTTCGAGGTCCGCCTTGGCGACAACGACTTCACCTGGACCGAGCACGGCACGCACGGGCCCCTTCTTGATATTCGCGGCGCGTCGGCTGCTCCCGGATTCCACGTTTATGTCCCGTGGCGCACCGCAGCCGACGAAGCCGGGCCGACCGGCGAACCGGGCGCCCTGTACTACACCTCCACCCCGTTCTTCGCCGAGGGAACCATGTTCGGCGAACCGGTACAAGGCTTTTTCGCCGTGGACCAGAGCTACCTCCCGCACGGCGTCGATTGGAACAACAGCGCGATCTGGAATCGATTGCAGGGCGGCTGGAACGTCTTCGCCAACGAGTACACCGACGGATCAGTCGAGTGGGGCCACATGAGCATCGGCACCGACCGGTTCCGATTCGCGGCCGTCGCATCCGCCGACGAGGTGATCGTCGATTCCCGTACCATCAACGCCGCAATCGACTGGGGCGACGAGGAGTTCGTCGACCGCATCGTCTTCGACGTCGGCGACGGCCAGGCGTGGGAGTTCGTGACAGACCCTAACGGGCGGATGATCGAATTCTCGGCGGCAAGGCCGGGATGGTCCGGGCATGCCGGCGTATTTCGTCGCGTCGGAGAGACGCGCACCCTGAAGCGGCACTGGGCCTGGCAAGAGGTCTTCCCCGCCCGAGTTTGACCCGTGGCGGCCCAATCTTCCTGCCAGGAAAGGAATCTTCTGTGAAGGTCCTCGTCACCGGCGCCAGCGGTGTCTTCGGCCGCGTCATCTGTCGAGACCTTGTCCGGCAGGGTGCTGACGTCGTCGCGCTCGCGCGCCGCACCGTCGACATCCCGGGAGTCAGATCCATCAGCGGCGACATCCGTGACGCCGACGCTGTCGAGAGCGCGATGGGTGGCTGCGAACGGGTGGTGCATCTGGCATTCCTGCTCGCGCCGCTTCGCTCGTCGACAGGCATCGAGGACATCAACCTTGGTGGCACACGCAACGTCCTGCGCGCGATGGAGCGCAGCGGCGCACAGAAGCTTGTCTTCACCTCATCGACCCTGGCGTACGGCCCATGGCCTGACAATCCCGACATCATCAGCGAAGACCAGCCGCTGCGGCCACACCCGGACGTGCTCTACGCACGCCACAAAGCCGAGTGTGAAGCGATGATCCGCGACTCGGGGGTACCGGCGGTGATCACCCGCACCTGTGTCGTCGCCGGTCGCGATATGGACAACTACGAGTTCCGATTCCTCGCCCACCCAACCCTGGTAGCACCCTACGGCTCTCAGAAGCCCTGGCAGTTTCTCCACACCGACGATGTCGGCAGGTTCCACGCGATGGCGACGCTCGGCGAGCGCACCGGAATCGTCAACGTCGGCCCCATGGATACCGGGTTGACGATCGAGGAGATCGCCGAGGTGCTAGGCAAACCACTGATCAAGCTGCCGTTCAACGCGTTACGAGCCGGAGCCGAAGCCGCATGGCGAGCCGACCTGCTGGAGCTGAGCCCGGCCGATCTGGACGGCTTCCGCTACATGCCGACCCTGGACACCACCCGTATGGCTCGCGAGTGGGGCTACACACCGGTATATGGCTCCCGCGAGGCGCTACTCGATGCGCGTAGCGGTGTCAAAGCCGTGACCTACCTCGGTACCGCCAAGATCCCGACGCCGTGGCGCACCCCGCTGCCGAATCACCGGTGGACCCGCAACCACGACATTGCGGACCGGTACCGGGTCGATCCGGCACCACCCGGGATGCGTGGGGAGTTCGACGATTTCATCGACTCGAGGTATCCGACTCTATCGACCGCCAATGTCGGGGAAGCCTTCCCGGGCACCCTCACACCGATGTCGCTGATCGTCGGACGTGACGCGTTGCGGGTCGCCGGCGCCATCCAGGTGGAGATGCTCGGCATGAACGACGAAACCGTGGTGCACGCCCAACGAACGCTGGCCATCGCGTCGGTGGCGCACCGCCTGTACACCAACGTTTCCGTGGTGCACGCGATGGCGCGCGCGATGCCCGGCACCTCGCCACGCGAGGTCGACGAACACGTCCTCGGCATCCGGCACGACGTCGAGGACGTCGAACTGGACCGGGCGTTCACACTCGGAACGCTGCGCGCCGCAGTGGGCGTGCCCGCCGCTGTGCTGCGGATGGCGGGAACGGGTCGCCGGGTCACCCAATTAGCTGAGCGGGTCAGCTCGATGAGCTACCGGCGCGAGGCATTGCGGGAGCTGTCCGACAACACGTTGCTGACCATCGTCGACGCTCTGCGCGAGACGACCATCGACGCGTGGGCGTACAGCACCACGACCAATCTCGCGGCGTCGGCGGCACAGACCCTGGTCCGGAAACTCGCCCCGCAGATGGATATCGCAGCAATGCGCGGCGGCACAGCTGATTTGGCGAGCGCGGTTCTGCTCAACGGAGTCACTCAGCTCACCGACATCGCGCGCGCCCGGCCCTTGCTGGCGAAGCTGATCACGTCCGACCCCTCCGCCGATCTCCTCCCCCGCCTGGAAGGCATCGATTCGCTATTCGCACAACGATTCTGGGCTGTGATTGACCAGGGCGGGCATCGCGGACCCGGCGAGACCGAACTGGTGAATCTCATGTACGGGGACAACCCGGCGGCCCTCCTCGATGCGATTCGCGCATCACTGCAGACGCCGGCGCGCCCGATCTCAGCGGCGCCCGTTCTTCCGGCGCTGTCGCGGCGGGCGGTCACGATGCTCAACGGGGCGGTCCGTCGGCGTGAGCGGTGCAAGGACGTCGCCACGCGCTCGACTCACGCCCTGCGTCTGGCACTGCGGGAAATCGGACGCCGCCAGGTTGAAGCCGGGGTGTTCGCCGAAGCTGCCGACGTCTTCTACCTGACACCCGACGAAGTCGCCGCTCCGGATCTCCACGCCGCTCGGGTCCCCGCCCGGCGGGACGAAAGAGCCCGGCTCGCGGCGCTCAGCTTGCCGCCACTGTTCACCTCGCGGTGGGAACCACAGGCCACCCGCCAGCCCGGCGACCCGACGTCGCTGCGCGGCGTTGGCGCTTCGCCGGGGTTGGTTCGCGGTCCGGTTCGGATCATGCGAGATTCCGACGACGACCTCGAACCCGGCGAAGTTTTCGTCACTCATGTCACCGATGTGGGCTGGACCGCGTTGTTCGGCGGTGCGTGCGCGGTCGTCACCGATATCGGCGGACTGCATTCCCATGCGGCAATCGTGGCCCGGGAGTTCGGCATACCGTGCGTCGTGGGCACCGATCGGGCCACGCTGGACCTCACCGACGGCCAGCTCGTCGAAGTCGACGGAACCAAAGGCACTGTCACGCCACTCGTCGGCGAACCCTGATGCCGAACGTCGCCGTGGTGACCGGCGCGGCCGGCGGAATGGGTCAGGTCGCCTGCTCGAAGTTGCGAGCGCGCGGCTGGGCAGTGGCGGCAGTCGACCTGCCCGGCACCGGGTTGGAGCGGGTGGCGCAGGAAACAGGTGCCGTGCCCTTCCCCTGTGACGTCACCGATTCCGATCAGGTCCAGCACGTCGCCGCCGGTGTCGAAGATCGATTAGGTCCCATCCAACGGCTGTTCAACGGCGCGGGAATCGCCATCCCAGGCCGGGTGGAAGACGTCGCCGCAGCCGACTTCGCCCGAGTGATGAACGTCAACTACCTCGGCACCGTGCATTGGGTGCAAGCCGTGGCGCCCGGAATGCGTCGGCGGCGCCACGGGGAGTTGGCACTGGTGGCCTCCTTCGCGGGATGGATGCCCACCCCGTTGATGGGCGCCTACACGGCAACCAAATTCGCCGTCGTCGGGCTCGCCGAGACCCTGGCTCTGGAACTACGAGACAGCGGAATCGTGCTGCGGTGCGTGTGCCCACCGGCCGTGGACACCCCGATGCTCGCCGGAATTTTCGATCAGGGATTGCCCGCCCGCATGCAACGGCTGTCCCGGCCGATCACGGCCGAGCGGGTACTCGATTCGCTGGAGCAATCCCTGGCGCGGCCGAAGGGAAACCTCATGGTGTTCCCCGATATTTCGACCACGTTGTTGTACCGGGTGCGCCGGTGGGCGCCTGGGCTGCTCACCGGCGCCATCGCCCGAGTCACAGCCCGACGCTGAGCCGCTGCTGGTGCAGAACGCTCAGAAAGCTGTCCACGGCAGCGACCGTCGCCGCGGTGCGCACACTGGGCAGCGTCTCCCACATATGCTGCGCGCCTGGTAGTTCCGCGTAGGCCACCGGCTGCTGCGATACCTGGCGAAGGTTGTCGGCGAAGACTCTGGCCTGCCGATGTGAGGTCAGAGTGTCGATATCGCCGTGCAGTATGAAAAAGGGCGGCGCGTCCGGCCGGATCCACGACATCGGTGAACCCTGCCGCCAGATCTCCGGAGCCTGCTCGGGCGAGGCTCCGATGACGATGCGACTCAGGAACGCTTCCTGCTCCGGCGGCGCATGACCCGACGTGCCGAGCAGGTCGTAGACGCCATAGAAGGGAACCGCCGCCGCCACCGAGGTGTCGGCATGTTCGAAGCCCGGCTGGAAGACCGGCTCACCGGGCGTCAAGGCCGCCAGAGCGGTCAGGTGGCCACCGGCCGACCCACCGGTGAGTGCGACGAAGTCGGAATCACCGCCATAGCAGCCAATTTCGCCCTTCACCCAGGCCAACGCGCGTTTGACGTCGATGATGTGCGCCGGCCAGCGTGCGGCCGGAGCCAGTGAGTAGTTGATGGCTACACAGACCCAGCCGCGTTCGGCCATGTGCGCCATCAATGGATAGCCTTGTCCCCGTTTACTGCCCGCAACCCAGGCACTACCGTGAATCTGGACCAACACCGGGGCACGCCCGCCAGCGGGCAGATCTGCGCGATGCCAGATGTCCAGGTGGTTGCGAACTCCGGCCGTGCCGTAGGACAGGTTCTCGTGGCGCAGGTACCTGCGCCGCTCGCTGAACGCGGGAAACCACGTGTCCTGCAACCGAGTCGCCGAATCACGCCCGACGGAGTCAGGCAGGCCAGTCCGATGATTCGGGCCCAAGGCCGCGCCCAGCGCCGAGTCCAATACCGTCCCCGCCCGCCGTGCGGCGCTGCGTGCGCGCAGGAGGCCGAACCATGAGCCCACGACGGCGGCCAGCGCGAGCAGACCGCCACGGCGTCGCACGGCTCGCGGCGCGAGGGCCGCCGCGACGGCCACCTCCCCGGCAAGCACATGCAGCGGAAATTCACTGGCGAACAGACTGACGACCGCCAGCGGTATCACCGTGGCGGCCGACGACAGCCCGGGCATCAGCCTGCGCAGTACGCCGTCGGGCCGGGCCGAATTGGCAACGGCGACAACCATCGCGCTCGCCAGCGCCGTTGCCAGCATGCCGGTGCTACCAGACCGCCGCTTCACGCAGTCGCGCCTGCCTTGTCCTGCGCGGTCACCAGCAGTGGATCGACGGGGCCGACGGCCTCGTCGCGGAATCGTTGCATGAATGTCTCGCCCCAGGCGAACGCCACCTTGACGTCTCGGTCGTCACCGTGACGGCCGACGTGACCGGCTTGAGCCCGGTAACCGCCCCACCGCGCGGCGGAAAACTGAGACATCTGCCCGCCCGGTTCCAACTCGAACACCCAGGTGCGTCCATCGTGAGCCTGGTAGCCGATGCGCTGCGCCCAATCCTCCGGGTCGGGGTCGACCCCGCCGGCGGTGCCCACATCCATCACCACCGGGCCGTCTTCGTCAGCGACGGCCACAAAGTTGAAATTCTGCCGCCCGATGGCGACCTGGCCCCACTCCACGTGACCGTCGGCGAATTCGGTGGCGAACGCCGACCAGGACAGCTGAGTGTCGTTGAAGATGCGCCACTCTTTCCAATCCTGGCCGTGCGGCCAGTAACCGTGGTCCAGAAACACGAATCCCTGCACCGATTCACCCAAGACCGTGCCCCGCATCTTGTACAGCTCACTGGTGTAGAAGAACGGCTCATCGTTGTCGAGGGATCCGATCTGGATGCCCGGCCCCACCAGGGATCCATCGAGCTCCAGAAGGCTGCCCTCGCGCCAATGCATGCCGCCCGGCGTCAGCCGGTAGTCCAATCCTTCCTCCGGCGCTCCCCCGGCCTTGCCGAGTAACGAGCCGTGGAGGTGGTGTTCGGTGGCCGAGTAGTCCCGCTTGACCTCGCCACGTACCGTCTGCAGTGACTCCGGCGCCAGGCTCACCTTGCCTGAGCGGTTGGTCATCATCCACAGTCCGGCGGTCATCGGACCGCAGAACTTGCGCTCAACGATGTGTAGGGCACCCGACTCGTCACGCCAGCCGCCGTACAGATACGTCGACTGCTCGGTAAGTCCGAACGGCCTCGCGGTCGGCCGGTGCATGTCGAGGTTCGGTTCGTAGCAGCCGACGGACGTGGCGAAATCCAGGTCCCCGACTTGACGTTGCGAATGCACAGCGATGCCTTTCGTTTGTGGCGCATCAGGGTTCAGCCGGCCGTGGGCTCGTTCCACGCGACGTACTTGACGGTCGTATATTCGAGCAGCCCCTCGCGTCCGACTTCACGGCCGACACCGGACTGTTTGTAGCCACCGAACGGTGCCTCGTTTCCTGACGCGGTGGCATTCACCCGTACCTGTCCCGCGCGAATCAATCCGGCCAGGCGTAGCCCGACCTCGGTGTCGGCCGTCCACACCGCCGACACCAGGCCGTAGGGGGAATCATTGACCAGTCCGACCCCCTCGGTCGGGTCACCGCTGTACCGGATCACGCAGATGACGGGACCGAAGATCTCCTCGCGGGCGACCGCCATGGCATTGGTGACATCAGTCAACAGTGTTGGTTCCCAATAGAATCCACCGACCGGAACACCCGATGGCCGATTCCCGCCAAACGCGACACGCGCCCCTGCCGAGCAGGCCTCGCGCACCGTCGCTTCGATCCGGTCCCGCGCGGCCGCCGAAATGACCGGGCCCATGGACGTCGCTGGATCCTCGGCCGGGCCAACCCGGACGGCCGCCATGGCCTGAATCAATGCCGCGACGACGGCGTCGTGCAGCGCATCGGGGACCAGCACTCGGGTCAGCAGCCCGCAGCCCTGCCCGGCCAGGGTCACGAACCGCAGTACCGCCGCAACCAGTGAGGCCACGTCGGCATCGGGCAGTGCAAGTAGCGCAGACTTACCGCCGAGTTCGAGCAACGTGTGCTTGAGGGTGGCGCCGGCGCTTACAGCGATCGCGCGGCCCACCGCCGACGAGCCAGTGAAGGCCACCATGTCGACCCGGGCATCGGTGACCATCGCCTGCCCGACATCGGCTCCGCCGGTGACCACGTTCAGCACACCCGCCGGAATCCCCGCCTCGGCGGCCAACTCCCCAAGTAGCAGAGCGCAACTGGGCGCCTCCGGGGCCGGCTTGAGCACCATCGTGTTACCGGTCACCAGTGCGGGAGCAACCTTCCACAAGTTCAGCAGATGTGGTGCGTTCCACGGCGTGATCGCAGCGACCACGCCGCGCGGTTCCCGCACGACCCGCTGATTGGTCACGGGCGGCCCGGCCAGCTCGGGCAGCCCGTAGCCAAGATCACGGGATCCCTTGGCGACCATGTCGCGGTAGTGGCCCATCGGCCGCACGACCTGCCCCGGTCCCGCCACCCGCAGACACGTCCCGACCTCGGTTGTGACGAAGTGCGTGAAGTCTGCGGTGTGCGCATCGACGAGATCGCCCAGCCGCAGCAGGATCTCGCCACGCTCGGCTGCCGGCAGGTTAGACCAGTGCCCGTCGTCGAAGGCCCGTCGCGCTGCCGCGATCGCGGCGTCGACCTCGGGGAGGCCCGCGTGTGGCACCGTTCGCGCCACCGCCCCGGTGGAGGGGTTGATGACAGCGACGGTCGTACCGACATCAGCGACGAGTCGGCCGTCGATGAGCAGGTGGGTGCCGATCGAGGTCGTCGACGTCATCGCGCGTCTGCGGGCGAGAACGTGACCGGCATGGACTTGACGCCCCTCATCATCAGCGGGCCGTGCGGCTGGTAGATGTAGTCCTCGGCGAGTGCGAGGTCGGGCAGGCGCTCCAGCAGGACCTCGAGAACAATGGCGGCCTCGAGCCGTGCCAGCGACGAGCCGAGGCAGAAATGCTCGCCGAACCCGAACGTCAGGTGGGTGCGGTTCCGGGCCGCCGGTCGGTCCATGTCCCACTCGTCGGGGCGATCGACAACGCCAGGATCGCGGTTGGCGTGTGCCACGGCATTACAGACCAGCGCACCCGCCGGAATGGTCGTGCCGGCCACCTCCACATCGGCGGCTGCCTTGCGGGGCACCCAGTACAGCGGTGGGTCGCAACGCAGCGTCTCTTCGATGACGTTCGGGATCAGCGAACGGTCGCCGCCCAGCCGTTCCCAGCGAGATCGATCGGAGAGCAGATAGTGCAGCATCGACCCGATCAGGTTGGCGGTGGTATCGGTGCCGGCGAGGATCAGCATGCGGACCAGCGCGACGAGTTCCTCGGTGGCGAGCCGGTCTTCGCCGTCGTGCACACCGATCAGCTGACTGAGGAGGTCGTCGCCCGGGGCGAGGCGACGCTCGTCGATGATTCGCAGGATGTACCCGCGCAGGTCCGGATCAGAGTCGGCGTAGCCCGACGAGTTCGGACCCGCTGCAGTGATCGCATCGTCGGCCCATTGCACGAACTGCGACCGATCTCCTTCGGGAATACCGACCAACTCCGCGATGACCATCGCGGGCAGAAGGAAGCCGAATTCGGTGCACAGTTCGGCACTTCCGCGACCGGCGAACACGTCGAGGAGTTCATGTGCGATGGCGTAGGTCGGCGCTTCGACGTTCTTGACCGCGCGGGGTGTGAACGCCTTCACCACCAGCTTGCGCATTCGGGTGTGTTCGTCCCCGTCCAGATGCACCATGCTGGGTTGGGTGCCCGCCGTTCTTGGGCGAAGTTCACTGCGAAATGCCGCCGAATCTTTGAAGACGTCAGCGACATTGGCCGCACCGGTGACGACGAAGGCGCCGTTCTTCACTGCCAGCACCGGGCAGTGCTCGGCGGCAGCCGCCAGCGGTGTGTAGGGGTCGACCACCGGGCTGAACGGATCGAATGTCGATTCTGCATCGGCGTTCGGCTCAGACATGAGACCTGCCTTCCGCGATCGAGGGTGCCCCCACCCGCGACCGCAGGTCGGCCTGACTGGCCGGGGCAAGTCCACGCTTGGTGATCAGATCGACTGCACGGTCGACCATTTCGGCATTCGTCGAGTTCGGGTAGGCCCACGGGCAGTCGCCGACACCGACGCGGATACCTAACCCGCGGTCGAGGGCCCGGCCCCACAGCGCCTCGCAGCGCTGTACCGAACTCATCGCGTACGGCACAACAACGGTCTCGTGCTCGATGTCATCGGGAATCCGGGAGATCAGGAAGTCGATGACATCGGGGTCGGGATCGTTGTTGGACACCCACCGATCGGAGAAGAACAGCTTGATGTTCAGCGGTTGACGCAAGATGCCGATGCGGGCGGCCAGTACCACCCACCGCATGTCCGCGGCGTTGAATACCGCGATGTTCGGCACCAGCCCCAGTTCCGCGAAGCGATCCAGCTCCGGCGGATAAGGCGGATTGTCGTTGTTCGGATCGTCGGGCCCGAAACTGACCACACCGAACCGATTCTCGTCCTCCAACCACAGCACCCGCTTGACGTGTTGCACGGGATCGAACGGGGTCAGCAGCAGTCGCGTCCCGGTTGGCGGACGCTCGGCCAGCGCCCAGATGTGGTCCAGGCTGCCGTGGTAGCTGGGGTAAGCCAGCGGATCGACGTCTCGGGCGGCGGTCGACAAGATGGTCCGGCAGATCTCGTCATCGACCCAGGCTTGGCGGCCGTCGTCGTGGCGGGCATGGAAGTGTACGGCCGTGGCTCCATGTTGGATGCATTCGACCACGTCACGCGCGACTTCCTCGGCACCGTAGGGCACGTTGGGGTTGTCGGCCTTGCCGACTACCTCGTTCACGCCGACCTCGAGGTACACCTTGCCGTCGTCACGAAACCTCATCTGCGCGCCTCCCCTACCTCTGTCAGTCGGTCGATGTGGTGAATCTCGGTGCACGTGCCTAGGTTCCACTCGTTCATCGGCGCACCAAGATCGCAGCCCCAGCGGTGGGACCGCCGCCTGCCCCAACTGCGATGACTGCCGGTCGGCCCGCCTGACGATCACCTCCCCTGTCCCGCAATTGCAGACACGCCTCGTACAGCAGGCCGGAGCCGTGCAATCGGCCACCGGAGAGCTGACCGCCCCCGGTGTTCAACGGCAACGGGCCATTGAGCGCGATCCGCTTTCCCGATTCCAGGAACGGACCCGCTTCGCCCTTGCCGCAGAACTGCAACGCTTCCAGCCACACCAAGGGGAGGAACGAGAACCCGTCGTAGAGCTGCACCTGGTCGACATCGGCCGGGGTGAGATCACTGCGCTCCCACAAGTGCGCCGCCGTGTCCCAGGCCGCCATCTCGGTCATATCCGGCCACTGATCCCACAGCGGTCGGTGCCGCATCGCCCAGCCGATCGACTCGATACCGATCGCGGGGTGCGGCCCGTCGTCGGCGGTGTCGGCATGGGAGACCACGAATGCGACCGAGCCGTCGCACGGCACATCACAGTCGTACAGGCCGAACGGCGTGGTGATCATCCGCGCATTGAAATAGTCGTCGAGTGTCATCGGGGTGCGGTACACAGCCGCAGGATTTCCGCCTGCGTTGCGCCGGTTGTTGACGGCGATGGTGCCGAGATGTTCTCGAGTGGTGCCGAATTCGTGCATGTGCCGTTGGGCGTACAGCGCGATCCAGTTCGCCGGTGAGTGCGCGTCGAACGGCGCCAACCAGCGCCGGAACCCGGAAACGGGCGCGTCGGCCGCCCCCGCAAGGGCCCCCGCGCGTCCCGCGGTCCCCTGAGCAGACGCCTCTCCGACCGTCCGGTATACCAGGACATGCCGGGCCAGGCCGGTGGCCACGGCGAGGACAGCGGAGAAGAATCCGCCGAGTTGTCCGCCTTCGGGGCCGCCGTATTTCCAGTTCGTCTGAAGGCCGAGGGCGGCGTGCACGTCGTCAGCGCCGGGACCAGCCAGCCCCGGAGTGTCGAACCCGCCCCCGGGAAACGTTGCCAGACCGTCGATCTCGTCACGGTGCACGCCCGCGTCCGTCAGTGCGGCCAGGCACGCGTCCACGGTCAACGCCATCTCACTGGACGGCAGCCGCCGACCGACTGCCGACGAACCGAATCCCCGTATCACAGCCTGCTTTTCAGGGCGATTCATACCGCTCCCCCGGCCGCTGCGAACAACGGTGCGTACAGACCGTCACCGAGCGGTTCGAAGACAACCTCAACAAGCATGCCGACGTCGACCAGGTCCAACGGTGTGTCGACGAGCCGGCTGACGAAGCGCAGACCTGGTTGTTCGTCCAGCTCGACGATGATCACGGCGTACGGCTCCTGCAGATGCGGTAACCACGGCTGGTAGTTGATCGTGTAGGAGTACACCCGGCCGCGACCGCTGACCGGTCTGAACTCGACATCGCGCGAAAGGCAGTGAAAGCAAACCGGATTCGGCGGATGCTGCCAACGGTCGCAGCTATCGCAATGCTGCATCTCCAGATGCCCGTCGGCTCCGCAGCGCCAGAACCGTTCTTCATCAGGGGTCGGCGCCGGGCGCTGCCGGTGGCCGGCCGGCGCCGCGGGGGTGGACTGCTGTGGTTGACTCACCGGCCGATGATCCGTCCCGTTGTCTCCCAGGCCTTGATGGCCGGCGGGAAGAACTCGTTGTAGGAGTGGTACACCACCGGTGTCCTGGTCTCGCCTGCTCGGCGCAGGTAGCCCTCCGACGACCGGTAGAAGTCGTGACCCGAAGCCTGCTCCGGCAGTGCCCCGTCATCGACGGCCGACCATTCCCAGTCCACGCCGTCGACCCCGTAGTACATGTGCTCGGGGAAGCTGTCCGGCCGGTACTTGATGTCGCGGGCCACCACGTCGGACGTAGCGTGCCGGACCTCACCGCTGTCGGTGACGATGACCGAGAAGTTGAAACCGTTGGCCCCGTAGCAGATGTGCCCCATCTCGATGGAACCGTCGGAGAATTCGGTACCGAACGGCGTCCACGCCAACTCCACACCCTTGAAGAAGTCACTGTTGCGCCACGTGACTCCCGGCGGCAGGTAGCACTGGTCCAGCCAGAGGAAGCCCTCTGCGGGCTTGCCGAACGCGGTTCCCGAAACCCGGTGCATCAATGAGGTGTAGAACAGCGGCGTCGGCCCGGTGGGGACGTATACCTGCATACCTGGGCCGACGCGGCGACCGGTGAACACCAACGCCTCGCCCTCGTGATAGCGCAGGCCGGCGTCGGTGCGGGCCAATTCGAAAGGCTGGCCGGTCGCGTACCCGGCTTCCGCGGGCTTACTGGTGATCCGGTACTCGTCGCCGGTCGCGGTGGTGACCACCGGACCACGGAAGAACTCCCGGCCCGACGGAAGAGCCACCTTCCGCAGCGCACCGTCCCGGGACTCGAACGTCGTGCAGTGCATCGACCCTTCCAGACCAAGGACACCCCGGTAGGCGAAGTGCAGCTTGCCATCGCTGTCTCGGAAGTTGAGATAGAACCAGGTGATGGACAGTGGAAGCCCGAAGAAGGTGCGGGTGGGATCCGAATCGGAGATGACGGGTTCATAGGTTCCGACCATGGTGCGATGACCGAAATCGGCTTTAGCAGAAATGATGTCACTCCTCATCTACAGCACCGCTGTTGCTTCGTCGAGGATGCGGACGGTGCCCGCCGTGCCGTCCACCTCGACGAGTTGGCCGTCCTTGAGCCGCAGCGTGGCCGTCACGGCATTCACCACCGCAGGAATGCCGAATTCACGGGCCACGATGGCGGCGTGTGACATCGGGCCGCCGATGTTGGTCACGATCGCGGCCGCACATCCGAAGAAGGGCGTCCAGCCGGTGTCGGTGACGTTGGCGACCAACACATCGCCCGGTTCGAAATCATCGTCGGGATGCGACATGATGCGCACGCGCCCTTGTGCCTTACCTGGGGACACGGCCTGACCGGTGACCAACTCCTCCACGCTGAGTGCGTCGCTCCCGCCGGGTGTCCATGGCTGGCGGAAGTGCACAGGGAAGTCCAACGCGGCTAGCCGAGACCGCTCCGCGCGGCGGCGGATCACCAGGCCCTTGGCACCGGCTGGGGGGAAGTAGATTTCGTCCGTGGCGAGATAGTGGACGTCATCAGCCGATGTCAGCACGCCCCGTTCGGCCAGCCGGCGTCCCCACTCCCGCACAGTCAGCCGCAACTCGTGCGTGATGCGCATACTGGCGTCGCGCCCGCGTTCGCGGCGCTCGATGAACGTGACGGCGACCTTGAGCAACGCTCGCCCGAGTCGGCTCTTCAGCGGTCGAGCCGCCGACGCGCTGGGCACGTGCATACTCCCCATCACCGCGCGCAGCAGCAGCTCCGGCGCATCGGCATACATCGGGTTGCTCAACTCGGTCTCGCCGGGCCCACGATGTCCACAGTCGGCGATCAGTCGATCGAACTTCGCCGCGAAATCTGTTGCCTCGCTGCGCAATTTAGCCAGCACAACGTCCCGCGGACTGTCGACGATCAGCCGCCGCAGCTTATCGTCGGCGGCGACCAGGGCCCCGAGTTCGCGAACACCGGTCAGCAGGTCCGCGCTGCGCAGATTCTGCGTGCCCGCCCGCACGTTCATCGCTACGTCTTCGCCGTAGCGGCGCGCGATGATCGCGATCGGCGGGCTGACCAGAAACGTGTTCATGCAGTTGACGTCCCAGGCCCGCACCACCATATCGGCGAGCAGTTCCAGGCGCGCGTGCAACGCTTCATCGGACAGGGCCGCCAGATTCGGACGCCGGGCAACCAAACGTTGGGCGCAACGCTCCAATGCCACCACCTCGGCGCCGAGCCCGACGATCTGCGGAGCGCCGCGCCAGGCGGTCGCGGCGGCGGTACGCGCTTCGGCCCGCGTCATCTTCGGTGGACGGTAGCCCTCGGGCAGGGGCGTGCCGTTCATCTGCTGCTCGAAGCTCTCCGCGGTCTGGCCCGGGATGGCCTCGGCGAGCCGCTTCATGATCGACATGTTGTTGTAGAGCCGATGACCGATCGACGCCACCTGCTTGGTGTTGACCTGATCAGCGAGATCGGCATCCAGGCTGAACAACTGGTTGACCATGTTGGCGCCGCTGAACATGATTCGCATCGCCAGGCCGATCGAGAATGGGGTCATCGGACCGGGAAAGGCCTCCGACAGATTGGCCGCGGTCCATTCCGGGAACGCCGGATCGGCTGTGCCGTTGTCGAATTCGCCGGTGTACTCGGGTGGCACGATCTGCGCCGCGTGGCCGTCCGGCCCCGCCGTGTCACGCGGGTAGACATCGGGCATGGCGAGCCGGACGGGCTTTCGTATCGACCGCGAGCCGACCGTCCACACTCGCGAGGACGTTCCGGTCATGTCGGCGACCGCATCGGCAGAGCTGTAGGCGCACGTGAAGCCGAACTCCTCGCGCAGCCGCCGG
This sequence comes from uncultured Mycobacterium sp., assembly GCA_900078375.1. Taxonomy (GTDB): domain Bacteria; phylum Actinomycetota; class Actinomycetes; order Mycobacteriales; family Mycobacteriaceae; genus Mycobacterium. Next base: position 55,351 of record FLQS01000067.1, on the reverse strand, counting down.
GTATCACCCAGCGGGTAGTGCATGAACAACTCGATCAGGTCAGGTACCGATTCAAAGTTGTCAGCTTTGCCGATCACATCGGCCAGCAGCCGGGAGAACCGAACCCCGGAATTCACGACCGGCCGGCCGATGATGGCGGCCATCTCCGAGAACGTCAGCGCGTCATCGGCATTGAGGTTGACGATTCCCGTGGGGCCGCCCAGTGCTGCCTGCGCGCAGAACCGGCCGACGTCGTCGACGTGGACCAATTGCATTCGGGCGCCGCGGCCGGGCGTGACGACGACCGGCTGGCGGAAAATGTTCGCCGGCGCACTCCACGCCGATCGCCCGACGATCACCGTGGGCCGCACGTTGACAGCCTCGAGTCCGGACTCGGCGATCATGCTCTCGGCACGAACCTTATTGCGTTCGTAGTGAAAAGACGCCGCCGGTCGTGGTTCCTCAGCCTCGGTGAACGGCTGTGGGTGGTCAGGATGCCCGCCGTAGACGGTGATCGAAGATGCGAAGACCATCCGGCGGCAGTCGTGATCGGCCATCGCGCGCAGCAGGTTTGTCGTCCCGCCGATGTCGATACCCTCGGCCAATTCGGCACTCTGCATCGCCGACATGGTCCAGGCGAAGTGTACGACGGAATCGCAGCCGGCGACCGCGCGCGAAACGGCCTCGGCATCCTGGATGTCGGCGGCGACATAGGTGACACCGGGCACTCGGATCGCAGGCTCACGCCGGGCCAGCACGACGACGTCGGCGCCCATCCTTTGCAGCCACTTCACCGTCGCACCGCCGGCGGCGCCGGTGCCGCCGGTGACCAATACCCGTCCCGCCATGTCACCCTTACTGTCAGAAGGTGTCTTGTTCACTATAACCTGGTTAGCTCTTTTGCTGTCCAGTGGCGCCGGAGCTCTCGATCAGGCCCAGGCCGGTGCACGTCCGGCGGCACGACTCGGGGTCGGTGAACAACTCGGCGATCATCCCGACCGCTTGCGCCCCAGCGACGTTCTCCGGAGTGTCGTCGAAAAACATCACCCGCTCCGGCGGGCACCCGAGCCGATCAGCGGTGATCACGAAGATGCGCGGATCTGGCTTGCGCACGCCCACATCGGAGGAGTCAACCACCGCGGTGAAGAACTCCAGAGGCAACACTCCGCTGGCCCACCAGGCGCGCGCTTCCTTGGCATTGTTGGTCAGCAGGCCCACCTTCACGCCGTTGGACACCAGTTCGCCGATCAACTCCACCATCTCGGGCCGGACCTGCTGACCTGCCGCCAAGGCCTCGGCGAGCAGGCGAATATCGACCCGAACACCGAATCGGCCCTCGACACCGCGGCAGGCGAATTTGAGAAAGTCACGCATCGACAATGCGCCGGTCTCCACCTCGGCGAACCGAGAACCGCGCACATGGCCGACGAGGGTGTCCTCGGGAATCTGCAGAGTCACCGCGTAGTCACGTAGTGCGGCATAGGGGTCGACGGTCAGCACACCACCCATGTCGAACACGACGCCATCGATGTCAGCGAGGGGCATTGACCTGCGCTGCCTTGATGCGCTCGTTGGCGCGGATCAGCTGTTCGAGCCGTTTGCGGTCAGCGGCCAACGTCGAGCCGATTCCGCCTTGCTCGGCTTCTGCGATTCTCTTTCGGGCGAGCGCGATCTCATCATCGAGCCGCGTGGTGGCCTCGGTGATCGTCAGCAGGTCCTCGTCGTCCCAGTCCGACTCACCGAGCATCGCCTCCGGCGGGACCGGTTCGACCGGTTGATGGGTCACTTCTCGACGCGGGGAAAGTGAAACAGCTTGCGAGCGTTGAGTTCGACCATCTTGTGGACGTCCTCGTCGGGCACGTTGCGGAACAACTCCTGGGCGATTTTGCGGCTGTTCGGCCAGTTCGAGTCCGAGTGTGGGTAGTCGCATTCCCACAAGATGTTGTCGACACCGACCGCGGCGCGGTTTGCCAGACCGTGGCGATCTTCGATGAAGCAGGAATAGATGTGCTCGAAGTACAGCTCCGAGGGCCGGTGCTCCTGATTCACGTTCTGGTAGAAGCGATGTCGCTCCCAGACATAGTCGGCACGTTCCAGGATGTAAGGCACCCAGCCGATGCCGCCCTCGGACAGGGCGATCTTCAACGTGGGGTGGCGATGGAAGACCGGGGAGAACAACAGGTCGGCAAGCGAATACATCGAGTTGCAGCCGAACAGCGTGATGCTGATCGCCATCGGCCCATCCAGGGACGGCTTCGGCGACACCCCGGAGGTCCCAAAGTGCAGCGACAACGGCAGGGCGTACTCCTCGGCGACGCTGAACAGCGGATCCCAGTGGTCGGTGTGGAAGGACGGCAGCCCGAGCGGAACGGGGTTCTCCGGGAAGCCGAGCGTTCTGGCGCCCTTGGGCACGGTGCGGTGGACCTCGGCGACGCACTCCTCGACGTCCCACAGTGGCAGGATGACCAGCGGAATGTAGCGGTCGGGTGCGGCCGCGCACCATTCGTCGAGGATGAAATCGTTGAAAGCCTTCACGCTGGCCAGCGCCACGTCACGGTCGTCGCCCTCGAGGAAAACGGTACCGGCGAACCGGGGGAACGAAGGGAAGCACAGCGCGGCCTCGACGCCGTCGAGATCCATATCGGCCAGTCGTTGAACCGGGTCGTAGCACCCGGGCAACATCTCGTCGAAGCGCGAGGGATCGATACCGAATTCCTCGGGCTTTTTGCCCGCGACAGCGTTGAGCCCGATCTGGGGGTAGGTCTTGCCCTGGTACTCCCAAACCTGGCTGGGCGGACCACCCTTGGCGCGTGGCGCCTCGACGATACGCGGGCCGAGATCCTGGTACTTCTTCGGCAGCCGATCGGCCCATACCCGCGGGTGCTCGATGAGATGGTCATCGACGGAGATCAACTGCATGTCGTCCTGCAGAGGCATCGTCTTCTCCTTAGTGGTTAACGTTGTCAGTCAGCTGCGACGGCCCGCGGTGGGGACGCCCGACCCTCATGCCGCCCTCCGCTCCAAAACGTGCACCGCACAGGCGCTGCCCAGGCCCAGGACATGGGCCAACCCGACCCGCGCGCCCTCGATCTGCCGGTCTCCGGCCTCGCCGCGCAGATGCGTGACGACCTCGAAGACCCCGGCGATGCCGGTGGCGCCCAGCGGATGCCCCTTGGACAGCAGTCCCCCAGAGATGTTGACCGGCGTTCGACCGCCGCGCCATGGGGCGCCGGAGTCCAGGAAGTCGGCGGCCCCGCCGCGCTGACACAGCCCGAGATTCTCATAGTGGATCAACTCCGCCGTGGCGAAGCAGTCGTGCAGCTCGACCATGTCCAGATCCGCCGGCCCCCACCCGGCGATCTCGTAGGCCTGCCGTGCGGCGTTGGCGGTCACCGTATCGACGTCCCACATCGCCTCCGCCTGCTCCACCCAGGGATCGCTGACCAGCACCGATGCACTGACCTTGACGGCCCGCCGCCGGACGTCGGGATCGAGCGTGGCCAACGCCGAGTCGCTGGCCAGCACGACCGCCGCCGCGCCGTCACCGGTCGGTGAACACATCAGCGCGGTATTGGGGTACGCGATCATGTCGCCGGTGGCGATCTGTTCGCGGCTGAACTCCTTGCGGTACTGCGCCAACGGATTGAGTGTCGAGTTCAAGTGGTTCTTCTGGGCGACCTTGAAGAAATGGTCGACCGAAGCGTCGGGGGTGCGCGCCAGGTAGGCCACGCCGGCTTCGGCGAATACGGAGGTCATGAGCGAGCTGCCCAGCACCCCTTCGCCGTCCACCACCGCCCCGTCGCGCCCGCGCGGACTGAATTCTGGGCCGCGGGGCTCCTCTCCGGCGGAGAGCAGACCCCGCTTGCCGAGTTGTTCACACCCGATCGCCAGCGCGAGATCGGCCTCGCCGGCGCGCAGGGACAACAGCGCCGTACGCAATGCCGTTGCACCGGTGGCACAGGCATTGGAGACGTTGTAGACGGGCGCGCCGGTTTGTCCGATCTGATGCATGATCCTTTGCCCTACTCCGGTAACTCCTTCGAACACATTACCGACGGCAACCGTCTGCATTTGGCCAATTGCGGTACCGCTGTCCGCCAGGGCCGCCCGGGCCGCTCGAGCGCCCAGATCGACGACGTCCAACTCAGGGAACCGACCGAACTTGGTCATCGCCGCACCGATGATCCATATCGCCTCTGTCATGACTGGTTGCCCACCTCGAATTCGTAGCCAATCGCCTGAACCCCACGGCTGTCGGTCGCGACGGGATGCGTGCGCAGCACCGCCCGCCGCCCGATCGTCGCGACGGGATCGTCGACCGCACCGGTCAGATTGCTGCGGACGTAGCCACCCCCATCCAGTGCCACCACGCCGCTGACGAACGGTGTGTGTACGCCCGGAGGCGCTCGATGAACGACGGTGGCCGCCATGACGACCCCGCTGTCGCCCAGACGTTCCCGGCCGCCGAAGGCGTCGGCCCCGCAACGTGAACACGCCGAGCGCCGCAGCAGATACACCGCATCGCATTGCGAGCAGCGCACTCCATTGATGGCTGGACGCTCCCCCAGGCTGAGATAGTCCGCGACCGGAATCGCGTGGGCGGTGACCGTCATGGACCCATCCTTTCGCTGTCGTTCGGCGTCACGATCACCGCGGCCGAAGCGGATACGGCTGTCCCGCCGCCGACGCGGTCGATGGTCAATGCGAGCTCGGCGATCTGTCGGTCATCTTCGCTGTCGAGACCCGTCACAGTCCCCCGGCAGATCAATTCGTCTCCGGGCCATACCTGTTCGGCAAATCGCACCGACAGGCATCGGACACTTTCGGCGCCGAACAATTCGACGCAATAGGTCCCGAGATAGCCGGCCTGCAGCATGCCGACGCTGAATACGCCCGACATGCCTGCCGCACGGGCGAATTCATCGTCGTGATGAATAGGATTGAAATCGCCGCTGGCGCCCTGATAACGCACGATTTCGGTGCGGGTCTGCGGTCCGAAACGCCGCTCGGGGAGAATGTCACCGACCGAGAGGCTGGCGGGGATTGTTTGTACAGTCACGCCGATTGCCTTTCGATCACCGTGGCGCGCCCTTCGGCTGCCGTCGTCCCGTCGGGCCGCCGAAATCGAGTGAGCACCACGATGAGAGTCATCTGCCCACCTCGGCTGCTGCGCTTTTCGGTTACCGACTCGACGGATGTCTCGGCGTGCAACGTCTCGCCCGCGCGCGGCAGGGGCCCGATGAAGCGGTATTCCTGACCGCCTTGCAACACGCGGCTCATGTCGAGGCCCAGCCGGGCGGCCAGCGGCGGATCCTGTGGCTCCCAGTGCATGGCGGTAGCCAGAAAGGTCGGCGGGACAGGCGCATTCGGCGTCAGGTAGATGGGGTTGTCGGCTCCGGTCGCGACGGCGAACTCGCGGATCTTGCCCCATTCGATCCGCATGTCGTACTCGAACAACACCTGGGAAATCAGCTGGTGAGCCGGATGGGTTGTCGCCGCGCTCATTGTGGGGGTCGCTGCCCGGTCATGTCCGCATTCGGCGCCGCCTTCACGATGAGGCCAGGCAGCAGTTCGTCCAGTTTCTCTTGGGTCCAACGTTCGTCACTATGGGCTTGCGGACCGTAAGCCCAGCCCTCTACCACGGCGACGGTGCCGCCGATCGCGGCGAAGACGCGCCCCGTCACCTCACGCGCTGTCGGGCCGGCCAGCCAAACCACCAGCGGCGAAACGCCTTCGGGGGTGAGGTCGATGGTCTGGGCCAGATCGTGTACGGCGGGCAGATCGTCGGTGAGCCGGGTCAAGGCAGTGGGGGCCACGGCGTTGACCGTGACACCGTAGCGCCCCAATTCCATGGCTGCGATCACCGTGAAACCGGCGATTCCGGCCTTGGCCGCCCCGTAGTTGGTCTGGCCGGGATTGCCGAACAGGCCCGATGGGGAGGTGGTGTTGATCACCCGAGCGTCGACCGCTTCGCCGGCCTTGGACTGGTTGCGCCAATACTCGGCGGCATGGCGGGNGGGGCAGAACGTGCCCTTGAGGTGCACCGCGGTAACCGATTCCCACTCCGCTTCCGACATCGAGGTCAGCATCCGGTCCCGCAGGATGCCGGCGTTGTTCACCAGAACGTCGAGACGGCCGAACGTTTCGACTGCCTGCTCGATGAGGTTCTTCGCGCCATCCCAGGTGCTGACATCATCGGTGTTGGCGGCCGCGCGCCCACCCGCAGCGATGATTTCGTCGACCACCTGCTGGGCGGGGCCGCCCGAACCGCCGGCGCCGTCGCGCTCACCACCGAGATCGTTGACGATGACGGCGGCGCCGCCCGCGGCAAACGCATGCGCGTGCGCGCGGCCCAGTCCGTTACCGGCACCGGTGACCACGACCACTCGTTCCATGGAGTCCAACTGTCCCACTGTGGTTCAAACCCTCTCGTCGATGTTCCGCTAGTTCGGTTGCACAGCAATGTCTTCGAAGTCTCGGCGAACCTGAGTGCGGAGCACTTTCATCGCGGAATTTCGCGGAATGGCGTCGGTGACCCGCACCGTAACCGGGGCCTTGTAGGCAGGCAGTCGGGACTTCACCCATGCGACGAGGTCAGCGGGATCTACATCAGCACTGACGACCACCACGGCGACCGGAACCTGACCGAGCCGGACATCGTCGACGCCGAAGGCGACAGCCTCGCGTACCAAGGGGTGAGATTCCAGGCAGTCCTCGATCTCGGCGGGGAAGATCTTGAAGCCGCCGCGATTGATCACGTCGTCGGCGCGGCCATGAATCCACACAAAACCGTCGCCGTCAACACGACCCAGGTCGTTGGTACGCACCCACCGGGAATCGCCACCCGCGGCCTGGGCGGAACGCACCTGCAAGATGCCTTGCTGGCCCGCGGTCACCAGCTGCCCCGAGTCAGGGTCGATGACCGAGATCTCGACACCGGGATGCGTCCGCCCGACGCTGCCGCGCTTGGTGTCCTTCCACTGCGCCCAGTCGTGCAGCGACCAGCCGGTAATACCGCCGGTGAATTCGGTAGCCCCGTAGCTGAGCAAAACCGGGCAGCCGTAAGCGTTCTGGAATGCGTCGGCCAAATCCGAGCCCACCGGCGCCGCGCCGGCCCAGACGGCCTTGAGACTCGACAGCCGTTCGGGCGGAATACCGGCGTCGAGAATCATCCGCAGTGCCGCCGGCGGCAGTGACATCGACCGCGGCCGGTACTGCGCGACGGCTTGAGACCATGCCTCGGGCTCGAATCTGTCTTGCAGCAGGATTTGACCGCCGCCCGACAGCACGGTGACCAATGCCCAGAGCCCGCTGATGTTCGTTGGCGGCAGCGCACAGATCTGCACACCTGCTCCCCTGACGCTGGCGTCGCGCGCACTGCCGTTCATGTAGTGCTGTTGAGCGCCGCGTAAGGCGGATTCGATTTCGCTGTAGCGCAGTGGGATTCGTTTTGGTGGTCCAGTGGTGCCGCTGGTCGGCATCATGATCGCCACCGCCATGTCGCCGATGGCGACGTCGGCCCCGCCGGTGCGCTCGACGGCTACCTGCACCACGTCACCCGCCGCAGCAGACAGATCCACCCGCACCCCTAATGCTCCCGCCTCGGCCACTGCGGCCCGCACGGCGGGCCGGCTCCAGTCGATCGGGTCCGCTACGACGGCAGCAGGACGAAGAGCGGTGACATCGTCGCCGACGGTGGCGTCGGGGAAGTCTGGATTGAGCACGACAAGAGGCCGGCGAGTAGCCAGCGAAACCGCCAACGCGACAACTGGTCCTGGACGATTACGCATGTAGATACCTACCGAGGCGCCCGGCCCGATCTGGTGAGCCACGAGTAGCTCATCGATTTCCCTTGCCGCGGTACAGAATTGGTCCTGGTGATACCACGTGTCGCCATAGCACAGCACCGGCTGGTCGCCGCTGGCGAGGATTCTCGCCTGCATCTGCTCAGTCAGGTCCATCCGTCACCTTCGCTGACATGCCCCGGCGGGCAGCCGATGCACTATTTATATAACCAGGTTATATCATAGGGCAAGGCTCTGCCGGACGGCCTTCCGCACCCCTGTCACGAGATGGCTCCGTCGACCTTGAGCGCGACGAGCTGGTCCCAGTCGTAACCGAGGCCCAGCAGCACCTCCTCGGTGTGCGCACCGAGTTCGGGAGCGGGGCTGGGGTCAGGGTGGCGACCGTTGAACTGCACCGGCAGCATGGCCACCGACAACGTCGTGTCGGTGTCCAGATCGAGAGACCGCACATAGTGGTTCGCCACCACCTGGGGATCGAGACTCGTTTCCTGCGGCGACTGCACCACGGCCCAGACCCCGCTCTGGCGGCCGAGGATCTCGCGCCATTCGTCAGCGGACCGAGTGAGAAATAGGGCGTCCAATTCGGCGATGCAGGCCACGCTGTTCGAGGCCCGCGCCGCGGCGTCGCTGAAACGCGGGTCGCCGGCGAGATCGGGCCGCCCGACGAGTTCCATCAACGGCGCCCAGAACCGGTCCGACTCGAGCATGACCAGCGCGATGAACCGGCCGTCAAGAGTCCGATAGGTGTTGCTGATCGGGTTGTGCGCCGAGCGGTGATCACCACGTGGCATGGCATCGATGCCGAACAGCGACGACGCCGCAATGTGCGGCGCGGTGCCCCAGACCGCCGCCCCAAGCAGGCTGACGTCTACGACCTGCGCGCACCCCGTCCGTTCCCGTGCGAACAACGCGCCGGCGACTCCGCCCGCGGCGTACAACCCGGATTGCAGATCGCCGAACGCCGCCCCCGGCATGGGTGGCGGTTCCTCGGCACCGTCGGGCGTGCTGACGTAGCCGACACCGCCACGCGACCAGTACGACGCCAGATCGAACCCTCCGGTGTCGGCTTCCTCGCCCTGCGGCCCCAGTCCGCTGCCACGGGCGTACACCAGCCGTGGGTTCACCGCGGTCAGGTCGTCGACGTCGATCTGAAGTTTGCGGCGAACCGGCGTCAGATAGTTGGTCAAGAAGACGTCGGCACCGGCCACGAGGCGGTAGAGCACGTCACGTCCCGCCTCGGTGGTCAAGTCGATCCCGACGCTGGACTTGTTGCGACTGAACGTCTGGAACATGTAGCTGATCGGCTGGGTACCCGGCGGCGTCAAGGCCGCACTCACCAATCCGCGCATCGGGTCACCGTGGGCGGGATGCTCGATCTTGATGACCTCAGCACCCCAGTCGGCCAGGGCAACTCCCGCCGAGGGGATGAATCCCCACGTCGCGACTTCGATGACTCGGATGCCGTCTAGAACCCCAGGCATGCGATGGTCGTCTCCTTATTTCAACAGCATGGCCAGAATAGACTAACCAAGTAATATGATTTCAGAAATTCCGTCGGCCAGCGCGGCCGACCGCGAGAATCCACGTATCGAGAGAGGTCTGCGATGGGGCGGGTCGAGGGCAAGGTGGCGTTGGTCACCGGTGCGGCGCGGGGACAAGGTCGGTGCCACGCCGTCCGCCTGGCTGAGGAGGGCGCCGACGTCATCCTGGTCGATATCTGCGCCGACATTCCCGGTGTCGGCTATCCGATGGCCAAACCGGAGGACCTCGACGAAACCGTGCGCCAGGTGGAGAAGTTCGACCGTCGCGCGATCGCCGCGGTAGCCGACGTGCGCGATCGCGCGGCACTGCAGACGGTGGTGGCCACCGCGGTGGAGACCTTCGGCAGGATCGACGTCGTCGTGGCCAACGCCGGTATCTGTCCCATCGGCGCGGACTACCCGGTGTCGGCATTCGCCGATGCCGTCGACGTCGACCTGGTCGGCGTCGTGAACACCGTCCATGTCGCGCTGCCGTGGGTGAGCGCAGGCGGCTCCATCATCGCGACCGGATCGGTGGCCGCGATGCTGCCCAACGCGGTGAACAATCCCGGCAATGGCCCGGGCGGAGCCGGATACGGCCTGGCCAAACAGTTCATCGGTCAATACGTTGTCGTACTGGCGCGACAGGTTGCCGCACAAGGCATTCGCGTCAACGCTGTTCATCCGACCAACTGCAACACCGACATGCTGCACAGCCCGCCGATGTACAAGGCGTTCCGCAAGGATCTCGAAGAGCCCAGCCGCGCCGACGTCGAGGAAGCCCTTCCCCGAATGCAGGCCATGCACATCCCCTACGTCGAACCTGACGACGTCAGCCACGCGGTCATCTACCTCGCGTCCGACGAATCTCGTTACGTGACAGGCCTTCAGCTTCCGGTCGACGGCGGAGCGCTGCTGAAGATCTGACTGTGGAAAGCCAATTCACAAGCACTCGATGGAAAGAGGCACTAGTCCCATGAAGAAGGTCATCATCACCGGCGCGGGCTCCGGGATCGGCCGAGAGTTCACCCGGCTCTTCCTCGAAGACGGATCACGGGTTCTTGCGGTCAGTCTGGTGCAGGCTGAACTCGACCAGCTGCCGGTGGACCTGGAGTTCGGGGCAGCGCGGTTGCAAACCCTCCAGATGGACTTGGCCAAGCCGGATGCAGCGGCAACGTTGTTGACGTGGTGCAACGAAAATGACTGGTTCCCAGACGTTTTGATCAACAATGCCGGCTTTGCCTGCTTCGGCGATGCCGTCGAACTCTCTCCCGAGCGAGTGACCAACATGCTGGAGCTGAACATCGTCACCCTGACGATGACATCCATGCTGTTCGGACAGGAGATGAAGGCACGGCGTCGTGGTGCGATTCTCAACGTCGGCTCGACCGCCGGCATGGTTCCCTCGACGCGGATGGCGTCGTACTGCGGTAGCAAGTCCTACGTCAACACCTTCACCTACTCGCTGGCCGCCGAGTTGAGGCCGTTCGGTGTCACTGTCACCTGCCTCACCCCCGGCGCCACGCAGACGAAATTCGCCCACGCCGGCGGCATCGATGCGTTCAGCGGTAAATCGATTCTTCACAACATGTTCGAGAAGAACAGGGCCGGCTCTCCGGCCGAGGTCGCCCGAGCCGGATACAAAGCTCTCGCCGCTGGGAAGCCCCACGCGCTGGTGGGGACGGGATCGACCTTTGCCGCGGTCGCGTCGCGACTGGTGTCCCAAAAGCGCTTACCGACGCTGGTCAAAAACCCCTGAGATGACGGCCGTCGACCTCCAGCAGCGACTCACACCGCGGGTGTGGGCCGCCGCCAGTGTGGAGATCGCGATCGCCGTCGTCGTCGCGGTAGCCGTGCTTGATCGCGGTGCCTCGCCATCCGGGCACCACATGCATTCGGGTCCAAGGCCGATCAGTTGGACTCCGGGTATCGGGGTACTGGCCGCGGTCACCGCAGCGGTCCTCATCTGGTGGCTCGTGTCGAGGTCGAGGATTCTCGCTGCAGGGGGCGCCGCCGGTCTCGTCGGCGTGGCCGCCTGCGAACCGGTCCGCACACTTGCGCTGCAGTCGCACCTGGTGGGAATGGCAGCGCTTGAGACATTGTCGGTGGGGGTGCCGTTGCTTCTGCTGGCGGCCGTGCGACGCCCCGCACGCCGCTACCGCGGCGAACCATCAATGCCATGGACGGGACTGGTCGGCATCGCTGTGGCTCTCAATGCCGCCGGGCTGATCGCGGTGCACATCCCGGCACTGCATAGTCACGCATCCGACCTGGAATCCGTTCCGCTGTGGCTCGTCGCGCTGTGTGCCGCCATCGGAATGGCTTATTGGGCAGCCATTCTGCTCCCCACCCGGTACGTCAGCTCCCGGGTGCGGCGCCGAGCGCTGATCGTCGGCCAGGAGGTCGCCGCGATCCTCGGCCTCGCCGCTCTTCTCTTCCCCGGGCCGGATGCTGGGATTCCCACCATTTTCGGACTGCCGACAACGCTGGATCAACGTCTCGGCGGGGCGCTCATGCTCGTTGCGTGTGCCGCTGTCACCCTGCCCCTGGCCCGCCAGCTGGCAGGCGATGACAAACCACAACATGTTGGAACGGAACGCAATGTCTACTGACGCGCAGCTTTCGGCACCCGCGATGACCGCCGATCCCTCGATTGCCCTGCGTGCGCTTCTGGACGCGCAACGGTCGGACTTCCTCAATTCCGCGTTACCATCGGCCGATCTGCGCCGCGACCGGATCGATCGCCTGACTCTCTTATTGACTGAGAACGCCGACGAGTTCTCGGCAGCGCTGTCCGCCGACTTCGGGAATCGCCCCCACGCCGTGAACCTTCTCTCCGACGTGGTGGGCATCCTTCCCGACCTTTCGGCGAACCGGCGCAACCTGGAGTCGTGGATGCAGCCGGACCGCATCCGCTCGACGGCATTGCTGGGAATTCCGACGGTGGTGGACAAGAAGCCACTGGGTGTCGTTGGCATCATCGGCCCGTGGAACTTCCCCATCGGGCTGGTGGCGCAGCCCGCGGCGTCGGCGTTCGCGGCCGGAAACCGCGTCATGATCAAGTTCTCGGAAGTCACCACCCGTACCGCCGCCGCATTCGCCACGAAGGCCGCCAACTACTTCGATCCGACGGAACTGGCGGTGGTGACCGGCGGCCCCGACGTCGGCGCAGCGTTCAGTGCGCTGCCGTTCGATCACCTCTTCTTCACCGGTTCACCCGGAGTGGGTGCGTTGGTCGCCGCGGCAGCGGCCAGGAACCTCGTCCCGGTCACGCTCGAGTTGGGCGGCAAGAACCCCGCCGTCATCGCGCCCAACGCCGACATCGCCGCGATGGCCAGGCGGGTGATGTCGGCACGACTCGTCAATGGCGGGCAAGTCTGTTTGTGTCCCGATTACGCGTTCGTCCCGCGCGCATACGTCGATACCTTCGTCGCGGCCGCAGTAGACCATGGCCGGCTGCTCGCCGCAGGCGACGGCGAGGCCGGGCTGGTCAGCATCGTCGACGACAAGAATTTCGACCGGGTCACAGCCCTGATCGAGGACGCCCGTTCCCGCGGTGCCACCGTCCGTGACACCGGCGTCGCCCCGGATCGCGCGCGGCGGCGGATCGCACCGACTGTGGTGCTCGGCATGACCGACGGGATGCGGATCGCGAAGGAGGAAGTCTTCGGACCCGTGTTGTCCGTGTTGCCCTACGACACCATCGACGACGTCTGTGACTACGTCGCCATCCGGCCCGCGCCGCTGGCCGCCTACTGGTACGGCCCACCCGGAGCCGGCCTCGAGGAATTCCGCCGGCGCTCACAAAGTGGCGGCATGACGGTCAACGACTTTGCCGTCCACTGCGCCATGATGTCGGCTCCGTTCGGCGGCGTCGGTCAGAGCGGATCGGGGGCATATCACGGCAAGACCGGATTCGACACCTTCAGCCACCACCGCACGGTGGCCATCAGCAGGCTGCCGTTCAGCTTCGCGGCCGCCCTCACGCCGCCGTACTCGCCGTTGTTCAGGCGCGGCCTGCAGGCCTATGTCGCGTGGGAACGCCGCTCGGCGGCGCGGCGGGTGGCTCGGCGAGGCCGCGGGCAGGGGTAGGGGTAGGAACCGCCGTGGCATGTTGTCTTCTGTTGGCGGCACTCGTGACTCGGGTCAACGAATGGCTAAGGGCCCGACGAATCGTGGGTCGAGGTGCGAGGGCACGTCAGACCAGTCTCTTTCCGCCTCAAGGTGACATCCGATGAGCCTCACTGTCGCCGGATCGGTTCGGGAATCGGGAGTCGACTCGTTCGACCTGCCCCACCGCAGCCGCTTCAATGGCCCGGTGGCCTCCCGGAGGCTGCGACGCACTCTGGCCGGCTACCTGATTCTTGTGGTAATCGGTTCTCTACCAACATTTTTCGCCACCTCGACGGCCTGCCAGGCGTTGGGTCTCGGACTCGTCGCCCCAGGTGGCGGGTTCCTGGTGTTCGGATGGTGGGCGATACTGGGCGTCGCACTGACCCTCGTTGCATTCGCCGCGAGTTTCCTACTGTGGTTTGCCACCGGCAATGTGCTGGCGCCGATTGTCACCTGGCTGGGCGCGGCACTGGTCGCGGCAGGCGCGGCGATCGATGTGCACGGGCAGCCACGCCACGGACCGCTGGTGGCGACCGTTGCGATTGTTGCGATGGTGTTGGGGGCGGTGATCTTTCGCCGCGCAATGGCCACCCGACGGGCGACCCGGCGACGCGCGGAGCGCGCCCGTTACCTGCCCACCGAACTAGCAGCGATCGATCGGCGTTGTGTCCCTGCGCAAGCGGGACCGCGTGAGCTCGACGATACCCAGCTGGGCCATCTCCGCTGGCTACTCGGACTCGGCTTGCAGCCCGTGGACCAGTTCGACGGATTCGACGTCATCGAGCAGTTTCAGCCGTCTGCGTTGCGCTACCAGATCAACCACGTCCAGTACGCGCTCGCGCAGGCGCAGCGCCACTACACACCCAATTTCCACGGCTACCTCTCCGCCGCACAGGAACGGCTCATCGAGAAACTGACCATTCCCACCGTGTGGAAGTACTGGCGGCTCGAACGCCTCTGGGGCCGGCTCAGCACGAACTACGACCCGGCAGGGTTCGAAAACATCATGCTGACGGGATGGTCCGGCATCTGCCTGAACACCTTTCATGCCAACACCGGCAGCGACCGATTCGTCGGCCCTGACTCACTGACGTTCAGCCTGGGCAATCCGCGCAAGACATATCGTCATGACACGCACTCGTTCAACGATTCGTTGATGCGGAACTTCAACCGCTCCCCTCAGACCGTCTACGCCTGCGAGCCCAACTGGACGTACTCGGCGTGCAACATCTACGGCATCAACAGCGTGGCGTCCCACGACGCTGCCTTCGGCACAGATCGTCTCGATGAGCTCCGGGAGCCGTTTCTGCGCGGACTGCGCGAGGAACTCATGAGCCCAGCGGGCGATGTCATTCCTTTCCGATCGGACTACACCGGAATCTCGATACCGTTCGGTGCAGAGCTCATGTACTTTCAGGCCGCCGGATGGATCGCACCGGTCTTTCCCCAATTCGCCCGCACCCTATGGGCCATCGCATGCCGCGAGACTCTGAAGCTCCACCATGGCGGCCTCGACGAATACCTGGCGAAACCGTTTCCACTCGACGCCGGAAACTACCGGAATACCGGGCTTTTCGCACGAGCCGCCATCCTGTTCGCCGCGCGCGAGTTCGGCGACGTTCAGATCGCCGATGCTGCCGAGCGGGCTGTCAACGCGTACAACGAGCCAGTCGAATCCGGTGGTATGCGGCGCTTGGCGCGCGGCTCGACGTTCGCGAATGCGCTACTCGCTCAGGCGCTTTTTACCCGGCCGGGCGACTGGACCCGACTCATCACGACACCGGCGCCCGCGAGTGCGCGCACCGGGCCGCTGCTTGAGCATGTCGAGTTTACGCAAGCGACCGTCGCCCAGGCCGTCAGCGACGGCACCGATCTGCGGCTGGTGCTGCGGGCAGTCCCGGGCGCCGACCATTCCGGCGGGGTGCGCCTGGACCTGTCGCGGCTTCGTCCGGCAGCGGTATACACCGCGATTGCCGATGGCACACGATCGGAGTTCACCAGTGATGCATCCGGTCGCGCATCGGTAGACGTTGTCATCGCCGGGCGGACCGAGATGGTGGTCGCACCGTCGCCGTGACGGCTTATCGCACCCAGCTGGGGCTGCGCTTCTCGGCAAATGCGGCCAGCCCCTCGCGGCCCTCCGCGGAAACGAAGTGCTGCCCGGAGAGCTGTTCCAGTTCGCCCAGCTGGCTTTGCAACCGTGCGATGGCAGACTCGCTGCGGGTCAATTGCTTTGTCGCCGCCAGCGCGCCGGGCGCGGCCAGCGCGAATGCGTCGGTGATACGACGCACCTCATCGTCGAGCTCTTCAGGCTCGGCGACGACGTCGACGAGTCCCGCCTGCTGAGCCCACCGCGCGCTGACCGGTAGACCGGTGAGGAACAGCTGATGGGCGGCGGCGGGCGACATCCGCGGTAGGAGGACAGCCGAAATCACGGCCGGGACGACCCCGAGCCGCACCTCGGTACACGCAAAACTGACCGCGCTGCTGGCGATGACCACGTCGCAGGCGGCAACCAATCCGAGCCCACCGGCTCGCGCCATCCCGGCCAGCGCGGCGATCACCGGCTTCGGCGACCGCCAGATGTCGACGAGAATCTGCGGCACTGTCGCCGGGTCGGTCAGGGGCGCCCCGGTGCGGGCTTCCTTCAGGTCCGCACCCGAGCAGAACACAGTCCCGGTGTGGCTCAATACGATGCAGCGCACATCGTCGTCGGCAATCGCCTCCCGCAGTGCGCTGTGCAGCTCGTTGCGTAATCGGCCCGACAGCGCGTTGCGGTTGGCCGGCGAATCCAACACCAGCCGGGCAACCCCGCCGCCGCGCTCGATTCGAACAGCAGTCACGCGCCGCGACCAGCCTCCGCCTCACCGGCGCGGGTGAGGCCGGCCAAACCGATCAGGTCTTCATGCAGTTCGAACCAGACGGTGTGGTAGCTGTCGATGATTGGTCGCGACACGTAGCTATGGTCACCACCGGCCACGGCATCCGCAGCGCGAATCAACCGCGATCGGTAATGGATCAAACGCGGTGCCGCTGAGGTGATCTGGTCCAGCAGCGGGAGCACGTCGGCGTGCAGCGCTGCCAGCCGTTCGATCACCCGGTTGTCGTAGTCAGGATCGGAATGGTCGTTGGGCTGATCCGGCCCGAGCGTCTGCCAATCGGTGATGATGGCCTTCAGCTCGTGGTTGTGCGCACAGAAAGTCTCATAGATGTCAGCAACCGCAGCGTGATCGACGTCGTCGCGCTCGGCAGCGACCAACTCGGTGCAATGCGCCCTGCCCGCCGGAGTGACGCGGTACCCCATCGGAGTCGGTTTGATCAGCTCCCGTTCGACGAACCCGTCCAACGCGGTCTGTACCGGTGGCAGGTCGGCATCCAGACTGCCCGCCAGCAGTTCACTGGACACGCGCCCCTTGATCGCGACCAGACGCAGGAGGGTCAATTCGTCTGTCATCCCGGCACTTCCTCTGTGGTGGTCAGGCCGACGGATCGCGCGATGGCATCGCGATGAACCGAGGGAGGACCAAGCAAGGTCGCATTGACCCGTGCCCGTCGGAGATGCCAGTGCGCGGAATGCTCCCAGGTGAAGCCGATACCCCCGTGAACGTGAATGCACGCCTCCGACCCCGTGACTGCCGCGCGGGTGGCCACGATGAAGGCCAGTTCGGCATCCGGCAGGCTGTCGTGCCGCACGGCATCGGCCAACACCGCATCAGCGAGCTCCACCTCGAGAAGTACGTCCGCGCAACGATGTTTGATCGCCTGGAAGGATCCGATCGGAGCGCCGAACTGTGTACGGGTCTTCGCGTACTCCACGGCACTGTCCAGGCAGGCACGGGCCACTCCGACCTGTTCGGCGGCTACGGCGATAAGTGCCCGGCGATAAGCGATTTGGCCGCCGGAGTGCGCGCACTCGGGGTGCAACACCACACGGCCAGGCGCGTCGGACACCGTGACGTCGGCGAGTCCGCGGTTCGGGTCGAGCAGATCAGCGGGTGTCAGCACCGCATCCGCGATATCAACGGCGAACACCGCCACACCGTCGGGCGTCTTGGCGGCAAGCAGAACGATGCCGGGGACTCCCGGGGGTGAGACCACCACGGCCGTGCCGCTGAGCCGCCAGCCTGCCCCCGGTCCAGGCACCGCGGCGACAGACGAATTCGCCGGCGTCACAGCCGCGATCGCGACCGCGCAGCCCGCCGATCCCCTGGTTACCGCAGCCAGCAGGTCTGCACCCACCTCGGTGTCACTGCGGGAAAGGAGCGTAACGGCCAGAACGGCTGTCGACAGGAAGGCCGAGGCCGACAGGTCACGCCCGAGTTCGGTTGCGACCAGCGCCATCTCCGGCTCGGCCAGGCCCAGTCCGCCGCGATCGGCATCGACGAGCAGACCCGACAACCCGAGCTCATCGACGATATCGCCGGCCGAGACAGCCAGTGCCTGGCGCGTGGTGGCCCTCAGCTCGCTCAGCAGCTCACCAGTCACCGCACCCTCCTTCGATCCATTCCGAAGAAAAGTATAACCAGGTTATGCAATGGCGGGACAGTGGGTCAGCCGATGAGTTCCAAGAGTTCGCGTTGTCCCTGGTCTTCGAGCATTTTGTCGGTGGTCTCCTCGAGATGACGTCGCCACAGCAGCTCGGCGTCGGCAGCCTTGCCCTCCTCCACCAGCCGCACCAGCTTGCGGTGCACCCGGTGAGCGAGCTCAGCGGCGGTGCGCTTCTCGGTCTCGTCGGCAGCGTGCTGCCACACCGCCTGGGTATGGGCGGTGGTGATCTCGGACATGATGTTCGCGAACAGCGCCAGCGTGTTGCTGCCGGACAGTTCCACCACCAACGTATGGAATTCGGCGTGCACCCGACCCCACCGGCGAGGTTCTCCGATGGCGTCGGCCTCACGATCGAGCGCTTCCCGAAGCCGTTGGATGGTCAACGAGGTCCGACTCTCGGCAAGCAGGCGCACCGCTGGCGGCTCGATGATCGCGCGGGCCCGGAAAACGTCGAAAACCGT
This sequence comes from uncultured Mycobacterium sp., assembly GCA_900078375.1. Taxonomy (GTDB): domain Bacteria; phylum Actinomycetota; class Actinomycetes; order Mycobacteriales; family Mycobacteriaceae; genus Mycobacterium. The sequence goes on along the minus strand of FLQS01000067.1, from coordinate 36,925 downwards.
TGTGTGACCGTACTGCAGCAGTCCACCCGCCATTCGTGCCACGGGTTCCGGCCGAGGCGCGTTGACTCTCGCGCCGCCTTTACTTCCCCGCCGAATAGTCAGCAATGACTCGGACTGCAGAATCCGAATCGCTTCACGAAGCACCGGCCGGGAGACCTGGTACTGCTCAAGTAGCTGCGCCTCATTCGGCAGAAAATCACCGTCGCGAAACTCGCCGAGAATGATCTTGCGGCGAATGTTGTCGGCCACGAGCTGGCCCGCAGTGGGGTGGGCTATCGCATCGCTTTCGGAATACACCCAAGCATTGTCGCACTAATTGGTAATCCTGGTTATCCTAAGCGCGCTTGTTGCTACCGCGAGTCGACTCGAGAATAGTCAACAACACCGGCAGGGGGTGTGCAGCGCGCAGCGTGGCAGAACCTCGCGCGATCGCGGCCAGAATGCCTGCCGAATCCCGGTGATCGACCACCTGTGCGTCGGGATCACTCGAACTGGTTGCGTCGACGATCCGGACGGGACTGCGGTCCCGCGCCCAACTCAGCAGCATCGCCATGTCAGGGTCGGCGTCCTCCGAGGGCTGGGTCAGCGCCAACCGTCCCGCGTACACCGTGCCGGTGGCGCCATCGACCGTCACCTCGGTTCCGATCAGGTTGCGCAAGCTACCCCGGCCACACCCCACGACGCATGGGGTGTGCAGTTCGCGGCTCACCACCGCGGCGTGCGACGTGGCGCCGCCCTGCTCGGTGATGACCGCGCGGGCCGCAATCATCCCGCCGACGTCGTCGGGACTGGTCGTTTCGCGGGCCAGCACCACGTCTTCACCATCATCGGCGGCGTCTTCGGCGGAATCGCTGTCGCCAACCACCCGCCCTGCTCCGACGCCGGGGCAGGCAGGGAGCCCGGAGGCCACGACATCAGCTGATGACAGAACCGACGGATCGATCACCGGGGTGAGCAGGACGTCGAGCTGAGCCGGGGTGATGCGGGCCAACGCTTCGTCCGCGCTGATCAGACCCTCCCGTTGCAGCGCGACAGCGAACGCCACCGCGGCGGCCGCCGAACGCTTCGCCGCCCGGGTCTGCAACAAGTAGAGCTTGCCGGCCTCCACCGTGAATTCGATGTCTTGGACGTCGGCCGCATCACCCTCGAGCCATACCGCCGCCTCGAGCAGCTCACGGTGCAGCCCGGGGTGCTGGTCCGCCAAATTCGACAACGGTAGGGGGTCGAACTTGCCACTGACGACATCCTCCCCCTGACCACGCGGCAACCATTCACCAAACGGCTGCCGGTCCCCTGTCAGGGGATTGCGGCTGAACAGGACCCCGGTACCCGACTGGGCGTCCAGGTTGCCGAAAACCATCGCCTGCACCGTTACCGCGGTTCCGGCCATCTTTCCCTCGAGACCGTGGTGCCGGCGGTAGGACACCGCACGCGCCGAATTCCACGAGTCGAAGACGGCGGTCACCGCCGCGCGCAGCTGATCCAAAGGATCGGCGGGAACCTCGTTGTCGGTGGGCGTCACGACCTGGCGGAACAAATCCCGGAACCGACGGTGGACGTCGCGCGCAAACGGGGCTCCACAGACGTCACCCAGGATGGGCTCGACCTCGTCGTTGATCCCCAGGTTCAACACCGTGTCCATCATTCCCGGCATGCTCGCCGGCGCGCCGCTGCGCACCGACACCAGCAGCGGGAGAGGTCCACGGCCGAAGGTGTGCCCGGACTCGGCTTCCAGCCATGACAACCCGTCGAGGATCTGCGGCCAGACGCGCTCCATCAGGTCACCGGGCGACTCGAAATACTGCCGGCACGCGTCGACCGTCACGGTGAACGCCGGCGGGGTGGGCAATCCGGCCGCCCGCATCTTGGACAGACCGTGCGCCTTGCCGCCCACCATCATCCGCGGATAGACGCAGCTACCGTCGATCCGGACGACCAACTGTCCCTCGGTGAGTACATCGGCCGGGACCGCCTCGGTTCCGACGGCAGATGACGAAGACGCCACAGAAGTCCTCCTCACGACCACGGGTTATCGTTATCATATAACCAGGTTAGTATTTACTCTGCCAAGCGGCACTGGTCCCGACAGTAGAGAGTGTGATGGAACCTCAATCCGTATCGGTCGACACCTTCCTCAACGAGGCCAGAACGTTTCTCGACGCCAACGCCGAGCATCGTCCAGACGGCTTCCCGGACGCCATGTTTGCGCAGTTCCGGCCGATCGAGGACGCGGAGAGCTGGCTGGCCAGTTGTGTCGACTGGCAGCGACGGTGCTTCGACAACGGCTTCGCCGGTTTGACCTGGCCTCGTGAGGTCGGTGGCCGGGCGCTGCCGTCGGCCTACGCCCTGGCGTGGGCGGACCTCGAGTCGGAGTACGAGGTGCCGCGAGGCGTGTTCGGCGTGACGCTGGAGATGGTGGGACCGACACTGCTGGCAGTCGGCACCACCGAACAGAAAAGCCATTGCGCCGCGATACTGCGCGGTGAAGAGATCTGGTGCCAGCTCTTCAGCGAGCCCGGCGCGGGCAGTGACCTCGCCGGCATCGCCACCCGGGCCACCCCCACCGAAACCGGCTGGCGGATCAGTGGTCAGAAGGTCTGGACATCGGAGGCGCGGCACGCCAAGTACGGCTACCTGCTGGCCCGAAGCGATCCATCACAGCCACGGCACAAAGGGCTCACGGCGTTCATCCTGGATATGTCGGCCCCCGGCGTGCAGGTCCGCCCGCTGCGGCAGATGACCGGCGGTGCCTCGTTTTCGGAGGTCTTTCTCGACGATGTCGAGGTCCCCGCCGACGCGGTTCTCGGCAAGGTCGGGGATGGCTGGTCGGTGGCCATGACGACGCTGGGCTTCGAGCGGTTCTCCAGCTTCGGACGCTCCTTGGGCCGGTTGGCTCGGCAAGCCGCCGAGCTGGGCTGGCCCGACCACGCGGCGCGCGACACCTTCATCGACGCCGTGATCGACCAGCGCGCACTGGCATCGTTCGAGGCCGCCATGCACCGAAAGATCCTGGCCGGCACGCCGCCGGGGCCGGAGGCGGCGCTGGCCAAACTCGCCACCGGAACCGTGGTCAGCAAGCTGGCCGACGCAGTCGCCAATCAGCTCGGATCCCGGCTCTCTGCGCCCGATTCGGGTGTGGACGACTGGCGACTGGTCCTACTGTCGGCTCCTGCCTTCCACATCGCGGGCGGCACCGACGAGATTGTCAGGTCGATGATCGCCGAGCGGGTACTCGGATTGCCGAAAGGGTGACCCATGGACACCGAACGTGACCACCTGCCCATCATCGATGCGTGGGTACAGCCCTGGCTTTCCGACGCCGTCGCCAAGATGCCGGCACGCAACTTCACCCTGGCCGATCGCATGCAGCACGGCGCCCGGCTGCGGTCAGGCATTCCATTGGAGACGTTGATCGAAGAGATGGACGCCAACGGCGTCACGCGGGCGATGTGTTCGGCCGGGCCACTCATCCCCAATGAAGACGTCGTGGCGGCAGTGACGCGGTACCCCGATCGACTGATCGGGGTGGCCAGCGCCAACCCCTGGTCCGAGGACGGGGTGATGCCCGCGGTTCACGAGTTGCGCAGGCTGGTCGGCGAGTACGGCTTCAAAGGGCTCAAACTCGAGCCGTTCATCCTCGACAAGCTACCGACCGAGGCGCAGTGGTACCCGCTGTATGCGGCGTGCACCGACCTCGACATCACCCTTCAGCTTCAAGTCGGCGGCACCGGCCCCTCGACCTACACCTCCGAAACCGGCCGACCCGGCCACATCGACCGGATCGCCATCGACTTCCCCGAATTGCGCATCGTCGCCGGGCACATCGGATGGCCGTGGACCGAGGAGATGGTCGCGATCGCGGCCAAGCATCCCAACGTCTTCATCGACACCAGCGCGCACCTGCCTAAGTACTACCCACCCCCGTTCACGCATTTTCTGCGCACATACGGCCGGCACAAGTGCATCTGGGCCAGCGACTGGCCGATCCTGACCTTCGAGGCCGCAATGGACGGGCTGGCCGCGCTGGAGCTGAGCCCCGAGGTGACTCGGCTCTTCCTGCACGACAACGCGGTGACGGCGTTCGGGCTCAAACCCTGACCACTCGCGCGGCGCTTGCCTCGCGGCCACTTCTTTTGTATAACCTGGTTAGATGATTTGGAGGTGCTGCCGTGGCGGTTCTCGCCAGCGATGTCGTGCCGTCCGACGAGGCGTATCGACGCGCGCGCGATCGGATGGCATCGCTGCTCGCCGAGGTGGAGGGCTTGCAGGACCAGGTCGCCCAGGGTGGTTCGCCCGCCTCGGTCCAGCGTCATCGCGAGCGCGGGAAGCTGCCGGTACGTGAACGACTCGCCCTGCTCGCCGACCGCCACGGGTTCGTCCTGGAGCTTTCGCCGCTGGCCGGCTGGGGCACCACCGACCCACTCGGGGGTGGTCTGCTCACCGCGATCACCGAAATCCACGGCCGAGCGGTGATGGTCATCGGTAACGACCCCACGGTGCGGGGTGGATCGCTCTCACCGACGTCCATCACCAAGACGCTGCGCGCGATGGATATCGCGGATACCAACCGATTGCCGGTCGTCACGCTTGTCGAGTCCGGCGGAGGCGACCTCGACAAGCAGGCCGACATCTTCGTGCCCGGCGGCGAACAGTTCCGCCGGCTCACCGAGTTGTCGGCAGCCGGAATCCCCACGGTGTCACTAGTTTTCGGCTCCTCGACCGCCGGTGGCGCCTACCTGCCGGGTATGAGCGACTACACGATCTTCGTCAAGGACCGCGGCTACGCCTTCCTCGGCGGTCCGCCACTGGTGAAGATGGCCATCGACGAGGACGTCACCGAACAAGAGCTCGGCGGCGCGGACATGCACGCCCGGGTCTCGGGGCTGGCCGATTACCTGGCCGCCGACGAAGCCGACGCCATCCGTCAAGCACGCTCGGTGATCTCGCGCTTCGGCCGCACCAAGGCGGCGCCCGGCGGGCCGGCACCGAACCACGACCCCGAGGAACTGCTCGGCATCGTGCCCGAGGATCCCAGGACACCGTTCGACATTCGTGAAGTCATCGGCCGCATCGTCGACGGCTCGCTGTTCGACGAATTCAAGCCGCTCTACGGGCCCAACCTGGTCGCCGGGTGGGCCGAACTCAACGGCATGCCGATCGGGATCCTGGCCAACAACGGCATCCTGTTCTCCCCCGAGTCCCAGAAGGGCGCACAGTTCATCGAGCTGTGCAACCAACTGTCCACACCAATCCTGTTTATCCAGAACATCACCGGCTTCATGGTGGGATCCGCCGCCGAACACGGCGGCATCATCAAGGACGGCGCCAAACTCATCAACGCCGTCGCCAACTCGCGCGTCCCGCACGTCACCCTGATGGTCGGCGTCAGCTACGGGGCGGGCAACTACGCGATGGCCGGCCGCGCGTACCGGCCACGACTGGTCCTGACCTGGCCCACGCATCGCATCGCGGTCATGGGTGGTCGGCAGCTCGCCGGGGTGATGTCCATCGTACGGCGACGGTCGGCACAGTCTCGCAATCTCGAATTCGACGAGGCCGCCGATGCCGCACAACGCAGCGAGGACGAAGCCCGGATCGACGTCGAATCGACCGCGCTGTATGCCACCGGCCGAGGTTGGGACGACGGCATCATCGACCCGAGGCACAGCCGCGCGGCACTCACCGTCGCCTTCGCCATCTCCCACGACGCCAAACCGGTTGGAGCACAACCACCGGCCGGCTTCGGCGTCTTCCGGTTCTAGTGAGGAATCCCGTGCAATGTGTGTTGATCGCCAACCGCGGCGAGGTGGCCAGCCGAGTGGCACGTGCGGCGCGCGCTCGCGGCATCCGCGCGGTGGGTGTGTACTCCGATGCGGATTCGACCCTGCCCTATCTCGATGACCTCGACGAGGCGGTGTCGCTGCCGGGCAATGCCGCCACCGACACCTACCTCGACATCGCGGCCGTCTTGGCCGCCGCGCAGCGCACCGGATGCGATGCGGTCCATCCTGGGTATGGCTTTCTGGCCGAAAACTCGGAATTCGCTGTGGCGGTGACGGCGGCGGGCCTGACGTTCATCGGTCCACCCGCCGACTGTGTCGCCGCGATGGGCTCGAAGATTCGCGCCAAGGAACTCGCCCGAAAGGCGGCCGTGCCAGTCCTGCCCGACGCGGTGGTCACCGGCGCCGCCACCGGTCTACTCGAACTCGGCGCGCGCGTGGGCTACCCGCTTCTGGTGAAGGCCAGCGCGGGCGGCGGCGGACGGGGCATCCGACTGGTCGAGTTCGCCGAAGAACTGCAGGCGGCGGTGATTTCGGCACAACGCGAGGCCAAGGCCGCCTTCGGTGATGAATCCGTGTTCCTGGAACGATTCCTGGCCGGTCCCCGCCATATCGAGATCCAGATCTTCGGCGACACCCACGGCAACGTCATACACCTGGGCGACCGCGAATGCTCGGTCCAGCGACGCCATCAGAAGCTGTTGGAGGAGTGCCCGGCCTCGCTGGTGGACCCCGCTGTGCGGGCCGCCATGGCGAGCGCCGCGGTGCGCCTGGCCGAGGAGATCGGCTACGTCGGTGCAGGTACCTGCGAGTTCCTGGTACAGGGCACCGAGTTCTACTTCCTGGAGATGAACACCCGGTTGCAGGTCGAGCACACCGTGACCGAGGAGGTCACCGGCATGGATCTTGTTGGCCTACAACTGGATATCGCCGCCGGAGCCATGCTGCCGTTCACGCAGTCCGACATCACCCTCACCGGCCACGCGATCCAGGCGCGGGTGTGCGCGGAAGATCCCCATTCCGGCTGGCTGCCGAGCACCGGATACGTGCACCGTTACTCCCACCCCGATGACGACGGTGTCCGCTATGAGGACGGCATCGCCTCTGGCGTGACGATCAGCCCGTTCTACGACTCGATGATCACCAAGGTGATCACCGGCGGCCAGTCCAGGGACCGCGCGATCAGCGCGCTGAGCGGCGCGCTGGCCACCCTGGAACTGCATGGGCCGTCCACCAATATTGCTGTGCTGCAGCGAATTCTGTCCGATCAGGAATACCGGCACGGGGAGGTGTCGGTCAACTGGTTGGAACACCGCACCGACCTGCTGGCAGTCCCGCCGGTCGCCGTGCACGCGGTGGCGGCCGCGGTCAGCGCTGCCGTCGACGCGGGCCCGCGGCTGGTCCCGTTGCCTGCCGCCTGGTCGAACACCCCCCGTCCGCCGGTGCGCTGGTCGTTGGTGGACGACCACGACGTCCGGTACGAGGTCTCCTATCGGCCACCGGGACGCCCCGGCCAGTTCTTTCCGGCCTTCCGCCTCGACGGCACCGACCTCGCGGTGCGGGCCCTGGCCCACGACGGCCAACGGTGGCGCGTCGAGGTGGACGGGGTCGCCCGAGCAGTCCAGGTGCGCAGCGACGGCCCCATCGGCGCCGATACCGGGACCCGGGTTTGGGTCAACGGACCCGATGGCCAAACGACATTCACCGTGGCGCCGCGGTTCGCCGAGCCGAGGATCGACAGCATCGTCGGTGGGCCCACCTCACCGATGCCGGGCACCGTGCAGTCGGTGCACGTGAGCGTCGGACAACAGGTCGCCGCCGGCGATCGACTGGTAATCGTCGAGGCCATGAAGATGGAGCACGTCATCCGCGCCTCCGGCGAGGCGATCGTGGCCAAGGTGCTTGTCGAGGCGGGCCAGTCAGTGGCCGCCGGGCGGGTTCTGGTCGAACTCGAGGACCTGACATGACCGCGCGACCCATCCGCATCGCCAACTGCTCCGGCTTCTTCGGTGACCGGCTCTCCGCAGCAGCGCAACTGCTCGACGGACCCGACCCAATCGACGTACTGACCGGCGACTGGCTGGCCGAATTGACCATGTCCATCCTGGCCAAGAGCCGCGGGCGGGGGCGGGCAGGCTACGCCTCGACATTCGTCGCCCAGATGCAGCACGTGCTGGGCCGCTGCGCCGAGCGCGGGGTCAAGGTGGTGTCCAATGCCGGGGGCATCGACCCGCAGGGCTGTGCAGACAAGGTGCGGCAGATCGCCGAGCAGCTCGGCATCGGCATCACCGTTGCCGTCGTCGACGGCGACGACCTGACCGGCCGCATCGACGAATTGCGGACCGCTGGTGAGGGTTTCCGCCATCTCGACACCGGTGAGGCGTGGTCGGGCGACAGCGCTGACGTGGTAGGCGCCAACGCCTACCTGGGCGGGCACGCCATCACCGCGGGCCTGCGCGCCGGGGCGGATGTCGTCATCACCGGCCGCGTCGCCGACGCCGCCGTCGTCTCCGGCACCGCGGCGTGGTGGCACGGCTGGAGCGCCGATGATCTCGACCAGCTGGCCGCAGCGACCGTCGCCGGGCATGCCATCGAATGCGGAACACAGGTGACTGGGGGCAATTTCGCGTTCTTCGACGAGGTCGCCGACCTGACCGAGCCGGGATTCCCGATTGCCGAGATCGGCGCAGACGGAACCAGCGTCATCACCAAACAACCCGGAACCGGTGGCACGGTCACCCTGAACACGGTGACCGCCCAGCTGCTCTACGAGATCATCGGTCCGCGCTACCCGGTAGCAGACGTCGTCGCCCGATTCGACACCGTTGCGCTACGTCAGCTCGGCCCCGACCGGGTGGAGATCGCCTCCGTACAAGGCGAATTCGCCCCCGCTCAGGCCAAGGTTCTGCTGACCTTTCCCGGCGGGTTTCGCAATGCGATGACCTTCGCGATCACCGGGATGAACCGGCACGCCAAAGCGGAACTGGCCCAGCGTGCGGTGTGGGCCCAGGTCCCCGGCGGCCGTGAGGGTTTCGCTGAAACCCTGGTCGAGGTGGTCGGAGCGAGCCTGACCTCCGACGCCCCCGACGACCAAAGCTATCTGCGGATCTCAGTCGCCGCCACCGATGCCGCAACGGTGGGCCGTGACTTCTCCTCCGCCGCGGTGGCGACCGCGCTCGCCAGCTATCCCGGGCTCTACCTGACCACGCCGCCAGGCCCGGCAACCGAATTCATGGTGGGCTGGCCCACCCTTGTCGACTTCTCACACCTGCGCCCGCGAGTCCGCGTGGGCGACAAGGAACTCGATGTCGCGGCACCTGCCACCGTCGCTCCCCTGATCACCGACCAACCGCGCACATCGACCGGCGGCCAGAATATGGACGCCGCACTGACCACCATCGACGTCGGGCACTACCTGGGCGCCCGCTCCGGGGACAAAGGCGGTAACGCCAACCTGGGACTGTGGGTTCGCGACGAACACCATCTGCCGCTCTTGGACTATCTGACCGACCCGCAGCGGCTGCCCGCGCTCTTCCCCGAGCTGCGCGGTCACCGGATCCGGGTGTACCCGCTGCCGAATCTACTTGCGGTCAACGTCGTCATCGTGGGCCTGCTCGGCAACGGGGTGGCCGCTTCCCTGCGCGAAGATCCCCAAGCCAAGAGCCTCGGCGAGCGGTTTCGCGCACTGCGGGTGGCCGTCCCGGCGGCGCTGCTCCCCGACCTCATCTCAACGGAGGCCTGAGATGCAGTTCACCGACGAGCACCGACTCTTCCGCAGCAGCGTGCGCGAGATGCTGGCCAGGACCGTCGAGCCACACTATGACGAGTGGGAGGCGCTGGGCCAGTTCCCTGGCCACCACCTGTTCGCCGAGTTCGCCAAACTGGGACTGCTCGGCCTGGAGTACGACCCGGCTTACGGCGGCGAGGGTGCCGACCACTGGTTCACCGTCATCGCCTGCGAGGAGTTCGGCCGCCTACCCGGCAACGGCATTCCAATGGCCTACAACGTCCAGGCGAACATGGCCACCCCGTCACTGCACGCGCACGGCAGCGACGAACTCAAGCGCGAATTCCTGGCACCGGCCATCGCCGGTCAACAGATCTGTTCGATCGCGGTCACCGAACCCGACGCCGGCTCGGATGTCGCGGGCATCCGCACCCGGGCGGTGCGTGACGGAGGTGACTGGCTGATCAGCGGCGCGAAAACCTATATCACCAACGGCGTGCAGGGTGACTGGCTGTGCCTGCTGGTGCGGACCTCCGGCGAGGGCGGCTACCGCGGTATGAGCCAGGTGATCGTGCCCAACAACAGCCCAGGACTCACGGTCAGCCGGTCGCTGAAGAAGCTGGGCAACTGGTGCTCGGACACCGCGGAGCTGACCTTCGATCGGGTGCGGGTGCCGGTGCGCAACACCATCGGCGAGATCGGCCGCGGCTTCCAGCAACAGATGGAGCAGTTCCAAAAAGAGCGCATCAGTGCGGTGTATCAAGCGGTCGGGCAGATGGAGACCGCCATCGAGCGCACCGTCGACTACCTGCAACAGCGACCCGCGTTCGGCGGCAAGCTGATCGACAACCAGTACCTGCAGTACAACCTCGCCGAACTAGCCTGCGAGGTCGATGCACTCAAGCTCTACGCGCACTCGTGCGCCGAGCTCATCGTCGCCGGTGTCGACGTCACCCGCCGCACCAGCAGCGCGAAACTGCTGGCCGGAAAACTGATTCGGCGGGTTGCCGACACCTGTTTGCAGTATCACGGAGGCATGGGTTACATGGCCGAGACGTGGACGTCCCGCTTTTTCCGGGACTCCCGGCTGCTGTCGATAGGCGGCGGCGCCGACGAGGTCATGCTGCGGGTGCTGGCTCGCGACGTGATCAGCAAGGAATTCTTCAACGATCCGCACGGACCCAAAGGAGTGGCCCAACAATGACCGCAGCAGAGACCACGTCGCCACCGACGGAACGCACCGACCGGGTGCGGCTGGACAAGGACCACGAGAACCACATCGCGCGGATCACAATCTCCAATCCGGAGAAGAAGAACGCGATGGCCCCCGAGGATTGTGAGCTGATGGGCCGCTTCCTCGACGACGTCGCCGACGACGACGCCATCAAGGTCGTGATCGTGCGCGGGGAAGGTGGCGTGTTCACCACCGGTGTCGACCTGAATCGGGCCTACGGCTGGTACGGCACCCCGGGTGACGACCGGCGACCCAGCCAGCGGCGGCGGCTGACCGTCGACCGCAAGGGCCAGCGGATGTTCCACGAGTTCATCGGTTTTCCCAAGGTGACGATCGTCCAACTCGAGTCGTATGCACTGGGCTTGGGTTTTGAGCTGGCGTTGGCCGCCGATCTGGTCGTTGCGTCCCGGCAGGCGAAAATCGGCATGCCCGCGGCGCGGTTCCTCGGCCCGGTGCTCGGCAACGTCGCCTTGTTCCTCCATCGGCTCGGACCCGTCGTCATGCGCGATCTGATGTTGACGGGTCGTATGGCGCAAGCCCAGGAGTTCGAGTCGATGAAGCTGTTCACCCGCTTCGTCGACGAAGCCGATGTCGCCGCCGAAACAGAAGCCCTTGCCGCACAGGTCGCGAAGATGCCCGCCGATGGCATCACCATCGCCAAGGAGGCGTACCGGGTGGTGGAGGCCAGTTCCACGCTGGGACTGGAAGAGACCACGGCGTACCTCTTCCACAGCTACGGCACCAACCTGCGCTTCGAGCCCGACGAATTCAACTTTGTCAAGGAACGCAAGAAGAGCGGCACCAGCGAAGCCTTCAAGAAGCGTGACGAACACTTCGGGGCGGGGTCTGCGCAGTGACCGAAACGCCCTACACGCGCACGATTCCGGACAAGGTCCTCGTCATCGGGGGCAGCCGGGGTATCGGCCGCGCCACCGTCGTCCAGCTCACCGCGCTGGGAATCAGCTGCGCGATCGGCTATCTGGAGAACGATGCCGCCGCCAAGGAGACCCAGGAACTGGCCGCGGCCACCGGCGGGCCCGAGCCGGTGCTCGTTCGCGGTGACCTGGGGGCTGATCCGGTCGGCTTGATCACCGCGGCCATCGACGCACTGGGCGGTCTTGGCGGGCTAGTGACCACGGCGGTGCCCATCGTGGCCGGCCGCACCTTGACCGTGACCCGCGAGGTGTACGACCGCGTCTTCGACGTCCAGGTCTGGGGACTGTGGGAGGCCATTCGCACGGCCTTCCCCGAACTCGAGAAGATGGGCGGCTCCGTCGTCGCAGTGAGCAGTCTCGGCGCCAACCACTATGCGCGGTATTACGGCGCCATCGGACCCGCCAAGGCGGCAATGGAGAATCTGGTGCGTTACTTCGGCGCCGAGTTGGGCCCGAAAGGTGTTCGTGTCAACGGTATCTCGCCGTGCCTGGTGGACAATCCCGGCCACGGCGGGGAGGACATCATCGCCGGTGTCGCGGACATGCAGGCCGAGGTGGCCAACAAAACGCCCCTGCGCCGGTTGGGTCACCCGGACGAACTCGCCTCGGTCATCGTCTCGCTGCTGTCGAGCGACTTCAAGTTCGTCACCGGGTTGACCATCCCGGTCGACGGCGGCTACACCCTCTTGGCCTGATCGTCCACGAAAGGTGGCTGACACGATGAAATTCCGGCTTGACGACGATGAACGGGCAGCGCGCGACGCGCTGCGCGACCACATCGACGAATTCAGCACCGCCGACATGGCGTCGATGCGCGTCGAGATGACCGAGCTGGAAAGTGACCGCCAGGCTCCGACACTGTTTCATCCCTGGCTCGCCCGGCAGAACGTGGTCGGCCTGGGCTGGCCGGCCCCGCTGGGCCGTCCGGCGTCACAGACCGATCGGTTCGTCGTCCATGAGGAGCTCGACTCGGCGGGGCTGCCGACCTATGGCCTCGAGCAAGCCGAAGCCGTCGGTTGGATGATGGCCAATTTCGGACCCGAACCGCTTGCTGCCGAGCATCTTCCGCACATCCTCGATGCATCCTGGAGCTATGCCGGCGGCTACAGCGAGCCCGAGGCGGGCAGCGATATGCTCGCCCTGCGGACCAAGGCCGCACGCAATGACGAGGGCGACTTCATCGTCAACGGTCAGAAGATGTGGACATCGGGGGCACATCTGGCCGACTGGATCTACACACTGGTCCGCACCGACCCGGACAGCAGCCGCCACCGTGGCCTTTCCCTGTTGATGATCGATGCACACGCGCCGGGAGTGACCATTCAGCCCGTGCGGGTGATGGGCGGATGGCGGGTCAACGCATGTTTCTTCGACAACGTGCGGGTACCCGCGAGTGCCGTGATCGGGCAGGAGGGCCACGCCTGGACGATGATGACGCAGGCGCTCGACATGGAACGGTCGATGAGCTTCGGCGGCCGCGAAGCCCGGCTGCTACTGGCCCGCTATCTCGACCGAATCGGTCGGGAGGGAATCGAACTCGATGACGCCGACTACCGCGATGTGGGCGAGTTCATCATGGAACTCCAGGCCGAACGGCTGCTCGGCCTGCAGGTCGTTGCCCTTGGCGATCGCGGGGAATCCGCGAGCGGCGAAGCCTCGATGAGCAAGCTGCACGGGCCTGCCGTGGCTCAGCGTGTCGCGCAGTGGCTCGTCGACGCACTCGGGCCCGGCGCCTACGTTCATGACTCCGGCGACCCGCTGGCCGAGGATGTCGAGCACTTCCTGCGGGCGTCGACGGTGTTGTCGATCATCGGCGGCACCAGTGAGATTCAGCGCAACATCGTCGCCGCGCGCTGGCTCGGATTGCCAAGGGGCTGAGGCGTGGACCTCGGATTGCAAGACAAGGTGGCCCTGGTCTTCGGCGCCACACAGGGAATGGGTCGTGCGACGGCAATGCGACTGGCTGCGGAAGGAGTCCACCTGGTTGTGTGCGCGCGGGGCCGCCACGAGGGCGACAGCCAATACCGCTATACCGCCAAGCCGGAACTGACGGCCGTCGCCGACGATGCCCACGCCGCCGGTGCGGCATCCGTGGCCGCCCTCGCGGCGGACCTGACCGAAGCCGGCCAGGCCGAGCAGGTCATGGCGGCCATCGACGATATGCACGGGCGCCTCGATGTTCTGGTGAACACCGTGGGGTTGTGCGAAGTCGGCACGTCTGTCACCGAACCCGATGATTGGTGGGACCGGTCCTATCAATCAGTATTGATGTCGTCGGTGCGGGCCTGCCGCGCCGGCATTCCCCTGATGTTGCGATCGGGCGGTGGTGCGATCGTGACCACGTCGGCGATGTCGATGCGGCATTTCATCCCACTCTTGGCGCACTACTCCGCGCAGAAGGCGGCGCTGGCGCACTTCACCAAGAATCTCGCACGCGAGTATGGTCCGAAAGGCTTGCGCGCCAATGCCGTGTTGCCGGGGATGATCGTCAACGAGCAGATAGCCGAGAAGCAGCGGACCTGGATGGCCGAAACCGGTGGCAGCGAGGACGACTACTTCGTCGAGACCAACACGCGTTGGGGCACCGCAACCTGGGGCACCCGGCTTGGCGTGCCGGACGACATCGCCGACGCGATCACCTTCCTGGTGTCACAGCGCGCAAGCTACATCAACGGTGTGCTGCTCAACGTCGACGGTGGGTCGGAGTATCTGTAGGTGAAAGGCCAACCCATGTACAAGCTTTCGGTTGCGGCGGGACTGTTCGTGATACTGGGATCCGGGGGTTGTTCGTCGCCGCCGGCACCCTCGCCGAAGCTGCCCCCGGGTGCGGTGCCGGCCGGCGCCGCCACGGTCACCATCCAGACCGGTAACGACAACCAGTTCCACGGCGCGGCGTGTCAGCCCCTTGGCGGTCGGCTGACCCGGATCACTGCCGGAGAATCGTCGTCCGGCATCGAGATGTTCCTCGACAATGCCGACGGACTGAGGGCACGGTCCGTCGTGATCACCAATGTCGACGGGTTCACCGGTAGTTACTGGGAGGACGCCCAGGCAGCGCCAAGACCGGCATGACCGCCCAGACCTTCACCATCGAAGGCACCGCCAGGGGCTTCATTGCCGACAATCCCAGCGCGGCGATAACACGAACGTTCCACATAGCCGTCGCCTGCTGACGCCGCCGGCCACTCAACCGGATTCGCGCGCCCAGCGCGGCAGAGTGAACCCGCGGTCGAACTGCCACAGATCGGTGACGGTGTCGCGGGTCGCCGGGTCGGCCAGCATGCGGGCCAAATCAGCCAGCCAAGGACCAGGATCGGGCATCGCGGCGCTCCATCCCCGGATCCGCCGCGAGTAGAGCTGGGCGTCGGCCTCGATGGTGAATCCGTAGCCGCCGAGCGCCTGGTGCACCGTGGCCGCCGCCTGGCGCGACGCGGAGCGCGCCTTGGCCGCCGCCATCGCCGCGGCGAACAGCGGCAGTCGGCCGTCGGTGTCGGCGAGGAACGCTGCATGGCGGGTGAGCAGGTCGGCGGCGTGCACAGCCGTGGCCACCTCGGCCAGCGGGTGGGCGACACCCTGGAAACTGCCCACCGGCGCGCCGAACTGCCGACGCTCACTGACGTAGCCGACGCCGTAGCGAATCAAAGCCTGTGCCGCACCCACGAGTTGAGCGGCCTCGAGGAGAAATCCCCAGGCGCGCAACGCATCGGCATCCCCGTCGATGGCCTCGGGAGTGAGGGCGCCCAGGACCATGACGCCCTCCCCTGCCGCACTTCGCCGCACCGGTCCGGATGGTGCGGCGATACCGATGCCGTCGCCCACCGCGACCACAACCCGGTCTAGCCCGGCCGGGATGATGTCGCGGTCGACCCCGTTGGCCACCGAGCGCTCTCCGAGCACCACATAGGCCGGCACTGCCGACACGAACGGCACCGGGGCGAGGTGCTCGCCGAGGGTCACCGCGGCCCGCACCAGCAGAAGCGGTTCGGTCGGCAGATCCCACAGACCGAAGTCATCCAGCGGCTGCCTCAGGTACGCCAGGTCACCCGGCGCCGAGTCGTCCAGGGCGCGAAGGGCATCAGGTGGGCAGTGTTTGGCCAGGACGGCCGCGAGGGCCTCGCCGAGTTCCTCGGCATCTCGAGGCCACCGCTCGTCGAACATTGCGCTCACCCGATCCTTCTGTCGAATTACACAACCAGGTTATAGTATTGCTCGTGCAACACGACACCGACCGGGGCATCGCAGGCCTCGGCGAGCTCGACATCGACCTGTCCGACGCGGACGCGGAGTTCGCCGCGGACTGGTCGACGTGGCTCGACGACCACCTGCCGGCCATGCATCACAAACTCAGCGAGCCCGGCAGCGACGCCGCGCGCCGCGGGCTGGGCCGGGCCTGGCAGTTGGAGATGGCGGCGGGAGGCTGGGCTGCCATCACCTGGCCGCAGGAATTCGGCGGCCGCGCCGCCACCGCCCGCCAGCAACTGATCTTCTATCTCGTGTCGGCCGAGCGGCGGGTACCACCACTGGCGGGGCGCATCGGTCTCAACTTGTGCGGCCCCACTCTCATCGCCCACGGCACACCCGAACAACAACAACGATTCCTGCCGCCGATGCTCGACGGCCGTCACGTGTGGTGTCAAGGCTTTTCCGAACCCAGTGCCGGATCCGACCTGGCCTCCCTGCGTACCCGGGGTGTTGTCGACGGCGACCATCTCGTCATCACCGGACAGAAGATCTGGACCTCCGGGGCGCAAGACGCCGACTGGATGTTCGCGTTGGTGCGCACCGACCCCGTCGCGCCCAAGCGCAAGGGCATCAGCTTCGTCCTGGTTCCGATGAACGCCGCGGGCGTCGATGTCCGCCCGATCCGCCAGATGTCCGGCGACGCCGGTTTCAACGAAGTCTTCCTCGACGCCGTTCGAGTGCCTGTGACCCATGTGGTGGGCGCCCTCAACGACGGTTGGAGCGTCACGCGCACGACGCTGGCCAACGAACGCGCGATCTTGTTCATGGGCCAGCAGATGGCGCTGAGCGCCACCTTGCGCAAGGCGATCCGACTGGCGACGACACCCGATCCGTACGGTGTTCGCGCTGCCGATGATCCGCACTTGCGCGATCGCATCGCCCAAGCGTGGATCGACGTCGAGTTGGTGCGGCTCAACGGGATGCGGAACCTTGCCAAGGTGCTCGGCGGTAAGGAACCGGGCCCGGAGGGTGCCATGTCGAAGCTGTTCGGCCAGCACGTCGAGCAACACCTCCACGAGCTGGCTCTGGATCTCGGCGGTGAGTTCGGGATCCTCGACCGAGGTGCCGACGACGCTCCCAACCGAGGCAAGTGGGCATTGGGCTGGTTGCGAACCAGGGCGTCGACGATCGGCGGCGGGACATCAGAGATCCAACGCAACGTGTTGGCCGAGCGCATTCTCGGACAGCCCCGAGACCCATGGGCAGACGCATAGATGAAATTCGAGTTCAGCGGGGAGCACGATGCGCTGCGCGAATTGGTCAGCGACATCTGCATGCACACCGCCACCTCGCGTGCGTGTTACGACGCTGACCGAGGACTGGATGACCAACTCTGGAGTGCATTGTGCGCAGCCGGATTGGCCGGGATCGGCATTCCAGAAACCTGGGAGGGCGGCGGCGGCGGACCGGTGGAGCAGGCCATCGTCGCCGAGGAACTCGGCCGGATCGTGGCCGGTGTCCCCTTCAGCGAGCACACCGCGGCGGCGGACGCGGTGGCGCTGCTTGGTTCCGACGACCAACGCAGGAGATTCCTCCTTCCACTGGCTCGCGGACACGCGCTGGCCGGCATCGTGCTGGCCGAGCCGGCCATCCTGGCCGCCGTCAGCGCGCATCGCGACGGAGCGCAGTGGCGCCTACGCGGATATCTGCCGTTGGTGCCCAATGCCGCGGCCGCGTCGGTCCTCGTGGTGCCGGTCCTCATCGAACAGCAGGTGCGGTGGTTTGTGACCGACACCGCCCGCATCACCGCGCTGCCCACGGTGGACCGAACCCGCCCCGCGGCCGCGGTCGACTTCACCGACACCGACGCCGATCTCCTCGCCGGCGGCGACCACATACCCCGCCACCGGGAACTGCTGCTGACCCTGGCCGCCGCCGAGGCGGCAGGAGCGGCATCGACCGCGCTCCACACGACCGCCCGCTATACCACCGAGCGACATCAGTTCGGTTTACCCATCGGCACTTTCCAGGCCGTCAAACATCGACTGGCCGACATGCTGGTCGCCGTGGAGAATGCCCGCTCGGCCGTCTACGGAGCGGCCTGGGCGCTCGCCGACGATCAGCCGGCCGAGCGCGCCGCAGCGCTGGCTCAGGCGGTCGCGACCGAGAACGGCGTCACCGTCGTCAGTGACGCCATCCAGCTTCACGGTGGTATCGGCGTGACCTGGGAATGCGACCTGCATCTGTATCTGCGGCGAGTCAAGGCCCTCGAGATGACTTACGGCCCGCCCACCACACATCGGGCCACGATCGCTGACACCTTGTTGGGCAGCTGAGCCAAATCATCACAGTGCTCGGCCAGCTGGCGATAATGGTGCGATCCACCGGGCACAAGGACAGTGATGGCGCAATTGACCAATGCAGGGGCGGGACGCCCGCGAGACCCGCAGGTTGACGAGCGGGTGCAGCAGGCGGCATGCCAGCTCTACGGGCGAGTCGGGTGGTCAGGTTTCAGCATCGACGCGGTGGCGCGGGAGGCCAAGGTCGGGAAGTCGTCGATCTATCTGCGCTGGAGCGACCAGACCACTCTGCTTCTGGAGACACTGGAGTCACGCATCGACGTCCCCTATGACACCGACACCGGCAGTCTGCGCGGCGATCTGGTGGTGTTGGCGCGCAGCATTCTTGCGATCCTCCTGGGCGAGTCGGGCAGTGTGCTGCTGCGTCTGTCCGCCGAAGCTCGCGCGGTGCCGGAACTGGCCCCGCGATGGGAGGCGTTCATGGCAGCCAATGTCGTTGCCATGCGCGCAATCGCGCGGCGTGGGACCGCCCGGGGTGACCTGCCGACCAACGCCCCGGTGACCGTCATGCTGGATGCGTTGTTCGGCGGACTGTTGATGCACGTGCTGGCCACCCCCCCGTCTCGGATCAAGAACCTTGTGAGTCAAGGTGATCGGTACAGCGAATCACTGGTGGACCTGGTATTGGCAGCGGTGGACCGCACCTGAGACGGCGCCGCCCGGCTATTCGCTGCGCACCTCGAGCACCCCGGCGGCGACGAGCTCGTCGATCCGGGAGTCGGTCATTGCGAGCAGTTCTCGACAGATCGCGCGGGTGTCGGCAGCCATCAGCGGGGCGGGCCGCAGTTCCGGCTCGGGGATGTTCTCGAACAGTGCCGGACCCAGCTCGACTTCCAGGGGCTCGGGGAAGCCGGGTTGTTGCAGCGCACCCAGCTGACGACGAAACTCCAATTGCGGGTTCACCAGCAGATCCCGCACGTGGGCCGCTGCTCCGGCCGGCACCCCGACGGACTGCAATCGATCCTGTACCTCGTGGTGACTCAACGTCGATGTCCATGCCGACACAGCAGCGTCGAGCTGGTCACGGTGAGTGACGCGCCCGGAGGCGGTGAGGTACGCCGGGTTTGCCGCCAGGTCGGGTCGACCCATCGCTTCGGCGAGCCGTGCCCACTGATCGTCGTTGCGTACGTCGATGACACAGTAGGCGTCTTCGCCAGAGCATGCGTAAACCCCTGACGGGGCATCGAATTCATCGGAGTTACCACGCGCGATCATCGAACCGGGCTGCAGGGACTCGCGCAGATAGTCGGTGGCCAACTGACTGAAGATCGTCTCCATCTGCGCGAGGCTGATCTTGCAGCCGCCGCGACCCCGCTGCCGGCTGATCAGCGCCGCCAGCACGGCGGTGATGCCGATCCGGGACGCCGCATGATCGGGGTACACCGTCATGTCGTCACCGAAGGCCTCCGATGAATCGGGGTGACGCCACAGGTCCGTCAGCCCGACGGTCCCCCGAACCAGTGGGCCGTACCCCATTTGCCGGCTCCAGGGGCCGGTACTGCCCAGCGCACTGCTTTCGATGACGATGATCTCCGGGTTGATCGCGCGGAGATTCTCGTAGCCCAGACCAAGGGATTCCAACGTTCCGGGTTTGAAATTGCTCAGCACCACATCGGATTTGGCGACCAGCTGCCGGAAGATCTCGGTGCCCGTGTCGCTGCGCAGATTCAGGCCCAGGCTGCGCTTACCGCGCAAGCCGATGGCGGATGTGTAGCTGCAGTTGTCTCCGTCGAATTGGCGCACACCGTCGATGAAATCGCGGCTCTCCACCTTGATGACATCGGCGCCCTGATCGGCCAGGGACCGGCCGGTCTCACCTCCGACGACGATGACGCCGAGGTCCAGAACCCGGATGCCCTCCAGTGGGCGTGCAGACCCGTCCCCTGGCACGGTTTGCCTAGTGCGCAGCGGTTCGCACAGCACGTCGTCGGTGTGCTCACCGAGCCGCGGTGCGCGACACCTGAATCCTGCCCGTTGGTGGCCGAACTCGACATAGCCGTTGGCCATATCGCCGATCACGCCTGGCGCTACCTCCACTCTGGCGAACGAGTTGCGCTGCCGCACATGCTCACTGGCCAGTATTTCTTGGGGGGTTTGCAGTGCTGCCACGGCGATGCCGAGTTCGGTGGCCCGCCGCACGATGTCGTCACGGTTTTGGCCGGCGAACAGCTCTACGACTCCGGTGCGGATCTTCTCCCAGTTCATGAACCGGGTGAAGATCTGCTCATAGGAGGGGTCGGCGACTTCTGCCGGCTCACCCATCCAACCGAACAGCGCACGCCACTGCTTGCCCGACGCAATGAACATCCGCACGTGGCCGTCTGCGCACGGAACGATGGGATATAACATTCGCCGATCGGGCCGGCCGGGTGGTGAATCCTTCTGGGGCTGACCCATGCTCGCCGACCCTCCCATGCCGAACCCCGGGTCGAGGTCCTGAACGGCCAGATCGAACAAGGAGCAGTCCACATAGTCGCCCTGCCCCGTGCGCTGAGCCTGGTAGAGGGCCAGCAAGGCGGCGAAGCCCGCATGGATCGCGGCGGTCTGCGTGGCCAGCTCGCCCGGAGGCATCAGCGGTTCGCGGTCGGGCGCACCGGAGCGGGTCAGCGCCGAGGACATGGCGGTCAACACCTGACCCGAGCCGGTCCAGTCACGGTAGGGCCCGGTCTGCCCGAATTCGGTGATGGAGGCCACCACCAGTGCGGGGTTGCGGGCGCGGAGCTGCTGATAGCCCACACCGAGTTCGGCGAGGCGGCCGGCCGGCAACGACTCCAGCACCAGATCAGCACCCTGCGCCAGACGCAGGAGGTCCTCGCGTGCGGCGGCAGTGGTGAGGTCCAGAACGATGCCCCGCTTGTTGAAATGGGTCGTAGCGAATCGCAAGCTGTGCCCTTGGTGCACGGGCTGTTGACGTCGGGAGGCCACGCCGTCGGGCGGCTCGACGAGTATCACATCGGCTCCCATGTCGGCGAGGAACCGTCCGGTGACCCCGGCGACGCCGTCGGTCAGATCGATCACCCTGAACCCGCTGAGCGGCAATGTCGTAGGCATCGTTGCCTCCCTTTTCGTCATCACGTCGCCCCCGCCTATCGCGGTAGGCCCAGGCCGCGGGCGATCAAGCCGCGTTGAACGTCGTTGGTTCCGCCACCTACCCAGTACATGATCGACTGACGGAGAACATATTCGAACACGCCGCCACCGGGGATGGGGTGATTCGGGGCGGCGGCGGCCACACCGAGGGCTGCCACCGGTCCGAGGATCTTGAGCGCGGCCTCACCAAACTGCTCGGCAAGCTCACCGCCCATCACGCCTGCCATCGCCGCGTCGAACATGGCGCCGATGTCGGTGGAGCTGGCCCGCACCGCCGCACTGACCAGAGCGCGGTTGGCCTGCACGCGTACTGCCAGGTCACCGACCTGCTGGCGGACGGCCGAACCACGTTGTCCGGCAGCCTGATTCGTGCCTTCGCGGACGAAGTCGAGCAGGTCGTCGAGGTTGCGGTGCAGCTCGGCGGCGATATTGCCCATCGTGATCCGTTCGCCGGCAAGCGCATCGACGATCACCTTCCACCCGCCGTTGACCTTGCCGATTCGCGCCGAGTCCGGAATTCGCACGTTGTCGTAGAACACCGTGCAGGACACCTCGCCGGACAGCGCGGTGTGCTGCTGGATGGTGATGCCGGGGGTCTGCATCGAGAACAGGAAGACGGTGATCCCGGCGTGGCGCGGCGCTGCGTCGGGGTCGGTGCGAGTCGCCAACCACACCCAGTCGGCCTGGTGCGCACCAGTGCCCCACATCTTCTGACCGTTGATCACCCAGCCGTCGCCGTCTTGCACCGCAGTGGTGCGCACCGACGCCAGGTCGGATCCGGCTTCAGATTCGGAATAGCCCAGGCAGAAGTTCATTTCCCCCGCGGCGATGATCGGCAGGAACTCGTTCTTCTGCGCTTCGCTACCGTGGCGCAGGATCGAGGATCCCAGCAACATGACCGACGCCAGTGGCTTGGTCGCGCCTATCCGGTGGTAGGTGGCCTCTTCGTTGAGCACGACCTCCTCGGCCAAGCTGGCACCCCGACCGCCATACTCGGCGGGCCAGGCGAACCCGAACCAACCCCGCTCGGCCATCGCCGCCACGATGCCCGCATCGGTAGCCATCGGCGTGGGTGCCCGATCCTTGGCATGGTGATCTGCGATGAACTGCAGGAGTTCCCGCCGCAGCGATTCGCCCTTCTCGCCGAGATCCGCTGCGGGAAGCCGCGCTCCGGTTTCGATCAGGGCATCCCCCACCGAGCCGCGACCCAGTGGGATGGTGGCCAGCATTGTGATGTCAGCGTGTACGCGCCGGAACAGCCACGGTGCGGGATGCTCGTTGAAATAGCCGATCGCCGCCAGGGTGTGCTGCGCGCCGAGTTGGACCTGCGGGGCGACCGCGGCAATATGCGCCACGGCGATCTCAGCGGAGAGCACCGCGTCTGCGGTACCGGCCTGCAGCGCCGTGACCGCCTCGTCAAGCAAGAGGTTTGCCGACCTGATTTCGATCTGGCACTGCGCGATTCGCTGTTGTACCGCCCCGAAACTGCCGATCACCTTGCCGAACTGGGTGCGGGTGGTAGCGTGCTCGATGGCCAGCTGATGAGCGCGTTCGGCGGCGGCCAATGCACGGGCGGCCTTACCCAGCCGCGTCAACACCAACGCTCGATCGGCCTGCCCGGCGTCGATGTCGACAGCGGCCGTCGTCGCCCCCACTGTGATCCTGCTCCATGGCGGCACCGCCAGCCCTTCCAGCGGTGCGCAGTGTTCGATCGCCTTCAGTTCGGCGCGGCCGCCGGCCTCAGGAATGACCAGCACGTGGGTGGCCGCGCCGCCGCAATCGACCGGCGACCGCACGTCACCGGTGAGGACAACGCGGACCTCACCGCCGGCCAGCCCCGCGTCGGGCAGCAATTCGATTGCGGAGTAGCCGTCCAGCAGGGGCAACGGACAGGCAGCCCGGCCCAGCCGCCGACTCGCCGCAATGGCATAGTCCAGAGCGCCGGCCGCGCCGAGCTCGAACCAGCCCTGTTCGACTGCGGCGCCCCACAACTCGCCCAGGTGCGCAGTCGTCGCGGCCGTGGCGTCGCCCCAGAACTTCTCGATGACACCGCCGACAGCGTCATCGAACGCCGAGAGTTCCTCGCTCATCTGTTCTTCCATTGCGGTGGCCGTTTGGTGGCGAAGGCCATCATTCCCTCGATGGCATCGGCACTTGTCATCAGCTCGTCGACCACGTCGGTGGGTGCGACGACGGCATCGACGGTGTCGGCGATGCCCTGTGTCTGCTCCATCAGCTTCAGCGAAAGTCGCACAGAAGTAGGCGATCCGGTGAGAATCTCGGCAGCCAGCTCACGAGCCGCCGCCAGTGCGCCACCGCCGGGGCTCACACGGTTGACCACTCCGAGCCGATGAGCGTGATCGGCATCGATCCTGCGGCCGGTGAGGATCAGCTCGGTGGCGAGCTTGGGGGGAATCGCCCGCGGCAGGCGAATCACACCGCCGGCTCCAGCGATCAGGCCGACCTTGACCTCACTCAAGGCAAAGGTCGCCGACTCATCTGCCACCACCAGGTGACAGGCGAGCGCGATTTCGAAGCCGCCACCCATGGCGAAGCCGTTGACTGCCGCGATGACGGGCTTGTGCATATCCCGTCGACTCGTCAGACCGGCAAAGCCGTTCAGCGGGACATACATCGGCTTACCGCCGGCGCTGTAGATCAGATCATTGCCGGCGCAGAACGCCTTGTCACCGGCGCCAGTGATGATGGCCACCCAGAGGTCCGCGTCGGCAAAGTAGGCGTTGAAGATCTCGTCAAGTTCCTCGTGAGCCGGCGGGTGCAAGCAGTTTCGGACCTCGGCCCGATTGATGGTGATCTCGAGCAGGTGGCCATCCCGGCATACGGTCACGTATTCGTAGTCGTCACGAAGCACGGGCTTCAGTATCGGGAAGAACTGGGCAGCCTTGTCTTTGGTGATCGTGACGCGGTTGCCGTGCCCGAACGCGGTGACATAGACACGCTGGCCGATGGGCTGCTCGGCGTTCTCGAGCAGGTTCAACAGCTCGCCGTCACCGGGGGCCACCTGGGCGATGAAGCGCTGGCCGGTCTCGGCGAGCCGGCCGATGACGATCCCGGTCTTACCGGTGCGGCCATGCACGATGGTGTAACTCTCGATGGTGGCCCAGCCGGCTGGGTGCGCAATGTGCCCTGGCGCGTCCAAGCCGTCGATCTGGGACTGAAGCTCGACGCTGGAGTCCGGGCGCAGTGCGCTCGACGTGGTGCTGTAGATGCCGACGGAGGTCTTGGAGATGACTCCCCCGTTGGCGGAGACCAGGGCGTAACTTCCCGGCACGCCGCGCACCCGCGAGACCGCTTCGGCGATCGCATGCATGGAGTAGTTGTTGCCGGGCCCACCGAAGTAGGGCAAACCGCCGGTCAGAGTGAGACCGCGAGGATCCTCGGGCGACAGG
The DNA here is from genome assembly GCA_900078375.1 of uncultured Mycobacterium sp. Lineage (GTDB taxonomy): Bacteria > Actinomycetota > Actinomycetes > Mycobacteriales > Mycobacteriaceae > Mycobacterium. The sequence goes on along the minus strand of FLQS01000067.1, from coordinate 12,207 downwards.
CCCAACGCATCAGTAATGTTGGACACCGCGATCGGGAAACACGAGTAGAAGTCGAAGAACGACACCTCTGCGACGCCGATACCCGCCACCTCGAGTGCATGACGGACTGCCATCAGTGCCGACGGGGCCTCGCCAAGATTGCGGCGGTCGAACAGATCTCGCTCACGCAGGTCGGCCTGGCCGTGCAGGAACACCCATCGGCTCTCATCGACCCCGAGCTCGCGAGCCGTCTGTACCGAGGCCAGCAGCACGGCCGCCCCTTGATTCACGAGGTCACGGGCAACCAGGTACTTGGTATACGGGTCGGCGATGATGCGGTTGCGTTCGCTGACGTCGATCAGCTCGCGCGCGCTGTGTTCCTGCGGCGCAGCTGAGTACGGGTTATGCGCAGCGATCGTGCTGAACGGAGCGAACAGCGCACCCATCGCGGCGGCATACTTTTCCCGGCTGTCACCGTTGGCGGCTCGGCGTGCGTTCTCCAACAACGCATACTGTGTCGGGGCATTGGTCAAACCGTGCGCGGCTGCCTCCATCGAGACCAGGCCCTTGAGCCCGTACCCACGGTCCTCGAAGGCGCCGTCGGGATCGTCGGGATCGTCCGAGAAGTCCGGCCTGCTCTCGGACTTGGCGTGATGGGCGACCGTCGACATCGCCTCGGCACCGACGAGCAGGACCAGATCGGCTCGGCCGGTGGCGATCTCGCGGCTGAACTCGGTCACCAGGTGTTGCGGGGATTGACCCCCTGCCACTTCCAGAACGGCGCGCCGCGGCCTGACGCCCAGCCGATGCGCCACCGACAGCGGGAATTTGGTCGACTTGCCCAGTGGTGCGGGCGCGCCGGGAAGCGAGTCCTCGAATTGGCGGGTCGCCGCCACGGTGTCGATCAGCGCGATGATCGATCGGTCCGGCTTCCCGGTGTCCGCAGCCGCAGCCAGCGCCGCACGCACGGCGAGATCGATGGGCGAAAGGCCTTGATAGTCGGGCTGGTCAACCCGTTCCGCGGCCTGCCCGACACCGATGATGACCGGTGTGCGGGGATCGATTTCGGATGTCATGGCCTAACCCTCGAGCGATCGGGCCAGTCGTTCGGCGGCGTCGAGGTAGTCCTCAATCATCGTGAGCACGACATCGCGCACCGGCTTCACCTTGGTCATGAGACCGACGCCCTGACCCACCCAATAGGTCGCGAGGTCCCGCGCGCCGGCGTTGCCGTTTTCGGCGAGAACGTCGATGCGGCGCAAGATGTTCTCTGAAACGACGGTCTGCAGCGGCAATGGCAGCGCCGACGGTCCGCCGGCCTCGGGCCGCCAGGCATCCGTCCACGCCGAACGCAGCTGCCGGGAGGGCTTGCCGGTTCGACCCTTTGAGCGCACCGTGTCCCGAGAGGACGCGGCAAGCATCTTCTGCACGGTGTAGGGCGCGGTCTCGGCCTCTTCGGTGGTAAGCCAAACCGAGCCGGTCCAAGCCCCGGCCGCACCCAGGGCGACGGCGGCCGCGACCTGCCGACCGGTCACGATGCCGCCGGCCGCCAGGACCGGCACCTCGCGAATTCGTCGGATCGCTTCCACCACCTCCGGGACCAGCACCATGGTGGTGACTTCACCGCAGTGGCCGCCCGCCTCGGTGCCCTGGACCACGAGGATGTCGACACCCGCGTTGACCTGCTTGACGGCGTGCTCCTTGGCGCCCACGAGCGCTGCCACCGGAACACCCTCAGCCTTCGCTCGGTCGATCATGAACTTCGGCGGCACGCCCAGGGCGTTGGCGATCAGCTTGATCGGATGCCTGAACGAAACCTCGAGCAGCTCCTGTCCGATCTCGTCGTTGACCGAGGCCACCAGCCGGAAAGGCTCCTCACCGATGTCATCGAGGCTCAGTCCGTGCTCGGCCAAGATCTTGACTGCGTAGTCCCGATGTTCGTCGGGCACCATCGAGATGATCTGTTCGGCAGTCAGATCCAGGCCCTTGCCCTCGAATATCTCTGGGCAGACGATGTCGACTCCGTACGGCCGCCCCCCTACCTGTTCGTCGATCCACGCCAGCTCGTGTTCGAGGTCCTCGGCACTATGTGACGAGGCGCCCAGCACACCGAAACCGCCGGCGTTGGTGACGGCGGCGACGACGTCGCGGCAATGGCTGAAAGCCAAGAGCGGGAAGTCGATTCCAAGAAGGTCACAGATCGCCGTCTTCATCGACGTATCGCTCCTCTGAGTAGATTGAACTTATTTACCGACGGTAAGCGTCCGTTACTCGAATCGTAAGCGCCGGTCCGTCGCGTGGCAAGGGCGACTGCGCCTTTCGCTCTCGTTGACGACCATTCGTGTCCACGTCCGACTAAATGCAGCCCATTGAGCAGACATCCGGCGGGGGCGCAGACTCATCCGCGCCGGCACCCGCTGCCGGAAGTTCGGGCATCGAGCGCCCATTGACTGTCGCCGAACCCTGGGTCAGATCGATGTCGTGATCGAGATCCGGTGCAAGGGGCATGTATTTGCATAAAAAGGTGACGGCAAGCTGACAGGGATCGCCGGCGGGATCCGCGTGGACCGGCCCGGCTGAACCCAGGGCCACGCCGACCGCGCCTACCACACTCACGAGTACTTTGTGCACCGCTCGCATATGAGTTGTTCTCCCTTGCTTGGGAATTCCTTCACTGCTATCGCAGTCCGGCCGATAGGCGCCGCGGCGAGCACCGAAACCACCAGTACTCCCAGGGTATTTCGTGGAAGATCGCGTTACTCATGAGGCCCCCGGCGGAAGCAGCATGCTCTGCCACGTCTGATTCTTCGGTGTGCTCTGGGCCAGGTCGGATTGGGTGTAGACATGCCCGTCCGGCCCGACATAGGTGCCTGTCGCAGGATCGTACGGGGCGGCCGCGATCGGCGGCGGTGCGGCCGGCGCCGTACCTGGCGCATATTGCGGGATATCTTGGCCACTCAATGTCGCGTTGGGGTCGCCCTTCCAGTTGTACCCGTCGTTGATCGGTCGGTACTCCTCATCGCTGTTGCACATCTTGGCCGTCGGTGCGCGTTTACCCGGCTTGGTCATGCAGGGCGTATTGCGGACACCGCGCACGTTGAACGGCGAGTCCTGCGGCACCCGGCAATACAGGTCCCCCGTCGGCCGAGGTGGACGGTCCTGAAGAGCCGGCGCGCGGATCTGGGAGGCCGGCAGGTATCCGGTGGTGCATGGCGGCGGCAGGTTCAGGTTGAGGTTGAAGCTCGACCAGATGCCTTTGTATGCCTGTTTGGTGTTGAGGTTGGGAACCGCGGTGGCCGAATTCCACATCGTCGCTTGCGGGAACAACACCAGCAGCTGTTCGATCGCCGGGTTGTAGGTCAGCGCGAGGTTTCCGAGGCTGGCCAGGTTGGCCATGATGATCGGCAGGGTCGGCTGCAAACGATCCAACAGCTGTCGACCTTGTTCGGCGGCGTCGCCGCCCTTTTGGAGGACACCCCGGACGGCGGCATCGTTGGCCTTGAGCTGCCCGGTGAGATCGGCCAGATGGGAGGCCCAGGCGTGCACCGAGTCCGAGGTGTCGGTCTGGGTGTCCAAGACCGGTTTGGTCCCGTCGATCAGTGTGGTGATGGCGTCGATGTTCTTGCGCGCGTCGATGGCCAGGGCGGTGGAACCCTTGATGAACCTTGATAGGTCTGGGCCGAGTCCGCCGACAGCGGTGTACCCCTCGTCGATAACGGTCTTGAGGTTGCCCTGCGGGATCGCTTCCAAACCGGTGTTGGTCTGGTTGAGCAGTACGTTGATATCCGGCGGCACCGAGCTGTTCGCGCGGGCGATGACATCGCCGTTGCGCAATGGTGGTGCATTGTCGCTGCGCGGCAACAGCGCGACGTATTGCTCACCAACCGCCGATTGGCTGTGCACCTCGGCGTTGAGATCACGCGGAATGGTCACATCGGAGCGCAAGGACAGGACCGCCGACACGCCGTTGTCGGTGAGCTGGACGTCCTTGACCCGACCGACCTCGACGCCCCGGTAGGTCACGTTCGCGCTCGTGTAGAGCCCGCCGGTTTCTGGAAGTTCGACGGTCACGGTGTAGTGGCCGATGCCGAACAACAGGTTGGGCAGCTTCATGTAAGAAAAGCCCATCACCGCCAACGCGACAAGCGATACGACCGCGAAGAGGATCAGTTGCAGTCGAATTCGTTTGGTCAGGTTCATATGTCAGCGCCCCTGATCCGCGATGTAGGGAACCGTGAGCGGGTTGCCGGCCGTGTAGGGACTGGGCTGCTGTCCGATGGTGCGACCCCATTGCAATTCCAGCAGAGTCAGATCACCTTCCCAGCGGGTGCCGGTGAAGAAGCCGGCATCGATCCGACTGAGGGTGAGGTCGAAAATGGCTGTCAGGTTTGCGTAGTCGCCGCGAACCCACTTCAGGATATTTGGCTCAGACCACGGATAGACCGCAATTCCGTCCAGCGACCGGGTCAAGGCCGGGCCCGCGTTGGCCAGCGATTCCAGAACCGGCCCAACGTCTTTGAGTTCAGTGACCAGTTGGTCTTTGGTCTTGTTGACTGTGTCGGCCGTCAGCGCGCTGAACTTGCCAAGCTTGTCGAAGGCCTCGACCAAGGTCTGCCGCTGATCACTCAATACCGCCAGTGCGTCGGGGATGGTTTTCAGTGCCTTGTCCACCACCGGCCGTTGATCGGCGATCTGGCCTACCACCTTGTTGAGGCTGTCAGTCGCGGCGATGATGTCGCCCGTTTGATCTCGCACGTGCCCGATGAAGACGTTGATCTGCTCGATCAGGCTGCGCAACTCATCCTCGCGTCCGCCGAAGGCGGTGCTGAGTGCCTTGGTGATGTCTTGCAGCTGACCGATGCCCCCGCCGTTGAGGACCATCGACACCGCCGCCAGCGCCTGTTCGGTGGTGGGGTAACTGGCTCCGGACTGCAGCGCGATGAGCGAGCCCCCGTGCAATTGCCCTTCCGGTGCAACACCGACCGGCGGCGCCAACTCGATGTGCAGCGAGCCGAGCAGGCTGGTCTGCCCGACGGTGGCAGTGGTATTGGCCGGTAGTCGAACGTCTCCGTCGATGGTCATGGTGATCAGCGCGTGCCAACCCTGTCGCTCGATCTTCGTGACGTTGCCCACCGTCACATCCCCGACTCGGACCCGCGAATTCTGTTGAATGTTGGTCACATCGGGAAGCTCAGCCTGGATCGTGTAGGCCCCGTTACCGCTGCCGGCCGTGCCCGGCAGCGGCATGGAATTGGCGCCGCGCCATCCGCACCCGGTGGCCAGCAGGAACACGACAGCGACCAGCGCGACCACGCCGCGGCGGCTCATGAGCCGCCTCCTGCCGGGACCATGAGCCCCGTCAACCCGGCGGCCGGGTCGGTCGGCTGTGCTTCAGCGGGAAGCGGTGCGGTGCCGGTCGACGGCGGCGGCGGTGCCGCAGCCGGGGCACCCGGGGGGACGTAATCCGGTCGTAGCCAATCCTCGCTGTAGGTGATCTCGTTGGGTCGTGCCTGGGCCCCGACGATCGGGTTTCCGCCTATCGGTGGAAAGTTGAACTGGCGGTTCTTCATGATCGGGGCCAGGTATTGCACGCAGAGTTTCGCCGACTGTTCGGCGCTCAGCCGCGAGGCGGCCTGCAACGCACCGCACAGAAATGACACCGGGTTGGCGAAGTTGGTGGCGACGAACGCGCCGGTGATGGCCTGCTGTGCGGGTTCGAAAATGTTGACGTAGTTGTCGAATTCGGTGGGCGCGATGTGCAGAGTCTGCTCGAGGTCATCGCGGCTCTGCTGGAGCGCTGTGGTGATCGACGCGAGCTTGTCCGAGGTGGTGCCGACGGTGTCGCGGCTGTCGGCGACGAAGCTCGACACATCGCCGACGACGTCGTTGATGTCGGATACCGCCAGACCCACCTCGCCGCGACTGTTGGTGAGCAATCCGGTCACCCCGGCCAGGTTCTGGTTGAGTGCCCGCATCACGTCGGTGCTGTCCTGTAGTGCCGACACCACGATCGAGAGGTCCCTTATCGTGGAGAACAGATCGTCTGAGTGGTCACCGAGGGCCGAAAAAGCTTGCGAGAGCCTGATAATGGCGTCTCGGATGTTGCTCCCCTGACCGCGCAGGTTGTCGGCCGCGGTGTCGATGAAGGCACCAAGGGTGCTCACCCCGCCGGAGCTGGTCGGCTGCAACGCAGCGGTCAATCGCTCCATTTGCTGCCGGAAGTTGTCCCATTCGACGGGCACCGCGGTGCGATCCTGTGGGATCACCGCATTGTCCGGCATCTTCGGGCCGGTCGTGTAGACGGGGGTGAGCTCGATGGCCCGGGATGTCACCAGCGACGGGGACAGGACAACAGCTTTGGCGTCCGCCGGGACCGGGTACTTGCGGTCGACCCAGAACTGGACCTTGACACGCTGCGGCTGCGGTTCGATGGAGTCGATCTTGCCGACTGGAACACCGAGGAGGCGAACCTCGTCACCGACGAACAGACCATTGGTGTTGGCGAAGTACGCGGTGATGTTGGTCCGGCTGATCGACTCATTCGCTCGCACCACGACGATGCCGCCGCCTACCAATAGCAACACGAGTGTCACGACGAGACTTATTCGCAAGTACGGCTTGTTCATCGCTGTCCACCCTGCGCCGGCTCTCCCGGAGCTGTTTCATAGACCGGTGCCGCGGGCGGAGGCGGCGGCAGAACGATCGCCGGGGGGCCCGGCGGCGGACCTCCTGGTGCGGGCGCCGGGCCCGGATCTCGATACGGGTAACAGCCGGTGGGGCCGGGCAGCGGCAGCCCGGGTGGACCGCACCCTTGATCGCCTGGCTTGCCGGTGATGGCATCGGGGATCGTCAGCCGGGGGTCGCCGGCCTGGCCGGTGCGCGGGAACGGCAGCGGCAACGGCGGTGTCGCGCGCTGACCGACCTCGGGATCGGACAGTTGCGAGGGCAACAGCGTGTTCGGATCGAGGCCGAGGTCGGAAAATGCCGCGTCGATGAACGGCTGCAGGAATTGGCCCGGAAGCAGATTGGCGAGATACGCCTTGAAGAAGGGCCCTGAACCGACCGACTCCCCCAGCGACATCGCGTATTGGTTGAGCAACTTGACCGACTTCTGCAGGTCTTCCTTGTGCTTGTCCACGACGGTCAAGACGCCATTGAGTTTCTCCAGCGCCGGCCTGAACGTCTGACGGTTCTCTGCGATGAAGCCTTTCAGCTGTTGGCTGACCGCGGAGATGTTGCTCGAGATCTGATCCAGCGCGGCACTTTCGCGCCGCAGCGATACCAGCAGCGCATTCGTATCGGAGATCAGCCGCACGATCTGGTCGCTACGCTCACTGAGCACCGACGCCGCCTTTTTGGCATTGGCGAGAAGATCTCGCAGCTGCGAGTCCCGCTGGTTGAGGATCTCGGAGAACCGCGCCACACCCTGGACCGCCACCCGCAGCTCGGGCGGCGTATCGGAGAACGTCTCGGCCAGTGTGGCAAGCGAATCCGACAACTGATCGGTGTTGAGGCCGCTGATCGTCGCGGTGAGATCGCCCAGCGCGTCGGAGAGTTGGTAAGGCGAATGGGTGCGGTCCTCGGGGATTGGTGCCGACAGTTGGCCGTCTCCTCGCGGCATGACTTCGAGGATCTTCGAACCGAGCACGGTCTTCGTCTTGATGGCCGCCTCCGTGCCGTCACCGAGCCGTACTCCCTTGTCCACGCTGAATCGCACCAATACATGTGGGCCATCGAGAGAGACGCTGGACACCTGCCCCACCCGCATACCGGAGATTTGCACGGCCGCCCCGGAAGCCAGCCCACCGGCCTGTGCGAAGTGGGCCGAGTAGTCGCGACCGGCCGAGAAGAACGGGAGCTTCTCGTAGTTGAGGACACCCAGTACCGCGGCCGCCGTGGCCACGATAGCGACGGCTCCCAATGCAAATCTGTTGCGCTCGGCCAGGACCTTCATTTCTTCGCGCACCTGCCCGTATCCTGTCCGGCCATCTTGATGTAGACCGGTTGGCCACCCTTGCCGTTGACTTTCAACACGAGATCGCAGAGGTAGAACGCGAAATAGTCGCCGTAGAGGCCGAGCCGAGACAGAGCGGCATAGTCTTCGGGAAGTCGGCCAAGCAACGTATCCATGTATTCGTAGTCCTTGACGACCAGCGTCGAAACCCGGTCTGTTTGGCCGACAACGTTTTTCAGCGGCGGCCGGGCCGCACCCAGTAACGACGCGAGCGAACCTGCCGCGGCATCCGAGTAGGCGATCGAATTGCTGATGTCCTGTTTGCGCTCGGCGAGTCCGTGCACCAGTTGAGACAGCGAGTCGACAGCTTTGCCGAATTGCGTGCTCTGCCCGCCGAGTGAACCGAGGACGACGTTGAGGTTGGCGATCACCTGACCGATCAGCTGGTCGCGATCAGCCAAGGTGCTGGTGACTTCCGCGGTTCTGGTCAGGACGGAACCGATGGTGGCACCCTGACCTTGAAAAGCCTGAATGAGTTGGCCTGACAACGCATTCACCTGGTCGGGGTTGAGGGCTTGAAACAGGGGGCGGAAGCCGCCGATCAGCGCGTCGAGGTCCAGCGCGGGCGAGGTGTTCGACAGCGCAATCGTGTCGCCGGGATTGAGTTTGTTCGTTGGCCCGGCGCCTTCTTCGAGCGCCAGGAATCTCCCGCCGATGAGGTTGTCATACCGGATCACCGCCCGGCTGCCCTTGGTGAGCACCACGGAAGGGTCCGCGGCGAATTCCACCAGGACTGTGGTGTCGGGTTGGAGTGTGAGTGCCTTGACTTTTCCGACTTCGACTCCCGCGATGCGGACGAAATTGCCGGCCTCCAGTCCTGAGACGGTGGCGAAGAGCGCCCGAAAGGTCTGCTCCCGCTCGAACCGGAGCTGTCCGAATACGGCGACGAGGGCGCCCAGCCCCAGCAGGCACACCAGCACGAAGACGCCGAGCCGCCACACAGCGGCTGCCAGGTTATCCCTCACGTGCTCACCGACCTTCCTGGCTTGTGCTGTCGGCCGGCACTGGTGGCGGCACTGGTGGCGGCGGCGACGGGGTGGGCAGCGGTGTCGGCTGCACCTGGGCCGGATACGGCGTCACGAACGGTTCCGAGCCCGGAGTCGCACCGGGGTCCCGAGGCGCACCGGGCGGGGGCGCCGCCGGAAGACCTGGAAACAGCGGAGTTCCGTCAGGTGCGTAGAGCGGAGCTCCCCACGGCGGTGCACCCGGATAGGGAATCGGGCCTGGTGCCGGGCCACCCTGGTAGCGCATGCTCGGCGGTTTGGGAACGCCACGCGTGACCGGGAAGAAGTCGACCCAGCCGGGGAATCCGATGCCGGGGTTGACCCGGACGTCGTTGCCCGTTCCCCAACCGGTGTTCATGACCAACTGGCGGATGGGGTACAACTTGGTTGGGTCGGGCATCGAGCCGCAGCTCGGTTTGCCGCCCGGGCCGCCCTTGGCGCCGACGATGGGCAGGTTGTCGGGAAAGACGTACGGGTCGTTGCCCCACGCGAGGTTCGCGTCCAGAATAGCGCTGCGACCGTTGCCCCCCAAGCCTTCTCGGCCACCGTGCTCCTGATTCCACTCGGCGCTCAGGATTGTGCAGGTGACGATCGGGTTGTATTTGAGCAGCAGGTTGGTGGTCGGCTCGAGCACCTTGACGGCGGTAACGAAGTTGTCTTTGGTCGGACCGAGCACGTTGATTCCGCTGTTGGAGAACCCGATCACACTGAGCAGCAACGAATCCAGAGCTTGGGCGTTGTCGGTGATCGCGGTGCTGACCGTGCTCGCCGCGTCGAGCGCGGTGGTGATGTCGCGGGCGGCGCCGGTATAGGTGTCGCTGAATCCCTTCAGGGACTGCCAATCTGCCCGTACGGCATCAGCTTTCGGATTGACCACCAGCAACACCTGGTTGGCATCGGTGATCGCGTCGCCGATCCGGGAGCCCTGGCCACGGAAGCCCTCGGCCAGCGCGCTCAGGATTCCGTTGAGTTTGTCCGGATTGACCTTGTGCAGCACGCTGACGAGATTCTCGAAGACCGTGTTGACTTCGTTGGTGACGTTCTGGCTCTCGATGACGGCGCCCGCCGTGAGCCGCTGCGCAGCCGGGTCGTCCGGATAGACGAGGTCCACGTATTTCGCGCCGAAGACGGTGGTCGCCCGAATGCGGGCTTCGATATTGGCCGGAATGTATTTGAGATCATCGGGGTTCAGCTCGAGTTTCAGGCTGACGGGGTTGTCCCCTCCGACGATTCCGGCCACCCGGCCCACCTGCAGCCCGCGCAGCTTGACCTTGCTGCCAACCTCCATCACCAAGCCGGAGCGATCGGATGTGACGGTGACCGGCACCGAGGAACGGAAAGTTCCGGAGAAGAACCCCGCCGTCATTGCGACCACGGCCATCAGGAAGACGAGCAATATCGCTGTCCACCAAGCGGGGTGGATGCGTCCGTGTGATCGGTCAGTCACAGCGCGCTACCCGGAGAGATTGAAGTTGCCGGACTGTCCGTACACCGACAGTGAGATGACCAGGGTCACGAACACAACGACGACGAGGGAGGCGCGCACCGCCCGCCCAACGGCCTCCCCGACACCGGCGGGACCGCCCGAGGCGGTATAGCCGTAGTAGGTGTGGATGGCCATGACCGCGACCGCCATCACGGTGGCTTGCAGGAATGACCACAGCAGATCGGTCGGGTTGAGGAAGGTCATGAAGTAGTGGTCGTAGACACCGGTGGATTGGCCGTAGATGGCCGTGGTGCCGAACCGAGCGGAGATGAAAGACATGATGACCGCCACGCAATACAACGGGATGACCACAACTACGCCGGCCACCAACCGCGTCGAAGCGAGGTAAGCAACCGAACGGATGCCCATGACTTCGAGTGCATCGATCTCCTCAGAGATCCGCATTGCTCCCAATTGCGCTGTGGCGCCGGCGCCCAACGTCGCCGATAAGCCGATACCCGTCGTCAGCGGCCCGATGATGCGGACATTGAGGTAGGCCGATGTGAATCCGGTCAGCGCCTCGACACCCACGCCCGCCAACAGGTTGTAGCCCTGCACGGCGATAAGCGCGCCCGCGGACAGCGTGAGGAAGCCGACGATGACGATCGTTCCGCCGACGACGGCGAGCGCGCCAGTGCCCAAGCTCATCTGGGCGATCAGCCGTAGCACCTCGGTTCGGTAAGACGTGACAGCATCGCCCGCCGCGCCGATGGTGCGGACGTAGAAGGAAGTCTGTTCGCCGATGCGGGTCCAGCCGTCGGCGAAGCTGCGGGCGAATCGAGTCAGGCGCGGCAGCCGCTGTCCCGCAACAACGCCGGCGCTCACATCGTCGCCTTGACGCCGACGGCCGTGGCGATGACGTTGATGATGAACAAGGCCATGAAGGTGAACACCACCGTTTCGTTGACGGCAATGCCGACGCCCGCCGGACCGCCGCCAACGGAAATGCCCTTGTAGCAAGCGATCAGGCCCGCCGCCAGTCCGAACAACGCCGCCTTCACCAGTGAGATGACAATCTCGGGCAACCCGGTCAGCAAGGTCATTCCGGCCACGAAGGCACCCGGCGTCACATGCTGGAAGAACACCGAGAAAAAGAAGCCACCGACGACACCGACCACGGCCACCACAGAGTTCAACAACAGGGCCACGAACGTTGCGGCCAACACCCTGGGCACCACCAGCGCCTGGATCGGATTGATGCCCAGCACCCGCAGTGCGTCGAGTTCCTCGCGGATCGTGCGCGCTCCGAGGTCAGCGCACATCGCCGTGGCGCCGGCTCCCGCAACCACCAAAACGGTTACCAACGGACCGATCTGGGTGACGGCTCCAAGTGCCGCTCCGGTACCGGAGAAATCCGCCGCACCGAATTCGACCAACAGAATGTTGAGGACGAACACAGCAAGGACCGTAAATGGAATCGCCAGCATGATGGTCGGCACCAGTGACACCCGTGCGACGAACCACGACTGCAGCAGAAATTCCCGCCACGCGAAGGGCGGCTTGACCAACAGGATCAATGTCTCGATTGCCATGGCGGAGAAATCCCCCACCGCGCGCACGGGCTTGGCGAAGGTATTCATCGTCACCATGGCCGAACCTCCTCATGTCGACTCGGACCAGTGATCGCTGGGGAAGCTGGGCCTGCAGCGCGCAGGAGGTAGACGATGACTGCGTGTCTCACGTTTCCTCAACCCTGAGTCTCAGTTGCCGGTTTGGTCGTTGGG
>FLQS01000070.1 GCA_900078375.1 uncultured Mycobacterium sp. | reverse complement strand
GCCAGTGGGTGGGTAGGTGCAGGATCGGTCGGTGTTGGGGTCGGGCCAGGCGGGCCGGGACGTTGACGATCCGGCGGCGCAGCGTCGATCCGCGCGCTCGGGTGTGGAGGTCGCCGGCGAGCACGCCGGCGGCGCGCAGCAGGTTGTGGGCGATCGCCGCGCACAGCACCCAGGCGGAGTTCGCGCCGAACCGTCCCGAGGGGATGTGCGCCAGGGGTCCGTCGATCAGGTCGGCGAACACCGTTTCGATGATGGCGTGTTGACGGTGGGTGATGTCGGCCTGATCTACGGGGAGGTCGGTGTTGGTGAAGAACGGGTGATATCGCCAGACCGGGAACAACGCATCCGGGAAGCGGGCGTCCTTGACCCGGCGGACCACCAGGCGGGCAGTGATGCGGTCGGCCGTGGATGCGAAAGCGGTGTAAGGGATTTCGGCGACTTCGGCATCCGATATCCAGGCACCGGTATCGGGGTCGCGGACCGCGCCGGGATAGGACACCGGGGTCCACGCCTGATCGTCGATGGCAGTGATCGCGCGGTCGACGGCCGGGTTGCGGGTCATCACCAGGGAGAACTGAGCGCCCGCACGCAGGCAGGTCCGCACCACCTTGCGGTTGCCGTAGGCCGAGTCGCCGCGGACTAGAATCGGGCCGCGGGCTCCGGCGGCGCGGGCGGTGCCGATGGCTTGGGCGATCATCCGTCCGGCGCCCTTGGCCGAGCCGGCCTTCCCGGCGCGTAGTCGCATCCCGGCGATCACCGGCGCCGATCCGGCGGTGCTGATCGTGGTGGCCAGCGGGGACAGTCCCTTGCGCAGGATCTGGCGGCCGGCGATCTTGGTGTGCCCGTAGGAGGCACCTTGTTTGGCGTGTCCATAGACCGGGCGCAGCAGCGAATCGATGTCGATGAACACCCGCCCATCGGCGCCGGGTAGCAGCGCGACCCGCCGACACAACGCGACCAGATGCTCGCGTAGCACCGACTCCAACTGGCGGGCGTGACCGAAGGTGAACTCCCGCAACAGTGTTCCCACCGTCGATGGTGCATACACGCCGCCGAACACGGTCTTCATGCCGCCTGAGCGGATCACGTCGATGTCATCAATGCAGTCCGCGCCCGCACACATGCCCGCGATCAGCGTCGTCAGCTTGGGTGCCGGGTTCGCCGACCCGGACTTGATACGAGGCGCCGCGATGTGGACCTTGTCGGCGAGCAAGCGTCGCAGCCCCGTCTGCTCCGCCAATGCCATCACCGGGACCAGCCCAGCGCACGACACGAGATTGCCATCGTCGAACACCGCGGACTCCGCGGCGAACCTATGCGAAACTTGCACCGGAAGTGCCTTTCCGAACTGATTCGATTGATGCGTAGAGAACACCAATCATCCCAGTTCAGAGGGCACTTTCTTCATTCCGACACCCCTATAACACCAAGTCAGTCGGTGGATCGAGGCTTAGCCGATCCGGACACGCGCCGGGTCCTAGACGAGTTCCTGCAGGATGCCGAGACCGGCATTTTCCGCGGTCCGTATGTCCGTGTGCGTTTGCCGTTCCGGGCCGCGGCGGACGGTTGGCGCGAGCACCTCGAGTGGTACGAGGGTTTCACCCCCTACGGACATCAGGCCGGCGCCTTCGCCCGGCTATCGACTTATCACCGCGACGATGACCGACCCCAACCGACGCTGGTGACCACCGGCACCGGTTCAGGCAAGACCGAAGCCTTCCTGTATCCGATCCTTGACCACGTCCAACGCGCCAACCGCGCCGGCGTCACCGGCACCAAGGCGCTAATCCTCTATCCGATGAACGCCTTGGCCAACGACCAGGCCAAGCGGCTCACCGAGATGATCACCGGCAACCCGGAACTGGTCGGCGTCAGCGCCGCGCTCTACACCGGCGAGTCCGGTCAGAAACGAACAAGGGTCACCAAGGACGGCCTGATCACCGACCGCGAGATAATCCGCGACACTGCCCCCGACATCCTGCTGACCAACTACAAGATGCTCGACCAGCTGCTGCTGCGCGCCGCCGACTCCAACATCTGGCGCCAGAGCGCACACAGCCTGACCTACCTGGTCCTCGACGAGTTCCACACCTACGACGGCGCCCAGGGCACAGACGTTTCCATGCTTCTGCGACGGCTCGGTATCACGCTCAAAAGCCATTGGCAGACAGGCGATCGTAGGTTTGCCGAGGACGACTGGGCTCGCCCACTCGGTCAAATCACGCCAGTCGCGACGTCAGCCACCCTCGGTGACGGCGGCGACCCCGCCGAGATGCTCGATTTCGCCGAAACCGTTTTTGGGGAACGCTTCCAGCCCGACGCGGTTATCACCGAATCACGCCTCAGCTTCGAGGAGTGGGCCGATGGTGCCACCGACCGGGTGGTTGCCGCCGGCTGGACGCCGATCGCCGAACCCGACCGCGACGGACTGCTCACAGCGGGCGCCGAATTGGATTCTGAACGGCGCGCCCTCGCCATCCTCGACGCCCTTTACACCCGCACCTCCGAGGCGAAGCCGCTCGCCGACGCCGACCCGTTGATGCTCGACCTCGTCAAGGCCCACCCCGTAATCGCCACCCTGGTAGGCGAAACCACCGAGGCAACACCGATCGACGATTCGTCACCCGAAGCGGCGCTCATCGATCTACTTAGCCACGTCCGGGCCAAGTTTGGTCGCGCTGCGCTGAACGTCGATGTGCACCTGTGGATCCGCGAACTCACCCGGCTCGGCCGTGCCGCCACCGGGTCGCCCGAGTTCGTCTGGGACGACGATGGCGTCCGCATCACCGATCCGGACGGTGCCCCGGCAAGCTATCTACCCGCGGTGTACTGCCGGCATTGCAACCGGTCGGGCTGGGGCGTCGTGCTCGGCCCCACCGGATGGGAATTGGACTCCGACGACAGCACCATCCGGCGCCGCAAGCAACGCAACGACGACCGTTTCCGCGCGCTGATCCACGCCCCGGCCGAAGCGGCCGCTTTCGACCCCACCCAGCAGCCCGACCCACATGCTGCGTCACGGCTGTCCTGGCTGGTGGTGCCGGAGCGGCGTATCGCGCTGACGACACCGTCGGAGAAGGACGTCGAAGAGGGCAACGCACTCCCGGTACTCGCCCACACCGGCGATTCGGCAGGCGTGGACTCGGTGAACGACACCTGCCCGTCGTGTCGACAGACCGACGGAATCCGTTTCCTCGGTTCGGCGATCTCCACCATGCTCTCGGTGTCGCTGTCCACCATGTTCGGCACGCCCAATCTAGACAGCCGCGAGAAGCGCGCCCTGGTGTTCACCGATAGCGTGCAAGACGCCGCCCACCGCGCTGGCTTCATCCAGTCCCGTTCGCACGCACTCACACTGCGCACCTTGGTCCGCCAAGCTCTGGCTGCGGGCGAAGCGGACATGGACTCGCTGTCGCACCGCCTGATCGACGCGGCCGGCACCGATCGTGCGCACCGCTACCGCCTGCTACCACCGGAACTGACCGAGCGCGAAGCCTTCGCTCCGTTCTGGAACCAGGCCGCCGTCGCCGTCAAGATGCGCAACCGCGTCCGCCGCCGACTCCTGCTGGACATTCTCCTGGAGTTCGGACTGCGCTCCGGTGTCGGCCGCACCCTGGAGTCCACCGGCAGCGCCGTCGCCACCCTCGACGTCGCCGAAACACTCCTACGCACCTGCGCCGCAGAGGCGTTGGAGGCCGCCGAGATCCAGCTGAGCACCAGCGGCCCCACAGACGCCCAACTGATCGCGTGGGTGCGCGGAGTGCTGGAGCGTATGCGCAGCCGCGGTGCCATCGACCATGAGTGGTTCATCAAGTTCCGGCAGCAGGACGGCAACCGATGGTGGATCACCGGCGGCAGGGACCGCGGCGAGGGAATGCCCGGGTTTGGCAAGGGCAACTCCGCGCCCGCATTCCCCGTGCTCGGCGGTTCCGCCCGCGACACCGACTTAGCCTCGATCCACCGACTGACTTGGTGTTATAGGGGTGTCGGAATGAAGAAAGTGCCCTCTGAACTGGGATGATTGGTGTTCTCTACGCATCAATCGAATCAGTTCGGAAAGGCACTTCCGGTGCAAGTTTCGCATAGGTTCGCCGCGGAGTCCGCGGTGTTCGACGATGGCAATCTCGTGTCGTGCGCTGGGCTGGTCCCGGTGATGGCATTGGCGGAGCAGACGGGGCTGCGACGCTTGCTCGCCGACAAGGTCCACATCGCGGCGCCTCGTATCAAGTCCGGGTCGGCGAACCCGGCACCCAAGCTGACGACGCTGATCGCGGGCATGTGTGCGGGCGCGGACTGCATTGATGACATCGACGTGATCCGCTCAGGCGGCATGAAGACCGTGTTCGGCGGCGTGTATGCACCATCGACGGTGGGAACACTGTTGCGGGAGTTCACCTTCGGTCACGCCCGCCAGTTGGAGTCGGTGCTACGCGAGCATCTGGTCGCGTTGTGTCGGCGGGTCGCGCTGCTACCCGGCGCCGATGGGCGGGTGTTCATCGACATCGATTCGCTGCTGCGCCCGGTCTATGGACACGCCAAACAAGGTGCCTCCTACGGGCACACCAAGATCGCCGGCCGCCAGATCCTGCGCAAGGGACTGTCCCCGCTGGCCACCACGATCAGCACCGCCGGATCGGCGCCGGTGATCGCCGGGATGCGACTACGCGCCGGGAAGGCCGGCTCGGCCAAGGGCGCCGGACGGATGATCGCCCAAGCCATCGGCACCGCCCGCGCCGCCGGAGCCCGCGGCCCGATTCTAGTCCGCGGCGACTCGGCCTACGGCAACCGCAAGGTGGTGCGGACCTGCCTGCGTGCGGGCGCTCAGTTCTCCCTGGTGATGACCCGCAACCCGGCCGTCGACCGCGCGATCACTGCCATCGACGATCAGGCGTGGACCCCGGTGTCCTATCCCGGCGCGGTCCGCGACCCCGATACCGGTGCCTGGATATCGGATGCCGAAGTCGCCGAAATCCCTTACACCGCTTTCGCATCCACGGCCGACCGCATCACTGCCCGCCTGGTGGTCCGCCGGGTCAAGGACGCCCGCTTCCCGGATGCGTTGTTCCCGGTCTGGCGATATCACCCGTTCTTCACCAACACCGACCTCCCCGTAGATCAGGCCGACATCACCCACCGTCAACACGCCATCATCGAAACGGTGTTCGCCGACCTGATCGACGGACCCCTGGCGCACATCCCCTCGGGACGGTTCGGCGCGAACTCCGCCTGGGTGCTGTGCGCGGCGATCGCCCACAACCTGCTGCGCGCCGCCGGCGTGCTCGCCGGCGACCTCCACACCCGAGCGCGCGGATCGACGCTGCGCCGCCGGATCGTCAACGTCCCGGCCCGCCTGGCCCGACCCCAACACCGACCGATCCTGCACCTACCCACCCACTGGCCGTGGTCCAAACATTGGCTTGCACTGTGGCACAACACCATCGGATACAGCCCACCACTGCCAGCGGCAGTCTGACCAACCGCGATCCAGGCCCGACCCGGAGCACACAGGAAAAGCTGGACAGACCAGCGGCCACCTCACGCCCACATCCGGACCATTGAGATAAATAAAACCCGAGATCAGCCACCCAGGTCAGTCGGTGGATCGAGGCTTAGAGCCCGTCGCCTCGGCCCGCAGCTGGTATGCCAGCTGGACCGCCAAGGCGCTCGGTGTCGGTGCCGCCGAGGGCGCGGTGCTCGCCCGGCTGCTGTTCGGCCGACTGCACCGCCGTGACATCATCGGCGAGATCACCTCCGCCAGCGGCGCGCAGATCTTCCATCTTCCCGCGAATACGGTCGTCGCGAAACTCGTCGACGACGCCGATGTCGGGGCGATTGCCCTAATGTGCGATACCTGTCGCAACACTGTCTACAGCTATCCGCAGGCCATCAACCAGCTTGACGGTGCCCCGTGCCTGGTGGCTCGCTGCAGCGGCACCCAACGTCGTGATGCTGTCGACCCGGACAACTTCTACCGGCAGATGTACGCGCTGACCGACATTCGCCGCGTGGTGGCCCGCGAGCACACCAGCTTGCTCGACGACGCCGTCAGACTGCGCTACGAAACCGAGTTCAAACAACCCAATCCTCCGCCGAATGCCCCCAGCGTCCTGGTCGCCACGCCCACCCTGGAAATGGGCATCGACATCGGCGATCTATCGGCAGTGTTGCTCTCCTCGTTGCCGGGGTCGGTCGCGTCCTACCTGCAACGCGTCGGCCGCGCCGGCCGGCTCACCGGCAATGCGTTGGCGCTGGCGTACGTCACCGGTCGCGGAGATCAGCTGCCCCGGTTCAAGCGGCCCGAGGACACCATCAACGGCGCGGTCCGACCGCCGGCAACCTATTTGGAGGCCGAGGAGATCCTGCGGCGCCAGTTCACCGCATCGGTGGCCGACGTACTGGCCCGCGATCCGAACGCGCCGCACCCCCGGACGCCCCGCGACGCGCTCGGGGCGACGACACCTGGCACGTTTCTCGGCGAATTGCTTGCCTTGGCGGCGACCCGCGGTGAAGAACTCGTCAACACCTACCTCGCCGGATTCTCAGACCTCGACCCGGACGTCGCCACCCGACTTCGAGAGTTTCCCGCCCAGGAGCTCCCGGCGCGCTGCCACAAGGCATCCCAGGACTGGAACCGGCGCATCGAAACGCTCAACCATCGCCGTGCCGCTGCCGAGAAGGCCCTGCCGGAACTGCAGGGGCGCTCCGAATCGCCGGCAGCCACCGAAGATGACAAACGCGAATACCGCACCGCCAAATCGGCGCTCGGAGTGATCAACAAGCAGCTCGCCGAGCAGAGATCCGAGTACTGGATCAGCGCGCTGGAGGTCCATGGGCTGTTCCCCAACTACACGCTGCTCGACGATTCCGTGCTGCTCTCGGTGTCGGTCAACTGGCGCAACCCCGAAACCCAGGACTACGAGAATTCCGAATTCGAACTCGTCCGCGGATCGTCCGCGGCGCTGCGGGAGTTTGCGCCCGGCTCGACGTTCTACGCCCACGGCTTCGCTATCAACATCGATGCGGTCGATGTTGGGGCCTCCGGCGAGGACATCCGCACCTGGGTGTGCTGCCCCAAGTGCGGGTACGTCAAAGAGCTCGACGCCGTCGGCGCCGCGGCGCCGACCAAATGTCCTCGATGCGGTTCACCGTCGATTGCCGACATCAGCCAACGACTGCCAATCGCCGAGTTGACGAACGTGTCGGCCCTGATCCGCCGCGAAGAAGCGGCCATTGACGACAGCGCTGAGGATCGTCGGATCGAGCGTTTCGTCGTGGTGCCGCTGGCTGACATCAACTCCGCAGGAATCACCCGGCACTGGTACGTCGAGAACCTCGGCCTGGGCGCCAAGCACTTGCGCGACGTCCGCCTGCGCTGGATCAACATGGGCCGCAGCGGTTCCGGAGGATCGACCCGTCTGATCGCCGGTGAGGACATCGACGCTGCCCTGTTCCGCGTGTGCGCCGAATGCGGCAAACTCGACACCCTCAGCGGGGCCAACAGGCCCAGTGAACACCGGCCCTGGTGCTCGCTGCGCAAATCACCCGACGAGGCAACCGTGAACATTGGGCTGGCCCGGTCGATGACCACCGAAGGTCTGGTTCTGCGCCTGCCGGCGTGGATCACGCTCGGCGACAACTTCGCCATTCCGTCGCTTTCGGCGGCTGTCCTGTTGGGCTTGCGGGAGAAGATCGGCGGCAATCCCGATCATCTGCAGATCGTGCCAACTGTCGACCCACGTCCTAATGGGCAGAACGTCGATGCGCTATTGGTCCACGATGTCGTGCCAGGCGGAACAGGTTATCTCAACGACTTCACCGATCCGGCCACCGTGTGGGATCTCTTGCATCAGGCGTGGAAGGTCCTGCGGGACTGTCCGTGTCAGCACGATGGACGTCTAGCGTGTGAGCGCTGTCTGCTGCCGTTCACCCGCGACGTCAAACGCACCTCGCGAGCCGTGGCCGAGCGGCACTTGGCGGGCCTGCTCGCTGGTCGCGAGTTCAAGGTCGGTGAGCCGTACGACGTTCCCGAGGAGATGCCGTGGACGATCACCCTAGAAGAGACGATCGCCGACGACCCGGAGTCTCACCTGGAGAAGCGGTTTCGTGTGGTGCTTGCCGAACGGCTCAAGGCACTGGGTGCCACTGTCGTCGAGAAGCCCTCGCACAACGGTGTGGCGTGGGAGATCGCCTTGGGCGCGACCAACCGGTGGACCCTGCGGCCACAGGAGTACGTGCTGGGCTGTCAACCCGACTTCGTGCTGACGTCCGCGCAGGGCGGCGTGCCGCCGACGGCAGTATTCACCGATGGGTGGATCTACCACGCCAGCGCGGGCTGCAATCGCCTGGCAGATGACGCCGAGAAACGTCGCAATCTCCGTGACGCCGGCTACCAGGTGATCGCTGTGACCCACCATGACCTAGAGGGCGCACCGGTCGACGCGCCGTCACTGCGGCCCGAGATGGCGTCGAAGCTGGTTGGGATGGCTGGAGATCAGCTGTCCAAGGGCATGGTCGACGTCGCCTTCAAGACCGCCGTGGATCTGTTGGTTTCCTGGATCGCGTCCCCCTCCCGGGAAGCCCGGGAACGCCTGGCCAATTGGATGCCGGCGTTGGGGTTGATGAGCACCAGCCAGAACGGTAAACGCAGCAGTGCCAGCGACCCGCTTCATCTCATCGCGCTCGATGTTCCGACCGGCACTGGCGACACGTTCATCGCGCGACAAGGCGGTTTCGCGTTCGCGGCCCGCATGCCCGGTAGCTCTGCGAACACCGCCGAGATCGCGGTGGTGCTCGACGATGACGACAACGCGCTCACCTTAGATAGCCGCGACGCGTGGCGTGACTGGCTGCGCTGGTCGAACCTGCTGAACTTCCGGTCGCTACCGGCCACCATCACCACGCGCAGCCACGCGCCGCACCTGGAGCACACCGGTGCCGCGCCGGCCGCCGACTCCACTGCCCACGTTGATCTGACTGGCCCGTGGCAGGAGATCTATGCACTCGTAGAACACGAAAGTCGTTCGCTGATAATTGATCTCGCGTACGCGAACGTCGCCGAACCGACCGTGGGAGAAGAGGTCCACGGGATCCCGATCGAAATTGCTTGGCCGAGTCGCAAGATCGTGATTCGTTCCGGTCTGACCGCCGAAGAATGCGCCGAACTAACTGCGGGAGGCTGGACAGTCTGCGACCCCGATGCCGAATCCATCAAGGCCGCGCTACACAACGGAGAGGCATAGATGCCGCAGATCATTCTCGGACCGGGCACCAAGAAAGTCGACGGCAGCGTCCAGAAGCAGGTGATGGCGTTCCTGCTCAAACTCACCGAAGACGACACCGCGCCCGGCCTCCACATCGAACCCATGCACAACCCCTCCGACGCGCGGGTGCGCACCGGACGGGTCAACGACTTCTATCGCGCCGTGTTGTTCAAGGTGCAGGGCAGCCAGAACGACGCGTCCTACGTCTATGCAGGCACCTACCCGCACGACGAGGCGATCGACATCGCCCGCAAATCCAAGCTCAACATCAATCCGCGCAACGGAGTCGCCGAACTCATCCCAGTCGACGATGTCGCACCCGAATCGGTAGCGGTGCAACATGTCCCAGCCTCGACCACAGCGGACGTCGCAACCAGCGAACCCACACTGCGTGACCGTTCCTTCACCGTCGACGACTTGACAGCCCTCGGTATTGACGCCGCCTTCGCGCTGGGCGCCCTCGACCTGGCCGGTGACGACGTCATCATCGAGTACGCGGCCGGCGCGCCAGCGTCCTGGCAAGGCAGCGCCTTGCTCGACCTGTACACCGGTGAGACTTTCGAGGACATCCGGAAGGCGTATCAGCTCGACGTACCTACATCTGTCGATCCCGACGACGATGACGCGATCATCGCCGCGATGCGCCACCCGGCCGCGCAACTCGAGTTCGCATTCATCGAGGATGACGAAGACCTGCAGGCAGCGATCGAGAACCCGGACTTCAACGCCTGGCGGATCTTTCTCCACCCCGAGCAACGCAAGTACGCCACCCTGCACACCAGCGGTGCCTACCGACTCTCCGGCGGTGCGGGCACCGGAAAGACCGTCGTGCTTCTGCATCGCGCGCGCGAACTTCACCAGCGCAACCCATCGGCGCGGATTGTGCTGACCACCTTCAACCGGACCTTGGCCGACGAACTGGCCAAACAACTCAGGGTGCTCGACCCTGCCATGAAGTTGGCGGACGATCTCGGTCAACCGGGTGTGTACGTGGCCGGTGTCGATGCAATTGCTCGTCGCGTCCTATCGACAGCCACCGACCTCAGCAAGGCGGCGACTGCAGTGCTTGGCGCTCGGACCGCGCAGGTGCTCAACCCGACCTCTGACAAAGCGTGGGACAGCGCCTCCGAACAACACACCCCTGCACTTCTTCCTTCGCTTCGGTCGCCAGCGTTCCTTGAAGCCGAATACTCGACGGTGGTCTTGCCGAACCAGGTGACGACCCGCGAGGAGTACCTTAAGGTGCGTCGGGTCGGCCGCGGCGTGGCGCTCAACCGAGCTCGACGGTTGGCGGTCTGGGACATCATCGCCTCCTACCGTGCCGCCGCGGCGGCCGCCGGGACGACGGACTTCGACGAAAAGGCATCGCTTGCCGCGGCTGCTCTCGACACGCCACCTGCTGACCACGTCCTCGTCGACGAAGCCCAGGATCTCAGCCCGTGCCGACTGATCCTGATGCGTGCCCTCGTCGCCGAAGGGCCTGATGACCTTTTCCTGGCCGAGGACGCCCATCAGCGGATCTACGGACAGCGGATCACGCTCGGGCGCTACGGTATTCACATTGTTGGCCGCGCCCGCAGGCTCACGCTTAACTATCGCACCACCCAGGAGAACCTGCTCTATGCGCTTGGCATTCTCTCTGGCGAGAACTACACCGACATGATCGACGACGAGGCCGTTGCGAACAGCGGCTACCGGTCTGCACGCACCGGGCCCGCGCCCCGCGTGAAGGCCGTTGTCTCTCTGTCTGATCTCTACAAAGAGGCCGCCGCGCTTGTGCGGGGTTGGCTGGATTCCGGGGTCCGGCCCGACAGCATTGGCCTGCTTGTGCCGACCCGCAGAGAGGCCGAGAATCTGCCCCGCGCTCTGGGGGATCACGAGGTCCCCGCGACCTATGTCGGCCGCGACGGTTCGGCCCCGCCCAATGCCCCTGCCGTGATGACGATGCACCGCTCCAAAGGCATGGAGTTCGCCAAAGTGATCCTGGTCGGCATAGGAGAGAAGTCTTTGCCTCGGACGTACCTACTAGATGAGGTGGCGGAGGAAGACCGGTCGGACGTGCTCCAGCGCGAGCGTTCCCTGCTCTACGTTGCGGCAACTCGGGCGCGCGACGAACTCGTCGTCATGTACTCCGGCGAGCCGAGTGTGTTGTTGCCGTAACAGGGGTGTGGTGCGTATCGCCGGCTGTCAGTTGGGCATGGTGTGATGGCGCAGGTTCAGCGAAGATTTGAGGGGGCTCGCATGGTGATGTCGGAGTACGAGCAGGAGCAGCTCGAGAAGGTCCGCGAGCACCGCGATCGCGAACTGAGCCGTTCAGTAAGGCGGTTGGTTCCCGAGTCTGTCAAGGACAAAGGCCGCCAGTTGTACGGCAAAGCAATCAAGACACCGGGCGCAGCCAAGGTCCGTGACGGTGGAGCCGCCGCGCTCAAAGCGACGGCCGAAGGCGCCGGCAAGTTCATGACCCGGACCGGCCAACTGACGACCTCCGAGGCCCGCGTCGTTCGCGCCTTTGCCAAAAAGGGGCACACGGTCGAGCGCCTAGGCGACATTCGAAAATTGGATCTCCGAGCCATCGACAAGGTCGCGTCCTTCACCCGCCTGCACTACACGTACTCGGCCTCCGCCGCAGTCGAAGGTGCGGCCGCAGGACTCGCGGTGAGTGGTGGTCAAGCAATCGCCACTGTCGGCGGGGTCGCTGGAGCGGGAGTCGCGGCCGCACCAGGGCTCGGCACGATCGCTGCTGCCATGGGCGTCGACGCCGCCGCGCTATTGACCGTGTGCAGCAGGGTGATCGCGCATGACGCGCTCTACTACGGGTATGACCCCCGAGACCCGGCCGAGGAAGTCTTCATGATGCAGATCATCGGGCTCGGACTGGCCGTCACGCCGTCGGCCAAGGCTGTTGCCTATCAGCAGCTTGCGATCCTGACACGGAGCCTTGCCTCGAATATGGCGTGGCGGCAGCTGAACCAGCAGACCTTTGTCAAGGTCGCACAGAGGTTCGCTGGGCAGTTCGGCCAAAAGCTCACCAAGAAAAAGCTCGGCCAGTTCGTCCCCATCGCGGGCATCGGCATCGGCGCGGCACTGAACTGGAAGATGGTCGACGACGTCGCGAACGCCGCCTACTGGGCATACCGAGAGCGGTTTCTTTTCGAGAAGGGCGGTGAACTTCCCCCGATCGTGATCAATGCCGAGGTCGACGACACCGCTTCTGAGGATGACGGCGAGACACCGATCGATGTCCTTGGCATCCTCGAATCCGAGGGCATCGTCATTGACGGCAGCGAAACACCCGAGTAGTCGACCACAAGCTCGAAGAATCAACAACGAACTCATACACCACGTCCCTGGACTTGACCGTCATTCGCTGCGCCCTGGAGCGCTGTGGAACTGAAGAAACGCTGAGGCGCAAGCGTGAACTTTGTTTGTCATTCGAGCCACCTTCACCCCCGCGCCTTCAGGCTGCGGCGCACACCGTTCCCACCACTGGCGGAGAAAACATGCTCACGTTGCCCGTGCTGCAGGCCGGGCATGATCGACCACGCAAACCTTCGTCGACGCCGTCAAGAGCGGTGAGAACGACCTGTCGGTTCTCATTTACCGTGTCATTTCGTCGTGCGCTGACCGGGAGTGATGCGCGCAGTCTCACTTCGTGTCATCTGATTTGCGTCTCAAATTCGTGTCATCTTTCGAACGCCATGGAACGGAGGGTTGAGCAGCGCGACTGAGCGCTCTACGCGGCGTTCAAGATCCTCGGCGGCGGGCAGTAGCCGGGGCGTGTTGACCCGGTCGCCGCGACTTCCCCAAAACTGACGACCCCGGTGGTTAACCTGCCCGAATGGGAGGAAGTGGTGTCACGGGCGGGACTGATGGTGTCGGCTTGAAAGCTCCGCGGCTGGGTGAGGAGACCGCGGAGGTCATGATCACCGTGAAGACCTACCCGAACCCGAGCGAGACGTACGGCGAGACCGTGTGCGTGGCCGGCGTCCGGTTTGATCGCGGCGATCCCGAGTGGATCCGGCTCTACCCGGTGAAGTTCCGCAACGCCGACTTCGACAGCCAGTTCAAGAAGTACGACGTCATCCGCGTCGACGGCACCTACCATCAGGCCACTGACAACCGACCCGAGTCGTTCCGGCCCCGCCAGGACGAGCTGGAGCACGTCGAGTGGCTCGACACCCGCGGAAACTGGCAGCGGCGCAGGATGAACCTCGCCGGGCTCATCGGCGCCACCACGATGTGCGAGCTCCTCACCCAGAACCCGAAGGGTGGGATGGCCATACCGTCGCCGTCACTCGGCCTGATCAAGCCGACGAAAATGACCGTCACGGTCGCCGACGGTGAACCGTGGGACGCGGCCGCCCAGGCGAAGATCGATAAGGCATCCGCGCCCGACCTGTTTGGCACCTCGCTCAAGCCGCTGCAGCCCGCACCGTTCGCGGTCAAGTACCACTACCACTGCGAGTCAGCGGGGTGCGGCGGCCACCACCAGAAGGTGCTCGACTGGGAGGCCGGTGAGGGCGGCCGCAAGTGGCTGCGGGACTACGGCGAGGCCGGCGCCCGCGACGCGATGCTGAAGAAGTGGCGCGACGAGATGCTGTCCACGGACAACGACGTGCACTTCTTCGTCGGGAATCAGAACGCGCACCGCCGGTCCTTCTCAGTGCTCGGCGTCTGGCGCCCGAAGTTTGAGAACGCCCTGTTCTAGATGTGCACCACGGCGGCGTCCGGGCGGGCTTTTAACAGCTGGCGCACCACAATGTCACGGTGGCACTCGGCGTGGTCGTGCTCGAAGCAGAGCAGCGCCACTACGCCGCCGTCCAGGAGCTCGCAGACGTGGGCCAGGGCGTCGGTGGCGGCCGTGCTGTCGAGCACCTCGCGGTACCGGGCGCGGGACTCGGGTTCGCCAGCGCGGAACCCTGCCCGGTTCTCCTTGGGATTGCCCAGCGCGCGATGGTGTACGTAGCCGATGCCGACGGCGGCGAGGACCTCGGACAACTTCGTCTTCGACAGGCCGGGCTTGCGGCTCAGCGGGGTCAGGCGAACGTCGACGAGCACACGCACATCCTGTGCGAGCAGCTGCGCAACCAGGTCGCCGACGGTCCTGCCCTCGTAGCCGATGCTGATCAGGGTGCCCTCGCCGGAGTCAGTGGTTCCCACGAGTCCCTATGGTGCATCACCAGCCGCGCCGGGGTGCGCCGAACCCCCGGTTACGCGACGCAACCGTGATCACGACTGGGACGCCAGCACTACCCGGGCCGGCTGGATGAACAGCGCGCGCCAGTCGCCTTCCGGGTGGTCGAACCTTTCCCAGCCCAGCCGCGCCCAGAAGCGGTCGGCATCCTGGCTGTACGCGAACAGCCTGCGGGCCCGGTGGCGCTCAGCGAGCATCTGCACCACCTGAGTACCGATCTTGCGTCCGCGAGCCGCGGTGGCCACCTCGATGAACTGGATCTCCAGGCGTTCGGGGCCGATCGTCGGCACGCCCGTGTAGTCCGGGTTGATGTCGCCGGGGTCATCGAGTTCGACACGGGCCACCTCGACGCCGTCCCCCACCACCTGCACGAACCACGGGTCATCCACGTAGTGCCGGACCTCGTCCCACCACCGCTCGTTCTCGTAGGCCATCGACCAGTCGAACGGAGGTATCCACGAGTACTTGTCCGCGGAGCCGCGGTGGTGGTCGACGTGGTCCACGGTCATGAACGAAGCCTATGGGCAGGTAAGGACACCGAGGTATGGCATCGACCCGGTCTACAGTGCGCCGCGTCGAAGGTGGGAACGACCGACGCACTGTATTCGGCGGGGTTTCGTACATGAAGGTATGAGGGGCACGACCGTGTCTCTCGAACCTCGAGGATCAGGAGAACCACGCCATGGCGATCTGCGGGTACTGCAACCATCCCGGCTACCACGCCCAGTTCATCCCGCCGGGAGCCGAACCGTCGCGGCGGTGCAGTGACTGCCCACGCTGTCGACAGGAACTGGACCAGCGGCCGGAACGGCGCCAGTAGCGAAGCGGCTGACCCCGGGGCCGGTCGATCCGGCCCCGGGTTCGGTCTCGCGTGCCGTGGCTCTCCGGGTGCGGCGATACGCTCCCGGCATGGCAAACGGAGGATGTGAGCGCGCATGAGCCTCACGCCCCAGGAAGTAATGAAGGTCGTCAACCGCTACATCGGGGTGGCCGGCGGCTACCTCGGTGACTTCTCGTACCGGACCCACGCGGAGTTCTACCGCGAGTACTGCGATCTCGACGTCGACCCGAACAACTACGCCGGCACGACCCGGGAGCGGTTTATTGAGATCCTCTCGACACAGCCGCCACGCGACCAGGCGAAGATCCTGCGCGGCGTAATCGACCGCTTCGACGAGGACGGCAACCCGGCTCGCGCTCGACTCCGGCCCGAATTGGAGGCGTGGATCAACCGGCTGGAGTCCGCGCCCGCGGTTGGCCTGGACACACCCGAACACACCCGTGATGTGGTGCTGCGCGCGCTGGCTGACGCCGACGAGCTGATCCGCACCAACGGGGCGACGAGCGCCGTGGACCGGATCCACACTGCGTTGCACGGCCATGTGCTCGCCCTCTGCGAGGCCGCGGGTATCGAAGCGGATCGCGAAACGACGATGAACCGTGCGCTCAAGCTGCTCCGGCAAAGTCACCCTGCTCTGGCTGCCAGCGGCCCGCGCGCCGACGACATCACCAGAGTGCTCGGGGCGATAGCGACGGTGCTCGATTCCCTCAACCCGCTCCGGAACAACGCGAGCGTCGCGCACCCGAATGAGGAGCTGCTCGACGAACCCGAGGCGCACTTGGCGATCAACGCCGCACGCACGGTGTTCGCGTTCCTCGACGCGAAGCTCGGCGCTACGGGCTGAACAGCTGCACCGACCAGGCTGGGCTTTGTCGGCTCGAACCGCTCCGGCGCGAAGGATGCCTACCGCCGCCTCCGCTGCCACTGCCAGACGCCGTGATCTAGGTCCGTCGGCGACATGCCCATCTCCGTGGCCGCGGCGGTCAGGATCCGTAGGGCGAACCCGGTCGTGACGGCGCGACGGGGCATCCCCAGCGCGTCGGCGACGAAGCGGCAGATCATCCGGTCCGGCTTCGCTCCCGGGATCCCGGCGAGCATCTGTACGTAGTGCCACGTGATCCCGGAGCGCTGGCCGGGCACGGCTCGCCACGCCGCCTCCACGACAGCCAAGCGCCCGGCGTCCTCGGCCGCCTCCCGCAGGCCGGCGGTGATGTCGATCCCCTCGGCGGTGAGGGCGAGCGCTGCGTCCCGGATCGCGGCGGCCTTGAGTGGAGCGCCGGCGTGCGTCGAGGTGCGGTTCCGGTTGCCGATCCGCTGCGCCCAACCGTCCGGGCCGCTCAGCTCGTCGAACGTGGTGAGGAGCTCGGGCACGCCGTCGGTGTTCGGGTCGCCTCCCTGTTCCCGGCGGTAGGCACGGTAGCGAGCGACGATCGACTCCACGCTGGAGTACGTGACGCCCGTCGACTGCACGGAATCGACCACGCAGAGGGCCAGGCCGTCGCGGTAGCCCGCCGGGGCCTTGGCGTCGCGGAACTGCTCGCAGCGGCCGATCAGGGCGCGCAGCTCCTCGGCGGTGTGTGACACGGGCGCAAGCGTCGCACAGGGCACCGGCGGAGCGGGTGCAACCGCGAGGAACCGGCCTCTGCACCCTCGGCACGTACCGTCCGCCTCATGAACAAGAACAAGACGAGCTCCACCTCTGCTCACCGCCATGCACCGGCGCAGGAACACGCGCCGGACCT
>FLQS01000073.1 GCA_900078375.1 uncultured Mycobacterium sp. | reverse complement strand
ATCGGGTGTCGTGAACAGTACCGTCGAGGTGTGTGACACAGCCGCATTTCACCGTGTTGACGTACGTGTCGTACAGGGTGAATGCGAGAGGAAAAGTCGCAGATGACCAGGTCGAAGTCGGCCAAGCCGGCGGCCTGCGCGTCGGCGATGACGTTGATCGATTGGTAGGTGCAGAACACCACGGTGAGGCCTTTGGCGCGCTTGCGGTGTTCCATTTGCGCGACAAGCGTTTCCGGATCCGTGGTCGCCGGTAGGGGTACGTCGTAGGGATTGATGTCCTCCACCGCGCGCGACACCTTGGTGTCCGAGCACACGGCGAAGGCTCGCAAGTCGGTTCGGCACTGAGCAGTCCATTCGCGCAGTGTTTGGGACAGCAGGGAGATGGAGGGCACTAGAAAGAGCACCTTCGCGGTTCCGCCGAGATCGTCGACGACCTGTTCGCAGACCTTGAGCGCGGTGAAGGTCTTGCCGGTGCCGCACGCCATGATCAGCTTGCCGCGGTCGTGCTCGCCGAAGCCCGCGATCACCTTGTCGATTGCCTCGCGCTGGTGCGGCCAAGGGTCGCGTTTTGGAGCGAGTGCCAGCTCTAGGTCAAGGTGTTCAGCTGGGCCGGCGAAAGCCCAGTCGATCGGGGCCTCGGCAATGTCGGCAAGGCCGATGCGTTGCACGGGTATCTGCTGTCCCTCGACGGCATCCTCTGCGTTCTTGCCCCACCTGTCGGTGGTGGAGATGATCAGCCGGTGTGCGAACGGGTACTTGCCCGACGCGGACAGAAAAGAGTCGACGTCTGGTTTTCCCAGGACATGGTCGGGTTCGTAGAACTTGCATTGAATGGCCCACAGGGCACCCGTGTCGCTCTCTTCGGCAACGAGGTCGATGCCGGTATCTGGCTTCCCGGCGCGTCCGGGCCATTCCTTCCACATCCATACCTGCTTGAAGAGGCGACCGTATACCGGGTCGAGCAGCAGATACTGTGCCATCAACTTCTCGAATTTGCTGCCCCGCTCATAGTTGCTAGAGGCGCGCCGGAAGGCCTCGAACACCTCATGGACCGACGTCGGCATCGTTTGCGCCCCCCATGGCCTGGCTGCGTGTTGAGTGTTCACCCTAGTTGTGGTCGGTCGCGGCGTGTCCGCCCAGCCGGATCGGCCTTCCCTGGTGTGTCGTCGAGCGTCGTAGGAGGGCGTCGGCGATATCTGTCGCCCTCGATCAGAGGTTCGCCGTCCTGGTGGAGAAACGACTGTTTGAGCTCGCTGATGCTGAGGTCCAGCAGGTGCGAGAGCGGTACGAGGGTGCCCAGGCTGGTGCCTGGCCGTGGTGCGGCCGCAACGGGCCCGGCGCCGATCCTGACCAGTGTTTGAAATCCTCTAGCAGTCGGGCCAAGGGAGTATCCGCCGGCCACGTCGGTCGCCGCGGCAGGGAGTTCGAGAAACGGCAGATCGAGCTGCGCGCGAATGTCATCCCCCAACAAAGCAAACAGGTGCCGCTCGACAACGTCAAGATTCAAGGCGTACAACAGCATTCGACGATCACCATCGATGTCTTCGTGTAACTCGAAGCGGCCATTGGCGGCCGCGCGCACAGAAAGCTCCGTCTGGCATCCGTCGAGCCGGGTTGTCAGGGCCCCGGTCTCGGCATCCCAGCCGTATCCGGCCAGGCGTGCCCACCCCAGGATGTCGTCACCCAGCCTCGCCGCGGTCACGCCGAAACAGTACCGGCGCGCGAAAAGAAGCCCTGCCGGCTGGCGACAGACGCGGGCAGTGGTCCGCGCGCCCCGGGCGCAGGTACGGCCTTCGCTACCATCGGAGTATGGCGCAACCCGAAACCGCCCGCGATGGCGGTTTCGACTCCACCTACGGCGACATCGCCGGCACTGACTGGTGGGCTCAGTCCCCCGCTGCCGACATCACCATCGGACCTACGCGAGAAGGCACCCCCTGGGGCCACCGGCCGAGGACCTCTCAGCGCCGCCCCATCGCGAGACCGCCGGGCCGCGCAACTGCCGTGGACTTCGGCATCGCCGAATGGACCCCGTATCACAGGCCGTGGTACCGCAAACCCCGCGTGCTTGCGGTGATCGGCGCTGTCGTGGCAGTCGCAGTGACCGCTGTCGGGGTGATGGTCAGCCGGGACGGCAGTGCGGCGGGCGACGAAACAACCGTCGCGCCGCCCGCACCGACTAGCAGCAGCCCTGGGGCCACCACAGTGCCGCCGAAGAGCGCGGGCACCCCCCAGACGGCCCTACTGCCTCCCCCACCCCCTCCGCCCCTCACAGCTGAGCAGATAACGCCACCACCGGTTGCTCGTAAATGGCCGCGCTACGAGCCACCGAGTCAGACAAAGCCAGCAGCACCCACGGTGAGTTCGCCGCCGTCGATGAGTTTTGCTCCCAAGCCGGTGACGCCTCCCCAGACCGCTACGCCCGGCCAGAATAGGGGCGGGCACCACGGCTTCTTCTGATGCTTGGGCGGAGCGACGCGGATCGCTAAGCCGCGAGCGTCCACCGCTGCGCTGACCCGGCGCCGAAAGAAGCTCATCTCGACGGGTCGGGAGCCCACCAGCCAGGTAGATATTCCTTGTAACCCCACGGCGCGAGCTGGCCTGTTGGCACCTGCACGATGTCGCGGATATCGATCGGTGCCTGAGGCGGCGACCATTTGGGTTCAGGCCACAGGGTGTTCGGCGTCGGTGCGAAGATCCCGGGGGCGAGCTCGGTGGTGCCGTAGGGCCCCAACTTGCCCGGCCCGGGCTGAACGATGTCATTCATGTCCAGCGGCCATTGGGCCGGCGGAGGTGGCGGCGTGGCGAAGCCGGGTCGATCCGGGGAGGGGTAGAACAGGCCCGGGCCGATCTGTGTGGAGTTGTTCGGAGCGAGTTGGCCATCCGGGACGTGGACGATCTTGGTGACGTCGATCCAGTATCGGGGGTCTTTCCCGTGTGGTGGATCTTCTCCCCCCGACGAGGGCGGTGACTGCGGGAGGTCGTGATCGAGCGCTTGGGCGGGAGCATCTTTGGGATATTGCAAACCGCGCATCTGCCCGGCGAGTGCGGAGGCCTGTTGCTGGGTGGCTTGAACTAGTTGCGAGGTCTGGGCCACCTGAGAGCGCAACGCGGTCAAGATGACTCGTTGATCGGCGCTGCTTTTGGCCATCGGCGCGACCTTGGCGATGGCGCTGGTTTGAGCCACGATCTGCTCCATGCGGGCAGCACCAGCCTGCGTGATCGCCGCAGCTGTCGTCATGTGTGTTGCCAGTCGGGTATCGCTGGTCGCGGACGTCGTCAGCGGGGGCACGGCGCGGTCGGCCATCGCGTCGTAGGACGTCGTTCCGACGCCCGAGAGTTCCGAGGTCCTCGACCGTGCCGTCATTACCGCCTGCGCGGCACTGGTGATGTTGGGTGCGCCGCTAGGCACGTCGACCGCTTCCCCACTGCCGAACAGCGACCGAGCGCGTGCGACCACCGCTTGCACATCGGCGCAGGTCTGCATGAGCGACATGTCTCAATTATGCGACACCACCGCGGGCGGGCACGCGCCAAACCGCGCGTCGGCTAGCTCAAGCCAGAGTTCCTGGTGAACTGCTCCAGGCCCGTGACGTCGGTGGTGATCATGGTCGGCTCGCACCACAGCTGCATCGTGAGCTGCGACCGCCCATTGGCGCTGCCGGCCGCCACCTCCACGACGGCGAAGAATCCGCCGTCGGAACTGTTGACTGCACTAAGAGCCTGTGGGTCTACTGCTGGGCAGCGAAGGGAGCCGGGATGGAACTGCGAGAGTCGATCAGACAAGGCCGCGTTCAGCTGCCCGCCGTCGGCAAGGTGTGTTTGAGCGAAGGTGTCCCGCGCTTTGTCGTGGAGGCCGATGGACGCCCAGTCGAACCCATTGGTGCCTACTTGAGTGAGTTGACACTCGCCGATGGAAGTCCCCTGACACCGAAGTCGTATGCGTATGACTTGCTGCGCTGGTGGCGGCTGTTGTCGTTGCTCGACGTAGCGTGGGATGAGGCGACCCGGGCCGAAGTGGAGCTGTTGGTGGGGTGGATGCGATCAGCGGTCAATCCGCAACGGCGCCGGACCGCAACGGATGGACTTCAGCCGGGCTCCGTAAATCTGCACACCGGGAAGCAGGCATTGGCCGCCGGGTATGCGCCGTCGACGATCAATCACCAGCTGACCGTCTTGTCCGAGTTCTACGACTTCCATCTGCTCTTTGGGCGTGGGCCGGCGCGCAACCCGGTTCCGGCGTCACGACGCCGGCACGCAATGGCGCATCGCAGCCCGATGGAACCCGTGCCGGCGTTCCGGCGGGCACCCTTGCGCCAGAAGATGCCCAAAAGGGCGCCCCGCTCCATTCCCGACGCGCTGTGGGATGAATTGTTTGCCTCGATGGGCAACGACCGTGACCGCGCGCTGCTGGCGTTCTTCGTGTCCTCCGGTGCCCGGGCCACCGAATTGCTGGAACTGATCGCTGAACGCGTCGACTGGGGTCGCCAACGCATCTGGGTGGTGTCGAAGGGCAGCCGCGAAGTCTCGGTGGTGCCCGGCTCCCCGGACGCCTTCGTCTATCTCGCATTGTATTTCGACGCCTTCGGTACCCCTGCGCCGACGGAGCGGGTCTGGCGCACGATGCGCGGCACCCCGCGGCCGTTGACCTACTGGGCCATGCGCCGGGTGATGCAACGCGCCAACGACAAGCTCGGCACGAACTGGTCGCTGCACGATCTTCGGCATACAGCGGCGACCCGGATGGCCGCCGACCCCGCTCTCACCTTGGTCGAGGTGCAGACCGTCATGCGGCATCGACACCTCGCCACGACCGAGGCATATTTACAGCCCCGTATAGACGAGCTGCAGGACAAGATGCAGGAGCATTTTCGTCGACCACGAACCGAACCGACCTACACCACCGGATATACGGCCGAGGACATCGCGACGGTGTTCGGTGAATGAACGGCGCGCCGAGCGTGCCTTGCGCTTGCGGCGCGACCAGCCTGGGTCGGTGCGCTACACGCGCCCGGCGGTGGTACCGACGTTCGACATCCGCGAACCTGCGCATTTTCCGCGCGGTGATCTCCGCCGCGCCGACGTCGAGCAGATCCGCACTGTCGCCAAGCAGGTGTGGCCGGACCCGGCGAGCCGACGCCGCAGCCGCGACCGCGGTCTATACAAGCTGGCGGCTTTGCTCACCGAACACCCTGGTGACACGTGGCAGCAACGGTGGGATGCCAGCCCGTTGGGTAGCGAGCAGGTCGCCGCCCGGGTGCTGGGTGGCGGGGGCGCGGTGGGCACCGAATACACCCAGGGCGTGCAAACCCTGTTCGCGCTGCGCATCGTGCGGCCCACGCTGGCGGCGTTGCGGATCAACCAGCTCACCATCTATCCGCAGTACGTGGTGCCCGCCGAGAACGACGACGGTTTGAACGGCTTCGCGGCCGCGGTGAGCGCGGCGGCGCTGTCGGACCACTTCAAGCGGTGGGCGTTGTTCGACGTATGCGCAGCGATGACCATCCACGGGGTGTCCTTCGCCTATGTGACCCCAGAGTCGTTCCTGCACTACGCGTTCGAGACGCGCGAGACGACACCACGCACCGGGTTGCACGTCGGCAAGTACGTCGGCCACTCGGCATGGCAAGTTCTGTTCGCGATGGGACACTTCCCGCCGTCAGCACCACCCACTCTGCGCAACGCGCTGCGTGCCCCACAGTTGACGATCGAGGAGATGGTCGACCGTTACGAGGTCGCCGACCCGCGAATGCGGGAGCTCTTCGTGGCGTATCTGCACCGCCGCTATCCCGACGTCGACTACTCCGGCCTACTCGCCGCGGCCTACGCGATCGTCAAGCTGTTCTGGAACGGCATCATCGAGATCAACCCCGCTCAGGGGGACTTGAACGTGTCGCAGGAGGTGTACCAGCAGTGGCATCGCAGCGTCGTCGTCCGTGAAGACGGTGAGCAGCGTCTGGACATGTCGGCGGTGCTTTCCCCGGTGCGGGCGTTCTACTTCGATCTGCAGTCCTGGGCGGTCGACGAACCCGCGATGTGGGGTCACTGGGTGACAACGTGTCCGGTGCCGCGCAGCACCATGAATCAGATCGGCAGGGCCAAGCGCCGCGTGCGCGAACGCGTCCATGCCACGGTACGCACCCTGCAGCCGCTGCTCCCGGTGCTGGTTGACCACGTCACGGCCGACTACGAACGCTGGGCAACGCTGTTGCACCGGGCGACCGCCGCCGCGGATGGCGAAGCTTTTACGATCGGCGGCGCCACCTTCGTCCGAACCTTCTCCCGCGAGGACAACCGGCGCGTGCGCCACGGTCTGCCAGCCAAGGTCCGGGTCTTCGACGAAGCCGGTCGACGCATCGACGTCAACCGCTCAGAGGACTCCGCATTCTGGGCCTGGGCTATCGTAGAAACACTGCGCCACAGCGGGTTACGGATCGAAGAACTGACCGAACTGTCCCAACTCAGCGTGCGACAGTACCGCCGACCCAACGGCGAGGTGATCGCCTTGCTCGTCGTCGCGCCGTCCAAGACAGACCGCGAGCGGGTCATCCCAATGTCCGCGGAGCTGTTCCACGTCATCGCCAGCATCATCCGCCGGCTTACCGTCGGCGGTAAGACGGTGCCCATGGTGACGCGGTTCGACACCTACGACAGGGTGTGGAGCGACCCGCAGCCGTTCCTTTTTCAGCGTCACATCGGCCAGCACGTCGAGGTCATGACCACCGGAGGCATCGCCGAGAAGCTGCGCCACCTCTGCCAGGCCATCGCCGAGAATGACCCCCGGTTCGAGGGAGTCCACTTCCGCCCGCACGACTTCCGCCGCCTGTTCGCCACCGAGTTGGTCAACAACGGCTTGCCGATTCACATCGGCGCCGCGCTCCTCGGGCACCTGAACTTGGAGACCACCCGCGGTTACGTCGCGGTGTTCAACGAAGACGTCATCCGCCACTATCAAGCGCATCTGCAGCGCAGACGAAAGGCCCGGCCCGCCGAGGAGTATCCGAACGTGACGGTTGACGAGTGGGAGGAATTTCAAGCGCATTTCGATAAACGTAAGGTCGAACTGGGGAGCTGCGGTCGACCTTACGCGACACCATGCATTCATGAGCACGCCCTGTTGACTGAACTAAACGACAAGATCGCGTGGCGCGACGCGGCGTAATGCTCAGTAGCCGATAGTTTTCGGCCATGACTCCTGAGTCGGCCAAACCTCGGAATATGAACCGTCTCGTCGTGCCCCGCCGTGGCCAGGTTGTCTCGACTGACGACCTGAGTGAGCCTTTCCGGTTAATTGACGCCGACGGCACCGTCGTGCAACCCGTGGCCGCGTTTCTGCGGGAACTGCTCGCGGCCGGCAGATCGCCGGCGACGTTGCGGTCCTACGGTATGGATTTATTGCGGTGGTGGCGTTTCCTCGGCGCGGTCGACGTCGATTGGGACCGCGCGACCCGGCTGGAGGCACGTGACTTCAGCTGTTGGATCCAGCTGACAGTCAAACGCCAGGCACGTCCGTCGCCTGAGGGGGTAGTGGCCACGGCAGGCTCGGCGGGGCCACCGAACCCCGTCACTGGCAAGCCGGCGCTCGGCATGGGGTATGCCCCGGCGACGATCGCTCACAACGAGACGGTGTTGCGCGGCTTCTACGACTTTCAGCGTGAGATGGGCACTGGCCCGATCGTGAATCCGTTCCCGCTCGACTTCGCACGCAGGTCGTCGCGTGCGAATGCCCACCACGATCCGATGGATACGTTCAAACCCGATCGCGTCGGGCGCTATCGCCCCACGGTGCCGCATCGAATTCCGCGGTCCATTCCCGACGATCGGTTCGACACACTGTTCGCCGCGCTGCGGTCAAATCGGGACCGTGCCCTGGTAGCGATGTGGATCTCGACCGGCGCCCGTGCCTCCGAGCTGTTAAGCATTCGTCAGTGCGACGTCGACCCAGGTCAACAACTGATCACGGTGATTCGCAAGGGTTCTCGCGCGATGCAACAGCTGCCGGCGGCGGCAGACGCGTTCGTCTGGCTGCGGCTCTACCAACAGGAGATGCTAGGGAAGATCCCGGGTGGTCGGACCCAACCGCTGTGGTGGACGCGACGCCGGCCATACGGCCCGTTGACATATCACGCCGCACACCGAATGTTCGAGCGGACGAACGCCGCCCTGGGCTCGGATTGGACGTTGCACGATCTGCGGCACAGTGCTGCGACGCGGATGGCGCGGGATCCGCAGATGACCTTGAGCGACGTGCAGTGGATGATGGGCCACGCCCACCTGACCACCACGGAGCTGTATGTGACGCCCACCCAAGAGGAGGTCGTGGCGGGCGTGTTGGCGCACCATGTTCGGCAGGCGATGAAGCACAACGACCCGACCCCTGCGCCGCCAGCACCGGGCTACGACCCGCAATCGCTAAGCGTGTTGTTTGGTAGGTCGATGTGACCACGATCGTCAAACACGCTGTACGAAAACCACTCATCGTCGCCAACGCGACGACGATCCAGGTCAGCGGTCGCAACACACAGCTACGCGAGCGGTTTCCGGCCCGGGACCCCGAGCCGTGCGGCCCACGTGCCACCGACACCGCAGACGACATCCGCGCCAGGCTGACCTCCGACCCGTTCACCTCCGACAACGCGTCAACCCGTGCGGGTCGGCGCCGCGGTGTGACCAAGCTGCTGCACTGGCTGGCGACGTGTCCCGGTGACACCTGGCAGCAGCGGTGGGAATCCAGCGGCGTCGAGCAAAGCCCCGGCAAGACATGGACCGAACTCCCACTGCAGTGGCTGCAACTATGCGACCAGAACGCGTCCTACGACGTCAACGATTTGACCTCAGGCATGCTCATGTTGATCTGCGGCGACGTCATCCGCCCCGGCCTACCGTGGATGCTCACACGCCGGCACAACCGGCTCGCCGTCACGATGGCTCACACCCGAGACCCGCACGGATTCGCACAGCTGCAGAACCTCGCGGACACCCAACCCGCTAGCTCCGCCGCTGACGCGCAAGTCGCAGCCACCAGGATCGCGACCATCCTTGCGTGCAAGGGCGGACGCATCGCTGACATCACTGTCGGCGACTGTGTCGAGCTGGTCGACACCTTGCGTCACGTGCACGCCCGCGGCGGACAGAAGAAAGTCGACTTTTACCTGCGGCTACGCGCGGTCGGCACTTTCCCTCAGGACGCGCCGCATACGATCCGAGCCTTCGGGCAAGCCGCCGGACAGCTCACGATCGAGGAACTCGTCGATCGATACCCGTTGCAGTGCAAAGCTGTTCGTGATCTGCTCGTCGACTACCTGCGAGAACGTCAACCGTCGCTGGACTTCGCCAGCATCGACGCGCTCTCCCGCACCCTAGCCGGGCTATTCTGGGCGCGCATTGAAGCACTCGAACCGGGCATCGACACCCTGCAGCTGCCGCCGAACGTCTTCCGGGCCTGGAAGGAGGACCTGAGCACCAAGAAGCGAACGACCGTCAACGCTGCCGGTGAGCAGATCGAGACCGCCTCCCCGCGACGGAACGCCAAGGACGAACTGCTCCGGGTCCGGGCCTTCTACCTCGACATCGCACAATGGGCCGTCGACGATCCCGCCCGATGGGCGCCGTGGGCGGCTCCTTGCCCAATCAGCGACGCCGAAATTCGACGCGGCAAGGAACGCAGACACCGCAAGGCCCGGATGGACCAGCGCACCCGCGACCGACTCCCCGTCCTGCCAGTACTGGTACACACTTCCCACCAGCGCCTCAGCAACGCACGACAGCTCCTCGAGGCGGCCGACCAGACCACGGCTGGAGCGCTGATCCCTGGGACCAACGCCGCGCTACGACGAGCACACGTGCCCAAGGGGATTGGCCGCCACGTCTGGGCCGACGACACGACCACGGCGAAACGGCGCAACCTGTCCTCCGAGGACGACCAGGCGTTCTGGGCGTTCGCGACGATCGAAGTACTGCGGCTAACCGGCATCCG
Organism: uncultured Mycobacterium sp.; assembly: GCA_900078375.1. Lineage (GTDB taxonomy): Bacteria > Actinomycetota > Actinomycetes > Mycobacteriales > Mycobacteriaceae > Mycobacterium. The sequence continues at coordinate 4,706 of FLQS01000073.1, read as the reverse complement.
CTCTGAGGAGTTGCTGGAACTGAGCCACCACAGCATCACCGAATACCGGCTCCCCTCCAGCGGTGAGGTGGTGCCGCTACTACAGATCGCCCCCTCCAAGACCGACACCGAACGGCTGCTGCTCGTAAGCCCGGAACTCGCCGACGTACTCAGTGCCGTCGTCACCCGCCTGCGTGCACCAACCGGAGCGATACCCCTAGTGCCGTCTTACGACATCCGGGAGCGGGTGTGGAACCCACCAATGCCGCTGCTGTTTCAACGAGCCATCGGCAACGAGAACCGCCCCTTCACCCCCAGCGCGATCCGCACACTGCTCATCGACGCACTCGCAGCCAGCGGCCTCACCGACTCCACCGGCGAATCACTAAATTTCTCACCCCACGACTTCAGAAGGATCTTCGTCACCGACGCCATCATGAGCGGCCTGCCACCGCATATTGCCCAAATCATTTGCGGGCACAGGTCGATTGACACCACCATGGGCTACAAGGCCGTCTACCCGATGGAAGCCATCGAAGCCCACCGGGCATTCATCGCCCGCCGCCGGGCAACCCGACCCAGCGAAGAGTATCGAACCCCCACCGAGGACGAATGGGACGAATTCCTCGCTCACTTCGAGAAGCGCAAGGTGTCAGTCGGGACGTGCGGTCGCGCCTTCGGCTCGCCGTGTGTCCACGAGCACGCATGTGTCCGATGTTCGCTTCTCCGGCCGGATGCAGCGCAACGACCTCGTCTGGAGGAGATTCAAAGCAACCTTGAGGACCGGATCGAAGAGGCCAAGCTTCACGGCTGGCTCGGCGAGATCGAAGGACTCCAAGTCAGCCTCGCCGGGGCAAAAGACAAACTCGCTCAGATCGACCGAGGGGGTCGGATCGTCATCCCTCTCGAATCCCGTCCGCGGCAATAAATCCGCGGCCGCAGTGAGACGCCGTCGAGGTTTGTTCGCGCTTCGCAAAACGTCCTGGTCACATCGGTCCACCGGCCCGGTCTTGCACGAAGTGGTGCGGCGGTGACTGTAAGATCGATCAGTGATTCAGCCATCGGTCGGACGAGGCATAGACGCGTCCGCGGATGTCCTGCGGCTGAACGCGATATGCCCGTACTACACAATGTTTCCTTTGGACTTCCCGTTCCAACAGCTCGCCGAGCACGGGATGGCGACTAGGGTTCTTGACCCTTTTTGTGGACGCGGGACCACTCTTTTTGCTGCACGTGTAGCTGGCGTTCCAGCGGTCGGAATTGACGTCAATCCAGTAGCTGTGGCGATCGCTGACGCCAAACTCGCCAGTGTGACAGCGGCGAGCGTCGTGCGATTGGCGGCCACTCTCCTTCAGGGCGAGTCGATTGGCGCCCCGCCCGATGGAGAGTTCTGGCAATGGTGCTTCGAAGCAGCGACGCTCCGTGAGATCGTGACCCTCCGAGAGCGGCTGATGCTTCTCAACACGCCCACAGCTTCGATGCTGAGGGCCATCGTCCTGGGCATCCTGCACGGACCCCGGAACAAATTGCTGCCGTCGTACCTCTCGAATCAGATGCCAAGAACCTACGCGTCAAAGCCTGCATACGCGGTGAAATATTGGAAATCTAAGGATCTCTCGCCGACTCGAGTTCCCGCCCTCGATGTAATTGAACGTCGAGCTGCACGGCTACTCGCGTCCACGCCACCAACGCCGGGCGGCCGCGTCTACCTAGGTGACTCGCTTGAAACGTTGCGGCGCTTGAAGCAAAACTTTGACTTGGTTGTCACCTCTCCGCCTTACTACGGAATGCGGACCTATCTGCCAGACCAGTGGCTGCGGCTCTGGTTTCTCGGCGGGGTTCCAGAGGTGCCCTACGGGTCCGAGGGGCAGCTGGCGCGGCAGCCCAATCAAAATGCGTTTGTCGCTGCACTGGCCGCCGTGTGGGAAGCGACTGCACGAAGGTGCGTCGAAGGGAGCAGGCTTGCCGTCAGGTTCGGCGCGCTGCCGTCCGCCCGCACGGATCCCGAGCGGCTCATAGTCGATTCCATCGAGCGGGCAGACGCCGGCTGGAAGGTCGAGAAGGTCGTCCCAGCTGGAATTTCATCTCGAAAAGCGCGGCAGGCGGAACAGTTCGGGCGAGCCGGGCCGGCCATCGTCGAAGTGGACGTAGTCGCTAACCTGCGGTGAGCAACAGCTCGTATCGTGAACGACCTTAAATGGTGATCTGGAGGGCTTCGATGGCGCAGGAAGGCTCAGCGGGGTTGGCAGTCTCACTACTTGAGGGCGAGGCTGTCGGCGATTTGAGGGCCACGGAACGTCCTAGCATGAGTGACTCAGATTTGAATAAGCGGTATCTCAAAGAGGGCGTGCGAATAGTCACGGAGCAAGCTAGGTATCCCCTTAATCAGATCTTGACTATGTTCACCGACACATTCGTGACTGAGTCGGGCGCGAGGGAAGCGAAATACAAGCGAGACCCCGAATATCAGAGGCGTCACAGGTGGGATGGAGGTCGAAAGTCACGCCTCATCGAATCATTCTTAATGAATGTTCCCGTTCCGCCAATCTTCTTGTATGAGTACGACCTCGCCAGGTTTGAGGTCATGGATGGCCGCCAGCGCCTGACGGCTCTGATGGAATTCTACAATGATGACTTAGAGCTCGAAGGACTTGTGTACTGGCCCGAATTGAATGGGCGTGTTTATTCAAGGCTACCAAGTACAATCCGTGACGGCATCGACCGTCGATATTTGTCTTCCATCATCTTGCTAAACGAAACCGCGTCGGATGAAGAGCAAGCCGCCGCCTTGAAGAAGTTAGTCTTTGAGCGGCTCAATTCGGGTGGAGTCCGGTTGAGTGGTCAAGAGACGCGGAACGCGGTGTATAACGGTCCGCTCAATGACCTCTGTCTTGATTTGTCCCACAATACCGCCCTGCGGTCAATGCTTGGTACTCCGCTTCCATCTGAGACGTATTTCGCGACCGACGATGGCGATGACGATGCAGGAGATCGAGAGCCCGTCGATGCTTCCGTCGATGAATTCGGTGTCAAGGTCACCGACCCCGGTCGCAGGTTGTACGAAGCAATGGATGACGTTGAAATCGTACTTCGGTTCTTTGCGTATCGCCACATAGATCAATTCCCCGCTGGACTTAATAAGATTACCGAATTTCTGGACAAGTTCCTGCAGCGGGGAAATAAGTTCCCCGCAAAAACCCTAAACGAGTACCGACAGCTTTTTGAATCAAACATCTCCTTTTGGTTCCAAGCTGGCGGTTCGGATGCGTTTCGCGTCAAGGGGAACAATCGTCATTTCAGCAAGATCGCGTTCGACGCTCTCATGTTTGCAAGTTCCCGTCTGACGCAGGAACAGCGCGCAGCCCTGTCGGAGGATCCGGAAGCTGTTCGCAACACGATCGAGGAGATGTATGGCGAGCACGGAGTCGAATTCGGAGGGCGAAAGACCAATATTGCTGATGTTCGACGACGAAACAAACTGGCGATAAACGCGCTCGGTTCCGCACTCACGATGGTACAGAATTAGCAGCGAACGAGATGTTGCTCGCATACGGAAAGCTCAGCTCGCGGCTCGACCTAATTCGTCGGTACCTGCAAGCGAACGACGAAGAGCGTCAGTCGACTGATCAGCGACGCTTCGCATACATTGCAAGCATCTCAGCCCTCTACGCGTCTTTCGAAATGTATGCGGAGGAGTCTGCTTTCGACTTCGGTAGGCTCTTGCTTTCAGATCCCACAAACGTAGCCAGGGAACACATAGATAACCTTCGACGCCGCTATGTGCAGAATTCTTCTTCTTTGCTTTCCAAGGGGCTGGGCACGGGTCGGTATAGCGACATTACAGAGCTCGATGTTGCGACCAGCCTCTCATCCTGCCTTGAAGATGTCGGGTCCTACGATTTGCGCCTTGAGATTATTTCATTGCACAACTCGAATCTGCGGTGGGATGCTTTTGCTGACCTATATCGATGGGCAGCGCCCGAGCTCTCAAAAGAAATTCAGACGTCGGATGCGGTGCGTTCTTGGGGTACGAAGACGGGTGTGGCCAACACGAGGGTGTTGCCAGAGGTTCTTGTCCAAGAACTTGATGATCTCGTAGTACGTCGAAATGATGTTGCACATCGAGCCATTCCTGACGAAATAATTTCCTCGGAGCGGTTGCTGGCTAAGGTTAATTTTATAGAAGCTATTTCGCTTGGGTTGCTAGCAAGCCTTAGCGTAAAGTTAATAAAGCTGGCTGTGGCGGACGGTGAAGGCCTAAGTTTAGGAACCCCGGGCGAATATCTGCAGCAACGGCGCGTGGTGATCATTCCCTCCCTCCTTTCGCCTGTGTCGGAAGGCGACTCTGTTTGGTCCGCCAGCGCGAACATCATGAGATGGGGAACGGTGAGGGAAATTCAGGTTAACGACGTTCGGGTTGCGCAAGCGGACGCCGGCTCCGAAGCTGGACTCCTACTTGACTTCGCTGCTCCGAAGGGAGCGGCCATTAGGTTGTGGCAAAACCCAAGCATCGATCTCTTTCCGCCTCCAGATGCTGTATTCGGTGATTGGGGGCCGTTGCCGCCGAGCTGAGCGGTCGTTCCGTTTAGATGTCGCACTTCTCACAACCGTGCTCACTCCGTTGTCTCCCCACAGCTGTCCATGCTTAACCTGCGCGCGGGTGTTTCAGAGTGCTGACTGGATATTTCCGGATGCTTCGTGAGGGTATGGGCTAGGCGTGTGGGAGT
>FLQS01000075.1 GCA_900078375.1 uncultured Mycobacterium sp. | reverse complement strand
CCGCTGGCGCGCCGTCAACGCCCCGCACCTGGTCGCCCTGGTCCGCGCCGGAGCGGTCTTCCACAAAGGCAAACTGCTCGAACGACCCACCGACATCACCCCACCAACACCGCCCTCAGACGACGATCAGGACGCCGGAACGGAGGTCGCCTGAAACACCCCGATCCACAGGTATTGACAATTCCTCCGGCGCGCGCAGTCTAGGAACGCACCAACTCTGCTCGGAGGTCGTCGTGTCCCACACCGTAAAGCTCCACGGAGACTGGTCGTCTGTGTGTCGGGTTCGTTGCGGTGTTCGCGACGGCTGATCGCCTGCACGTCGATGTCACGAAGGGGGCAAGATCGCGGCTGGAAGCGGCGCGGGGGCCTAGCCGGCGGCATGTGCGATGAGTGCCTGCGTGGCCAAAAAGCGCCGCGCGGGACTTACTCCCACGGGCATTGGACTATTACGTCACTGTGACGGCAGGTCTGGCTTCTAGGTGAGGTTGAATTCGTAGCGCAGAGCCTGCTCGACGAGTGCGCTGCGGGTTCCTGCTCCCCACGCGGGGACAAGCTCGTCGAGGCGCCGGCCGTTGGCGGCGTTGACGCCGGAGAGTACGACGGTGCGTGGAGCGACCGCGTGACGGCGCCGCCGCGGCACGGCGCTGGACGACGGGCGGGCGAACAGACCCCCCTCCCCCACCGTGTCTTCCATGGCGTCCCATGTCGTCGCGAGTTGATCGGCGTGTTTTTCGATCGCATCGAGGACGATGGCGCCCATCGGGCGGGCGAGGCCACGCCGGGTCTTCTTCTCCGTGATCTGGAGGTGGTAGAGCGCGTCGTACACCTCGGCGGAGAGCAGGACTTCCGGCGGCCGGTAGCGGGTCTGCACTTCCCCAGCCGCGGCAGCGGCGGCCACACTGCGTAGCCGCGGTGCCGGCGCCGCGGGCGACGGCTTGGCGGCTGGCGGCTGCGGGGCCTCTGCGGCGGGTGGGGGTACGACCTTCGCGGACACTGGCGGCGGCGCCGGCGACGGTTGCGCTGTGGTCGCGACAGGTTGTGGTCGCGGCGCCGCGGTGGACTTTCCTGGCCAGAGGTCGTCGAGGTCGTCGTTGAGCGCTGATGGATCGAAGACCGGCTTGCTCTTGGCCCGAGGCGGTGTCATCCGACACGCTCCTGGGCTTGCGCGGCGGCCATGGATTCGAAGCGCGCCAGCCGTTTGACGATCTCGCGGACGAGCTCCTGGTAGTCAGCCGCCAACGCGCTGGGGTCACTGGTCCACAGCGCGCGCTCGGGACTCTTTTTATCTCGGAGGCGCGAAAGGCGAAGGCGGCGGTCGTCGTTGGCCAGGGCCACCAGTTCGCCGGCGGTTTTGTGCAGTGTGCGCATGTCGACGGCCGCGGCCGGAGCGGAGCGGATGGTGATGTCGAACGGGGAGGTGCCGCTGCCTTCGAGCATTTCGTTGATTTGGGCGAACACTTCTTGGTTGCGTTTCACGGCGCGGGGGTTGACGTCGAAGAGCAGCACCCCGAGCAGCTGGATGAGGGCGCCGCTTTTGCGGGCGCGCCAGAATCGTTGGGCCAGACGCGCGACGCCGCCGATGCTGGCCTGATCGTCGCGAGTCGGGATCAGCAGGTAGTTGGCCACCGACAGATAGGTGTCCAGCAGGGGTACGTCGCCGGGCCCTGAGTCGATGACGACGAGGTCGTAACTCTCGGTTTCGCACAGCGCCTCGAGCTGGATCTGGAGGTGCTCGGTCATGTTGATGCCGTTTTCGGCCATGAGATGGGCGCTGGCGCCGACGACTGCCACTTGCGGGCCGCCCGCAATGACGTCGAGGTTCGGGCGGACGTTGCGGATGGGGGCCAGCGGCGCCCCGAACTGCAGTGTCTGGGCCAGGGATCGGCCCTTGTCCCCGTCGACGCCGAGGTCTTCCACGGTCACGTTGGCCTGGGGGTCACCGTCGACGACGAGCACGCGGTAGCCTCTGCGGCCGCCGGCGGCGATCATTTCAGCGACTGCGGCGACGGTGGTCGACTTCCCCACCCCGCCCTTTTGATTGGCCACGAGGATGGCCCTGGCTGGTCCGTTCATGGTCATGCACGGCAAGTTACCGACAGAACGCACGGTTGCCTGTCAGGCGCACGGCCGTGAGTCCGAACCGTTACGCACCTGAGTGCCGGGACGTGTTCTCCGGCGGCGTCACGGCGGATTGCGTGGCCGAGTTCCGGCACGGTGGTGATGGGGTGTGCACCGAGGTGGGTTAGGCGGTGCCACCGTGCGCTGCTACGTCCGTACGTCCGCACGGGTGCGCGGCCGTCGATACGTACGGTTGTTGACCCAGTGCTACGGCGGTGCGGCGGTGCGTGTTTCGTGTCGGGTGATCACCCGTGAGGTAGTACGTGTTCACCGCGATGTAGACGTGCGGGTGCACGGACGTGATGTGTGCTGTTGCCGATCCGTCATTAATGCGGGGGTACGGACGTGTCGACGGACGGAGTAATCCAGTTCTAGTGACGTTGTCAGCACGGCTCTACAGCCGTTGATTATCCGTGCAGGGGCCCGTCTGTTTGTGCGTCGGTTAGGCGGGCATTGATGCGGGTCGAGCACCGTCATATGTCCGTCGATACACGGTGGGCTCGCCCGGTGTTCATCCGTCGAAGATCCGTATTTCGCAGGTAATGGCCTCATCCAATGAATCAGGGGAGTAGCCGGAAGATCGCGTTGGATGGGGCGCGATGCGCCGCCACGGCGACCGCGGTGATGAGCCACGACGACTGCGACAGTCTGGCTCGCTTGAAGAATCTGCCGGCATCGAACACGTCTACATCGACCCCCCGGCTGGATCGACCTCAACGCCAGCGACGACATCGACGACCCGCTCGGCGCGGGGCCCACCGCTGACGCGTTGCGCGCGGTGCTCGATGTCGCCGATCAGGTGATCATGCCCATCGAAACCGAACCGCTGAATTCATCAAAGCCGACGGATGGCCGTTGGCGCACACCGTGGTGCGCCACGACAACCTGCACTCGCGGGCGAGTGCCGATGGCAGGTGGTCACCGAGTATCCAGTCAACCGGGTCGCGTTGCAGGCTCGCGAAGACTTCTACCGGTTCGCCCTGGAGCTCAACATCGGGGGAGGGTGCTCATGGCACGCGGACAACCCACTTAGAGGTCGGCCAGCTCGCCCAGATGCCCCGGCGTCATAAACTGAGCCAGCGCGTCGAGGTAGTTGCGCGCCACCGCGCGGTATTTGTCGGCAGCGGAGTGCGTCGACTGATCGGCATCGAGCAGGTCCTGCTGTGCGGCGATCAGCAACCGGTTCGCTTCTTGCAACGACACAACCTGCGCGCGGAGCTCCTCCACCACGACGGTGGGCGCCCCGGCCGAGACAGCACCCGGCTCGGCCGGCAGGGCATCGGCATAGACATACCAACGCAGCCGTTCCGGGCGCGGCATCGCGCCACCACGCAACTCACCGGCGGTGATGGCCCGGATCAGGGTGCGCGGATCCTTCCCCAGCCGGGCGGCGGCAACCTTGAGCGACACGACCGCACCCTGCGGCGTGGTCTCCACCCCTTGAGGCGGCTGCTTTGGTTGCGTCATCGCTTGTCAGCCCACTGCGGGCATGCTCCTTCCGTAGAAGCATTATGCTCCTAACTAGCAGCAACTTAGCGACATCCGACGCGCGAGCATCGGCTGATGCTGCTAAATAAGGGCATTGATGCCGTAAACTAGCGCCATGCCGCCAGGCAAGCGCCACAACATCGACGGTGCCGAAGGAGTGAACGTGAGCAGGGTCAAGAGCGAAACGCGCCAGCTCACCGAGGGTGTGTTCGTGCGTTTCCGCCCGTCCGATTACGACGAGATCCGTCAGGAAGCCGATCGGCGCGGCATCAGTGTCGCGCAGCTCCTGCGCGAGTCCACCCTGAGCAGCGTGCGATCGACCAGCCTGCGCGCCTCCTGACGGAACGGCCACTAGTCCGCCGCCGCGACCGCTAGCCCGCCGCCTCTTTCGCGCCGATCGCGGCAAACGCGCAGCGTAGCCGGTCGGCGCGCGCCAACACCGAGTGCACCGCGAACGGTCGGCTGCTGTCCAGCTCGAGGACCGCCGGCGCGGTCCGCAGCTCCGCACTGGCCAGGCCCAACAACACCATCGTGGCGGGGCGCAGATCATCATCGCGGGCGTCGATGACCAGCTCGTCGAGCCACTCCCGGCTCTCCCCGTCGATGGCGAACCGGTCGGCCTGCCCGGCCAGCCCGTCGATCACCGCGATGATCTCATCGCGGTGGGACTGCACCCAGGCCAATTCACCCGGTGCACGCTCGCGGGCCTCACGCTCCAGGCGCCGGGCAGCGCGGGTGATCTTCTCATCCGGCCGGTCATAGCGCAGCAGGGCCTCCAGCCGATCGATGCGATCCAGCACCCCCTGCTTGCCCACCCCGACCTGGGCGCCCATCTGCGACAGGAACAAGCCTCGGTCGATCCCGGCGCGCAGAAAGTGCAATTCCCGGCGCCGGTCTTCCCACCACAACCAGTTATTGAGCGTCAACGCATCGCAGACATCGGCCTGCAGCACCCAGCGGGGAATGTCCACCCCACTGAATTTCCGCAGGTAATCCAGCACTTCGCTGGGGTCAGAGTCCGGTGAATCCGGCAATCGGCACCGGTTGCGATCCTCAACCTTCATCCGCCGGCTGGCGATCACCGTGATGGCCCGACCGACCTCACTGCGATGGACCTTCGGGCGTGCGGCCACCCCATCAGTATTTCACTGACGGATAAATCGGCCGTTATCCCCAGATGAGCGTGTCGTGACACCGCGCCGCACCCCACATCGCCACCGGCCTCGCCGAGCGCGGCGTCATGGTGATCTCCGGGCTCGCCGCGGGCATCGATACCGCCGCACACCGCGCCACCCTCGCCGCCGGGGGACTGCCGATCGGGTCATCGGCACCGGGATCTCCTGCGTCTACCCGGACAACGACACCAGCGCGCAGCTGCACCGACAGGTCGCCACCGCCGGTGCCCTGGTGTCCCAGTTCTGGCCCGACGCCCCGCCGCATCGGCACAACTTTCCGCTGAGCAACGCCACCATGTCTGGTCTCGGCTACGCCTCCGTCATCGTCGAAGCCGGCGAGCACAGTGGAACCAGAGTGCAGGCCCGCGCCGCCCTGGCCCACGGCCGGCCAGTCATCCTCACTGATACCGTCGCCGCCGGCACCCAGTGGGGTCAGGCCCTGACCGGCCGCCCCGGCGTGTACGTCGCCAGCAGTACCGCCGACGTTCTCGGCCTCGTCGAAGAACTCATCACGGCAGCACGCAACACCGACCTCGTCAGCCTGCCGGGCGCCTGCGACGATGCCCAGTGACCGCACGGCTGAAATCTCCCGGCTGCTCACCAGCACCGCCGGAGGCTAGCTGCACAACACCATCCGTGAAACCGGCCGCACGTGCTCGGTCTGCGGCGCACCAGTCGACCGATACCCAAACTGCTGGCGCTGCAGCCAATCGAAGTCCCTCGCCGGGCTGGCCGACCTGGTCGACGCCATCGCCGGGCGGCTATTTGATGACGTTGCCGCGCACTGGGCGGCTCTTACCAAGCAAGTGATGCACCGTGCATCACCACCCGGTCGCCGTGCGCTGATCGTCGCGGGCATGGACCGCGCGGCGCGCAGCGGGAGACGCACGATTCGGACAAACGTTCGATCTCTGACTACGCTTTGTTCATGGCGGCCTTGAGGCCTACAGCCAAAGGCTGGGTGGAACCGGGGCCTCCGCCGCGCTGCCCGCAAGGCCACCCCCTGCGCGGACCGCATCGGGTGTTGGTCGGCACGCAGCAGTGCGCCGCTTGCTCACGCCGCGGTGAAGGGCCGCACCGGACTTACACCTGTCGCGCCTGCGGTGCCACGGCGTACGACCCCCCGGAGCGGCCTGACTGTACCTTCACCGCCTTAGACGGCCGGCCACTCAATAAGGCCCGCAACAAGCCCGCGGAGTCAAAGACTCGGAGCTAGCCTGGCCACCGATGGATCGGTGATGGCGATCGCACGCCGAACGCAAGCCGGGCCGGACTCAGCCCGCGATCTTGGCCAAGATCGCGTCGGTGATCTGCACCGGGCGGTCAGCGATGTCGTACGAGCACATCAGCCCGTCGACCACTGCGTTGGACTTGGCCGCCATGAAGCGCGCACACGCCCATCGCTTGCTGTCGTCAGGTCGACGCACCATCGTGGTCACCGCGCCAGTCTGCACAACATCGCCGATCGTCCAGTGCGGGGGCGTCAATCCGTCACTGCGGGTCTCCGTCACCTGCCGACCAGTACAGGCTCTCCACTGGTCGGTGACGCGTTGAGCGGCGGAGGCGCGGCGGCGCGGTCGGAAAAGAGCACAACCATCTGCGCAACAGCGTGGGCCCCCTTGGGGCCAGGGTCCTTATAGGTCTGTCCGTAGGCATCGGTGGCGTTCAAGCCCGCATAGACGCTGTTCTGCCCCCACAGCATGGAGCTAAGGCATTCCGGCGGAGTGTAGTGGTCGCCTGGGTCGAGCTCGCTGAGCTTGGCGTCGACAGCGCCGGTCTCCAGCGCCGGTGAGCCGATGAGACCTTGCATGGTCGGCAAGTCGATGAGCAGCTGGGGCAACGCCGCGGCGGTAACCAGGGGAGTGGGGGAGCGGGTCGGTTCGGCCGGCTTGGACACCGGCTGCTTGAGGCTCGCCGTTCCCGGAACTGTTGTCGCGCATCCAGTTACGGTGAACGCAGCCGAGCACAGAACGCCCGCGGCTGCGGCGATGGAACGCCGAAAAGGCGGGGATGTGGTCATGGCAGATACCTTTGATAGCAGCTGTCAGCGGTTGAGTTAAGCAGCCCGGAGCGGAACGCCGCGATCCGGGTGAAGCCGGCTGGCACGGTGTCGTTGTTGACATCGCTGGCGACGAGTCCGTTGCTGAGCAGCCCAGCGACAGCTTCGTCAAGATCACCCGCGGTGAGTTGGAGTTGCTTTCCCGACGCGATGTCGACGCGCCTGGCCATAGCGCGTTGCGCGAAGCCCGTCAGGCATGCCGTTCGCAGCGCTGTCGTCGCAGAGTCAAGGGGAAGACCTCGCTCCCGTTGCAGAGCCAGCAGGTATCGAGACGTCACCACCGACAACGCGGTGTCGTCGCCTTGGAGGAGAACGTGATTCGACTCGTCGGCAGGTGTTCCCATCTTCTGGAGCGCATCGAGATTGACGACGACGGTGTTCGCCGATGGGCAGTACCACGCCGGGGTGTCGGGGGTGGGGTGGGCCGCGCAGCTGACGCGGGAGGCGTCGACGGCCAGGGCGGGAGGCTGCTCGGGGGTGAAGATCTTGCCGAGGATCTCCACCAACGTGTTCAGCGTCTCCTCAGTGATGGCGACCTGCCCGGACTGCAGCGCCCCGGTCGACTCGGACTGGAGAACGAGCGGTAGATCGCCGCGACGGCGGGTGATCTCGTCCATTGAGATCGTGGCACACGCGCTAGGGCCCGCGCTGAAACCCTTCTGGACGGCGCTGACCCGATCTAGCGCCGTGCCATGGCCATCCTCGAGTAATTTCATCCGCCGCGGCGTGATGACCGGATCGCGGATGGTGATCGCGCCGGCCAGGACATGATTGAGACCGTCGCCGGTACTTAACGTGAACCGCGATGAGCGGCCCTCGGCCACCCAGCGCAGGTAGCTGCCGGCAAAGCAGTCGGCCTGCTGTTCGGCAACCAAGGTAGGGGTGTCGCGCTCAACGAGGTCGGCCATCTCCTGGATCGCGTGGCCGTACTCGTGTGCGAACAACCCAGCGACCGCAGTCTCACCGAAATACTGCTTGGTGACCGGCACCATCACCGCGCGATCCCAGGCAATGAGGTCATCGCGGGGGCAAAAGAACGCGTTGACCTCGTCATAGGTAGTTTCACCGCACAGCACCGGACTGGAGGGGTTGGTCGAGTCGTAGGACACCAGGGTGCCGACCGGAGCGAACGTGCCGTGCAGGCTGTGCGGATAGGCCTGGCGCCAGTACTCGGTGATGTCGTCGATGCTCACAGCTGCCAACCGGTCGACGGGTCCGTTATCGCTTCCCCGCACAGCTCCCGAGGGTGCTGGTGCGTTATCGCGCACGCCGGAAGCCCCGTCCTCGGCGACCAGGCCCGCTACCCGGAACGGCTGGTCCGGCCCGGACAACAGGATTCCCGGGACCGTGGCCGCACAGCCTGAGGCGATCTGTGCAACCACCAATGCCGCCGCAGCACACAAACCGCCGCGCCTGCGCGCCCAGACGGAGCTTGCTGGAGTGCGCACAACGCGTCGAATCCCTTCTTCGGCAATGTTGCTGGCGTCCTGGCCATTCTGGCACCTCGGCCTGGCCGGGTGCACGGCATTGTCGGCAGTGCCGCCTTGCGGCGGGTCGGGTCTCATCCGGGCACTTGACCTGTGATCACCCGAATAGCCTGGGATGCTTGGCCCTTCGGGTCACGCCCACACACCAGGACATCGATGGCGATGTTGCTGGTCGTGGAGGCAAAGCCCCGCTCACAGCCCCAGTCAGCTCCGGAAACGTGCTGCGACATGATCATCATGGTTCGCTCAGGGTTGGAGTCAGCGGTGCCCAGCTGCCAGAACTGGGTGGCGCTGGGGTTGTCGGGCGGCGAGTAGGTGATGGTGCGGGTGGCGCAGTCGCGCCACTGGCCGGCGATGCGGCTCTTGTAGCGCCGCAACGATCCCTCATCAGCGAACCCGATCACGGCTTGGGTGATGGTGTGCTCAGAGCCCGCCACAGAATCGCTGGCCGTGCTGACCGCCAGGCCGGTATAGGCATTGTCGGTGTACGACTCGGCCTCGCCCGGGCCCCAGGGACTCGCGCAGTGCCGATCGCTGATGTCCTTGGCGGTATTGAGGAAACCGGCCGCCGGGCCGCGGACCTGCATCGCACCGGTCGCCCCGGTAAGAGCCGCGGCCTGCTCGGCCGACAGAAGCGAACCCGCCAGATCCGCCGACGAGAACGGCCCCACCGGGGAGGACGAGACCGCGGGAGTCCCCGACCCGTCGGTGAAGGCCGCCAAGCCCCCCACGATGGTCGCGTGGCCAACCGGAGCCCCAACCGCGGCCGTCACCGCAACAGCGACGCCGGTAAGCGCGACCACGGTCGACGCCCGAGGGGCCCCGCGGCGAGTACCCGCGCCACGCCGCTGATAGTGCTTTAGTTTCAGATGAAGCGACATGGTGGGCAGCATAAGCGTCCAAACACTCGGAGTGCAATACCCAAAGTTAAAGCAGTGGATGTGTTGCGGACCGCTCATGAGCGTTTGCCCGGGCCGCGATCGCCGCCGCGGGATAGCCATCGGACTTGGGAAGACACCGACAAATCGGTGGGGCGTGGCGCCGTATGACGTCGAGAGTCTCACCTGATGAGTTCCGCCTGCAGCAGGTCCACACATGTCTCGGCATGCAATACTTGTTTCTGATGCAGTGGCAAGTTCGGTGGCGTGGCGCATCAGGATTGGACGACAGGAGGTATTTTCGTGGACTACACGCCGGCGCTGATCGTGCGAGTCGGTGATCGGGCCCGGGTGGTTCGCCCCAGCGACGGGCCGGTCGTGATCGGGCGTGACAGCGAAGCCGCCATTCACATTCCTGATGAGCGGATCTCCCGGCGGCATGTTCGCCTGGAGCCCCACACTGGTGGGTGGTTGGCGGTGGACACCAGCACCAACGGAATCTATGTCAACGAGCGCAAGCGCAGCTCGGTGCCGATTGCCGACGGCCTAGCCCTGCGCCTAGGCCACCCCACTGAGGGATTGCCTGTGGTTTTCGAACTCGCCCGTGACGGGCACACCCACCTGGCCCCCGTGACCGCCAGCCCCTCCGGCGCGCCAGCCCCGGCCCACGCCGCCCCTGCGCCGGACGACGACGAGGACCTCGACGAGGATCCTTCCGGCGACATCGATCCAGCCATGGCCCACGTCGGTGCGGCCGTCGCTGCGCGCCGCACTGAACTGGACCTCACTCAGCGAGGCCTGGCCCGGGACGGAATCGTGGCTGGTGCCACGCTGATCGCCCTCGAAAAAGGTCGACGGTGGCCGCGCAACACGACCCTGGGCAAGTTGGAAGGTGCGCTGGGCTGGCAGCCCGGAACCCTCAACCAGCTGCGGGAAGAGGCTGCAGCTGCGACCACTGATGCCGTGCCGGCTTCGGCGCTGGCGGATGTCATCGACCTTGCGCTGGTTGCCCTTTCGGCCCGCATCACGGATCTGCCTGAGCGCACTGATCCGGATTTCACATCCCGTGCCACGGCAATTCTGGCCGAGTTACACAAACTTGAGATCGCCACCGCCACTGCAGCGCGCAACGCCAGGGGCTCGGCAGCCCTAGCCGTAGCACTAGGCGCCGTACGGGCCCGCTACAACGACCTCATGCTGCACGCCGCCCATGCCCCCAACGCCACAGTCGGACAACGGCTTTACGCCGCACGTCGTGCGCTCGGGTTGAGTGCAGATGAGGCGGCCAACGCCGCAGGGATCGACACCACCGAGCTGTTGTCGGCTGAGGCCGGCGAGCGACTGGAGGCGCGACCCACCGCAGCTCTCGAAGCGCTCCTTGACCAGCTTGCGCCCGTCGCGCCCACCGCCTGACCGGTGATGCAGTGTCGAGACGGCGCATGCACCTCGACCGCAAGATCAGGCAATCAGCGCGGTGGATCCACCCACACAGGTGGGTCCACACCGATATTGACCATCTTCCCGGTCAGACCGACAGTGATCCAGTAGTCGTGCCAAATGCCGGTACCGTCGGCCCTCTGAGCATCGGCCGACCACTGCATTTCACCATCGGTGATGGTTACGATCATGGTGGCCGGATCGAGGCTGTACGAGGCGCCGTCGACGGACCGTAGCTTCGTCAATTTCACCGTGTTCATGTCGATTCCCGCCGAGCTACGGCCGGGCTTATCGGGCTTCTTGCACGATCCGGTTGGGCAGCATTCAGGAGGGTACGGGCCGCCCTGGAAGCAGTACTGCGAACGAGCCTGCACGGTGTCGAGGACTGCCTGCCGGCCGATGTCGTTGAGGCTGATCGCCGGCACAATCGGCTCCGCAGGTGCTCCAGCCAAGCCTTCCAGCAGTACCGGCTTAACCTCGGCGGTGACATCGACGAACCGGTTGGCCGAACCCACTGCCGGCAACCCAGGAAACAGTGTCAGCGTTGCAGCACCGCCAGTGGGCTGCCCGCCGATCGCCACAGCTTTGAGTCCCTCGTACGGCCCGTCAGCGGGGGCTTTCAATGGAACCTGGACCGTTGTGTTGTCGAGCTTCCACTGACCCTCCACCTTTCTCGCCGTGACGTCGGCATACGAGACCTGTGATCCGAATGTGGCCGTCAGTCGCAGCTTCTCGGTCGTGGCCACCTCACTGCCGAGGGGGTCAAAGGCGGTGACTGAGATATCGGTGACAGGTAGCGACGTCAGCCCGGCCTGCAAGACCGCCTCTGTCAACAAGTGGGTGTCGGCAGGGGCCGAGGCGCTCAACGACAGGGCCGTCTTCGCATCACCGGCCGCGAGGGCCTGTAGGTAGCCCTCACCGGCAGCGCGGGCCGCCTCGTGCTCAGCGGCGATGCGTTGGGTCTTGTTGTGCGCGGTCATCACAGTGAGGCCGAGGACGGCCGCCGCGACTACCGCGACCGCGGCAACAACGGAGAGCACCACCGCTCGCCGCCGGCGGCGAGCAGGCGCCTTGGCGGGCCAGCTGTCCGCGAAATCGGCGGCGGCGACCGCCGGCTGAGTCGACGTTAAGGACGTCGGTGGGGGGGTGGGCCAGTGTTGGGTGGTGGGGGCGTGGTGGGTTGGGGCTGCGGTGGTGTGGTCGGTGGTGGTGTTGGTGATGTGGGT
>FLQS01000076.1 GCA_900078375.1 uncultured Mycobacterium sp. | reverse complement strand
GCCTGTCCCGACGAACAACGCCGCAACCGCAGCAATCACCGCCACCAGCAACCGACCGACGATCCTCATATTCCTCCATCACCAGTGCGGTGACCACATCTGTATGCCCGTCACCGTGTGGAAATCGACAGAGCCATACCTTCCGATCGCGGGCGAGCGGGCGGGCGGGTAGCTCGATATCCGGGCGCTCACCGCTGAACCGTCCGGGGCGGCGAGTATCGCACCGAATCGCTGAGAGGACGCTGAAAGCGACTGTGCTGTAGGTGGCTTACAGTCCCCTCAAAGCCGCGAAAGGCGCTCGGCACGCCATCCTGACCGCGATCCCCGCAGTGGCCGAAATCGCCAGAACGATCGCGACGAGAAAGTGCGTCGAGGTACCACCACCGCTGTTGTTCTTGTCGGCGAATCGTGTTGCGCCACCAGATGGGGTGTTGTGCGCCCAACCTTCCGACACCGAAACGGTGATCGTTCCGTCCGAAACGGTGAAAGGGACATACGTTTGTGTGTCGGGCATGCCTCCCGCGGCGTTCACTTCCGACAGCGCCTTACGAGTCGTGGCTGCAGTCGGGCCCGCGGACGGGTTGCCGCCCCCGCTCGGCCACCGACCATGATCCGGCCAGAACGACTACCCCCGCCCACGCGGCTCCCAGCAACCAGCCCGCCAACACATCGGTCACGAAGTGGACCCCAAGGTAGAGGCGGGAGAAGCCGATCAGTGCGATCGCGGCGCCGGTGGCTGCCCACACCGAAACCTGTGCGGCCCATGGTCTGACCACCCACCGGCACAAAATCCAGGCGCACAACAACCCAATTGCCGCTGCGCCCGTCGCATGGCCAGAGGGAAACGAGAAGCCCGTCGCGGGAATAAGCGCAAACGGCGAAGTCGGGCGCGGTCGACCGACCAGATGCTTGGCGAGCACTATCATCGCGGCGATCCCACCTCCACCAACCGCGCCAAGCAGCACCGGCAGCCACGATCTGCCGCGCACCGCCGCGACGGCACACACCAGCGCCAGCCACACCGCCTGACCGGCCGGGCCGCCGCCATGCGTCACCGCTACAAGCACATGGGTCAGCCACACGTCACGGTGCTGCGCCAGCCATCGCGCCGACGGGTGATCGACGACAGCTACTCCGTCACCCTCCAGCACGTCGTCGAGTAGGTCGGTGAACCCAACAGCCATGAAAGTGACTACGACCAGACCTGCGATCAGCGTTAGGCCCGCCACTCCCTGCAGCCGCATCCGCGCCCGCAGCGACGACGTCGGCGGCCCCAGCCGCGCGGTGGTCCACTCCCAGAACCGGCGGATGGGCATCACATCGCCGACACGGGCAAGTGCCCGACGCCATTCCGGACGTCGCGCAACCCCGATCGCCGTCATCGCGATCACTCCCAACGCGGCGATCACACCGATGCTGACGAACCCGAAATCTGCCGTACCGGCGCCGGAACCGTGCTCCACGTTCAACCATCCAACCACCGGATACATAACGGAATCGCCAACGGACACGGCTGTTGAGAGTTCGCTGAGAACCATTGGCCGTTCGCCCCCGCCGCCGGTAGCGTGCCGCCCGTGCACTCCTCACGACCGACCGTGACGACTCTACGAAGCCACCGCTCACCGTGACCGCCCACCTCAGTTACTTCGAAGCGCTGGTGGTGGGCGCATTTCAGGGCGTCACTGAGTTATTTCCGGTATCCAGCCTTGGTCATTCGGTTCTCATTCCGGCGCTAGTCGGTGGACGCTGGGCCACCGACCTCAACGTCTCGACACCCGAATCGCCGTATTTGGCATTCATCGTCGGTCTTCATGTGGCCACGGCCGCCGCGCTGCTGGTGTTCTTCTGGCGTGACTGGGTGCGAATCCTTGCCGGCTTCGCCACCTCGCTGCGATACCGGCGGATCGAAACTCCGGCCGAACGGCTGGCATGGCTGATCGTGTTGGCGACCATCCCGGTCGGGCTGTCTGGTCTGGCCCTGGACCACGTCTTCCGCACCACCCTGGGCAAGCCCGTTCCCGCCGCGGCCTTCTTGGTCGTCAATGGCGTTTTGCTGTATGCCGGAGAGCTGATGCGCCGAAGAGTGCCCGCTTTGACGTCGGGGAGCGCCCCAGGCTCCGACCAGACCGAGGCTGCTGGCTCCACAGGCAATGCTGTCGACGACCGCCTCGCCGAATTGTCCATACCGCAAGGTGTGCTGATCGGCTGCGCTCAGATCCTGGCCCTGTTACCGGGAATCAGCCGTTCGGGGGTGACGATGGTCGCCGGCCTGTGGCGCGGACTGTCGCACGAGGAAGCTGCACGATTTTCCTTCCTGTTGGCCACCCCGATCATCCTGGCCGCCGGCCTGCTGAAGGTCCCCGACCTGTTCGGTCCGCTCGGAACCAGCATCCACGGCCAGGTGCTCATCGGCAGTCTGGCGTCGTTCGTGTCGGCCTACCTGGCAGTGCGGTTTCTGACCCGCTACTTCGAAACACGCACTCTCACACCATTTGCCATCTACTGCGTGCTCGCCGGCGCCGGCAGCCTCGCCTGGCTGACAGCCCGCTGAAACCCGGCTCGCTTACGAGCGTCCGGAACGCTCTGCCTCTGGGCTCTGAGCTGCGTTGAGCGGACTTTGCCGAGTGTCGAGTCTGCCCTACCTGCGTCTGTCGCCATGTGCGAGCAGGCAAAGAAGCTGTAAATCGAGGGAAGCGGCCTGTTCGAGCTAGCGCGGGCAACCGTCAGCACCGATGCAGTGCAAGAGCTTTGAACACCGGAATTTTGATGAGATCGGCAATGAGTGCGCTGACCAGCAGCGCCCCGAGCACGAGGAGCGCGACCGTGCCCGGCAGAGGGGCCATGAATGTTCCGGTGAGGGCGAGGGTCAGCGCAATGGCGAGGTTAGCGGCGGTCGCGGCGATCAGGGGGGTGCTGGGGCGGCTCGTCCAGGCGTGGTCACGGGTGCGGACCAGGTAGATGGTGACCTGACTGCTGGCGAGCAAGGTGAGATAGCTCAAGGTGCGCAGACGATCGAGGTCTAGACCCGGCCAGACGTCGCGGGTGAACCACAGCAACCCGATCGAAGCCGCGAGCAGCGGGGCCGCGACGGCGCTGGCCCCGGCGACGATGTTGCGCACGGCCCACCGGTCGGGTCGGCGGCCGTAGTCGGCGCGGTCGGTGGTGATCGCCATGCTGACCACGTCGTTGCCGAGCAGCAGAAGTGCCATCAGCAGCGGGGTGAACACGAACTGGCCCCAGGCGAATACACCGACAGTGAGCAGGATCGGCACTTCGAGTTTCTTGACGCTGACGTTGAGGGCGTAGGTCAGCGAGCGTTGGTGGATGCGGCGGCTCTCCTGGACCAGGCCGACGATGTCGGCGAGTCCTTCGCGGGTCAGCACGACCCCGGCGGCGGACTTGGCGACGTCGGTGCCGCCGGCAACCGCGATGCCGACGTTGGCTTGGCGCAGCGCAGGCGCATCGTTGACGCCATCGCCGGTCATGCCCACGGTGTGCCCGGCGTCTTGAAGCTGCTTGACGAGATGGTGCTTGTCTTCGGGAAGAACCTCGGCGATGACGCCGGTGGTGATCGGGGCGACGCGTTCGTCGTACAGCGCGGCGGCGCGCACGACCGGGCCGTTGATGCCCACCTGGGCGGCGATGGCGGCGGCGGTGGCGGCGCTGTCGCCGGTGATCATCACCACGCTCACGCCGAGTTCTGCCAGGGAAGCGAGCATGGCGGCGGCGTCCGGGCGCGGCGAGTCGGCCAGTGCGAGCAGGCCGACCTGGCGCCAAGCGTCGCCCTGTTCGGCGAGCGCCACAGCCACAACCCGGGCGCCGGCGGCGGCCAGGCGGGCGACGTCGGGATCGGGGGGTTGTCCGGCCAGCGCAGCGATGACCTGCGGTGCCCCTTTGGCCACCCGCACGGTCTGGCTACCGGTGTGCAGGGTGGCTTCGGAGCGTTTGGTGGCGGGGTCGAACGGCGTGAACCCGATCCGGGGATCGGCGTGCACGCCGCGTTCGGTGGCGGCACGCAGGATGGCCAAGTCGATCGGGTCCTGGGTGGCCTCGTCGGAGGCGCCCGCGGCCAGGCGCAACACCTGGGCCTCGGATATGCCTGGCCCGATGGTGATTGCGGCGACGGCGAGCCGGTTGCAGGTGATCGTGCCGGTCTTGTCCACGCACAGCACGTCCATCTCGGCGGCGGCAGTCACGCTTGACAGACGCGCGGTCAGGATTCCGCGTCCGACCAGGTGCTGGGCGCCCAGTGCCCCGGCCAGGGCGAACGCGGCCGGCAGTGCGACTGGGACCGAGGCCAGCAGGAGCACGATCGCGAAGGAGATGATGTCCTCGCCCGGGGCGCCGCGCACCGCCAGATATGTGGTCGCTGCCACGGCGAGCAGCAGGTCAATGGCGATGAACACCCGCACCATGCGCAGCACCACACCGCCCAGGCGATCGGTAGAGCCGGAGGAGCGGACCAGCTCGGCGGTGCGTCCAAAAAAGGTCCGGGATCCGGTCGCAGTGACTGTTCCGGTCGCCTCACCCCGCACGATGGTCGAACTCGCGTATAGCCCCTGACCGCTCCCCCGATCGACAGCCACCGACTCCCCGGTCAGGCTCGACTGATCCACCAGGACACTGCCCGAATTCAGCCGAAGATCGGCCGGGGCGAGGTCACCGACCCGGACGTGCACCACATCGCCGTCGACCAGCTCAACGGCCGGTACCAGCTGCCATGAACCATCCCGGCGCGCCCGCGCATTGACCGCCAACCGGTGTCGCAGCAGCTCCAAGGCCGCCCTGGCCCGGCCCTGCTGAAGGAACCCCAGAGCGGCGTTGAACACCAGCACCGCCGCCACAATCACCGCATCCAGCCACTTGCCCAGCGCCAGCTCCAACGCGATCGTGGCTTCCAGCATCCAGGGCACCGGCGCCCACAGCGAGCCTGCCAGCCGTGCCGCCAAGCCCGGGCGTTCCTCCCGAACTGTGTTGGGCCCCAATTCGGCCAGCAATGCCTGCGCCTGAGCCGATGACAACCCTGCCGGTGCACTGCTCAGGACGCCCTGGCTCGCCGCCGGCGCGCCCGCGTTGACGTTCGCCGCAGCGTCCAATGTCCCGCCATCGTCGGGTGCAGTCGTCATTCCACCCACTGTGCTCGCCAAGGCTGGGAACGCGACACAGCCCGACGATCACTCTCACACATGTTGGCCAACCCACCTCTGCAACGCCGTTGGATCAGATGATTCCCAATTCCCGGAACTCCCGCGGACTCCGAGATTCGGGATAATGTGCGACACAACTGCCAGATATCGGAGCTTTCGCCATGAACTCAACCGCGAACTAGTGGCGCTGGACGGACAAGCCGAGAAGCTACACGCCGAACTGACCGAACACGTCCGCTACAACAGATCGTTAGATGCATTCCGGGTCCAAGGGGATTTGCGATCTGTTGCGGTAAACCGCCGCAGCGTCGTCAACATGCTGTCCGCGATCGCCTGCCGCTTCCCCTCAAACTGAACCACTACCCGCCTACCCGCCTTCGTGCACGACTGCGCGTTCAGTTCCACCCGCGTTGTGACAATCTGTGACAATTCTGGCGCTACTTGAACACGCCGCTCAAACGAAAGCAGCCTTCGAACAGAGTGGCAGGTACAGGATTCGAACCTGTGTAGGCTTTCGCCGACGGATTTACAGTCCGCGCAGTCCCGTCCCTATGTGTTGCCTGTTGTCCCAGTAATGGCATGTGACCTGTGACTATCATCCATGGAGATCTCCCTCCCTCCCCCGTTGTGTCACCCGACATGTGACAAGGTCGTGACAAACAATGCATTCTGCATTTGCCCTCGCGACCTCTGGGTTATCAGCTGAGCACCAAGGATTTTCCCGCGTTCGCAATCTCCCAGAAGACCAGCTCAGTGCCCGAAGGTTGATCTCAACCATGCCTACAGCACCCTTAGGCGTGTCTCCGGCGGCAGGAAAAGCTCTTCATTCGCAGCGTTACGGCGGCCGGTCAAGCGGGCGACTTCGTCGCGGCTGAGGCCACCGCGTGTCATCAGGGTCTGCCCGATCGTCTGCGCCAACTCCGGTCGTTCGTCCGCGATGACGTCGGCACCTGGCTCATGCCTGCGCCATCCTCGTGCGTTCATGGTGCGGTAGAACTTTGTCCGTTCGGCAGCACTGGCCTTCCCCAAGCGGTAAGCATGCTCGAAGATGGCTTGCATCGACACACCCCACACCTTCTTCAACGCCAGAAGCCGCGACGGCGTCAGGTCATGCAGATCAGACTCGATGACGTGACACGGCATGAGTAGTTCAGCGGCGAACTCGTTGGCCTGTGTTTCGACGTCTGGGTCCACGTAGCTCGAATGCAGCACGAGGTGGCCCACCTCGTGGGCCAGCGTCCATCGTTTCCTGTCAGCTGGCAGATCCGCGTTGAGCAGCACGACGGGATACTCACTGGCCCACTGAGACAACCCGTCAATGCGCCGGGTTCCCAGGCGCTCCTCGATGACGATGACACCAGCGGACTCGATCCACCGCGTCAGATTGCGCACTGGGCCAATCGGCATTCGCCATTGGGCCCGCACCATGCGGGCGGCGTCGGCCGGTGCGGTCTCATCTGGATCGAAGGTGGGCATGTGGTTCGCCGGGCTAATGGGGATCCGGCGCGTCAAAAACGCCGACCGCATCCGGTACAGGTTCAACTTCGATTCGGCCGACTTCCACTCCGACACCTTCGTCGTCTTCTGGCGCCGCATGTGGGCATCGGCTGCGAGTGCTCCTCGCAGCTGGAAAGGATGCGTGAGGAAATCTGGTGACACATCGAGGATTTCAGACATCCGCTCGACCGTGGCGTCATCGGGTTCCCGCAGGTCGTTCTCGTATCGCGACAACGCAGCCTGAGTAATACCCAGCTTGTCTGCGAGTTCTTCCTGCGTGAGGCCGGCGGCGCGTCGGGCGGTCAGGATGACGTCGCCGATCTGGCTCATGGTTGGTCCATGGTGCCCTCGTCGTGCTCTTCAGCAACCTCGCTAAGGTCAAGTTGCGGGAGCTGCGGATCGATCGGTTCCCACATGATATCGGTTGCCGCCTCGCCACCTCGCGACTTCAAGGTAACCGACCACACCGGTTTATTCTTGCCATCCCGGAACGACAGGATGGCGTCTCCAATTTCACCGAGGTCGGTGTCCCAGATATAACCCATGGCCAGCGTGACGAGGTCGAGGCCGGGCAGGGCGGCCTGGTTGGTCCAGAACGCCAACGCTCCGCCGGTCGGGAACGTCTCGATCCTCAAGTTGCTCGCGTGGCGTTTGAAGCGCACCACATAGTTGGTGCCGTAATGGATTTGACGGGTCGGCTCTTCGTCGACGACGGTGACGTCCGGGTGGCTGGCGACCTGGCGGGTCATGCTGTCCCACATGCGCTCGTGGATGAAGTTCGCGACGAAACGCTTCGAGAAATTGACGAACCACTCAGGCTTGAACTGCTCGAATGCCGTGAGGTCAGCACGCGCGGCGTCGACGGCTTGAACGAAAGCACGCAAGAATTTGTCGCCGAGGTCGTCGACAACTATCTGCGGATCCGGGTATTGCAACATGCCAGAAAATATACCGGTGCCATCAGACAGTGACTGGATTGTTGGGCAATACAGGCAAACGTGTCGAGGTCAAAGGCCTTCTTGGCGTCAACACACCAGAACTCATACGAGCTTGTTAGGTTCTCGCACGCGGTTGCGCCTGCGGCGCCAGATTTATCGGTTCTGACCAGTGACGTCGAGTTCAGCGAACATGCCGGACCAATAGTGGCCGGCGATGTTGCAGATCAGCTCGTAGCGTCCGGGGGGCAGGGTGATGGTGGTCCAGCCGCTGGCCCCGGCAGCGATGCCGTAAGGGGCGATGTCCATACCGTCATCGGCACCGCAGGTGCGGGAGGCTTCACCCAGGCTGCCGGTCTCGTCGACCTTGCCGTCGGGACCGCTGACACGCTGCCCAGGAAGCTGGCCCTGCGGAAGTGGCAGCACGACCACCTCGTGGGTCAGCGCACCTTTGTTGCGTACCCGCAGCGACACCGGTCCCGCCGGGACTGTGGACGGGTTGACGAAGACTCGCGTCGTTCCCCTGCGGGGCCACGGGTATCCGTTGTTGTTCGCACCCGGGCCATAGGGGCCGTTGCCCATCATGCCCGGCCCCATCATGCCTCCCATGTCGGTGAGGGTGACGTCAACCACTGTGCCGGGCAACGCCGGTGCCGCACAGGATCGTGAACCGGCGAACGACCCAAAGGCGGCCAACATTGCCGTGCTCGCGATTCCGAGGGCGACGGCGGCGATCGCGATGATCAACACCGGCCGCACACGGTGCGAGCCCATCGCGGTCACCGGTGATCACGCAGCAGCGCCATGCGCTGCCGATACTCCTCGCCGTCGATCTCGCCACGAGCGAAGCGTTCGTGGAGCAGATCCTCCGCCCGCATCGGCCCGGAAACAGGCGGACGGGTGGAGGTGTGGCGTGAATCGGCAACAAAGCGAACGGCAAACACGATCGCAGTGATCACCAGCGCCCAGAACGCAACCATCCCGACCGTCATCAGGATCCAACCGCCCCATCCCCAGCCGTCACCGCCATACCACATCATCGTCGTCCGCTCCTTTCCTCAAAGATGAAGCCGCACTGCGGCGAACTTCTCATGCGCGAGGTACGACACCAGCGTCGCACAAGCAACCCATAGCAGAGCCTTGCGGCAAAACGTGGTCGTCCACCTCGTGCTAACTCCAACAGTGCGCACGGATGACGTTGAATCGATGAGGGTTCTGTAAAGATTCGCTCAAGAAACCGCGCCGCGGGGGCGATCGCGCGTGCATGGTCGATGATGGTGCCGCGCCGCAGTGGCATCCGAAAGTCGTCTCGCCTGTGTAAAGCGTGACGGCTAGATCCAGATGGCACAGCACGCTGTGGTACCGGCGAAAGGACCCTTCGATGAGAACCCGACGAGTTGCCGTTACCGCAGTTGTGGTGATTACCGCGGCGCTGGCGGCCTGCTCGAGCGAAAACAACATCTCCCGACCACAGACACCGACGACGACTGTGTCGCCAGAACCGGCCCCCTCCGGGTCGGTGTGGGTGGCCGATGAGGGCGGGGACAGCCTCACAGTGCTCGATGCCTCCACCAACGCGGTGACCACGACTGTGCGCGGCCTGAAAAAACCGCACAACGTCCAGGTGGGTCGCGACAGTGCGACGGTGTACGCGGTCAGCAGCAGCAACAACTTGGTGGTGGCGATCGACGCAGCGACCTACACCGTGGAAGCTGCCGCCTCCACTGGACCAGCTCCCGCGCATGTGATCGACGCCCCCAGCGGCAGGGTCTATGTCACCAACACCGGAGACGGCACCGTGTCGGTGTACCAGACCCCGGGGCTCCAGCCGGTGGGCCGGATCAACCTCGGCGGGATGCCGCATGGACTACGCCCCGCCGCCGGGGGCTCGGTGATCGTGGTCGCCAACACCATGGCTGGCGCGCTGGATCTCATCGACCCCGCCGCCGATACGTTCTTGGGCGCGGTGCCCGTGGGCACGGGACCGGCACAGGTCGCGGTCACCGCCGACGGGCGCTACGCCTACGCAGGAATCACCGCCCCTGCATCGGTGGTGAAAGTGGACTTGCACGCACGCACGGTCGTCGGCAGCGCACCCGTATCGGCCCCTCCGGTCCAGTTGTACCTAACCCCGGACGAGGCGACGGTGCTCTCGGCCGATCAAGGCACCCCCGACAAACCCGGCCACACTGTGTCAGTGATCGACGCCGCCGCGATGACCGTCCGCAGCAGCGTCCCCACCGGCGCAGGACCCCACGGCGTCGTCGTCGACACCTCCGGAACGAGGGCATGGGTGACCAACACCTACGACAACACGGTGTCGGCGATCAACTTAGGCAGCATGTCAGTGGTGGCGACTGTCGCTGTCGGCGCTGAGCCCAGCGGAATCAGCTACTCACCCCGCCCACCCGCCGCATTCGGTGCCACTGCCACACTCAATATCCCCACACCTCCCACGAACGACGCCGACCGCGCCCAGCAACCACCACCCGACCAGCACGGACACTAGATCGGCGAAGAACAGTCAAAGTTGTTGTCGTACGTACGCACGCACGTACCTTGCCGTCGTCGCCGACGATTCATCCCGCAGCCGCCGCGGCAGCTGGATCTCCCCTGAACCGTGGAGGCATGCGGTGGGAGGCAGTAGTCATGCCACAGACACGAAGATAAACCGCTCCGGAGTTTCGGGAGCGGGCGGTGCAGATCGTCGCACAACCGGAGAAGCCGATCGGCCCGGGTGCTCGGGGACCTGGGGGCAGTGCCGGCACCCTGGGGAACTGGGTTGCCCAGCACCGGTTGGAACATGCTGATACACGGACGCTTTCGTCCTGCGCCGCATGCCGTGCGTCGCTGCGATTGCAGACACCCGTGTGCCGACCGACTGCGGTGACGACGGCAGGCGACGATATATGAGGTGGAGGACGATATGACACTTGCCGAGAAAGCCCCTACCAAGTGGGGCCCATCGCCGGCACGTGCGCTGCAGGCAAGGCCGGGCAGGACCCGTCGGTGAAACCGCAATAGGCTGCGGCCGCTAGGTTCTGGCGGCGAATCCCACGACCGATAAACCGGCTAGGATCAGCACAGCGGCGATCGGATACCCGATCAGCAGATCCTGCATCCCGATGATCCGCAACCGCCCTAGGTGGGTAATGGTGTGGATGACCGCCATCACCGTCCCGATCCCTTTTAACACCCAGCCCGCGACCCGCCATCGCCGCTCTCGCTGGTATTCGATCGTATACAGCGACTTGGGGATTGGACGCTCCCGGACTTCCCGTCTTCTCGGCATTCTCGCCCCTTCGCATCAATCGACATATATCTACTATCTACGAAAGTAGGTAGCGCATTAGTAGTTTGTGGAGTGCTGGGACACATGGCGCGCCATGGGCGCCGTGACTGCGTGGCAGACATCTGAACGACGAACACCTAGCGTGCGCGTGATCAACGTAGTTGCTTAGTACTACCCTCTTTAGGACATCCTGTACGCACGCTGGGAATCGAGGGGAAACCACACCGGGCGAACTCAATCGGCGCATCATCACAGCGTGGCCGAATCTTCTGAAACTTCCTCCCAGACAGTTCCCGCTTCCGGGGAGTGGCCGGTAATCGCGTCGTCGCCAGCGTCAGACCAGCGTCGTCGCCTGACCGCTGTCCTGGCGTGGGTAGGCATCGTCGCAGGCGTCGTGTTCATCGTCGCGGTCCTCTTCTTCTCCGGGTTTTTCCTCGGCAGGTACTCGGGGTGGCATCGCGGCTACGACGGCGACAGAACTGGTCCGGCGGGCACGTGCCCGATGACGGGCGCTGGTGGTCAAATGCCGATGGGGCCTGGCGGGATGATGGGGCCTGGCGGGATGATGGGGCCTGGCGGGATGATGGCACCCGGCGGGATGGGCCCAGGCGGTGGAATGAGTCCTGGCGGGCCGGTTCCAGGCGGGATGGGCCCAGGCGGTGGAATGAGTCCTGGCGGGCCGGTTCC
>FLQS01000077.1 GCA_900078375.1 uncultured Mycobacterium sp. | reverse complement strand
CTGATCCTCACACCGACCCTGCACCCACCAATTGTCCCGAAAAGCCCAGCACAACCGGCCCCGCCACGCGGAAATAATTCAGCAGAGTCCTAGTGCTTGATGGGCGGATCCGCGGGGACCAGCGGTAGCGCCACGACCGGGAACAGCGCGCACACCGCGAACGCGATCGGATAGCCCACCACACCGATCAATGCGCCGAACAACGGCGGGGCGAGCCCGCAGCTCAGCAGCTGGCTGGTGTTCTGCGTGCCGAGGGCCCGCCCGCTCCAGAACGGCCCGGCGATCTCGGCGATCGCGGTGAAGGCCAACCCGTTGTCGACAACGGTGATCACCGATGCGACAACCACCACCGCGATGCTCAGCGGCGAGTGCAGCGCATCGGTCAGCGCCAGCGCCAGCATGGATATCGCCGCCGCCGCCGCGATCATCCGGATCGGCCGCAGCCGCAACCCAAGTCGGTCCGACCAGCGTCCCGCGGCGATCCGACCCAGCGCGCCGAGCACCTGAGCGACCATCACCAGCACGCCGGCGGATTCCGCCGACCAGCCGCGCTCGGCGATCAACCACACCAGGGTGAACGTCCACACCACGCACTGCGGCACGACCAGCAGCACCGACACCGCATGGATGCGCCACAGCACCGACGACCCCCGGTAGGGGTTGGCCAGATGTTCGGCGGGTGCTTCGGCACGGGGCGGGCGTGGCGGATCGGCTACCGCGACGGCGCACACCAGCGCTGCCACCCCGCATATGACCGCCGGGAACAACAGTGCCAGCCCCACTCCGTGCGTCTGGGCCAGACGGGGAATGACCAACGCGCCGACCGCAACACCCAGCGGCTGGGCGGTCTGGCGGATGCCCATCACCAGCCCCCGCTGCTGTGGTGGAAACCACCCGACCACCAGTCGCCCGCTGGCCGAATTGCTACTGGCCGCCGCCATTCCGCCGAGGAACAGGAAGGCACCCACCAGGATCAGCGAGTGCGACGAGGCAGCCGCCAGCGCCGCAGCGGCGGTCAACGCGGAGCCGACCGACAACACGAAGCGCTCGCCGACGCGGTCCACCACATAGCCCCAGAGGATCAGGGTCACCACCATGCCGAAACTCGGCATCGCCGACACCAGGCCGGCCTTGGCCAGGTCGAGGCCCATCGTGGTGTGCAGGGTAGGAATGAGGAAGGCGGCGCCGTTGATGAAGACGTTGGCCGACAACGTCGCAAACAAGGCGATCGCGAGCATCATCCAGCGCCGCACGGTGCTGATCGTGTCGACGGGCATGCCGCCATAATTCCACGCAGCATCTCACAATGCTGAATTAATATCTCACTATATGGGAGATGTGGGCGATGACGAGGAACGGGTCGCCGACTACTAGCATTGGTCCAATGCGCCTGGGTCGAATCGCCAGTCCCGACGGGGTCGCCTTCGTCAGTATCGAAGGGGACTCGGGGAGTGAAATCGTTCGTGAGATAGCTGAGCATCCGTTCGGTTCGCCGACGTTCACCGGCCGCACCTGGCCACTGGCCGACGTGCGCCTGCTGGCGCCGATCCTGGCCAGCAAGGTGGTCTGCATGGGCAAGAACTACCTGGCCCATATCGAGGAGATGGGTGGCGAGGCCCCGGAGGATCCGGTCATCTTCCTCAAGCCGAACACCGCGATCATCGGGCCTGGTGTGCCGATCCAGTTGCCCGCCAATGCTTTCCCGGTCCACCACGAGGGTGAGCTGGCCGCCGTCATCGGCCGCCCGTGCAAGGACGTCTCGGCCGCGCGCGCCGCCGAGAACATCCTCGGCTACACCATCGCCAACGACGTGTCGGCCCGTGACCAGCAGAAGGCCGACGGTCAGTGGATCCGGGCCAAGGGGCATGACACGTTCTGCCCGGTGGGTCCGTGGATCGTCACCGACCTCGACCCGTCCGACCTGGAGATCCGCACCGAGGTCAACGGCGAGGTGCGTCAGCTGAGCCGGACATCGCTGATGATCCACGACATCGGGGCCATCATCGAGTGGATCTCAGCCGTGATGACCCTGCTGCCCGGCGATCTCATCCTCACTGGGACGCCGGAAGGTGTCGGGCCCATCGAGCACGGCGACACCGTCAGCGTCAGCATCGAGGGCATCGGGACGTTGACGAATCCCGTGATCCGGAAGGGTAACTGATGACCGTCGCCGCCAATGATCCAGTGCGCGTGCGGTTCTGCCCGTCACCGACCGGTATTCCGCACGTCGGCATGGTGCGCACGGCGTTGTTCAACTGGGCCTACGCCCGCCACACCGGCGGCACGTTCGTGTTCCGCATCGAGGACACCGACGCCCAGCGCGACTCCGAGGAAAGCTACGCCGCACTGCTGGATGCATTGCGCTGGCTGGGGCTGAACTGGGACGAGGGCCCCGAAGTCGGTGGCCCCTACGAGCCCTACCGGCAGTCCCAGCGCACGGCTCGCTATCGAGATGTGCTGGACCGGTTGCTCGAATCCGGGGAGGCCTATCTGGCGTACTCCACACCCGAAGAGGTGGAGGCGCGGCACCTGGCGGCCGGGCGCAATCCCAAACTGGGCTATGACAATTACGACCGCGACCTGACCGACGAGCAGCGCGCCTTTTACGTCGCCGAGGGGCGTAACGCAGTGCTGCGGCTGCGCATGCCCGACCAGGACATCACCTGGCACGACCTGGTCCGGGGCACAACGACATTCGCCGCTGGAACGGTTCCCGATTTCGCGTTGACCCGTGCGACCGGAGAACCCTTGTACACCTTGGTAAATCCGGTGGACGACGCGCTGATGAAGATCACCCATGTGCTGCGCGGGGAGGACCTGCTGTCGTCGACGCCGCGCCAGATTGCCCTGTATCAGGCACTCATTCGCATGGGTGTGACTGACCGTGTTCCCGAATTCGCCCACCTGCCACCGGTTTTGGGGGAGGGTACCAAGAAGCTGTCCAAGCGCGATCCGGAATCCAACCTGTTCCTGCACCGCGACCGCGGTTTCCTTCCCGAGGGCCTGCTCAACTACCTGGCGCTGCTGGGCTGGGGGATCGGCGAGGACCGCGACATCTTCAGCCTCGACGAGATGGTCGCCGCCTTCGACGTCGTCGACGTCAACTCCAACCCGGCGCGGTTCGACCAGAAGAAGGCCGACGCGATCAACGCCGAGCACATCCGCCGGCTCGACGAAGCAGAGTTCGCCAGCCGGTTGCGCGCCTATTTCGATGCGCACGGCCACGACACCGGGCTCGACGATGCAGGATTCGCCGTCGCCGCACAGTTGATTCAGACCCGCATCGTGGTGCTCTCCGACGGGTGGGAGTTGCTGAAATTCTTCAACGACGATGCCTACGAACTGGATCCGAAGGCGGCCGCCAGGGAACTCGGCCCCGACGCGGCGCCGGTGCTCGACGCGGCAATCACCGCACTCGAGGCGGTGACCGAGTGGTCAACGCCGGCCATCGAGGAGGCGCTCAAGGTCGCGCTGATCGAGGGGCTCGAGCTCAAGCCGCGCAAGGCGTTCGGGCCGATCCGGGTGGCCGTGACGGGTGCCACGATCAGCCCGCCGCTTTTCGAGTCGCTGGAGCTGCTGGGTCGCGACCGTAGCCTGCAGCGACTGCGGGGCGCGCGCGACCATGCGGGGGTGCTGGAAAAGGATGGCGGAAATCTTTGATATTGTGCTCGTCGGCCCGCGAACCTTGGCAGAGCGGCCCGAGTCCCTTCGCTAGACCAGGGATAAAGGCTTCTGACCAGCGGTTATAGGCAGCCAATGGGGTATGGTGTAATTGGCAACACTAGGGATTCTGATTCCCTCATTCTAGGTTCGAGTCCTGGTACCCCAGCAATTATGTCGGCAACGGCCTCTGGGCTATGCTGGCTAACCGGTGCGCCGCAAGGCGCACCATGGATTTGGTTCTGGCCCCGTCGTCTAGCGGCCTAGGACGCCGCCCTCTCACGGCGGTAGCGTGGGTTCGAATCCCATCGGGGCTACCAATCCAAATCGTCCGGTCACCGACCGGGCGATTCGTCATTTCGGGGGCCGCCATTGTGTCGCAGCCAGCAAATCGTCGCACCCGTGGGGATCTTGCCGCAGCATTGTCGCTGTGCGACGGATGAAGCAGTGTCGAGCGGCAACCCTGATTGCCGCGGTGCTTCTGGTGTTGGCCACGGCATCGGGACCATCGGTCTCGCGGCTCGCGCACGGCGCCCCGGTCATCAGCGGTCCCTTCGCGTCACTGCTGGCGGCGTCGACCAACCTCGGCCCGTCCCGCGTCAGTGAGGTTCAGCTCACCGTCACCCTCCACGGATCCGTGCGTCCGGCGACGCTGATCGATTGGGCGAACGCGCATCGACTCGCGGTGCGCTGGCAACCCGGCGAGAACTTCGCGTTCGTCACGGGAACCGCCGACGGCATCGCGGACGCGTTCGGCGTGCCCGTCCAGGACTACCGGGGCCGGCAAGGCCAGGTGTTCTACGCCTCACCCCGGCAACCGGTGTTGCCGCCCGCACTGCGCGACGGTGTCACCGGCGTCGGCCGAGTGCTGAGCTACCTGCCGCACCGGATGGCGCGGCCGGTGCTTCCGCTGGACGTGCCGCGCCCCGGGCTGACGCCGCAGCATCTGCTGACTGCCTACAACGCGACCCCGCTGGTCGAGGCCGGCTACCGCGGGGCCGGCCAGACGCTGGTGTTCTTCTCATTCGACGGCTTCGATCAGCGCGACCTCGACATGTTCGCCGACTCCTCACGGCTACCGAGATTCACCCCCGAGGTGATCGGCGGCCCGCTCGCGCCGCCCGAGGGGGAGGCCGTGATGGACCTCGAAATCGGCCACGCCATCGCGCCGGAGGCCCGGCTGGTGGTGGTCAACGCTCGGCACACCATCGAGGGCGACGGGCCTTTCGAGAAGATCGCCCGGATGTTCGACGATGCCGCGGCGCGGTTCCCCGGCTCGATCTGGAGTCTGTCGATCGGATGGGGATGCGAGGCTCTGGTCAACGCGGCCGACGTCGCGCCCGTGCGGTCCGCCCTGACCAACGCGCACCGCCGCGGTATCACTGTCTTCGACGCCAGCGGTGACACCGCGGGGCTGGAATGCAAAGGCGGCAAGGACTGGTCGGCGGCGCCGGGCCCCAACGATGTCGGTGTGGACACCATCGCCTCGCTGCCGGAGGTCACCTCGGTCGGTGGTACGACGCTGTACACCGACATCGAAGGGAGGTGGATGGACGAGCGGGCCTGGATCGACGTGCCGATGTCGCAGGGCTCCAGCGGCGGCGTGTCCCGATTGTTCGCCCGTCCCGACTATCAGCGCGGCATCGTCATCGACCGGGACACCGACCACCGGCTCGTTCCCGACGTCGCCGCGGTGGCCGATCCGTTCACCGGCGTGCAGATCGTCTTCGGACAGAACAAGAGGATCGGCGGCGGAACCTCGCAGGCCGCACCGATCTGGGCCGGCCTGACAGCGTTGATGAATCAGTATGTGCTCGACCACGGCGGCAGGCCGCTGGGCGATATCAACCCGCTTCTCTACCGGGCTGCGCAGGGATCGCAGCGGCCGGGCTTCCACGACGTCACGATGGGTGGCAACGCAGTCGACAACCCCAAACCCGGCTACGACCTGGTGACCGGACTCGGCAGTCCCATCACCATCAATCTCGCCCAGAATCTGCTCGACGTGCAGAAGGCCCAGTCGGTGGCCGCGGGCTTTGCACCGGGCGGCGGGTAGGCGTGTCGATCACTGCGCCCTCACTCACGGGTTCGCTGTTCCCGCAGCTGCCCGACCGCTCCCGCAGTCGCTTTCGCGTTGCCCTGATCGTTCTCGTGGCGGCGTTGGCGGGATTCGCCCTGCTGCGCTGGCAGGCGGCAATGATCGCGACCGCGGTGTGCGGGCTGCCCGTGCTCTTCGTCATCTACCTGCGCCAAACCGGTATTCGCCGCACCGTCGGGTTACGCGGTGTCGTCGTATCCGCGGTTCTGGGGCTGGGATTG
The DNA here is from genome assembly GCA_900078375.1 of uncultured Mycobacterium sp. Classification (GTDB taxonomy): domain Bacteria; phylum Actinomycetota; class Actinomycetes; order Mycobacteriales; family Mycobacteriaceae; genus Mycobacterium. The sequence goes on along the minus strand of FLQS01000077.1, from coordinate 5,427 downwards.
GGCGTTGGGTGGGCGCTCATTGCGGGCCCGATAGTCGCCCGGGCCTATGACGCGGCGTTGGGTGCGCAGACGAATCTGGCGCAGTTCTTGCTATTCGGGGCGGCTGTCCCGATCAGCGAGGCACTTCTGATGCTGGTGCCCGCAGTGGTGGTGCGGCTGATGGACCGCACTCCCCGGAATGCACTGGACGGCTTCACGATCGGCGCGCTTGGCGCGACGGTGTTCACCGGCGCTGCCACCACGACGCTGCTGGTGCCGCAACTGGCGATGGGTGTCACCGCCCCCGACCGCTCGGTCGGCAGCCTCCTGGTCGAGGCGCTGGTCGAGGGGATCGCCTGGCCGTTGGTTGGCCTGGCGACCGGTGGGATCGTCGGCATTGCATTGTGGTTTACCAAGCCGCCCAACGCTCCTCGACGATATCGGGGTATCGGACCAGCTGCGCTGCTGACGGTGCTGATCATGGTGACTGCGATGGGCGTGGTCGACGTCGTGCCGCTCTCGTCGGCGTGGTACGGCGGGCTGCATCTGCTGATCGCGTTCGCGGCGATGGGCGTGGTGCAGGCCGCCATTGCGGCCGCGTTGCGTCACCAGGCCTGCGACCGTGCCGGCGACGGCGGGCAATTGGAGCGTGCAGCCAGCTATACCGGTGTGCTGGGGTCCATGGCCGCAGGCCTGGCCGTGGCGGTCGCCGCGGGTGTCGTGGTGTCGGCGCAGATCACTCCTGCGCCGCAACCCTATGTGTGCCCACCGGATTGCGGCAGGCCGCCGCTGGGCATCCCGGTCGAAACCAACCCGCGGTTCAGCGGCGACGACGGTGCGTTTTCGGTCGCGTATCCCGGCGACGGCTCCGCCTACGAAGTCACCTTCGATCCGCCGGGTGTGAAAGGCGTTGAGCTGAACTATGTCGGCGGGGATACCGGCACGCTGACACTCTTCGGCGAGCCCGCGGACAGTCGCACGGCCAAGCAGATCGTGCAGCAGCTTGTCGAAAGTCGATACCCGGGTGCGGCCGTCGACTACGAAATCCCCAACGCGTCGGTTGGTTATCAGCCCGGCTACGGTGTCGTCGCCGACGTGTTTCCCACCGGCTCGTCGGCCACTTACACGCGGCTTCGGGTGATGGTCCTGGCCGCGGTCAAGCATGATTACGCACTGATCGCGGCCGCGGTCGGCCCCTATCACCAATTCAGCCCCGACTACGGGACCGGGCAGCCGTCGGGTGCCAACCTCGAACTGGCCATGGATATGGGCAAGTACGTCAACAGCTTCACGTGGTACGGCGACCGCTACGCGCGCCCTTAGTTACTCGGCCGGCCCCGTAGTTATTCGTTGGGTGCAGTGGAGCCTGCCAGCGGCATCGGCGGCATGCCGAGCTTGCCGTGATCCCAGGACCGGATGCGGCTGGCCGCGATGCGTACCGCCACACGCTTGTTCATCATCATGTCGACGGCCGGCTTGAGGTCGTCGGTGTAGGGACCGTTATAGCGCTCCCACACGCTGATGCCGACTTTGAAGATGGTGTCGGGATCCTCGACGATCTCGGCCACACCTTCGAAAGAGACACCCCGCAACGTGTCGTAGGTCATTCCGTCCTCGATGAGAAAACTCACCCGCGGGTTGCGACGCAGGTTGACGGCCTTCTGGGACTTGGCCTTCGTCTCGATCCAGATCTCGCCGTCCAGGACGCCGTACCACATGGCGACGAGGTGCGGCTGGCCGTCGGCCCCGATGGTCGCCATCGTGCCGGTGCGGCTACGAGCCACGAAATCGGCGATCTCGGCGTCCGACATGACGATCTGGTTGCGTTGATTCGTTCCCATGCCGTCAGTTTGTCAGGCCGTTCGGCGCGGTAGTCGCGGGGATCACAGTCTGCGAGTGAGGGCGTCGGCGGCAGCCACCAGGTCGGCGGCCCACCGCGCGCCGGGTCGCCGGCCCATCCGGTCGATCGGGCCCGACACCGACACGGCCGCGATCACCGTGCCGCTGCGGTCGCGAACCGGGGCGGAGATGCTGGCTACCCCGGGTTCGCGTTCGGCTGCGCTCTGCGCCCAGCCGCGGCGGCGGACCTCCGCCAGAGTGCGTTCGGTGAACTTCGCGGTCGGCAGGACGGCTTGCTGGGTGGTGCTGTCGCTGTAGGCCAGCAGTACCTTGGCTCCCGAACCGGCCGTCATCGGCAGCCGGGCGCCGACGGGCACGGTATCGCGCAGCCCGGCAGGCGGTTCCAATGCGGCGACGCAGATCCGGCTGGTGCCCTCGCGGCGGTAGAGCTGCACGCTCTCGCCGGTGATCTCCCGCAGCCTAGGCAGTACCGCCGCGCCCGCCGCCAGCAGCGGATCGTTGACCTGGGCGGCCAATTCGCTGATGGCTGGTCCGAGTCGCCAGCGACCTGAGCTGTCCCGGGCCAGTAACCGGTGGACTTCCAGGCCGGCGGCGAGCCGGTGTGCGGTGGCGCGGGGCAGGCCGGTCCGCTCACAGAGTTCGGCTAGCCCGCAGGGCGAATCGGCGATCGAGTGCAGTACACCCACGGCTTTGTCGAGCACGCCGATGCCGCTATCCTGTCCCATATCGAGATACTAGCGTCCCGAAATGTGAGATATCCAGACTTACGTTTCGGGAATCGAAAACGAATTGAGAAGTCATGGCCCCGTCCGACAAGCCCAGGACACTGCCCGAGAAGGTGTGGCACGACCACGTCGTCGTCGCCGGCGCCGGCAGCGGTGCAGCGCGTGAACCGGATCTGATCTACATCGATCTCCATCTCATCCACGAGGTGACCAGCCCGCAGGCTTTCGACGGACTGCGGCTGGCCGGCCGACCGGTGCATCGTCCCGATCTCACGATCGCCACCGAGGATCACAACGTGCCGACAGTCGACATCGACAAACCGATCGCCGACCCGATCTCCCGCACTCAGGTCGAGACCTTGCGGCGCAACTGCGCCGAATTCGGCGTCCGGCTGCACTCGATGGGCGACGTCGAACAGGGCATCGTCCACGTGATGGGCCCGCAGCTCGGACTTACCCAGCCGGGGATGACGATCGTGTGCGGCGACAGCCACACCTCCACGCATGGCGCGTTCGGCGCGATCGCGATGGGCATCGGTACGTCCGAAGTGGAGCATGTGCTTGCCACCCAGACACTTCCGCTGCAGCCGTTCAAGACGATGGCGGTCAATGTCGACGGTGTGCTGCCGCCAGGAGTGAGTGCCAAGGACATCATCCTGGCCGTGATCGCCAAGATCGGCACCGGCGGCGGCCAGGGCTACGTCATCGAATACCGCGGCAGCACCATCGAATCGCTGTCGATGGAAAGCCGGATGACCATCTGCAATATGAGCATCGAGGCCGGCGCCCGCGCAGGATTGGTGGCTCCCGACGAGACCACCTATGAATTCCTACGCGGCCGTCCGTACGCGCCCGCGGGCGCGGATTGGGATGCGGCAGTGGCCTCATGGGAGGCGCTGAAGACCGACGAGGGCGCCGAATTCGACACCGACGTCTACATCGATGCGACGACGCTGAGCCCCTTTGTCACCTGGGGCACCAATCCTGGCCAGGGTGTTCCACTGTCCGCGGCGGTGCCCGACCCGGAACTGATGACCAGCGATGATGAGCGGCAGGCCGCCGAGAAGGCATTGGCATACATGGACCTTCGGGCGGGCACCCCGATGCGCGACGTCGCCGTCGACGCGGTGTTCGTCGGCTCGTGCACGAACGGGCGCATCGAGGATCTGCGGGTGGTTGCCGAGGTGCTGCGCGGCCGCAAGGTCGCCGACGGCGTGCGGATGCTGATCGTGCCGGGGTCGATGCGGGTGCGCGCGCAGGCCGAATCCGAAGGGCTGGGCGAGATCTTCACCGCGGCCGGGGCGGATTGGCGTCAGGCCGGCTGCTCGATGTGCCTTGGAATGAATCCCGATCAACTGGCACCGGGGGAGCGGTGTGCGTCGACGTCCAACCGGAATTTCGAAGGCCGGCAGGGCAAGGGTGGCCGCACGCACCTGGTTTCGCCGGCCGTCGCGGCCGCGACCGCGGTGCGCGGAACCCTGTCCTCACCCGCCGATCTCAAAAACTAGACCTGCTAAGGAGATCCACGATGGATGCATTCCACACCCACACCGGCATCGGCGTTCCGTTGCGGCGGTCCAATGTCGACACCGATCAGATCATTCCGGCGGTGTATTTGAAGCGGGTCACCCGAACGGGTTTCGAGGACGGATTGTTCGCCGCGTGGCGCAACGATCCCTCATTCATTCTCAATCTGAGTCCCTTCGACCGGGGTTCGGTTTTGGTCGCTGGCCCCGACTTCGGCACCGGATCATCACGCGAGCATGCGGTCTGGGCGCTCATGGACTTCGGATTCCGGGTCGTCATCTCGTCCCGGTTCGCCGACATCTTTCGCGGCAACGCGGGCAAGGCCGGGCTGTTGGCGGCCGAAGTAGCTCATGATGATGTTGAACTTCTCTGGAAGCTCATCGAGCAGAATCCGGGGCTGGAAATCACTGTCAATCTTCAAGATCGAATTATCACCGCGGGAACGGCCGTGGTGCCGTTCACGATTGACGATTACACAGCTTGGAGATTGCTGGAAGGCCTCGACGATATAGGCCTTCGAGGCGAACACCGGTACGGGCCAATTCAGCACGGTGTTCGCCTCGTTGGCCTCGACGATATAGGCCTTACGCTGCGGAAACTCGCTGAAATTGAAGCGTTCGAGGCCGCGCGGCCGAGTTGGAAGCCGCACATTTCGACGGCTTCCTGAAGGGCGCGGGACGCCGAATTCCCGCCCCCAAAGGGGGGTTCAGCCCCCCTCGAATCACCGCCCTAGGGCGGCAACCGGATTGCTGAAATCCACCTAAGTCGTGTCCCAAATTGGGCGTGGCTCTTGGAATTCTGCAGGTCTTGGGTTTACCGTGTTGTGCAGTCGGTCCAAAGTGGACCACTGGCTTCGGAGGAATTGAATGAACAAAGCAGAGCTCATCGACGTACTCACGGAGAAATTGGGCTCAGATCGTCGGCAGGCAACTCTGGCGGTGGAGAACGTCGTTGACACCATTGTGCGCGCGGTGCACAAGGGCGACAGCGTGACCATCACCGGCTTCGGCGTTTTCGAGCAGCGGCGCCGTGCCGCTCGTGTGGCGCGTAACCCGCGCACCGGCGAAACCGTCAAAGTAAAGCCGACTTCCGTTCCCGCTTTCCGTCCTGGCGCTCAATTCAAGGCCGTGGTCTCTGGTGCACAGAAGCTTCCGTCGGAAGGCCCCGCCGTCAAGCGCGGTGCCGTCGCCGGTCCGGTCAAGAAGGCAGCTGTCAAGAAGGCCGTCCGCAAGGCGGTCGTGAAGAAGGCTGCACCGGCTAAGAAGGCTCCGGCCAAGAAGGCCGCGCCCGCCAAGAAGGCTGCACCGGCTAAGAAGGCTCCGGCCAAGAAGGCCGC
>FLQS01000078.1 GCA_900078375.1 uncultured Mycobacterium sp. | reverse complement strand
GTGGTGCCGAGCGCACGGCCCCCGCAAGGCATCGCGGCATCCGGCAGTCGACCTGCTCTGCGAGGTCCTGGCGGGGCAGCCGAAGTTGCGAAACGGGTTGTGCCGGGACAGGTCAGAGCTGTTCGACAGCGAGGACCCCGCCGACGCCGCCGAGGCGGTCGCGCTGTGCCAGCGCTGCCCGGCGCTGACGCAGTGTCGCGAGTGGGCGGACCGGCTGGACCGTAGGCACCGACCGCCGGGCACCATCGCAGCCCGGCACTACCGGCCGCGAGGGCGCGACCTTCAGTCGGTGTAGTCGCTAATTTCCAGCCGCTTGGTGAAGTACCGGTACCCACTCTGGGCAATATGCGCCGATAGCCGAACCGACCACCACCTGGGCCTGTATGCGGCTGAAACCCTGATTGGTGACCAGGGAGTTGACCTCGGCCACCGGGTACTCCGGCGTCCGGCTACCTGCCTTGGAGAGATCAATGCAGAGCGCCTGACCCAAGCCGAGCAGTTGGTCGTTGCCTCCGCATCCTGGGAGCGAACTGCAACTAATGCCCCTGTTTCCCAGCGACGTGAAAAATATCTGGTCCTGCGTGTCGTCGGCGCGCGCCGGTGTAGCCACACTTAGGCCGACGACCAGGGCGGCGATGCTGCCGATCAAGGCTCCGGCGTTGTACGGAGAAATGGACATCGACCGCTCCTTTAACAGTTCGCAAGGTCAAATCGCTCGTCCAGTACATCGTGGATCGCGGGGACGCGTCAGCGTTTTCCGGCGACCGTGCGGAGAGCTCGACTCAGTCTCTGAAGTGTTTCGGATCGATTTGCAATAACGGCAGGCCGTCAGTGTCGCCGGATTCGATCTTCGCGTTCATTTCGATTGCTTCAGCGAGCGTGTCGGCGGTGCCCCCGCCAGCGTCCCGGCCCCGGCGTGTCCGGAGGTCCCAGGAGTAGTGGTGGACATCGTCTGCAACAGACTCGACAAGCGGCAACCGTACGCGTTTCGAGCGACCCCGCCGGATTCGCGGAACCGGCACCGGATCAACACCAGCCACTAGTTCGGGGCGGCCGTCGCGATAATGCGCAACCAGTCGAAGTTCGGACCGACCCAGTGCCCGTCCGCCGTCGTGGTCCAGAATCGCTTCGTAGGACTTCGACGCGATGTCTTGCTTACTCGGGGGAACGCTCAAAAATATGTGGGCTGCTGGGTAGCGCCACGCCCGATACTTCTTCGCCAGCTTCTGACGGCGGGATTGCCAGACGTGGCCACGCGGGGTGATTTGGTCGCGCCCCTTGCTTCGATAAACCCGCGTTCCTTTGCGTACCGCACCTCGAACGAACTGCGGATCTTCGCGTAACTGGTTGACCGCCGCTTGGTGGACCTTGTCGTAAGAGAAGTGCCACGCCGCCTGGCCTCCATCGGACTCAACGATTGCGGGCAATTTAGGGCCGAGCTCGCGTCGGTCGAACGGGATTCGCAACCGGCTGTCGACACCTTCGAGATGGACCTCAGAAATGCGAGCAGGTGATCCACCGTCGTTGATTACCCGCACCTCAATAATCGACCGGAAAGTGACGGCACGATCTTCTCCGATGGTTGTGAGCGCGAAGGATCGCAACGTGACGGTCAGCCGGGGGCGGTCGGCACGGACCCATATCGAAATGACGATTGCTACCGCGGAGAGCGCGATCGCAATTAGCTCCATCGCATGCTCCGCCACCCAAGTCACCATCCGTTAAGGATTGCCGACCACGCCGACAAATAGCGATGGAAACGCGGCGTCAGCGCCAGTCGGGGGCGTCCTCGGGCTTGTAAGCCTGCTGTGCGGCGTAGAACTGGGCGCGCTGGCGCACGTAGTCCCGTCCGCTCAACACCTGACCGATGTCATAGTCGGCGACTCGGGCCACCGTCTCGGCGGCGGCCAGAGGCGTCGGAGCGCCCTGGCGCAACAGTTCGATCGCCCGATCGCGACCTACGGCCAATTCGAGCAGGTCACCGAGTGCCCGGCACACGTCGCCGGTCTCGTCGTGGTCCAGGCCGTCCAGTGGGTCGTTGGGCACCTCGTGGGGTAGATCCCAGAACACCGCGCAGGCGCGGGCGACCAGCTCTAGTGCTCGATCGACGGCGGTGGCTGCGCGCTGCAAGTGGCGAGGATGAACACTGATGGATGGCGGCTGAGCTGCGGTCATGCGTTAAGTATGCGGGGAAATTGACCCCGATCCGGGCATGCCGATTGATCTTGCACGAATGTTGCACGGCAGTAAGTCTATGCAGGTCAGAGAGCGCCCCCGGCAGGAATCGAACCTGCGACCTAGGGATTAGAAGGCCCTTGCTCTATCCGACTGAGCTACGGAGGCAGCGCGTGGATAGTTTAGCGGGGCTGGTTTGCCAGATGGGGCGCGTGTAGCTTTCAGTGAATTGGAATCTCGGTGAGCGCAGATCCACGCCAGCGGTCAGTCAGTTCCGAATCGGGCCTGCAAAGCCTTCTGCAGCCGCTGCACTTCCTTCAGCTTGTCGCGCAGCCGCAGCACCGGTTCGGGCGTCCGCTCGGCACCCCACCCGGCGTCGAGCCGGCTTGACCAGCGGCGCTCAGCGAGGAGGATCAGGTCCTCGAGATCGTCGATCTCGGCCTGCATCAGCTCGTTGAATAGCCTGGCCTGAGCTGCATCATTGGGATGAAACGCGTGCTCCGTCGACTTTCGCGGAAACCGCCGGCTCAATGGCGCGGACAGGTGGGCGATGTACGCCGGTTCGGTGCGGGCGGCCTGGCCACCGACAGCGACGGGGTACGGGTCCTCGAGAAGCATCGTCAAATCATCGCTGGGAATCGCTGCACGTTTCCTGGGAGTCAAGGCGGCAGACAACGTCACGCCACCGGTTGTTCACTTTGCCGGGCGACACGCGGCCCGGCTGAGCTACCTAGCTAGGTTCGCCAACTATCTTGACCTCTGGCCTGCACGAACGGCGTCGAAAAAAACTAGAACCTGAGAGTTCCTCAGGTTCGGCCAAAGTTGAGTTATGGTGTGACGACTGGCACACGCCGGGATAGTGGCAAAGGCGTTAGGCGAGCTAAGGACAAGGGAGTCTTCAGCTATGAGCAGCCCGATCGAGCAGGTCACCGCGCGCTGTACGCGGGCGCTTCACACCGGCTCCTTGCTGCTGCGCGGGTCGCCAGCAGCCGCAGGATGGGTGCTTGGCTGGCTATCCGCCGAATTCGCCCCGCACGTCCTCACCGGGCATGCGCTCTCAGCCATTCCGTCGCCGCTCGAGAGGATTGCCTGTGCGCTGGCTGTCCAGAAAGCCGACACCGTCCTCGACGCCGCGCTTCAAGAATCCTTCGGCCAGAACTACATCGACGCCGTGCGCCACCCGCTCGAGGCGTACGCGGCTCGTCGGCCCAACCTGGCCGGCGTCGTCGCCGCCATGCGGGATCGCGGCCGCTACGCAAAGAAGACCAGGAACATCTCCTACGGACCCGGCGGACGCAATCACCTACTCGACATCTGGCGCCGCCCCGACCTGCCCGAGGGGTACCGCGCACCGGTCCTGATCCATGTGCCCGGCGGCGGATGGTCGGTCAATGACAAACGGGGCCAGGGCTATCCGCTGATGACGCGGATGTCCGAGCTGGGCTGGATCTGCGTCTCTATCAACTACAGCCGCAGCCCCCGCAACGCGTTTCCGTCGCACATCATCGACGTCAAACGCGCCATCGCCTGGGTGCGGGACAACATCGCCGAGTACGGCGGCGACCCCGACTTCATCGCCATCACCGGCGGCTCGGCCGGCGGGCACCTGTCTTCACTGGCCGCGCTGACCGCGGGCGACCCCACGCTGCAGCCGGGCTTCGAGGATGCCGACACCAGCGTGCAGGCCGCGGCTCCCTATTACGGCGTCTACGACCTGACGACCTCCGACAACATGCACCCACTGATGATGCCGCTGCTCGAGCATGTCGTCATGCAACGCCGCCTGGCCGACGACCCCAAGCTGTACCGGGACGCGTCGCCCATGCACCGCATCCACCGCAACGCCCCGCCGTTCTTCGTGCTGCATGGTGAAAACGACGCCGTCATCCCGAGTTCGCAGGCGCGCGCCTTCACCGCCGCACTGCGAAAGTCCGGTCCCCGCACGGTTTCCTATGCCGAGTTGCCGAACGCGCACCACGCCTTCGACACCATCGCGACCCTGCGCTGCCAGATGGCGGCCGAGGCCGTCGCGAGCTTCCTCGGCATCGTCTACGGCCGGCACGTGGCCGCCGGCAAGCGCACCAGAATGGTCGCGGTCAGCTCAGCGAGCTGACGCTCAGGCCACCGTCATCAGATAGTCGGCGCCACCGAGATAGACGATGGTCGACGGGCTCGGAGTGACCGCCGCGTTGACGATCGCGGTCGCGAATTCTTCGACCGGGACGATGATGGTCTCGTCGCCGGACACCACCGTCACGTGGATGCCCGCGTGGTCGAGCTCCGAACGCATTGTGTAGAGCGCGGTTTCGCCTGCCCGCTTGCTTGCGGCGACCCCCGAATACCCCTTCGGCACCGCCTTGTTCGGGTAGAAATGCGCTTGGTGGCTGGTGACGTAGACGATTCGGGACCCGGCCGGCATCAGCGGCATGGCCAGCGACGCGAGTTGACGCTGAGCATCGCGATTGCGTCGCATTTCGAGGCCACCCGACGCGTTGAGGATCAGCCCATCCAGCTTGCCGAAATGGGTGGTGATGTATTGCATCATCGCCGCGACCTCAACATCGTCGGAGATGTCGGCGGCCAGGGCCGTCGCACTGCCGCCGGCACCGCGAATGGCCTCGACGACCGCGTTCGCCCGGTTCACCTTCTCGCGGTAGTTCACGATGACGTGGGTATCGGGGGAGGCGAGCTGGCGTGCGACCTCGGCTCCGATGCCTCTCGATGCGCCCGTGATCAAGACGACGCGTGCAGGTTGCTGCATGGCGGGTTCCTTCCGTTGCTGCGGCGAAGCCCACGCTACACGAACTCTAAGAAAAATAAGGTAAATATAAGATAACGCTAAGCGGTGGTTGGCTCCTCAAGTCGAGGAGCTGACGTCCTGCGGCCAGCGCGTGCTGGCAGGGATCGGTCGCCCCGGCGAATGTCGTCTGCGCCAGGTCCGTGCGAAAACCGCTGCAGCACTTGACTTGTACGCGCCGGATCATCACGTCATGCAGACATTCGCGAACAGCAGCACGGGCCACGATGCGATGGACCCGAGGAACGACACGACCAGATCGGCCCCGTGCAGCTGATGCAGGTGCTCGGTGTGGGTCGACGACCACACCAGGCCGATCGCGAGATAAGGGATGCCGAGCAGCAACCCGATCCCGATCAGTTCGGCGATGGTCAGCTTGTAATTCAGAATCTGTCGAAGCTTCGTCAGCAGCATTGAGGTCCCCTCCCACCCCAGGTGAGCCCAATAGTAATCAGTACGGCCGCCGGCGAGAGCAATTTGTGAGAACCTGGGTTTTCAGACTCGGGGAGGGGCCTGATGGACGATTTGATGACGAGAGTGCGCCGAGTGCTCAACTACAAGGTCAGCATCGAAGCACTGATCGAGGTGGCGATGTGGCTGGCGGTGCCACATCTGATCATCGGGCTCATCTGGGCCTTTTTCCACCCCGACGCGGTGCTGCAACTGGAGGTCCAGCTCGCCCGGATCCTGCCGGCCGGCGCCGAGGTCGGCGCCTATGTGATCGGCGCCCTGCTGTGGCCGGTGCTGTTGCTGCTGCCGCCGCTGTGCGTGGGCTAGCCCCTACCTAGTCGGCGCCCGAATCCTCGCTGCCCGCCGTCACCAGCGTGCGGTGCCCGTTCGACTCAGGCACGGCCGTGCCGGCGGCGATCTCCATCGCCTTCTCGGTATACACCCGATAGCCGTAGTCAGGCCGGTAGCCGTGTACCTCGGGGGTGTCCAGGTCGCGGATGAAGGCCAGGATCTGCGGGCTGAACAACTGGCCGGGCACCAGCACCGGGAAGCCGGGTGGGTACGGCGTGACGAACGTCGCCGACACCACCTGCCGGCCGGCCGCCAGCCGCTCGTCGATCTCGGCGTCACTGAGGTACTCGCAGTTGGCGTCGTTGTAAGACAGGTAGAACGCGGGCCGGACGTCGCCTTCGGGGGTGGCGTCGCCGTCGCGGAAGGCGGCATGGAATCCGCTGAAGTCGGGCAGCGGAATCGACTGCCGCGTCAGGCGATGGACCCGCCGCTCGAATCGGCCGCGCTCGCCCAGGCTCATCTCGGAGACATGCTCCTCGAGCTCGCGGGCGATCTTCACTAACACCTCGACCAGGAACGCCACCGAACTGCGAGTGGTGCCGATGTTGGTCATGAACAGCACGGTGTTGCGTGAGGTCTTGTTGATCTGCACACCGTGACGGTCCATCAATTGCTGGCGCTTGAACTGATCGCCGTCGTATCCGGTGTTGCCGATTGACAACGTGATTCGCGACGGATCGAGGACGAACTCGTCGGCCTCCCAGGCCGCCATCATGTTGCGCAGACCCGACCGCAGCGGCTGGGCGATGTGCGACGGCCGGTACACCTCGGGGATCAGATCCGAGGTGCGCAGGCACGACACGTACTTGCGCAACAACGGATGGTTGTCGATCGCGTCGCGCAGTTGCATCGCGTTTTCGAGCTGACGCTGGACGAGTTCGACCCCTTCGAGTGCGACCTGGCGCCGGCCCAGATCCAGTGACGCCAGGATCTGATAATTCGGCGACGTTGACGTGTGCGCCATGTATGCCTCGTGGAACGCCTCGGCGACCTTCTGTTCGAAGTCCTGGTCGAAGACGTGAATCATCGAGCCCTGCCGCAGCGCCGTCAGCGTCTTGTGGGTCGACTGGGTGGCGTACACGCGAACGCGCGCCCGGGCCGGATCGGGGATCAGCCGGTTCTCCAGCAGTTCCTCGTCCGACATCGTGGCCCGCTCGGCCAGCGTGGATTCGTGATGCGCGATGTAGGACGGGTCCTGCAGCTTCTCGCGCAGCGCCTTGGCCGAGGCCATCGCGGTGCGAGTGCGGTACACCGGGTGGAAGCGCGCGAACGCGAACCACGCTTCGTCCCACAGGAATACGAGATCGGGCTTGATGGCCAGGCACTCCTCCATGACTCGCGTGACGTCGTAGACGATCCCGTCGAACGTGCAGTTGGTCAGCGAGATCATCTTGACCCGGTCGAGCTTGCCCGCCGCCTTGAGCGCCAGCAGCTTGGACTTGATCTCGTGCAGCGGCACCGCCCCGTACATCGAATACTGCTCTAGCGGATAGGCCTCGAGATAGATGACCTGCGCGCCGGCCAGCATCATCCCGTAGTGGTGGGACTGGTGGCAGTTCCGGTCGAGCAGCACGATGTCGCCCGGCGCGACGAGCGCCTGGGTGACGACTTTGTTGGCCGTCGACGTGCCGTTGGTGACGAAGTAACTGCGGCGCGAGCCGTAGATTTCCGACGCCAGTTCCTGCGACTCACGCAGCGGACCGGTCGGATCGAGCAGCGAGTCCAGGCCACCGCACGTCGCAGACGTCTCGGCCATGAACACGTCGAGGCCATAGAAGCCGACCATGTCCTTGATCCAGTGCGAGGTGACGATCGACTTGCCCTGCGAGATCGGCAGCGCGTGGAACACGCCGGTCGGCCGGTGGCTGTACTGCTTGAGGGCGCTGAAGAACGGGGTGCGGTAGCGGGCGGCGACCCCGTGCAGGATCGACAGGTGCAGCTCGAGCATGCCTTCGCGGGCGTGGAACACGCGGCGGAAGTGCTGGCCGAGCCGCCCGGCGATGTCCTCGACCTCGATCTCGGTCATCAGGTAGAGGTCCAGCTCGGGGCGCAGTTCGGCCAGTGAGGTGGCCAGGATCTCAGCCCGGTCGTCGGGGGACTGATGATCGGCGAGCTCGTCGGTCAGTTTGGTGTCGATGAACTCGGCCAGCGTGGACAGGTCGCGGGTCGACTGATGGGAGAACCGCCGCCGGATCACGACGGCCTGCAGGTTGACGTTGAGCCGGGCTGCGATCAAGGCTTCGTCGCCGCTGCCCACCACCACCAGCTCGTAGACGAACTCGTCGTCGGGGCGCCGCCAACTGCGCACCTCTTTGCGCAGTGCGCGCTCCTGCGCGTCGGTCATCTTCTCCACGACCAGGACCTCGAAGTACGGCTGATCGCGATGTGTCGTAAGCGCGCCTTCCAGCTGACGCGGGTCGGTCGGGAACAGGTCCTGGTCCTCGACACCGGCGTGCCCGGCCCGGTACGACTCGGTGGTCAGCGCACGGTTGATGCGGGTGACGACGCTGGCAAACTTGTCGTAGCTGCCGCCGGCGAATAGCCGCTGCACCCTGGCGAATTGCGGGGATCCGGGGAACGCCCAGTACGGCTCCAGCGGCGTCAGGTCAGTCAGCAGATCCCGGCAGATGCCGACGTATTTCTCTTTCAGCGCACCGGTCGTGGTTGTCCGCGTGAGCCGGTCGGCGGCCTCTTCGAGTCGGCACCAGGCGTCCGCTCGTAGTTGCCCAACACTGTTGTACGCGCGCGAGATGTCCGCCATGGGAGGCCCTTTCACGATTCTCGATGACAAGCGTTGCAGAGCTGGCATGTCGGGCGGGCCAACCGTGGACCAATCGTTCCCGTCGATCGGCTGACGCCAGGGTTTCGTGGGCATGCCAAGCCGTCTCACAATCGAGACCCGTCACCGTTGTATGCCGACTAGCGTGGTCGAGGTGAGCGGACCCGTTGACGAACTCGGCGCCTTGGACATGCTGCTGCATCGCGGGGAGGCCAATCCGCGGACTCGGTCGGGCATCATGGCCCTGGAGATCCTCGATCGCACACCGGACTGGAACCGGTTCCGCACGGGCTTCGAGAACGCCTCCCGCAAGGTGCTCCGTTTGCGCCAACGTGTCGTGGTGCCGACCCTGCCGACCGCGGCGCCTCGCTGGGTGGTGGACCCCGACTTCAACCTCGACTTCCACGTCCGCCGCGTGCGGGTGCCCGAGCCCGGCACTCTGCGCCAGGTGCTCGATTTGGCTGAGGTGAGCCTGCAGTCGCCGCTGGACATCTCGCGGCCGCTGTGGACGGCGACCCTCGTCGAAGGACTGGAAGGCGGCAAGGCTGCCACCCTGTTGCACCTGAGCCACGCGGTCACCGACGGTGTCGGCGCGACCGCGATGTTCGCCGAGATCTACGACCTGGAACGCGAACCGGCTCCCAGGCCCGCGCCGCCGATGCCGGTGCCGCAGGACCTCACGCCCAACGACCTGATGCGCGAAGGGTTCAACCAACTGCCCGGTGCGATAGTCAGCGGATTGTTCGGGGCGGTCTCGGGCGGGCTGTCGGTGGTCGGGCGTGTGGTGCGCAACCCGGGAACGGCCGTGTGGGACGTCGTCGACTACGCCCGCTCCGGGCGCCGCGTCGTGGGCCGCGCCGCCGAGCCGTCCCCGTTGCTGCGCCGCCGAAGCCTGTCGTCGCGGAGCGAAGCCATCGAGATGCGGCTGGCCGACCTGCGGTCAGCCGCGCACGCGGCCGGCGGCTCGATCAACGACGCCTACCTGGCCGGACTGTGCGGGGCGCTGCGGCGCTATCACGAGGCGCTCGGCGTCCCGATCAACAGTCTGCCGATGGCGGTGCCGGTGAGCCTGCGCGCCGAGGCCGACCCGGCCGGCGGCAATCGGTTCGCCGGCGTCAACCTCGCCGCGCCGATCGCCGTCGCCGACCCGGGCGTGCGGATCCAGAAGATCCGCAAGCAGATGACCTCACGACGCGAAGAGGCGGCCATCGATTTGATGGGCGCTATCGCGCCGGTGGTCGGGCTGCTCCCCGATGCCATCCTCGAAGCGATGACCGGGTCGGTCATCGCCTCCGACGTGCAGGCCAGCAATGTGCCCGTTTACGCCGGCGATACGTACATCGCCGGGGCGAAAGTGTTGCGGCAGTTCGGAATCGGCCCACTTCCGGGAGTGGCGATGATGGTCGTGCTGGTTTCTCGTGGTGGCTTTGCGACGGTGACCGCCCGCTACGACCGCGCATCGATCACCGACGAGGACCTGTTCGCGCGGTGCCTTCGCGAGGGTTTCGACGAGGTGCTGGCGCTGGCCGGTGACCCGCCGCCGCGCGTGGTGCCTTCATCGTTCCCCGACCCGGTCGACAACGCTGCCCAACCCGCCACGAACGGATCGGTGTCCTTCTGATGAGCGACAAGGAGATGCGGCTGCCCGGCTCGGTCGCCGAGGTGATGGCCAGCCCGGAGGGGCCGCAGATCGGAGCGTTCTTTGACCTGGACGGCACGCTGGTGGCCGGGTTCACCGCCGTCATTCTCACCCAGGAGCGCTTCCGCAGCCGCGATATGGGCATCGGCGAACTGATCACGATGATCGCCGCCGGTCTCAACCATCAGCTCGGCCGGCTGGAGTTCGAGGAACTGATCACCAAGGCGTCACAGGCCCTGCGCGGGCGGGCGATGAGCGATCTGCACGAAATCGGCGAGCGGATGTTCGTGCAGAAGATCGAAAACCGGATCTATCCGGAGATGCGCGAGTTGGTGCATGCGCATATGGAGCGCGGGCACACCGTGGTGCTCAGCTCGTCGGCGCTGACCATTCAAGTCGAACCGGTGGCCAACTTCCTGGGGATCATGAACACCCTGACCAACCGATTCGAGGTCGACGAGAACGACGTGCTGACCGGTGAGGTGATCCGGCCCATCCTGTGGGGACCGGGCAAAGCCAACGCCGTGCAGAAGTTTGCCGCCGACAACGACATTGACCTCAAACGCTCCTACTTCTACGCCGACGGCGACGAGGATGTCGCGTTGATGTATCTCGTGGGCAATCCGCGGCCGACCAACCCCGAAGGCAAGATGGCCGCGGTGGCCCGCCGGCGAGGCTGGCCGATCCTGCAGTTCTCCAGCCGCGGCAGCGGCGGGCTGATGGGTCAGGTTCGCACCCTGCTCGGTGTCGGCGCCTTGGTGCCGGCCGCGACCGGCGCGATCTGGTGGGGGGCGCTCACCCGCAGTCGGCGGCGCGGGCTGAACTTCTTCACCACCGCGTTCCCGAACCTCCTGCTTGCCGTAAACGGTGTGCGACTCAACGTCCTTGGCCGGGAGAACCTCACAAAGCAACGCCCGGCGGTGTTCATCTTCAATCACCGCAACAACGCCGACCCCGTCATCACGGCGTCGCTGCTCCGGGACAACTGGACCGGCGTCGGCAAAAAGGAACTGCAGAACGACCCCGTGGTCGGCACCCTGGGCAAGCTCGTCGACACTGTGTTCATCGACCGGGACGACCCCCAGGCTGCTGTCGAAACCATGCACCAGGTCGAGGAGTTGGTGGCCAAGGGCCTGTCGATCATGATTGCGCCCGAAGGCACCCGGCTGGACACCCGGACCGTCGGCCCGTTCAAGAAGGGGCCGTTCCGGCTGGCGATGGCCGCCGGTGTTCCGCTGGTGCCGATCGTGATCCGCAACGCCGAGGTGATCGCCTCCCGCGATTCCTCCACCATGAATCCCGGCGAGGTGGATATCGTTGTCTATCCACCGCTTTCGGTCGCTGACTGGACCCTGGACGATCTGCCGGAACGCATCGACGAGGTTCGCCAGCTGTATCTGGACACGCTCAAGGACTGGCCGGCTGACAAACTGCCGGTGCCCGAGATCTATAAGAAGGCTCCCGCGAAGAAGGCTGCCAAAAAGGCACCCGTCAAGAAGGCGGCGGCCAAGAGCGCCGCGGCCAAGAAAGCTCCGGCCAAAAAGGCTCCTGCTACAAAGTCGCCGAATGCCAAGGGCCGCAAATGACCCGTTCTGACCACCTGGCCGATTTCAGCACCACGGACGACGCTCTGGTGCTGGCGTCGGTGTCGTCCAAGGCCGAATTCGAGCTGCTCAACGACTGGCTGCACGCCCAGCGCCGCGCGCACCCCGACACCAGGGTCGAGGTGCTGCGCCTGCCCGCCGGTGATCCGCCGCCCGGTGTGGTGGCTTCGCTCGTCGAGGAGCTCTCGGGCGGCGAGGACCGCTTGGTGGTCCCGGTGCGGGTGTTCTGGGTTCCCGGCGGTCTGCCCACCCGGGTCAAGATCGTCGGCCTGCTGTCCGGACGTGACACTTATCGACCGCCGCAGGTATTGCAGCGCAACATCCTTCGCAAGGATCCGTCCCGCGCGCGGATCGTTGCCGGCGAACCGGCGAAGGTGTCCGAACTGCGCCAGCTGTGGCAGGAGAATACCGTCGGCGACAGTCCGCGCGACTTCGCGCGCTTCGTGCTGCGTCGCGCGGCGCTGGCGGTCGAGCGGATGGAATTGCGCCTGCTCGGACCGGAATACAAGTCGCCGCAACTGATCACCGACGAGCTGATGGCGTCCTCGCGTTTCATGGAGGGCCTGGAGCAGATCCCCGGGGCCACCCCGGCCAAAGCCGAGGAGATGCTCAACGAACTGGCCACCGGGTGGAGCAGGTTCTCCGTCGACCTGATCCCGAACCTCGGGCGTGCGATCTTCAGCCGGGGCTTCGATCCCCGAATCGACTACGACAGCATGGAAATCGAGTCCATGCGCCGCGGACTGGAAGACCACCCGGCTGTCCTGCTGTGGTCGCATCGGTCCTACCTCGACGGCGTCATCGTCCCGGTGGCCATGCAGGAGAACAAGCTGCCCCCGGCGCACACATTCGCCGGGATCAACCTGTCCTTCGGGTTCATGGGACCGCTGATGCGCCGCTCGGGTGTCATCTTCCTGCGCCGCAAGCTCGACGATCCGCTCTACAAGTACGTGCTGCGACAGTTCGTCGGGTTCATCGTGCAGAAGCGTTTCAACCTCAGCTGGTCGATCGAGGGCACCCGGTCGCGAACCGGAAAGATGTTGCCCCCCAAGCTTGGTCTGCTCGCCTACGTGGCCGATGCCTATCTGGACGGCCGCAGCGAGGACATCTTGCTGCAGCCGGTGTCGATCAGCTTCGACCAACTGCACGAAACCACCGAGTATGCCAACTACGCCCGCGGCGGGGAGAAGACCCCCGAGAGCGCGGAGTGGCTGTTCAACTTCATCAAGGCGCAGGGGGAGCGCAACTACGGCAAGATCTACGTCCGCTTCCCCGAGGCGGTGTCGATGCGGCAGTACCTCGGCGAGCCGGGTGGCGAGGTCGCGTCGGATGAAGCCGCCAAACGTCTGGCCATGCAGAAGATGGCGTTCGAGGTGGCCTGGCGGATCCTGCGGGTCACACCGATCAACGCCACCGGACTGGTATCGGCGTTGCTGCTGGCCACCCGCGGTCGTGCGCTGACGCTGAGCCAGCTGCACCACACACTGCAGGACTCGCTGGATTACCTTGAGCGCAAGCAGAATCCGATCACCAACAGCGCTTTGCGGCTGCGCAGGCCCGAGGGTGTGCGGGCCGCGGTCGACGCCATGTCCAACGGCCATCCGGTCACCCGGGTGGACGGCGGCCATGAGCCGGTGTGGCGGATCGCGCCGGAGCACGAACACGAGGCGGCCTTCTATCGCAACACGCTCATCCACGCGTTCCTGGAAACCGCGATCGCCGAACTCGCACTGGCCCATGCCGGCCGGGCGCCCGACGGTGACCGGGTGGCGGTGTTCTGGGATCAGGCCATGCGGTTGCGCGATCTGCTGAAGTTCGACTTCTACTTCGCCGATTCCGCCGCGTTCCGCAAGCACCTCGCCGAAGAGCTTTCGTGGCAAGACGATTGGGAGGTGCACGTCGCAGCCGGTGGTGATGCGGTGGACAACCTGTTGCGCCGCAAGCAGCCGCTGATGTCGCACGCGATGCTGCGGCCGTTCTTTGAGGCCTACGAGATCGTCGCCGATGTGCTGTGTGACGCACCGACCGACGTCGCGGAGAAAGACCTGACGAAAATGGCGCTGGGCGTGGGCGCCCAGTACGCGGCACAGGGCCGGATCCGCAGCAATGAGTCGGTGTCCGCGCTGCTGTTTGCGACCGCGCGGCAGGTGGCCGCCGACCAACGCCTGCTCGAAGCCGCCCCGGATCTGCGGCAGCGCCGGCAGGCGTTCCTGCACGAGCTGCGCAGCATCCTGGCCGATATGGACCGCATCAGCGGGTTGTCCTCCGAGCAGTTCTATGCCCGCGAGATGAAATTACGCGAGCAGGACGCCTGAACCTACGCTGAAGCCATGACCGCGCCCGCCGACCGCCGCACCCCGGTATGGCCGGTGCTGTGGATGGTGGCGCTGCTTGCGGGGATCACTGCTGCCGGCATCGGCGCACTGTCGCTGGCCGATGCGCTGACCGCCACCGGCCTGCCCGACCCCGGCCCGGTCACCACGTTGGGGCTGCCGTTCGTGCGAGCGGCAGGCGAGATCGCCGCAGTGCTGGCTGTCGGATCGTTCATGGTCGCGACGTTCTTCGTGCCGCCGCAGGACAGCGGGGTGCTCGACGTCGCGGGCTACCGGGCGCTGAAGATGGGTGTCGCCGCCTCGGGGGCGTGGGCGGTGTGCGCCGTCCTGCTGATCCCGCTGACCGTCTCCGACGTGTCCGGTCAGCCGCTCGGTGACCACCTCAACCCGGTCCAGCTGTGGTCGGTGGCCAGCCTGGTCGACACCGCCGGAGCCTGGCGGTGGACGGCCCTTCTGGCGCTGGTGGTGGCGGCCGCGGGCCGGGCGGTGCTGCGCTGGTCGTGGACACCGTTCCTACTGGCCGGTTCGTTGCTCACCCTCATCCCGCTGGGCCTGACGGGGCACTCGTCGGCGGGCGGCGCGCACGACATCGCCACCAACAGCCTGCTGATCCACCTGTTGGCCGGCGCGCTGTGGGCGGGCGGCCTGCTGGCCCTGCTGGCTCACGCACTCCGCGGCGGTGAGCATGCCGGGCTGGCGGCGCGGCGCTTCTCGGCGGTGGCGTTCTGGTGCTTCATCGCGATGGCGCTCTCCGGCGTCGTCAACGCGTTGGTCCGGATGCGGTTCTCCGACCTGTTCGCCACCGAGTACGGCTGGCTGGTGGTGGCCAAGATCGTCGCGTTGTGTTCCCTGGGTGTCATCGGGTGGCGGCAACGCCGTGGGCCGGTGGCCGCGCTGCAGGCCGACCCGCAGGCGCGCGGCGTGCTGGTCCGGCTGGCGTTCGTCGAGGCGCTGGTCTTCGGCCTCACATTTGGTGTCGCGGTCGGACTGGGCCGCACCCCGCCGCCTCCGCCGGTGACGGCCAACCCGTCACCGGCCGAAGTGGCGATCGGCTACGACTTCGCGGGTCCGCCGACCGTCGCGCGGATCCTGCTGGACTGGCGCTTCGACCTGGCCTTCGGCACGGCCGCGATCGTGTTCGCCGCGGTCTATGTGGCCGGGGTGATCCGGTTGCGTCGCCGCGGCGACGCCTGGCCGCTGGGCCGGACCGTCGCCTGGCTGCTGGGCTGCGCGGTGCTGCTGTTCACCACGTCGTCGGGCCTGGGCCGCTATATGCCGGCGATGTTCAGCATGCACATGGCCGCGCACATGTTGCTGTCGATGCTGGTGCCGGTCCTGCTGGTGCTGGGCGCCCCGGTCACCCTGGCGTTGCGGGCGCTGCCGACGGCCGGCAAGGGCAATCCGCCTGGGCCGCGGGAGTGGCTGCTGGACGCTCTGCACAGCAAGTGGTCGCGGTTCTTCACCCACCCGGTCGTGGCCACCATCGTGTTCGTCGCCGGGTTCTACGGCCTGTACTTCGGTGGCATCTTCGACGCCGCGGTGAGCAGTCACGGCGCGCATGTGCTGATGAACCTGCACTTCCTGATGAGCGGCTACCTGTTCTACTGGGTCGTCATCGGCGTCGACCCCACCCCGCGGCCGTTGCCGGCGGTGGCCAAGATCGCGATGGTGTTCGCCTCACTACCGCTGCACGCGTTCTTCGGCGTGGTGATGATGGGCATGCAACGGGTGCTGGGGGAGAGCTTCTACCGGTCGCTACAGCTGAGCTGGCACACCGACCTGATCGATGATCAGCATCTCGGTGGTGGAATCGCTTGGGCGGCAGGCGAAATCCCGCTCGTACTGGTGATGATCGCGCTGCTGGTCCAGTGGAGCCGCAGCGACCGGCGCACCGCCAAGCGGCTTGATCGTGCCGCCGACCGCGACGACGACGCCGATCTGTCCGCCTACAACGCGATGCTGGCCGAGATGGCCCGCCGCGAGAACAACCGCTGACGACACGCATCGGTCGCCGAACGTAACGCCAGGGCGGCGAAATCGCCGATCTGGCGCCGTGGCGTTACGTTCGCGGCGGGGGTCTAGAGCGGGTTTCCGTAGCGACGGGGTCCGGTCGCCGATCGAGGCTCCCGTTGTGGCTCTGGGGAATCCACGGGAAATGACGGTTGCCGGTACGACTCCGGAAGGTCGACAATGCGTTCAATGAGGTCTTCGAGAGGCCACCCTGACCACCGGATGACATCGGGATCGTCGCCAGGCTGGAGCGAACAGCTGCCTGGCCAGCCCTCCTCAAGGTCCAGCAAGTAGTAGTACAAGGCCGGATCGTCGGTGTCGTTCCACGGGCCTGGGTCGATGAGTGACCTTGTGGTGTCGCGGACCAAACCCCAAGTGATATCTGACGGCGGAGTTCTGTAGACCAGGTACATCATGGGCCCTTCGGTCCACGCGTGCGAGACCTCAAAAACATAGTGACCGGGACGAAGCTGATCGGTGTTCTTCGCATTCTGAATTGCAATGTGCCGCAGCAGATCACGTAGCACGTTTGCGGCGAATGAGCCCTCGCCGGCAATGGAGTCAGTTAATGGGCACATTGTTATTCACCCACGGTGGTGTCCAGGTCCAGTTCGGTCCGAGTTCCACTACGCCACTTCCTCCTGCAATGGGATACATGGTGATCAAACCCTTCTGCCCGCCTCCGGGTACAGTCGGGCTCCCGTTGTTGTTGGCGACGATCCTCATCGTCAGGCTCTCGCCAGTGTCGTTGCAACTGGGTATTCCGAGCGGGCCCGATGTGCAGTGCACTCGATTGATTGGGACCTCGTAGACGAGTGTTCCGTTTGTGTTGCTGATTGGCCGGCTGTGAGAGATGAGATCTTTGAACACATTCGGGTTGATAACGCCATGTCGCCAGTAGGCCTTGTCAAAGCCGAAACCCTGTTGGGTTTCTGCATCGTAGTAGCCGCGACGCATGACTACGTGATTGCCATCTAGGTCGGTTGCCTCGGCGACCACATCGTTGATCGGATAGGGAGAGGATGGCGGTGGAGCTTCCTTGAAGTCCATCGCCTGAACGCCGCCGTTCTCGGCTGGCTCGATAAATCGGTGATTGGACAACTCCGCAGTGGTCGCGGTGAGCCTGGATGCAAGCTCATTGTCCGCGGTGCTGAGAGCGATCGCGCGACCGGCGATGACTGCGGCGTGCGAGTGGGCTGCCGCAATTCGCCCGTCCCGACTGGAGTCCGTTACCGACAGATCCTCGCTCACGCTGAACCCCGCTTCACGCGCTTGATTGATGGCGTTGAGGGCGTCGCGTTTGAGGTAATCGAGTTGATCGGCACCACGGCGGGCGATCTCGGAGGCTTCGTGCAGGGTGTCGGCGAGTCCACCGACTTGTATGAGATCGGCCATGGTCCGTTGCTGGGCAGCTTCGGCCGCGTGACCCTCCCACGAGGTGCCACCGGGCGAAAGCGTGTCGCGATGCGTGCTAGCGAACGAGTCCTCCCAATGCTCAGCGGTGTTCACCCAATCGATAGCCGCCTGATACAGGTGCGCGGTGTCCCAGCCGACGATCTGCGACAAACTCGGCGCACCGGTCGTACCAGCGGGGGACATTTACACCCGGACCGATCTATCCAGCGCAGCCAGCCGATGGGCCGAACCTGCCTCCGCCGTCTCATACCCGATTGCCGACGTGGCGATCTTGCTACTACCGGTTGCCTGCACTCGAGCCGCCAATACAGCTGCCGTTGATTGCAAGGCGGCGTAAGCGGCGCTTACGGCCTCGGAGGTCGCCTGCATTGGCGGTCCCGTAACTGCGGTCGGGACTTGGTTGGCTAACCGCGCTGATGTGGCCGCATGCTGCCCAGCTAGGGACTGCAAGGCGTCGTCGCAAACCTCAAGGCGTCCCATTCCGCCAAGCGTAGAACCGGCCGTCTGAGCTGACCAGTCACCCGCACACGTGCCTATCCACAGTTGGCCCTTCATGCACAACCTCATCGATGGGGCCACGCTCCTTCTTATGGCTGTCGGTGAGGTGCGGCCCACTTGGTGGGCAGGACATCACTCAACGAAAGGACCACAGCCATGTTCGAGACTCATCTGACTGTCGTCGGCCGCGTCGTGACCGACCTTCGCCGCCGAATCGTCGGCGGCCAGGAACTGATCAGCTTCCGGGTGGCCAGCAATTCCCGGCGCCGCACCGGTGACGGCACCTGGGAGCCCGGCAATTCACTGTTCATCACCGTCAACTGCTGGGGCAAGCTGGTCACGGGTGTCGGCGCCGGCCTCTACAAGGGCGCACCGGTGATCGTCGTCGGCGACGTCTTCACCAGCGAGTACGACGACAAAGAAGGCGTGCGTCGGTCATCGCTGGAGATGCGGGCAAGCGCGGTCGGCCCTGACCTGTCCCGCGCCATCATCCGCTTCGAGCAGCCCCAGTCCAGGCCGGCCGAACCCGCCGTCGACGAGCCCGAGGCCGAGGATTCGCTGGACACGGATGCCGACACCGACGATACCCAGGAGGCCACGGGTCTACCGCTGTCGGCGTGAGGAGCCGCGGTGGCCGCGCTGGCCTGGCCAGCGCGGCCGCAAAGCGTTCGCCGCGCGCGCCTAGGATGGTCGACGAGCAATTCACGACCAGACGGAAGGCAACACCGCGGCAATGGCGGAATACATCTACACCATGCGGAAGGTCCGCAAAGCGCACGGCGACAAGGTCATCCTCGACGACGTCACGCTGGCCTTCCTGCCTGGAGCCAAAATCGGCGTCGTCGGCCCCAACGGTGCCGGTAAGTCGAGCGTCCTGCGGATCATGGCCGGCCTGGACCAGGCCAACAACGGCGACGCGCTGCTGGCGCCCGGCGCCACGGTCGGCATCCTCATGCAGGAGCCGCAGTTGGAGGAAGACAAGACGGTCCGGGAGAACGTCGAGTCCGGTGTCGCGATCAAGGCCAAGCTCAACCGATACAACGAGGTGGCCGAACTGATGGCCACCGACTACACCGATGAGCTCATGGACGAGATGGGCAAGCTCCAGGAAGAACTGGACGCCGCCGACGCCTGGGATATCGACTCCCAGCTGGAGCAAGCGATGGACGCGCTGCGCTGCCCACCGCCCGACGAGCCGGTGACCCACCTGTCCGGTGGTGAGCGGCGCCGCGTGGCGCTGTGCAGGCTGCTGCTGTCGAAGCCGGACCTGCTGCTGCTCGACGAGCCGACCAACCACCTCGACGCCGAGAGTGTGCTCTGGCTCGAACAGCACCTCGCCGCCTACAAGGGCGCCATCCTGGCGGTCACCCACGACCGGTACTTCCTGGACAACGTCGCCGAGTGGATTCTGGAGCTCGACCGCGGCCGCGCCTATCCGTACGAGGGCAACTACTCGACGTACCTGGAGAAGAAGGCCGACCGCCTGGAGGTGCAGGGCAAGAAGGACCAGAAGCTGCAACGGCGGCTGCGCGAGGAACTCGCCTGGGTCCGCTCCGGGGCCAAGGCCAGGCAGGCCAAGAACAAGGCCCGTCTCGGACGGTACGAGGAGATGGTCGCCGAAGCCGAGAAGACTCAGAAGCTCGACTTCGAGGAGATCCAGATTCCGGCGCCGCCGCGACTGGGCAATGTCGTCGTCGAGGTCGACCACCTCGACAAGGGGTTCGATGGTCGCATCCTGATCAAGGACCTCTCGTTCACCCTGCCCCGCAACGGCATCGTCGGCGTCATCGGGCCCAACGGTGTCGGTAAGACGACGCTGTTCAAGACGATCGTCGGGCTCGAGGACGCCGACAGCGGCAACGTCCGGGTCGGCGACACCGTCAAGCTCAGCTACGTCGACCAGAGCCGTGCCGGTATCGACCCGAAAAAGACGGTGTGGCAGGTGGTTTCGGACGGACTCGACTACATCGAGGTCGGCCACAACGAGATCCCGTCGCGGGCCTACGTGTCGGCGTTCGGATTCAAGGGGCCCGACCAGCAGAAGCCGGCCGGGGTGCTCTCCGGTGGTGAACGCAACCGGCTCAACCTGGCGCTCACCCTTAAAGAGGGCGGCAACCTGATCCTGCTCGACGAACCCACCAACGACCTCGACGTTGAGACGCTGTCCTCGTTGGAGAACGCGCTGGAGAACTTCCCCGGTTGCGCGGTGGTGATCAGCCACGACCGCTGGTTCCTGGACCGCACCTGCACGCACATTTTGGCGTGGGAGGGCGACGACGACAACGAGGCCAAGTGGTTCTGGTTTGAAGGAAACTTCGGGGCCTACGAGGAGAACAAACTCGAGCGATTGGGCGCCGACGCGGCTCGTCCGCACAGGGTCACCCACCGCAGGCTCACACGCGACTAATGTGGCGCTGCGGACCAGCGCCGGTTCGCATGCTGATCAGGAGCGGCAGGTATGACGGTTGACCCCAGAACTACCGAGTCGATAGGCGGGGCATACCTCGCCACCTATCGCGGCCCACACGGCGGGGCTCCCGACCTGGACGCCACCGACACCGGTCCGCTGGTGACAGCGGCCTCCCCACGGGCGGTTCCGCCGGGCTTGATCGCCGCGCAGGAGCGGCTGGCGCACAGCCGAGTGGTCGGGCAGACGCTCGTTGCGATCTATCCCAGCGACGACCCCGGCGGCTTTGGGCCCGCGCTGCAGATCGTCACCGACCAGGCCACGATGCTGCTGGACTCCGTCACGGTGCTGCTGCACCGGCTGGGGGTGGCCTACGTCGCCTTGATGAACCCGGTGTTTCGGGTGCGGCGCGGCGCAAGCGGCGAACTGCTCGACGTGCGGCCGTTGACCGACGACGCCGATGGTTCCGATTCGCCGGGATTCGAAGAGTCCTGGATTCACGTGCAGTTGTCGCCGTCGGTCAACCGCAAGGCGCTGGCCGAGGCCGAGCAGATGCTGCCGATGGTGGTGGCCGACGCCCGGCAGGTGGCGCTGGACTCGGTGGCGTTGAGTGCCGCGCTGCACAACCTCGCCCGCGACCTCGACGACGACTCGGGAACCCGGTTCACCGGCCCTGACCGCGAGGACGCCGCCGACCTTCTGCGCTGGCTCTCGGTGGGTAACTTCGTGCTGCTCGGCTGTCAGGACTGCATTGTTGGCGACGGGACGTCCACCGTCGTGGAGTCCAGCCGGCTCGGGGTGGCGCGGTTGCGCACCGAGGTGCTGCCTGAGCTCACCCATCCGGGCGATCTGCTGGTGCTCGCTCAGGCCACGATGCCCAGCTTCCTGCGCTATGGCGCGTACCCGTACATCGTGGTCATCCGTGAGCACCGCCCGGACGGTTCGGACGTCGAGCACCGGTTCGTCGGGCTGTTCACGGCGACGGCCATGAGCGCCAATGTGCTTGACATCCCCCTGATCTCGCGTCGGGTCCGGGACGTTTTGACGCTGTCGCAGAACGACCCCAGCCACCCCGGTCAGCTGATGCTCGACATCGTTCAGACCATCCCGCGCTCAGAACTGTTCTCGCTGAGCGCCGAACAGCTGCTCGATATGGCGACCGCCGTCGTCGACCTCGGCTCGCGCCGCCGCGCGCTGCTGTTCCTGCGCGCGGCCCAGCTCGGTCATTTCGTGTCCTGTCTGGTCTATCTGCCCCGCGACCGGTACACCACCGTGGTCCGGCTGGGAATGCAGGACATCCTGGTGCGCGAATTCGGCGGCCTGAGCATCGACTACACCGCCCGGGTCAGCGAATCACCCTGGGCGGTCGTACATTTCACGGTCCGTCTGCCGGACGGTTCCACCCGTGAGTCGATCGATGACAGTGAGGCCAACCGCACCCGCGTCCAGGGCCTGCTGACCGAGGCGCTGCGCACCTGGGGCGACCGGCTGATCGGCTCCGCACGGGCGGGCAAAATCGACCTGGCAATCGCCGAGCACTACGCCGACGCGTTGCCCGAGGAGTTCAAGCAGGCCGTCTCTTCGACCGAGGCGATCACCGACATCGGCATTATCGAAGCGCTGCAGGCAGATTCGGTCAAGCTGCAGTTCGAACGAGGCGACGAACCCAACGAGGCCTTCCTGACCTGGTATCTCGGCGGGTCCACGGCCTCGTTGAGCTACCTGCTGCCGATGCTGCAATGCATGGGTGTGCTGGTGCTCGAGGAACGCCCGTTCACCGTCGTGCGCCCGGATGGACTGAAGGTCTGGATCTACCAGTTCAAGATCCGGCCGGACGCGTCGATGCCGGACGCTGCCACCCAGGAGGAGTGGGACGACACCGCCCAGCGATTCGCCGATGCCGTCACCGCCATCTGGCAGGGCCGCGCCGAGATCGACCGGTTCAACGAGCTGGTGCTGCGGGCGGGGCTGACCTGGCAGCAGGTGGCGGTGCTGCGGGCCTATGCAAAGTACTTGCGGCAGGCTGCATTTCCCTACAGCCAATCGCACATCGAATCGGTACTCAATGAAAACCCGGTGACAGCACATTCACTGGTCCGCTTGTTCGAGGCGGTGTTCGATCCGGACTCGGCCGACAAGGGTCTGGACGCGCTGGCCGCCGCAGATGCTGTCGCGAATGACATCGATGCGCTGGTCAGCCTGGACACCGACCGGGTACTGCGGGCATTCGCCGCGATGATCCAGGCCACGCTGCGCACCAACTACTTCGTCACCAGCGAGGACTCGGCACACGCCCAAAATGTCTTGTCGCTCAAGTTGAATCCCCAACTCATCGACGAGTTGCCATTACCGCGACCGAAATTCGAGATCTTCGTGTACTCGCCACGGGTCGAAGGTGTGCACCTGCGATTCGGCCAGGTCGCACGCGGCGGGCTGCGCTGGTCGGACCGCCGCGAGGACTTCCGCACCGAGATCCTGGGTCTGGTCAAGGCCCAGGCCGTCAAGAACGCCGTCATCGTGCCCGTCGGCGCCAAGGGCGGATTCGTCGTCAAGAAGCCGCCGGCACCGCTCGGCGACGCCGCCGCCGACCGGGATGCGTTCCGCCTGGAAGGAATTGCGTGTTACCGGCTGTTCATCGCCGGCCTGCTTGACGTCACCGACAACGTCGACCGGGTCACCGGCGAGGTCGTCACCCCGCCCCGAGTCGTCCGCCGCGACGGTGACGACGCCTACCTCGTCGTCGCCGCTGACAAGGGCACCGCCACCTTCTCCGACATCGCCAACGATGTCGCGCACTCCTACGGTTTCTGGCTGGGCGACGCGTTCGCCTCCGGCGGATCGGTGGGCTATGACCACAAGGCCATGGGCATCACCGCCAAGGGCGCCTGGGAGTCGGTCAAGCGTCACTTCCGGGAAATGGGAGTGGACACCCAGAGTGAGGACTTCACCGTCGCCGGCGTCGGCGACATGAGCGGCGACGTCTTCGGCAACGGCATGCTGCTGTCGCACCACATTCGGCTGATCGCGGCCTTCGACCACCGGCACATCTTCATCGACCCCAACCCAGTTGCGGAGCGGTCGTGGGCAGAACGCCGCCGGTTGTTCGATCTGCCGCGCTCGAGCTGGGAGGACTACGACCCCGCGCTGATCAGCGACGGTGGTGGCGTGTTCAGCCGGCAGCAGAAGGCGATTCGGGTCAGCCAGCAGATGCGTGCGGCTCTCGGTCTGCCGGGCGATGCCGACGAGATGACGCCGCCCGCCCTGATGAAGGCGATCATGCAAGCCCCAGTGGACCTCTGGTTCAACGGCGGCATCGGCACCTACATCAAGGCCGAGTCGGAATCAGATGCCGAAGTCGGCGACCGCGCTAACGACACCGTCCGGGTGAACGGAAACCAGGTGCGGGCCAAGGTGATCGGCGAGGGCGGCAACCTCGGTGTGACATCGCTGGGCCGTATTGAGTTCGACCTGTGTGGCGGGCGGATCAACACCGATGCCATGGACAACTCCGCCGGTGTGGACTGCTCCGACCACGAGGTCAACATCAAGATCCTGGTCGACTCGCTGGTCACTGCCGGCAAGGTCAGCGCTGCTGAACGTACCGAGCTGCTGGCTTCGATGACCGACGAGGTCTCGCGGCTGGTGCTCACCGACAACATCGACCAGAACGACCTGATGGGTACCAGCCGGGCCAACGCGGCTGCGCTGCTCAATGTGCATGCCCGCCAGATCACCGAACTCGAGGAGCGGCGCGGACTCAACCGCGAGCTGGAAGCGCTGCCGTCGAACAAGGAGATCCGCCGGCGTCAGGAAGTCGGAATCGGGCTCACTTCACCGGAATTGGCGACCTTGATGGCCCACGTCAAGCTCGCGCTCAAGGACGAGGTGCTGGCCAGCGACCTGCCCGATCAGGAAGTGTTCGCCGCCCGGCTGCCGCGGTACTTCCCGAGCCAACTGCGCGACCACTTCACCGCCGAGATCCGCACCCATCAGCTGCGTCGCGAGATCATCACCACGATGCTGGTCAACGATGTCATCGACATAGGCGGTATCTCGTTCGCCTACCGCGTCACCGAAGACACCGGTGTGGGCTACATCGACGCAGTGCGCACCTTCGTGGCCGCCGACGCGATCTTCGGAATCGGCCAGGTGTGGCAGCGCATCCTCGACGCGTCGCGCAACAACGAGGTGCCGGTCAATGTTTCCGACCGGATGACGCTGGACCTGCGCCGCCTGCTGGACCGGGCGGCACGGTGGCTGCTGAACTACCGCCCGCAACCACTGGCGGTCGGCGCCGAAATCAACCGGTTCGCCGCGAAAGTCACCGAGCTGACGCCGCGGATGCCGGACTGGTTGCGCGGCGACGACAAGGCCATCGTCACCAAGGAAGCCGGCGAGTTCGCAGCGCACGGTGCTCGCGCGGATCTGGCGTACGCGGTGGCCAGCGGGCTGTACCAGTACAGCCTGCTCGACGTGATCGACATCGCCGACATCGTCGACCGGGATCCCGCCGAGGTTGCCGATACCCACTTCGCGCTGATGGACCACCTGAGCACCGACGGGCTGCTGACCGCGGTGTCCGGGCTTCCGCGCGATGACCGCTGGCATTCGTTGGCCCGCTTGGCGATTCGCGACGATATTTACGGGTCGATTCGGGCGTTGTGTTTCGATGTGCTGGCGGTCGGCGAGCCGGAGGAAACGGGGGAGGAGAAGATCGCCGAGTGGGAGCACACCAACGGCTCGCGGGTCGAACGGGCGCGCCGCACGCTGGCTGAGATCTACGCCGACGACGAGCGTGATCTGGCCACGCTGTCGGTGGCGGCACGCCAGATCCGCAGCATGACGAGGACGAGTGGAACAGGATCAAGTGGGTAAGGGATTCACCACCGGCGTGCACGTGCGCTGGTCGGATATCGACATGTACCAGCACATCAACCACGCCACCATGGTGACGATCTTGGAAGAGGCGCGGGTGGACTTCCTGGCCGAGCCCTTCGCTGAGGACATCGCCACCATCGGGCTGCTCATCCACGAGGTGCAGGTGCTCTACAAAGGCCAGCTGCGCCTTGCTGATTCACCACTGCAGGTGACGATGTGGACCAAGCGGCTGCGTGCGGTGGACTTCACCCTCGGCTACGAGGTGCGCTCGCTGACCGCCGAACCGGACTCACGGCCGGCGGTGATGGCCGAGACGCAGCTGGCCGCGGTGCACATCGAAGAGCAACGGCTGGTTCGTCTTTCGGCCAAGCACCGGGAGTACCTGCAGCGCTGGCAGCGATGAGCCTCACCCTTCCCGACGTCATTCAGCGAAACGACTTGGCCGCTTTCGTCGAGCGGGCACTGCGACTCGACGACGCCGCCGTGATCCGGCTGCGGCAGCGCGCCGACGGTCTGATCGCCGCATGGGCGAGCACGGGTCTGGATGTGCTGGCCGTTCGGGTGGTGGCAGGTCGGCTTTCGCGGGCCGACTTATCGTGCGGGGCAGATGCATTGGCCCGTGGACTGCGTAGCGCCGACGACTCGGGCCACATCGACCCCGGCTACCCCATGGACTCGGCGTGGCGTGGCGCGTTACCGCCCGACACCGGATTCACCCACGTCGACGACGTGCCCGCGGCCGTGCTCACCGAGCTGGCGGGGCGCGCTGCCGGCCTGGCCAAAGAACACAGCAGCGCACACGGGCCGCCCGCCTCGCTACTGGACCAGGATGTGCTGCAGGTGAGTTCGGGCGACACCGCGGTCGGCGTGCCGATGCGCTGTGTGTTCGCCCTGACCGCCATGGGATTCGTACCCGAATCGCCTGGTGCCGAGGAGATCGTGCGGGTGCGGCTCTCTCCGACGTGGCTGCGCGTCGATGCGCGGTACGGTTCGGTGTATCGGCGACGCGGCGACCCCGCGCTGGTACTGCGTTAGGAGCCGCCATGGCTGAGACGAAGCCTGGCAGGCTGCCGTTCTGGAAAAGCCCGGCCGCCCGGGTGACCGTCGGAGCGGCCATCGGCGCGGTCGTGACTGCGCTGCTGTGGGAACCCCATAAGTGGTTGTCGTTGCTCGGCGGATGGACCGCGCTGACGCTGACCTTCTCCGCCTGGACGTGGCTGGTGCTCTGGCGGTTCGAGCCTGCCAAGACCAAGGACCACGCCGAGCGAGAGCCACCGTGGCACTGGGCAGTCGTGTCGCTGGTTCTCGGTGGCGCGCTGGTGAGCCTGTTCGGTGTGTGGGTTCTGTTGGGGCAGGCCCACGACGACGGCGACCGGTTGTTGGCCGTCGGCAGCATCGTGCTGTCGTGGTTCACCATCCACACGCTGTATGCGCTGATCTATGCCAAGCACTACTTCGACCCGAAGCGCGGTGGCGGCATCGACTTCAACGACCCCGGTGGCAAAGACCGACCGCGTTACTCCGACTTCTTCTACGTTGCGTTCGCCGTCGGCATGAGCTTCGCGATCTCGGACACCAACCTCACGTCAGCGCGCATGCGCAAGACTGCGCTGGTTCACGGAATCTTGTCATTCGTGTTCGGAACAATCATCGTCGCGTCGGTCGTGAACGTGATCTCCTCGTCGCCCTAGCCCGTCGCGATCCAGGCCGCGGAATCCGGCGCCAGCTCGCCACCGACCAACGGCGCACTGGCCGTGAGCAGTTCGCCCGCCGGAAGCGGCAGCGGGGTGCTCCCGGTGTTCAGCACACACAACACCCCACCGGACAGGAACGCGCACGCGTCGTCCCGCAGCTGTAGCCATTCGACGTCGTATTCGGTGAAGTGAAAGCGGCTGTGCCGCAACCGCAGAATCGTGCGGAAGAACGTCAGCGTCGAATCCGGCTCGGCCAGCTGGCGTTCGACGGTCAGCGACGCCCAGTCCGCCGGCATCGGAAGCCAGGTGTCCGGGTTCGACGAGAACCCGAACGGGGGTGCCTCGCCCGACCAGGGCACCGGCACCCGGCAGCCGTCCCGGCCGCGTTCGGTGTGTCCGGAGCGTTCCCAGACCGGGTCCTGCAGCACGTCGTCGGGCAGGTCCACGTTGGGTAAGCCGAGTTCTTCGCCGTTGTAGAGGAACATCGCACCCGGCAGCGCCAGCATCACCATCGCGATGGCGCGGGCCCGGGCCAGCCCGGTAGCGCCGCCGCCGTAGCGGGAGACCTCCCGTTCGACGTCATGATTGGACAACGTCCAGGTCGGGCTGGCGTCGGCGAGGGACGCGGCCGCCAGCGCGTTCTCGATCGCCTCGTGGATGCTGGCGACGTCGAATTCGGCTCGGACCAAACGGAAGTTGAAGCCCATATGCAGTTCGTCGGGGCGCAGGTACTTGGCGAAGTCCTCGTTCTCGAACACCCAGATCTCGCCGATGGTCACGGCATGCGGGTAGTCGTCGAGTACGGAGCGGATGCCGCGGTGGATTTCGTGCACTCCGTCGTGGTTGAACCGCGGATCGTCGTCATCGAGGGTGAGCATTTCGACGTCGGGGTTGGTCATGTCCGGCAGTCCGGGTGGTTTGGCCATACCGTGCGCGACGTCGATGCGGAAGCCGTCCACACCGCGGTCGAGCCAGAACCGCAGCGTCTTCTCCAGGTCCTCGAACGCTTCTGGATTGTCCCAGTTGATGTCTGGCTGCTCGGCGTCGAACAGGTGTAGGTACCACTGGCCGGGGGTGCCGTCCGCTTCGGTGACCCGGGTCCAGGCCGGCCCGCCGAACACCGATACCCAGTTGTTCGGCGGAATGCAGCCGCCGGGGCCGAGGCCATCCCGGAAGATATAGCGTTCTCGCTCAATGCTTCCCGGGGCGGCGGCCAGGGCCGCCTGAAACCAGGCGTGCGCAGAGCTGGTGTGGTTGGGCACCAGGTCCATCGTGATCCGGATGCCGCGGGCATGGACCTCGGTGATCAGCCGCTCCAGGGCGGCCAGACCGCCGAACAGGGGATCGACGTCGCGCGGGTCGGCCACGTCGTAGCCGTGATCAGCCATCGGCGAGACCATGACCGGGTTCAGCCAGATTGCGTCGATGCCGAGCCAGCTCAGGTGGTCGAGGTGGGCGGTCACGCCGTCGAGGTCGCCGACGCCGTCACCGTTGCTGTCGGCGAACGAGCGGGGGTAGATCTGGTAGAAAATCGCGTTCGCCCACCACGGGGCGCCAGCAGGTCGGGTCACAGGCGTCCTCAGAAGGCGGAGTTGACCATCGATTGCGCGGCCATTTCGAGATAGGCCAGGAGTTCACTGCGATGCTCGTCGTCGAGCGTCGCCGAATCGATCGAGGCGATGGCGGTGTGCATGCAGCGCAGCCACGCGTCCCGTTCCAGAAAGCCGATCCGGAATGGGGCGTGACGCATCCGGAGCCGGGGGTGGCCCCGCTGCTCGCCGTAGGTTCGCGGGCCGCCCCAGTACTGCTCGAGGAACATCCGCAGCCGGTCCTCGGCGTCGTCGAGCTCGTCTGGCGGGTAGAGCGGAAGCAGCACTTCGTCCTCTCGAACCAGCTCGTAGAAGCGGGACACGATCTTGCGGAACGTCTCAGCGCCGCCCACCGCGTCGTAAAAAGTCTGCCCATCCCCGTTGGGCTGAGTTTCCGTCACCCCACCATTGTGTACGCCGGCTTCCGGCACGACCCACGTCACCCGATGTTCACGGATTTGACCTGGGAACACCGGACAAATAACCGTGCGATTGCCGCGGATCCATGGTGGACTGGTCTCCGGAGGACGAATGGTTCAGCGCAAACGGAACCGCGGTCACCGCGCCGCGGCGGGCCCGATTGGGTCCCTACCGAGCTCAAGCCTGCACGCCGACCCTCACATACCCAGCCCGGCCGACGGATCAGTATGGGGACGTCGCCGGGTGCTGTTACTGAATTCGACCTACGAACCGCTGACGGCGCTCCCCATGCGTCGGGCGGTGATCATGCTGCTGTGTGGCAAGGCCGACGTCGTCCACGATGACCCCGCCGGGCCGGTGATCCATTCGGCTACCCGGGCGATTGTCGTCCCGTCGGTGATCCGGCTGCGCAGCTTCGTCCGCGTGCCGTACCGCGCGCGTGTCCCGATGACCCGGGCCGCATTGATGCACCGCGATCGGTTCCGGTGCGCGTACTGCGGCTCCAAGGCAGACACCGTCGACCATGTGGTGCCGCGCAGCCGCGGCGGTGAGCACTCGTGGGAGAACTGCGTGGCCGCGTGCGCGATGTGCAATCACCGCAAGGCCGACAAGCTCCTGAGCGAGCTGGGCTGGACGCTGCGGCTGGTGCCGACGCCGCCGAAGGGCCAGCACTGGCGGTTGCTCTGCACCATCAAGGAACTCGACCCGGCCTGGGTGCGCTACCTGGGTGAGGGCGCAGCGTGAGACTGCTACGGTTTGCCTCGTGAATGCAGCTGTCATCCACGGGCTGTTCGTGGGCATCCCGTTTGGCCTCGCGGCCGTCCTGGCCCTGCTGATTTTTCCCGGCAAGGGCAAGCGCGCCGCGACGTACAAGTTGTCCGAGCCTTGGACGCACGCGCCGATCCTGTGGTCGGCCGTCGACGAGGTGGTTCCCGACGGTGGCCATCACGGTCACGGTGCGGCCGAGGTGAACGTGGGAGGTGGAGCAAGTGGGAAGTGGTGAGCACGGGACGGTAGCGACCGTCGATCCGGCCAACCTGCCGTACGGCTTCGCGGTGACGACCAGCGGACGGGTTTCGGGCGTCACCGAGCCCGGCGAGCTGTCGGTGCACTACCCGTTCCCGGTCAGCCAGCTGGTCGAGCTCGACGATGCGCTGAAGTACGGCAGCCGGCAGTCCAAGGCCCGCTTCGCCGTCTACATCGGCGACCTGGGCGGCGACACCGCAGCCCGGGCCCGCGAGATCCTCGCCGACGTTCCCACCCCGAACAACGCGGTGCTGCTGGCCGTGTCGCCCGATCAGAAGGCGATCGAGGTGGTCTACGGCGCGGACGTGCGCAGCCGTGGCGCGGAGTCGGCGGCCCCGCTCGGGGTGTCGGCAGCCGCGTCGGCGTTCAAAGAGGGCAACCTCATCGACGGGCTGGTCAGCGCCGTCCGGGTGATGTCGGCAGCGATCTCTCGCCCGTAGTTGCCGTCGGCCCCTTCTCTGCCCTGGGCACATGGTTGTTGCCCGCCTCCGAGCGACAACGGGTGGGTAGTCGCGTGGTTCATCCACGAGATTGAATTCACGCAGCGGAAGTGCGAGTAGGCGTCTGCGTAGTTTCAATCTCACGTAGACGCGCGCCCGATAGGAGTCGGCGCCCAGGATTGTCGCTCGAAGGCGGGCACAGCACCTATCACTGGGCCTCAGCCGGCGTCGGCCGGAGCGAGCAGCTCCGCGCGGATCTGGACGTACCGCTCGAGGAAGCCGCGTTCGTCCAGCCGCTTGCGGCGCAGCCAACCGGTGACCTCGTCATTGCACTTGCTCGCATTGCACGCCGCGCAGGCGGGCACCACGTTGTCGATCGTGTAGCGACCGCCGCGGGATATCGCCATGACGCAGTCCCGCTGCAGGGGTTTACCGGTGGCGCCGCAGTAGGCGCAGCCGTTCCACGCGTCTTTGATCGCTGCCCACTGCGCCTCGGTCAGGTCGTTGACCACCGCCTTGACGCGCTTGGTGCGCCTGCGTGCCGCGCGGGCCCGCCGACTATTGGTGGCTGCCATCGCTGCATTTTTGCAGCGCGAGGCTAACCAGCGTCGAAGGCGCGCGCTTTCAGTGAGCGTTCGGTACCTGCCCGGCCTTCGAGAACCAGCCTCCGCAACGCCGACGGCAGCTCGCCGCCGAGGAATGTGTCGGCGGCCGCCAGGGCCTCCTCGCTGATATCCCACGACGGGTACAGGCCGATCACCACCGTCTGAGCCACCTCGCTGGACCGGCGCTCCCAGACCCCGGGGATCGCGTCGAAGTAGCGCGCGGTGAACGGCTGCAACAGCGCGCTCTGCCCGGCGGGCGCGAACCCGCCGATGATCGATCGCGCGGTGATATTGGCCAGGGTGTCGTCCTCGATCACCTGCTGCCACGCGGCGTCCTTGACCGCGAGCTGCGGGCGCGCTGCCGCGGCAGCCGCCGCGTGGCGGCGACCGGCGGCGGTCGGATCGCGCTGCGCCTCGGCCTCGATGAACGGGCTCTCGGGCCCGTCGCCGTCGAGATCGCCGGAGGCGGCCAGTGCGGTGACGATGCGCCAGCGCAGATCGGTGTCGATCACCAGGCCCGCCAGGTTCACTTCGGCGGGTTCGTTGTCCAGCAGCGTCGCCAGCACCGCGATGTGGTGCAGCTGCAGCACCGATGTGCACAGCGCGTTGACGAACGCCAGCTGGTGGTCCGAACCCGGTGCCGACTCACGCGCCAGGTCCAGTAGCCGGTCGGCGAAGGCCGGCCAGCCGTTGGCGCACGCCCACGCCGGATCGGCATAGGAGTTCAGTGCGGTCTGCGCCTGCAGCAGTAGCCGCTGAGCAACGCCCACTTCGGTCTCAGCCTGGATGCCGCTCATCACCAGCGCCACGAAGTCACGGGCCTTCAGTTCGGCGTCTCGGGTCATCTCCCACGCCGCCGACCAGACCAGGGTGCGGGGCAGCGGCTCCTCGATGTCGGCGATGCGGCTCAGCGCGGTCTGCAGTGACAGCTCGTCCAACCGCAGCGAGCAGTAGGTCAGGTCGTCGTCGTTGACCAGGATCAGCTTGCCCCGCGAAACTCCCTGCAGCGCAGGAACGTCGGTCAGCGGACCGGACACGTCGAGTTCCTCGCGGTGCACCCGCACGAGCTTGCCGGTCGTGGGGTCGTCGTCGTAGATGCCGACCGCGAGCCGGTGCACGCGGGTCTCGCCGGCGCCGGGTGCGGCTCCGCCCTGGGCGATCGCGAACCGGGTGAACCGGCCGTCGGCGTCGACGTCGAAGTCGGCGCGCAGCGTGTTCAGCCCGGTGGTCTTGAGCCACTGCCGACCCCAGTCCGACAGGTCGCGGCCGGAGGCCTTCTCCAACGCCCCCAGCAGGTCGTCGAACGTCGCGTTGTCGAAGGCGTGCGCGGCGAAGTAGTCGCGCAGCCCGGCCAGGAAGTGCTCCAGACCGACGTAGGCGACCAGCTGCTTGAGCACGCTGGCGCCCTTGGCGTAGGTGATGCCGTCGAAGTTGACCTCGACGGCGTGCAGGTCGGGGATATCAGCGGCGACCGGATGGGTCGACGGCAGCTGGTCCTGGCGGTAGGCCCACGACTTCTCCACGTTGGCGAACGTCGTCCACGCCTGGTCGTACTCGGTGGCCTCGGCCTGGCACAGCACCGAGGCGAAGGTGGCGAACGACTCGTTGAGCCACAGGTCGTCCCACCACGTCATCGTCACCAGGTCGCCGAACCACATGTGCGCCATCTCGTGCAGCACCGTCTCGGCCCGGCGCTCATAGCTGTACCGGGTGACCTTGGACCGGAAGACGTAGTCCTCCAGGAAGGTCACCGCGCCGGCGTTCTCCATTGCGCCGGCATTGAATTCGGGTACGAACAACTGGTCGTACTTGCCGAATGCGTACGGCACCCCGAAGTTGCGGTGATAGAACCCGAAGCCCTGCTTGGTCTCGGTGAACAGCCGCTCGGCGTCCATGTACTCCGCCAGCGAGGACCGGCAGAACAGGCCTAGCGGGATTTCGCCGTGCTCGTCGGCGTAGACGTCGTCCCAACGCGCGTACGGGCCGGCGATCAGCGCGACCAGATAGGTACTCATGCGCGGGGTGGTGGCGAAGGTGTGGACCTTCGCCTTGCCGTCCTCGTCGACCACGGTGGTCGCACCGTTGGAGATCACCTGCCAGTGCGACGGCGCGGTGACCGTCACGTCGAACGTCGCCTTGAGGTCGGGCTGGTCGAAGCACGCGAACATCCGCTTGGCGTCGGCGGTTTCGAATTGCGAGTACAGGTACACCTCGCCGTCGACGGGGTCGACGAAGCGGTGCAATCCCTCGCCGGTGTTGGAGTAGCGGCAGTCGGCGTCGACCACCAGAACGTTGGTCTTGGCCAGCCCCTGCAGCGGGATGCCGGTGGACTCGTCATACCCGGACACGTCGATCGCGATGCCGTTGAGCACGGCGCTGCGCACCGTGTCGGCGGCCAGGTCGATGTACGTATCGGCACCGGGGAGCGCCTCGAACTCGACGGTGGTGGTGGACCGGAACGTCTTTTCCCCAGAATTCAGGTCGAGGACGATCCGGTAGTTGCCGACGGTGACCAGAGCGGCGCGCTCGATGGCCTCGTCACGGGTGAGATTGGGAAGTGCCACGCATCCAACTTAGTGGGAGTGGGAACAGCGTTCCATCGGGATGAGTTGTGATGATGGTCTGCGTCTGTCGCGAGAAGGAGCCCGTATGTCCGAGAAGGCGAAAGCCGGTTTCTGGTTCGACCCGCTGTGCCCGTGGTGTTGGATCACCTCGCGCTGGATTCTCGAAGTCGAGAAGGTGCGCGATATCGACGTCGACTTTCGGGTGATGAGCCTGGCCGTCCTCAATGAGGGCCGTGACCTGCCCGAGGAGTACCGCGAGGGCCTGAAGAAGGCATGGGGTCCGGTCCGGGTTGCCATCGCCGCCGAGCAGGCCCACGGCCGCGAGGTACTCGCGCCGCTCTACACCGCGATGGGCACCCGCATCCACAACGAGGGCAACAAGGACTTCGACGTCATCATCTCCGAGTCGCTGGCGGAGGTGGGCCTGCCGGCCGAGCTCGCCGAGGCCGCCACCACCGACAAGTACGACGACGCCCTGCGCAAGAGCCATCACGAGGGTATGGACGCTGTCGGCGAGGATGTCGGCACGCCGACCATCCACATCAACGGGGTGGCGTTCTTCGGCCCGGTGCTCTCCCGCATTCCGCGCGGTGAGGAAGCCGGAAAGCTGTGGGACGCGTCGGTGACGTTCGCCGCCTACCCGCACTTCTGGGAGCTCAAGCGGACCCGGACCGAAGACCCGCAGTTCGACTGACTTTTCCGCTCCGGTTGCGCGCCGGCTCGCGAGGTACAACCTTTAGTCCATGACAGTGGCTGAACCGGCTGAGCCGAGCGTGCAGAGCGACGGCACCTACCGCGACAAATTGGTGGCCGTCGAACCCGGTGGCAACGAATTCATCGCCCACGAAGACCGGCACGGCAAGCCGCGTCAGCTGTTCTGGACGTGGACGTCACCCAACCTCGAGTTCGCGACGATCTTCGTCGGCGTGCTCGCGGTGGCCGTCTACGGGATGACGTTCTGGCAGGCCGTCGCCGGCATCGTGATCGGTACCGGGCTGGGCGCGATCGCGCACTACTTCCTGTCCGCCCGCGGGCCGTTGCATGGCGTGCCGCAGATGGTGTTGGGCCGGATGGCGTTCGGCTTCAAGGGCAATGCGGTGCCATCGGTACTGATGTCGGTGACCGCCGGGGTCGGCTGGTTCGCCACCAACAGCGTCAGCGGCGCCTTCGCCCTGTCCACCCTTTTCGGAATCGGGCCGCTGCCCGCATTGGTCATCGTCGTGCTGATCCAGACCGGGTTCGCGTTCTTCGGCCACAATCTCGTTCAGGCGTTCGAGCGCTGGTCGTTCCCGGTGCTCGCGGTGATCTTCGCGGTCGCCTCGGTGGTGATCCTCACCAAATCTCACTTCGACGCACCCGCGGTCGACGGCGGCGTCGGTGGCCTCGGTGGCTTCCTGCTGACCGTCGGCACCGCCTTCGGCTACGCCGCGGGCTGGACGCCGTACGCCGCCGACTACACCCGGTATCTGCCCGCGACGGTGTCGACCGCCCGCACCGGGCTTTTCGCCTCGATGGGACTGTTCCTGTCGTGCGTGATCCTCGAAATTGTGGGTGCGGCATCGGTGACCATCGGCCCCGCGCTCTCCGATAACCCCACCGAGGCATTCACCAGTGAGCTGGCCTCGCCGCTGGCCAAGGCCACCCTGCTGGCTATCGCAGTGGGTGCCATCGCCGCGAACGCGATCAACATCTATTCCGGTGCAATGGCTTTCGTGACCATCGGCGTCAAGCTGCCGCACCACATCGCACGCGCGCTGGTCACGGTGTTCTTCGGCGTCGCGGGCTTTTGCATCGCGTGGTGGGCGCTGGCCGACGCCGCCGCGAGCTACGAGGCCTTCCTGCTGATCATCGCCTACTGGATCGGACCGTGGCTGGGTGTGGTGTTCGCCGACCAGTACCTGCGCCGGGGCCAGTCCATCGCCGGATTCCTCTACGACCGCAGCTACGCAAACTGGGGTGGATTCGCGTCCTTCGCCATCGGCCTGGTGGTGTCGGTGCTGCTGTTCTCCAACCAGGAGAAGTTCGTCGGCTACATCGCCAGGACGCTGCCGCAGCTCGGCGACATCACGTTCTTCGTGGGCTTCCTGATCGCCGGCGCCAGTTATCTTGTGCTATGCCGATCGAAGATCGCCGCCGAACGCGCAGCGGTATGACCCCTCAGGCCATGCTCGACGTCGCCTACCAAGAGGCTCGAAAAGGCTTGGCGGAGGGCGGAATCCCGATCGGCGCCGCGCTGTTCAGCGTCGATGGAGTGCTGTTGGGCAGCGGCCACAACCGCCGCGTACAGCAGGACGACCCGTCAGTGCACGCCGAGACCGACGCCTTCCGGGCCGCCGGCCG
Source organism: uncultured Mycobacterium sp. (assembly GCA_900078375.1). Lineage (GTDB taxonomy): Bacteria > Actinomycetota > Actinomycetes > Mycobacteriales > Mycobacteriaceae > Mycobacterium. Next base: position 138,267 of record FLQS01000078.1, on the reverse strand, counting down.
TCAGCGCGACTACCGCTCGACGATCATGGTCACCACGCTCGCGCCGTGCTGGTACTGCAGCGGGCTGGTGCGCCAGTTCAACATCGGTGCGGTGCTGATCGGGGAGAGTCGGACGTTCACCGGTGGCCACGACTGGCTGGCCGAGCACGGCGTCGACGTGACGGTGCTGGACGACGAGCGCTGCGCGACGATGATGACGGAGTTCATCGCCGCGAATCCCGAACTGTGGAACGAGGACATCGGAGTCGCCGAGTGATCGCGACCGTAGACATCTCCCGCTGGCACGCCGGGGGAGTGCAGGCCGACGCCGTCGCCGCCGAACTCGACGAGGGACTGCAGCAAGCCGGCTTCATCCTCGTGACCGGCCACGGCATCGCCCCGGAGCTGGCTGCCGGGGTGCGGGCCGCGTCGCGGGCGTTCTTCAGCCTGCCCGACGACGTCAAACGGCGGTACTCGGTGCCGGTGGGCGGGCACGGCTGGATCGCACCCGGTGCGGAGGCCAATGCCTACGCCGAGGGCACCGAGACACCGCCCGACCTCAAGGAGAGCTACAGCCTGGGCGCCGAAACCACCGTCGGCGATCCCGAGGTGGACCGGATCTGGTTCGCGCCCAACGTCTGGCCGGCCGAGGTGGCCGAACTGCAATCGTTGGTGAACGAGTACACCGCGGCCATGCGTCGGCTGGCCGACGACCTGCTGGCGCTGATGGCGCATGCGCTGCGGCTGCCGGAGAATCCGTTCGTCACCCTGGCCGACCGGCCCACCTGGACGATGAACATCAACCACTACCCGCCGGTCAGCGTCGTCGGTGAGCCCCAGCCGGGGCAGTTCCGGATCGGTCCGCACACCGACTTCGGCACCGTCACGATCCTGGATCGTGAGCCCGGAGCCGGTGGGCTGCAAGTCTTTTCCGAGGCTGACGGATGGGAGGACGCGCCGTACGACCCCGCGGCGCTGACGATCAACATCGGCGACCTTCTCGAGTACTGGAGTGGACGGCGCTGGCCGTCGGGCCGGCATCGGGTACTACCTCCGCAGCCGCATGCCCCCGAGGAGGACCTGATTTCGCTCATCTACTTCTACGAGGCCAACCACGACGCGCTGGTCACCCCGCTGGCACCGCCGATCGGGCGGGTGGCCGGGCTCACGCCGGTGACGTCGTCGGCGTTCATCAAGGAGCGGTTGGACGCCATCACTGTGGGCTGAGCGGGCGCCGAAGTAAGGTAACGGCCATGCGTGTCTACCTCGGCTCAGACCATGCCGGATACGAACTCAAGCAGGCCATCATCGAGCACCTGAAATCCGGTGGTCACGAGCCGATCGACTGCGGCGCGTTCACCTACGACGCCGAGGATGACTACCCGGCGTTCTGCATCGCCGCGGCGACCAGGACGCTGGCCGACCCGGACAGCCTCGGCATCGTCATCGGCGGCTCCGGCAACGGCGAGCAGATCGCGGCCAACAAGGTGCCCGGCATCCGCTGCGCGCTGACGTGGAGTGTGGAGACCGCGTCGCTGGCCCGCGAGCACAACAATGCCCAGGTGATGAGCATCGGCGGCCGCATGCACCCGGTTGAGGAAGCGCTGAGTTTCGTCGACACGTTCCTGACCACCCCGTGGTCGAAAGCCGAACGCCACCAACGGCGTATCGACATCCTCGACGAGTACGAGCGCACCCACGTGCCGCCGCCGGTGCCCGGCGCCCCGGCCTGACGCGTGCCGGAAGGCCATACTCTTCACCGGCTGGCACGGCTGCATCAGCGCCGCTTCGCCGGCGCCCCGGCGGCTGTGTCGAGTCCGCAGGGCCGGTTCACCGACGCCGCGATCCTCAACGGCCGGGTGTTCACCCGGGCTTCGGTGTGGGGTAAGCACCTGTTCCATCACTACGACGGCGGCCCGATCGTGCACATCCATCTCGGGTTGTACGGCACCTTCACCGAGGCGCCGGTGCCGATGCCGCTGCCCGTCGGTCAGGTGCGCATGCGGGTCGTGGGCGTCGAGTACGGCACCGATCTGCGCGGCCCGACGGCCTGTGACGTGCTCGACGAGGCGCAGGTGTCGGCCATCGTGGCCCGGCTCGGGCCCGACCCGTTACGGCGAGATGCCGATCCGGCGCTGCCGTGGGAGCGAATCTCCAAGTCCCGCAAGGCTATCGGGGCCCTTCTGATGGATCAGAGCGTGCTCGCCGGGGTGGGCAATGTCTACCGCAGCGAGTTGCTGTTCCGGCACCATATCGACCCCTACCGGCTGGGCCGCGACGTCAGCGAGGCAGAGTTCGCCGACGCCTGGACCGACCTGGTCGCGTTGATGAAGGTCGGTGTGCGCACGGGCAAGATCGTGGTGGTGGCACCCGAGCACGATCACGGCGCACCGTCGTACGCGCCCAACCGGCCACGCACCTACGTCTACCGGCGAGCCGGCGACCCGTGCCGGGTGTGCGGCACCGGAATCCGGACCGCCGTGCTGGAGGGTCGCAACGTGTTCTGGTGTCCCACCTGCCAGACCTGAACCCACAACGTTGAGCGCAGCCGGGCGCCACCCGTGAGAATGCTTGCATGGAACTGATTCTCGTCGTCGTCGGCGCCATCGCTGTGGCGGCGATCGCCAAGCAGCGTGGCCTCGAGCCCGCACTGATGATCGTCCTCGTCGGCATCGCCGCATCGTTCCTGCCGGGATTCACCGCACCTGAACTGGACTCACACGTCCTGCTCACCGTGGTGTTGCCGCCGCTGCTGTACTCGGCGGCGCTGGACTTCTCATTCCCGGCGTTCATGCGCAACATCAAGCCGATCCTCGGCCTCGGGGTGGCCCTGGTCGTGGTCACCGCCTTCACCGTCGCCGCGGTCTCCGCGTGGTTGGTCGTGGTGCCGTTGACCTTCGCGACCGCGCTGGTCCTGGGCGCCATCGTCGCGCCGCCCGACGCGGTCACCGCCGTCGCGGTGGGCCGCAAGCTGGGTCTACCCAAACGGGTGATGACGATCCTGACCGGCGAGAGCCTGATCAACGACGCCGCCGCGCTGGCGTTGTTCTCGATCGCGGTCGCCCAGGTTGCCGGCACGCACATCTTCATCGACAACCCGCTGCTGTTGTTCGGCTACAGCGCGGTACTCGGTCCGGTGGTCGGCGTCGCGCTCGGTTACGTCACGCTGTGGATCCGCGACCGGCTGAACAGCGCGAGCCTGGAGACGATCCAGGGCCTGGTGGTGCCGTTCGCCGCCTACATCACCGCCGAGCGGTTTCACGCTTCGGGAGTGCTGGCCGTGGTGGCCGCCGGGTTCGTCGTCGGCAGCGGCACGCTGAGTGCGGGCTACCAGACCCGGCTGCAGGAGCGCTACGTCTGGCACTCGGTCGACGTGCTGCTGGAGGCGTTCGTGTTCGCCTACATCGGTCTGCATCTGCGGTTCGTCCTCGAAGACCTGCGCGACGCCCACGAGTCCCTGGTGGAGGTCGGCATCGCCGCGGCGGTGGTGCTGGCGATCGTGTTGGTGATCCGTCCGCTGTCGGTGTTCGTGATGTTCGGCCGCGGTGTCTTGTTCCGGCACGTCGATCGCAAGCTGAGCGTGCCAGTCCCCGAACGCGGCGGCCGCGGAGCACTCGGGGTTCGCAAACGGAGCCGGCCACAAGGCAAGTGGCGCTCGATGATCGACCACACGTCGTTGACCTGGCAGGAGAACGTGGTGGTGTCCTGGACCGGGATGCGCGGCGTGGTCACGCTCGCCGCCGCGGCCGGTATCCCGCCGACCATCGCCAACGGCGAACCGTTTCCGGAGCGCGCCACCATTCAGGCGATCGCCTTCGTCGTGGCCGTCGGCACATTGCTGCTGCAGGGGTGGACGCTGCCGCCACTGATCCGCCGGCTGAAGCTGTCGTCGCAAGAGGACGATCGTGCCTACGACCGGGACGAGACCATCAAGGCCGAGGGCACCGTCCATGCTGCGGCCGACGAGGTGCTGGCCGGGTTCGAGGCGAATCCGCCCGCTGGTCTCGATCTGCACGTGCTGACCGATATCCGCACCTGGATCGCCCGGCACTCCAAGGACGCCGACGAGATGCCGGATCCCCAGGAGCACGACCTGCGCGCGGAAGTGTTCTCGACCTTGTACCGCGAGGTGCTGGCCGCCCAGCGCGCCGCGCTGATCAGGGAGCGCGACGCCGGGCAGATCGATGACGAGGCCGTGCGCGCCATGCTCGGGCGCCTCGATCTGCAGGAGGCGAGTGTGACCGCCCGGATGGAGAGCAGACTCTAATTCCCGGGTCGCTTCGCTCCAGCCCGCCGGATCTCTAGAAGTCGCCGAACCCGCCGCCGAAATCGCCCCCACCGAAGTCGCCGCCACCCCAGCCGCCGCTGTCGCCAAGGCCGCCGCCGTCACTGCCCCAGCCGCCGCCGTCGCCAGACCAGCCTCCGCCGTCACCGCCGCCGCCCCAGCCGGCGTCTTGGCCGCCGCCCGCGTCCATACCTTGGTCGTAACCCTGGTCGAAGCCTTGATCGAAGCCCGAACCGTAGCCGTTCTCGAAGCCCGCCGCGTCGTAGCCGACGCCGCCCATGCCGGAGAACAACGCGTCAAAGAGCAGTACCGAACCCACGCCCCAGGCGCCGGCGACCAGCGCCGTCTTCCACCAGGGCTCGGAGTACCAGCCGGCCGGTACCGGTCGGCCCGCGACCCGGCCACCGGGGTAGTAGTTCGGGGTGCGCTGGCTCGGCACCGGGGAGGCTTCGATCTCGCGGCCCTCGAACGCAACCTTGCGGTCCTCGGTAACGGCACCCGCCGCCTTCTGACCGGCCATCGTCTCCAGCTCCGGGCCGGGATCCATGCCCATCGCGGTGCGTGCGGCGCGCACGTAGTACAGGCCCTCGATCGCGCTTTCCTTGGCCAGCATCGCCTGCTTGGCGGTGGTGGCCTGGTCGATCTGCGAGGAAGCGGCGGTGAACCGTTCCGAGGCGTCGGCCAGCGCCTGGATGGAGGCGTCGTTGTTCCCGGACAGGTTGAGCACCTGGCCGCCAAGACGTTCGATCAGCCGGCGCGCGTCAGCTTTGGCGTCGGCCAGCGAGGCGGCGCTGCGATTGCCCGAGGCCCGCGACGAACTCACCACTGCCAGCACGATCGCAGCGACCACGACCAGGATGAGCACCACCAGCACACCGTTCATGGCGTCCACAGTACCGATCCTGTGAAAGTGCTCCGGAGAACGAGAATTCGCTTGTCAGAGCGCGCCGAGAGCACGATAGACCGCGTCGCTCAATGCGGTGCTGCGCGGGTCGGCATTGCATTTGGTGGCGTCGAAGTAATTCATCACGTACGCGTAGCCGATGCGGTGCTCGAGGTCGACGAACCCGTACGAGCCGCCCGATCCGCCGTGGCCGAAGCTGCGCAGGTTCGGCCCGGCGACCCCGCGCTGGTTGAGCATGTAGCCCAGGCCCCAGCCGTGATCGGCGACCCGGGCACCGAGCACCACGTCGGCATCGAAGCCGCCCTGCGAGACCCGCACGGATTCCAGATGGTCGCGGCTGAGCAACTTCTCCTGCGCCAGCCCGTTGTAAAACGTGGCCAGCCCCAGCGCCGAGACGTGACCGTTGGTGCCGGGGAACTCGCTGCAGCGCCACCGGGTGAGCTCGTTGGAGCCGAGTTCGTCGTCGGGGACGAAACCCATGGCGACCGACAGCCCGGCCATCGGATGCTCATCGAGGGAGGTCGGGTGCTCCGGCGCCCGGCCCTGGGCGAGGACGTCGCGGATGTGCGGCTTGTTGACCATCTCGGCGCAGCGCTTGTGGTCGGCGACCGGTAGTCCGATGTGTACGTCGATGCCCATCGGCTGGGCGATCTCAGTCCGCAGGTACTGGCCGATGGTGCGTCCGGTGACGCGGCGGACCACCTCGCCGAGGATGAAGCCGAAGCTCACCATGTGGTAGCCCTGCGCCGTGCCCGGTGGCCACCACGGCTCTGCGGCGGCCAGATCGGCGCACACCCGATCCCAGTCGGTGGTGTCACTCCAGTGCAGCCGGGTGCGCGGGCCGATCACCCCGGAACGGTGGCCGAGCACCGAGGCGACCGTGATGTCCTGCTTCCCGTTCTGGGCGAACTCCGGCCAGTACTGCGCGACCGGGGCGTGCAGGTCGATCTCGCCGCGGTCTGCCAGCAGGTGCACACAGGTGCTTGTCAGGCCCTTGGTCCCGGAAAAGATGCTGGCCAGGGTGTTCTGCCGCCAGTGGCGTCGGCGCCGGGCATCGGCGTAGCCGCCCCACAGGTTGACCACCAGATCCCCGTCGACCCACACCGCTACGGCGGCACCGACTTCGTCACCGCCCACGAAGTTCTTCTCGAAGGCATCACGCACCGCGCCAAAACCCGCGGTGCACGCACCGCCGATGGGTATCTGGTCGCTCAACGCGCCTCCTAGCCGACGGTCCCAACCGGGGCAGCCGCCGGGATATATCCCCGGGTCGCTTCGCTCCTGCCCGCCGGGAATTAAGAGCTGAATCTACGGAGATCACGGTAGCCAGCAAAGCTTGGAGGACGATTGGAGCGGAATTGCAACCCCGTCGTAATTAGCGCGTCTGCTCACAAATTTGTTCATGTGGAATTTCCTGCTGATTCCACGTTCTCGCAGGTGCTTGCGTCACGATCCAAGTGTGGAGTTTCCTGACACCGGCATTCCGCAGGAGCTGGCCGGCCGGATGACGATGGCCGAGCAGCACGAGTGGCATCAAAGGTATCTGCGCCGCCATCGGGTTTCGCGGCGCAACTTCCTGCGCGGTTCGGCGGCCGCGGCGGCCGTGGCTGCGCTGGGCACCAGTCCGTTCGGGCACCGGGCCTACGCCCAGGACGCACCCCTGGGGGTGGCCGGCCGCCGAGTCGGATACGGCTCGGACGCTTCGAGTCAGCTGCGGCTGGCCGCGCAGCTCTCCCGCAACCCGGGCGGCACGAAGGTCTTCGTCGACCACGGCCCGACGCCGGGGCTGGGCGCGACGGTCGAGGCGGAAGTCCGCAACTTGGTCACCCAGATCCCGGACAGCAGTGGCGGAGTGCTGTCGGCCGAGCAGTTCTACGTCCACGCACCGGTGGACGGGCTGCCCGGGCGCACGCCGCACTTCTACCGCTGGCGCACCGACGACGGTTTCTTCTCCGATGTGCGCTCGGCAACCACCGCGATGCCCAGCGCGCGAAATGCCGTGGGCTGGTTCCGGTTCACGATGATGGGGGACCAGGGCACCAACGAAACACCGTCGCTTCCGCCCGGGCTAACCCCCGGCGAGTACGACGACAATTCCTACAAGCCCGACAACGACCCGTCGGTCGCACACGCCGACAACGTGCTGAACCAGATCATCGCCTCGCGCCCGGAGTTTCACGTGCTGGCCGGCGACATCGCCTACGCCGACCCCAGCGGGGAGGGCAAGCCCGCAACGTTCGTCCGAAAAGGAGCTCCCCCCAAGGGTTTCGACAAGTTCAACCCCTATGTGTGGGACGTATATCTGGGTTCCATCGAGGCCAGCGCGTCGACGACGCCGTGGATGTTCGCCACCGGTAACCACGACATGGAGGCCGCCTACCCGGTGCACGGCTACGGCGGGCATCTGGCGCGGCTGGACTTCCCGGGTAACGGCCCGACGGGCTGCCCGTCGGTCTATTCGTTCACCTACGGCAATGTCGCGGTGCTCTCGCTGGACGCCAACGACGTCAGCGACGAGATCACCGCCAACACAGGCTATTCACACGGAGTTCAAAATAGTTGGGTAGAAAGCACATTGGCGGCCCATCGGGCCAACCCGGACATCGACTTCATCGTCGCCTTCTTCCACCACTGCGCGTACTCCACCGTCTCCGACCATGCCAGCGACGGGGGTGTGCGGGCCGCCTGGGGTGCGCTGTTCGACCGCTATCAGGTCGACCTGGTACTCCAAGGCCACAACCACGCGTTCGAACGGACCGATCCCATCCGGGGTGGTGCGCCCACCCGGGCTGCCGAGGACAACGCGATCGTCTACCCCGAAACGGACGGGACCGTGTACTACACGGTGGGATCCGGCGGGCGGCGTCGCTACAACTTCCAACCGGGGGAGCAGGAGAGCTACCGCGGCCACGAGCTACCCGACACGTTCGTGCCCAACAGCTACGTCTGGACGTCCGACGGCCACAAGACGGCCGAAGCGGTCGGCTGGTCACGAGTGCGGTTCCGCAACTACGCATTCATTCGCGTCGACGTGCGGCCGGGAAGCCTGATGAGCGAGATGGACGTGACGGCCGTCGACGAATACGGCCGGGAGTTCGACAAGCTGACCTACCGCCGTCAGGTTCACGCCTAGCGTCTTCGGCCAGGTCCGTGCGAACCGCACGTCGGTGCATTATGGTTCGGTTCACCCATGACTCGTACGGTGCTAGCCCTGCTATCGGTGGGCGTGCTCGCGCTTGCCGGATGCGGTGCGCGGTCACACACCGATTCGCTTTCGGCACAGGCGATTACCGGGCCGTATGCGTTGCTGCTGCAGGCCTCGGCCAACCTGGGTGACTCCCGCGCCCAGGCGGTGCAGCTCACTGCCGAACTCCGCGGTACCCAATCCCAGTCCCCGGACCGGTTGCAGCGCTGGGCGGCGGCCAACGGTCTGTCGGTGCGGTGGCAGCCAGGTGCCGGGTGGGCGGTGCTCCTGGGCCCACCGGCCAGTGTGGCTGCCGCGTTGAATGTGCCGGTGCGCGACTACCGCAGCCCGCTCGGCGAGCAGTTCTACGCTTCGCCCGAACAACCGTCAGTGCCTGCGGCGCTAACTGATTCGGTATCGGGACTGGGCCGAATCCTCAGCTATACGCCGTACCACTCGAGCAGTCCGTCGATTCGGCCCCTCGATGTGCCCGACCACAGCCTGCCGCCGGACGCGCTGCGCACCATCTACAACGTGCGGCCGCTGGCCGACGCCGGCTACACCGGCAAGGGCACCACCATCGTGGTGTTCGCGTTCGACGGGTTCGACCAGGCCGACCTCGACATGTATGCCCAGACCTACGGGTTGCCCAAGTTCACCCCCGAGGTCGTCGGCGGGATGCCCGAGCAGCGCAACAACGAGGCCTCGATGGACCTGCAGGTGGCCCATGCGCTCGCACCGGACGCACGCAAGGTCCTGGTCAACGCGCGGCCCACGGTCGGGGGCGGGGGCACCTACGTCAAGATCGCCGAGATGATGCAGGACGCGGCCCGGCGGTTCCCGGGTGCGGTGTGGAGTCTGTCGATCGGCTGGGGCTGCGACCGGATGATCACCGCCGGCGACCTGACTCCGGTCCGTGAAGCGGTGGCCGCCGCGGTGGCCCGCGGCACCACGGTGTTCAACGCCAGCGGTGATCTCGCCGGTCTGGAATGCAAACGCGGCCATGACTGGTCGGCCCCACCCGGTCCGTCCGACGTCGGCCTGGATGCGGTCGCCTCACTGCCCGAGGTGACGACGGTCGGGGGAACGTCCCTGTCGACCGACGAGCACTATCAGTGGCTCGCCGAACACGGGTGGAGCGACGGGCCGCTGACCCAGGGCAGTGGTGGCGGAATCTCGGCCCTGTTCGAGCGCCCGCCGTGGCAGACCGCCGCACCCGACACCGCGTTGCGGCGTCTGACACCGGATATCTCGGCCGTCGCCGACACCGCCACCGGCGCCGTCATCGTCCTTCGCCAGCAGTTGGTCGTGGGTGGCGGCACCTCGCAGGCGGCGCCGCTGTGGGCCGGCATCGCGGCGGTGATCAACCAGTTCCTGCTCGACAACGGGGGGCGTGCGCTCGGCGAGCTCAACCCGACCCTGTACCGCATCGCAGGCGGGGCGACGCGGCCCGCCTTCCATGACATCGTGCTGGGCACCAACGCCGTCGCGGTCGCGGGCCCGGGCTACGACATGGTGACCGGTCTGGGCACCCCCAACGTCGACAACCTGGCACGAGACATCCTCGACGTCCAGCGGGGGGTGGCGTGACCGGGCGACCCGAGACCATGCCGTGCCGGGTGTGCGGGCATGACGTACCAGCGGGCAGGTTCTGTGGGAGGTGCGGCGCACGGCTGGTCAGTGAAGAGGGCGGCGGTCCAGACTGGTTGCGGGTCAGTGCATTTGTCGCGGCACCCGGCGAGAACGTGCTGCAGCCGTCGCTGGTCAGCTCGTTGTTCCCGCACCTGCCGCGCCGCTCGCACGGTACCTTTCGCGTCGGACTGGCGCTGGTGGCAGCGCTGTTGATCGTGTTCTGCGTGCTGCACTGGTACGTGCCGATGGTGGCGGTGGCCACGTTCGCCCCACTGCTGCTGTTCGTGATCTACCTGACCGAGACCGGGGTGATCGCCGACTTATCTTGGCGGGTATGGGCTTTGACCGTTGTGTTCGGTGTCGCGGTCGCAGTGGGCTGGACGCTGCTGACCGCTTCTATCGTCGCCGAGTCGTACACCCTCGGGCTGGGCACCGAAGTACCGACGGCGCGTCTGGTGCGCGATGCCCTGGTGATCCCGTTCGGCGGATTGCTGGTGATGCAGCTGCCGACCGTGCTGGTTCGACTGACTCGTCCGCCGGTTCGAGAGTCGTTGTACGGCTTTGTTATCGGCGTGCTCGGGGCGAGCGTGTTCGCGGTGACTGCGACGATGGTCCGGCTGGTCCAGGAGATCGACGCCGGTATCACCCTCAGTGATCAGTCCGTCACGGACCTGTTGATCGAGGCGGGTGTCCGAGGTCTCACGATGCCGCTGACGGCGGCCACGGTGAGCGGCCTGTTCGGGATCTGGCTGTGGTACACCCGGCGACCGGACGCGTCCCGCGTTCGCCATCTGGCGAGTGGCGTGCTGGTCCTGGTGGTGGCCGCCGCGGCCTATGCCAACGTCGGATTGGTCGAGGTGCTGCAGATCGCTTCGGAACTCCAGTTTTTGGTGCATGTGGCGCTGGCGCTGGCGGCGGTGGTGGCACTGCGAGTCGGAATACAGGTGGCGGTACTGCACGAACCGCAGGACCCGCTTCATCTCGAGCTGCCGATCTTGTGCCCGGGCTGCGGGCACGTCGTTCCCGATGCGTCGTTCTGTCCGGCGTGCGGTGTCGCTGCGCACGCTGCGTCACGGTCCTCGCGGGAGGCTCGCAGGCGGGACCGTCCCGTACCGGGCACCGAGTTGGCGCAGCGATGAGCGCGCCGTCGATGTCCCCGGAGCTGGTGCCCGGCTACTCCGTGCTGTCGGGGTCGTACGTGGCGCGGCCGTTGCGCTACACGTCGCTGCGGCGGTTGCTGGTGCTCTTGATGTCGGGGCTGGTGGTTGTGGTCGGCGCGATGACCGCGGCCTCGCTACTGACGGCCGCTCCGCCGGTTCGCTATGCATGCCCGCCGGACTGTGGGCGGCCGCCGACCGGCATTCCGGTACAAGCCAATCCGCGCTTCACGCCGGCCGACGGTTCGTGGTCGGTGGCGTACCCGGGCGCAGGGGCGGCCTACACGATTACGAAGGAGGATGACGGGGTCACCGCGGTCTTCACCGGCGGTGACGGCGGGGCGATGGAGTTGTTCGGAGTTCCCGCCAAAGGCCGTACGGCCGAACAGGTCGTCGACGACCTGCTGCACGAGAAGCAGCCTGACGCGACGGTGGCCTACGTTCTGCCGAACGCGACGGTCGGCTATCAACTCGGCTACGGCGCCGTCCTGGACGTCTACCCGCAGGGCACCAGCGGGGTCGCCCGGCGCACCCGCATCGTGGTGATGGCGGCGGTCAAGGGCGACCTGACCCTCATCGGTGCTGCGATCGGCCCGTATCACCTGTTCCGGCCCGGTGATGGTCCCAGCTTGCCGTCGGGCGCCAACCTGCAACTCGCCCAGGATCTGGGCAAGTACATCAACAGCTTTCAGTGGAAGGGCGATCCGCCCCGATAGCTGTCAGCCCCGCGCTTCAGGCGACTGTTGCCGGTTCCCGTGCCATGACTTCCTTGGCCGCCCGCTCGCCGGAGCGGACGGCACCGTCGACCCAGCCGTGCATGACCCCCGACGTTTCGGTGCCCGCCCAGTGGATGCGCCCGCAGGCTTCGGTTATGGCCGGCCCGAATTGGGTGAGCACGCCGGGTGGGGTGTGGCTGAGCATGCCGCCGCCGGAGTAGCGCTCGACGGTCCAGTCCTGGTCGAAGTAGGCAATCGGGCTTGCCGCTTTCTGGCCGAATCGCTCGACCAAAGCTGCCAAGACTTCTTTCTTTCGCTCGTCGTGGTCCATCTTGGAATACCGGCGGCCCTCTGGGCCTTCGGTGATCACGCACATCACACCGGGGCGGGGCTGGTCCGTGCACGCGTCGATGGTCAGATTCGCGAGCGAGCCAGGGGCGAACGTCTGGCCCGTCAGCCCGTCCTGCCGCCAGAACGGCTCGTCGTAGACGATGTTGATCTTGACGACGGCGCCGCTAGGCATGCGCTGATGCAGGAACGACCGATCCACCGGCAGCATCGGCTCGTACAGGATCTGGCTGGCGATCGCGATCGGCACGGCCACGATCACGCGCTGCGCGCGCACCGTCGTGCCCTCGGCCTCGACCGTGACGCCGTCGGCGTCTTGGACAATGCGCCGCACGGGCTGGTTCAGCTGGATCGAATCCCCAAGCTCGGCGGCCATTGCGCCGGAGACCGCGCCCATGCCGCCGATGACGCGGGAATCCTGGGATCCGTCCTTGATGCCGAGCACGAAGGACGGGCCGCCGCCGGAAGCCATCTGACGCAGCACGAACAGCATCGACACCTCAGAGGCTGCCGATGTGTAGAGGCCCGCAATCGCCGCCTCCAGCAACGTGTGTGCCGGCTTGGACAGCGTGTGGTTGTCCAGCCACTCGGCGTAGCTGATGCGGTCCAGCTTGGCGGCGTTCTTGGCCTCCCAGGGCGCTTCGAGCGGGATCGTCTTGCACAGCCGGGTCAGGTCGAGGAAGACCGCGCCCATGTTGAGCGCCGCCCAGGGGCTCATCGTCAGCGGAATGGTGCCCTCGTAGCGGTATTGCTTGCCCTCGACCACCATCATCGCTTCGCCGTCGATGTACTGCTTGTAGCTGCCGACGCCGAACTCCTTCATCAGCCCGTAGATGGCATCCTGACCAGGTCCGATCCATGCGCCGCCGCGGTCGATCCAAATGCCCTCGGGGCCTTCGACGGTGAACGTGCGCCCGCCGACACGGTCGCGGGCTTCCAGAAGGGCCACCGATCGGCCCGCTTGTTTCAGTCGCAATGCAGCGGTCAGTCCGGCAAAGCCCGCGCCGACCACGCAGATCTCTACATCACCCATGGCTTATGGTGCGCCTGGCCGTCTGCATCCTGTGGGCGTTTTGGCAAAGTGTTAACCTGCTCGCCGCAGGGTCCCAGGAGGCCGATTGAGCACCGACAACGCTGTCCGTACCGCCGTGGTTTTCGTGCACGGTCTGCTCGAACGCCGGCCGATGGACATCATCGACGATTTCGCCAAGACGGTGTTGCCACCGCACGAAGGTCGGTGGCAGTACTACCCCCAACCCGTCGAGATCACCGACTCCTACGAGGCGCGCCGTTACGTCGCGCCCTCGGCGGGAGCCGAACTCTACGAGTACGACTGGTCGTTTCTGATGACGAGTACTCGATACGCGGGATTCATGCCCGCGCTCGCCCGGGTGTTCCTGCGCCGACCGCGCCACGTGCCCGACCAATTGTTCGGCGTCTGGCGCGCCGTGTGGCTGGTGCTACTGGTCCCGCTCACCGTGCTGCTGGCTGTGCTGGTGGTGGGCGGTTATTTCCTGCACACGGGGATCGCCGGGTGGATCATCGGGCTGGTCACCAGCGTGGTGGTCCTGAGCGTCGCGCTTGCGGTATTCCGGATGGCGCCGCGGGCATTGACCCGCAGCTTTCTGACCACCGGTTTCGTCAACGCCGCCCGCTATTTCGACTTGATGGCGCCGGAGTCCCATGCCGCCCGACGCGCGATTCGCGGCGGCCTTGTCGACCTGTTGTACACGCTGCACCAGGGCCGCTATGCACGGATTGTGGTGGTGGGCCACGGCATCGGCGGCTATATCGCTTACGACGCGCTGACGACGCTGTGGGAGGAGATGCACGAACTCCGTGCCGCACCGGGTGCAACGCCCGGTGGTCCCGGATCATTAGGCGGCCTGGAGTCGGCCGCTGACCGCATTGTCGCCGAGCCTGACTCCGCAGGCGCGCTCGACGAGTTCCAGGCCGCGCAGTTCCAGTTGTGGCAGGATCTTCGTGCGCGGGGAAACCCGTGGCGAATAACGGATTTCGTGACAGTAGGGACGCCGATGGCGTTGGCCGACCTGTTCATCGGCCGCCCGCCGATCTTCGGCGGCCTCACCCGTACCGACAATCGGCGACACGAGCTTTTCGACCGGCTGGTCCGCCGGGGCGTGGTGGTCCGGTGTCCACCTCGGTCGGAGGCCGCGCCGGTCGACGCGGTTGAGCCGGGGCCGGCGAACTTCGGCCCGGACGCCTCCGGCGTCTTGGGCCCGCAGTCGCCGTTCGCCGTGACCCGCTGGACCAACATCTGGTTTCCGGTGCGCCGCGGCAGCATTCGCGGTGACTGGTTCGGCGGTGTGCTTCGCCCCTTGTTCGGGCCGGGCATCCGCGAGATTGCGGTCAGTGGCAACCTTCCGGAGCGGCTGTGGCCAGGGGCGGCGCAGACGTGGTATTTCAGGAAGCCGGATCGCGACGCTGAGGGCGACGTGGCGTTCTATCTCCGCGAAGTCATTGCTCTGCAGGATCATGCGGGACTCGATGTCTCGATGAGCGCACCCGAGCCCGATCCCGCGACGGTCGGCCGGGTGGTGTATCGCTCGTGGCAACGCAGCATGTGACGGACCGTTGTGCGCGATAATCCGCAAGTGCCACGAACGTCGGGACGGCTATCGCCCGTCGTGACGCGGGTGGCGTGTGCGCTGTGCGCAGTCGCGGCGTTGCTGCTTGCCGTCATCGCGGGATCGGATCTCTACCTCACCGGCTTCCCGGACTCCCACTTCACCGACTACGACGTCGCGGCCACGACGCCCAAGCGGGTCCTGACGTGGGTCGAGATCGGCTTCGTGTTTCACTTTCTGTTTCTTGCCTTCTCGCCGATCAGCGCTCGGGTGCGCTCTTTCGGACTTTTCGCCGGGATGTTCGCGTTGATTCTCGTCGTGCTCGCCCAATGGGTCGGCATCCCTTGGTATTTCATCAACCACCTCGGTCCCGACAACGGAATCGGTGGCTAGCGGGAGTGTGATGTAGATCACTTCCCAGCTGTGAACCGTTTGGGGTGCGCTGGTCGTGAACCGAGGTGAGTCCGTCAGCGAAGACGGCTGCCACGAAAGGGGCGGGGCAATGACGCTTGCCGCGACGAAGGTGATCACTGTTACGGCGATGAATGTACTCGCCACGGCGGTAATGCATTTCCCCAGTGGTCCACCGTCTTCGCCGCAGCCGCCGCCGCAAACCCGGCCGGTCGTCCTGACGGCATCGCCGCAACATCGAGACGGCTTTGCCACTCCACATCGGCTGATGGCGGCCAGAGTCGAATTGCCAAGGGGCGGGACTCTATTGACTCCGGATGTGCTCGTGCCGCGCACCGAAGTGACGGTATTCGCCGGCGTGAGCACGCCCCACGCGATTGATGCCATGCCGGCGCTCTCGGCCACCGTGCACCACCTGAACACGGTGCTCGTCACCAGGCATCGGCAGGCTGCCGCAGCGCCAGCCCTGCCAACCCCAGCGGCCGTCGCCGACCAGATCCGCGCGGCGGTCGCCGTGTACATCAGCAACGGCACCGCGGCACATCCGGACGCAGGGTTGTTGATCGGCAACGGTTTTGACGGCGCCCCCGGCCAGGACGGTGGCCGCGGCGGCATGCTGTTCGGCAACGGCGGGCGCGGTGGCGACGGGGTGCAGTCGATAAGCAACGGCAGGGCCGGCAACGGCGGGAGCGCCGGGCTGTTCGGCAATGGGGGCGACGGCGGCAGGGGTGGCGACCTGATCGCGACGACGAACGTGGCAGCCTTCGGCCGCGGGGGTGGTCGAGGCGGTAATGGTGGCCTGATCATCGGTAATGGTGGCAAGGGCGGCAACGGGGGCACCGGCCAAAACCTCGATACCGGCGGCACTGTCGGTGGCCTCGGGGGGCAGGGCGGCAACGCCGGAATGTTTGGCCGTGGCGGCGACGGTGGCCAAGGCGGAACAGCGAACGCCGGCACGGGCACCGCGAGGGGAGGCGCGGGCGGCAACGGCGGCAAGGCTGGAGTTGTGGGCAACGGCGGCGACGGCGGCACCGGGGGCAGCGGCTCCAGCAAGGGCAACGCGTTCGGTGGTGGCGGCGGCGTCGGCGCAGACGGAGGGTTGCTCACCGGCCAGGGCGGCAAGGGTGGCACAGGCGGTGCCGCTGGGAGCAATGTCGTCACCAGTACGGCCACCGGGGGGCACGGCGGAAACGGTGGCAACAGCCACGGGCTGTTGCGGCCCGGCGGTGCCGGGGGCAACGGCGGTGGTGCCCAGTCGATTCCGGGCACCGGTATCGGCGGCGACGGCGGCAATGCCGGCCGGGGCGGACCCGGCGGTAATCAGGGTATGGCCGGTCTGGGTGGCGTCGGAGTCGGCAGCACCCCGGGCAGTCACAACGGCAAGGCCGGCACCGGCGCCGTGTAGCGCCTATTCACCGACGCCTGAGTTAGTGATGTGTTAACCAGACACGATGAGGAAACTCGCCCTCGCCGGCGTCCTAGCGGCAAGCACCATGTCGATCGTGCCGGTCGCGCATGCGGATCGGGCTGAACCGCCGCCGTTGTACGGGTACTACAACCTCTTCATCGACTTCTCGAAGCAGACGTTCAACGGCGTGCCGACACCGACGGATTCGCAAGCGTTTCCTGTCCCGTTCACCACGCACTGTGACGTGAACGGGTGCGTCGCCACGATGGACAACTCCGACGACCATGCCCGCAACCCCGCCGCGCCCGTCGCCTATGACTACAACTGGAACGGCAATCGCTGGGAAACCCGCGGCCAGTATCCCTACTTCTGCGACCGCAACGACCCCAACAGCGCTGTGCCGGCCACCCGCTCGGATTACTGGATCCCGAACCCGGACGGCAGCTTCTTCGGAGAGCGGACCCTCGTTGTCGGTGGAGCCGGCTGCCCGGGTGAAGGCCCAGGCACCCACTGGCTACCGATCTCGTTGACCCCGACCGATCCGCCGCCGGCGCGCTGATCGGCCGCTAGCTCTGCCAGTCACTGGAGCCGTCGCGGCGGGTGTAGGTGCCGGTGGAGTTGATCACGATGATGGGATCACCGGCGCCGAAGTTGTCGTAGAACCACTTTGCGTTGGTCGGGCTGATGTTGATGCACCCGTGACTGACGTCGCGCTTGCCCTGATCACCCACTGACCAGGGAGCGCTGTGGACGAAGTTGCCGCTGTCATCGAACCGGACGGCGAGTTCGACGGTCGTTTTGTACCCGTAGGTCGAGTTGACCGGGACACCGTAGGTCGAGGAGTCCATCACCACCGAGGGCATCTTTTCCTGAACGTAGTAGGTGCCGTTTGCGGTTTGGTGTCCTCCGGCTGCCATCCCCATCGACATCGGAATGACCTTCTCCACGGTCCCGTTGCGGGTGACGGTCAGTTGGTGCGTGGCGTCGTCGGCCGTGGCGACCAGCGTGTCTCCCGTGCGGAAGGTGGACACTGTGCCGCCCGCATCGACGGTCACCGTGGTGTGGGCGGGCCAGAAGCTCAGCGGACGCCAGCGCAGCTGCGTGGGGGTCATCCAGTAGAACTTGCCGGGAACCGGTGGGACTGACGAGACGTGGATGGCGTTTTCGGTTGCGCCGGCGTCGTCGACCCGGCCGGGGAAGTCGATGATGATCGGCTGGGCCACACCCACTGTCGACCCGTTGGCGGGAGCCAACCTCGGTGGTCCGAATGGCGCGGCGCCGGTGAACGGTGCCGGGTCCTGTCCCGCGGCCGGGCCCCCGACAATCCCTGGATCACCGGGACCCGGATCCGGATCCGCTTGCGCGAGACCCGCACCCAACACGAGGCTCAATATCGCAGCCACTCCGGCTGCCTTCAGAGCGATGGAGCGGCTACTCATAGAAACAGTCTCGCATAACGCCCAGGCCAGGGGCCATTGCCGAGACTTAGTGAGCGGCAGACGTCCTGGCACGCTTGCTGCCGCCCTTACCGGCGGCAGACGCGGCGGATGGGGTCGACTTCTTGGTGCCGTGGACTTTCGTCGCTGCGGTGTTCTTCCCATCGTTGGTCGAGGCCACGCGCTTGGACGTTCCGACTCCACGACCGGCCGGAGTGGCGGCGGCACTGCTCGCCGGCTTGATCACCCGCGCCGAGGCAGAGGCGGGCGCAGAGCTGCTGCAGATCTGGCCGGCGAAACAGACGGGGAATTTCGGAACCCTCGGGACGCGAAGGAATCGCAGCCCGGGATTGACCGTATTGGCAAAGCCGTTCCAGGCGTAGGCGGTTGCCGCGAACGCTACGACGAGGCCGCTGAGGCCGATGGCGGCAAGACCGGGCCCGGCCCCGAGGCCGAGACTGTTCAGGTACGCCAGGATCTCAGCCGCGAATGCGAGGAAGTCGGGGGGTGTCGTCGACGTGGTGTCGTCGGCGGTCTGGCTTGCCGCTGCCGGTCGAGCCACCGAGGTGGGGGCCGCCGGCGCGGTGATGGCCACGAGGTGCACCGCGTGAACTTCGGTGCGGGGGAGCGAGGCGGCCGTGGCCGGAGGCACTGTGACCAAACCCAGGGTGAGGACAGCGGCGCCAGCGAGGGCGGCGAACGGACGAACGGCCATGCTCTGGAATCCTCGCCGCATCATTACCTTTGGTCGTCGGCCATGTGAACTGGCGAATCGATCATTACATCCGTGCCCGATAATTTCGGCTGTTTGAGCGCTCAAGGAATCGGACATCATGGGACGGTGAAACTTCTGCCCACGCCCGACGTGACGCTCACCGACTCCGAGGTCGAAGACGCGCTGGGGCGGGCCGTCGCGGTCATCAATCCGCTGCTGTACGTGTTGTGGCGGACAGACCCGTTCGGACTCAAGCGGCGAACCCCGCCGACCGCCATCTCGTGGGCGCTCAACGCCGCCGACTTTCCGGGCACCCTCGCGTGGGACGAGCTGAGCACCGACGACCGGATCAGCTGGTGGGTGTGGCGGGTCGGCGCACTGAACACCGTTGTGGTGGCGTTCCCCGGCGTGCTCGGTGTCGTCGCACGACGACTGCCCATCCAGGATCTGCTCGGGTTCGCCAGCCAGGCCATCGTGCTGTGTGCGGTCGCCCGCGAACTGGGCGTCACCGACTATCGGCGTCAGGTCCGGATGCTGGCCTCGGTGCTGTGCGGGCGAGACCTGTCGGTGGTGGTCCACGAGGGCCACAAGCCAGTGAGCATTCCCTTCACACCCGTGGGCATCGCCAAAGCACTCTGGACGCTGGTCGGGATCCTCGACGCCGTCGGTGACGAGCTCGCGAAGCGTCCGCAGCCACGCGCGCCGTTCCGGTACATCGCCATGCTGCCCGGCGTGGGCGCGGTGGCCTCGTATCTCGGTGAGTGCGGTGCGCTGTCCCGCGCCGCCAAAGCGGGTCGGCGGTGGATAGAACAGCAAAAACCGCCCCAGAGGGGCGGTTCCTGAGAGCGGGCGACGGGAATCGAACCCGCGTAGCTAGTTTGGAAGACTAGGGCTCTACCATTGAGCTACGCCCGCGTGCTTACGCGGACCCAAATGTACCGGCGCCGACCTGATCAAATCCAATCGGCCCACCTGAGAGCGCATCGTCGAGGTCGATTGCCGCTGAACAGGCGTTGGGCCGTAGGATTCGGGCGCGAGAAATACAGCACCGGGGTGTAGCGCAGCTTGGTAGCGCATCCGCTTTGGGAGCGGAAGGCCGCAGGTTCAAATCCTGTCACCCCGACACGCCCAACGAACGTCCCACACGACCGAAGATTTCGACCCGAGGAGTACAGCAGTGAAGAGCACCGTCGAGAAGTTGAGCCCGACCCGGGTTCGCATCAACGTGGAGGTGCCCTTCACGGAATTGCAGCCTGACTTCGACCGGGCCTACAAGGAGCTCGCCAAGCAGGTTCGACTCCCCGGATTCCGGCCCGGCAAGGCCCCGGCCAAGCTGCTCGAGGCGCGCGTCGGCCGCGGCGCCGTGCTGCAGCAGGTCGTCAACGACGCGCTGCCCAGCCGCTACAGCGAAGCCGTCACCGCCACCGAGGTGACTCCGCTGGGCCAGCCCGAGATCGAGGTCACCAAGATCGAGGACGGCGAGGAACTGGTCTTCACCGCCGAGGTCGACGTGCGGCCCGACATCGAGCTGCCCGACCTGAGCGCGCTGAAGATCTCGGTCGAGCCCATCGAGATCAACGACGACGAGGTCGAAGCCGAGCTGGAGTCGCTGCGTGCCCGCTTCGGCACCCTCAAGGGCGTCGAGCGTCCCGCCCAGGAGGGCGACTTCGTCTCCATCGACCTGTCCGCCACCGTCGACGGCGAAGACCTTCCCGACGCCGCCACCGAAGGCCTGTCGCACGAGGTGGGCTCCGGTCAGCTCATCGACGGCCTTGACGACGCCATCGTCGGGCTTGGCGAGGGTGAGTCGAAGGTCTTCACCACCAAACTGGCCGCGGGCGAGCACGCCGGCGACGACGCCGAAGTCACCGTCACCGTCAAATCGATCAAGGAGCGCGAGCTTCCCGAGGCCGATGACGAATTCGCCCAATTGGCAAGCGAATTCGACACCATCGAGGAACTGCGGGAGAACCTCGTCGACCAGGTGAAGCGGGTCAAGCGCATTCACCAGGCCGAGAAGATCCGCGACAACGCACTCGAACTGCTGCTGGAGACCACCGAGGTGCCGCTGCCCGAGGCGATCGTGCAGGCGCAGGTCGACCAGACCGTCCACAACGCGATCCACGGCCTCGACCACGACGAAGATAAGTTCGCCGAGGCCCTCGAGGCCGAGGGCAGCTCGCGCGAGAAATTCGACACCGAGACCCGTGAAGCCGCCGAGAAGGCCGTCAAGACCCAGCTCCTGATGGACGCCATCGCCGACGACCTCGACATCCAGGTCGGTCAGAACGACTTGACCGAGCGGCTGGTCCTGATGTCGCGCCAGTACGGCGTCGAGCCGGCGCAGCTGCTGCAGATCCTGCAGCAGAACAACCAGCTGCCGGCGATGTTCGCCGACGTGCGCCGCGGGCTCACCGTGGCCGCCGTGGTCGAGGCCGCCACCGTGACCGACACCGACGGCAACGTCGTCGACACCGCCGAGTTCTTCGGCCCGCCGGCCGAGGCCGAGGCCGAGGCCGAAGAAGCCATCGAATCCGACGGCGCTGATGAAGCCGACACGGACGACACGGGTGACGAGGCCGACGAGGCCTCTGAGCAGCAGGCCGACAAGGCTGAGTAACGCCGACAGCGAAAGCGCACTCTCCTGGGAGTGCGCTGCGCTGTGGGTTGGTTAGGGTCGGGTAGAACGAAGTCCGTAGAAAGCAGGTATCAAGTCGTGACTGATATGCGTTCGGGCATGCCAGGACTGAATCTCTCCGACTCGGTGTATGAGCGGTTGCTCGCCGAGCGCATCATCTTCCTGGGCTCCCAGGTCGATGACGACATCGCCAACCGGCTGTGCGCGCAGATTCTGTTGCTCGCCGCCGAGGATCCGACCAAAGACATTTCGCTGTACATCAACTCGCCCGGCGGCTCGATCAGCGCCGGCATGGCGATCTTCGACACCATGGTGCTCGTGCCGTGCGACGTCGCCACCTACGCCATGGGCATGGCCGCCTCGATGGGCGAGTTCCTGCTCGCCGCCGGCGCCAAGGGCAAGCGCTACGCGCTGCCGCACGCCCGCATCCTGATGCATCAGCCGTTGGGCGGCATCACCGGCGGTGCGGCCGACATCGCCATCCAGGCCGAGCAGTTCGCGCTCATCAAGAAGGAAATGTTCCGGCTCAACGCCGAATTCACCGGCCAGCCGCTCGAGCGTATCGAAGCCGACTCCGACCGCGACCGCTGGTTCACGGCGCAGGAAGCGTTGGAGTACGGCTTCGTCGACCACATCATCACCCGCGCCCACTTCAACGGAGTGTCCAATGCCTGATACAACGCCCTTTTCCCAGGCAGATCCGCGGCTCGCACCTACAGCGCGCTACATCCTTCCCTCGTTCGTCGAGCACTCCAGCTGGGGTGTGAAGGAGTCCAACCCCTACAACAAGCTGTTCGAGGAACGGATCATCTTCCTCGGCGTGCAGGTGGACGACGCCTCGGCCAACGACGTCATGGCCCAACTGCTGGTGCTGGAGTCGCTGGATCCCGACCGCGACATCACCATGTACATCAACTCGCCGGGTGGCTCGTTCACCTCGCTGATGGCGATCTACGACACCATGCAGTACGTGCGCGCCGACATCCAGACGGTGTGCCTCGGTCAGGCTGCATCCGCTGCAGCGGTGCTGCTGGCGGCGGGCTCGCCCGGCAAGCGGCTCGCGCTGCCGAACGCCCGGATCCTGATCCACCAGCCGTCGCTCGGCGGGGTCATCCAGGGCCAGTTCTCCGACCTAGAGATCCAGGCCGCCGAGATCGAGCGGATGCGCACCCTGATGGAAACGACGCTGGCCATCCACACCGGCAAGGACGCCGCGGTCATCCGCAAGGACACCGACCGGGACAAGATCCTGACCGCTGCGGAGGCCAAGGAATACGGGATCATCGACACCGTCCTGGAGTACCGGAAGCTCTCGGCCCAGAACGTTTGATTTCGGCGATGTCTGCCGGGCGTACCCGGCAGCACCCGCCAATGATGTTCGCGCCCGCCGCGGCCCACTGGGTCGCGGCGTTGGCGTTGAAGCTGCCGTTGCCCACCCATGTGCGCCGCAGACCATCCCACTCTTCGCCGCTGTTCGGGTAGACGATCACCGGCTTGCCGGTGACCTGTCGGGCCACCTCGACGGCGCCGAGCACGTCGGCGGGCGCACTGCAGTTGACCCCGACGGCGACGATCTCGGGAACCTCGGCGGCCACCGCGAACGCCTGGTCAAGAGGTTGGCCGGCGCGGGTGTACCCGCCGGCGATGGTGTAGCTGAGCCACGCCGGGACGCCGAACTCGTGGACCAGGCCGGCCAGGGCCTCGGCCTCGTCGACATCGGGCACCGTTTCCAGGCCCAGCACGTCGGGCTGCGCGGACACCAGCACCTCCAGCCGCGGGCGATGCCACTCAGCCAGCTGACCCGCGGTCAGGCCGTAGCGACCCACGTATTCCTCGCCGTTGGCCAGGGCGGCGCCGTAGGGCCCCACCGACGCGGCCACCCAGCCGCCGCGACCGACGTTGTCGCGGGCTGTCCTGGCCAATTCCACGCTGCGAACCAGGAGCCGGGCGACTTCGCCGCGGGTGAATCCGCGCTCCGCGAAACCGTTGAACGACGCCTGGTAGCTAGCAGTCGTGGCAATGTCGGCGCCGGCCCGGTAAAAGGCCTCGTGAACGGCCACGATCTCCTGCGGGGAGTCCACCAGCAATCGGGCCGACCACAGGTCGTCGGACAGGTCGTGGCCACGGGTTTCCAGCTCAGTGGCCAAACCGCCATCGAGAATCAGGACGGTAGTGTGGGGAACGGCGAATGCCACGACGCAACTTTACTTTCGGCGCAGCTCAACGCGTCGGTTAGGTTACGGCGGCGACACGCCAAAAACACAGCTAAGCGTGCCGGGGCGACGGAAGCGGCGTCAGGCGATATGTTCACCATCACGCACGAATACCACTGACGCGATTCGCCTTTATCTGTCGCACCGTGGCAGAGCAAGCGGGTAGCGTCGGGACAGACACCGGCACTGACTGACTGGCAACGATCGAAGACCCGGCGAAGGAAAGTAGGACCTCACCACCATGGCACGTATCGGAGACGGCGGTGACCTGCTCAAGTGCTCGTTCTGCGGTAAGAGTCAGAAGCAGGTTAAGAAGCTCATAGCGGGCCCTGGCGTCTACATCTGCGACGAGTGCATCGATCTGTGCAACGAGATCATCGAAGAGGAGTTGGCCGACGCCGACGACGTCAAACTCGATGAGCTCCCCAAGCCGGCCGAGATCCGGGAGTTCCTGGAGGCCTACGTCATCGGTCAGGACACCGCCAAGCGGACCCTGGCCGTGGCGGTCTACAACCACTACAAGCGAATCCAGGCGCAGGAGAAGCACCGTGACTCGCGCTCCGAGCCGGTGGAGCTGGCCAAGTCCAACATCCTGATGCTCGGCCCGACCGGCTGCGGCAAGACCTACCTGGCGCAGACACTGGCCAAGATGCTCAACGTGCCGTTCGCCATCGCCGACGCCACCGCCCTGACCGAAGCCGGCTATGTCGGCGAGGACGTCGAGAACATTCTGCTCAAGCTGATCCAGGCCGCCGACTACGACGTCAAGCGCGCCGAGACCGGCATCATCTACATCGACGAGGTCGACAAGATCGCCCGCAAGAGCGAGAACCCGTCGATCACCCGCGACGTCTCCGGTGAGGGTGTGCAGCAGGCGCTCCTGAAAATCCTCGAGGGCACCCAGGCCTCGGTTCCGCCGCAGGGCGGCCGCAAGCATCCGCACCAGGAGTTCATCCAGATCGACACCACCAACGTGCTGTTCATCGTCGCGGGTGCGTTCGCCGGGCTGGAGAAGATCGTCTCCGACCGCGTCGGCAAGCGCGGCCTGGGCTTCGGTGCCGAGGTGAAGTCGAAGGCCGAGATCGACACCCAGGATCACTTCGCCGAAGTGATGCCCGAGGATCTGATCAAGTTCGGTCTGATCCCGGAGTTCATCGGCCGTCTTCCGGTGGTGGCTTCGGTGACCAACCTGGACAAGGAATCGCTGGTGCAGATCCTGTCCAAGCCGAAGAACGCTCTGGTGAAGCAGTACACCCGACTGTTCGAGATGGACGGCGTCGAGTTGGAGTTCGACGATGACGCGCTGGACGCCATCGCCGATCAGGCCATCCACCGCGGCACCGGTGCCCGCGGCCTGCGCGCGATCATGGAAGAAGTCCTGCTGCCGGTGATGTATGACATCCCCAGCCGCGACGACGTCGCCAAGGTCGTGGTGACCAAGGAGACCGTCCAGGACAACGTCCTGCCGACGATCGTCCCGCGCAAGCCCGCCCGCCCAGAGCGCCGCGACAAGTCCGCCTAAGCGCGGATCCTCGTTCGGCGCTCGGCGATCACCTCGTCGAGCACCAGGACTATCTCCGCGACCCCGTCCCGCTGGGCGAATGCCGTCTGTAGGTTGCGCGCACAGTTGCGATAGTGCGGGTTGTGCAGCACCGCACCGATGGCCTTGCGCAGCGTACGACGCGTCGGCGTGCCGGTCCGCAGATTGATCCCGGCGCCCGACCAACCCACTCGTGCGGCCACCTCCGGCTTGTCCTCGGTGTCACCCGCGACCACCAGCGGCACACCGGCACACAGCGCCCGCTGAACGGCGCCGTAGCCGCCGTTACTCACCATGACGTCCACCTTCGGCAGCAGCACTTCGTGCGGAATGAATTCGGCGACATAGGTATTCGACGGGACCGGAATCTTGAGATCGGTGACGTCGCGGCCCCCGGTGGTGGCGACGACGATGACGTCCTCACCAGCGAGCGCCTCGATGGTCGGCTCCAATAGCCGCCCCAGGTCGGCGTTATCGACGGTGCCCTGGGTGACGTGGACGACCGGCCTCTCACCGGACAGCTCGTTCCACCACGACGGCCGCCGGAAGGTCCGTGCCGGGAGCGGGTGCACCGGCCCGACGTAGCGCACGTTGGCGGGTAGATCGCTGCGCGGATAGTCGAACGCGGGCACGGTCGGCACGATGAGGCGGTCGGCCAGCAGCCCGGCGTCGAGGACGAATACCGGCAGTTTCGGTGCGTTCATCGCGTTCAGACTGCGGTTGGCGGCGCGGTGCGACGGGCCGAGCAATACGTTGTGCGACAGCGCTGTGAGGGCGCGATTGCGGAGCCGCCCCAGGGGCCTTGTCGAGGGCAGCAGGCCCAGCCCCGCGGGACCGGTGTCGCTGCTGGCGATCATGAGCGGCATCGGGCTGAACACCAGCACCGGCGGTAGGTCGGTCCGCGAACCCAGCAGGAACGGGAGGATTCCGAAGAAGGCTGAGTCGACGATCACGGCGTCGAATCGGTTCTGGGTGAACAGTTCGGTGAGGATCGCCGCCTGCCGGGGCATCGGCCCGATGAAGAACTCGGTGATGTCGAAGTTGAGCCGCCGCAGCCCGCTCAGCTCGGCCCGCTCCGCGCGGTCGTCGACCTGGCCATCCGCCAGGTCCGCCTCGGGCGGCAGCGGGTGCAGCCGGGCGCCGCAGGCGCTGACCTTCGCTGCGTGCCGGGGCGAGGTCAGCACGGTGACCCGGTCGCCGCGGTGGGCCAGGCCGCCCGCCACCGCCAGCAGCGGGGTGATGTGCCCGGCCGCAGACAGTCCCGCAATCAGAATTTCCGCCATTGTGCTCCCAATCCTTCGGTGAGTGATCGGGATTGATGCTCGCTGCCACCGGGGTTGGCGGTCTTGGAGGTTTCATGGAGATTGCGTGGAGATTGGCGGCACTCGTGGCAGAGCGCCACGATGGCCCATGTTGCGCCGCCATCGCCGACAGAAGAGGGCTCGGACGCCACCGACTGCGATACCGGGCAACAACTGACGCCTCCGCCGCTCAGTGCTGGATGCGGTCGGCCCTGCTGTAGATGTTCATCGATTCCCCACGCAGGAACGCGACCAGCGTCAGTCCCGACTGGGTGGCCAGGTCGACGGCGAGTGACGACGGCGCGGACACCGCGGCCAGCACCGGGATTCCGGCCATCACGGCCTTCTGCGTCAGTTCGAACGACGCGCGGCCGCTGACCAACAGGACGGTGCCGCCGAGCGGCACGCGGTTGGCTTCGAGCGCCCAGCCGATGACTTTGTCGACCGCATTGTGCCGGCCGACATCCTCGCGCACGGCCAGCATCGTGCCGTCGGCACCGAACAACGCCGCGCCGTGCAGACCGCCGGTGCTCGCGAAAACCTTTTGCGCCGAGCGCAGTTGGGCGGGCATCGCGGTCAGCGTCGCGGCGCTGACGACCGACGGGTCGTCGCCGGGGGAGTGCCGGCTGGTCAACCGGACCGCGTCGATGGAGGCCTTGCCGCATACCCCGCATGACGAGGTGGTGTAGAAGTTGCGGGTGACGTCGACCTCGGGCATCGGCACACCGGGGCGCAGCGTGACGTCGAGGACGTTGTAGGTATTAGTGCCGTCCTCTCCATCGGCGCCGCGGCAGTAGCGGACGGTGAGCAAGTCTTCACGGTGGGTGATCACACCTTCGGTCAGCAGAAAGCCCTGTGCCAGTTCGACATCGGAGCCGGGTGTGCGCATCGTGACGCTCAGCGGTGTCCCGTTGACGCGGATCTCCAACGGCTCCTCGACCACCAGGGTCTCGGGGCGGTCGGTGGCCGTGCCGTCGATGACGTGGCTGGCCCGCCGCCGCGACGTCACCCGCCCCATGCCGCGCCGCTTTCCTGCCCGCCGTGTTCCAGCCGTATCACGACGGCCTTCGACACCGGTGTATTCGACTTGGCGGCAACGTGATCCAGCGGCACCAGGGGATTGGTTTCGGGGTAGTAGGCGGCGGCATTGCCGACCGGGGTGGAATACGGCACCACCAGGAAATCTTTGGCGCGGCGCTCCTGTAATTGACCCTGGCTGTTGGTGAACTCCGAGATCAAGTCGACGCGGTCGCCGTCAGCCAGCCCGAGTGACTCGATATCGGCGGGGTTGACGAAGACGACCCGCCGCCCACCCTTGACCCCGCGATAGCGGTCGTCGAGACCGTAGATGGTGGTGTTGTACTGGTCGTGGCTGCGCAAGGTTTGCAGCACCAGACGCCCCGGCGGCACCGGCACCCAGTTCAGCTCGTTGACCGCGAAGTTGGCCCTGCCGGTGATGGTGGGGAACTCGCGGGAATCCCGTGGCGGATGCGGCAATTGGAACCCGTCGGGCTGGCGCACACGGGTGTTGTAGTCGGCGCAGCCCGGCACGACGGCGGCGATCGCATCGCGGATGGTGTCGTAGTCGGCGGCGAAGGATTCCCACGGCACCGGGTGGTCGGCGCCGAGCACCGTGCGGGCCAGCTGGCAGATGATGGCGACCTCGCTGCGCACCTCGTCGCTCGGTGGGGTCAGGCTGCCCCGCGACAGGTGCACCATGGACATCGAATCCTCAACGGAGACAACCTGTTTGTGGCCACCTACCAGGTCACGGTCGGTACGGCCCAGGGTGGGCAGGATCAATGCCGTGCGGCCGTGGACCAGATGGCTGCGGTTGAGCTTGGTGGAGACCTGCACGGTCAGCGCACACGCGCTCAACGCCGCTTCGGTCACCGCGGTGTCGGGGGTGGCCGAAGCGAAGTTGCCGCCCATGGCCAGAAATACCGATGCCCGCCCGTCGCGCATCGCCCGGATGGCGTCGACCGTGTCATAGCCGTGCTTGCGGGGGCTGATGATGCCGAAGCGGTTGTCCAGTGCGGTCAGGAAGGTCTCGGGGACCTGCTCCCAGATGCCCATCGTGCGGTCGCCCTGGACATTGGAATGCCCGCGCACCGGGCATACTCCGGCGCCGGGTTTGCCGATCATGCCGCGCAACAACAACAGATTGGTCATCTCGGCGATCGTCGCGACCGCGTGGGTGTGCTGGGTGATGCCCATGGCCCAGCACACGATGGTGCGCTGCGAGGCGGCCAGCATGTCCGCCACTCGCTCCAATTGTGGCCGGGCGATGCCCGTGGCCTCGGTGACCGTGTCCAAGTCGACGGTGCGGGCATCGGCGAGGTACTCGTCGAATCCGTGGCAGTGCGCGTCGATGAACTGTTGGTCGATCACGCTGCCAGGGGCGCGGTCCTCGGCCTCCACCAGCAGCCGGCCCAAACCTTTGAACAATGCCAAATCGCCGCCGAGGCGGATCTGCACGAACTCGTCAGCGATCGGGACCCCATGGCCGACAACGCCATTCACCTTCTGTGGATCCTTGAACCGGATCAAGCCGGCCTCAGGGAGCGGGTTGACGGCGATGATCTTCGCGCCGTTGGCTTTCGCCTTCTCCAGTACCGACAGCATCCGCGGATGGTTGGTGCCCGGATTCTGTCCGGCGATGACGATGACGTCGGCATGCTCGACGTCATCGACGGTCACCGAACCCTTGCCGATGCCGATGGAATCGGTCAGCGCGGTGCCCGACGACTCGTGGCACATGTTGGAACAGTCCGGCAGATTGTTGGTGCCGAAGCTGCGGACCAGCAATTGGTAGAGGAACGCGGCCTCGTTGCTGGTGCGCCCCGAGGTGTAGAACACCGCCTCGTGCGGCGAGCCGAGATCACGCAGGTGCTCGGCGACCAACCGGTAGGCCTCGTCCCAGCCGATCGGCTGGTAGTGCTGCTCGCCGGGCCGCAGGACCATCGGGTGGGTCAGCCGGCCCTGCTGGGACAACCAGTACTCGGGCTTGGCGGCCAACTCGGCCACCGTGTGGCGGGCGAAGAAATCTGGGGTGACTCGCCGCTTGGTGGCTTCCTCGGCCACCGCCTTGGCGCCGTTTTCGCAGAACTCCGCCAGTTTGCGGCCGCCGTGTTCCTCGGGCCACGCGCAGCCCGGGCAGTCGAATCCGTGGCGCTGATTGAGCCGCGACAACGTCGCCAGCGTGCGGACCGGACCCATTTCGGCCAGGCCGCGCTGCATGCTGATCATCACGGCCTTCACCCCGGCCGCCTCGTGTTTGGCGCCGCTCACGTGTACTGCGTGCTCGTCGTAGTCGGCGGGGATGTCGCGGCCGGTGCTCATGCCCTCAAATCTAGGCTGCGGATCCGACCGCCCGCATTCACCTGGCCGACTTGGCAGTCCCCTTGGTGCCGTGCGGGTGCGCACCGCGCTTGCCGGATGTTCCCGCCGGACTGGCGGAACGACTGCTGCTGGCCGCGGACGCGGCCGAAGCAGAATGCCTCGGCCGCGGGTTGGCTACGCCGCTCGTCGGTGCCACGGAGGCGGTGGCGCGCTTCATCTTCGCGTCGGCTTTTGTCGTGCTGCCGGATTTCTGCACACCGCCCGGAACGCGGAGGCCCTCGGCCGCGATACTCGGGGTAGATCCGATGGTCATAACGGCCGCGATGTCATTCAGCACTGCCTTGACCACGTTGACCATCGTGGCTATTCCCTTGGCTGCGGCGGTCATCACGTCGTAGAGGCCCGCCTCGACGGCAGCGGTGAATCCATCCGAACCCGCGGCGGCGGCGGTGTTGATGACGGCTACCACCACCGCCGCCACCACCGGTATTACCGCCTCGGGAATGGCTGCGAGAACCGTCATCGCGCCGCCGATCACTGTTGGCGCCAACGCGATCATCGGGCCGATTTGGTTCAGAACCGGCGCGAGCGGTGAGCCCGGACCGTCGCCGACCGGTGGGGACAGCAGCAGGCTGACGTTGACCATTGCTTCGCCCAACGGCGTGCCGTGAGCCAATTGGTCGAGCAATTCCGTGTTGATGAACTGCATCGTTGCGGCAGCGTCTGGATTGAACGCGGCCAACGCGGTCATGATTGCCAAAACCTGTGGCAGGCCGAATGGCAATGAACCGCCGGAGACGGTAGCTGCCGAGGCCAGTGAGGATTTGTTCCAGTCGACGCTGTCCATGCTCGTGAGCTGGAACGTGCTGGTCCGTGTGGCGGCCGACGGGAAGACCGGCGAATCCGCTGGGTTGAGTGCAGTTGCTCCCGCCGCGATGACGGTGCAAAAGGCAACGGGTGCGATAACAGATGAACCGAACATGAGTGCCCCCAAAAAAGTTTGAATCTAAAACCTCCGTAACTCTGGTTATACGACTCATTCATCCTTGCTGGGCGGAAACGGCACGTTAAATTTATTTTGCATTTTTATGTATTAACATGCAGATATCCGATTAGTAATTCAGGATTGTTTGCCAAATTTGAGTTTGTGGGGATTTGTTACCGATCAGCGCCGCATTCCAGCGTTGACGCAGGCGTAACGAGTTTGGCATGGAGGCGACCTAACGTGGGCCGGTCACATGCCCGCACATCAGACGTGGGCATCTTGGGTGGAAG
Organism: uncultured Mycobacterium sp.; assembly: GCA_900078375.1. Classification (GTDB taxonomy): domain Bacteria; phylum Actinomycetota; class Actinomycetes; order Mycobacteriales; family Mycobacteriaceae; genus Mycobacterium. Next base: position 107,195 of record FLQS01000078.1, on the reverse strand, counting down.
AGGAAAATCAGTTGAGCGGAAATGCGGCCCGTCTCCAGGCAATCGTCAACGTCGAGGCCTACGAGCCTCCCCCCATCAGCTTCGATCCGGGCGAGGCGCCTGGCGAGATCTTCGGCGCCAATGTCTTCACCCTGGCCGAGATGCGGTTGCGGTTGCCGAAGTCGGTCTTCAAGTCCGTCGTCGCGACGATCGACAAGGGCGCGAAGCTTGATCCGGCGGTCGCCGACGCCGTCGCCTCGGTAATGAAGGACTGGGCCTTGTCGAGAGGCGCGACCCACTACGCACACGTCTTCTACCCGATGACCGGCCTGACCGCCGAGAAGCACGACAGCTTCCTCGACCCGGTTGGCGACGGCACTACGCTCGCCGAGTTCGCCGGCAAGACCCTGATCCAGGGCGAGCCCGACGCGTCCAGCTTCCCGTCCGGCGGACTGCGCAGCACCTTCGAGGCTCGCGGTTACACCGGTTGGGACGTCACCAGCCCGGCCTACATCCTGGAGAACCCGAACGGCAACACGCTGTGCATCCCGACGGTGTTCGTCTCGATGACCGGTGAGGCGCTGGACTACAAGACGCCGCTGCTGCGTAGCCAGCAGGCGATGGGCGCCCAGGCCGAGCGCATCCTGAAGCTGTTCGGGCACAAGGATTTCGACCACATCGTGTCGTTCTGCGGGCCTGAGCAGGAGTACTTCCTGGTCGACCGGCACTTCTTCCTCGCCCGCCCTGACCTGATCAACGCCGGCCGCACGCTGTTCGGTGCGAAGCCGCCCAAGGGTCAGGAGTTCGACGACCATTACTTCGGCGCCATCCCCGATCGGGTGCTGGGCTTCATGATGGACACCGAGCGTGAGCTGTTCAAGCTCGGTATCCCGGCCAAGACCCGGCACAACGAAGTCGCGCCGGGGCAGTTCGAGATTGCCCCGATGTTCGAGCGGGCCAATATCGCCGCCGACCATCAGCAGCTGTTGATGACGACGTTCCGCAACATCGCCAAGAAACACGGCATGGAATGCCTGTTCCACGAGAAGCCGTTCGCCGGCGTCAACGGATCGGGCAAGCACGTCAACTTCTCGCTGGGCAACGCCCAGTTCGGCAGCCTGTTGGTACCGGGTGACACTCCGCACGAGAACGCCCAATTCCTGGTGTTCTGCGCGGCGGTCATCCGGGCCGTGCACAAGTTCGCCGGCTTGCTGCGGGTCTCGGTGGCCTCGGCCACCAACGACCACCGTCTCGGTGCCAACGAGGCCCCGCCGGCCATCATCTCGATCTTCCTCGGCGATCAGCTGGCCGATGTGTTCGAGCAGATCGCCAAGGGTGCGGCCACGTCGTCAAAGGGCAAGGGCACCATGATCATCGGTGTCGACACACTGCCCGAGCTGCCGACCGATCCGGGCGACCGCAACCGCACCAGCCCGTTTGCGTTCACCGGCAACCGCTTCGAGTTCCGCGCGCCCGGCTCGGGCCAGACGATCAACGTGCCGATGATCATCCTCAACACGATCATGGCCGACTCACTCGACTACATGGCCAACGTGCTGGAGGCGGCTGTCGCCGGCGGTGAGGACTTCGACTCCGCGGTGCAGAAGCTGCTGACCGAGATCATCACCGAGCACGGTGCCGTCGTGTTCAACGGTGACGGCTATTCGGATAACTGGCAGATCGAGGCGGCCGAGCGTGGCCTGCCGAACCTCAAGACGACGCTCGATTCCATCCCGCAGCTGGTGACGCCGGAGGCGATCGAGGTCTTCGAGAAGTACGGCGTCTTCAACTCGCGCGAGTTGCACAGCCGTGAAGAGGTCCGCTACGAGACCTACGCCCGGACCGTCAACGTCGAGGCCAAGCTGACGCTGGAGATCGGGTCGACGGTGATCCTGCCGGCTGCCGTTCGCTACCAGACCGAGCTGGCGCAGAACGTCGCGGCGCTGAAGGCGGCCGGGATGGATGCGGATACGACGCTGCTCGAGATCGTCTCCTCGCCGATTTCGGAGCTGACCGGGGCGCTGGCAGCGCTCAAGTCGGCGCTGGGTGCGCACGGCGGCGACACCGGCAAGGAGGAGGCCGAGCACGCGGCCAGCCTGCTGCCCTTGATGGATGCGGTGCGCTCGGCCGCCGACACCCTGGAAGGCGTTGTCGCTGACGACCTCTGGCCGCTGCCGACCTACCAGGAGATGCTCTACATCCTCTGAGTTGGCTGACGACGGGGCACTTATCGCGACAGGGTCCGCACTCGGTCCGCAGTAAGTGCCTCGTTCAGCATCTGGGCCGCAGCCCTGCGGGTGCGTGTGGTTGGCGTCTAGTGTCGCGCCATGGACCGCATCTGGCAGTGGGCGTGGGATCGGTACGGGCCGAGGTACTTGTGGGTGATCACGCTATTTGGGTTCGCCTCGGCGCTGCCGGTCTACCTAATTTGGTCGTGGATTGTGCTCGCCGTTGAGAAATCCAGCAGCTACGGGGCAGCGTCCGTTGTGGCCGTGGTCGTTGCGCTGAGTATGTCGCTCTTGAGCAGCGTTCACGGTAGTCACCAGTTTCGTCGCGCAGAACAGTGGGCGGCTGGCCACAACGTTGATCGCGCGATGGCGCTCGAGGATACGTATGCCTGGGCTCGTGCTAATGCCGTTAGAGCGATGGTGGTGGTACCGGCTTCGGTCCTAGTGCTGTTAACCGTTATCGCTGCGATCACCGGAGCGAGCGCGTCGCGGCTCGTGGAGTACGGCGTCCTTGGTGTCGCGGCGGGAATCTCGACGGCCCTAATCGGTGTGCACAACATGGGGGAAGGGGCATTACGGCCAGTCCGGGCCGCTCTCGCTGGAGGTTCGGGGATCGGCGACGCCCTGCCTCGGCCCCGCCCGACCTTTGCGGGGTGGCTGGGCCTGTCGATCGGGGGCTCCATTTTCACGTTCTCGGCTTTAGCCGCGATGGTGGCTTTGGCACTGGATCGAGGCACGGACGGCCCAGTGCTCGCCGTTGTGATCGCGAGTGCGCTGACGCTTGCCATCGGGGTACCGATCACCGTCGGTGCGATCTTCTCGCCGACTTTTCGGCCCATTCGTGACCTCACCGAAGCAACTGACCGGGTCGGAGCGGGCGACTACAGCCAACGTCTGCCGGTGGTCCAGGACGACGACCTCGGGGTGCTCGCAGCCTCATTCAACCGCATGCAGGCCGGGCTGGCCGAGCGGCAACGACTACAGGCGGCCTTCGGTACCTACGTTGACCCCGCTCTGGCTGCACGCCTGCTGAAGCAAGGTGACGATGTGTTCACCGGTGAGCGCAGGGAGGTGACGGTGGTGTTCATCGACATCCGCGACTTCACCCCATACGCCGAGGCCCACACCGCCGAAGACACCGTCGCCCGCCTCAACACTCTGTTCGAGATCGTGGTGCCCGCCGTCGTGGACGCCGGAGGGCACGTGAACAAATTCCTCGGCGACGGTGCGTTGGCAGTGTTCGGTGCACCGAACAACCTTGCCGATCACGCTGATGCCGCACTGCGAGCCGCCGTTAGGATTCACCACCTCGTGGTCGAGCGATTCGGCCAGGATCTTCGCATCGGCATCGGGATCAACACCGGAGTGGTGATCGCCGGAACCATCGGCGGCGGCGGCAAGCTCGAGTTCACCCTCATTGGCGACAACGTCAACGTAGCGGCTCGCGTCGAGCAACTCACCAAGACCACCGGCGACCCGATCTTGCTCACCCAACAGTGCGTGGAAGCCTTGGCGTCACAACCACCCACGCTGGTCGATCGCGGATTGCACGTCCTGAAAGGAAAGTTGGCTTCGGTGCGGGTCTTCGGCCTTGGCCAACAGAGCGACGAGCACGTGACCTGAGCCGCTGAGGGATCCGCTCACTCGACGTCCGCCGTTCGGAGAAACATGACGCAGCGGTTCGAGGCAAGCGCGCATTTACTACGGGAACAGCACGCGGGCAAGGCCGTTCGCATGCGGTTCGGCTCGCACGAATGGACCTGCGCTGTCTTTGGGCCCAACTAGGGCAACAATATCGGACCACACCAGGGTCGAAAGTCTCTGCTGCTTGGCATTTTCGCGGCATATGTTTGGGCGATGACAGACCACGATCACCATTCCGACGTGCTCGCCGAGCTGAACCCGCAGCATCGAGCCCTGCGGCAGATGATTCCCGAGGTATACGAGGGGTTCGGTGCGCTGAGCCGGGCCGCGATGGGCACCGGTGCGGTCGAGGCCAAGATGAAGGAACTGATCGCGATGGTGATCGGAGTCGTCCAAGGCTGCGACGGATGCATCGCCTCCCACGCGCGCGGTGCAGTCCGCGCGGGTGCCACCAAGCAGGAGGCGGCCGAGGTCATCGGTGTCAGCATCATGATGCACGGTGGCCCGGCAACGATCTACGGCGCGCGTGCCTACACGGCGTTCTGCGAGTTCGCCGACGCCGCCGGACGTCAGTCGTCGTGACATCGACGGTTCGACAGCCGACCGGTACTGTCGCCGCCATGCGCTCCGTCGAGGTCTTTGCCGACATCCTGTGTCCGTTCACCCACGTCGGGCTGCGGACACTGATCGACCGGCGCAGCGAGCGCGGCCTCACCGAACCGCGCCTGCGCATCCGGGCGTGGCCCCTCGAGCTGATCAACGGCAGCCCGCTTGACCGCCACCATGTCGGTGCCGAGATTGCGGCGCTTCGGGCGTCGGTGCGTCCCGACCTGTTCGGGGGTTTCTCCGTCGATACTTTCCCGAAAACGTCGATGACCGCTTATGCACTGGCCGCTGCTGCCGACCGCGCCGGTGATCCCGTGTTGGTCGAAGAGGTCGGCTTAGCGCTGCGCAATGCGCTTTTCGAAGAGGGGCTTGATATCGGCCGACCCGAGGTCATCGATCCCATCGCGGGTCGCTTCGGCCTCGAACCTCTCGACGCGGAGGCCACATCCGTTGCGGTCCAAGCTGATTGGGACGAGGGCCGAGCCCGTGGCGTGGTCGGTTCACCGCATTTCTTCACCGAGGACGGCGGGGACTGGTTTTGCCCCGGTCTGGCCATCAGCCGCGATGATGTCGGCAACTTCATCGTTGCCTGGAAACAGGGCGCGGAGGCATTCGTCGAACATGTCTTCGGTTGAGCCTGAACGGCTTACGGCAGTCTGGTGCCTGGGCCGTTTGTCGATCAGATGACCGTACCGGCCGCGCCGTCGTCGCGAATCACCGGCTGCCCGCTGCGCTGCCAGGCGCCCATGCCCCCGATCAGGTTGTAAACGGTCAGTCCGGCTGCCGCGAGTTGGGTCGCCGCCAAACCGGATCGACCTCCCGACCGGCACACCGCCACGATCGGCGCGGCGGTCTCGAAGGCGCCCGCGTCCAAGTCGCCGAGTCGCACATGAACGGCGCCGGGAGCATGTCCAGCGGTCCACTCGTCGTCCTCGCGAACGTCGAGCAGGATGGCGCCGGACTTGTCGACGAGCGCCATCGCACCCGTCGGGTCGACTTCCAATACATCCATCACGCATCACCTTTCACTCGGATCGCTCTTACCGTCCAGCATATACCCCTAGGGGTATCGTGCCGGTGATCGAAGGCGAACGGGACTGTCTGGTCGGTCACAGGCGTCGAGGCGCCAAAGCTGGCCCCTGTCAGCCGCCTCCGGGAGAAACGGCATCACCCTCCAATGGCGGCGGAGCTTCCGTGGTGTGTGGACTCCGCGCCTGATAGACGGGACGGGAACGCACCTTCAGCGGCCACCAGAACCATGGACCGAGAAGTGCCGCGATGGACGGGGTCATCAACGACCGCACTATCAGCGTGTCGACGAGCAACCCGATTCCGATGGTGGCACCACCCTGGCCGACGTTGAGCAGGTCGCCGGAGACCATGGATCCCATGGTGAAGGCGAACACGAGGCCGGCGGCGGTCACCACGCTGCCGGTGCTGCCCATCGAACGGATGATCCCGGTGTTGATGCCGGCACCGATCTCCTCCTTGAAGCGGGAGACGAGGAGCAGGTTGTAGTCGCTGCCGACGGCCATCAGGATGATCACCGCAAAGGCGAGCACGATCCAGTTCAGTTCGACCCCGGCGATGCGTTCCCAGACCAACACCGAGATACCGAACGCGGCGCCCAGCGACAACACGATGGTGCCGACGATCACCAGGGAGGCGATGAAAGCCCGGGTGATGACGAGCATGACCAGGAAGATCAGCGTCAGGGCGGCGAACGCCGCGATCATGGTGTCGTACTTCGCGCCCGACTGGATGTCGCGGTAGGTTGCCGCGGTGCCGGCCAGGTACACCTTCGCGGTGGCCAGGGACGTCCCCTTGACCGCCTCGTGTGCCGCAACGACCTCCTCGTCGACGGTCGAGATGCCTTCCTCGGTCGCCGGATCGACATCGTGAGTGATGATGAGGCGCGCCGCCTTGCCGTCGGGTGACAGGAACAGTTTCAGCCCCTTTTGGAAGTCGGGATTGGCGAAGACTTCCGGCGGCAGGTAGAAGTAGTCGTCGCTCTTGGACGCGTCGAAGGCCTCGCCCATGGCGGTCGCGGTGTCGGTCATCTGCTGCATCTGGTTGATGAGGCCGCCGAAACTGCTGTGGATGGTCTGCAGGGTCTGCTGCATCGTGGTGGCCGTCGCGATGATGGGCCCGAACTGCGCGACCAGCCGCGGGGCCAGCGCGTCCATCTCGTCCATGCCGTTCACCACTCCGTCCATGCCCCGCACCATCGCGTCCATATCACCGACCACGGTGGCCATGTTTCCGCTGAGGGCGTCGACGCCATCGACGGCGTCGAATGCCGACCGGATTCCCCAGCAGGCCGTGATGTTGAAACAGTGCTGTTCCCAGTAGAAGTAGTTGCGGAAGGGTCGCACCGCGTCGTCGAAATCGGCCAGGTGATCGCGCATCTGGTCCACCGACGCCTTCATGGTGTTCAGGTCGTCGACCGTTTGGTGGGCGGTGTCGACGGTTCCGTGAGCGTTGTCAACCGTGCGGTGCATCGCATCGGAGAACCGGCTCATCAGGTTCTGCATCTCGGTCATGGACGCGATCATTCCGCCGAGATCATCCGACATCTTGCTGATGTCGCCGACTCGCTGTTCGAGGAACTGCAGGTTCTGGGTGATCGGAACCGACTGCATGCTGACCTGATACGGGATCGAACTGTGTGCGATCGGCGAGCCCAAGGGGCGGGTGATGCTCTGCACCATGGCCAGCCCCCGGATGCGGAACAGCGCCTTGGCGATCCTGTCCAGCACGATCATGTCGGTGGGGTTGCGCATGTCGTGATCTGATTCGATCATCATGATGTCCGGGTTCAGTCGTGCTGGGCTGAAGTGCTTTTCGGCCGCGGTGTATCCGACGTTCGCCGGGACGTCGGCAGGCACGTAGAAGCGATCGTTATAGCTTGTCTTATAGCCGACCATGGCGAGGATGCCGAGAAGGATGACGGCGGTCGCGGCGGCGAGGATCGGCTTGGGCCAGCGCACCGCGGCGGTGCCGATCCGCCGCCATCCCTTGGTCTTCATCGCGCGCTTCGGCTCCCACAGGCCGAACCGAGTGGCCACCACCATGATGGCGGGCACCACGGTGAGCGCTGCGGCGACGACGACGATCAACCCGATCGCCGACGGATACGCCAACGATTTGAAGTACGCCAGGCGCGTCAACCGCAGACACAGCACGGCTCCGGCGATGGTCAATCCCGAACCGAGGATCACGTGACCGACGCCGTGGAATGCGATGTAGTACGCGGATTCCGGGTCTTCGCCGTTCTGGCGGGCCTCCTGGTAGCGGCCGATGAGGAAGATCGCATAATCCGTGCCCGCGGCGATTGCCAGTGCTGTCAGCAACGGCACGGAGAACGTCGAGAAGTCGATCAGTCGGAAGTGCCCGAGCAGGGCCACCGCGCCGCGCGCGGACCCCATCTCGATGCCGACGATGGCCAAGATCAGCAGCACGGTGCTGATCGAGCGGTAGACGAGCAGCAGCATGATCGTAATGACGATCATGGTGACCACTGTCATCTTGATCATGCTCTTGTCGCCGCTGTCGAGGGTGTCCGTCGTCAGCGGGGCAGGCCCGGTGACGTAGACCTTCAGGCCGGGCGGTGGCGGTGTGTCATGGACGATGTCGCGCACTGCCGCCACCGATTCGTTGCCCTGGGTGCTGCCCTGGTCACCCGCGAGATTGAGTTGGACGTAGGCGGCTTTGCCGTCGCTGCTCTGGACGCCGGCAGCGGTGATCAGATCACCCCAGAAATTGTGGACGTGCTGGACGTGTTTGCTGTCCCGCTCGAACTTCCCGATCACGGTGTCGTAGTACTGGTGTGCCGGGTCGCCGAGTTTTTCGTCGCCAACCAGCACGACCATCGCAATGCTGTCCGACGTGGATTCTTGGAACTTCGTGCCCATCTTCTTGGCGGCGATGACCGAAGGCGCGTCCTGCGGCGACATCGAGACGGCATTGTGTTTGCCGACCGTTTCGACTTGCGGCAGCAACAGATTGAGCGCGGCGGTGATTGCCACCCAGATCAGGATGATCGGTACCGCGGCCACCCGGATCGTGCGGGGGATGAATGGACGCGTGGTGTGGTCGCTCATGCGGCTTTCTCCAGACAGAAGGCCTGAGCGTCGCGGCCGGCAGCGTGGTTCTCGTCAACAACCTTGTCGTTGACCAGGATTCGGCAGCCGAGTCCGTCGGCGTCGCCTTGTGCCACCACGTTCGCCAACATCCCGGGGTCGGTGGTGGTCACGGTGATCGACCAGGGCAGGCTGGTGAAGCCCGCCTCCAGGGTTCTCCCGTTGACATCTAGATAGCTGACCCGACCGGTCGCGGTCACCGGTCCGACGATTTCGTAGGTCACCCTCTTGGTGTTGAACGGGACGATGGCGTCGGCGTGCCCGGCCTCGGGCGCAAGGGGCTGATCGGTGTCGAAGAAAGTGCGCAGTCGGCCCACGACGGCACCGGCAACGATGAGCGCGACGACGACCACCGCGATCACCCAGAACCGTTTCAACCAACCGAATATCGGCGGCTTCGTCATCATGCGTTCCCTATCTCAGAAGTGTTGACCGAACCGTTGGCACACTCAGGGGCCAGTGGCACTATACCCCAAGGGGTATTCAGGAAGGATCGTTACCCGTGAACTCCGTCCAGGAAAATACCATAGGGGGTATGGTATTGTGGTGACAAGTGAGCGAATGGGTCGAGGAGGATGCCGCAAATATGAGTGACCAACAATCACGGTGCGACGCCGACCTGGCGGCCACCCTCAACCGACTCCGTCGGGTACAGGGCCAACTCGGTGGCGTGATCGCCATGATTGAGCAGGGTCGCAGTTGCAAGGATGTCGTCACCCAACTTGCCGCGGTGTCAAAAGCGTTGGACCGCGCCGGCTTCACGATCATCGCCTCCGGGCTGCGTAACTGCCTCGACGCTGCCGATGGGAAGGACGGTCGGGGAGAGGTCTTGACCATCGAAGAACTGGAAAAGCTGTTCCTGAGCCTCGCTTAGAACCGGATTCGCATCGAAAGGGAGCTCCCATGTGTCGTGCCGTCCAATGCCGCGTTTGCGGCAAGACCACCTGGTCGGGTTGCGGGATGCACGTCGACGCCGTCAGGCGCAGCGTGCCCGCCGGCCAGTGGTGTACCGGCCACTCCGGCGGCGAGGCCGCTTCTCCGGCCCGTAAGAGATGGTTCAGGCGGGCCAAAGGCGCGCAGGGCGCCCCGTAACAAACACCGGTCTCGCATGCCCTCGCGAAGGGCCTTCGGGCGTGGTCAGTGGTGTCGAAAGCCCCTAGTGGTATATACCACTAGGGGTATATTTATAGATGCCCCACAGGTCGCTAGCGCCTCGGGAATAAGATACCCCCAGGGGTACTTGACATACCCATAGGGGTATATGCCAGGATGGCATTACCAAGGTGTCACGAGAAAGAAGACGACGATGATCCTGCAGCAGTACTACCTGGACTGCCTATCCCACGCTTCGTACTTGATCGGCGACGAAACCACCGGCCGTGCAGTCGTTGTCGACCCGCAGCGCGATGTGGCCGAGTATGTGGCCGACGCGAAGGAGCAGGGCCTGACCATCGAATTGGTCATCGAGACGCACTTCCACGCCGACTTCCTGTCGGGCCACCTGGAACTGGCGAAGGCCACCGGCGCGAAGATCGTCTACTCCTCGGTCGCGCAGACCGAGTTCGAGTCGATGGGTGTCGATGACGGCGAGCGCTACTCGCTGGGCGATGTGACACTGGAGTTCCGCCACACCCCCGGGCATACACCCGAGTCGTTGAGCATCGTGATCTACGAGCACGCCGAGGACACCGTTCCTTACGGCGTGATGACCGGCGACACTCTGTTCATCGGCGACGTGGGCCGGCCCGACCTGCTGGCCTCCATCGGCTTCACGCGCGAGGAGCTCGCCGACAAGCTCTACGACTCGTTGCACGACAAGCTGATGACGCTGCCCGACGCGACCCGGGTCTATCCCGCGCACGGCGCCGGATCGGCGTGCGGCAAGAACCTGTCGACCGACCTGTGGTCGACGATGGGTGATCAGAAGGCGACCAACTACGCGCTACGGGCGCCCGACAAGGCGACGTTCATGAACCTGGTCACCGAGGGCCAGCCGCCGGCACCCGGTTACTTCGTCTACAACGCGATTCTCAACCGCAAGGACCGCGAACTACTCGACGAGACCAAGATGCCGACGGCGATGACCTACGACGAGGTCCGCACCGCGATCGCACGCGGCGCCGTGCTCGTCGACGGACGCACTCCCGAGGAGTTCGCGCTCGGCCATCTGTGCGGCGCGGTCAACATCGGTCTGGAAGGCAGATACGCGGAGTTCGCGGGCTCCGTGCTGCCCTCCGACATCGACATCGTGCTGTTCACCGACCCCGGTCAGGAACTGGAAGGTAAGAACCGGCTCGCCCGCATCGGTTTCGACCGGGTGATCGGCTATCTCGACAAGCCTTTCGAGGTGATGTTCGAAAACCGCGGCGACGTTGCTGTTGCCTCCCGGTTGACCGCCCAGGCATTCGATCAGCGCGCGTCCGAGCTGGCTGGTCTGCAAATCGTCGACGTGCGCAACCCGGGTGAGGTCGCGGCCGGCACCATCCCGAATGCCATCGCGATCCCGGTCGGCCAGTTGCCGGCCCGGCTGGGTGAACTGGATCCCACCAAGCCGACCGTCGTGTACTGCGCGGGCGGCTACCGGTCCTCGGTCGCTGCAAGTCTGTTGCGCCAGAACGGTTTCACCGATGTGAGCGACATCCTGGGCGGTTACGGCGCCTGGGACGAAGCCCACCAGAACGCCTGATTCTCCGAGGAGGACTGCCACCATGACCATCACGGCCAAACACCAGATCCTGATCGTCGGCGGCGGAACCGCCGGCATCACCGTCGCGGCGCGGATGCTCCGTAAGGGCTACACCGACGTCGCGGTCATCGAGCCGTCGAGCAAGCACTACTACCAACCGCTGTGGACACTCGTCGGCGGTGGACAGGCGAAGGCCTCGACCACCGAGCGCGACGAGTCCTCGGTCATGCCCAAGGGCGCCACCTGGATCAAGAAGGCCGCCAGCGCCTTTGATCCCGACTCCAACACGGTGACCTGCGCCGACGGGGCGACCTACGAGTACGACGTGCTCGTCGTGAGCCCGGGCATCCAGCTCGACTGGAACCGCACCGAAGGCCTGGAGGATGCCCTGGGCCGCGACGGGGTGTCGTCGAACTACCGGTTCGACCTCGCGCCGCGGACCTGGGACTTCATCCGCAACATGCGTTCGGGTACAGCGGTTTTCACGGTTCCCTCCGGCGCGATCAAGTGTGCCGGCGCTCCGCAGAAGATCGCCTACCTGGCGTCCGACTACTGGCGCAAGCAGGGCGTGCTCAAAGACATCGACGTTCACCTGGTGATGCCGGGGGCGCGGCCGTTCGGGATTCCGGCGATCGCGGACAGCCTCGACAAAGTCATCGCTGACTACGGCATCACCTTGCACACCAATTCCGAGGTGACGTCCGTCGACGCGGCCTCGCACAAGGTCGGCGTCACCAGTGTCGCCGCCGGCGGGACCGACGCCATGCTGCCCTACGATGTGTTGCACGCCGTGCCGCGGCAGTCGGCGCCGGACTGGATCAAGGCGAGCCCGCTGTCCACCGGCGACGCGATGGGTTACGTCGACGTCGACAAGCACACCATGCAGCACGTGCGGTACCCGAACGTGTTCAGCCTGGGTGACGCCGGTTCGACCCCGAACTCGAAGACCGGCGCCGCGATTCGCAAACAGGCCCCCGTCGTCGTCGACAACATCGACGCGTTCCTGAATAAGCAACCACTGCGCGCGTCGTACGACGGTTACTCGTCGTGCCCGATCATCACCTCGTCGCACGCGATGCTGCTTGCCGAGTTCGACTACGACCTGCGGCTGGAACCCACCTTCCCGCTGCTGAATCCGACGACGCCGCACATGGCGTACTGGTACCTGAAGAAGTACGGGCTGCCATTCATGTACTGGAACCTCATGCTCAAGGGACTGGCCTAGCAATTCGCTTGCGACACAACGAAAGGACATCGCAATGACAACCACGAACCTGACCGCCGCCGACTTCGAGACGACGATCACTGAGAACTCCATCGTGCTCATCGATTTCTGGGCGTCGTGGTGCGGTCCGTGCCGCGCCTTCGCCCCGGTCTTCGACCGCTCGTCGGAGTCGCACCCCGACGTGGTCCACGCCAAGGTCGACACCGAAGCGCAGCAAGAACTCGCTGCGGCGCTGGAGATCCAGGCGATCCCGACGATCATGGCGTTCCGCGACGGCATCCTCGTCTACCGCCAGCCGGGTGCGATGCCTGCTGCGGGCCTCGAGGATCTCGTCACCAGGGTCAAGGCTCTCGACATGGCCGACGTGCGCGCCAAGATCGCCGCGAACTCCTGACCGAAATCGCAACCAGCCTAGGAGAATTCATGTGTTACCCGGATAAGTGTCCCACGTGTGGCAAGACCGGCTGGGCCGGCTGCGGCCAGCACGTCGACGATGTTATGCGCTCAGTGCCGGTGAGTCAGCGGTGTACCTGCGAGCGGAACTCCGCGGCTGAACTCGCAGCACGCGGGTGAGCGGCAGTCGATGACCATCGGAACCGCCCTCGTCCTCGGCGCTGTCATCGGCGTCTTGCTGGGGCTGCTCGGCGGAGGCGGGTCCATCCTCGCGGTTCCCGCGCTGGTCTACGTGCTCGGGCTGGGAATCGAGCAGGCCATTCCGATGTCGCTCATCGTGGTCGGCACCGCCTCGGCGGTGGGCGCACTGCCCAAGATTCGCGCCGGGCAGGTGCAGTGGCGACTGGCCGCGATCTTCGCGGCAGCCGGCATCCCCGCCACCTTCGTCGGTACCGCCATCGGCAGATACCTACCCCAATCGGTCCTGTTGATCGGCTTCGCCGTGGTGATGGTGGTCGCGGGGATCCGGTTGCTGCAGGACAACGGCGACACCGGCACTGCATGCAAGGTCGGCGATTCCGGTATCAATTGGCGTCGCTGCGCCCCACGATCCATCCCCGCCGGGTTCCTCGTCGGTCTGCTCACCGGGCTCTTCGGTGTCGGCGGGGGCTTCTTGATCATTCCGGCCCTGGTACTGATGCTCGGGGTGGAGATGCCGATCGCCATTGGTACCTCGCTCTTGATCATCGTCGTCAACTCGGCGGCGGGGGTTGTCTCACATGTCAGCGTCGGCGGCATCGACTGGGCGATCACCGGTGCGTTCGTCGGCACAGCCATCATCGGTTCGTTGGTCGCCGGCCACGTCGGCATCAAACTCGACACCCGTCGACTGCAGCATTGGTTCGCCTACCTGGTCTTTGCCGTGGCTGCCTACGTGCTGGTCGACACCATCTTCATCCACTAGACATCAAGTAAGGATCTCCACGCCGCCACGCCGCCACGGCGATGAGTTCTGGCGTGGTCTCGGGTCTGTATCTGCATGACCACTACGTACACCTTTGACGTCTTTTCCAGCCTCGACGGCTTCGGCGGGGTCAACGGTGGCGACTGGGGCGGTTACTGGGGCAAGCAAGGCCCCGAACTGCTCGAGCACCGCCTCGCCCAGTACGACGCGAAGCAGCGAATGGTGTTCGGCGCCAACACGTATCGGGCGTTCACTCAGCTGCTGGACCTCGGCGAAGAAGCATCGGTGAACGACCTCTGGGTCACCCGGATGCGGCACCTGCCCGCGACCGTGGTGTCGACCACCCTGCAAGAACCCCTGGACTGGCCGGACGCGACCGTCGTGAGCGGCGACGCCGTCGACGTCGTTGCCCGGCTCAAGGAGGAATCCGACGTGCCGCTGCGCTCGCACGGCAGCCTGGCGATGAACCGGGCGTTGATGGCCGCCGGCCTGGTGGACTGCGTCCAGGTGACGATCTTCCCCGTCATCACCGGCCTGACCGGGGATGACCCGATCTTCGCCGGTGCGGCCGATTTCGACCTCGAACTGACCGAGAGCCGAACGTTGGACGGCAATATCCAGGAACTCAGCTACCGGCCGACTCGGCACCCGTGAGGTGTTCATCGAAGAACGCCAGGATGCGTTGCCAGGCATCCTCGGCCTCGGGTTCTGAGTAGGCCAGTCCCGCCACGCGTTCGATGACCTTCAACGGTCCCGGGGTGGGGAATTCGTTCATGAAGGAATGCCCGACATTTGGGTATTCCTTGATGTCTCGTGTCACACCGCCGGCGGCGAGGATGCCTTCCAGCTTGGCGGCCGCCCCGGGGAGCATCCGGTCCTTGGCGCCGTAGCTCGCGACAGTCGGGCACGAGTTCGCGATGTTCGAAATGTCTTTGGGCCACTCGCCATAGTTCGGGGCGGAGGCGTCGAAAGCCCCACTGGGCCCGAGCACCAGACAGAATCCGCCGCCCATGCAGAACCCGATGATGCCGATCTTTCCGGTGCACTGAGGATCGGCAGCCAGGTGATCGCGGGCGGCGAGCAGATCGTCGACGGCCGTCCCCTCGCCGTTGCGGAACGCCTGCAATGTGCGGACGACGCAGAGCAGCCGATTGCCCCGGTGGTACAGCGCCGGCGTGATCGACAGGTAGCCATTGTCGGCGAAGCGGTTGGTGATGCGTTTGACGTCGCGCGTCATGCCCATCGCGTCATGCACGATGACGACTCCGGGCCACGGCCCCATTCCGGTCGGCCTGGCCTGATACGCCGGGAGCGGGCCTGCGGGGGCGGGGAAGCTGGTCTCCATTCAGGCATCTTGGCACCCTCCTCATCGGGAGCGTGCACAAAATGCCACCGCGACCGGCGTGTCCATACACGGACACGCACGCTTGCGGCGCAAATCAGTTGGTCGGGAAGCCGAGGTTGATGCCGCCGTGGCTGGGGTCGAGCCAGAAGCCGTCGGCTTCGCCGGCGTCGATGTAGGTCAGCTGCAGGTACTCGTAGCCCAGATCGGCCACCAGCCGGGGGAATTCGAGCAGCTCGTAGTCGTGGTGGGATCCAGGGCGATCTTCATCAGGCTCTCGGAACCGAGCGCCGGTCGACCATCGTGACCTCGACCGGGTTGCCACTGTTGAGTGACTCGACTCCGGCCGCGCACACCGCCGCCGCAGCGTAGCCGTCCCACGCCGTCGGCCCGTCGGTGAAGTCACCGGTCGACCTGCCGTTGTGCACGGCGTTCACCCAGCGCTGGAACTCCGTGTCGTAGGCCTGTCCGAAACGCTCCCGGAAGCCCGGGGTGATCTGCCCACCCCAGGTGCCGGGGGAACTCTTGCGGATCAGCCCAACGTCCAGGCCGATCATCGCGCTGCCCCGCTCGGCCACCACTTCGGTGCGCACCTCGTACGCGACACCGGTGGTGACGAACAATTCGACGTCAACGTGCTTACCTGTGGCGGTGCGCATGATGGCGATCTGCGGATCGGCTACCCCATGTGGCGCAGACGGATTCGCGGCCGGCTTGATGATCTGAATGGAGGTGATCTCCTCGCCGAACAGGAACCGCGCCACGTCGACCTCATGCACCAGCGAGTCCTTGACGATCATTGCCGAATCGAAACTGACCGGCACCGACGGGTTGCGGTGTGCGCAGTGCAGGATCAGTGGGGTGCCCAGGTCGCCGTTGTCGATCAGCGCCTTGAGTTGGGCGTACTCGTGGTCGAAGCGTCGCATGAAGCCCACCTGGATGAGGCGGGTGGACAGTTCTGCCTCGCGGCGGACCACCTCGAGTGAGGTCTCCACCTCGGTGGTCAGCGGCTTCTCGCACAGCACCGGCTTCGTGTGTTCCAGGCAGGCGAGTAGCTGCTTCTCATGGGTCGGTCCAGGGGTCGCCAGCACCACGGCGTCGACTTGCGCGTCGGCGATGGCGTCGAGCGGATCGGCGATCACCCGGCAGCCAGGGATGCCCGCGGCGATCTGCTCGGCCTTCTCGGTGAGGTAGTCGTTGACGACTGTCACCCGGGCACCGGAGATCCTCGACGTCAGGCGGGCGACGTGGTCGGCGCCCATGATGCCGACGCCGAGAACGGCGACACGAAGGTCAGTCATGGCTTTCAACCTCCTGATCTAGAAGTGGACCGCGGGAATCCCGCAGGATCCGAGGTAGTTGCGGGTGCGCGTGGCGATCGGCAGGGGAGCGTCGACCTCGCAGGGGTACATGTCCTGCTCGACGATCGCGAACACGTCGATGCCCAGCTTCTCGATCTCGGCGAGAAGCGTTGGCATGTCCGGGATTCCGCGCGGCGGCTCGGTCATCGCACCGAGCTTGACGGCCTCGCCGAACGGCAGGTCCTCGGCCTCGACCTTGGCTCGCACCTCGGGATCGACCTGTTTGAGGTGCAGGTAGCCGATCCGCTCGGGTGCACGGCGGATGATGGCGATGTTGTCGCCACCGCAATAGGAGATGTGCCCGGTGTCCAGGCAGAGGTTGACGAACTCGCCGTCGGTGCCGTCGAGGAACCGGTAGACGTTCTCCTCGGTGTCGACATGGCTGTCGGCATGCGGGTGATATTGCGCGCGCACCCCGTACTGCTCGAACATCGCCTTGCCCAGTTCGTTCATGCCCTGGGTCTTCTTGCGCCACTGTTCGGGTGTTAGAGTGCGGTCCTCCAGGACAGCGCCCGATGACGGGTCGCGCCACATCTCCGGGATGACCACGACATGCTTACCGCCAACGGCGGCAGTCAGTTTCGCGACGTCCTCGATCTGCTTCCACACTGATTTCCATGCGTCGTCCCCACGAGCGGTGGACTGGTGCAGATGCTCGAACACCGTTCCCGCCGAGAGCTTGAGATTGCGGGTCGCCAGCTCGTCGGAGAGTTGCTTGGGATCGGTCGGCAGGTAGCCGAACGGGCCCAGCTCGATCCACTGGTACCCGGAGGCGGCGACCTCGTCGAGGAACCGGGTGTAGGGCGTCTGTTGCGGATCCTCTGCGAACCACACACCCCACGAGTCGGGGGCGGAGCCGACGACAATAGTGCTCACAGTGGACGTCCTTCTTAGCGGTCTGACGGGTTGATAAGGGGGCGTTGAACTTTCTTCCAGTCCGCGTACCTCTGGTAGGCGGTCTGGGTGGACTCCAGGCTGGAGACCTCGCTGACCGGCACGTCCCACCAGGACCGGCTGTCCGGCGCGTAGATCAACGGGTCGGTCTCCACGTGGATGACCGTGGTGCGGTCGGCGGTCTTGGCGGCCTTGACCGCATCGGCGAACTCGGCGGCCGTGGTGACCTTGATGACGTCGGCGCCCAGGCTGGCGGCGTTGGCGGCCAAGTCGACGGGCAGCTTGTCCCCGTCGAGTCTGCCGTCCTCGCTGCGATACCGGTAGGACGTGCCGAACCGTTGGGAACCCAGCGACTCGGAAAGGCCTCCGATGGAGGCGAATCCGTGGTTCTGCACCAGAACCGGGATGACCTTGATGCCCTCCTGGACGGCGGTCACCAACTCGGTCGCCATCATCAGATAGGAGCCGTCGCCGACCATGATGAACACGTCGCGGTCGGGGCCGGCCATCCGCACGCCGAGACCACCGGCGATCTCATAACCCATGCACGAGTAGCCGTACTCGACGTGGTAGCCCTTGCGATCGCGGGTGCGCCACAACTTGTGTAGATCTCCGGGCATCGAGCCCGCAGCGCACACCACGACGTCACGCGGCTCCGAAAGTGTGTTGACCAATCCGATGACCTGGTTCTGGTTCAAACTCGCATCGTCGTCCGAGGTGGCGTACACCGCGGACACGGCGTCTTCCCAGTCCTGGGCCAGTTCGGTGATCCGGGACCGGTATTCGTCGCTGACGGTGTAGCCGTCCAGCGCCGGCGTCAGTGCCTCGATGGCTTCCCTGGCGTCGGAGACGACGCTGACACCACCCTGTTTGACGGAGTCCAGCGAGGCCACGTTGATATTGACGAACCGCACGTGCGGGTTGTTGAACGCCGTCCGCGACGCGGACGTGAAATCGCTGTAACGGGTCCCGATCCCGATGACCACATCGGCGTCGGCGGCCAGCGTGTTGGCGGCGGTGGTGCCCGTAGAGCCCACAGCTCCGACTGATTGCGGATGGTCGAAGCGCAGCGAACCCTTGCCGGCTTGGCTTTCAGCGACCGGGATGCCGGTTTGCTCGCAGAACGCGGCCAGCGCGTCCTCGGCCTCGGAGTAGTGCACACCGCCACCGGCAACGATCAGGGGTTGGCTTGCTGCCGCGATGATCTCGGACGCGCGGGCGATCACCGAATGTTCGGGCAGCGGCCGGGCGATATGCCAGGTGCGTTCGGCGAACAGCGATTTCGGCCAGTCGTGGGCTTCGGCCTGGACGTCCTGGGGAATGGACACCGTCGCCGCACCGGTTTCGATGGGGTCGGTCAGTACCCGCATCGCACCGAGCAGCGCGGCGGGCAACTGCTCGGGCCGCCATACCCGGTCGAAGTAGCGGGACAACGGCTTGAACGCATCGTTCACGGTCACATCGCCGGACGACGGCAGCTCGAGTTCCTGCAGCACCGGGGAGCTGACCCGGGTGGCGAACGTGTCGGCGGGCAGCAGCAGCACCGGAAGCCGGTTGATGGTCGCCAGCGCGGCGCCGGTCAGCATGTTGGTGGAGCCCGGCCCGACGCTGGCGGTGACGGCCCACGTCTCCAGCCGGTCCTTCTGCCGGGCGTAGGCGACGGCGGTGTGCACCATGGCCTGCTCGTTGCGGCCGAGCACGTACTTCAGGCCGGGTTCGCGACCGGCGTCCAGCGACTCGATCTCGTCCTGCAGCAGCGCCTGGCCTAGCCCGGCGACGTTGCCGTGTCCGAAAATGCCGAAGCACCCGGCGAAGAACTTGCTGCGCAGTCCGTCGCGTTCGACGTACTGGTTGGCCAGGAACCGAACGGTGGCCTGTGCGACCGTGAGTCGCACGGTGGCTTCGGTGTCGGGGAGCTTCTCGCCTCCCTTGGGCGCGGTGGATACCACGGTCAGGCTTCCTATCCCGCCGGCGGAGCCGGCGAATGAGACTTGGGCGACGGGCTGCCCATCGGCAGCCGCGGGTCGATCTCCTGGTGCTCCCAGCTGCCGCGCAGCCAGGTGTGGTTGGGGTCGTCGCAGATCAGCCAGGCCCGGTTCGGGCCGGAGCCGGCCATCACGTTGAGGTAGTACATGTGGTGGCCGGGCGCGGCGATCGACGGACCGTGATAGCCGTGCGGGACCAGCACCACGTCACCGGAGCGGACCTCTTCGAGCACCTCGATCGGGCGCTGCGGGGTGCCGTACACCCGGTGGTAGCCGAACCCTGGCGTGCCGGCCGGGCTGTCGGCGATCTCGAAGTAGTAGATCTCCTCCAGCTGGGTTTCGACGTCGGTGTTCTCCTCGTGCTTGTGCGCGGGGTAGCTCGACCAGTTGCCGCCGGGGGTGATCACCTCGCAAGCGATCAGTGAGTCGGCCTCGAATGTGGTTGCGGTGCCGAAGTTGTGCACCTGGCGGCTGCAGTTGCCCGCGCCGCGCAGCTCGACGGCGACGTCGGCGGCGGCCACTCGGCGGTTCGGGAACGACCGGGTGGCACGGGCGCCGCAGATGGCGAAGCGGCCCTCGCCGGCGATGACGTACTCCTGGCCGATACCCAGGTACACCATGTCGGCGGGCCCGTCGAAGACCGATTCCCGCCGGGACAGCAGATGCGTCTCACCGCCACACGCGACGGTGCCCCCGCCGGTCAGCGGCAGGATCATCACCTCGGTGTCGCGGGTGTGTAGCTCGGCAGTCTGCGAATCGTCCAATTCCAGCACCTGCAGCGAGGATTCGGCCCAGCCCGCCGACTCGGGCGTGACGTCCACCGTGAAGGGCAGCTCGGCGCTGCGCGCCGGAATGTAGTACGTGCTGTGCATCAGTCATCTCACCATCGACACGGCGGTCGCGACCGCGGAACTCACGTCCTCGTCGGCCGGGTACAGCAGGGTGCGGCCCACGATCAGACCCCGCACCGACGGCAGTGAGAGCGCCTTTTCCCAACTGGCGAAGGCTTCGTCGGGATCGGTCGGGTCACCGCCGAGGAGGAGGGTTGGCAGAGTAGTGGAATCCATCACCCTCTCCATTTCGGAGACGACCGGCAGCTTCATCCAGGTGTAGGCCGATGTCGAACCCAGCCCCTGGCTGATGTGGATGGACTTGATCACCGCATCGGGGCTCAGGTCGTTGCGGACCTTGCCGTCGACGCGGGCCGACATGAACGGCTCGACCATCGCGATCAGCCCGTGCGCGGCCAATTCATCGACGGCCTGCGCGCACGCCGCCATCGTCGCCACCGTGCCGGGATCGTCGAGCGCGATGCGGCACAACATCTTTCCACCGTTCATCTTCGCCGCGGCGGTCGATGCCGCGGTGGCGCCCGTCATCCGGTCGTCGAACTCGAAATCCGCACCGGCCAGGCCGCCGCGGTTGAAGCTCGAGAACACCACCTTGTCCTCGAGTGCGCCGAGCAGCAGGAGGTCGTCGAGGATGTCGGAGGTGGCCAGCACACCGTCGACCCCGGGGTCGGCCAGCGCGGTGCGTAGCCGGTCGAGTAGGTCGGTGCGGCTGTTCATCGCGGTGGGTCGCGAGCCGACGGTCAGTGCACCCCGGGCGGGGTGGTCGGCGGCGACGATCATCAACCGCCCGTTGCCGCGCACGGCGGGCCGGGTGGTGCGGTTCTGCCACGCCCGCGCGATCGCGGCCGGGTCGGCTGCGCGCAACTCGGTGATATCGGCGTAGTCCTTGCAGGGGCTAGACATTGACGGCCTCCACCGCGGTCTGCTCCGCAAGTGCGGTAACCTCCTCAGCTGTCGGCATCGCCGTCGAGCACTCCAGTCGCGACGCGACGATCGCGCCGGCGGCGTTGGCGTAACGCAACGTCTTCTCCAGCGGCCACCCGTGCAGCAGGCCGTGGCACAGGCTGCCACCGAAGCTGTCGCCGGCGCCGAGTCCGTTGACCACGTCGACGTCGACCGGCGGCACCGTCACCGAGGCGCTCCGGGTCTTGCCCAGTACGCCGCGCGGACCTTGCTTGACGATCGCCAGCTGCACACCCAGGTCGAGCAGGGCGTCGGCGGCCTTGTGCGGGTTCGTCTCTCCGACGGCGATCTCGCACTCTTGCCGGTTGCCGACCGCGACGGTGACATGGGCCAGTGCCCGCTGAACCTGTTCGGATGCGGCGGCGGGGGAGTTCCAGAACATGGGACGGTAGTCGAGGTCCAGGACCGTCAGCGGCTGTCGGCTGTGCTTATTCTCCGTCGCTTCGCTCGCCCCCGAACGTGCCGCCCAAGCGGCGAAATGTGCACCGCGGCTGGGCTCTTCGGACAGTCCGGTGACCGTCGACCAGTACAGCCGGGCGTCGCGGATCGCGGTGAGGTCGAGCTCGCCGGCCGTGATCTGCAGATCGGGGGCACTGGGCTTTCGGTAGAAGTACAGCGGGAAATCGTCGGGCGGGAAGATCTCGCAGAAGGTCACCGGCGTCGGGTATTCCGGGTGGACGTTGACGAAGCGGTTGTCGACGTCTAGGCGATCCAGTTCTGCTCGCACGTACCGGCCGAACGGGTCGGCCCCGACGCCGGAGATCAGTGCGGTCCGGTTACCCAGGCGGGCCGAGGCGACCGCGACGTTGGCCGCGCTGCCGCCGAGGAACTTGCCGAAGGACTCCACGTGCTCCAGGCCGACGCCGACCTGAAGCGGGTAGATGTCGACGCCACTGCGCCCGATGGCGAGTACGTCGAACGGTGGGTTAGTAGTCACGTCAGCTCTCTTCAGGGCTCGATGGGGACGTGCTACGACTGTCCCCCCCGCCACAGCGGTCTGTCAATACTTTGTCCTGACATTCTATCTTTTATACAGTCGGTGTTAGACTTCAGCTACTGTTGGGATTTCGAGTTCGAGATCGGGGTCGATGTGCCGTTGACGGTTGAACTGGACAGGTCAAGCCCTGTTCCCCTCTACTATCAGCTCTCCCAGGCGATCGAGGCCGCCATCCGTAGTGGCGAACTTGCGCCCGGCGATCGATTCGAAAATGAGCTGGCATTGGCCAAGCGGCTGACGCTTTCCCGGCCCACCACGCGGCGGGCGATCCAGGAACTCGTCGACAAGGGACTGCTGGTTCGCAAGCGCGGCGTGGGGACACAGGTCGTCCAGAACCCTGTCCATCGACGGGTCGAGCTGACCAGTTTGTTCGACGACTTGGCCCGAGCGGGTCAGGAACCGACCACCCAGTTGCTGGAGTACCACGTCGGGCCACCCAGCGAGGATGTCGCCCGCGAACTCAGCCTGGCCGAAGACCGTGAGGTCGCCTGCATCAAACGGCTGCGGTGCGCCAGTGGTGAACCGCTGGCCCTGATGATCAATTACCTTCCGGTCGAGATCGCACCCGACGCTTCCGAACTCGAGCAAAACGGTCTCTATCAATCGCTGCGCGCACGGGGAGTGCACATCCGGCTGGCCAGCCAGCGCATCGGCGCCAAGGCTGCCAGTCGAGGCGAGGCACGACTGCTGGATGAGAAGCCCGGCGCTCCGCTGCTGACGATGGACCGCACCGCGTTTGACGATTCCGGGCGTGCGGTGGAGTTCGGCACCCACTGCTATCGCGCCTCGCGGTACTACTTCGACACCACGCTCGTCGACCGCTAGCCGTACCAAAAACACGCGCCGAGTTGGTTTTGGCGAACAAGTCGGCCATCGCCAGCGGAAGAATGGCAACCGAAAATTCCTCGCCGTCCTACCGTATTTGTGGTGATTCTGGAAGCTGGTCGCTAATCCGGCAAATTTCCCCATTTGGCAGCGCAGATCCGCCGCTGTCAGGCCGCGCCGTGCGGCGAAATGTTACCGGTGCCTTAAGAGTTCAAGAAACTTGAATTTGACGGTCTAACCATCGCATTGCGTGTGACAATCTTTTTCCGGCTGCGTCTGAAGTATCGCGGGGGATGGTGTCGCAATTGATGGAAGTGATGCGCGTACCGACACGTGCCCGTCCGTTGCGGGCGTTGTGGGCGATGATGATCGGCCTGTTTCTCATCGTGGTCGACTCGACTGTGGTGGCGGTGGCCAACCCGGTACTGAAGAACTATTTCGGCGTCGACTATGACTCCGTGATCTGGGTGACGAGCGCCTACCTTCTGGCGTTCGCGGCGCTCCTGTTGGTCGGCGGACGGCTCGGAGATCGGTTCGGGCCGAAGTACATCTATCTGCTCGGGTTGGCGATATTCAGTGCGTCATCGGTGTGGTGCGGGTTGTCGTCGTCCCTCGGGATGCTGACCGTTGCGCGCGTCGCCCAGGGCGTCGGCGCCGCGCTGCTGGCACCGCAGATCTTTTCCACGATCACCCGCACGTTTCCTCCCGAGCGGCGCGGCATGGCGATGAGCGTCTGGGGTGCCACCACGGGAGTGGGCTTATTCGCGGGCCCGGTACTCGGCGGGCTGCTGCTGGGTGGGCTGGGCTGGCAGTGGATCTTCTTCATCAATGCCCCGATTGGCGTCGTCGGCTTCGTGCTCGCGGTGTGGCTGGTTCCGGCACTACCGGGTGCACGCCTGCACATCGACCTTCTCGGCGTGGCGTTGTTCGGCGGGGGCATAGGCCTGATCATGTTCGGTCTGCAAGAGGGTCAGAACGACAACTGGTCGTTATGGATCTGGCTGGCGATGGCCGGCGGAATCGCGTTGATCGTCGCATTCTTCGGCTGGCAGGCCCTCCAACGGAATGAGCCATTGATTCCGGTCACCCTGATTCGTCATCGTGAGTTCGTGCTGTCCAACGCCGGAATCGCCGTGGTCAGTTTCGCATTCGTGGCATTCATCGTCCCGCTGATGATCTATCTGGAAGAACTAGGGCTCGCGCCCGTCCGCGCGGCCCTGCTCACCGCGCCAATGGCACTCGCGACCGTCGTCTTCGCGCCCATCGTGGGAAGAATCGTCGACCGTATCAACCCCCGCCCCGTCGTTGTTTTCGGCTTCGCGCTTCTTGTGATCGCACTGATCTGGCTGGCCATGGAAATGACACCGGCCACGCCGGTGTGGCAGGTGGTGTTACCGCTGACGCTTGTGGGCGCAGCAGGTGCTTTCACGTGGGAACCCTTGGCGGTCATTGCATCCCGCAGTTTGCCCCCTGAGCTGGCCGGCGCGGGCTCAGCGCTGTGCAACACCGCACGGCATATTGGGGCGGCGCTGTCCAGTGCCAGTGTCGCCGCGTTGATGGCGGCGTTGCTGGACGGCAAGCAGTCGTTCGCATCCGCCATGCCCCAGTCGATGTTGTTGCCCGCGTCGGCCGCGGCCGTGGGTGTTATGACCACCCTTCTCCTGGCAGGGCGAGAGTACCCCGCAGCGCTACCTGGCGCCGCGGGTCTGCGACCGCGCCGAGATATGAGCGTGCCCCGATGACCGCCCTTGCCGGTGCGCCACATTCGACGGTTCAGGATGTCGAGGCGCTGACCGACGATGGCCTACGCGACCTTCTCGCGTACCCCGGCGGTCTTCGCCGTCCACTGTTTCGGGCCAACTTCATCGCGAGCATTGACGGGGCGGTGACCCTCGACGGGTCTGGTCGCAAGTTGGGAACGCCGACCGATCGGCGGGTGTTCGGTCGACTGCGGGATGTCGCCGATGTGGTGCTGGTCGGCGCGACGACCGCGGCCTCCAAGCCCTACGCGGACATCCAGATGACCGCGGACGCACAAGCATGGCGGCTGTCGAGGGGCCTGACCGCTGTTCTGCCGGTAGCCGTTGTGTCCAGCCGCGGTATCGTGCCGCCGGCGCTGTTGAGCAATGCCGTTGTGCCGCCGGTGGTCTTCGTCTCCGCCAGCGCCGACGCAGCGGCACGACGTGTGCTCGACGAATCCGCGGCGCGGGTGATCGAGCTCGCGGGGGGCCGGATCAGTTCTGCGGCAATCCGACAAGCCCTCGGCGAATTGGGCTTGAATCGGGTTCTCGTCGAAGGCGGTCCCACGTTTTTCTCGCAGCTCGTGTCGGATAACGAGATCGACGAGTTGTGTCTGACGACAAGCCCCAAGCTGGTGGGCGGTCCTGCGCGCCGCGTGGCCGCGGCCGACCATCACGTCGAGATCGAGATGGAGCGCCGGGACATTCTTGTCGGTGCTGACGGAACCGTCATCGTCCGGTGGGCCCGGTACTGACAGTCAGCCTGGCCCGGTCAGGAGAACGCGGCGCGGAATGCCGCCAACGCGGCTCCGCTGTCGCCGGATGCCCACGCTTCCAGACCGATCGGCCCGGCATAGCCCATCTCACGCAATGCCGTCGCGACCGCGGGGTAGTGGATCTCGCCGGTGCCGGGTTCGCAACGCCCGGGAACGTCGGCCACCTGGATCTCACCGATCGCGGGACCGCACCGCCGGACCAGCTCCACAAGGTTCCCCTCGCCGATCTGGGCGTGGTAAAGGTCGAGCATCATCTTGACGTTCGGATGACCCACGCCCTCGACGAGTGCCAGGGTGTCCTTGGCGCGCGCCAGCGGTACGCCAGGGTGGTCGACGATCGTGTTGAGGTTCTCCACGCAGAACGTCACGCCGGCCGCCGCTCCGAGTTCACCGATCCGCTCCAGCGTGCGCTGCGCCGTCAGCCACATCCGGCCGGTGGCTCGCTGCCGCGGGCGGGCAGCCTGACCGTCGACGAGTTCGGCGGTGTGCAGGTTCAGTCGCGGAACACCCAGTGTCTCAGCGGCTTTGATGCTCAGCTCGGCGGTCCGCACCACCTCGTCGGCGCTCAGCGGATCGATCAGATCACCCTGCAAGTAGCCCGTCATCGACGAGAACCTGGCGCCCGTGCCGGCCAATGCGGCCAGATCTTTGTCGTGCCAGCTCCAGATCTCCACGGCGAAACCCAGCTCGTCGATGCGCCGGACTCGCTCGAGTATCGGCAGGTCGCGGAACACCATTTCGGCGCATACCGCCAGGTCGAAGTCCGTCATGGCAGCACCCTAGCATTTGACCTGCAGTCCTAATGTCCGAACAAAGTCTTGACTTTCCGCTGTGAGCCGTATTACATCGAGGCATCAGCGTGGCGTGCGCGATGTGGAGGACAAGGAGTCGTCATGAGGTTCAATCGGCTAGCGGCCCTGACCGGAGTGGGTGCGCTCGTCATCGGGCTCGCTGCCTGTTCTGCCACTGGTGGTAAGCCCCGGGACACCGGCGGCGGTTCCGGTGGCGGCACCGTCGACACGCCACGGATGACGATCGCGATGATCACCCACGAGGCGCCCGGTGACTCGTTCTGGGATCTCGTCCGCAAGGGCGCGGAGACCGCGGCCAAGAAGGACAACATCGAGCTTCGCTACTCCAGCGATCCCGAGGCGCCCAACCAGGCCAACCTCGTGCAGAGCGCGATCGACAGCGGCGTCAAGGGCATCGCTGTGACGCTGGCCAAGCCGGACGCCATGAAGGCAGCGGTGCAAGGCGCCGACTCCAAGGGCATCCCCGTGGTCGCCTTCAACGCCGGTCTCGACGCCTGGCAGGCAATGGGGATCAAGGAGTATTTCGGACAAGACGGGTATATCGCCGGCCAGGAGGCGGGTAAGCGGTTGCAGTCCGATGGCGCCAAGAAGGTCGTGTGCGTCATCCAGGAACAGGGTCACGTGGACCTCGAAGCGCGATGCGCCGGTGTGAAGAACACCTTCCCGGCGACGGAAATCCTCAATGTCAACGGCAAGGACATGCCGTCGGTCGAGTCGACGATCACCGCCAAGCTACAACAGGATCCGGGCGTCGACTCGGTCCTGACGCTTGGAGCGCCCTTCGCGCTGACTGCCGTCCAATCGGTGAAGAACGCGGCCAGCAACGCCAAAGTCGCCACTTTCGACACCAACGCGGCGCTGGTCGACGCGATCCAGAAGGGCGACGTGCAATGGGCCGTCGACCAGCAGCCATTCCTTCAGGGCTACCTGGCCGTCGACTCGCTGTGGCTCTACCTCAGCAACAAGAACGTCATCGGCGGCAATCAGCCGACCCTGACCGGCCCGTCATTCATCGACAAGTCCAACATCGACGCCGTGGCCGAATTGGCCAGGGGCGGAACCCGATAGCGAGCCTGGGGAAGATATGACTACGCAAGCAGATCTCGAGGTCGCCGACCATAAAGTCGTTCGCGACGAACGCGTCAAGGAACGAAACAGGGTGCAACGCCTGCTGATTCGGCCCGAGATGGGTGCAGGCATCGGCGCAGCCGGAATCTTCGTCTTGTTCCTGATCGTCGCTGATCCCTTCCGGCAGGCCTCGTCGCTGGCCACCGTCCTGTACGCCAGCTCCACCATCGGGATCATGGCGTGCGGCGTAGCGGTGTTGATGATCGGTGGCGAATTCGACCTGTCCACGGGTGTCGCCGTGACCTTCAGCTCGCTGGCCGCCTCGATGCTGGCCTACAACCTGCACCTCAATCTCTGGGCCGGCGCCGGCCTGGCGCTCATCCTGGCGCTGACCGTCGGATTCTTCAACGGCTACCTGGTGATGAAGACCAAGATCCCATCGTTCCTCATCACGCTGAGCACGTTCTTCATGCTCGCCGGCATCAATCTCGCGGTGACGAAACTCGTTGCGGGCCAGGTCGCCACGCAGAGCGTGAGCGATATGGAGGGCTGGGACTCGGCGCAGAAGGTCTTTGCTTCGTCGTTCACCCTGTTCGGCGTGAGCATCCGCATCACCGTCGTGTGGTGGCTGGTGTTCACGGCAGTGGCCACCTGGGTGCTGTTCAAGACCAAGATCGGCAACTGGATCTTCGCCGTCGGCGGTGACGCGGACAGCGCTCGCGCGGTCGGTGTGCCGGTGACCAAGGTCAAGATCGGACTGTTCATGTTCGTCGGATTCTGCGCCTGGTTCGTTGGCATGCATCTGCTGTTTGCGTTCAACACGGTTCAGTCCGGCCAGGGCATCGGCAACGAGTTCTTCTACATCATCGCCGCGGTCATCGGTGGCTGCCTGCTGACCGGTGGTTACGGCACCGCCATTGGGGCGGCCATCGGTGCGTTCATCTTCGGCATGACCAACCAGGGCATCGTCTACGCGGGCTGGAATCCCGACTGGTTCAAGTTCTTCCTGGGCGCCATGCTGCTGTTCGCGGTGATCGCCAACAACGCCTTCCGTAACTACGCCGCCAAGAGGTGAAAGAGAAGTGACCGCAACCATGGACCGTCCGACTGAAGAAGCTCCCTCCGGCGGCAAGGTGCCTCTCGTCGAGCTGAAGGACGTCGGCAAGAGCTACGGCAACATCACTGCGCTCAAAGGCATCTCGTTACGGGTGCACGCCGGTGAGGTGACCGGCATCCTCGGTGACAACGGTGCGGGCAAGTCGACGTTGATCAAGATCATCGCCGGGTTGCACCCGCAAACCGAAGGCGAGTTACTCGTCGACGGCGAGCCGACGAAGTTCGGTTCACCCGCCGACGCCCTCGGCAAGGGCATCGCCACGGTGTACCAAAACCTCGCCGTCGTCCCCTTGATGCCGGTGTGGCGAAACTTCTTCCTGGGTCAGGAAATTCGCAAGAAGGGCTTTCCCTGGTCGCTGGACAGCAACGCCATGCGGGCCACCACCCTCACCGAGTTGTCGAAGATGGGCATCGACCTTCCCGACGTCGACGTGCCGATTGGTTCGTTGTCCGGTGGTCAGCGCCAGTGTGTGGCGATCGCCCGGGCGGTGTTCTTCGGTGCGCGGGTGCTGATCCTCGACGAACCGACCGCCGCCCTCGGCGTGAAGCAGTCCGGTGTGGTGCTCAAGTACATCACCGCGGCCAAAGAGGCCGGCTTCGGCGTCGTGTTCATCACTCACAACCCGCACCACGCGCACATGGTCGGCGATCACTTCGTGCTACTCAACCGTGGCCGTCAGAAGCTGGACTGCGCCTACGACGACATCACGTTGGAGCACTTGACCCAGCAGATGGCCGGCGGTGACGAGCTCGAGGCGCTTTCCCACGAGCTGGGCCGCTGAAGACCGGCGAGCAGACGCAAAAGACCCCGACACGCCAAGGCGTGCGGGGCTTTTGCGTCTGCTGGCGGTGAGAATTCGCCCGTTCAGCGTGGTGACATCCCCGCAGCGCGGTAGGCGGCATCCACATAATGCATGTTCTGCACGGCGTCTTCGACGCCGATCGGCAGCGGCGCGCGAAAGAGCACATGTGCGGCGAACGCCTCGAGTTGGTAGGTGTATGAGGGGCGCGTCCCCAGGTGCTCGACCCGTGTCCCGGCTTGGGTGCGGACGGTGAGCTGGTCGTCGGTGTTGGGCTTGATGAAGTCGTGGACCAGTGCGTCACCCTTGCTGCCGACGACCTGGATGGTGAACGAATAGTCTTCTGCGGTCATGGAGTTGGCGTTCAGACCGGTGGCGCCGGACGGGAAGCTCAGCTCGACGTCGCACCACTCGTCGACCCCCGGGCTGCGCTGCGACGCATGTGCGGCGGTGATCGCCGGCCGGCCCAGACCGCGGGCGCCGAGTTGTCGCATGACGTGCAGGCCGTAGCAACCGAGATCCATCAGCGCCCCGCCGGCCAGATCCAACGACCAGCGCGGGTCGGTGGCATCGGGTGCCGGCATCGCCAAGCGCACCTCGACATGGTGGATGTCGCCGAGCTCGCCGCCGGTGGCGAGCTCGAAGACCCGCTGGTTCACCGGATGGAACAAGTAGTGGAAGCCCTCCAGCACGCTCACCCCGGCGCCCTCGGCGGCGTCGGCGACGACTAGCGCCTCGGTGTGGTTGCGCGCGAACGGCTTTTCGGTCAGCACCGGCTTACCGGCCTTGATCGCCGCGAGATTCCACGGCGCATGCAGCGCATTGGCCAGCGGGTTGTAGACGATGTCGACTTCGGGGTCGCTGATCACGTCGGCATAGCCGGTGGCGACCCGTTCGACACCGTACGTGTCGGCGAAATCCTTGGCCCGCTGCGGATCTCGGGCAGCCACTACGACCAGTCGATGCCCCAGCTCGCGGGCCGGTCCGACGATGGCCTGCTCGGCGATCCGGGATGCCCCGAGCACGCCGATCCGCAGGCTCATGCCGGTACGCTGCCCGCGATGCGCTGCAGGTAGGCGACGCTGGCCAGCACGTCGCGCAGTGGCCCTTGGCCCTGCGGCTCGCCGTCGAGGATGGTGTCCTGCTCGAGCACGAACCAGCCGTCGAAGCCGTTGTCCAGCAACGCCGCAACGATGCCGGCGATGTCGACGTCGCCGGTGCCCAGCGGGGTGTACATGCCCTGGGCCACCGCCTCGGTGTAGGTGAGCTCGCCGGATCGCACGCATTCGGCCAGCGTCTCGTCGACGTCCTTGAGATGGGTGTGCGCGATGCGGTTCGGCACGGTCTTCGCCAACTCGAGCGGGTCGGTGCCGCCGATCAGCAGATGGCCGGTGTCCAGGCACAGCGGGATCGACGACCCGGCCAGCACCTTGTCGACGTCCTCTTTGGTCTCTACCACCGTGCCGACGTGCGGGTGCAGCACCGCGAGCAGACCCCGGGCGGCGACCATACTCGCCAGCCGGTCCAGGTTGGCGAACAGCGTCGACCACTGGCCGTCGTCGAGGACGGGGCGTGAGTCGTACCCGTCGGATCCCGTGGCCGCGGCCAGCACCACCACACCCGCGCCTGCGGCGACCAACGATTCGAGTGGCCCAGCCAGGTCACCGGCGGGATCGTGGTCGTCCTTGAACAGCACGACCGGGACAAACCCGCCGACGCAGCTCAGTCCGTGCCGGTCCAGCAGCGTGGTCAGTTCGGCCGGCTCAGCGGGCAGGAAACCTTCCGGGCCGAGCTCGGTGGCGGTCAGCCCCGCACTCCCCATCTCCGAGAGCACCCGCTCGGGATCGAGCTGATAGCCCCAGCCGGGCACCTCGCACACGCCCCAGGAGATCGGGGCTCCGGCGATTCTGATGGCACTCATCGGGTCTTGACCTCCTCGATGCGAACCGGCACCCGCCGGTGAAGTGATTCGGTCGCGGCCTCGGCGATCCAGGCCACCTCGACCGCGTCGGCCACGGTGGCTCCCACGATGGCATTGCCCTTGGTCACCGCTACGAAGGCGGCCAACTCGGTGCGGAACGCCTCGGTGAAGCGGTCCATGAAGAAGTGGTGGGCGGGACCTTCGGGGAAGGTGTTGTGCGGATCGGTGTTTCGGACGGGCGCGCCCTGATCCCAGCCTGCCGCGACACTGTCGTCGAAACCGTGGATCTCGAGCCGGCAGTCGTAGCCGCGGGCGTTGTAACGAGCGTTGGACACCACGCCGAGAGCGCCACCGTCGAATTGCACGATGACGGCCGCGGTGTCGACGTCGTCGTATTCACCGAACAGCGGATCGCCCTGGACGGTACCGGTGGCGTACACCTCGATGGCGCGCTGTCCGGTGATCCAGTTGATGATGTCGAAGTCGTGCACGGCGCAGTCACGGAAGATGCCGCCCGAACCCTTGATGTAATCCATCGGCGGGGGAGCGGGATCCATGGTGGTGCTGCGCACGGTGTGCAGCGTGCCCAGGGAGCCGTCGTCCACGGCGCGCTTGGCGGCGGCGAACGCGGCGTCGAACCGGCGCTGGTAGCCCACCTGCACGGGGACGCCCGAGGCGAGGATGGCCTCGGCCACCCGGGCGCTCTCGGCGGCGGTGGATGCGATCGGCTTCTCGCAGAAGGTGGGCAGTCCCTTGGCCACCGCGGCCAGCGTCAGCTCTGCGTGCGCCGGGGTCGCGGCCGCCACCACCACACCGTCGATGCCCGAATTCAGCAGCTGCTCAACCGAATCCACCGGCCTGGCGCCGAATTTTGTCGCGACCGCTGTAACTACCTCGGGGCGTTCGTCGGTGACGACGAGACCGTCGACGCCGTCGAGGTTGCTCAGCGTTTCGGTGTGGAAGGCACCGATTCGGCCCAGGCCGATGACACCGAGTGTGGTCATGGCATTCTCCGTTCGTTCTGGTCGCGCAGTGCGACATCGAGGTCATCGAGGGAAAGATCGTCGGCCAACGCGGCGAGCACCACGTCGACCTGGCTGGGCGGAGCCAGGCTGCCGATCGGCTGGTCTTGGTCGAGGTTGGTGGGGAAGGGATAGCCCTCGGCGGTGGCGACCACCGAGTTGAGCAATTCCGCGGCGGTGCGGCCCGCGGCCTTCATGGCCCGCAAGGCCGGGTACACCGCGCGCACCATGGCGGTGCGGTCGAGGGCTTCCATCGCGCGGCCGAACGGCGAGGAGACCTGCAGCAGGTTGGCCATCCGCCGCACATCGGCAGAGGTGTTGGCGCCCGCGCCGTGGTAGAGCGCGGGGTTGAAGAACACCGCGTCGCCCTTGTTCAGGGGGATCTGCACCTGGTGGCCGGCGAAGTAGTCGATGAACTCCGGTGAGTTGAACGCCACATACCCACCCTCGAAGCACTGCGAGTAGGGCAGCAGCATCGTCGGCCCGCTCTCCAGCGGCATGTCGGTATGGGCAACCGCACCCTGCAGCGTCAGCGTCGGCGACAGCCGGTGCACGTGCGCCGGATAGTCGGTGAGCTGCCCGGGTGCGACGAAGCCGAAGTGGTAGTCGCGGTGTGGAACTTGAGGGGCGCCACCGGGATTGACGACATTGACCTGGGACGTGACCTGATACCGCGGTCCCAGCCACGCCTGGCACACCAGGGCCAGCAGGTCGTTAGCGTAGTAGTCGGCGTAGACCGCGGGGGAGTGCAGCGCGAGTTTCTGGGCGGCATTCCACACCCGATCGTTGGCGCCCGGGGCGCCGAAGTGGTCACCGGCCGCACCGCCGGCCTCCCGTTGGGCGGTGATCAGCGCCCCGAACGCGGCGCTGGCGGCGTCGACGGCCGCGGTGGGGAACGCGCCGGCGAACACCACGACCCCTGGGCCGTCGGCCAGCGCGGTGATCAGCTCGGCCTGCAGCGCACGTCGGTCGGCGCGCAGCATCTCGGCGGCGGAGTAGACCAGGACGTTCTGCCGGACGTCTGCGGCATGCGGGTACGCACCGAGGTCGGTGTCCCGCTCAGTCAGCGCTCGCAGCTCATCGAGTTGGAATGCCGACTCGTCTAACCACGGTTGCACCCGAGCGCTCACGTCGACCATGCGGCAAGTCTTGCTGTGATCCAGCCCGCAATCAACACCAGAAAGCCATCAAAAACCCATCAGCGGAGATAGTGTGCACGCCATGGCGCACCGCTTCAAGGTCCGGGAGATCGCCCAGCAGTCCGGGCTGTCCGAGGCGACCGTCGATCGGGTGCTCAACGACCGCCCCGGCGTGCGGGAAACCACCCGCGCCGAGGTGGCCCAGGCGATCGAGGACCTGGAAAAGCAGCGCGCCCAATTGCGACTCAACGGGCGGCGCTACCTGTTCGACGTGGTGATGCAGACGCCGCAGCGGTTCTCCGACGCCTTCCGCGCCGCGGTCGAAGCGGAGCTGCCCGCGTTCGCGCCCGCCATGCTGCGTGCGCGCTTCCACCTGTGGGAGTCCGGGTCGACGGAGCAAACCGTCGAGACCCTCGCGCGGATCAAGGGCAGCCACGGCGTGGTGCTCAAAGGCCAGGACGAACCCGAGGTGGCCGAGGCCGTCGACCGGCTGGTGGCCTCCGGTGTGCCGGTGGTGACGTACGCGACCGACATCCCCGCGAGCTCTCGCTGCGCCTATGTCGGCATCGACAATCACGGCGCCGGTGTCACCGCGGCCTACCTGATGGACCAATGGCTGGGAGAAGCCCCCGCCGACGTGTTGATCACGTTGAGCCGCACAGTGTTTCGCGGGGAAGCCGAGCGTGAGGTCGGCTTCCGGACCGCGTTGCGCAAGTCCGGGCGCGCCATTGTCGAGGTCAGTGGCAGCGACGGTATCGACGCCACCAATCAGCGCCTGGTGCTCGACGCCCTCGAACGGCACCCGGAGGTGGAGGCGGTGTATTCGGTTGGTGGCGGCAACACCGCCACGGTCGCGGCGTTCGACCGGATCGGCCGTCGTTGCCGGGTATTTGTCGCCCACGACCTGGACGCCGACAACCGGCGACTGCTGCGGGAAGGCCGGATCTCGGCGGTGTTGCACAACGACCTGCGTGCCGACGCCAGGCTCGCGATGCGGCTGATCCTGCAGCAGCACGGGGCGCTGCCCAATGAGCCCGCGCGTCCCGTCCCGATCCAGGTGATCACCCCGTACAACCTGCCCGGCTGAACTCGTCGAGTCGTGGATTCGAGGAATTCCCGACTAGCATCTCGCGCCGACGGCGACGATGAATGCGCCTGCGTGTCCGACGCCCAAAGACTCAGAGGAGAGATTCCGTGCCAGAACAGCGCGCCGAGCTCGTCGCCGGCGTGACCGTGCTCGGCAATCTGGCCATCGACGTGATCAACGGCGGGCCGAAGACCCCCGGCGGATGCGCATCGTTCTCCGGCGTGGCCATGGAGGCCGCCGGCGTACCGGGCGGCATCGTCGCGCTGGCCGCCGCGGACGACCGGCCGTTGTTCGACCCGCTGTTGGCGCGATTCGGGTCGATGATCCGGATCCTGACCGCGGACCGCACCAGTTCGTTCCGGCTGGACTACGAGGATCTCGACCACCGACGGATGTCGGTGGAGGCCATCGGCCCGGTGTGGGGGCCCGCGGAGGTTGACGCCGCGGCCCCGGACACGACGTGGGTGCACCTCGCGCCGCTGCTGCGCACCGACTTTCCCGCCCAGACGCTGGCACTGCTGGCGCAGCGGGGCCATCGGGTCGCCTATGACGGCCAGGGCCTGGTGCGTGCCGACCGGCTCGGCCCGCTGGTCGTGGACCGTCACTATCCGCCGGAGTTGCTGGCCCACCTCAGCATCTTGAAGCTGGCAGAGGACGAGGCCGTCATCGTCGCCGACGGACCCTTCGACCAGTCGACCGCGGCGCGCCTTGGGGTACCCGAGATCCTGGTGACCTACGGATCCGAGGGCTGTGACATCTATACCGGCGACAGTTGCGTGCGGGTGCCGGCCGCCTGGCGGGTGGAGGGTGTGCAGACCACCGGGGCCGGTGACATGTTCACCACCTGTTACGTGGCAAATCGTGCGGCGGGCGCCGATCCCCGCGCCGCGGCGAAGGAGGCCAGTGAACTGGTCGCCAGTGAACTGGAGAAACGCCTGTCGGCGGGCCGGTAACTGAGAGCTACCCGCGAGTAGTTCTTCTCTTAGAGAATGCCATTCTCGACAAGTGACGAACGACACACTTTTGTCTCATCTGGCCGCGGCTTGAGTCCGTGAGCTGTGGCTTCAACGCAGGCCCGGCGGCGTGTCACCACCCGCCAGCGGTCTGGCTTGCCTAAGAAAGTGCAATAATCGGTACTGCGAGTGACAGCAACTCCTGGGCTGTCGATTCCGTCGGCGCGTCCACCCCGAGAGTGACGCGGAATCCACACCCGGCGGGACATGACGAAAGGCGGGGACGTGGGTCCCAACGGCAACGGTGCTACGGGCAACCGGCAAAAGCTGGAAAAGGTCGTCATCCGATTCGCCGGTGACTCCGGTGACGGCATGCAGCTGACCGGTGACCGGTTCACCTCGGAGGCCGCGCTGTTTGGGAATGACCTTGCTACCCAACCGAATTACCCCGCCGAGATCCGCGCGCCTCAGGGCACGCTGCCCGGTGTCTCGTCGTTCCAGATCCAGATCGCCGATTACGACATCCTCACCGCGGGTGACCGTCCCGACGTGTTGGTCGCCATGAACCCGGCGGCGCTGAAGGCCAACATTCGCGATCTGCCACGCGGTGGTCTGGTGATTGCCAACTCCGACGAATTCACCAAGCGGAACCTCGCGAAGGTTGGCTACGAGAACAACCCGCTGGAGAGCGGCGAGCTGTCCGACTACGTCGTGCAGGCCGTCGCGATGACCACGCTGACTCTGGGCGCCGTCGAGGAGATCGGTGCGTCCAAGAAGGACGGCCAGCGCGCCAAGAACATGTTCGCGCTCGGGCTGCTGTCGTGGATGTACGGCCGGCCGATCGAGACCAGCGAGACGTTCATCCGCGAGAAGTTCGCCCGCAAGCCTGATGTCGCCGAAGCGAACGTTCTGGCGCTCAAGGCCGGCTGGAACTACGGCGAGACCACCGAGGCGTTCGGCACCACCTACGAGATCGCCCCGGCCAAGCTGGCTCCCGGTGAGTACCGGCAGATCTCGGGTAACACCGCACTGGCCTACGGCGTCATCGCCGCCGGTCAGCTCGCCGACATCCAGGTAGTGCTCGGCAGCTACCCGATCACGCCGGCGTCGGACATCCTGCACGAGCTGTCCAAGCACAAGAACTTCAACGTCCTGACCTTCCAGGCCGAGGACGAGATCGCCGGCGTCGGCGCCGCGATCGGCGCGTCCTACGGCGGCGCCCTTGGCGTGACCAGCACGTCGGGCCCCGGTATCTCGCTGAAGTCCGAAGCCATCGGCCTGGCCATGATGGCCGAGCTGCCGCTGCTGGTGATCGATGTGCAGCGTGGCGGCCCGTCCACCGGCCTGCCCACCAAGACCGAGCAGGCCGACCTATTGCAGGTCATGTTCGGGCGCAATGGCGAGTCGCCGGTGGCTGTGCTGTCCGCGAGTACCCCCTCGGACTGCTTCGAGGTGGCGATCGAGGCCGCCCGCATCGCCCTGACCTACCGGACACCGGTCATCCTGCTGTCCGACGGTGCGATCGCCAACGGCTCTGAGCCGTGGCGGATCCCGGACATCAACTCCTTTGAGGCGATCGAGCCCAACTTCGCCAAGGCCGGCGAGGATTTCCAGCCCTATGCCCGTGACCCGGAGACGCTGGCCCGCCAGTTCGCGGTTCCCGGCACCCCGGGTCTGGAGCACCGCATCGGTGGTCTGGAATCGGCCAACGGATCCGGCGCGATCTCGTACGAACCGGCCAACCACGACCTCATGGTGCGGTTGCGGCAGGCCAAGATCGCCGGGATCACGGTGCCTGACATCACGGTCGACGACCCGACCGGCGACGCCGAGCTGCTGATCCTGGGCTGGGGAAGTTCGTTCGGCCCGATCGGTGAAGCATGCCGCCGGGCGCGCCGCCGCGGGATCAAGGTCGCGCAGGCTCACCTGCGCCACCTCAACCCCATGCCGGCCAACCTCGGCGAGGTGCTGAGCAAGTACCCGAATGTGGTGGTCCCGGAAATGAACCTCGGTCAGCTGGCGCTGCTGTTGCGTGGCAAGTACCTGGTCGATGTCCACTCGGTGACCAAGGTGGAGGGTATGGCGTTCCTGGCCGACGAGCTCGAGGGCATCATCGATGCCGCCCTGGACGGGACGCTGGCCGAAAAGGAAAGCGACAAAGCGAAATTTGCCAGACTTGCGGCAGCTACCGTGAGTACTGGCACAGTTGGCGCAGGAGTGAACGGATGACTGACCTGATCGGCTCGGATCTGCTGGCACCTGGTGTGTCCAAGACGGCGTGGGTGCCGACCACCGACGAGCCGCAGAAAGCCAAGGACTTCACCAGCGACCAGGAGGTGCGCTGGTGCCCGGGCTGCGGTGATTACGTCATCCTCAACACGATCCGCAACTTCCTGCCGGAGCTGGGTCTGCGCCGCGAGAACATCGCGTTCGTCAGCGGTATCGGCTGCTCGAGCCGTTTCCCGTACTACCTGGAGACCTACGGCTTCCACTCGATCCACGGCCGCGCGCCGACCATCGCCACCGGCCTGGCGCTGGCCCGCCCGGACCTGTCGGTCTGGGTGGTCACCGGTGACGGCGACGCCCTGTCGATCGGCGGCAACCACCTGATCCATGCGTTGCGACGCAACGTCAACATCACGATCCTGCTGTTCAACAACCGGATCTACGGTCTGACCAAGGGCCAGTACTCGCCGACGTCCGAGGTTGGCAAGGTCACCAAGTCCACCCCGATGGGCTCGCTGGACTATCCGTTCAACCCCGTGTCGCTGGCGCTGGGCGCCGAGGCGACGTTCGTCGGCCGGGCGCTGGACTCCGACCGCAAGGGTTTGACGGAGGTGCTGAAGGGCGCCGCCGCGCACCGTGGTGCCGCACTGGTCGAGATCATGCAGGACTGCCCGATCTTCAACGACGGCTCCTTCGACCTGCTCCGCAAGGAAGGCGCCGAGGAGCGGATCATCAACGTCCGCCAGGGGGAGCCGGTGACGTTCGGCGCCAACGGCGAGTACTGCGTGGTCAAGAGCGGATTCGGACTGGACGTGGCGAAGACCGCCGATGTCGCGGTCAGCGACATCGTCGTGCACGACGCGACCACTGCCGATTCTGCCTATGCCTTTGCGCTGTCTCGATTGAGTGAGCAGAATCTCGAGCACACCGTGATGGGCATTTTCCGCCAGGTCAGCCGGCCGAGCTACGACGATGCCGCCCGCGACCAGGTCCGCATGGCGCGCGAGGCCACGCCGCATGACCAGCACGCGCTGCAATCGCTGCTGCGCGGTCGCGACACCTGGACCGTTGACTAGCCAGAGTCTAGAAGCTGCCGTGAGCACGCCCGCCCCGCTGGCCGCCGTTGTGTTGGCTGGTGGGGCGTCGCGCCGAATGGGCAGGGATAAGGCCACCCTGGCGCATCCCGACGCCGGCACCACGATGGTCGAGTACACCGTCGGCGTCCTGGGATCCCGCTGCGCACCGGTATTCGTGATCGCCGCCCCGGGCCAGGCGCTGCCTGCGCTGGAAGCCGAGGTGCTGCGCGACGAGGTTCGCGGGGTGGGCCCGCTGCTCGCCACCGGCCGCGGCCTTCGCGCCGCAGCGGCGGCCGGCCTGGAGCGGGCGTTCGTCAGCGCGGTCGACATGCCGTTCCTGACCACTGATGTCATCGACAAGCTGGCCGAATACCGGGGTGTCGACATCGTGCTGCCCTGGGATGGCCGCGATCACTACCTGGCCGGCATCTACCGCACCGACCTCGCTGACCACGTCGATGCCCTGGTCGCCGCGGGCGAACGCAGCATGCGCGCACTGGCCGAGACGGTCGTCACCCAGCGGGTGGTGATATCGGTCGGGCCGGCGCTGGCCAACGTCAATTCTCCGGCCGATCTCCAGCAAATAGCGCTATAAATCGGTCGTTTCGCCGAATTTAGGCGCGACTTTCGAAATGCAGTTTATTGATTCGACATATTCCATTCATTCTGGGTTTTTGAGCTGCAAGATCTACTGGGCCAGAACGTATTTCACTAGCCGGCGGTCCTGAAATGCTGCGATATCCAGCCATTTCTCCTCAGTTCTGTGCCCGGTCGAGCAATGGCTTGGCGATCTGGCGGGTGCGGGGTGGACGGGCGCTGAGCCCTGGTTTGAGCGGGCGGTCCGGCCGTCCTGAACATGCCTGGCGCGCAAGGCATTCTGGGCGCGCAGAGCCAGGCTCGGCCGCCGGCCTGACGTCGGTGCGCGGCTCGGCGATTCCTCGCCGATGGGCGAAAGCACCGTTGTGGCAATGGGTTTGGCTATCCGATCGAAGAGACTCCCGGGGGAGATGCCCAGCTACTGAAATCGACCGCGGAGGGTCCTTATGGCTGGAAAAGCGGGCTGCAGGCGCTTCACGGCAACGGCGTGGGTGTGTTGCGTTATCAAGATCTGTGGTCCAGCCCACAAATACCGCGTGATTTAAATCACAAAATTTACGGGCGTGTCAATGTAATGCCCGGTCGCGAAACGCGGGGCTGACCTGCATAGACAACTCATAGGTTGCGGTCGTGATCATCCTGTTATCGAACCGATATAAGCGTGTCGTTGATGTGACTTCACGTGATCGGCTCCGTACGGTCCTATCCGATCCCTTTGGGAGCAAACATCTCCACCTATAACTCCACACATTCGAACCCTGCGTGTGAGCGGGGCCGGGAGGTCCGAAGGATCTTTCATGGATCACCGGGTGAACAAGCCCCGAGGTGATGCCAGCCGGCCGCGCTGTCGTGCCCGACCGAGACGGCGCGACCCGAATTCCAGCAGTCCGGCAACGGGCTGTACCCGTGCGACGGCTACGGGATGGCACTCGGCGCGTGCGCGGCGAAAGGAAAACTGTTGAAAAACGTCCGCAATACACTCGCACGCTCCCTCGGGATGATCGCGATCGGCGGTGCCACCGTGGTGGCGCCGATGGTCCTCGGCACCGGTACTGCCTCGGCTGACGGCATGAACTGGGACGCGGTCGCACAGTGCGAGTCCGGCGGCAACTGGGCAATCAACACCGGCAACGGCTACTACGGTGGCCTGCAGTTCACCCTGGGGACCTGGCGTTCCAACGGTGGCGCAGGCTCGCCCCACAACGCGTCGCGCGATGAGCAGATCCGCGTGGCGGAGAACGTCCTGCGTAGCCAGGGCCGGGGCGCATGGCCGGTCTGCGGCCGTCGCGGCTGAGATAGCGCTTTCAAGAGTGGCGCCGGGTCTACGGACTCGGCGCCACTCTTGTCTCTAAGGAAACTCCCTTATCAAAAATCTCAGAAAAAACAACCGACACGCCTGTAACGGCTGCATCACAAGCTGCGATTCACCTCACAGCGGCACACCAGTGCCCCCTTTGTCGGGAAGGGAAACACCAATGAGCACTTTGCGCAGGATCGTCACCCTCGCAGTCATCTCCGGAGCGCTGGCCCTGGCCGGATTCGTTCTGAACTGCGGAAATGCCAGCGCCGACAGCGGCGTGAACTGGGACGCGGTCGCGCAGTGCGAGTCCGGCGGCAATTGGGGCGCCAACACCGGCAACGGCTTCTCCGGCGGCCTGCAGTTCAAGCAGGCGACCTGGACCGCCAACGGCGGCACCGGCGCCCCGCACCAGGCCTCCCGTGAGGAGCAGATCCGGGTCGCCGAGAACGTCGCCCGCAAGCAGGGCATGGGCGCATGGCCCTCCTGCGGCCAGGCCGCCGGCACCCCGGCGTTCGCCACCCCGGTCTCCGGTGGCGCTGCCCCGGCCCCGGCCCAGGGTGCCTGCTCGAACGTCCTGAGCGGCCCGTTCAAGTCGATCGACTTCAACAAGATGTGCCAGGCCTTCCACGATCCGGGCCGCGCCATCGCCAACGCCCTCGGTCTGCACTAAAAAACCTCGCTGACGACGTCCAGCCGGCTCACGCCGACTGGGCGTCGTTGCGTGTAGGCAACCGAAACGCCGAGCCAGCC
Source organism: uncultured Mycobacterium sp. (assembly GCA_900078375.1). Lineage (GTDB taxonomy): Bacteria > Actinomycetota > Actinomycetes > Mycobacteriales > Mycobacteriaceae > Mycobacterium. Next base: position 65,728 of record FLQS01000078.1, on the reverse strand, counting down.
GCGATCGACGCCAGGTGGCGGGTTACCGCGGACTCCGGCAGCACCACAGTGGCCCTGCTGGCCAGCGCGCTCAGGGCCGCCGGGCGCAGGTTGACCATTCGGCCGATCAGCCGGGATTCGGCGACGATGGCGCTCACCCGCCGCCGCCTGAACGCCTCGAAGGCGGTGAACGCGCTGGGCAGGTCCAAGGACAGGTCGACGCACGCGCCCAGCACGGCGGCGTCCTCGAGTGCCTGACAGCCGCCCTGGCCCAGGTGTGGCCGCATGGGGTGGGCGGCATCGCCGACAAGCACCACCGGTCCCGCCGCCCAGCGCTGGGCGGTCTTGCGGTCGTAGAGATCGTTGCGGAGCACCTCGGCGGGCTCGGTGGCCGCCAGCATCGCTGGAATGGGCGCGGCCCACGACGCCAGCTTGGTACGCAGATAGGCAAGCTCGCCCTGGGGCGAGGTGGTGCCCTCGGCCGCGCGCTCGGTGGCGAACCAGTACGTCCGGTCCGGTCCCATCGGGACGTGGCCGACCTCCGCACCGGCACCCATTGTCTCGCCGGCCAGATCGGCGTCGATGGCCAGCGAGGACACCCCGCGCCACGCCGTGTATCCGGCGTAGCGATGGGGCAGCGGACCGTTGAGGTGGCGGGCCACCACCGATCCGGTGCCGTCGGCGCCCACTGCCGCATCGGCATCGCACGTCGAGGAGTCCGTCAGGTGTAGCCGGATCCCGGCGGCGGTGGTGTTCAGCTCGCGCACCGCGACCCCGTCGACGACGGTGCCCGGCGTCAGCGCGCCGGCCAGGAGGTCGCGCAGTGCGACCCGCTGCAGGACCACCAAGGGTTCGCCCAGCGCGGTGACGATCCGCTCGCCGGACGGGCGACGCAGCCACGTGCCGTCCTTCCAGCGCATCGCGCCCGCCGTGATCCGGCCGCCGGCGGCCCGCACCTGGTTACCGAGGCCGAGGTGGTCGAGAGCGGCCAGGGCGTTGGGCCAGATGCTGATGCCGGCGCCGGAGGTGGTGTCGGTCCGCTCTTCGATCACTGTGACGGAGTGGCCGCGTCGTTGCAGTGCGACCGCGGTGGCCAGTCCGGCGATGCCCGCCCCGACGACAGCGATCTCGGCCATGCGTAAAACGTAACGTGTGCTCATGACCACGGGCCCATTCGACGACCTCGACGACTACCTAGCCCTGCCGCGGGTCTCCGGACTCGCGATGTCGGCGGACGGATCGCGCGTCGTGACGACCATCGCCGAACTCAACACCGCCAAGACCGAATACATCACCGCGGTGTGGGAGCTGGACCCCGCCGCGGCGGCGCCGGCCCGCCGGCTGACCCGCGGGGCAAAAGGCGAAGCCGCGCCGGCCTTCTCCGCCGACGGGGATCTGCTGTTCACCTCGGTGCGGCCCAGCGAGGACGACGACAAACCGCCAGCCGCGCTGTGGCAGCTGCCCGCCGCGGGCGGGGAGGCCGCCCAACTTGCCGAGCTGCCCGGCGGGATCACCGCCGTGCGGACGGCGCGCGCCGCATCCACCGTCGTGGTCGGTGCGCCGCTGCTGCCCTCGGCCGACGCCGTCGACGACGAACGTCGGCTGCGAAAACTGCGCAAGGACAACAAGATCAGCGCGATCCTGCACACCGGCTATCCGGTGCGGTACTGGGACAAGGACCTTGGGCCCGGCCAGACGCACCTATTCGGGGTCGACGCCGGCGGCGGCCTCACCGACCTCACCCGCCGGCCAGGGTCTGCGCTCGGCGACGCCGATTTCGTGGTGAGTCCGGACGGCACGTTCGTTGTCGCCAGCTGGCGGATCCCCGCCCCGCGCGCGGCGCTGCGGTCGGTGCTGATGCGTATCGACCTGCAGACCGGTGAGCGTTCGGTGATCGCGGAGGACGTCGCCGCTGACCTGGAGCACCCGGCCATCTCCCCGGACGGCACGAGCGTGGCGTTCACCCGCGAGACGGTATCCACACCGCATGAGGCGCCACGAATCACGTTGTGTCACTTGAGTTTGGATTCGGGGGAGTGGACACAGCTGGCGACCGGATGGGACCGCTGGCCAGCCTCGGTGACGTGGACCCAGGACGGTGCTGCGCTGCTGGTGACCGCCGACGACAACGGTCGCTGCCCGATCTTCGAGATCAGCCTCGACGGCAACGTCCGGCAGATCACCACCGACGACTTCAGCTATACCGACGTCATCGGCGCGCCCGGCGGCATCGTCTACGCGCTGCGGAGCTCCTATGCCGCGCCACCGCACCCGGTGCGCATCGATCCGTCCGGTGCGCTCGTCGCGTTGCCGTGCGTGGAACTGCCCGAGCTGCCGGGCGAACTCACCGAAGTCGTCGCTACTGCGGGTGACGGGACATCGGTGCGGTCCTGGCTGGTGCTGCCTGCCGGAACAGAACCCGCGCCCTTGCTGCTGTGGATTCACGGTGGACCGCTGGGTAGCTGGAACGCGTGGTCGTGGCGGTGGAACCCCTGGCTAATGGCCGCGCGTGGGTATGCGGTGCTACTACCCGATCCCGCGCTGTCCACCGGCTATGGCCAGCCGTTCATCCAGCGCGGGTGGGGTGCCTGGGGCGGGGCCCCGTACGAGGACTTGATGGCCGCGGTCGACGCCGCGGTGGCCGACTCCCGCATCGACGCTGGACGCATCGCGGCGATGGGCGGCTCGTTCGGCGGTTACATGGCCAACTGGGTGGCCGGCCACACCGATCGCTTCGCGGCGATCGTCACCCACGCCAGCCTGTGGGCGCTCGACCAGTTCGGCCCGACCACCGACGGCGCCTACTACTGGGCTCGCGAGATGACACCGGCTATGGCACAAGCTAATTCGCCGCATCGCTTCGTCGAGAACATCACTACCCCGATGCTGGTGATCCACGGGGACAAGGACTATCGAGTGCCGATCGGCGAGGCGCTGCGACTGTGGTACGAGCTGCTGACCGAATCCGGGTTGCCTGCGGCCGACGACGGCACCACCGCGCACCGATTCCTGTACTTCCCGTCCGAGAACCACTGGGTGCTGTCCCCGCAGCACGCGAAGATCTGGTACCAGGTGGTCACGACGTTCCTGGCCGAGCACGTGCTGGGAGAGGCGGCACAGTTGCCCGACACCCTGGGCTGAATGCGCCAGGTATGTTGGCGCTCATGACGGCAGCGCAGCGGGAATTCGACATTGTCCTCTACGGGGCCACCGGATTCGTCGGCAAGCTCACCGCCGCATACCTGGCCCGGGCCGGCGGGGATATCCGGGTCGCGCTGGCGGGCCGGTCGCCCGACAAGCTGCTGGCGGTGCGGGAGACGCTCGGCGAATCCGCGCAGTCCTGGCCGATCCTGACCGCCGACGCCGGGTCCCCGTCGTCGCTGGCCGACATGGCCGCACGCACCCGCGTCGTCATCACCACCGTCGGCCCATACACCCGCTACGGCCTGCCGCTGGTGGCGGCTTGCGCGGCGGCGGGCACCGATTATGCCGACCTCACCGGCGAGGCCATGTTCGTGCGGCAGAGCATCGACGACTATCACAAGCAGGCCGTCGACACCGGGGCGCGGATCGTGCACGCGTGCGGATTCGATTCCATCCCTTCGGATATGAGCGTGTTCGCGCTGTACCGGCGGGCCCAGCACGACGGTACCGGCGAGCTCGGGGACACCGACTTCGTGCTGCGCGCATTCTCCGGTGGGGTGTCGGGCGGCACCGTCGCCTCGATGATCGAGGTCTTCCGCGCCTCCTCCAACGACCCGAACACCCGGCGCATGCTCGAGGATCCCTACACACTGACCGATGACCGGGCCGTCGAACCCGAACTCGGTCCCCAGCCCGACCTGCCATGGCGGCGCGGCGGCAATATCGCGCCCGAGCTGGCCGGGGTGTGGACGACCGGCTTCGTGATGGCGATGTACAACACTCGAATCGTGCGGCGCAGCAACGCACTTCTGCATTACGCCTACGGCCGTCGATTCCGCTACGCGGAGAACATGAGCGTCGGCTCCTCGGTCGCTGCGCCGGTGGTATCGGCGGTGGCGAGTGCGGCGAACAACGGTGTCGTGGCGCTGGGCAGCCGGTTCTTCCGCTTCCTGCCGCGCCGGCTGGTGGAGCGCCTCGCGCCCAAGCCCGGCACCGGGCCCAGCGAGCAGACCCGCGACCGCGGCTATTACCGCGCCGAGACGTACACGACCACTACGACAGGCGCGCGCTACCGGGCCACCATTTCCCAGCAGGGTGACCCGGGGTACAAGGCCACCGCGGTGATGCTCGGCGAATGCGGACTGGCGCTGGCACTCGACCGCGACAAGCTCTCCGATCTGCGCGGTGTGCTCACTCCCGCCGCCGCCATGGGGGACGCCCTGCTCGACCGGTTTCCGGCCGCGGAGATTGCTCTGGAGACGGTCCGTCTCGAGGACTAATGTCGGCGTGCAGAGCCGCACAATCCAGCAATGAAGGTGGACACCATGGCCGGTCTCGACGATCTTATGAGTCAAATTCCCGTGGCGGATATCGCCAGCAAGCTTGGTGCGCCCGAGGGGGAAGTCAACCAAGTGATCCAGACCCTGGTGCCCACCCTCCTCGGCGGCATCCAGCACAACGTCGCCTCCGATGACATCGACTCCAGTGAGCTCGAATCGGCGATCGCCACCGGCGTCGACACCGGTGCGGGTGACCAGTTCGTCGCCCGGATCTTCGGCGGCAACGACACCGACACCGTGGCCTCGGCGCTGTCCGGGTCGGGCGCAGGCGGCGGCGACCTGATCAAGAAACTGCTGCCGATCCTCATCCCGATCGTGCTGGCCTATCTGGGCAAGCAGTCGGCCGGCGGGGCGGCTGCGGGCGGGGCTTCCGGTGGTGGGCTCGGCGATGTGTTGGGCGGCATCCTCGGCGGTGCGAGCGGCGGATCCGGCGGCGGGGACAACCCACTCGGCAGCATTCTGGGCAATGTGCTCGGCGGTAAACAGGGCGGCGCCATTGGGGACATCCTGGGCGGGCTGCTGGGCGGGAAGAAGTAGCGCAGGTCACGACCGCACAGGTCGCCCGCCGCAGCAGTCTCCCGCGTTCTTAGACTTGTCGGGTGACCACCACTGACGACTCCCGCGCCGACGCCCTGCCCAAGTCCTGGGATCCGGGCGCGGTAGAGGCGGAGCTCTATCAGGGTTGGGTCGATGCCGGCTACTTCACGGCCGACGCCACGAGCGACAAGCCGGCATATTCGATCGTGCTGCCACCACCGAACGTCACCGGCAGCCTGCACATGGGGCACGCGCTCGACCACACGCTGATGGACGCGCTGACCCGGCGCAAGCGCATGCAGGGCTACGAGGTGCTGTGGCTGCCGGGGATGGATCACGCGGGTATCGCCACCCAGAGCGTGGTCGAAAAGCAGCTTGCCGTGGACGGGAAGACCAAAGAGGACTTCGGCCGCGAGCTGTTCGTCGACAAGGTCTGGGATTGGAAACGCGAATCCGGCGGCACCATCGGCGGCCAGATGCGTGCGATCGGGGACGGCGTCGACTGGAGCCGCGACCGGTTCACCATGGACGAGGGTCTGTCCCGGGCGGTGCGCACGATCTTCAAACGCCTCTACGACGCCGGCCTGATCTATCAAGCCGAGCGGCTGGTCAACTGGTCGCCGGTGCTGGAGACCGCGATCAGCGACCTCGAGGTCAAATACTCCGACGTCGAGGGCGAACTGGTGTCGTTCCGGTATGGGTCGATGAACGACTCCGAACCGCACATCGTGGTGGCCACCACCCGGCTCGAGACGATGCTGGGTGACACCGCGATCGCGGTGCACCCCGACGACGAGCGCTATCGGCATCTGGTCGGTCAGACGCTGCCGCATCCGTTCCTGGACCGCGACATCGTCATCGTTGCCGACGGGCACGTCGACCCCGAATTCGGCACCGGTGCAGTCAAAGTCACCCCCGCGCACGACCCCAACGACTTCGAGATCGGGCTGCGACACAACCTGCCGATGCCGACGATGCTGGATACCAAGGGCCGGATCGCCGACACCGGAACGCAATTCGACGGTATGGACCGCTTCGAGGCGCGCGTCGCGGTGCGCGAGGCGCTGGCAGCCGAGGGGCGCATCGTCGCCGAGAAGCGGCCGTACCTGCACAGCGTCGGGCACTCCGAGCGCAGCGGCGAGCCGATCGAGCCGCGGCTGAGCCTGCAGTGGTGGGTGAAGGTCGAATCGATGGCCAAGGCCGCCGGCGATGCCGTGCGCGGCGGTGACATCGTGATCCACCCGAAGAGCTTGGAACCGCGCTGGTTCGCCTGGGTCGACGATATGCACGACTGGTGCATCTCCCGCCAGCTGTGGTGGGGCCACCGCATCCCGATCTGGCATGGCCCTGACGGTCAGAAGGTGTGCGTCGGGCCGGACGAAACCCCGCCGGAGGGCTGGGAGCAAGACCCCGACGTGCTGGATACCTGGTTCTCCTCGGCACTGTGGCCGTTCTCCACCATGGGCTGGCCCGACCGTACGCCCGAGCTGGAAAAGTTCTATCCGACAAGCGTTTTGGTGACCGGATACGACATCCTGTTCTTCTGGGTGGCGCGCATGGTGATGTTCGGCACGTTCGTGTCGGGCGATGAGACGATCACGCTGGACGGCGCGCGCGGGCCACAGGTGCCGTTCGAGAACGTCTTCCTGCACGGGCTGATTCGCGACGAGCACGGCCGCAAGATGAGCAAGTCCCGCGGCAACGGGATCGACCCGCTGGACTGGGTGGAACTGTTCGGCGCGGACGCCTTGCGGTTCACCCTGGCCCGCGGCGCCAGCCCGGGTGGTGACCTGTCCATCGGCGACGACGCGGCACGGGCGTCCCGCAACTTCGCCACCAAGCTGTTCAACGCCACCCGGTTCGCGCTGATGAACGGCGCCGCACCCGCACCGCTGCCGGATATCGCCGACCTGACCGACGCCGACCGCTGGATCCTGGGTCGCCTGGAAGAGGTTCGAGCCGAAGTGGATTCGACCCTCGACGGCTACGAGTTCAGCCGCGCCTGCGAATCGCTCTACCACTTCGCCTGGGACGAGTTCTGTGACTGGTACCTGGAGCTGGCGAAAGTGCAGCTGGCCAGCCAAGAAGGTGGGGCGGCGCTTTCAAATACCACAGCGGTGCTCGCCGCGGTGCTGGACACCCTGCTCAAGCTGCTGCACCCGGTGATGCCGTTCGTCACCGAGACGCTGTGGAAGGCATTGAACAACGGTCAGCCCGGCGGTGAATCGCTGGTGATCGCGCCGTGGCCGACCGCGTCCGGGATCGCGCTGGATCCGGTTGCCGCGGGGCGGATCGCCGACGTGCAGAAGCTGGTGACCGAGATCCGGCGGTTCCGCAGCGACCAGGGCCTGGCCGACCGGCAGAAGGTGCCGGCCCGGCTGTCGGGTGTCGATGCCGCCGGCCTGGACGGTCAGGTCGCCCCGGTCACTGCGCTGGCCTGGCTGACCAAATCCGGTGCGGACTTCAACGCGAGCGCACACATCGAGGTCCGGCTCTCAGCCGGCACCGTCAACGTCGAGGTCGACACCTCGGGCACCGTCGACGTGGCCGCCGAACGCCGCCGCCTGGAGAAAGATTTGGCCGCCGCGCAGAAAGAATTGGCAGGCACCGCAGCCAAACTCGGCAATGAGGCGTTCCTGGCCAAGGCGCCCGACGACGTCGTCGCCAAGATCCGTGCGCGTCAGCAGCTGGCCAGCGAGGAAGTCGAGCGGATCTCCGCCCGGCTGGCTGCGCTGGCATGACGCTGCCGGAGCCGCTGGGCGAGCGACATGAGATCCAGCCGCCGACGCCTGACGAGATCGCCGCGCTGCTGCAGGTGGAGCATCTGCTCGACCAGCGCTGGCCGGAAACGAAGCTGGAGCCCAGCACCACGCGCATCGCGGCGCTGATGGAGATGCTCGGCTCACCGCAGCTGAGCTATCCGTGCATCCACATCGCCGGGACCAACGGCAAGACGTCGGTGGCCCGCATCATCGATGCGCTGCTGACGGCGTTCAGCCGCCGGACCGGGCGCACCACCAGCCCGCACCTGCAGTCCGCTGTCGAGCGCATCGCCATCGACAACGAGCCGATCAGCCCGGCGCGCTACGTCGAGGTCTACCGCGAGATCGAACCGTTCGTGCAGATCGTCGACGCGCAATCGCAGGCCGCAGATGGCCCGGCGATGAGCAAGTTCGAAGTGCTCACCGCCATGGCGTTCGCCGCCTTCGCCGACGCGCCCGTCGATGTCGCCGTCGTCGAGGTCGGGATGGGTGGGCGCTGGGACGCCACCAACGTCGTCGATGCGCCCGTCGCGGTGATCACCCCGATCGGTATCGATCACGCCGAGTATCTCGGTGACACCATCGCCGAGATCGCCGCCGAGAAGGCCGGCATCATCGGTGCGCCCCGCGGTGATCTGGTCCCGATCGACACCGTCGCGATCATCGGCCGCCAGGCGCCCGAGGCGATGGAAGTGCTTCTGGCCCAAGCGGTTCAGTCCGACGCCGCAGTTGCCCGCGAGGATTCCGAGTTCGCCGTACTGGGCCGTCAGGTTGCCATCGGCGGCCAGGTGCTGCAGCTGCAGGGCCTCGGCGGGGTGTACCCCGACATCTTCCTGCCACTGCATGGCGAGCATCAGGCCCACAACGCCGTCGTGGCGCTGGCCGCGGTCGAAGCGTTCTTCGGCGCCGGGTCCGACCGGCAGCTCGACATCGACACGGTGCGAGCTGGATTCGCCGGGGCGGCCAGCCCGGGCCGGCTCGAGCGGATGCGCAGCGCGCCGACGGTGTTCATCGACGCCGCCCACAATCCCGCCGGCGCGGCCGCACTCGCCGGCGCGCTGGCAGAGGAGTTCGACTTCCGGTTCCTGGTCGGGGTGCTGTCGGTCATGGGGGACAAGGACGTCACCGGCATCCTCACCGCGCTGGAGCCGGCGTTCGATCAGGTCGTCGTGACGCACAATGGCTCGCCCCGCGCACTCGAGGTCGACGCACTGGCGCTGCGCGCGGAGGAGATCTTCGGGCCGGACCGGGTGGCGCGCGCCGAGACACTGCCCGACGCCATCGAGGTCGCCACCGCACTGGTCGAGGACTCCGCGGCCGAGACCGACGGATTCTCCGGGGCCGGCATCGTCATCACCGGTTCCGTGGTGACCGCCGGCGCGGCTCGCACCCTGTTCGGGAAGGACCCGCAATGAGCGACACGCCCGCACCCGAGCCCAATGTCGCCGGCCCGGCGGCTCCGCCAGATCCCTGGAAGAGCTTCCGCGGCGTCATGGCCGGCACCCTCATCCTCGAAGCGATCGTGGTCCTGCTGGCGCTGCCCGTGGTCAACATGGTCGGCGGGGGACTCACCGCCTGGTCGACGGCCTATCTGATCGGCTTCGCGGTGTTCCTCGTGCTGCTGGCCGGTGTGCAGGGGCGGTCGTGGGCGGTCTGGCTGAATCTGGGTGTCCAGCTGATCCTGGTCGCCGGGTTCTTCGTGTACCCCGCGGTCGGGATGGTCGGGCTGGTGTTCGCGATCGTGTGGGGGATCATCGCTTACCTTCGCGTCGAGGTTCTGCGCCGGCAGCGCCGCGGCCTGCTGCCCGGCCAGCAGCAACCACCTGACTGACGGGTACGCTGTCCGCCGTGACTGCGCCGGTGACGATGCAGAGCGAAGCGATGAGGAGGAGCGGCGCCGTGTCTGAGCGGACCCTGGTTTTGATCAAGCCCGACGGCGTCGAGCGCGGGGTGGTCGGCGAGATCATCAGCCGAATCGAACGCAAAGGCCTGACGATCGCTGCACTGGAGCTCAAGCAGGTCAGTGACGAGTTGGCCCGTGCGCACTACGCCGAGCACGACGGCAAGCCGTTCTTCGGCTCGCTACTGGAGTTCATCACCTCAGCCCCGGTGGTGGCGGCGATCTTGGAAGGCCCCCGTGCGATCGCGGCGTTTCGCCAGCTCGCCGGCGGAACCGACCCGGTGGAGAAGGCCACACCGGGCACGATCCGCGGTGATTTCGGCCTGGAAACGCAGTTCAATCTCGTGCACGGTTCGGACTCCCCAGAGTCCGCCGAGCGCGAGATCGGGCTCTGGTTTCCCGGCATCTGAGCGCACTTCCCGCGCCACTGTCGTCCGAGCAGGGTGTGTGGTGTGGGATACTGGCTCCGGATGTGCCCACAAGGCGTATCCGGATGAAGACTTACGACGTGCGCGACCACCTGCACCATTGGTGAGGCGCCGACCGTCACAGCCGTCATTCAGCCAGGCACCGATCGCGTTCCCCATGAACAGTTCGGAGCGAGACCATAAACAAGTCCGGGCGATCTAACCCGGGCAAATAGCGGAAGCCCTCGCGTGGCCGCGTCGAAGTGACGCGCCCGGGGGCTTGAGGAGAATACGTGGCCGACGATGACCTCTTTCAGGAACTACCCGAAAACGAACCCCAGACGGAGTGGGGACCCCCGGCAGTCGCCGCGGGTCACGACCTGCCTGAGCGCCTGAGGGTGCATTCGCTGGCACGGGTGCTCGGCACCACCAGCCGGCGCGTGCTCGACGCCTTGAGCGAGCTCGACGGCCGGTCACGCAGCCCGCATTCCAGCGTGGATCGCACCGACGCGGTGCGGGTCCGCGACGTGCTGGCGGCCAGCCCCGAGGACAGCGCCGACGAGCCCGCAGCGCAGGAGGCCCCGGCGCCCGTGGCCCCGGTGCTCGAGATCGACACCGAGGCCGCCGAAACCCGTGAGGCCGCCGACGCGTCCGAGGAGCCCGAGTCGCGGCTGATCCTCGAGACCGCCCCCGCCGAGCAGGCGGCCTACATGCCGTTGTTCGTCGCCCCGCAACCGGTCGAAGCCGAACGCCGCGCCGTCCGCGCTGCCCGTGACGACGAGGACGACGACGAGGACGACGAAGACGAGGACGACGAGTCCAGCGCCGAAACCGATGGCGACCAGTCGGAACGCCCCGCCAACCGGCGCCGTCGCCGTGGCCGCCGCGGCCGCGGCCGCGGGCGCGGTGAGCAGGGCGGTCCGGAGGGCGAAGACGAGCGACCAGAAGGCTCCGACGAGGCCGCCGAGGCCGGCGAGGAGTCCGAAGGCGACGACGACGACAGCGACGACGAGTCGGGCAGCGGCGAGGCCGCGACCCGGCGGCGGCGCAGGCGGCGCCGCCGTAAGTCCGGCGGCGGCGGCGAGGACGCCGAGGGGTCGTCGGACGACCCGCCGAACACCGTGGTCCACGAGCGCACTCCGCGCAAAGAGAAGGAACGCGACCCTGACGCCATCCAGGGCATCAGTGGCTCCACCCGACTCGAGGCCAAGCGTCAGCGCCGCCGCGACGGCCGCGACGCCGGCCGCCGGCGCCCGCCGATCCTGTCCGAGGCCGAATTCCTGGCCCGCCGGGAAGCCGTCGACCGCGTCATGGTGGTGCGCGACAAGATCCGCACCGAACCCCCGCACGAGGGTGCCCGCTACACCCAGATCGCCGTCATGGAGGACGGGGTCGTCGTCGAGCACTTCGTCACCTCGGCTGCCTCGGCGTCGTTGGTCGGCAACATCTACCTCGGCATCGTGCAGAACGTGCTGCCCTCGATGGAGGCGGCATTCGTCGACATCGGCCGCGGCCGCAACGGTGTGCTCTATGCCGGCGAGGTGAACTGGGAGGCCGCCGGCCTGGGCGGCGCGCAGCGCAAGATCGAACAGGCCCTCAAGCCGGGCGATTACGTCGTCGTCCAGGTCAGCAAGGACCCCGTCGGCCACAAGGGTGCGCGACTGACCACCCAGGTGTCGCTGGCCGGGCGTTACCTGGTCTACGTGCCGGGCGCGTCGTCGACCGGGATCAGCCGCAAGCTGCCCGACACCGAACGTCAGCGGCTCAAGGAAATCCTGCGCGATGTGGTGCCCGACGACGCCGGTGTGATCATCCGGACCGCCTCGGAAGGCGTGAAGGAAGAAGACATCCGCGGCGACGTCACCCGGCTGCAGGAACGCTGGACCACGATCGCTGAGGAAGCCGAGCGGGTCAAGGGCAACAAAGCCGGTGCCGCCATCGCGCTCTACGAAGAGCCGGACGTGCTGGTCAAGGTGATCCGCGACCTGTTCAACGAAGACTTCTCCGGGCTGATCGTCTCGGGCGACAGCGCCTGGGACACCATCCATGACTACGTCAATTCCGTGGCGCCCGACCTGATTTCGAAGCTGACCAAGTACGACCCGCCGGGTGGCCCGGACGGGCCGGATGTGTTCGCGGTGCATCGCATCGACGAGCAGCTGGCCAAGGCGCTCGACCGCAAGGTGTGGCTGCCCTCGGGCGGCACCCTGGTGATCGACCGCACCGAGGCGATGACGGTCGTCGACGTCAACACCGGAAAGTTCACCGGTGCGGGCGGCAACCTCGAGCAAACCGTCACCAAGAACAACCTCGAGGCGGCCGAGGAGATCGTGCGTCAGCTGCGGCTGCGCGATATCGGCGGCATCATTGTCATCGACTTCATCGACATGGTGCTCGAGTCCAACCGCGACCTGGTGCTGCGGCGGCTGACCGAGGCGCTGGGCCGTGACCGCACCCGCCATCAGGTGTCCGAGGTGACATCGCTGGGTCTGGTGCAGCTGACCCGGAAGAAGCTGGGCACCGGCCTGGTGGAGGCGTTCTCGACCACCTGTTCGCACTGCAGCGGCCGGGGCATCGTGCTGCACGCCGACCCGGTCGATACCGCGCAGGCCGCCGGGCGTAAGTCCGAGGCAGGCAATGGCGCCGGCGGCGGTGGTGGACGGCGGGGCAAGCGAGGCAAACGCGGCCGCAGCGAAGAGGCTGAAGCGCCCGTCGCGAAGGTGCCCCAGCACAGCAGTGAGCATCCGATGTTCAAGGCGATGGCGGCAGCCAACGGCAAGCACGAGGACGACGAGGCCGAGGAAGAGCTGGCCGACGAGCTCGAGCGGGAGACCGAATCCGACGACGGCGAGGAAGACCGGACCACCGCCGAGCAGGTCACCGACGAAGTTGCCGTTGAGGACCTGGATGACGACTCCGATGAGGATGACGACGAGGACGAGGACGAGTCCGACGACGACGACGAAGATGACGACGAGGACGTGATCGACGTCGACCTGGACGAGGACGACGAAGACCTCGATGAAGACACCCTGGACGTCGACGAGGATGACGACGATGAGGATGACGACGAGGACGAGGATGAGGAGGCCGAATCCGACGAATATGACGTCGACCAGGCCGTCGTGTCCTCGGCACCGGTGGTGTCGGTCGGCCGGCAACGGCGCCGGGCGGCAGCACGTCCGGCCGGACCGCCGGTCTCCTAGGGTGGCGGTTTGACCCTCCCGGTGCTGGTCACGTAACCTTGAGCAGTTGTCGCCAGGCGTCCGACGCCGGTGGCAGCGGGCTCAAGATCCCGCACCCCCAGACCCGCGCACGCAGCTCCGGTTAGCGCGCGCCCGCAGAGCAAGGCAGAGGAAACGATGGCGACGTACGCAATCGTCAAGACCGGTGGCAAGCAGTACAAGGTCGCCGTTGGAGACATAGTCAAGGTCGAGAAGATCGAGGTCGAGGCCGGCGGCTCTGTTTCCCTGCCCGTCGCCCTGGTGGTCGACGGCGCGAAGGTCACCGCCGACGCGAAGGCGCTGGAGAAGGTTGCCGTCACCGGTGAGGTGCTCGAGCACATCAAGGGCCCGAAGATCCGCATCCACAAGTTCAAGAACAAGACCGGCTACCACAAGCGGCAGGGTCACCGTCAGCCGTTGACGGTGCTCAAGGTCACCGGAATCAAGTAGTCGAGGGAGCGAACTGACATGGCACATAAGAAGGGCGCTTCCAGCTCACGCAACGGTCGCGATTCCAACGCCCAGCGACTCGGCGTCAAGCGTTTCGGCGGCCAGATCGTCAAGGCCGGCGAGATCCTCGTCCGCCAGCGCGGCACACACTTCCACCCCGGCGTGAACGTCGGACGTGGCGGTGACGACACCCTGTTCGCGACGGCGCCGGGCGCCGTGGAGTTCGGCGTCAAGCGTGGCCGCAAGACCGTCAACATCGTTCGCGTCGCGCGACCGGAGTAGGTCTCACTCGCGAGTGTGAAACCACTGCGAGGTTGAGGCCGATATCTCGCACCAGGTTCACACTCGTGGTTGAAAGGACTCTCCGATGCCCCGTTTCGTCGACCGCGCCGTCATTCATGCCCGCGCGGGCAGTGGCGGGCACGGCTGTGCCTCGGTGCACCGGGAGAAGTTCAAGCCACTCGGCGGGCCCGACGGCGGTAACGGCGGCAGCGGCGGCAGTATCGTGCTCGTCGTCGATCCGCAGGTGCACACCCTGCTCGACTTCCACTTCCACCCGCATGTCGATGCCCCGTCGGGCAAGCAGGGGATGGGCAATAACCGCGAGGGAGCCAACGGTTCCGATCTCGAGGTGAGGGTGCCCGACGGCACCGTCGTGCTCGACGCCAACGGCCGACTGCTGGCTGATCTGGTCGGCGCGGGCACCCGCTTCGTGGCCGCCGAGGGCGGCCGCGGTGGGCTGGGCAATGCCGCGCTGGCATCCCGGGCCCGCAAGGCCCCGGGTTTCGCGCTGCTCGGCGAGAAGGGTGAGGAACGCGAGCTCACCCTGGAGCTCAAGACAGTCGCCGACGTCGGGCTGATCGGCTTTCCCTCGGCCGGCAAATCCTCACTGGTGTCGACGATCTCAGCGGCCAAACCCAAGATCGCGGACTACCCGTTCACCACGTTGGTGCCCAATCTCGGTGTCGTGTCGGCGGGGGATCACACTTTCACCGTCGCCGACGTCCCCGGCTTGATCCCGGGCGCTTCGGAGGGCCGTGGGTTGGGCCTGGATTTCCTGCGCCATATCGAACGCTGCGCGCTGCTGGTCCATGTTGTCGACTGCGCCACGCTGGAACCCGGCCGCGACCCGGTCTCCGATATCGATGCGTTGGAGGCCGAGTTGGCCGCGTATCGACCGACGCTGCAAGGTGATTCGACGCTGGGTGACCTGGCCGACCGCCCGCGGGCGGTCGTGCTCAACAAGATCGACATCCCCGAGGCAAGAGAGCTGGCCGATTTCGTGCGCGCCGACGTCGAGGCACGCGGCTGGCCGGTGTTTGAGGTGTCCACCGTGAGCCGGGAAGGCTTGCGGGAGCTGACGTTTGCGCTGTGGGACATGGTGGCGGCTTACCGGGCCGCGCGGCCGGAGGTGGTGCCGCGACGCCCGGTGATCAAGCCGGTCCCGGTCGACCGTACCGGTTTCACCGTCGAGCCCGACCGGGCAAACCCCGGCGGCTTCATCGTGCGCGGGGTGCGCCCCGAACGCTGGATCGTCCAGACCAACTTCGACAATGACGAAGCCGTCGGCTACCTCGGCGACCGGCTGGCCCGGCTCGGGGTCGAGGACGAGTTGCGGCGACAGGGCGCCACATCGGGCTGCGCGGTCACCATCGGCGACATGACCTTCGATTGGGAGCCGCAGACCCCGGCCGGTGTCGACGTCGTCCCGACCGGTCGTGGTACCGATGTCCGGCTGGAACAAACCGACCGAATCGGTGCCGACGAGCGCAAGGCGGCCCGCCGCCAGCGCCGTGAGCACGAGGACGAGGCGTGAGTCAGTACCGTGACGCCATCCGCGCCGCGCGCAGCGTCGTCGTCAAGATCGGCACTACCGCACTGACCACGAAGTCGGGGTTGTTCGACGCCGGCCGGCTGGCCCAGCTTGTCGACTCGATCGAGGCACGGATGCGGGCGGGTTCCGACGTCGTCATCGTGTCCTCGGGTGCGATCGCGGCCGGTATCGAGCCGCTGGGCCTGAACCGGCGCCCGACCGATCTGGCGACCAAGCAGGCCGCGGCCAGTGTCGGACAGGTGGCGCTGGTCAACGCATGGAGTGCGGCCTTCGCCCGCTACGACCGCACGGTCGGTCAGGTTCTGCTGACCGCACACGACATTTCGATGCGCGTGCAGCACACCAACGCCCAGCGCACGTTGGACCGGCTGCGCTCCCTGCACGCGGTGGCGATCGTCAACGAGAACGACACCGTGGCCACCAACGAGATCCGCTTCGGCGACAACGACCGGCTCTCGGCGCTGGTGGCCCACCTGGTCGGCGCGGATGCGCTGATCCTGCTCTCCGATATCGACGGGCTCTACGAGGGGGATCCGCGCAAAGCGCCCAAAGACAATCCGGCGCGGTTCATCCCGGAGGTGGCCGGGCCGGACGACCTCGACGGTGTGGTGGCCGGTGACGGCAGTCGCCTGGGCACCGGTGGGATGCGGTCCAAGTTGTCCTCGGCGCTGCTGGCCGCCGACGCCGGGGTTCCGGTGCTGCTGGCCGCGGCGGCCGATGCCGGCGCCGCGCTGACCGACGCGTCGGTGGGCACGGTTTTCACCCCGCGACCCGACCGGATGTCGGCGCGACGGTTCTGGGTTCGCTACGCCGCGGAGGTTGCCGGCGCTCTGACGCTGGATGCCGGGGCGGTGCGGGCGGTGGTCAAGCAGCGGCGCTCACTGCTGGCGGCGGGGATCACCGAGGTGACCGGTCGGTTCTTCGGGGGCGACGTCGTCGAGCTGCGGAACCTGGACGGGGAGATGGTTGCCCGCGGGGTGGTGGCCTACGACGCTGGCGAGCTGACGACGATGATCGGCCGGTCGACCTCAGACCTGCCCGCCGAAATGCGCCGGCCCGCCGTGCATGCCGACGATCTGGTCGCGGTCTAACTGGCTGAGGTCAGCCCGGACAGTTCGTCGGCCAGCAGCGCCAGCATCGGCGAACAGCCGCTGTCCACCGTGACCGTCGCGAGGTCGTCGCCTCGGGTGGCGCCGCGGTTCACGATCGCGACCGGTATGCCCAGTGCGGCGGCCTGCCGAACGAACCGGTACCCAGAGAACACTGTCAGCGAGGATCCGGCGACCAGCAATGCGTCTGATTCCTCGATCAGCGAATAGGCTTGCGCGACAATCTCTTTACGCACACTCTCGCCGAAGTAGACGATATCGGGTTTGAGCATCCCCGCGCACGACGGGCAGTCGATGAAGTGGAACGACTCGGTGTCGGTGACGACGGCGTCGGCATCGGGCGCGACGGCGATGCCGCCCAGTCGTTCCGCGCGCTCGGCGAATCCCGGATTGGCCGCCTCGAGTTCGTCGGCCAGCGCCGCGCGCGACATGATGTGCCCGCAGTCCAGGCACACCACCTGCGCGTAGGTGCCGTGCAGGTTGATGACGTTTCGGCTGCCGGCCTTGGTGTGCAGCAGGTCCACGTTCTGGGTGATGATGCCGCTCACCACGCCGGCACGCTCCAGGTGCGCCAGCGCCCGGTGCCCGGCATTGGGCAGGGTCTGAGCCATGTGCCGCCAGCCCAGGTGGTTCCGCGCCCAGTAGCGCTGACGGAACGCGCGGCTCGAGGTGAACTGGCGGATCGTCATCGGGTTCGCCGGCGGCGAGTCCGGGCCGCGATAGTCGGGAATGCCCGAGTCGGTGGAGATCCCGGCGCCGGTCAGAACCGCGACGCGCCGACCCGCTAACAGGGCGACGAGTTCGGGGCTGTCCACGCGCTCCAGCGTAGGTGCTCAGCCGAAGTTGGTGAGCGGGCTGAGTACGTCCTGAGCGAACTGGGCGATGTTGAGCGTCGGATTACCGTCCGGGTAGCTCACGGTAGCCAGCAGGTTGGCGCCGGCGTCGACGAAATCGCCGTCGGCGCGGCCCTGATGCGTCGACGAGGTCACCAGGATGATCCCCGAGGTGCCGGCCTGCTTGGCCAGTGGCACGGCGAACCGCGCGTTCTGCACCGTGCTGTTGGCCTTGTCCTCCACGATGATCCGGCTGTCCGGGAAGCCGAGCATCAACAGCATGCGGCGCATCTGCGCGGCTTCCGTCACGCCGTTCTGCGGGTTACCCCCGGTGACGATGATCGGTGAGTGCGGGTACATCTGCGCGACGGCGAGCCCGGTCAGCACGCGGCGGCGCAGGATCATCCGCATCGAACCGTCCGGCAGCAGGCCATATCCCAGTACGACGATTGCCGGATTGGAGAAGTCCTTGGCGACGGGTGCGGGCGCGGGTACCGGCGCTGGTTCGGCTTGAGCCGCAGCGGGAACAAGCCCCCCGAGCATGGCGGCGACGACCAGGATCAGGGCGCCGCAGGCGGCCTTCCATCGACCTCGCACGCTTCCTCCGACCCGTTTGGCATTACTGCCTGAGTAATCGCAGGGGTGTGCGCAGCTGTTACTTCCGTCTCGGGTGTCACAGCCGTTCCATAGCTCGGGCCATCGCGGCGTGCTCCAGGAACTCATAGTGCGCGGTGTAGGACCGCCGGCTGGGCCGAGCCGCGCGGGCCGCCCGGTGGGCCGCAATCCACCGCGAAAACAGGCCCCGCTTGGCCGGCGCCGCGATGGCGGCTGCCGTCAGCAGCTTCACTTCCTGCTCGGTGATCAGCACGGTCGGCCGGGTGTCGACGACGCGAAAAGCCCCGGTCGACGACGGCTGCTGGATAGGAGCGTGTACTGACAACATGGTGATCCCCCGATCTGGTCGGCCGACGAAGTTCGGCCTCATGAGAGAAAAGCTATGACCGTGACGACGGATGAGAACGCGTAGAGCCATACTCGAAACTCGCGCGTGAGCCACGCAAAAGCCTTGCGCCACAACGACGGTGGTAACGCGGGCCACTCGGCTGAAATGATGTGATCCAGGTCACTTCGTACTGGGGATAGCCCGTCGGGTGCCTGAAGCACGGGTTCTCGCTTCCACGCCGGGGACGACGGGCGACAATGGGGCATGGATTTCTACTCGGCCTACCGGCACGGCTTCGTACGCCTGGCCGCTTGCACCCACCGCACGGTGCTGGCGGACCCCGCCGCCAACGCCGAGTCGGTGCTGCGGATTGCCAGGGCCTGCCATGACGAGAGCGTCGCGGTGGCGGTGTTCCCCGAGCTCACCCTGTCGGGTTACTCCCTCGAGGACATCCTGCTGCAGGACTCGCTGCTCGATGCCGTCGAGGACGCACTGGTGGACATCATCGCGGCATCGGCCGACCTGTTTCCCGTGCTGGTGGTGGGTGCGCCGCTGCGCTACCTGCACCGCATCTACAACTCCGCGGTGGTGATTCACCGCGGTGCGGTGCTCGGGGTGGCCCCGAAGTCCTACCTGCCGACGTATCGGGAGTTCTACGAACGGCGCCAGGTCGCGGCCGGCGACGACGTGGCGGGCACCATCCGCATCGGCGGGACCGACGTGCCGTTCGGCCCGGACCTGTTGTTCGTGGCCGACGACGTGTCGGGGCTGGTGCTGCACGTCGAAATCTGCGAAGACATGTTCGTACCGATA
This sequence comes from uncultured Mycobacterium sp., assembly GCA_900078375.1. Lineage (GTDB taxonomy): Bacteria > Actinomycetota > Actinomycetes > Mycobacteriales > Mycobacteriaceae > Mycobacterium. Next base: position 46,453 of record FLQS01000078.1, on the reverse strand, counting down.
CCGCCCAGCGCGGAGGCCGCGCTGGCGGGTGCGACGGTGCTGGCCAACCTCTCCGGCAGCCCGATCACCATCGGCCGGGCCGACGACCGCAAGCTGCTGGCCCGTTCGGCATCCGCGCGCTGTCTGTCGGCCTACGTCTATGCCGCGGCCGGTGAAGGTGAATCCAGCACCGACCTGGCCTGGGACGGGCAGACGATGATCTACGAAAACGGCCGTCTGCTGGCCGAATCCGAACGGTTCCCGAATGGGGAGCGCCGCTCGGTCGCCGACGTCGACCTGGATCTGTTGCGCTCCGAACGGCTTCGGATGGGCACCTTCGACGACAATCGACGTCACCATCAAGACCGGTTGAAGTCGTTCCGGCGCATCGGTTTCCGGCTCGACCCGCCCGGCGGCGACATCGGCCTGTTGCGGTCGGTCGAACGCTTTCCTTTTGTACCCAGCGATCCGTTCCGGCTGGAACAGGACTGCTACGAGGGATACAACATTCAGGTTGCCGGGCTCGTGCAGCGGCTGCGCGCGCTGAACTACCCCAAGGTTGTGATCGGGGTGTCCGGCGGGCTGGACTCGACGCATGCGTTGATCGTGGCCGCGCACGCGATGGACCGAGAAGGTCGGCCCCGCAGCGACATTCTGGCGTTCACGCTGCCCGGCTTCGCGACCGGCGAGCGGACCAAAAACAACGCGATCAGGCTTTCTCGCGCGCTGGGTGTGACCTTCGCTGAACTCGACATCCGGGATACCGCCACACTGATGCTGACCGAGATCGGTCACCCGTTTTCGCGGGGTGAAGCGGTCTACGACGTCACGTTCGAGAACGTACAGGCCGGCTTGCGCACCGACTACCTGTTCCGGCTTGCGAATCAGCGCGGCGGCATCGTGTTGGGCACCGGCGACCTCTCGGAACTCGGTCTGGGCTGGTCGACGTATGGGGTCGGCGATCAGATGTCGCACTACAACGTCAACGGTGGGGTGCCGAAAACCCTGATCCAGCACCTGATTCGGTGGGTGATCTCCTCCGGTCAGTTCGAGGATGAGGTCGGCGAGATCCTGCAATCGGTGCTCGACACCGAAATCACGCCCGAGCTGGTGCCTACCGGCGAGGACGAAGAGATCCAGAGCAGCGAAGCCAAGGTGGGCCCGTACTCGCTGCAGGATTTTTCGCTGTTCCAGGTGCTGCGGTACGGCTTCCGGCCGTCCAAGATCGCGTTCCTGGCCTGGCACGCCTGGAGCGACCCCGACAGTGGCAACTGGCCGCCGGGATTCCCCGAAGGAAAGCGACCGGCGTACTCGCTCAAGGAGATCCGGCAGTGGCTGCAGGTGTTCGCTTCTCGGTACTACTCGTTCAGCCAGTTCAAGCGTTCCGCTCTGCCGAACGGGCCCAAGGTGTCTCACGGCGGCTCGTTGTCACCACGCGGCGACTGGCGGGCGCCGTCGGACATGTCGGCACGGATCTGGCTGGCCGAGATCGAGCAGGAGATACCCGAGGACTGATCAGCGGCGCCGTCCGACGCCGGGAAGCCGGCGCGGCTTCACGGCGAACAAGGTCAATGCGATGGCGGGCATGGCTTCTCTCCTGAGCAAGAATCGTCCATCGTCGCCGGCGCGCAACAGGTGTCGCCGCGCCACGCTTCCAGACCTTCCCGCGCGGCCACGCCGGCGATCACCAGGGCGGCGATCGGGTCGGCCCACCACCAGCCGGCGACGGTGTTGAGCAAGAGGCCGGCGAGCAATACCGCCGATAGGTAGGTGCACAACAGCGTCTGCTTGGAATCGGCCACCGCAGACAGTGAGCCGAGTTCGCGGCCGGCGCGACGCTGAGCCAGCGAGAGCACCGGCATGACGACGAGGCTGACAGCGGCCAACCCGATCCCGATCGGTGAATGCCGCGGCTCCTGCAGTCCGATGAGCGCGAGGATCGCGTCAACGGCCACATAGGTGGCTAGCGCAAAGAACGAGACGGCGACGATTCGCAGCGCTGTTTTCTCGCGCGTTTCCGGGTCTTTGGCGGCGAACTGCCAGGCGATCGCGGCCGCCGAGGACACCTCGATCAGCGAGTCAAGCCCGAATCCGACCAGCGCTGCCGACGACACCCGGGTGCCTTCGGTGAGCGCGATGGCGGCCTCGATGACGTTGTAGGCGATCGCCGCCGCCACCAGCAGACGGATTCGTCGCCTGAGTTGGGCGCGGCGCACCGGAGTCGAGACGGTGCCCATCAGCAGCAGTCGTCGGTGGCGGCCGCTGGGCAGCACGCCGGGTCAACGGTCAGCACCAGCCCGATCAGATCGTCGATCGCTTTGCCGATCCGCACGTCGGCGAGCTCGTATCGGCTGCGCCGGCCTTCGGGCTCGGCGACCACCAGCCCGCAGCCGCGCAGGCAGGCCAGGTGATTGGACAGGATCTGGCGCGACACCCCGATCTTGTCGGCCAGATCCGACGGATAGCCGGGTCCCTCGCGCAGGAGCAGCAGGATCTCGGCGCGGGTCGGATCGGACAGGGCACAGCCGAATCGAGCGAGTGCGTCGCTGTGAGTGACCGTCTGCATTCCTGGATAGTACAGTCGTAGCTGTATTCAAAACATACTGAACTTTCGGCTGGTGGCTACAGCCTGCCCTCGATGCGCAAGTCCGGATGCACCCAGTCCGGGGAGCGACGTTCCTTGAAGGCCATGAAGCCCTCGATGGACTCCGGCGAACCGAGGCTGCGCTGCATCCCAATCCGGTCGTACAGGCCCAGGTAGTTATCCAGGCTGGACTTCACCACCGACCGGGCGCCGGGTGCGGTGCGACAGCATTGGGCCAGGATCTCCCGGGCCGCCCCGGCCAGCTCCTCGTGCGGAACGACTCGCGCGACCATGCCCCAGTCCAGCGCTTCCTCGGCGCTCAGCGTGCGGCCGGTGAACATCAGGTCGCGGGTGCGAACCGGGCCGATCAGCCGCGCCAGCATCTGGCTGTAGTAGGTGTCGGCGATCCCGCGGTAGAGCTCGGGGACGCGGAATGTCGCGCGGTCGCTGACCACCGCCATGTCGGCGCACAGCGCGATCTGCAGCCCGCCGCCCTGGCACAGCCCGTTGACGGCGGCCACCACCGGCTTGGCGGATTGCCGCAGGGTGTCGAACGGCAGGGCGTCCATGCCCAGCGCCGCGCCGAAGGTCAGCCAGTTGTCCGCGCCGCCGCCACCCATATCGCCGCCCGGCGCGAAGACGTCGCCGGTGCCGGTGATCAGCAGCCCGGCCAGGTCGGGATCCGATCCGACGTGGTTGACGGCGTATTTGATGCCGAAGTACATCGCCGGCGTCATCGCGTTGCGCGCCTCGGGGCGGTCCAAGGTGCACACCCCGAACCCGCCCTCGCGGGTGAACTTCAGGAACGGGGTGCCCAGCCAGTCACCCTCGGGTGGCCGCGGAGCGTCGCTATGCGTCATCGCCGCAGACTATCGCCACAACCGTAGGGCGTTCAGTACTGGGTGAGGACGTCATCGATCGCCTCGGCCGTCGGTGCGCAATCTCCGGCGCCGGGAACCAGCGTCGCCAGCGCGCCCGCGGCGCAGGCCCGGCGAAGCGCGCGTTCGTGGCCGGCCGACCAGTCCGCGGCAAGCACGCCGGCGAAGACATCGCCTGCGCCGGTGGTGTCGATCGCCTCGACCTCGGGGCTGGGTACCTCGATGTCCCCGTCGGCTCCTCGGTAGATCGCCCCGCGCGCCCCGCGGGTGACCACCAGATGTCTTGTGGGCCAAGCCCAATGCTTGTCCTCGGCCTCGTTGACGATCACGACGTCGGTGACGGCCGCCAGGTCGCGCAGGCCGGGGTCGGTGCTGACGGGGGAGGCATTGACGATCACCGTGGCTCCGACCGAGCGGGCTTCGCGCGCGGCCGCCACGGCCGTCGCGATCGGCACCTCCAACTGGACGAGCAGCACCTCGCAGTCGGCGATGACGGCACGGGCAGGCGCTGAGGCCAGCGTCAGATGCCCGTTGGCCCCGGGTGCGACCACGATCATGTTCTCGCCGTGGTCATCGACCAGGATCACCGCGCTGCCGCTGGCGACCGGCAGCTCTTCCAGGCCGTCGAGTCCGACGCCGTTGGCGCTCAGGTGCGCGACCAACTGCGCACCCGCCGGGTCGGTGCCGACCGCTCCGACGAACTGCACGCGGGCACCGGCGCGGGCCGCCGCCACCGCTTGATTGCCACCCTTGCCGCCCGGTTCGGTGGTCACGGCCGACCCCAGAATCGTCTCCCCGGGGTGTGGCAGCGCGGTGACGCGAAAGAACTGGTCGACGTTCACACTGCCCACCACACAAACCCGTGCCACGCGGCTCAGGTTAGTCCCGGGTTAGCCCCCACCTGCCGGTTGGTGGGGAGACCGATACCCTGGGGGAATGAGTGTCGAGGCGGCCCCAGAGGGCCGGAGCGTCGCGACCCGGGAATTGGCTGGGCTTGACGACTTGAAGAACGAGGTTCTCGACGCCGCCCGCCGGGCGCGCGTCGCCTCGCGCATCCTCGGCTCGCTGACCACTAGCACCAAAGACCGGGCGCTACACGCCGCCGCTGACGCGGTCCTCGCCCGCGCCGACCAGATCCTGGCTGCCAACGCCGCAGATCTCGACGCTGCGCGGGCCGCAGGCACCGCTGAGGCAATGCTGGACCGCCTCGCCCTCAATCCCCAGCGCATCGACGGCATCGCGGCCGGTCTGCGTCAGGTCGCCGGCCTGCCTGACCCGATCGGCGAGGTCCTGCGCGGTCGCACGCTGCCCAACGGGCTGCAACTGCGGCAGCAGCGCGTTCCCCTCGGCGTGATCGGAATCGTCTACGAGGGCCGGCCCAACGTGACGGTCGACGCGTTCGGCCTCACCCTGAAATCCGGGAATGCGGTCCTGCTGCGCGGCAGCTCGTCGGCCGCGCATTCCAACGCCGCGCTGGTCGCCGCACTGCGCGGCGCACTTGCCGCCGCGGGTCTGCCCGAAGACGCGGTGCAACTGCTGCCCAGCAGCGACCGCTCCAGCGTCACTCACCTCATCCAGGCCCGCGGCCTGGTCGACGTGGTGATCCCGCGCGGCGGTGCCGGATTGATCGACGCTGTCGTGCGCGACGCCACGGTGCCCACCATCGAGACCGGTGTGGGCAACTGTCACGTCTATGTGCACTCCGCTGCCGATCTCGACGTCGCCGAGCGGATTGTCCTCAACGCCAAGACCCGCAGGCCCAGTGTCTGCAACGCTGCCGAGACGCTACTGGTGGACTCCGCCGTCGCCGGCACGGCCTTGCCGCGGCTGGTGGCCGCCCTGCAACAGGCCGGGGTCACCGTGCACGAGAACCCGACCGACGAGGAGTTGCGGGCGGAGTTCTTGTCGATGGACATCGCAGTGGCCACCGTCGACGGACTCGACGCCGCCATCGAGCACATCAACACCTACGGCACCGGCCACACCGAAGCCATTGTCACCACCAATCTTGCTGCGGCACAACTCTTTACCGAGCGTGTCGATGCAGCCGCGGTGATGGTCAACGCCTCGACGGCGTTCACCGACGGTGAGCAGTTCGGCTTCGGAGCCGAGATCGGCATCTCCACCCAGAAGCTGCACGCACGCGGCCCGATGGGTCTGCCCGAATTGACGTCAACCAAATGGATCGTCTGGGGAGACGGCCATACCCGCCCTGCCTGAGGCGACGACAGGAGAACCATGACCGAAACCCCCGCACGTCCGGCACCGCTGTTCACCGACATCGACGATGTCGCCAAGCGGCTGGCCGAGACCGGCTACCTGCCCGACACCGCCACCGCCACCGCGGTGTTCCTCGCCGACCGGCTGGGCAAGCCGCTGCTGGTCGAGGGTCCGGCGGGTGTCGGTAAGACCGAGCTGGCCCGCGCGGTCGCCCAAACCACCGGATCCGGGCTGGTACGCCTGCAGTGCTACGAGGGTGTCGACGAGGCACGTGCGCTCTACGAGTGGAACCACGCCAAGCAGATCCTGCGGATGCAGTCCGGGTCGAACGACTGGGACCAGGCCAAGTCCGACATCTTCAGCGAGGAATTCCTGCTGTCGCGGCCGCTGCTGACCGCGATCCGGCGCACCGAGCCCACCGTGCTGCTGATCGACGAAACCGACAAGGCCGACATCGAGATCGAAGGCCTGCTGCTGGAGGTGTTGAGCGACTTCGCCGTCACCGTCCCGGAACTGGGGACGATCACCGCGGCCCGCACCCCGTTCGTGGTGCTGACCTCCAACGCCACCCGGGAGTTGTCCGAGGCGCTCAAACGTCGCTGCCTGTTCCTGCACATCGACTTCCCTGACGCAGACCTCGAGCGGCGGATCCTGCTGTCCCGGGTGCCCGAGCTGCCCGAATCATTGGCTGCCGAACTCGTCCGGATCATCGGCGTGCTGCGCGGCATGCAGCTCAAGAAGCTGCCCTCGGTCGCCGAGACCATCGACTGGGGCCGCACCATCCTGGCGCTGGGCCTCGACACCATCGACGACGCCACCATCGCCGCGACGCTGGGAGTGGTGCTCAAGCACCAGTCCGACCAGCAGCGCGCTGCCGGCGAACTGCGGCTGAACTAAGCCGATGGCCGTCCGCAGGGTGCGTCCCCCTCAACCGCTGGCCCCGCACGGCCTGCCCGGCCATCTGGTGGGTTTCGTTGAAGCGCTACGCGCCCAGGGGATTTCGGTAGGCCCGTCGGAGACGGTGGACGCCGGCCGGGTGCTGACTGTGCTGGGCCTCGGTAACCGCGAGTCGCTGCGCGAAGGCCTTGCGTGCGCGGTGCTGCGCCGTGCCGACCACCGGCAGACCTATGACGCGTTGTTCGACCTGTGGTGGCCGGCGGCGCTGGGCGGCCGCACCGTTCTGGTTGACGACGACGCGGACGAGGATGCCCAGGAAGGGTTGCCGCCCGAGGACATCGAAGCGATGCGGCAGATGCTGTTGGACATGCTGGCCGACAACCCCGACATCGGCGATATGGACGAGCGACTGGTCGCGATGATCGCCCAGATCGTCGAGGCGTACGGCCGCTACTCGTCCAGCCGCGGCCCGTCGTACTCGTCGTATCAGGCGCTCAAGGCGATGGGCCTGGACGAACTGGAAGGCCGGCTGCTGGCCGGCCTGTTGGCGCCGCACGACGACGACCCGACCCCAACCCAGGAGCAGATCGCCAAAGCGGTTGCCGCGCAGAAGATCGCGCAGCTGCGCCGGATGGTGGAAAGCGAGACCAAACGGCGCACCGCCGAACAGCTCGGTCGCGACCACGTCCAGATGTACGGCATCCCGCAGCTGGCCGAGAACGTCGAGTTCCTGCGGGCCTCCGGCGATCAACTACGCCAGATGCGCAAGGTCGTCGGCCCGCTGGCCCGGATGCTGGCCACCCGGCTGGCGGTACGCCGTCGCCGCGCCCGTGCCGGTTCCATCGACCTGCGTAAGACCCTGCGTAAGTCGATGTCGACCGGGGGAGTGCCGATCGATGTCGTGCTGCGTAAGCCACGACCGGCTCGACCGGAACTCGTTGTGCTGTGCGATGTCTCGGGATCGGTGGCCGGATTCAGCCACTTCACCCTGTTGCTCGTGCATGCCCTGCGTCAGCAGTTCTCCCGAGTTCGGGTCTTCGCCTTCATCGACACCACCGACGAGGTGACGCATCTGTTCGGTCCGGACGCCGACCTCGCGGTCGCCATCCAGCGCATCACCAGGGAAGCGGGGGTCTACACCCGCGACGGGCACTCGGACTACGGCAACGCGTTCGTGTCGTTCACCGAGAACTTCCATAACGTGCTGTCGCCGCGTAGCTCACTGCTGGTGCTCGGCGACGCCCGCACCAACTACCGCAACCCCGCCGTCGACATCCTGGCTCACATGGTCAGTGCCAGCCGGCATGCGCACTGGCTCAATCCGGAGCCGCGGCACCTTTGGGGCAGTGGTGACTCGGCGGTAGCGCGCTACGAAGACGTCATCACCATGCACGAATGCCGTTCGGCCAAGCAGCTTGCCGCGGTGATCGATCAGCTACTGCCGGTCTAGTTTTTACATTTGCGCCCAAACCGACAAACGGCAGCGAAAGTGCGAGTGAACCGCCGCAATTCGTCCATCTCGGCGCTAGTCGGTCAGTCGCACGGTCACGGTGACCCGGCCCTTCTGGTCCTGTGCGGCCACGGCGTGCCCGGTGTGCTCGATCCCGTCGAACTGCAACGTCACTGGACCGCCGTCGCCGAGGAAGTTGCGCCACCACGTCTTCGTCTGAGGCAGATTGGCGTTGATCGTGATCGCGTCACCGGTGCGGCGGTAGGCCACTGGGGTGCTGAACATGCGTCCGGAGCGCCGCCCGGTGTAGCCGAGTATCGCGATACTGCGATTCACCAGTCCGCCAAAGCGCGGTGAGGTAGCGAGTGCGGCCACCGGCGCGTTGAACAGGGGCGCAGCGCGCATCACCAGTCGGCCAAGGTTTTTCGGTTGCTTTGTCATGCTGTCAGTTGTCCTTTCAGGCGATCAACGTCAGACCCAGGGCGGCGAGTGCCAGGCCCTGCAGGATGGCGCGTGCGGTGATGATTCGATCCCAATCAGCCTGCAGGACACGCACATCCGGCAGTAGCTGACCGTTCTCGGCCGCGGCGGTGAGTCGCCGGTTGATCGGCGCGCTCACCCGGGTGTAGAGCAGCAGCCACACGAGCAGCAACACCACCGCAACGCCCGCCGTGATGGCCTGCGCCCAGTGCGCGGCGAGCGCAGCCAAGACGGCGCTCGCGGCGGCCGCGACGAGACCGACCGCCCCCGGTACGGGCATGCGCCGGTCGCCGTATCGGTGCACAAACCCGGCCACTGTGCCCAGGGCCCGATCGTCGACCTGGGCCAACGCGGGGCGCAGCACCAGTGCGCAGAACACGTCGGTGCCGTAGACCACCGCGGTACCCATGATGGCGATCAGCGCTGCGAGCTGCGCGAACTGAACGGTGCCCACGTCGAAGCTCCTTGGGGGTGTCGTCGCTAGATGTCCTAGCAACGCTAGCAACGGTCGCGAAGCGGTGTCAATACCAACGCTAGGAGTTCTAGCGATGCTATAGTCGCGCGCATGCCTACCGATGACCGGCGGACGCGGGAGCGCGCAGCGCGGCGCGAGCTGATCATCACGACGGCACGCGGGCTGGCCGAGTCCGAAGGCTGGGATGCCGTCACCACGCGTCGGTTATCCGCCGAGATCGAGTACAGCCAACCCGTCCTCTACGCGCACTTCGCCAACATGGAGCAGCTCGCGCAGGCTGTCGCGGTCGACGGATTCGGCGAGCTCGCCGAGGTCCTGCACGCCGCCCGCGATGGTGCCGCGACACCCACCGACGCGCTACGCCAGGTCGCGCACGCCTATATCGACTTTGCCGCGGACAACCCGGCGCTGTACGACGTGATGTTCACCCGGCCCACCACCTTGCACTTTGCCGCCGAGGACACGCCGCCCGAATTGGAAGCGGGATTCAACGAGCTACGCACCGTCGTTGCCGGACTGGGCGAGCTGACCGACGCGGATACGTTCACCGAGGTGATCTGGTCGGCACTGCACGGACTGGTCAGCCTCACCCGCAATGGCCGGCTGCGGCCGAGCCACGCCGCCGAGCGGGTCGACCTTCTGATCGCCCAGTTCTCCTAGGGCAGTGCGTCGCCGGCAGTACGTCGAGACCAGATGTACAACGCCCACATGATGATCGGGAGCAGGAAGTCCGTCCACAGCGGAAACCCGATGTTGTAGGGCATGGTGTTGTTCTCTGCCAACCAGTAGTAGACGTGGCCGGCGCCGTCACCGATGTACTGGATGGTCAGCACGATGATGGCGCATAGCCAGAAATTGCCGCGGAACCAGTACGCCAAGATGCCGACGACACCGATTGCCGTGTCCCCCATGGCATTTTCCCACTGGAAGCCACCGTTGCCCCGGGTGTAGCCGATCAGTTCCGCAGTGTGCGGGCCGTCGAAGATGTGAGCGGCAGCGCCCAGCAGCGACGCGACCCCGACGACCGCCACCATCCACCACACCATGTGGATATCGGCGGGGTTGCGGTCCTTATGGCGGCGGCTCTGGACCAGAGCGCCAATCAGCGCGATCAGCACTGCAATGAGTGTCGGCATAGCCGTAGATCATGGCACGCAGAGTCGTCTAGTCGGCGGTCTTCTTCGACGGTCTGGCGCTGCCACCGGTGCTCTTCTTTGGCCCGTCGCTGTGCGACGATGCAGCCGCCTTGGCCGAGGTGGCTTTGTTGGCGCTGCCGACCTTCTTCGGCGAGCTGGCCTTCGGCGTCGTAACAGGTGTGCTCGCCGCTTCCGCGGCGGCGGCCTTCTGCACTGTGGTGGCGGTAGGCAAGCTGGGCAGGCTGACCGGCGGGAACAGTTGCGCCTTTGTCGGCTTGCTGTAATCGCCGCGGTCATAGCCCATCTCGATGAACGTCCGCAGGACCGGATCGATGGCGCCCAGAATCGGGTCGGGCACGATCCCCTTGAGCGGCATCAGCAACGGCACCAAGGGTGTGCGGATGAGGTAATACGTAGTGTCGCCGTGCACTTGGTAATACGCGCTGCCGCCGGCCTTGGCGGCTTCGATCTGCGCGGCGGTGAGTTCGGTCTGCGTCTGCCCGTGGACCAGGATCATGCCCGCGATGGCGTTGGCGGTCGCCAGGAAGTTCAGCGGGTAGGTGGGGAAGTCCGCCCAGCCGTCGTACTGACGGGCCACGTCGACGGTCGTATCGCCGTTGTCGGGTGTCGCGCCGCTCAAGCTGATGTCGAGGATCGGAATGTACAGCCCGGCAAACCTTTCCAAGATTCCGCCGTTGGGCCGGCTCGGGTTCTCGACGAGGACGAACGTGTTGCCCGTTCCCTCGGGGTGCGCGGCCTTGTAGCGAGATATCACCACCGCGCCCTGAGAGTTCCCGAACACAACGTCGCCCTCAGGATCCTTGGCCTCGAGGTGTGCGACGCCCTGGGCGACCGACTTGTTCCATGTCAGATCGAAGATGCCGTTGTTCGAAAACGGCCAGAAGCCGGCGTTGTAGTTCACCAAGCCGCTCGAGGCGGGTGCGTCGGAGGGAGTGTCGGTGCCGTCCAATACCCGCGAGATGAAGTCCCGGTACTGCTGATCGGTGGGCGTCCAGCCGATGTTCGTCCCGCGGAGGTAGTCCACGGTCGCCGCCGTGAGTGCCGGGGCGGTCGCAACCGTCGGGGTCATTCCCACCGCGACTGCAGCGGCCACAGCGGCCACACTCGTCACAGGCAGTGTCAGGCGTCGGCCACCGAGCTTCATCATCATTGACCCCTTGATCGAATAACTCGACTCAGGGCGAAATGCTACCTGAATTGCGGTGATCTCCTGGCAAGGTCTTTGCCAGCGCACAGTCGGGCCGGCGGGTCGTGAGCGTCGCGAACCGTCCCGCGGCCTCCCGTAAGCTGGTCAATCGTGGTTTCCTCGGCTCGGCGCAGGCTCGGCGTGATGGGTGGGACGTTCGATCCCATCCACAACGGCCACCTGGTCGCGGCCAGCGAGGTGGCTGCCCTCTTCGATCTCGACGAGGTCGTGTTCGTGCCCACCGGCCAGCCGTGGCAGAAGTCCCGGGAGGTGACCCCGCCCGAGGACCGCTACCTGATGACGGTCATCGCGACCGCCTCCAACCCCCGGTTCTCGGTCAGCCGCGTCGACATCGACCGCGCCGGGCCCACCTACACCAACGACACGCTGCGCGATCTGCGCGCGCTGAACCCCGATGCCGATCTGTTCTTCATCACCGGAGCTGATGCGCTGGCATCGATCCTGTCGTGGCAGAACTGGGAGGAGCTGTTCGCGCTGGCCAAGTTCGTCGGCGTCAGCCGGCCCGGCTACGAACTCAACGCCAAACACATCGTTGCGGCGTTCGACCAGCTGCCCGAAGAAGCGCTGAGCCTGGTCGAGGTCCCCGCCCTGGCGATCTCGTCCACCGACTGTCGCGTTCGCGCCGCCGGGAACCGACCGATCTGGTACCTGGTGCCCGACGGTGTCGTGCAGTACGTATCCAAGCGCGGCCTTTACCGCGGAGTCGGCCAACTGAGCCGGCCCGCCGTTACAACATTCGAGGAGACCCCCACGTGACCGCGACCGATGAAGCCATCCAGATGGCCACCGTGGCGGCCCGGGCCGCCGCAGCCAAGCTCGCACAGGACATCGTCGTCATCGACGTGTCCGGCCAGTTGGTGATCACCGACTGCTTCGTGATCGCGTCGGCCGCCAACGAGCGGCAGGTGAACGCGATTGTCGACGAGGTCGAGGAGAAGATGCGTCAGGCCGGGTACAAGCCCGCGCGCCGCGAGGGCACCCGGGAAGGCCGGTGGGTGCTGCTCGATTACGTCGACATCGTGGTGCACATTCAGCATCAGGAGGAGCGCAACTTCTACGCTCTGGACCGGCTGTGGCGGGACTGCCCGTTCCTGGCGGTGGACCTCGATGACGTGGAGGCCGGAGCCGCCGGGCCGGCGGCCTCGGGGGAAGTGCCGTGACGGTGCGCCGGTTGGTCATGCTGCGGCACGGCCAGACCGAGTACAACGCCGGCAGCCGCATGCAGGGCCAGCTCGACACCGAACTGACGGATCTGGGCCGGGCGCAAGCCGTTGCCGCCGCCGAGGTACTGGCCAAGCGTCAGCCGCAGTTGATCGTGTCCTCGGACCTCCGGCGCGCCTACGACACCGCGACGGCGCTGGGGGAGCGAACCGGGCTACGGGTGCAGGTCGACACCCGGCTTCGGGAGACCCACCTCGGCGACTGGCAAGGGCTTACCCATCACCAGGTGGACGACACCGCACCCGGAGCGCGACAGGCCTGGCGCGACGATGCCACCTGGGCGCCGCACGGTGGTGAAAGTCGCATCGACGTCGCCGAGCGAAGCGTGCCGCTGGTCGCTGAATTGGTTGCCGCAGAATCTGATTGGGGCCGGGATGATCCCGACCGGCCGTTGGTGCTGGTGGCGCATGGTGGGCTGATCGCAGCGCTGTGCGCGGCGCTGCTCGGACTGCCCGTCGAGAGTTGGCCCGTGCTGGGCGGGATGGGGAACGCCAGCTGGGCGCAGCTGTCCGGGCACAGCGCCGACGATGCCCCGTTCGAGGCCATCCGCTGGCGCCTCGATGTCTGGAACGCTTCGGCTCAGGTGGCCAACGATGTCCTCTGAACCACGTCCCAGAACTCTGCTGATTTTCTGCGACTCGCTCTCCTACTACGGCCCGCAGGGCGGCTTACCCTCCGACGATCCGCGGATCTGGCCCAATATCGTTGCTCGCCAACTAGATTGGGACGTCGAGCTGATCGGCCGGATCGGCTGGACCAGCCGCGACGTGTGGTGGGCGGCCACCCAGGATCCGCGCGCATGGGCCGCGCTGCCGCGGGCCGGTGCGGTGATCTTCGCGACCAGCGGCATGGACTCACTGCCCTCGCCGCTGCCGACCGCGCTGAGGGAACTCATCCGCTATGTGCGCCCGTCCTGGCTGCGCCGCTGGGTTCGGGACGGTTACGGCTGGGCGCAGCCGAAGTTCTCGCCGATCGCGCGTCCGGCGCTACCACCTCATCTGACGGTGGAATACCTCGAAATGACCCGTGGTGCCTTGGATTTCAATCGGCCTGGCATCCCGATGGTCGCCTCGATTCCCTCGGTGCACATCGCCCCCACTTATGGCATGTCCCATCGCGGCCGACCCGGTACGGTCGCGGCGATCAGCGAATGGGCGCGCCTGCACGATATTCCGGTGGTCGACCTGAAGGCGGCGGTGGGCGAAGAGGTGCTGGCCGGCCGCGGCAATCCCGATGGCATCCACTGGAATTTCGAAGCCCACCAGGGCGTCGCCGACCTGATGCTGAAAGCGTTGGCCGAAGCCGGCGTTCCGCTCGACAACACGCGCGACTGACCGATGGCCGTCGTCGTGGTCACCGACTCATCGGCTCGGCTGCGGGCCGATGAGGTCCGCGCCTGTGATATCCGCGTTGTGCCGCTGCACATCCTGGTCGAGGGCCGCGATCTGCGCGACGGCGTCGACGACGTGCCGGCCGATCTGTACCAGCGGGGGCACGTGACGACCGCTGGTGCCACCCCGAGCGAACTTGCCGCGGCCTACCGGGATGCGTTGCGCGACAGCGGTGGTGACGGCGTGGTGGCCGTGCACATCTCCGGCGAGCTGTCCAGCACACTGGGTGCCGCCGAATACGCGGCGCGTGAGTTCGACGGGGCCGTGCGGGTGGTGGACTCTAAGTCGACGGCGATGGGCACCGGGTTCGTCGCACTGGCGGCAGCTCGCGCTGCCTTCGCCGGCGCCAGCCTGGAAACGGTTGTCGCCCAGGCGGAATCAGCGGTTTCCCGGGTGCGCGCCTACATCGTGGTGCAGCGCCTGGACAACCTGCGGCGCAGCGGCCGGATCGGCACTGCGGCGTCGTGGCTCGGCACCGCGCTGGCTCTCAAGCCCCTGCTGCGCATCGACGAGCAGGGCCGGCTGGTGCTGGCCCAGCGGGTGCGCACCGCATCCAAAGCGCAAGCGGCGATGGTCGAGCAGGTGATCGAGGAGGTGGGCGAACAGCGGGCATCGCTCGCCGTCCATCACATCGACAATCCGTCCGTGGCAACCGAATTGGCTGCCACGTTGGCCGCCGCCCTGCCCGGCTGTGGCGACGCCGTCGTCACCGACCTGGGTCCGGTGCTGGGTGTGCACGTCGGCGCCGGCGCGGTGGGAATCGTCGTCGCCGTCGATCCCACCCCGCCCGCACCGCTCACGCCTGCCTGAGCGCCTCGATCTCGAGGGTGATGGTGACCTTGTCGCCGACAACCGCGCCGCCGGTCTCCAACGGCATGTCGATGTCGATACCGAAGTCCTTGCGGTTCAACACCACCGATGCTTCGAAGCCGGCGACCGCGCCGTGTCCCATGCCGGGGTTCACCCCGTTGAATTGCAGGGCCAGGCTGACCGGCCGGGTCACGCCCTTGAGGGTGAAGTCGCCCTCCAGTCGGTAATCCTCGCCGTCGGGGGTCACCGACGTCGACACGAAAGTGGCGGTGGGATACTTCTCGACGTCGAAGAAGTCAGCCGCCAGCAGATGAGCATCACGCTGGTCGTTGCCGGAGTGCACGGAGGCCACGTCGATCTCGGCGGTCACCGACGGGGTGCCGTCCTCGGCTACGGTCACGGCACCGCTGAACGTGCCAAAGGTCCCGCGGACCTTGCTGACGACGAGGTGGCGTACCGAGAAGCTGATCGACGAGTGGACGGGGTCGATCGCCCAGGTTCCTGCGGTGAGATCGGTGGTCTGAGCCGGTGCGGTCATCGGGGGTATCTCCTTGATCCGGGCGTGCCGGACCTGATGCCCGGCACTTCAGACCAAGTAACCGGACCGCGGTCCGGATTAATTCCCGCACCGCAGGCTCAACCTGAAAAGCGTCCGGTCACCGGGGGCAGGTCGGCCAGCGTCACGATGCCCGGCGCGGCGGCGACCACCGCGGGCACGGCGTTGGTCACCGGCATGGCGGTGTAGATCATGCCCAGGCCCATGAACCCGGGCTCGGGCCAGTTCTTGGGTGGCAGGCAGTGCAGCACCGTGCGCATGTTGGGAACCCCGAAAACCTGGATGACGTGACCGTGCTCGAGCGGCTTGGGTGGGACGACGTGACTGCCCATGATCCAGTTGAAGCCGACGCTGACGACGTTGCGGTCGCCGACCCAGCCGCGGTGGTAGCCGTACACCCCGCCGATGGTGCCCTCCGGGATCGTCATGAATCCCAGGTCGCTGTCGCCGGTGGCAGTGGTGAAGGTGACGTCGAACGTCATCCGGTCCAGCTTGGCGCCGATCGCGTCGGCCATCATCGCCGCCGACTCGGCGAACACCTCGCTCTCCCGGCGCACGCTCTCGTCCAAGCCCGGGGTGTCCGGCGCGCAGCCGAAGCCCATCGCGGACTGGGTGCCCGCCGACTCATACGTCGAACAATCCACCGACTCGGTGATGCGGATCTCGTCGACGCTTTCACAGGAACCCGACAGCACCATGCCGACCATGTTCGTCATGCCCGGGTGAGCGCCGCTGCCGAAGATCGTGGAATTGCCTTGTTCACAGGCCTTTCGAATCCGGGCCAGATCCTCCGGCGTCTGCTTGCCGCCGGTGATCCAGGCCGCCGATGAACACACGTTGACCCCGGCTTCCAGCAGCCGGACCAGCTCGTCGACGCTGGGCCACAACGGGTTGTAGCAGCAGGCGTCCGGCTTGGTCGCCAGCAGCGCGTCGATGTCGTTGGTGGCGGTGACGCCGGTGGGTTCGGGCCAGCCGGACAGTTCGGCGGCATCGACACCGAGCTTGTCGGCGCCATGGGCGTACACCCCGACCAGCTCCAGGTCCGGCCTGCTGATGATCGCGTGCAGCGACCGGCGGCCGATATTGCCGGTGGTCCACTGGATCACCCGAATCGGGCGGTCGGCGGTGGCGGTCATGGACGTCCTCTCGGCTGGCGAACACTCTTGACGGGTCTACCACCACGGACCGCGCTCCCGGTAGGCACGGTCTCATAGGGCGGATCACCGGCTGAGCGGGTCTCCACAGACCGGAGTTCATCCACAGCGCTGACTGGGGCGTGCCCGGATGAGCGGTCGCCGTCCCGGCGACGACCTACGGTCGCGGCATGCGCACCGAGCAGCCGTTGGCCAGCCTGCATCGCCGCCTGCATCCCGGCGAAGCGGACGAAGCCGCGCCCGCCGACGACGAGGATGCCGACGAGATCCCAGTGCCCAGTTGGATCCCCGACGGGCACGCCCAACGTGGCTGGCTGGCCGCCATCCGGGGCGACCCGGGCCGTGCCGGCGGCATCGCCCTGGCGGTGATCGCCGTTGTCGCCGTGCTCATCACGGTGTTCACCCTGATGCGCGACGATCCACCACCCGTCGTGTCGGCCAAGCTCCCGCCAGTGGAAATGGTGTCCTCGGCGTCCGCGCGGCCCAGCCCGGATGCCCATCAGCCGGTGGTGGTCAGCGTCGTCGGGCTGGTCACCAAACCCGGTCTGGTGACGCTGGCCCCCGACGCCCGGATCGCCGACGCCGTCTCGGCCGCCGGCGGCGCGATCGACGGCGCCGACACCCTCGGGCTGAATCTGGCCCGCCATCTCACCGACGGTGAGCAGATCGTGGTCGGTATCGGGACTCCGGCGGGTCAACCGACCGCGCTGGGCAGCTCGGTCAGCGGAGGGCCACCGGCTGCCGCATCCACCCCGCCGGCCGCGCCGGGGAAGGGGGCACCTGCCGACCCGGTGGACCTGAA
The DNA here is from genome assembly GCA_900078375.1 of uncultured Mycobacterium sp. GTDB lineage: Bacteria > Actinomycetota > Actinomycetes > Mycobacteriales > Mycobacteriaceae > Mycobacterium. The sequence goes on along the minus strand of FLQS01000078.1, from coordinate 29,192 downwards.
CACCGCCACCGTCGAGCAACTCGATGCACTGCCCGGCATCGGACCCGTGATGGCCGCCGCGATCGTGGCCTGGCGCGACACCAACGGAAAGTTCAGCAGCGTCGATCAACTCAGCGATGTCGACGGCATCGGGCCGGCACGGCTGGACAAGCTGCGGGCGCTGGTTCGGGTGTGACCGATGCGGCCGCGCGGCTGGACGTGCGACTGGTGCCGGCGGCCCTGACGGCCTGGGCGGTCACCGCGGCGGGTATCACCTGGACGGTGGGACCGCTGCTGGCCGTGGTCTGTGCGGCCGTCGGCCTCGGCTGGGCGGCGCTGACCCGATGGCGCGGCGAGGCGCGGCCGGCGCTGCGCACCGCCGCTGTCGCGGTGATCGGCGCCTCGGTCATCGGTGCGGGTTTCGCGCTGGCGGCGACGTTGCGCAGCGCCGCCGTCAGCGGCCACCCCATCACGCAACGGTTCGGCACCGTGGCCACGGTGGGCGTGACACCGGGGGAGGACCCCCGGCCGCTGGGCAGCGGCCGGTTGATGTTCCGCGGCACGCTCGCCGAGCTGAACGGCTCCGAAATGCCGGGCAGCGTTGTCGTTTTCGCGTCGATGCAGGGCTTCGGCGAGTTGATGGCGGGCCAGCCGGCCCGGTTCAAGGCGCGAATCACCCGGCCGACCCGGCGCGACCTGACGGTGGCCGTGCTCAACGCCACCGACGAGCCGACGCTTGGCCGGGCATCGCCGCTGCAGCGCGCGGCGCGGGCGATACGCGCGCGCTTCGCCGAAGTGTCTCGCGGTGTGCTGCCTGCCGATCAAGCCGCCATCCTGCCTGGACTCGTGCTGGGCGATACCTCGACCGTAAGTGCCAGTACGACAGCGCAATTCCGTACAGCCGGGCTCACCCATCTGATGGCCGTGTCCGGCGCCAACGTCACGATCGTCTGCGGAACGGTGCTGCTGTCGGCAGGTCTGGTCGGCCCACGTGCGGCGGTCGGCCTGGCTGCGCTGGCGCTGCTGGCGTTCGTCGTCGTCGTCCAGCCGACGGCCAGTGTGTTGCGCGCCGCGGTGATGGGCGCCATCGCACTGGTGGCCATCGTGAGCGCCCGCAGGCGCCAAGCCATCCCGGTGCTGGCGGCCACCGTGCTCGGATTGCTCATCCTGGCACCACAATTGGCGGTGGACGCCGGCTTCGCATTGTCGGTATCGGCGACTGCTGCACTCGTCGTGCTGGCGCCGGGCTGGGCGGCGCGGCTGGTCGCCCGCGGCTGGCCGAAAACACTGGCCGACGCGGTCTGCATCGCGCTGGCCGCCCAACTGGTTACCGCGCCGCTGGTGGCGGCGATCTCCGGGCGCCTCAGTGTGGTCGGGGTGCTCGCCAATCTGGCTGTCGCTGTGGTCATTCCACCGATCACGGTGCTGGGCACCGCTGCGGCGGCGATGTGCTGGCTGTGTGCGCCGGCCGCTGGGCTGTTGATCCGCTTCACCGGCCCCGAGTTGTGGTGGCTGCTGCGCGTCGCGTCGACGGCTGCGGAGGTTCCCGGCGCCGCGGTGTCGGTGCCGTCCGGGCTTGCCGGGGTGCTGACGGTCGCCGCGGTGACGCTGGCCACGGTGGTGCTGTGTCGGTGGGTCAAGGTCGGTGTCAGCCGGTGTCGCCCGGTCGTGAAACGATCGGGTGGTGAGCGAGACGGCAGGCCTGCATCTGATCCTGGGTGACGAGGAGCTTCTCGTCGACCGCGCCATCTCCGAGGTGCTGCGGGCCGCCCGCGCCACGGCGGGCAACGCCGACGTCCCGGTGGACCGGTTACGCGCCGGCGAGGTGTCGGTCAACGAGCTCGCCGAGCTGCTCAGCCCGTCGTTGTTCGCCGACGAGCGGGTGGTGGTGCTCGAGTCGGCCGCCGAAGCCGGCAAGGATGCCGTCGAGCTGATCGCCACGGCGGCCGCCGACCTGCCGCCCGGCACCGTGCTGGCGGTCGTGCACACCGGCGGCGGGCGCGCCAAGGCGCTGGCCGATCAGCTGAAGAAGCTCGGCGCCCAGGTGCATCCCTGCGCCAAGATCACGAAGGCCGCCGAACGGGCCGACTTCGTGCGCGCCGAGTTCCGCGCGCACAGGATCAAGGTCGACGACGACACCGTCACCGCAATGCTCGACGCCGTCGGCTCCGATATCCGGGAACTCGCCGCGGCCTGCTCGCAGCTGGTAGCCGACACCGACGGCCAGATCAACGCCGTCGCGGTCCGCCGGTATCACAGCGGCAAGGCAGAGGTCACCGGCTTCGAGATCGCCGACAAGGCCGTGGTGGGCGATATCGCCGGGTCGGCCGAGGCACTGCGGTGGGCGATGATCGCCGGCGTGCCGCACGTCGTCCTGGCCGACGCCCTCGCCGAGGCATTGCACACAATCGCCCGGGTGGGCCCGCTGTCGGGAGACCCCTACCGACTGGCCGGCGAGCTCGGCATGCCGCCCTGGCGCATCCAGAAGGCGCAGAAACAGTCGCGACGTTGGTCACGCGACAAGGTGGCGACGGCGATCCGGCTGGTGGCGAGGTTGAATGCAGATGTCAAAGGCGTAGCGGCTGATGCCGACTACGCCCTTGAGGATGCGGTGCGCAAGGTCGCGCACCTGGCCGCCGGTAGCGGCCGGGATTGATCAGATCTTGTTGAAGACCTGAGCCAACGCGGACTTCTTGTTGGCCGCCTGGTTCTTGTGGATCACGCCCTTGCTGGCAGCCTTGTCCAGCTTGCGGCTGGTCGACGCCAGCAACTCGGCGGCCTTGTCTTTGTCGCCCCCGGAGGCTGCGTCACGGAATCCGCGGATCGCAGTGTGGAGCGAGCTCTTCACCGACTTGTTGCGCACCCGGCGCTTCTCGTTGGTGCGAATACGCTTTTCCTGCGACTTGATGTTGGCCACGCGTTAATTCCTCGTCTTCAAGCTTGGGGGTCTCGGTCTTGCCGGGGCCGTCGGGCCCACGTGCAGCGACTGCTCAGGGTACCAGTCAGGACTCGAATCTCCCAAAGTGGAGCTCACTGGCCTGCCGAAACGACGAGATTGGGGCAGCATGTGACGGGTGCGCCTTCGTACCCTGCCTTCGGAAGCCAGCCGGACGTCGCGTAACGGTTCGCGACAACCGCACCGACACGACCATATCTTCGGTGGCTACAACGACATGGGCTCCTACGCCAAGGCGTTCGACGAGATGTTCGACAACCAGGGCAACGTCCGCGGGCCATACAAAGGCATCTTCGCCGAGCTCGCCCCGTCGGACGCCGACGAGCTCGAGGCCAGGGCCGAGGCGCTGGGCCGCGCGTTCATCGACCAGGGCATCACCTTCTCGCTGTCCGGCCAGGAGCGGCCCTTCCCGCTCGACCTGGTGCCGCGCGTCATCTCCGCCGCCGAATGGTCCCGGCTCGAGCGCGGCATCACCCAGCGGGTCAAAGCGCTGGAGATGTATCTCGACGACATCTACGGCGACCAGGAGATCCTGCGCGACGGGGTCATCCCGCGCCGGCTGGTCACCTCCTGCGAGCACTTCCACCGGCAGGCCGCCGGGATCAACCCGCCAAACGGGGTACGCATCCATGTCGCCGGTATCGACCTGGTCCGTGACGCCCAGGGCACCTTCCGGGTGCTCGAGGACAACCTGCGGTCGCCGTCTGGGGTCTCCTACGTCATGGAGAACCGGCGCACCATGGCCCGGGTCTTTCCGAACCTGTTCGCCACCCATCGGGTGCGCGCGGTCGGCGACTACTCGTCTCATCTGCTGCGGGCGCTGCGCAACGCCGCGGCCACCAACGAGGCCGACCCCACCGTCGTCGTGCTCACGCCGGGCCCGTTCAACTCCGCGTACTTCGAGCACTCTCTGCTGGCCCGGCAGATGGGCGTCGAACTCGTCGAGGGCCGCGACCTGTTCTGTCGCGACAACGTGGTCTACATGCGCACCACCGAGGGCGAGCGTCAGGTCGACGTCATCTACCGCCGCATCGACGACGACTACCTCGACCCCATGCAGTTCCGCCCCGACTCCGTGCTCGGGGTGGCGGGGCTCCTCAACGCCGCGCGGGCCGGCAACGTGGTGATCTCCAGTGCGGTCGGCAACGGTGTCGGCGACGACAAGCTGGTCTACACCTACGTGCCGACCATCATCGAGTACTACCTCGGTGAGAAACCGTTGCTGGCCAACGTCGACACATTGCGGTGCTGGCTCGACACCGAACGCGAAGAGGTGCTCGACCGCCTCGATGAACTGGTGATCAAACCGGTCGAAGGTTCGGGCGGCTACGGGATCGTGTTCGGCCCGGACGCCTCCGAGAAGGAGCTGGCGGCCATCCGCAAGAAGGTCATCGGCGATCCCCGGGGCTGGATCGCCCAGCCGGTGGTGCAGCTGTCGACGGTGCCGACCAAGGTCGGGGATGCCCTGGCGCCCCGGCACGTCGACCTGCGCCCGTTCGCCGTCAACGACGGCGAGGAGGTATGGGTGCTGCCCGGCGGGCTGACCCGCACCGCGTTGATTGAGGGGTCGCTGGTGGTGAACTCCAGCCAGGGCGGTGGATCCAAGGACACCTGGGTGCTGGCCTCGAAGACCTCGGTCGCGGCCCGCGAGCTCGGCGCCGCCGAGGTCGTCCGCAAGATTCCCAAGGCGGCCAAGGCGCCGGTCGCCGAAAAGGGCGCCGAGCAGAATCAGCAGCAACAGCAGGGGCAACAACAGCAGAACCAGCAGCAGCAACAGCAGGTGATGCACTGATGCTGGCCCGCAATGCCGAGGCGCTCTACTGGATCGGACGCTATGTCGAGCGGGCCGACGACACCGCACGCATTCTCGATATCACCGTCCACCAGCTGCTCGAGGACTCCAGCGTCGACCCCGACCACACCTCCCGGGTGCTGCTGCAGGTGCTGGGCATCGAGTCGCCCAAACACCAGCTCGACCTGTGGTCACTGACCGACCTGGTGGCGTTCAGCCGAGAGTTGGAGGGTGGCTGTTCGATCGTTGACGCGATCTCTGCGGCGCGCGAAAACGCGCGATCTGCACGGGAAGTCACGTCCACCGACATGTGGGAGTGCCTGAACACCACCTACAACGCGTTGCCCGAACGGGAGCGCGCGGCGCGCCGCCTGGGCCCACACGAGTTCTTCAGCTTCATCGAGGGCCGGGCGGCGATGTTCGCGGGGCTGGCCGACTCGACACTGTCGCGCGACGACGGCTACCGGTTCCTGGTGCTCGGGCGAGCCATCGAACGGGTCGATATGACGGTGCGGCTGTTGCTATCCCGGGTCGGGGACAGCGCATCCTCGCCGGCGTGGGTGACGGTGCTGCGGTCGGCCGGCGCCCACGACACCTATCTGCGCACCTACCGCGGTGTGCTAGACGCCAGCCGGGTCGTCGAATTCATGTTGTTGGACCGGCTTTTCCCGCGATCGATCTACTACTCGCTCAAGCTGGCCGAGCACAGCCTCGACGAACTGATGCACCGTCCGCACAACCGCCTCGGCTCCACCGCCGAGGCGCAGCGGCTGCTCGGGCGGGCCCGCAGCGAGCTGGAATTCATCCGGCCGGGTGTGCTGCTCGAATCGCTGGAAGAACGGCTCGCCGACTTGCAGGAGACGTGTCGCGATGTCGGAGAAGCGGTGGCACTGCAGTACTTCCACTCCGCACCGTGGGTGGCGTGGTCAGACGCGGGGCAGCAGGCCGAGCTGGTCATCGAGGAAGGTGAGATCTAAATGTGGCGCATGCGGGTTGTGCACGCGACGGGGTACGCCTACAAGTCACCGGTTACCGCCTCCTACAACGAAGCCCGGCTGACGCCGCGCTCGGATTCCCGGCAGAACGTCATCCTCAACCGTGTCGAAACCATTCCAGCCACCCGGTCCTACCGCTACGTCGACTATTGGGGCACGGCGGTAACGGCTTTCGACCTGCACGCGCCGCACACCGAATTGGAGGTCACGGCGTCCTCGGTGGTCGAGACCGAGGAGCCCGAGGCACCGACAGGCGAAGTGTCGTGGAAGGAACTGGCTTCCGAGGCGGTGCGGGACCGCTTCGATGAGGTACTCACCCCAACGCACTACACCCCGGCGAGCCGGCGGATCGAGCGGGTCGGCAAGCGCCTCATCAAAGAGACCGATCCGCACGCGGCAGTGACCGCCGCCGCCCAATGGGCGCACAGCGAACTGAAATACGTTCCCGGCACCACCGGTGTGCATTCGTCAGGCATCGACGCACTGCGCGAAGGCAAGGGCGTCTGCCAGGATTTCGCGCATCTGACGCTGATTCTGTTGCGCGGCATGGGAATTCCGTCGCGTTACGTATCGGGATATCTTCACCCCAAGCGCAACGCGGTGGTCGGTGACACCGTCGACGGCCAGAGCCACGCCTGGATTCAGGCGTGGACGGGGAGCTGGTGGAACTACGACCCGACCAACGACTCCGAGATCAACGAGCAGTACATCAGCGTTGGCGTCGGCCGGGACTACGCCGACGTGACCCCGCTGAAGGGCATCTACTCCGGCGAGGGATCCACCGATCTCGATGTGGTGGTGGAGGTTACCCGGCTGGCATGATCACGCCGAGCGGCGATGATCGCCTCGGCGACGAGTACCACGATCAGGGATATTCCGAACGCGGGGAACAGCAGTCCGAGTGCGATGGCGACGACGGCCACCGTGACCATCGCCCGCTTCGGGGTGTTGGCGCGAGTCGCCGGGCTGGCCGGGCCGGGTAGACCGCTACGGCCGGACGGGCGTCGCTTCCACCACATCAGCAGACCGGTCAGTGCACTGAGCAGCACACCGAGGCAGGCGACGGTGGCCGAAATGCGCGTGAGCCAACCGAGTTGGTTGCCCATGTGCATGGCGATCCCGAAACTGGTCAACCGCGACAGCGCCCCGTCCGCAGCGGCGGTCGCATTGGCGATCGTCGCGCCGGTGAACTGGTTCAGGTACAACGTCCGCTGTTCGGAAACCCGCTGCGGCCACCGATTGACCACCGTGTAGCTGCCGTACACTTCGGCGCCGTCCTGGGTCGAGTCCGACGGCGGGAAGATCGAGTAGCCGGGCACCATGTGCTCGTCCTTGGCGATGCGGTCGATATCGGCGTACGACAGCCGGGCCGCGGTGCCGTCTGGTGCCGACGCGTAGATCGGGTCGTCGGTGGCGGCCCAGGCGATGCGACGACCCAAGCGGTCGTAGTCACCGAGCTTCGCCGGCGTCGAGGGAGCATCGATTCGGGTCGACGGCGTGACCGTCGCGGTGACGGCCCGCCAGTTCTCGCCCCAGTACCGCGTCCACGTCATTCCCGAGAGGATGTAGCCGGCCAGAATGACGGCGATCACCACGCCGGTCAGTGCGTGCACATCGCGCCACCGCACCCGGCCGCCGCTGCGCCAGCGCACTTTCAGCAGCGGCTTGGCGGCTTCGATCGCCCTGGGCCACCACAGATAGACGCCGCTGGCCAGCAGCACCAGAATCCACGTCGCGGTCAGCTCCATCCAGAGATTGCCGATCCCCACCGGGATCGTGGATTCGGGATACGCCGACGGGTTGATCAGGTGCCCCAGCGATGGTAGCTGCACGTGTGGTCCGTCGTTGCCGAACATGCGGTGCAGCTGATTGGCCCACCCAACCAACCCCGAAAGCTGGTCGCGCTGGCCCAGATACGCGCCGGTGTAGGGATCGACGAACACGCCGATGACGTTCGCTTCGGCCTGCGGGTAGCCCTGCGCGGTCGCGGACACGAAATCGACCCGCGTCGATGAGCCCGGACTGTCGGGCGGCGTGACCGCTTCGAGAGTGTCGGTGGCGCTGACGTGTTGCTTGGCGGTGGCGACCTGCGCATCCAGCGGCACGGTCTGCGGCCCCGGTTCGACCGCCAACAGATGGCCGTTGAGCAGCGAGTCCAGTGGCTGGCTGTAGAGGATCACCAACCCCGAGCAGGCGAGGACCACCAGCACCGGAGCCGCAAACAATCCCACCCAGAAGTGCAGTCGCCAGATTCGGCGCAGCACCGCGGAGTCAGTGCGTCGCGAGGGTTCCACCGTCGTTGTCATCGCACATGAGTCGTGCGCCGCGGTGGTTTAGTTCCCGACGGATACCTGGTGCAGATCGTTCCCGATTTCCACCGGTCCGCTGAACTCGGTGGCCGCCAGTGCCCGCCACTGATCCTCCTGCCCGGGCACCAGCGCCGGCACGTAGTGGGTGAGCACCAGCGTGCCGACCCCGGCGCGGGCGGCGGTGGCCGCGGCCTGCTCCACCGACGAGTGGTAGTCGAGGATGTCCCGGAGGCGCTGAACCGGTATCTGCGCCACCAGATCCGCGCGGATCACCGTGTGCACCAACGCGTCTGCGCCCGCGGCGAGGGTGTCCAGGCTCGCACACGGCACGGTGTCGCCGGCCAGCACCACGGTGGCACCGTCGTATTCGACGCGGAAACCCAGCGTCGGTTCGACCGGCCGGTGGTCGGTGGGCGCCGCGATGACGCGGACACCGCCGTCGTCCCACACCAGACCCTCGGTGTACTCGTGCACCTGAATCGACGGTGGTTCGGTGATGTCGGGGTGATGGCCGATGCGGTAGGAGATGTCGGGCGCCAGCGCGGCCAGCGTCGCCTCGACGACAGCCTTGGTGCCGGGCGGGCCGATGATCGGTAGCGGGGTGGGCACGAACGTCGTCACCCAGCGGGTGGTGATGACGTCGGACAGATCGGTGATGTGGTCGCTGTGCAGATGGGTCAGCAGCAGCGCGGTGATGTTGGCCGCGCCGATACCGGCCGCGGCGGCCCGCATCAGCACCCCGCGCCCGCAGTCCACCAGGAACGTCGAGTCGCCGGCTTTCACCAGGGTCGACGGTCCGGCGCGGTTCGGGTCGATCATCGGGCTTCCAGTGCCCAGCAGCGTGATGTCGATCATGGGGTTATTACTACACGCCAGATCGTCACTCGCGGGCCGACGACACCCAACCCGGGTCGATCGACCGGTGGCCGGACACCGTCGCCCCAGCGGTCTCCAGCGCCGCCATCTGCTCCGGATTCAGGTGCACTGACAGCGAGCCGGCGTTCTCGTCGACCCGAGTGGCACGGCGCGTCCCCGGGATCGGCACCGAGGCCACGCCCAACGCCTCGGCGCGCTGCCGCAGCCACGCCAGTGCCACCTGCGCCGGCGTCGCACCGACCTGTTCGGCAACCGACAAAACCACCTGCACCACAGCCAGATTCGCGTCCAGTGCCTCGCCGGCGAACCGGGGCATGAGGTTGCGCAGGTCCCCGCCTGACGACAGATCGGCGGCCGAGCGGACTGCGCCGGCCAGGAAACCGCGGCCCAGCGGCGAATATGGCACGAAGCCGACACCGAGCTCGATTGCGGCGGGCACGACGTTGCGTTCGACGTCGCGGCTCCAGATCGACCATTCACTCTGCACTGCCGCGATCGGGTGCACGGCCACCGCGGCGCGCAGCTCGTCGGCGGTCACCTCAGAGAGTCCCAGATGGCGCACCTTGCCGGCGGTGACCAGCTCGGCCATCGCGCCGACGGTCTCCTCGATGGGGACCGACAGATCGCGGCGGTGCATGTAGTAGAGGTCGACGGTGTCGGCGCCGAGCCGGCCGAGGCTCTCGTCGATGCATTGCCGCACGTACCCGGCGTCACCGCGGGCCTTGAGCTTCCCGGTGGTCGGGTCACCGTCGATGCCGAACTTCGTCGCCAGTTGAACCTCGTCACGGCGATCGGCCAGCAGCCGGGCGATCAGTCTCTCGTTGGCGCCGACGCCGTAGATATTGGCGGTGTCGATGAAGGTCATGCCCACGTCGAGGCAGTGATGCAGGGTCGCCAGCGATTCGGCGTCGTCGACCGCGCCGTAGACCGGGGTCAGCGCCATCCCGCCGAAACCGATCGCGCTCACCGTCAGTCCGTCACCCAGCACCGTCGTCGGCAGTGTGCTCATCACAGTTCTCCTCGTCCTCGTTCGTTCTGTCTTAACGCAACCGGTGCGGTTTGCTTCCGCGGGGCTCTGATAAGCCTTAGCCTGATGTGACATCCATCACAAGGAGTCGCGATGCGCATCGCAGACATTTTGCGCACCAAGGGCGCGTCGGTGGCCACGGTCACCGAGACGACCACAGTGACCGGTTTGCTCGCCGAGTTGGTCATTCACAACATCGGCGCGATGGTCGTCGTCGGCCCCGACGGCGTGGTGGGCATCGTCTCGGAGCGCGACGTGGTGCGCAAACTCCACGATCACGGCCCTGAGCTGCTACGCAGGTCGGTTTCCGACATCATGAGCAAGATCCTGGTGACCTGCACGCCCGACGACCAGATCGACGATCTGAGCGCGTTGATGACCAACAATCGGGTGCGCCACGTGCCGGTGATGCACGGTGACCGGCTCGTCGGCATCGTCAGCATCGGCGACGTCGTGAAGAACCGGATGGAGCAGCTGCAGGCCGAGCAGGAGCAGTTGCAGGCCTACATCACCCAAGGCGGCTAGCCGGCACTACTCGAGTGGGTAGTCGACGACGTTCGCCACCGGCCCCTGGGCGCTGAGGCCGGATGTCGCTTCGATCCACTGGCCCCTGACGATCATGGTGAGGTTGGGCAGGTTGACGATGTAGTCGCCGTACGTGCGCAGATAGGGATCGCCGATGTAGATGGCGCCGCCGTAACCCGGGAGCAAGTCCTGGACGACAGTGCTGGATTCGGAGTCCTTCACCTGGACTGAGCCGGTGTACAGCACGGAGGCTTCGATCTCGATCTGCTGAGCCACGAAGACGCCGGCCTTCTCCTTCAGCTTGATTCCGCCGCCGGCCGACCAGCTGGCCGTCTCACTCTTGTGGGTCGTGACGGTGTAGTAATACGAGTTCGTCTGCGAGCCGCGGTTGACGTGCTGTTGGACGGGGCCGGATGTGGGCGCGTTGTATTCGGTTTGGCCCGTGGCGTTCACACCACACGAACCCGGGATCGATCCGCCGCTGCCCGCCGTGCACGCCGAGTCGACGGCCGCGCCGGCGAGGTTCTGATCGTTGGTGACGTCCATGATCCCTGGTGTGTCGTAGGGGTAGACGATGTACATGGTTGAGAACTGGTTGCGGCTGTCCCAGCCGCCTTCGAAGCATCCGGCGCTTTGACAGGTGACCCGGGGATCACTGCCGCCGTTGTAGACCTTCAACTCGGCCTTGACGTCGATTCCTGTCGCATTCGTCCACGTCACATACGTTTCCTGGTCTTGGAAGAGGTCATAGTCGACTTCGATGTCGATGGCCTGAAACGGCTGGAGGACAAAGCCTTTCTCCGGGGACTCATCTTCCTCGTACTCGCCGGTGATGCTGTTCAGCGTCTGCGCATACGGAGTGAGGTTGACGATCCTGAACGTCTCCGAGCTGATGGCGCGGCCGTTGACCAGAATGTTGGGCAGGGTGCGGAAGGCCCTGGCTTGATCCTGCAGGTAGTTCCCGATGATCTGGCCCAGGGTCTTCGGGCTGCGGCTGGTCGCCGGAGCGGGTGGGGCGATATCGGGCGGTGTCACGGCGTCGACCGTCGAGGTCGCGGGGGGTGTTGGAACCGAACCGGAATCGGGATAGGGGTGTGGGCCCTCGCCGATCTTCCAGTCGTACGTCGTATACGTGACGGCCAGCGGAGTGCCGTCCGGGTCCAGGGAGCCCGACGGCGCAAGGCTGATGTACTCGACGTCGGGAATGTTGATCGTGACGCCCGCATTCGTCAGCGTCATGTTGACGTAGTCGTGATATTCGGGGTACTGCACGTAGATCTGCCCGTAGCTTCCCGCCGGGACATTCAGGTCCACTTGTGACTCGGTGGTGATGCCGTCGCTCCAGGAGTGTGCGTACTTCTGCTGGATGAGCGCACCGATCTCGGTCTGAAAGGTCAAGGGCCCCAACGAGAAATTCAGTGAGCCCCCGGCGACGATCTTGAGGTTTTCTTCCACGCCACTGGTCTTGACCACCTCTTGGGCCACCTTGTACCTGTTGGTCGAGGTGACGCTGCCGTCGTTGAAAAGGGTGTTGCCAACCAGCTTTTCGGGGCTGAGCCGGATTTGCTCGTCGACGACTTCCTGGCCGCAGCTGCCCGACACCTTGCACAGCGCCTCGGCGACGATGGCCTGCCCCACCGCATCCGACGGGGCGATGGTGATCTCGGTGCCGGCCTTGGGTAGAAGGACGATCGTCTGCCGCTCGCTGATCATCGAGGTTCCGTTGATGGGTTCCGGAGTGTCGAACACGACGACCTGCATATCGCCGCTCGACGACGACGCGGTTGACCCGCCTGCGTCGACGTCCACGCTGACCGTGGCGGACCCATCCGACCACTTCACCGTGGCCTCGTAGGTCCAATCCTCGTCCCAGGAACTCGAGTTTTGGTAGAACGCCATTTCGACCTGGCGCGCATTGTCGAGGACGAACCCTTCCTGAGGGCCATAGGTCAGCGGCTTCCTCGTTTCGAGATCCGACAGGGTGACCGGCTTGCCGGTCAGGTTCAGCACCGTGATCTCGTTACGCACCCACGGCAGGTAGATGTCGCTAGTGGGATTGCAATCACCGTCTTCGCATGCGCCCGGCGGAATCGGGTCGTCCTGACGAGCGCCGGTGAGTTCGGCCACCAACGTCTTGATCGGCGCCAGCAGTGTGGTGGTGGCCAGGTCGATACGCCGGAATGCCTCTTCGACGTCGCCGACGAGGTCCACTTCGCGGCGCGCAGCGGCCGCCATCAGCCAGTTCGCCGGCGACTCCGAGGTGTCGGTCAATGGTGCGCGTTGCGGCCGGGTCAGCGCGGCGCTGGTGCGTGCCGGGCGCGCCGCTTTCAAGGTCGCGTTGGGCTTGAGCTCGGTTGGGGCACTGGCGTTGTGGCCAGTCTTCGGGCGGGCCGAGGATCCGGTTTTCGCCTTCGGCGCTCCGGTCGGCTTCGAGTCCGCCGACGATGGGCTGTGGCCGGACGAATCGGCCGAAGCGATCGGGGTGGCGGCGCTTGCTAACGCCGCCCCGAGCCCTAATGCAACGGTGACGGCCGCCGCGCGAGTGGTCAGCATGGGCGATTTCATCGAGTACTCCAACGGTAGAGGGAGTGCGCTGGCCAACGATGCCGCAGCCACTCACTTCTATCAGTTCCGTTGGGTTATTGACGCTGCCGAAACAGGCTGTTCAGCAGTTCATCGCGCTTCGTTCGGCTCCTCGTCGTCCGCCGATCGCGCCGCTGGCGAGGCCCGTTCTCAGCTCCAGGAGTACTCGGCGCGCAGCCGGGCGGCGACCAGCTCGAAGGTCGACTTCTCCACGATCGCGCCTTCGCGGCGGATGCCCTCCTCGGGGACGTCGAGGACCCGATCCAGCCGCACCCAGCTGGGGCGGCCGTCGGAGTCCCAGCCACCGGAGCCGATACCGATCCAGTTCTGTTCCTCGGCGTGGTGGGTCTGGCTGGACAGCATCAGGCCCAGCAGGGTCCGTCGGTCGCGGCCGACCACCAGCACCGGGCGGTCCTTGCCGCGGGTCGGGTCGTCCTCGTAGACGACCCAGGTCCAGACGATCTCGCCCGGGTCGGCACGACCGTCGAGATCGGGTGCGTAGACCAGGCGGCGGGCTCGGTGCGCGGTCGGCACGCTGCTACTGGTGACCGGCCGGCCCGCGGTGATCGCCGCGGGCTGCTCGGTGGCCATGGAACTGGCCACCAGCGCGTCGATGCCCAGCTTGAGGCCCTGCTGGATGGTCCGCGGCACGGCCTGGGGGATCGGCAATTGCCGGATGAATTTGGGCGCCTCGTTGAAAACGAGGTGCTCTGCGAGTCTCTGGAACGTCCTCCATTGCGACGCCATTCTCGACAGCATAGGCGGAACGGGATGGGCTCGCGGCGCGCGATTGTGTCCCGAGGGGCCCCACGATTGTGTTCAGGACGGCCCCAGTCGATACCCTGGAGAAACCCGAGGGCCCCCTCGAAGCACCACCCGACCAGGAGATTCCCATCAGCAGCTTCGCCGACAAGACTTTCACTGCGCCGGCGCAGATTCGGAACTTCTGCATCATCGCTCATATCGATCATGGGAAGTCCACACTGGCCGACCGGATGCTCGGCATCACCGGTGTGGTCGCCGACCGTGACATGCGTGCCCAGTACCTGGACCGGATGGACATCGAGCGCGAACGCGGTATCACGATCAAGGCACAGAACGTGCGCCTGCCGTGGGAGGTCAACGGCGAGAAATTCGTGCTGCACCTGATCGACACCCCCGGCCACGTCGACTTCACCTACGAGGTGTCCCGCGCCCTGGAGGCCTGCGAGGGCGCGGTGCTGCTGGTGGACGCCGCCCAGGGCATCGAGGCCCAGACGCTGGCCAACCTGTACCTGGCGCTGGACCGGGATCTGACGATCATCCCGGTGCTCAACAAGATCGACCTGCCCGCCGCCGACCCCGATCGCTACGCCGGCGAGATCGCCCACATCATCGGCTGTGAACCCGATGACGTGCTCCGCGTCTCGGGCAAGACCGGCGAAGGCGTTCGTGAACTGCTCGACGCGGTGGTCCGGCTGATCCCGGCCCCGGTCGGGGACGCCGACGCTCCCGCGCGGGCGATGATCTTCGACTCGGTCTACGACATCTACCGCGGCGTCGTGACGTACGTCCGTGTGGTGGACGGCGCGCTCAACCCGCGCGAGAAGATCAAGATGATGTCCACCGGCGCCACCCACGAGCTGCTGGAAGTCGGCATCGTCTCGCCAGAGCCCAAGGCGACCGACGGGCTCGGCGTCGGCGAAGTGGGCTACCTCATCACCGGCGTCAAGGACGTGCGCCAATCGAAGGTCGGTGACACCGTGACCTCCGCGCGGCACGGCGCCACCCAGGCGCTGACGGGTTACCGCGAACCCAAACCGATGGTCTACTCGGGTCTCTACCCGGTCGACGGCTCGGACTACCCGAACCTTCGCGACGCGCTGGAGCGCCTGCAGCTCAACGACGCTGCCCTGACCTGGGAGCCGGAGACGTCCGTGGCGCTCGGTTTCGGCTTCCGCTGCGGGTTCCTCGGCCTGCTGCACATGGAGATCACCAGGGAGCGTCTGGAACGCGAGTTCGACCTCGATCTGATCTCCACCGCACCCAACGTCGTCTACCGGGTGGTGCGCGACGACGGCACCGAACTCGTCGTGACGAACCCGTCGGACTGGCAGGAGGGCAAGGTCCGGGCTGTCTTTGAACCGATCGTGAAGACGACGGTCATCGCGCCCAGCGAGTTCATCGGCACCATCATGGAGCTGTGCCAGTCCCGCCGCGGCGAGCTCGGTGGCATGGACTACCTGTCGCCCGAACGGGTCGAGTTACGCTACACAATGCCGTTGGGCGAGATCATCTTCGACTTCTTCGACTCGCTGAAATCGCGCACCAGGGGCTACGCCAGCCTGGACTACGAGGAGGCGGGCGAGCAGGAAGCCGACCTGGTGAAGGTTGACATCCTCCTGCAGGGCGAGGCCGTCGACGCGTTCAGCGCGATCGTGCACAAGGACTCGGCCGCGGCCTACGGAAACAAGATGACCACCAAGCTCAAGGAACTCATCCCGCGACAACAGTTCGAGGTGCCGATTCAGGCCGCAATCGGGTCGAGAATCATTGCCCGCGAGAATATCCGGGCCATCCGCAAGGACGTGCTGAGTAAGTGCTACGGCGGTGACATCACCCGAAAGCGCAAGCTGCTGGAGAAGCAGAAGGAGGGCAAGAAGCGGATGAAGACCATCGGTCGGGTCGAGGTGCCGCAGGAAGCCTTCGTCGCCGCGCTGTCCGCCGAGGCCGGCAGCGACAAAGCCGGCGACAAGACCAAGAAGTAGGGGATTTCATCACACGCGACCTTCATGTCGTTCGGGGGCGTTCGATAGTTGGTGCCGTGGTGGGCATCGCCATGCTGGCGGGATGTGCGAGCACGGTCGACGGCACCGCGACGCGCAAGAACCCTGTCAGTGCGGTGCGCGATCTCGCCGCGGTCCTGCCAAGCAGTGTCGAGGTCGGTCAGGCTGCGGGAAACCCGCTGCCCGACAACGGGTTCCCCGCAATCGGTGGAATTGACATGCTACCCAACGGGATTCGTGACAACAGCGACGCAAATCCCATCGAATGCCTGGGCCCGGCCACCCCGTTCATGCGTGTGGTGTACGAGGGTGGCGATGTACGCCGGGCCGCCTGGCAGGAGTTCTCGAACTTCGGCGGTGGCCAGACGGTGTCCAGTGCCGACGCAGGCGTCGTCGAGTTCGGCTCCGAGGCCGAGGCGCAACGGATGTTCGGTAATTTCGTCACCCAGTGGAAGGCCTGCGAGGGCAAGACGGTGCGCAGCGTGCTGCGTAGCCCGGCCAACACCGAGCTGTACCAGAAGATCACCGACGTCAAGGTGGACGGACCGGTGTTGTCGGCCACGGTGGTGAACTCCGACAACCAGGGCGACACGACGTTTCCCACCGAACGGGCTGTCGGATTGGCGGCCGATTGCATCGTCGACGTGGACGTCGCGGTCACCGGCGGCACGCCGGCTCAGCACCGGGCGGCCGGCCGGGCAGTCAGCCTGGCTGCGACGATGCAGCACAAGGTGAATCAGGGGCGCTAATCCGCGGTTGAGGCACGCGGAAAGTACCAGCTGAGGGACAATATCGTCCGTGAACCGCCGTGCGCCTGCGTTCTGTACCGCCGTCCTGGTCGGCGCGTTGCTGTCTGGATGTGTGTCCACGGTGAGCGGCACGGCGCTGCGGGGCCAGGGCGCCGCCCCGACTCCCGCCAACGTGCCCAAACTCGAGGAGTCCGACCTCGACCGGGTTCTGCTCAGCGCCGGTGAGGTCAACGGCGTCATGGGCGCCACCGCGATCCGGGTGACCGCATCATCGCAGAACATGAGCGACAACTCCGACGGGGTGTCCGACGTAGACTGCCTTGGCGCGATCTATGGCGCCGAGGAGCTGGTCTATCACGGCAGCGACTGGTCGGCCGTCCGCGATGAGGTGCTCCAGGAGCCCACGAGCGACAATGCGCACTGGGTGGAACAAATCGCGGTGCTCTTCCCATCGGCCGGGAAGGCGAGGGCGTTCGTCGAGGAGTCAAGGACGACGTGGGAGAAGTGCGGCGGCACGTCGATCGATATCGACAACTCTGACGTGCACTCCACCTGGAAGATCGACAAGGCCAACGTAACTGGCGACATCCTGACCCAACAGTCCACCCAGCGCAACGCCGGTGGATGGGGCTGCCAGCATGCCCTGGCGTCGGCGTCCAATCTGGTTGTCGAGGTGTGGACGTGCAGCAACTCGATCAACGACGAGGCCAACGTCATCGCCACGGAGATGCTGAAGAACGCGGCGCAAAAGTAGCCAGCCCGCGGATGCCTCCCGGTGGGCGGCAATTCGATTCGGGGCGGGTTTAACCGGTGTGCGTCGACCGCGGGCGGTCCTAGGCTGCCCAGGTGTCCCGAGAAGTGCGCCTCCTGACTTTCGGCAGCACCCGGTCGGCGGGCCCGTGGCGCCACCCGGAGATCGACAACAGCACCGCGGCGGTGCGCCGCCGCCTCATCGAGCGTGCCCAGACCGCGGAGAGAGGGACATTCGACGCGCTGTTCTTCCCCGACGGCCTCAACTTCGGCCCTCGGGAAACATGGGCGTACAAGACAACTGAGGACTTCGAGCCACTGACCGCGACGGCGGCCCTGTCGTCGGTGACCGACTATATCGGCTTGGTCGTCACTGGGTCGGCTACGCTGGCCCCTCCCTATCACCTTGCCCGGCAATTACTCTCGCTGGACCACCTCAGTGGTGGCCGGGCCGGGTGGAATCTGGTGACCAGCTTCGCCCACGCCGCGGCAGCCAATTTCAGCGGCAGGGGAGTGATCGAGCACGACGCCCGCTACGAGATCGCCGACGAGGCAATCGAGGTCGTCAAGAAGCTCTGGGACGGCTGGGGATACGAGACCGTCGTCGAGGACCGCGGACGGGGAATCTTCAACGACATCAGTGCGATTCAGGTCGCCGACCACCGAGGGCCGCACTTCCAGGTCGCGGGCCCGATCGGCGCCGCCCGGTCGGCACAGGGTCAGCCGGTGATCTTCCAAGCCGGATCCTCGCCACGCGGAAGGCAGTTCGCCGCACGGCACGCTGAAGTCATCTTCACCGGGCAGGGCACGATCGCCCGGGCACAGGAGTTCTACCGCCAGGTCCATACCGAGGCCCGACGCGCCGGTCGGCCTGCGGCACCGCTGATCACTCCATCGCTCAGATACGTCGTCGGCTCTACCGAGGACGAGGTGCGTCGCATCGAGCGGTCGGCGTTCGAGTACTTCAGCCCCGAGTATCAGGCCGGTTGGCTGCTCGAGGTCGACGTCGACGTGGTCGGCGCCGACCTGGACGGTCCCGTACCCGAGTCGGCGTTCCCCGACAGCACCGAAACCCACCAAACGGCCCTGGCCGGCTACCGCGCTTTGGCCCGCGACGGCAACCCGACCGTGCGAGAGTTCCTGTACCGCACCATCAACGGATGGGGCGCACAGGTCATCGGCACGCCAGAACAGATTGCCGACGAGATCGAGACGTGGTTCAACTCCCACGCCGCCGACGGGTTTGTGCTGACCGACTCCGGATTGCCCGGGCAGTTCGCCGATTTCGTCGACCAGGTGGTGCCGGTGCTGCGCAAGCGCGGCCTGTTCCGCCATGAGTACACCGGCTCGACGTTGCGGTCGCACCTGGGCCTGCCCGTCCCGGAACGCAGGGAGTTGAACGCATGAGCATTCCGGCACCATTCGTGTTGGCGGCGTTCTCGATGTCGACCGTGTCGCACGGCAACTTCGGCATGTGGCGCCATCCTGACGATCGCACCGCGCAATACACCAGCCTGAACTACTGGGTGGATCTGGCACGCCTGCTCGACGATGGCGGGTTCGACTTGCTGTTCATCGCCGACGCCGTCGGCCAGCTCGACGTATTCGGCGGCAGCGCAGACGCCGCGCTGAGCCACGGCGTGCAGACTCCGGTCACCGACCCATTGCTCGCGGTGTCGGCGATGGCCGCGGCAACCCAGCGGCTGGGCTTCGGCGTCACCGTGTCGACCACCTACGAGAGCCCCTACCTGCTGGCCCGCAAGTTCAGCACGCTGGATCATCTCACCGGCGGCCGGATCGGCTGGAACATCGTCACGTCGCTGCTGGACAGCGCTGCCCGCAACATCATCGGGCGCGAGCGCCAGATTCCCCACGACGAGCGCTACGCCATCGCGCAGGAGTTCCTCGACGTCACCTACAAGCTGTGGGAAGGCTCCTGGGAAGACGGGGCCGTAGTGCGCGACCGCGCCGGTGGGGTGTTCACCGATGCGGCCAAGGTGCATCCGATCGGCCATGAGGGCCGGTATTTCAGCGTGCCGGGAGCGCATCTGGTGGAGCCGTCCCCGCAGCGCACGCCGGTGCTGTTCCAGGCCGGATCATCGACCGCGGGAAGGGAATTCGCGGCCCGCAATGCCGAGATCGTCTTCTTGTCCGATCCGCGGCCCGCCGTCGTGCGATCGCGGGTGGACGACGTGCGCCGCAGGGCGGTGAGCCACGGGCGCAGCCCTGACTCGGTGCGGTTCCTGAGCTCGGTCGAAATCGTCGTCGACAGCACCCAACGCGCGGCGCAGGCCAAAGCCGACGAGCTGTCCCGGTATACCGACCTGGAAGGCGGTCTGGTCCTGCTGTCGGCACTGAGCGGCGTGGACTGGTCGACGTACGGTGTCGACCGGCCGATCGAACAGTTCGACACGGATGCCAGCCAATCCATCCTGGCCACGGTGGACGATTCCGATGGACTTCGGCAGCGGATCACCCTGCGCGACTACGTTGGCGGGCTTGGTGGGTTCGGCGGCCCGTTGTTCGTGGGTGACGCGTCGACCGTCGCGGACGGGCTGGCTGACTTCGCAGCCCAAACCGGGGTCGACGGGTTCAACATCGCCTATCACGTCACGCCCGGCAGCTTCGCTGACGTCGCCGAGTACCTCATCCCCGAGCTGAGGCGGCGCGGGCTGGCGAGCGCGGACCGTGCGGACACGTTGCGCCAGCGGCTGTTCCCGGGCGGTTCGGCGCTACTGCCCGACGAACACCCCGGCGCGGCACCGCGGAAAAGAATCTCGGCGATCCGATAACTGACGCCGAGCACAACTTTCCGGCACCGTGTCAGATACGTCAACAATACGTTAAATCCCCGGCGTGCCAAGCGAATGCTGGCGGCGATAACGCACGCCGGGCGGGAAGGCAGCACTGTGTCCACACCACAATTCGGGTCATCACCACAATTCGCCCTCGGCGGTCGCTCACTGACCGCCGCGGAGTCGACCGGACTGGAACGAGAAGCCTTGGGGCCGTGGGGCGTCTTCGCCCAGGGCCTCGCGGCGGCGGCCCCGAGCGTCGCCGTGGCCGTGGTGCCCTACTCGTTGTTCGTCGCCGCCGGCAAGGGTGCCTCCTGGGCGGTGCTCGTCGGTCTGGCGCTGACCATCCTCATCGCAACGACGATCAGCTTCCAGGCCAAGCGCACCGTGTCGTCGGGCTCGCTGGGCACCTACACGGGTAACGGTCTTGGCCCCGGGTTCGCGTATGCGGCCGGATTCAGCCTGTTGCTCGGTTACATCGGCTTCGCGATCACCGGAACTCTCGGCGGCGTGTTGTATCTCGACTCGTTCCTGGAGTCGATCGGATTGGGTTCGCAGGCAACGTGGTTCCGCCTGCTGCTGGTGATCGTCGTGGTGGCCGCGGCGACGTACCTGCCGTTCCGGGGGGTGGCCATCGCCGCCAAGTACGAGCTGGCCTTCGAGGTGGTGGCGATCGCCTCGATCCTGGTGATCATCGTGGCGTCCTATGTGACTTACGGCTTCCACATCGATACCGAGCAGTTCAGCCTCACGCACCTGGGGTCCAGCGCGACGTTCATCGCTGCCGTCACCGCCGTCGGGTCATATGCGGGCTTCGAGAGTGTTGCTTCGCTGGGTGCGGAAGCAAAGAACGCGCACCAGAACATCGCGCGCTCACTGCTGCGCGTCGTGCTGCTGATCGGCGTGATCTACATCTTCGCCACCTACCCGCAGATCCTGCACTTCGGCGACATCAACGGTGACAAAGCGGTGCTGCCGCAGCTGGCCGACGTGACCGGGGTGTCGTGGGTCAACTACATCGTGAGTGCGGCGGTGGCCATCGCGTTCATCGTGTTCGTCACCGCGGTCACCACCGCGGCGGCCCGCTCGCTGTTCACCCTTGCTCACGAGGGTGCGCTGCCGAGCGCGCTGACAAAGGTGCACGCCAAGCATCGGACGCCCTGGGTGGGCATCGCCCTGGTCGGCGTACTGGCGTTCGTGTTCTCGGTGACGGCCACCTTCAGCTCGGTCGGGCGGCTGGTGTTCGACGTCTACGGTGGCTATGTCGCCAACTGGGGATTCCTGGTCAGCTACCTGCTGGTCGTCATTGCCACCCCGATCTGGCTGCGAAAGATCAAGGCACTTACCACTACTCGGCTCGTCATCTCGGTGGCCGCCGCGCTCGGTATCGGCTACGTGATCTTCTCCAACTTCTTCCCGGTGCCCGAATTCCCCTTCAATATCTTGCCGTTCGTCTTCTTCGGTCTGCTGTTCGTGGGCCTGCTCTGGTACTGGTACCTGCGGGCGACTCGCCCTGAGGTGGCGGCCCGGCTCGGCAGCATCCAGACACTGTCGGACGCCGAACAACAACGGCTCATCGACGAGGGGATCATCGACGTGCTGAGCCACGACGACCCCCAGGCGGACCGCGACAAGGACAAGGAGGTGGCGGCGCCATGAACCGGCTACGGCAACTCGGCGCGGCATTGCGTGTGGGCTTCCTACGGGCGAGCTCACCGGCCATCCCGGCCGATGCACGGCCTGATATCGCCCTGACATGGCTCAATGAGGCGACGCTGGTGGGGATTTCGGTACCGACCCCGAGGAGTATCCGATGACTCTGCTGGACGTCACGGTGACCGGGAACTGGTCGGTGACACCGGTCGGCACCGCCGACCATCCGCTGATCGCCGACTTCCTGGCCACCACCCATGGACTGAGCGGGCGCAAGTTCGCCGCGGACTCCCGCGATGTCGCCGAGCAGCTGGCATCGGTGTACGAGGCGGCGGTGCTGCGTGACGCGTCAGGACGAGTCCGCGGCTACACCGCCGTGCATCGCCCGCACGGTGCGGAGCCGGAAATCATCGCCGACTTCGTCATCGACCCCGATGTCTCCTCCGACATCATCGACGACGTCGTGCGCACCGCGGTGAGCCGGTTCGACCGGGAGGCCGTGGCCATCCCAGGGGCGTATCTGCGGGTGATCATCGGGGCGAATCAGCCCGTGGTCATCGATGCGCTGAAGCGGCGTGGCGCGGTACGGGAAGCAGAGTTCATCCGTACTCGCAAGCCGCTGCACGGGGAGGATCGAGCTCTGCTGGAGAGTGCCGGCGCGCCGGGTATCACGGTGATCGGCTGGCCCGAGGTCATCAGCAGAGGCTTGGGCGAGCAGGTCCGCCGACTTCAGCACAGCACCTTCCTCGAGCATTTCGGCAATATGTCGAAGAGCCCGGAGGATTGGGAGCACCACATCGCCAGCCGGGCTTTCACACCCGACTTCAGCATCGCCGCGCTCGACGAATCGGGGGACGTCGTCGGCTATGTGCTGGGCTCGACGTACAGCTCCGGGGTGGCCGGAGCCCAAGAACTCAGTGCCCACACCGATTACATCGGGGTGCGCCCGGAGTTGCGCCGGCACGGCATCGGCGAGTTGTTGTTGCAGAAGATCTGGCTCGCCGCGCTGCGGCGCGGGCTGACCGTCGCCTCACTGGGCACCGACATCAACAACCGCAGCAAGGCGCATCTGCTGTACCGCCGCCTCGGGTACCTCGCGGTCGAGGAGCAGTACTCCTATCGCATCGACAACGCAGGAGCCCGACAGTGAGCGCGGCACCCACGTATCTGGCTCATCCGACCGCCTCCGATGATGGCCTGTTCTCGGTATTCCGACCGGTGTTCGACAAGATCGCCCAAGGCAACCTCGAGCGGGAACACGATCGGGTGTTCCCGCATGAGCAGGTCCGCTGGCTGGCGGACGTCGACTTCGGCACGGTGCGAATTCCGGCCATCCATGGCGGGTTTGGCGCCTCGCTGGAGCAGACCTTCGCGCTGCTCGCCGAGCTGGCCGAGGCGGACCCCAATGTCGCGCACATCTGGCGCAACCATCTGGCGTTCGTCGAGGATCGGCTCAACGCACCCCAGTCTGACACCAACGACACCTGGATCAAGCGGTTCCTCGCCGGTGAATTCGTCGGCGGCGGCTGGACCGAGGCCAACAATGTGACCCTGGCCAATCTGACGTCCACGATCACCGCCGAGGACGACCATTGGTCGGTCAGCGGCACGAAATACTATGCCACCGGCAGTCTTTACGCGGACTGGCTCGATGTGCTCGGACGTGGGGACGGCGGTGAGCTGGTGACGGCGCTGGTGCGCCGCGACGACCCGGGTGTGACCCTCGTCGACGACTGGGACGGGTTCGGCCAGCGCACCACCGCTAGTGGCACCGCTCGCTACGATCGGGCGCGCGCCGAACCCGGGAACGTCTTCCCGGCCACCGAACGGTTCGCCTATCAGGCGCACTTTTATCAGACCGCCATGCACTCGGTGCTGACCGGCGTTACCAAAGCAGCACTGCGCGACGGTTCGATCGCCCTGGCCGAACGAGTCCGCAACTACCCGCAGGGATTGACCACCGTTCCCTCGTTCGATCCGCAACTGCTGCAGGTGATCGGGGAGGTGTCTGCCGACGTATTCGCTGCCGAGGCGGCGCTGGCCCGTAGCACCGCGACGCTGGACCGTATTGTGGCCGGCCGGCTGGCCGGTGACGAGGCGAGCGCGCGCCGGTTGTTGATCGACGCGGAGGTCGCCGTCGACCAAGCCCAATTGGTGATCATCGCGGCCGCGTTGTCGGCCACGACGAAGGTCTTCGACGCGCTCGGTGCATCAGGGGTGTCCGCACGCCGCGGGCTGGACCGGCATTGGAAGAATGCGCGGACGCTGGCATCGCACAATCCCCGGGTATACAAGGCGCGGATCCTCGGCGACTGGTTGATCAACCGCATCGACCCGGTCGCCGATCTGGCGTCACTCGGACGCGGGGGACAGGGCAACTAGTACTTAGGCTGCGCCCGCATCGTCGGCCAGCGGGTCGCTGTCGTTTTGCAGGAGTCGTTCGGGGTGGTGGTAGGTGTTGGTGCCGCCCTTGAGCATGGGCAGTCCTGGTGGTGGGATCCATTGGGTTTGGCCGTTGGGCAGTATGCGGGTGTCCCAGCCGCCGGTTTCGACGAGTTGGTTGTCGGGGTCACACGCCAGGGTGAGGTCGCCGATGTCGGTGTTGCCACCGTTTTTCCAGTCTTGGGCGGCGTGGTGCACGCCGCTGTGGTAGCCGGGTGCGTCGCAGCCGGGACGCGTGCAGCCACGATCCTTGGCGTGCAGCATGATTCGCTGATCTGCGGTGGCGATGCGTTTGGTTCTGCCCAGCCACAACGGCCGTCCCTTGACCCCGTCGAAGAGCGCCAGGTAATGATACGAGTGGGCGCCAACGCGGATCACGTCCGAGATCGGCATCACCACTCCGCTGGCGGTGACCCCGTGTCCGGTTGTGTTCTGGATGTCTTGCAGGGTGGCGGTGACGATCACCGTGACGGGTAACCCGTTGTGTTGGCCGAGTTTCGGGTCACCCAACTGTCCGCGCACCAGCGCTTTAAGAGCATCATGCTGGCGCTGGCCATGACTGCGCAGGTCCCGCCCGGCGACCTCGTCAGAGGGGGTGAGCGTCGGGTTGTCGTCGGCGGGGTTGCACATGCCTGGGGCGGCGAATTTCGCGAGCCAGGCGTCGAGCTCGGCGCGCAGCTCGGGGTCGGCGATCAGCTTCCCGACGCTCATGCCGTCGATCTGTTGGCCGCCGCACCACACGAATCCGCGTTTGCGGGCGCGGTCCTCATCGGAGGGGCCTTACCCCCGTGTGTTGGACACGCTCAATCCCAGGAATGCTCTGGGAGAAGCGAGATGATCCAACACGATGGCAAGGAAAAATTATCCAGATGAGTTCAAGCGCGACGCGGTTGCGCTGTATCGGGATACCGAGGGCGCGACGATCACCGTGATCGCCGCTGAGCTCGGTGTCAGCGAGGCGACGTTGTCGACGTGGTGCAAGGCCGCCGGGGTGGCGATCCGGCACCGCAAGCCTGGTTCCGGGCCCCTCTCAGCGCCCGGTGTGGAGACAGCGGAGCAGAAGCTGGCCCGGCTGCAGGCCGAGAACAACGCTCTGCGGGCCGAGAAGACCAAGCTGGCCACCGAGCGCGACATTCTGCGGTCGGCGGCCAAGTATTTCGCCGGGGAGACGAACTGGTGAGCCGCTTCCAGTTCGTTGCCGACCACCGAGACACCTTTGAGGTGAAGTGGCTGTGTGCGGTCATGGAGATCGCACGTTCGTCGTTCTACGCCTGGTGGGCAGCTGCAGGCGGCAGGGATGCCCGCACTGCCGCTGACGAGGCGCTGGCAGGGCGGATCCGCGCCGTGCACACCGAGGACAACACCTACGGTGCGCCGCGGATCACCGCTGAGCTCAACGACGGTGTGCCCGACGCCGAGCGCGTCAACCACAAGCGGGTGGCCAGGGTGATGCGCGCGGTCGGGATCGCCGGCTACCGGCGTCGGCGCCGGGTCAAGACCACGGTGGCCGATCCGGCAAATCAGAAAGTCCCTGATCTGCTCAAGCGGGATTTCACCGCCGAGCAGCTCAACACCCGTTATGTCGGGGATATCACCTACCTGCCGCTGGCCACCGGCTCGAATCTGTATCTGGCGACGGTGATCGACTGCTGTTCACGGCGGGTCACCGGGTGGGCGATCGCTGAGCATATGCGCACCGAGTTGGTCGCCGATGCTCTCAAGGCGGCCGACGCGCTGCGGGGCGGGTTGGCCGGTGCAATATTCCATGCAGATCACGGAAGTCAGTATACCTCAAAGGATTTCGCGTACCTCTGCAATGAATTGGGGGTCACCCAATCGATGGGAGCGGTCGGAACGAGTGCCGATAACGCGCTGGCCGAGTCGTTCAACGCCGCACTCAAACGCGAAGTCCTGCAAGACCGTAGCAGCTGGGCCGACGAGACGACCTGCCGCCGCGAGGTCTTCCGATGGCTGGCCCGCTACAACACCAAACGGCGCCACTCCCACTGCGGTCATTCCAGCCCCGCCACCTACGAAAGGACCCGCACACCCGCTACGCTGCCCGAAGCCGCATAACCACAAATCCCGTGTCCACTACATGGGGTCAAGGCCCGAGAACGTCCCGTCGGGATTGAGGTGCAGCGCCAACCGGTGGGCGACCTTGTCCAACTGATCCGGGCGCAGATTCACCGCATGCTCGGCCAGCGAGCGTTCAGCCTTCTCGACTTCGAGCGGGGGNACGTGGTCGGGCAGGTCGCGGAAGAACTTCTGAATCACCCGCAGATGCTCACCATCGAGCTGCCCGGCGTGCCACACCTTCGACGTTTCGGGCAGCACCGGCGGCAGCGGCTCCCCGGTCAATGACGTGCGCGGTGCGAGTTGTTCGGCGTCCCGGATCCGGCGCTTGGCCTCCCGCGGGCTGATCCGCAACACATCGGCCAACGCGATCCCCACCGGCGGGCAACCCTCAAACCGCTCCAGCCGAGCCACCCCGGCATGCGACACCGCCACCAGCCGGCGCTGCGCTGTCTCCATCCACTCCAGCACCGCGAACCGCTCGGGCGCCTCGAGCGCGTCGAAATCCAGAGCGGCAAGAGTGTCGACCGCAGCGGTGAGCGCCTCGCGCGCCGCATTGATCGAACTCATGCTCCAAAGACTATGCGGGCCCACCGACAAAAAATGACCCCACGATCGATCTGTGGATGAACCCGAGACTGTGGAAAATCCTCTACTGCTACAGGATCAGAGCGTGAGAGCCGCGGCGTTCTCGAACTCGTCGTCGACGAGAACCACACTGCGGCCGTAACGATCCAGCAGTGCTGCGGCGATCGATGCGCGGTAACCCGTCGCGCAGTGCACCCACACCTCACGTGCGGGCAGGTCACCGATTCGATCGTCGAGTTCGTGGACCGGGATGTTGTGCGCCCCATGGACGTGGCCCGGCGCCCCCCGTTGTCAGATCATGTACTCCAGCTGCAGCTGGCTCTCCTGCTCGACGCGCGCACCACCCAGCACCGTCTCAGCCACGCGCCTGGCCTGCACGCGCAACTCCGGCACGGCGATTGTTTCCCAGTAGGTACCCCGTAATAGGGGTCCCAACGCAAGAAGCCACGGTGATCGCTCACCGGATCGGGTCAACACGGTGTGATCCGCGTCGACGTGTACACCCAGATCGGTTGTGTCTGGCGCGATCATGTCCCGGCGCAACAGATTCTGCAGCAGCACCGAACGGGTCGCGGTGAATTTCGTCGACGGGCCGGTCGCGTTGATCACCAGATCACCCTGCACGGACTGGCCATCGGCTAGCTCGACACGAATCCGATCCGCTGAAGGTGCGAGCTTGACGATGGAACCGGCGTGCACCCGAAGCTGGTCGGTGAGTTGGGAATTGGTGATCTGCGCGTGGATATCGGGGGCGATGCGGTGCCGAAAGACATTCCAGCGGGCTGCGTGTTCATGGGCGAATGCCAGGCGGTCCTCGATGCTGAAGTCCGACCAGATTCGCTGGGTGTAGCCCCGGAGCTTGTCGACGATGATCGCGGGATTAGCGTTGCGCTCGTGCAGAATTGCGCAGTGCGTCTCGATGAGTGCCAGTAACCGCTCGAGTCCCAGCGCGGCGAGGTCGACGTCGGCCGGCGGAAACTCCGGGTACTCGATCCCACGGAAGTGTGCGTGCGGGAACCACCCGTGCCTGGAGATCGCGTGGACGGTGCCCAGCCAGCCCAGTGCGCGCAGGGTGATGATGGCGTCCACCGTCGTCAGGCCGGTGCCGAGAAGCACCACAGACCTGTCGTGGTGCGGCAGGCGGTGCTCCCATGCCTGCCACGGGTTTGCCACCCAGGCCGGGTGCTCCGTCAGCTCCTCCGCTCCGGGCAGCGGCGCTGGTGGTTCATTTCCGGTGGCCAGCACAACTCGATCGGCTTCGATGGCCGTTCCGTCCGCAAGTTGCACCCGGCAGCTGTGTTCCGCTGATTCGATGTCGACGGCCGCACCGCTCACGAACTCCGATGAGGCGAGGGCGCCTTCGCCAGGGCTCTGCAGATGGTGTTGCGCGATGGAACGCAGATAGTCGCCGTAGATCTGGCGGGCGACGAAGTGCTCGCGCAATTCGATCTCAGGAGTCAGTTCGAACTCCGAGCGGGTGCGAAGCCAATCCAGAAAGTGGTCGGGCTCATGAGGAAAGGCCGACATGTTTCGTGCGGCCACGTTGAGCAGATACTCCGGTCGTCGCAGTCCGTAGGCGACCCCTCGTCCCACCGGGCCCCGATCGTTGACGACGGTGATGTGCAGCGGGTGTTCGGTCAGCCTGGCGATGTTGACGGCCGTCATCGTGCCGCTGAAACCTCCGCCGACGACGACGACGCGGGCCGGTCGTGACCGGCGCATCGGCGACTGCTGAGATTCCCATTGCGGCATCGGGTGATGATAGGCGGCTTGCGGTGGTGTCGGGTCGAGCGCCCAAGCCCAGCCGTACCCAATACCCTGTGCTGGCCGTGGCGCGCCTATTTTTGCTCACCGCGCGTTTATCGCCACAGTCATCAGTGTCAAAGCCATTGGTGAGTAACGGGTTTCCGAGGAAGGCATTCCGGCTGTGAGACGTCGATCGTGGGGAGTCTCGTCGAAACTCCGGCGGTGGATTCAAGGTGCCAGTGCAACAGCGGGTGGATCGGACGGTTTGGAGAGTAGTTCGTCGAGGGTTTGGGCGGGTGTTTTCCAGCCGAGGGTTTTGCGTGGCCGGTTGTTGAGTTTGGCGGCGACGTAGTCGAGATAGTCCTCGGGGAATACCGATAGATCGGTGCCTTTGGGGAACCATTGGCGCAGAAGGCCGTTGGTGTTCTCGTTGGTCCCCCGTTGCCACGGGGAATGCGGGTCGCAGAAGTAGATGTCCAGATCGAGTGCCTCGGCGATTGTGGCGTGATTGGCCATCTCCTTGCCCTGATCCCAGGTCAGGGTTTGACGCAGCAGCGCCGGCAGGCGCGACATCTTGGCCACGATC
>FLQS01000081.1 GCA_900078375.1 uncultured Mycobacterium sp. | reverse complement strand
GAACGCCGCCACGGTGATGGCCCAGCCCGGCGCGCCGCCCGACGTCGACAAATCGTCATCGTCGATGACCTGCGCACCGACTCGCGCTGGCCGGCCCTGAGCCAAGACCTGCCCCGTGGCGCCGTCATCCGCAGCATCGCCGCCCTGCCCGTCCACCTCGACGAGCTCTCGCTTGGGGCCTTGTGCCTGTATGCCGATCACCCCGGGGCCTTCAGCACCGCCGACGTTGCGACCGTGATGCCCTACGCCGATCTGATGGCGACAGCATGGAGTGCCGTGGTCCGTGAAACCCAACTCCAGCAGGCGCTGCGCTCCCGCGACGTCATCAGCCAGGCCAAAGGCGTCCTCCGCGAGCGCAACGGCATCTCCGACGAGGACGCCTTCACCATGCTGCGCAGACTGTCCTCCATCACCAACACCCCGCTACGCGAGGTCGCCGAACGCGTCCTCACCCCTCGACCCCACCCCGAGTAACACAGAAAGCAAATCACGTGGGACAGGATCACTCCCAAATCTCTGGATACGAGACTTGATGTCGCTCGGCCTGGCCTTGGCGCGAAAAGGGTTGGACGCGCGCGAATTTCGCCGTAGCGTTTAGCGCTCGATGTGGTGTTGGCGGCGAGAGGGCGGTGTCCAGTCGCGGGCGTGGTGGAACCGCCGGTGCAACCACATCCGCCCAAGCCGTCCCGGGTCACGAAGCCGCCGACGGTCCTGGGTGGTCAGCCCCAGGAGTCGCCCCTCGCTGCTTTTCGAAGACACGATGACACTGCCGTACAACAACGGCACCGTGCGCACCGAGAAGGTGGTGACCGACAACAGAAGGCCGGTGGCCTGCCGATTCGGCCTATACCGGCCCGGCACCGCCGAGCGGAACCAGAAATCAATCGCCCCATCGCTGCTGGTCAAACAATCCACACACGGGTCACGCAGAATCGCGTTGATGGCGCTCTCGGCAAATACCGTGATCTCCTGCACGTCCCCGGCTGGGGTAATCAACAATGCCGTGTACACAACAGCCCTTCCACAACCCCTCGGCGACAGGCACGACCTCACGATCCGACGTGTCGTAGATCGGGCAGCGCCTGCTGATAACAGGCTGGGCACACCACCACATACGGCCCATCGAGGAAATCCCTGCCTTTGATGATCGATTTCACCATCCACAGGGCGCTTTCGGGGTCGGCCTCATCGGCAGGTGCCGGACGCAGACACCCCGAACAATGCGTGTCGATGCTGGTCCACCGGATCATTAGCGCACCTTAATACTGAGGTGGCCGCCCAAGCGACAGAATGTGATCAGCACCGCAGGTCCAGCATCAATCCGGCCGTTGCCCGCCGCGGATGCGGCCTCCGCATCCAGCATGCGGCCCCTGCGCGAGGCGCTCACCAATGGTGGGGATGCCCCTTGCCGAGACAAGATTTGATCGATCCCAAATCTTTAGATTCGAGACACCCACCAGGATGCGAGCATCAGGCGGCGCGCATCACGAAGAACAGAAAGGATGGGCTTGCGGCCAAGGCCCTCGTATTCGTCGGGAAAGACTTCCCGGGCGGCGGCTTGGGGTTGTGGCTCGCTGATGGCGCACAGGTGGAAGTCGGCGGCGGTGAAGGCGTCGGTCATTGCATGTAGCGGCCGATTCCAGAAGCTCATCGTGGCGGTCTGGCCGCCCATCACCCACTGCTCGGTCCAGTTGTAGGTGGCGAAGTAGTTGGTGGTCTGACCGGCTTGTCGGTGAATCGCGTGGATTGCGAACGGATGGTCCACAGAGACAATCAGGCGGCCGCCGGGTCTGAGGATGCGCCGTGACGATGTCATCGCATCTCTGGTGCTGCACTACGTAGAAGACTGGGGACCAACCCTTTGCGAACTACGGAGAGTGGGAGTGGGGCGCGTAGATCCGCGATGACCAAGTCCGCGTCATCGCCAAGGCGGCCGCGGGCCAACTTCAGCATCGCGGCGCTGTTGTCGATGCCCGTCACTAGGGCACCGCGGTCTCTTAATTCGGCGAACAGGGCGCCCGAGCCGCAGCCGGCGTCGAGGATTTGCCGGCCGCTGACGTCGCCGGCCAGAGCGATGATGGCTGGTCTCTCGTACCAAGCGTTCGCGATGCTGTTGTCGTTTTCGGCTGCGTACGCTTCGGCGAAACTGTCGTAATCATTGACGCTGACGACGGAGCCCGCAGCGGGCCCGTCGTGGTCGCCAGACACACCAGGCATACCACCATTCGATCATCGAACCTGCGCGCATGTCTCGCTTCCCCACCTGGGAACGGTCATTGAGACGAGGGCCTGGTCGACCTCGGTTATTTAGTAACGAGAGACGGGGTCAGACATTGGTGATTGGCAGGTGCAGACGGTTGAATTTCAGGTCATGGTGGTTCACCCAGCGATCTTGATAACGGGCATGTCGGGGGTCGGCAAGTCGACGGCCTTGACTGAGCTGTCGCGGCGTGGATTCGCCACTGTCAACACCGACGATGACGGCTGGATCGACGTCGTGGATGGGGAACCGCTGTGGCGCGAACCGTTGATTGACGAGCTACTGAACCGACGGCGCGACAGGCCACTATTTGTTCAAGGCACCGTTATCAACCAAGGACGTTTCTATGACAAGTTCGATGCGATCGTGTTGTTAACTGCGCCAATAGATATCGTGTTTGACCGCGTGGCCCGACGCACGAACAATCCGTTCGGTAAGACACGGGCTGAACGCGAGCGAATTGCCGACGACATTGCTCACGTCGAACCGCTACTACGTCAGGCAGCTACCCACGAGATCGACACAACCCGTTCGCCCGCTGACGTGGCCGACGCATTGGTCGATATCGCACGCACTCCGCGACTTGGCAGAACGTGACACCGATCGCCCGGCCTGAACCGAGGAAGCCGCCGTCGGGTCTGCGAGACGGGGTGCTGCTGCGGATACGGTGAAGTGATGGGCGAGCTGTACCCGCCGATCGAACCGTACGACTCGGGCATGCTGGACGTGGGCGACGGTAACCAGATCTATTGGGAGAGCTGCGGGAACCGTTGGCGTGGGTCCCATCATCGCGAAATATCGCCCGCACATCGAAGCTGCCTCAACTCAGCTGCTGGGATACGGCCACCAGGAGGCCGCTGGCCTGACGAAACTATTCGGTCCTCCACCGGAAGCGCCGCCGTCCACAGTGGACCCCGATAAGGGCGGCTTAGGTACCAAGCATTCGACAGACAAGCCCGCAAGTGACGGTTCGCCAGCCGATGCGCTCGACGGCAAAAAGCCGCACGGCGACGGAAACGGACTAGGCACAAATCCCAGCTCGGACGGTCCTAGTGGACCCCAGACTCCGGTTCAAAACGTCCCCTCATCGACATTAGGCACTCGCCCCTCCACTGATCGCGCTCCATCTCCGCCTTTGAGCGGGCGTGAGTCATTGCCTGCGTCAACGCTGTCGGCGCCGTCGCTGGGCGGTGGTAGTGGGGGTGGTGGAGGTTCACCGTTGAGTGGTTTGAGCAGCGGGGCGGGGGCGATGCAGGGCTTGACTGGCGGTATGGGTAGCGGGTTGTCGGGCGTTGGGTCGCCCGGTTCGGCGACTGGTGGTGTGACATCGCCGGCGTCTGGAGCCTCATCCCCAGCGTCGTCGCTGGGTAGTGAGTTTGGGCGCGGTCTGGCGGCGGGCAGTTCAGCCGCTGGCGGGTTTACACCGTCGAATCCTGCTGCGTCGCAAGCTGTTCCGCAGGCACCTACGGGCCCGCTGGCGGCGGCTCCGTTGGGTGGGGGTACTGCTCCTGCGTCGGCGGCACCATCGGCGGCCGCCGCTGGTTCGGGAGCGCCCAGTCCGTCGACCGCCCGGCGGGGTGGGGGTTCCGGCGGGGGCATCGAATGCGGGTGGTGGCATGTCGGCGCCGATGTCTTCGTATGGGTCGGTGTTGCCGCCAGCCGCAGCGAGCGGCGCTGGTCCGGCTGGAGCGGCGGCCGTACCGTCATCGTCGGGGGCAACCACTGGGCCGCCCGCCAGCAGTGCTGGGAGTGCCGCTCCTGGGGCTCCGGGCTTCCTGCCGGGGTTGCGCGATAGCGCTCCGGCCCGCGTGCCGCGGGATGTGTCGATGTCCGATTTGGAGAACGCGCGGACGGTCGTTGCGGATCTGGTGGCGGCATCCAGTGTGGTGTTCCCGGGTCTGGAGTGGGCGGTGGCCGTGGCTCGGGGCAGCATGGGAGTTCCGGATCTGTGGGTGTGCAACAACGAGGGCGCATGCTTCATCCCGGCCGGGGTGTATCTGTCGCGCAATATGCCGGTGGCGGCGCACTTGGACACGGATTTCGACGACCGTTGGTATGGCTGGTTCAACCCGGCTGAGCGGGTGGTGCGCGCGGTCCGGGCGATGGGCTATGCAGTCTCGGCGGTGGCCACCAACTGGCTAACGGCTTCCGATTTCGTCGACGAGGCCACCCCGGACGTGGCACTCGGGGTCGCGCCGTCCAGCTCGGCTCAGGAGGCTTTGGCCGGGTCGCTCACCCGCGACCGTTCACATCGCTTGGAGACCCTCAACTCGGGTCTGTATCGCGAGCTGGCCGCCGATGAGGACGCGGCCGAGGCGTATGCCCGGTATCTGATTCAGCATGCGGTGTTCGGGGGTCCGGAGTTGTCCTCCACGGCTCAGGCGGTGGGTCGTCTGGTGGTGGGTCGGCAGTGGCCTCCTGAGGCGCAATGGGATGCGTTGCAGGCCGAGTACACCACCGACAATCTGATGACGGGTTCGCAGCGTCCCGGCTTGCTGGGTGTGGAAGACCCGCACCAGTTGGTGACGTATCGCGAGCAGTTCCAGCGCTGCCGGCGGGTGGAGACTCTGCTGTGCTGGCGTGAGGAAAGCCCCGCGGATGTCGCCTACGCCGCAGCGATGGCGGGCATTGCCACTCCCTCGCTGATGTCGGTGGTCGCGGCCAGCTCCCGATAGCGAGAGCGGCTGTCGCCGAAATCCGCTGTACCCCAGGAGTATTGGCCGCGCTTCGGCTGGAAGCTACAGTTCGAGTCCTCCGCGGCCGCGGTTGTGGGCGCGTTCACGTTCCTGCTGGGCGTGGCGATCGGTCCAGCGCCGATTGCGTGCCTGCGTTTTCTGATAGGTATCGAGGACGCGGCTGCGACGGTCGAGCAGTTCGGCGGCCGCCGAGCTCGCCTGTGAGGGCGCTCCGGTGTGGGGTTCGCCCAGCAGTTCAGTAACCCGTTCGGTGGCGGTGCGATAGGCCTGTGGGGTGGATTCGGTGCCGATGTGTTGTGTCCAGGGCAGGGTCTCGGCGAGGGTCTGGACGACGGTGTGACCGGGTTGCCGCTCGGGCGTCGGCGTGTGGACGAGCAGGAGTTTGGTGTTGGTGGCGGTGGCGTGGTCGGTGAAGTACCGCAACAGTTTCGGGTCGAGGTGGTCGGCGTCGTCGATGATGAGCAAGTTGCCTGCCGGGATGGTCCACTTGCCGTTGTCGATGCGGTCACGGGTTTGGCGCGGGCCGGCAACACGCTCGGCGTAGGGCTGGTCCGTGGCCTCGGCGGCCGCCCCACGGGTGGCCGGCACGGCCAATACGTGTTTGTTTCTGCCATGCACCGCGGCGGTGACTGCGGCCAGGGCGGCGTGCTTGTCGGTATCCGATCCCACGGTGAGGACCTGGACGTTCTGCATGCTCGCGGTGATGGTGGCCACCGCCGCCCGGGTGGTGTCGTCGAGGTCCTCCCACCCTTGTGCCGGCGGCGGGTACACGGTGGCCGGGCTGCGCTGCCAGGACACTTCGATCTGGCTCACCTCGGCCGCCAGCATGGGCAGCTCGGCCGCCACGGCGCGCTCCGCCCGGGCGCGATCGGCGGCCTGGGCACGCTCGGTGAGGTGGTGGTGATGGGCGATGCGGGCGGCGGCGCGAGCGCGGGTGCGCGCCTCGAGCAAGTCGACGACGGGTTCGGGGAGCAGGGCGCGGTCGGTGTCGGCCGCGGTGACGGCGGCGGTCTGGTCGCGGGTATCACGACCGACAACCTGGGCGAGCATCGCGGCGGCGTCGCGGGCTGTTCCACGCCTCCCGACGTGGATGCCAGGAGCGCGTTCGGCGTGCGCGTGGTCGGCTTCCTCGGCGTCGGTGGTGTAGAGGTAGGCGTGGTTGGCGTCGCGGCCGCGGGTCAGTCCGACGTAAGCCCATCCTTTGTGCGCGCGGTCCGACAGCAGCGCGTGGGTGGTGTCGACAGTCGTTCCTTGGGCCGCTTGCACGGTGACCGCGTAGCCAAGGTGAACATGGGTGCGTAGGTAGTCGCCGGCGAATACTGCGTGTGCGCGGTCGGACAGCCGGCGGGCGGCCACGCGGCCGGTCTCGGGGTCGACGTCGATGACGTCCCAGCGGTGGCCGTTGCGGACGGGATCATCGGTCTCTTGGCGGGTTCCGTGAGCGCCGTAGAGGGCAATGGTGGGGTCGTTGCGGCGGCTGATCACCACATCACCGACAGCGAGTCGATGGCCACGGGCAGCGGCCACGGTCGGGGCGTCCGGGGCGATGGCGTCGTTGTGGATGCGGGTGTTCACGGCGTCGCACATTTCCCACGAATCAGCGACCACCAAGGTGTCTTTCCCGGCCGTGCGATCCCGGGTGTAAGCGGCCACCGCGTCATCGGCCATGGTCGGGGCGTCCCCGGTGGCGAGGCGGTCGTGGCGGCGATACCAATCCACCGCACGCCGCCGGGTGGCGCCGCCACCGTGACCCAAACCGAGCGAGGCGGTGCGCTCCTCGGGATCATGCATGCGCCACACTTCGGTGAGGTGCTGAGTCCACGGCAGATCGGCACAGAGTTGCTCGAACATGCCGCCGCGGGACTTGACTGGGGCCAGCTGGTGGGCGTCTCCGACGAGGACAGTTTTGGCCCCGGCCGCGGTGGTGGCGGCCAGCAGTACGCGCAGCGCCGGGGTGCCGACCATGCCCGCCTCGTCGACCACCACCACGGTCCGTTCATCAAAGGTCAGCGACCCGTTGCGCAGTCGTTTCAAGGCCGCGGCGACGGTCGTGCCGGTGTCGCCGGCGTGCTCACGCACCGCCACGTCGACCGCCTTGCCGGTGGGCGCGAACGCCCGCACGCGATCGTGTCGGGGGCTGCGCGCCACGGCCTCACGTAGCGCCCGTAGCGAGGTGGTTTTGCCCGCCCCGGCCGGTGCGGAAAGGGGCTGTACAAGCCAGGGCGTGGTGGCGATGGCGGTGATGGCGCGGGCCTGTTCGGCGGAGAGCCCCTCGGTGTTGATGGCGCTGGCGGGCAGGGCCGCGGCGGGGTTGCTCGCGCCCATCAACGCCACGATGGCGGCCTCTTCGGCGATGATCGGCGCGGTGGTGAAGCGTTCGTGTCCTTCGCGCTCATGAGCCTCACGTGGCGCGGTCAGCGGGACGGCGATTCGGTCGGCGAGGACCTCCATCAGGATGCGGGGGCCGTCGGGTGCGCCATCGATGGCGACCGGTAGCCGAGCCCCGATGGCTTCGATGAGATCGGCTCGGGTGAATGCCGGTTTGGTGATGTCGGCGGCCGCGGCGCGGGCCGCAGTGAGCACGTTTCCGGGGGCGGTGCGCCGCGCGTGGCGGGCCGCCGCCTGGCCCTGTTCGCTGATGGCGAACCCGCGTTCATCAGCGGCCCACTGGGCTTTCAGTTCGGCCCAAGACAGGTTCTCCGGTTTACGGGGTCGGGTCGCTTTCTGGGCGGTCGCCAGCTGTGCGGCGGTGGGGTTGTCGGGGTCCTCACAGACGAGGTTGGCGGCGGCCCACTCGCGCAGTTGGGTGGAGCGCTGCGACCACGCGGTGAGCACGTCAGGGTCGATGCCGGCGATGTCGGCTTGGCCGGTGTGCGGGTCGACCGGCTCCCATTCCAGTCCCATCGATTGGTGCAGTTCGTGGCGCAAGGTGGCTTGGTAGACGATGCCGGCGGTCTTGGCTTCGTGATGCAACGACTTGCTGTCGATCGACACCAGGACGCCGTCGTCGCGGGCCTGTTTATTGGGCACCAACACGTGGGTGTGCAGGTGCGGATCACCGGCGCGGGAGGTCTCGTGTTGATAGGCCGCAGTGACCAAACCCGACAGCCGAACGAGGTCCTTTTTGCCCGTGACCGGGTTGTGCACGCGGGTATAGCCGGCGTGGGTGTGCAGGTACTCCAACGCCTCACCAACAGCCACCGTGTGCGCGTCGGCAATCGCCTTGGACAGCACCTCATCCCCGCCCACCG
>FLQS01000082.1 GCA_900078375.1 uncultured Mycobacterium sp. | reverse complement strand
GCCGGCGTGGGTGTGCAGGTACTCCAACGCCTCACCAACAGCCACCGTGTGCGCGTCGGCAATCGCCTTGGACAGCACCTCATCCCCGCCCACCGCACGGGCCAACGACACACTTTTCGGGGCACAGAACGTGAGATCGAAACCGTGGTTATCGCGCTTCCGGAACGCGCGTCCGGTGGCCCCGTTGGGGGCGACTCCGTCCACGATCCAACGCTCCACGACATCAAGATCAGCGACTCCACCGGCACGATCTGAGGCACTCAAACCGGTCAGTGTGGCGGCCTTCTCGGCGTCCCCGGACAGCATCCAGACCGGGGCGCGGGTTTCGGATTCGGAGTAATACTCCCCGAGCCCGCCGCCGGCGCGTTGGCGATCGGCGGCAGCGTTCATCGCCGCCCGCGAGGTGTCGTTGTAGTACGCCATTGAGCCGGCCTTGAGCCGCGAGATTGTCAGCACCGCCCTCACCCCGCTCATCTGCTGACCACCCGCCGAGGGTGGGCGGGTGTGGCCACCGAAGGTGGCTACACCGATGCTTGCATCACCTTGTGCCAATGTGCCATGCCTGTAGAAAGAAGTTGGTAGTGAATTGCTGTGAGGGACAGCGGATGTGGGGATGGGGAGGCGGTACAAAGTGGTAAAGAGCGGTAATTCGGTAAGAAGCGGTAAAGATCGGTAAAGCTGTTGAGCGACAGGGAATATGGAGAGTGGTCGGGTGAGAGGCGTTGGTGGGGAGGTTGATTCAGCGCCGAAAATTTCGGCTCACTTTTCCGCGACTCGACCGGCTGCTGAGGCCCGCGTTCGGGCGTGGTTGACGCGCTCTCATCGGACGGCCGGCGACCGGCCCCGCGCCGAGGCACAGACGGCGCTTCAGCGGGCGGTTCGGATCACACCGGTGTGGGGCCGGGCGGGGAGGCCGTCTGCGCGCAGATCCGCGTACACCATCTGCGCCAGCTCGGCGGCCAACGGGTCGTCGCGATTGCGGGGCAGCGGCAGCCGGTCTTCGGCGCGCGCGGCGAGCAGATAACCGGCCTTGATCCGGAACACCGCCGAGTACGCGGGGGACGGCCAGACCGCGGCCGCCAAGGTCTCTAGATCGTCGGTCGGGTCGGTCCGGTACTGGGTGCGGGTCCAGCGCCGATCCCAGGCCAGCTCGCTGCGATCTGGTGGCACCGAAGGTGCGTCGTCGAGATCCTCCGGAGTCAGCGGGATCAGGTCGTACAGTTCCCGCGTCAGCACGATCTCCTTGGCCTGCATCGTCGCGGTGTTGAGCAGACCCACTTTGGTCATCATGTCGGGATGGTGCCCGGCCCGGGCGGTCCAGTCTGCGATGGCGTGCTCGCTGAGGTCAGCGGCCAGCTCGGCCACCTGGCGGCTCAGCCGGGCCGCTTCGGCGTCCAGGAACGCGCGCTGTCGGCGCGGCGGCCACACTGACGGGAGCAAGTCGTAGTCGGTGTACACCTGGGCGACGATCTGCTGGATTTCAGGGCTGCTCATCGGCCACGTCCGGGAACCGTAGGCGGCACGTTGATGCGCCACCCGTGGCGCGCCCGGGCGGACCTCGGAGCTACCCGCTCAGCGTCGGTGGGCGTGGGTGCCGTCACGGGCCGAACGATAGGCCGCGCGGTCGTCGTAGGACGCGGGTTGGGCGTGCGCCCGTCAGGCTCAGTGGCGGCGGTCCGTTGAGCTCGGTCGCGAAGGACTTGCCGGATCTCTTCTTGGGCGGCGGCGATCCGGGCGCGCGCAGCCTCGGTGAGCGGCTCCGGTCGCGCCGCCTGGTCAATGCTGGCGGCGGCGTAGCCGCCGGCCTTTGTCTGGGTCTCGGGAGGTGACCAGGACAGCCGTCGCAACCGACTCGACAGGAACGCTCCGGGGTTGGTGATGTGGTCGGGCCAGGTCCATCCGCGGGTGCGCATGTCGGCGTTGAGTGCGTCGGTGATGGCGTGGGCGGTCCACACCTGGGGGTCGATGCCGGCGGCGGTGAGGGCATCGCAGATGGTGCCGATGTGGACGCGGTCTAGGCCGTGGGTGCTGGCGACGAGAGCGGCGGCCAGTCGTTGGATGGCCAGCGGCCGCGCAGTGGTCCGCCGGGGTACTGCACGGGTTTTGAATCTGTTTCCTATCTGCGAATTCTGGCTGGCGGGCGCGCTTGCGCGCCCGCTTGGTGAGTTCCTCCCTACGGGAGAAGAACAACTAACACCGCCTGACGGCGGTAGGTGGAAATCATGCACAGCAGGACGGTTTGGCGGGCGAGGCTCGCGGCGGGGCACCAGGTGGTACACCGAGGGTCGCCGGCCGATGCTGGGGGTGTCTGGTGAGCCGTGGCCACGTTGGGCCTCGACGGCCCATTGGGAGGCGCGCAGGACCCGCCAGGCGGCGGTCACGGTGCGCACGTCACAACCCACCCGGGAGGCGATCGTGGCGCGTGTGACGGCGACGTGGCGGCCAGTGGCGTGGTCGGCGTGGTCGGCCATCACCGCGGCGATCGACAATAGCGTGGCCGCGGTGATCGACACCCGCTCGGCCGCGCAGAGCTGGCCCAGGGCCGGCGACTGCGCCCAGCGTCGTAGCCCATCGAGCCACCCGTGGCGGCTGGTCCACATCGGCGCTCGCGGCGCACACGCGCCAGCGCGCTCCACCCAGCCGCGCCGGCGCTCGTTCGCGAGCGCGCGCAAGACGTGCGGTGTGGGTGCGATGGTGGCGCCCAGCGGCGCCGGCCACGCATTGCTCACCCGAGGTGATCGGGTGCTGAGGAGGTCACGATTTGCGCACTGATTGCGCGCCATTTCTGGAACACCGCGCAGGCGTGCGCTACCGTGAGAGCTGTCGACCAAGACAGTCCCTTCGGGGAAATGGGTACGGAGACCTGGAACCGAGCGGCTAACTCGGTTTGAACCTCCAGACGTGGCCCCGCTCAGGCGGGGCCTTCGTCATTCAGCGGGGGTTCCGCACACCAGCTATTCAGATGTCAGGTGCTGCTCGGGCGAGGTCCAGCCAGCAAGCCCGGGCGTTACCGGTCACATCGCCAGCGGCAGTTCCTCTCTCGACTTGTGGAGTGCGAGAACGAGTTCGGGGTGCCCGACGTGCTCGGCTAGCAGGTCGGCGACGTACTGACCCATCGGGATGCCGAGCTCGGCGGCCCTCTGTTTGATGATGTCGTAGACCTTCCGAGGGGGGCGCGTCATGATCTGGGCGCGGTCACCTTTATGCGGTTGAGCCATGAGCAGAACTCTGCCAGCCGAAACAAGCCGTAACTGATAACGACACGCGGTTTGTTCGAGGCTGCTGTGAAACATGGGGTTTGGGTTAGGCGGCCGCGGAGTCTGTCGTCGCTCGTCGTCGACGCGCGTTTGGGTCAGGCCTGACGGGGACGGCGATGCCGCCGAGTTCGGCGGCCCGGCGGTGCTCGAACTGCGCGAGCAGGTATCGGTAGGCCTTCTCCAGGCTCTCGGGGGTGGCCCTGTCGCCGGGGAGCGACAGCCCGCCCCATACGCCGTAGGTGGCGCGGACGGCGACGGCGTTGTAGCCGCAGCGGCCGATGAAGGGGCAGGACTGGCAGGCGCGGACAGCGTGGATGCGGTCTTTGAAGGGCGAGAACCACAGGTCACCGCGGTTGAGGCTGCCGGCGCAGGGTGTGGGTTGATCGGTGCGATACAGACGGCCAGGCTCGAGTGGCCGCGAGACGGAGTGGATGTCGGTAGGCATGAACCCACTGTAACCGATAATTATCGGTAGTTATCGATACGTGTGGAGCCGCGCTGGAACGTGTGACCGCAATGGATGATGGTGGCCATCATGGCGTGGGAGAAGCTGGGTGAGGCGGTGCGGGAGCGGCGCATCGAGCTGGGGTTGACCCAGGAGCAGCTGGCCGAGCGCGGCGGTCCCTCGACACCGACGCTTCGGGCGATCGAGAACAATCGGGCCGGCCGTCTGAGCCCACGGTTGCGCCGATCTCTGGAACGGACCTTGCAGTGGTCGGCCGGCAGTGTCGACCAGGTGTTGGCCGGCCAAGACGCCACCGTGCTAGATCCCGTCACTACCACCGCGATCGGCCCCGGCTTCTATCTGTTGGTCGACCGGGCACTGTCGGCGGCCCGGGTGCTGATCGTCGGGGCGCCGAGCGAGGTCGAGGCCGCCAAGTGGACTGCTGACGTGCACCGCCTGGTACACGAAGTGAAGCAAGGCTTCTTCGAGGTGGAGCCGCGCCTAGAGGCCGGCCAGCACGACAAGCTCGGCGCTCTGATTGCCCTGCTGGACCAGCTTTCGACTCCGTCCCGCTGATCAAGGCAACCCAGACCTCCCCCTTCCCTCGTAGTGGCCGCGTTTGTGCGGGGTGCTGGTGGCTGTCAAGGCTCGACCTTGGTCGACCGCGAAGCGGCATCGGCCTTGACAGCCACCAGCATCCCGATCACCACAATGTGCGGCGAGGAAGGGGTGTCGGCGGCCCGTGGGCTCCGGTCGTCCGTGCGTGTTTGCACGGTCGTTTATTAGTTTCGCGCCATGAGGAGTTCCTGTGATCGCCTGCCCGTAGGCTCACGAGCCAGAATGCCTGCTGTCGAGCTGTTTGTTGATGAGTCTTGCCGGACGGATTACCTGTTGTGCGCGGCGGTCGTCCCCGTTGCAGACATTGCTTCCGCCCGCAGGATGATGCGCGAGCTCAAACCGAAGAATCGTGACCGGCTCCACATGAAGGACGAGAGCCGGCACCGCGATCAGATTCTCTCGCGGTTCGTGTCGGCCCCGCCGATCGAGCAGGCTCACATTTTCGTGGGCAGCCTGCGGGGAACGCGACGTACACAGCGTCAAGTCCGCACGCAATGCCTGGCAGCCCTTGGTACCTACGCTGCGGATAACGGGGTGACCCGGATATTGCTCGAA
This sequence comes from uncultured Mycobacterium sp., assembly GCA_900078375.1. Lineage (GTDB taxonomy): Bacteria > Actinomycetota > Actinomycetes > Mycobacteriales > Mycobacteriaceae > Mycobacterium. The sequence goes on along the minus strand of FLQS01000082.1, from coordinate 3,302 downwards.
TCCTGCTCGCAGGACAAACAGGACCGTGCAGCGGTGGTCGGCGCGCTGGCCGCCAAAGCGGCGGCCGATCGCGTCCGAGTCATGATCGACCGTCCTACCGCACATGAGCTGCTTTGGGCGGCTGATCTTGTCGCGTGGGCCTATGGTGCCGGCGGGCCCGCGCGGAATGCCATCAGCCCCCTGGTCACAGTGCACAACCTGCACTGACCCCTAAATGCGCGAAAGCCGGGCGACCAAGCAAAACGTGCTGGCTCCCGGCTTCACTTCCTTGGCTCTTCACCAAGACACCCCAGATATTACACCCCGATTCGCTATGCGCATAGCGATGTATGCGGAAAGCGCACCCTCCGCTATGCGGGGGGAATGCATCATTGGTGTATGGCGCGGTTAGGGGCGTTGAGCTGCGATGACGTGCACGATCTGTTCCGCCAGGTCAGAGTCTGCGAGCAATCGATCGACAAGCGCTGTGAGGACTTCCTGCCCGGTAACGCGTGCGAGTCCTAGGCGGTCAGCGGTATCGCGTTGCCAGTTGTCGAGGCCGCGATGGGCGGTCGGTGACAGGTCGACGGTGCGGCGGACGGTCTTTTGTCGCACGACTGGAGCGGCCGGCGGCCGCAGCGTCGACTGCGGTGGTGTTTCTTGCGGTGACTGCTCTGGCGCTTCTGATGTGACTGTCTGCTGTGTCGGCGCTTTGCGGAGCCGCTCAGCGTTGGCTTTGATTCTGTCCGCTGCTGTGGCAGCCATGAGCCCATCCTCCCAGTTCAGTACGCTATCAGTAAATCAGTACATCAGTACTTACGTAACTCCGATGCTGGTCAGCTCATCTGCTACATCACCGTAGGCGGTGCCGGCGGCGTTGGTGATCGGCAGGCCAAACGCTTGGGCGTATCGCTCCAGTCGGCCGACGGTCGGCTTCAGGACTCGAACGCCGTCGTCGGTGAGCATCTGCCGGTAGACATCGGTGCTGGCCGCGTTGGATACGGTGCGCGTCAAGACGACGGCGAGTTGAGGCGGTGTGACCGCGAGCGCGCCAGCTTCCTCGACGAGCTCACGGATCGCTGGCACGCGCGCGTACTCCATCCCAGTCGGAGCCATGGGCACAAGGACGTGCGTCGCTATACGGACAGCGGAGGCCACAACACCGCGGCGCTCTTTCATAGGCGGCGTGTCGACGACGACCGCGTCGTATCGGTCACCGACGACTCCCGGCAGTTTTCGGTGCAGATCGGCAACTGGCATGCCGATAACGGGTATCGACCACTCCCCTGCTTCCGACCACGCCAGTAGGGACTCGTTTTCCCCATCGGCGTCGACCCCGAGCGCGGATAGGCCGGCCTCGGCCAGGGCGTGGAGGACGAAAGCAGCAGTGGTGGTCTTAGTGGAACCGCCTTTGAGGTTGGCTACCACGATCATCAGAGCGGGCATGCGTCGTGAGTCCCTTTCATCGGTACTGAGTTAAGTATATGCGGAAATACGGATTTACTGATATCAGTAGGCTTCTACGGCGCGCCTCGTTCTAACGGCCGGCGTCTGACCCCTTCGGTTTCCCCTGAGGCACTGAGATACGGATTTCAGTATTCACTGATATTGCCTGCGAGCAGGGCGAGTGGTGTCCGACGTTGGGTATACGTTTGGTGCTTATGGCTGGTAACGCGGCATTTATCTCGGCACCACCGGGCCTGACCCTGAGTCTCACTGACGGCACGCAGCTGCCGATCGTGGCGTTCCGGGTAAAAGGTTACGACCTGATCCCGTATTTCATGGAGAAGGACGGGAGCGTTAGTGGGGTGAGTTTCCCAGTGAAAGCAGCAAGCGCGGAGTGGGCGACCCCTGCGAGTCCTGTCGCTTAACTCCAGGGACGCTAGCTGGCGGCTAAGTAGCGGTAGGCGGTCGCGCGGCTGATTCCGAATGCTTTTGCGAGTTCGGGAACGGGTTCACCCGTGGCGGCAAGTCGGCGCAGTTGTTGTTGCCGTTCGAGAGTCAACTTGGCCGGCTTGGTCGCCGGCAGCTGACGGGCCCTCCGAGAGGTCCGAGAAGCGGCCCGGCGTTCTTTGCCGAGCTCGAGCTCGAGCTCGGCAAGGGTGGCCATGATCGCGGCAACAGCCCGTCCAGTTGCTGTGCTGGTATCGACGCCTTCGCGTATGGCGTGCAATTGAATTCGACGGTCGCCGAGTTCGGCGATAGTCCGGGTCACTTCGGCGACGGAGCGTCCGAGCCTGTCGATCGCGGTCACCACCACGGTGTCCCCATCGCGGGCGTAGTCAAGGAGAGCGGCGAGGCCAGGGCGGACGGTGTTGGCTGCACCGGAGAGTTTGTCGATATAAATCCGTTCGTCGGTGACGCCGGCCGCCGCCAAGACGGTCAGTTGCGCATCGAGGTCCTGGCCAATGGTGCTGACGCGGGCATAACCCAAGATTGTTGCCACACCGACGACTGTCTCACCCGCCGCCGACAGTGCAGATCTGAGACACGCGGTGTGAGACAAGAAATGAGACACTATGACCTGGGGCTACAAGAGGGGGAGTAGCCCCATTTTCGTGCGTCTCGAATCTCTAGATCTGAGACGCGCCCGGGCTCGTCCAGTCGGATCTAGTCACGATCGTGGTATGCAGATCGCGGTGTCGCGGCCGACCAGCGCCGTCGCAGTGATGACTTTCGCCCTCTTCTCGTCAGCGGCGCGGACCCCCGGTACAGTCACCGTGCGCGATGAGCAAAAGAGTGACTGTGTGTTCAATGCCCGCGGTAACACCGGGTTGAGCGCAGCCCGGTGTTGAGACCCCAGCACCGCTCAACGGCACCAAAGTTTCGCTGTTATGCGTTGTTGTCCGTTCTGACCGTGAGCGGCCCGCGCACCACCCTTGTCTGCCGTGCTGGCATTGTCGCGCAGCAGAGGCACAAGAGGACGGTGGTGCGCTGCCGCGCGGTCCCGTCCCCGACCCCCGAGGCAAAACCTGTGGGTGCGGGGCGGGAAGGACGGTCATGACCAGCAACGTCGAGCCGCCGCTGGCTCAGCTGGTACGGCTCGTGGTCGCTATCCGGCGGTCCACCCCCGACACGGTGCGACCAGCGCTGACAGCGCTGATGCGGCTGGCGCAAACACAGGTTCCCACCGCCACCTATGCCGGCATCACCGTGACGGCACGTCGCGCCGATCACAGCACCCCGGTAATCACCGATCATCCCGGAGTAGCCCTCATCGACGAGATCGAACGCCGCCACGGTGATGGCCCAGCCCGGCGCGCCGCCCGACGTCGACAAATCGTCATCGTCGATGACCTGCGCACCGACTCGCGCTGGCCGGC
>FLQS01000084.1 GCA_900078375.1 uncultured Mycobacterium sp. | reverse complement strand
GCGGTCGAAGACTCCGTCGAAGATCAGGCTCATCACCTGGTTGGCGGCCAGGAGCGAGTAGCTGACCATGAAATCGTGGTTGTAGCTGGGCAAGCCGACCGGCGGTATTGGCAACGTCTCGAAGAAGCCACGCGACAGATGGCAGCTCACCGTGATGTCGTTCCTGGTGGCGGCCGCCCAGATCGGGTCGTATTTCGGATCGCCCCACGACGGCCGGGGTTCGGCCTTGATCAGGACCTGCGCCATATAGGGATGACTGCCCCACTTGTCGATCTCGCGGGCCGCCCCGTCGGGGTCCTCGATGGCCACCAGAATGGAGCCGCGCCAGCGTTCGTGCCAGTTCGTCTTGCTGTCCAGCCAGTGCTCTGACTGCCAGGTGTTGTGCGCGTAGGACAACGCCGCCGTTGCTTCCGGTATCCGGCAGGGAGCGTGCCCGGGCTCGAGGATGCAGACATCGGAACCGGCCTCCATGATCAGCTGCCGAAGCGCCAGGTCGGGGTCGCTGCAAGCGAACTCGCCGTCGTCGGGAAACGCGTCGACCCGCATCGCGTAGGCGTGTGCGTAGTCGGGGGCGTCGTAGTAGATCGTCTCGCCGACCCGGTGGCTTTTGAAGTACTTGCTGCGCAACGGCTCCGGGAGGTACTCATTCAGCACGCCACGGCGGGGAACCGGGTGGACATCGGAGTCGACGCAACGGATCGCGATGCGTTCGGCGGGAGCGACTCGCTCCTGGCTGTGGGTCAGAGTCATCGTGGTCTCCTTGTACTTACTGTGCGACTCAGTGTGTTCCGACGGCGGCCGGAATGTCTATGCCGTAGAGCTGCGCGGCATTGCGCCAGCACACTTTTTCGCGCTGTTCGGGACTCCACGCGGCGGGCAGGGCGAGCACATCGGCGCAATGCCAGTGCGGGTAGCTCGACCCGAACATCACCATGTCTTCCTTGCCGGTGAAGGACAGCCATTCGTCGGCGAAATCGGCGTCGCCGGGCCCGTCCAGGCTGTTGTGGATGAAGTGGACGTGTCCGGGCAGATAGTCGCTGGGCATCTTCGGCGCCCACGGGGTCTGCTCCAGGTGCGGGCGCCCGAAGCAGTCCATTCGCCACATGAACGGCGTGACCAGGTCGCCCGCGCCGTCGGCGAAGACGAACTTGAGGTCCGGCCAGCGCTCGAACACGCCCTCGGCGATCAGGTTCATCAGGTGATAGATGTAGTTCAGCGACATGAAGCCCAGGTACTGCTCGAACGTCCTGGTGTGTCCGGACGGGGTCGGGGGGAACCCGATGCCCTCGCCGGTCTCGATGTGCGTGGCCACCGGCAGGCCGGCGTCGACGGCCGCCTCCCACAAATCCCAGAACTGCGGCTTGCCGTACAGCTCGCGGGACTGCAGTGGGATGCCGATCTGCACGACGCGGGGGTGGTCCTTGTACTTGTCGATCTCGCGCAGCGCGCCGCGGATGTCGTCGGGGTTGACCCGGATGGTGCCGCGGAATCGGTCGCCGAATTCGGGGTGATCCAGCCAGCGTGAGATCAGCATCTCGTTGTGGGCAGCCAGGATCGCGGTGCCCAGGTGCCGGTCGGGCATGATGCCCCGGCCCATCGGGTGCAGGACGGCGACGTCGACGCCGCGATCGGCGAACAGGTGCTGGGCGACGATGGCCGGCTCGGAGCCGGGGTACTGGCCGTCCGGCCCGCGAGCCCCTTTGAGGTATTCGCCGCCGGGGGCGCCGTACCAGTCCATCTCGTAGTCGGGGAAGCCGCGACTCTTGAACGGCTCCCGCATCACGCCGCGCAACTCGGGGGTTGACCCGAAGAAGATATGCACGCTCGCGTCGATCACGGGAGTCGTCGTCCCGTCGCGGTGCTCTATCACCAAACCCACCTTCCGGGTGTCTGTCCTAGTGTAAATCCAAGTTCTTCAGAAGCAAGAATAATGTTCTCGTGATTGAGAGTAGAACGTCATTACCACTTTGCCTCACCCGGCCGTAGGCAGCAAGCAAATCAGCCGGTAGAGTGCGATACCGTCTAGGGAGAACGAGTGACGCACGAATGGAGAATCAGATTTCCATTCGGGTCGGTCCGGTCCGGGCAGGAGGCAGCGGGTGCTACTGGAATTCGATGCTGATCAGCGGTTGTGGCAGGACACCGTGCGCGACGCGGTGGCCAAGCAGTGCCCCGCCTCGTTGATCCGCGGGATCGCCGAGGACGGCGTCGACCCGGGCCCGCTCTGGGACTCCTACGTCGATGCGGGCTGGACCGAACTAGCCGACCCTGACAATGCCGTCGAGCTGGCGATCGTGCTCGAGGAGTTCGGTCGCGCGACAGACCCGACGCCGTTCCTGGCGACGCTCACGCAATTCGCACCGTTGGCCGGGGACCGCTACGACCCCCAGCAGGCGGGCACCGCGGTGTTCGCCGGGGTCACCGCGCATCGGGATGCCGACGGGTGGGTGCTGTCCGGAACCGCTCGATACGTCCTGGACGCCGACCGGGCGCAGACGCTGGCCGTGGTGACCGACGGCGGGGTGTTCCTCGTCGAGGCCGCCGCCGCGACGATCACGCGCATCCCGGTATTCGATCCGGTGCTGCACATCGCCGACGTGACCTTTCCAGGCGTGCACGTCGCCGACGACGACCGCGTGCACTCCGACCCCGAGCGGGCCCGTCATATCGCGCTGACCGGACTGGCCATCACGACGGTCGGTGCGTGCCAGCGCATTCTCGACCTGGCTTTGCAGCATGTACGCGACCGTCACCAATTCGGGGTGCCGATCGGTTCCTTCCAGGCCGTGCAACACAAGGCGGTCGACATGCACGTCGCGATCGAACGGGCCCGCGCCCTCGCGTACTTCGCCGCATTGACCATCAGCGCCGACGACCCGCGCAGGCGGCTGGCCGCCTCGATGGCGAAGGCCGCGGCAGGCGATTGCCAGTCGGTGGTGTTCCGCCACGGCCTGCAGCTCTTCGGGGCCATGGGCTTCACGTGGGAGAACGACGTCCAATTCGCGCTCAAGCGCGCCAAGTCCGGAGAGCTGATGCTGGGCGGTGCCGCCGAGCACCGCGCCCTCATCGCCGAGGAGTACAGGGAACTCTAGATGCAGCTTTCATTCGATCCCGAGGTCGAGTCCTTCCGCGACGAGTTCAGCGCGTTCCTCGACGCCAATCTGCCCACCGAGGCCGAGACCCTGGAGCGGCCACGGTCGGTGTCGCATATGCCGGAGTGGGCGCGGCGCTGGCAACGGCTGCTGTTCGACAACGGCTGGCTGTTGCCCGCCCAGCCGCCCGAGTTCGGTGGCCGCAACGCCTCGATCCTGCAGCAGTTCGTGCATCTCGAGGAACTGTGCAAGCGGCGGATCTATCACAGCTTCAATCCGCAGGGCGTCAATATCATTGCGGCGTCGTTGATCTCGTTCGGGTCCGATGAGCAGAAGCACCGCTGGGCGGTGCCGGTCCTCAAAGGCGAGAAGACTGCGTCGCTGGGCATGAGCGAGCCGAGCGCGGGATCGGACCTGGCTTCACTGCGGACCCGCGCCGTGCGCGACGGTGACGACTTCGTTGTCAACGGCCAAAAGGTGTGGACCTCCGGCGCGCACGACGCCGACTTCCTGCTGACATTCGTTCGTACCGATCCGGATGCGCCCAAGCACAAGGGCATCAGCGTGCTGATCATCCCGACCGACCTGCCCGGGGTGGTGTGCCGGCCGTTCGCGTCGATCTGCGGGATGGACGACAAGGATTTCAACGAGGTGTTCTTCACCGATGTGCGGGTGCCGGCCGAGAATCTGGTCGGCCCGCTCAACGGCGGTTGGGGAGTGGCGAACGGATCTCTGGGCCACGAGCGCACGATGATGTGGTTGGGATTCGCCGACCGGATCGCCAACATGATCGGCGATTTCGAGCCGTCGACACCGCTGGAGAAAGACCAGTACGCGTCGGTGGTCATGGACTATCAGGCATTGCGCCTGATGGGTTCCTCCGGCCTGGCCAAGGCTGCGCGCGGCGAATCGGATGTGGCATCGGTGTCGGTGGTCAAGCTGTTCGGATCCGAAGCGGAGCTGCGTGCGTCCGAATATGCGCTCACGGCAGCAGGTTCCGACGGCCTGGTGCACCCGTCCAGCACGGGACCGTACGCGCACATGAATCTGGACCACTACTTCGCCAGCTGGTTCGAGCGTCATGCCCGAAGCTTCTCGGGAACGATCGCCGGGGGTACCTCGGAGATTCAGCGCAACATCATCGCCCAGCAGGTGCTGGGCCTGCCCCGCGGTAAATAAGCCGGGTAACCCCGCACGCTCGTCTGCTTCGGCATGCCCGCACCTCGTGGGGCGAGGACGTCCTGGTCGCGACCATGTTCTGCGCTGAGGTTAATTGTGCCGACGGTGGGTATAAGCCATACCTGCCCGCACGGCGGAGCGCTGGATGCCACCGGCACGCTCGTCACGCAATGTTTGCTGAGTGAATTCAGGGACCGATACCCGGACTCTCAGGAATTTCTAGGCTAATGCGCGCTCGGATCAGATCTCTCGGCGCACAGTTAACACAGAGGTCAACGAATAGTCGCATTCAGCAAAACTTACAGCGAATACAAATTGCCAGCCGAACAGGTAAATGCAATGATCGCTCGCTTGGTTGGCGATGCCGTGCGCCCATGGCTGGTCTGACCCGTCGTGACTCTTTGGGTCCAACTCACTAATCGCTCTGTTCCCAGCGCAGACACGGTTCAAACCGCGTTCTGCAAACTCGCGTGGCACGGTCCCGGGCTGTGGATCGCGGTACTCGGGTGGTGCCGGACACAAGCCCCGGGCGGCGATCCCGCGCCCCGGCGGCGTGTCGCCGCTGTGAATCTCTGTGAATATTTCCCGAACTGGTCTGCGCCGCATGTTGGACGTGGCGAACGACGCCTGGCGCACCCGAGGGGCCGGCATTCCTTGCTGTTTGACCCCCGAGCGCAGCGCCTGGGCGAGTGAAGGCCCCATCGATCTCGGGTCTAGCCGCTCACCACATTCGCACCAGGATCACTGGGTTTGGCCACGTCCGGTGGGGAACCGGCTGGACGTGGGAGTGTAGTCAGCTCGCCCCGGGGGCCGAACCCTGCAGCAGACGATCCATTCTTTGCTGATTCTAAATATACAAGTACGTCAAATAATTGTAGTTAATTGACGTTCAGCTAACATCATCGAATTTGGTAACTCCGACGACACAGCAACTAAGAGAATCTCAGCGCAATCGGTTGTCTACTTAGGTTCTTCTCAGGTAAGTTCATCTCGTCGGGGGCACAGACATTGTTGAAGGGATAGTCATGGACGTTGCTGTTCGGTCATATCTGACCGCGGGGGTGGCAGTTTTCGGCGCGAGCGCGATTGCGCTGGCGCCCATTCAGGTGACACCACCTAACCTGCACTTCGCCCAAGACCGGGCGATGTCGGCCCTGGCCGATGTGTCGCTGTCCACGCTGACATTGGTGATCGAGGCCCTCAACGAGGGCTGGAACGGAGTGCGCCCCGGGCTCAATGCCCTCAACGACGCGGCCGATACGGCGATCACTCAGCTGGGTGACGCGCTGCAAGCCACCCTGATCGCCGGAATCGACTCGGGCAACACCGCGGTGCAGTCCGTCGTCGACGGACTGCTCAACAGCGGAAGCGCCCTGGGCCACGCCATCGACAATGCGTTGGCGGCCTTCCCGGATCCGCAGATCTTCATCAACGTGCTGGTGCAGGCGTTCGGAAACATCGACGTCAACCTCGGGCTGGCCCTGCAGGCTGCGCTCAACGTGAGCATCCAGAGTGCCGCTGATCTGGCCAACGCCATCCTCGCCGGCGGTGCTGCGCTGGCTGCGGCGTTCAACGCTGCGGTGGCCAACTTCCCGAGCCCGCAGGCGTTCGTTGCGGCGCTCACCAATGCGCTCGCGGCGGTCAACCCGACCCTCGGCCTCCTCGCCACCGCGCTGACGACCTTCACCGGTCAGTTGAATGCGACCCTCCAGGCTGGAATTGCGGCCGGGCTCACCGGTTTCCAGGCGCTGCTCAACGCGCTCGGCAANCCGGCCAGTGCACTGTTCGCGGCGTTCCAGGCGGCGTTGGCTGCCTTCCCGAACCCGCAGGCCTTCATCAACGCGTTGGTGCAGGCGTTCGGCAATATCGACGTCAACCTCGGGCTGGCCCTGCAGGCCGTGCTCAACGCGACCATCGACGGACCGCAGGCGTTCCTCAACGCCCTGGTCTCCGGTGGGGC
>FLQS01000090.1 GCA_900078375.1 uncultured Mycobacterium sp. | reverse complement strand
CCGAGTGCAGAATGCACCCCGCGACATCTCCGCGTCGGGCTACCGCGCTGTGTAGTGCCCGGATGGCCAGTTGTGACTTCATTCGGGAGTCGATGAGGAATGATCAGAACCTGTGGATGAGCCTCGGCGTGGGGGCGTGAAAATGAGCGCACCTTCCCGAGGATGATCATCACGGAATCAGGTATTCGATCAAGACCGGCGTTGGCGCGCTGGTTGGGAAGGTACGCCCATGCTCACGGTAGTTCACGACGGCGCGGAGGCCAACGACAACACTGACAGTGGTGCTGGTCGGTCGTTGTTGGATGAGATTGTCCGTGATGGCGCTCGGCAGATGCTGGCCGCGGCGTTGCAGGCCGAGGTCGCCGCCTACGTGGCGCAGTTCGCTGACCAGCGCGATGACAACGGCCACCGATTGGTGGTCCGCAACGGCTACCACCAGCCGCGCGAGGTGCTGACCGCAGCCGGTGCGGTGCAGGTGAGGGCCCCGCGGGTCAACGACAAACGTGTCGATCCCGACACTGGTGAACGCAAGCGGTTCTCCTCGGCGATCCTGCCGGCCTGGGCGCGCAAGTCCCCGCAGATGTCCGAGGTGTTGCCGCTGTTGTACCTGCACGGGTTGTCGAGCAGCGATTTCACCCCGGCCCTGGAGCAGTTCCTCGGCTCCGGTGCCGGGTTGTCGGCATCGACGATCACCCGGCTCACGTCGCAGTGGCAAGATGAGGCCGCCGCGTTCGGTCGTCGCGATCTGTCGGGCAGCGACTATGTCTACCTGTGGGTCGACGGCATCCACCTCAAGGTCCGCCTGGACCAGGAGAAACTCTGCTTGCTGGTGATGCTCGGTGTGCGCGCTGACGGCCGCAAGGAGCTGGTGGCGATCAGCGACGGCTACCGTGAATCGGCCGAGTCGTGGGCCGATCTGCTGCGCGACTGCAAACGGCGCGGCATGACCGCCCCCGTGCTCGCCGTCGGTGACGGTGCACTCGGGTTCTGGAAAGCAGTCCGCGAAGTTTTCCCGGCCACCAAAGAGCAGCGCTGCTGGTTCCACAAGCAAGCCAATGTTCTTGCCGCACTGCCGAAATCAGCACACCCGTCGGCCCTGGCGGCACTCAAGGAGATCTACAACGCCGAGGATATCGACAAGGCCCAGCTCGCGGTCAAGGCCTTCGAGGTCGATTTCGGCGCCAAGTACCCCAAGGCGGTCGCCAAGATCACCGACGACCTCGATGTGCTGCTGGAGTTCTTCAAGTACCCGGCCGAACATTGGATCCACCTGCGCACGACGAACCCGATCGAAAGCACCTTCGCCACAGTGCGACTTCGGACCAAGGTGACAAAAGGCCCGGGATCGCGAGCGGCCGGACTAGCGATGGCCTACAAGCTGATCGACGCCGCCTCGGCCCGCTGGCGCGCCGTCAACGCCCCGCACCTGGTCGCCCTGGTCCGCGCCGGAGCGGTCTTCCACAAAGGCAAACTGCTCGAACGACCCACCGACATCACCCCACCAACACCGCCCTCAGACGACGATCAGGACGCCGGAACGGAGGTCGCCTGAAACACCCCGATCCACAGGTATTGACAATTCCTCGGAGTCGATGCTGTAGCCGACGATCCGGTTGGAGAACACGTCCTTAATCGCACAGAGGTAGAGCTTGCCCTCACCGGTGCGGTGCTCAGTGATGT
>FLQS01000092.1 GCA_900078375.1 uncultured Mycobacterium sp. | reverse complement strand
AAGTTGTGCCGCGGCGGCGGGCATGAGGTGGCCCACTCCAGCGAGTTGCCGTAGCCCCACGGATCGTCGACGGTGACGACCTCGCCGTAGCGCCAACTGCGAAACACGTTCCAGATGAACGGGAGCATCGAGACACCGAGGATGAACGCGCCGACGGTCGAGATGAAGTTCAGCGTGGTGAACCCGTCGCTCGCCAGGTAATCGGCGTAGCGCCGGGGCAGGCCCGCGTTGCCGAGCCAGTGCTGTACCAGGAATGTGGTGTGGAAGCCGATGAAGGTCAGCCAGAAGTGGTACTTGCCCAGCCGCTCGTCGAGCAGGCGGCCGGTCATCTTCGGGAACCAGAAGTAGATCCCGGCGTAAGTGGCGAACACGATCACGCCGAAGAGCACGTAGTGAAAGTGCGCGACAACGAAATACGTGTCGCTGACGTGGAAGTCCAGTGGCGGACTGGCCAGCAGCACACCGGACAGACCGCCGAGCAGGAACGTCACCAGGAAGCCGATGGAGAACAGCATCGGCGTCTCGAACGTCAGCCGACCCTTCCACATCGTGCCGATCCAGTTGAAGAACTTGATGCCGGTGGGCACCGCGATCAGGAACGTCATGAAGCTGAAGAACGGCAGCAGCACAGCGCCCGTGACGTACATGTGGTGCGCCCACACCGCCACCGACAGCGCCGCGATGCTGATCGTGGCGTAGATCAGGGTGGTGTAGCCGAAGATCGGCTTGCGGGAGAACACCGGGAAGATCTCGGAGACGATGCCGAAGAACGGCAGCGCCAGTACGTAGACCTCCGGGTGTCCGAAGAACCAGAACAAGTGCTGGAACAACATGATTCCGCCGTTGGCGGGATCGTAGATGTGCGCACCGAGGCGGCGGTCAGCGGCCAGGCCGAACAGCGCGGCGGTCAGCAGCGGGAAGATCACCAAAACCAGGATCGACGTCACGAAGATGTTCCAGGTGAAGATCGGCATCCGGAACATGGTCATACCGGGGCAGCGCATGCACACCACGGTGGTGATCATGTTGACCGCACCCAGGATGGTGCCAAGACCACCGACCGCGACGCCCAGGATCCACAGGTCGGCACCGGCACCCGGGCTGTGGGCCGCGTCGGACAGCGGGACGTAGATGGTCCAGCCGAAGTCGGCCGCACCTCCCGGGGTGATGAAGCCGGCCAGCGCGATGAGCGCGCCGAAGATGAACAGCCAGAACGACAGCGCGTTGAGCCGGGGGAAGGCGACGTCGGGGGCGCC